>DATMVD010000027.1:0-363035 GCA_035563535.1 Pyrinomonadaceae bacterium | reverse complement strand
ACTTTGCGCGTGCCCAGTTTGTCTTTGAGCCGCACGACGCGGATGTTTTGCGGGCGGCCCGCGCCGTCGCGCGTCTCGACGAGGAAGAGCGCGAGGCCGCGCCCGCCGGGCGGGTTGCCCTCGGGCCGCGCCAGCGTGAGCGCCACCTGCGAGGCGGCGGCCGACGTGAACCACTTCCGCCCGGAGAGCCGCCAGCGGCCCTCCGCGTCGCGGTGCGCCACCGTCTCCGTCAACCCCACGTCCGAGCCGCCGGCCTGCTCCGTCATCCACTGGCCGCTCGTCCAGAACTCCGCGGGGTCGCGCGAGGTGAGGCGCGGCACGACGCGCCCGATCAGCTCGCGGTTGCCGGAGGCGAGCAGCGTGCGCGCCGCGCCGTCGGTCATCGCCAGCGGGCAACTGTAGATGTCGGTCGAGGGCGTGAAGAGGTACGCGAGCGCGACCTGATGCACGCGCGAGTGCGCGCCGTGCTTACGTTCGTAAGCGGTCGCCACGAGGCCGCGCTCCGCGGCGATGCGTTCGGCCGCGCGCCACAGCGGCGAGACCTCGATGCGGTCAACCCTCTCGCCCCAGGCGTCCCACTGCGTCAGGCGCGGCTCGTTCAGGCGATCCGCGAGCTGCATCCGGTACAGCTCGCCGCCCGCCAGCCCGCCCAGCTCAAACAGCTCGGGCTCGACCTCCTTGAGCACCTCGGGCGGGAGCGCGCGCCTGAGGTAAGAGCGCAGCGCGCGGTCGTCTTCGTACTGGTTGCCGAGTCTCGGGGGCTCCTGTCGGAAGGGCATGTCCGTCTCCTTCACCTGACTCCACTTGACCTGGGGAGGGGGATTCGTCAATGCTGGCGGCAGGAATCATACCACCGGCGAGGTCATCGATGACTGAGACAGCGAGGGCGGCCGAAGGCGCCGCCCTGGTCGAAGAGATACGCTCACACTTCCCCGCGCTCGCGCGCTCGCACGCAGGCCAAAGGGTCGCATACTTCGACGGCCCCGGCGGGACGCAGGTACCGCGCGCGGTCGTCGAGGCGATGGCGGACTACCTCTACAACCACAACGCCAACACGCACTGGTCTTACCCGACGAGCGCCGAGACGGACGAGCTGTTGGAGCGCTCGCGCGGGTCGCTCGCGGACTTCCTGGGCGCGTCGCCCGGCGAGATAGCGTTCGGGGCGAACGCGACGACGCTCGCCTTCCACGTCTCGCGCACGCTCGGCCGCACGTTCGAGGCGGGCGACGAGATAGTCGTCACGGAGTTAGACCACCACGCCAACGTCGCGCCGTGGCAGGCGCTGGAGCGCGAGCGCGGGGTCGTGGTGCGCGTCGTGCGGATGACGGCAGAGACGGGCGAGCTTGACTGGGAGGACTTCGAGTCGAAGGTGAATGCGCGGACGAAGCTCCTCGCCGTCGGCGCGGCGTCGAACGCGCTCGGGACGGTGACAGACCTTGCGCGCGCGGGCAGGCTCGCGGAGTCCGCGGGGGCGTACATGTTCGTGGACGCGGTGCACTACGCGCCGCACAGGCTGGTGGACGTACGCGCGCTGCGGTGCGACTTCCTCGTCTGCTCGGCCTACAAGTTCTACGGCCCGCACGTCGGCGCGATGTTCTGCCGGCGCGAGTTGCTTGAATCACTTCCCTTCCCGAAGCTTCTGCCCGCGCCCGACTACGCGCCCGAGGTCGCCGAGACCGGCACGCAGAACCACGAAGGCATCGTCGGCGCGGCGGCGGCCGTTGAGTTCCTCGCCTCGCTCTCGCGCGGGGCCCCGACCGCGCCGCTCGAAGGCTCCGCCCGGCGCGAACGTCTGAAGCGCGCCTTCGACGCCCTGCACGCGCGCGGCGTCGAGCTGACGAACCTCCTGTGGGAGGGGCTCTCCGGGGTCGAGGGCGTGAGGCTCTACGGCCCGCGGCCGGAGGGCCAGCGGACGCCGACCGTGGCCTTCACGGTCGAGGGCGTCACCTCGACGGAGGCGGCGCGCGGGCTCGCCGCGCGGGGCCTCTTCCTCTCGCACGGCGACTTCTACGCCGCGACTGTCGTCGAGCAGTTGGGCCTCCGCCCCGAAGGTCTCATCCGCGCCGGGGCCGCCTGCTACACCACGCGCGAAGAGGTCGAACGTCTGGTCGCGGGCGTCGGCGAAATAGCGAGAGCAGTTCAAGCGTAGGCCGGCGCAGCCGGGCCGAGCCCCGCGCGCCTGTTCCGACGCCGCGCCGCGTCATTCTGACCGCGCGCGCGTGCGTTTTGCCCCCGCCCCAACCCGCCCCGACGCTAAACTGAGCATTTCCAACGCCAAGCGGGTCTGTACTGACGCCGCGCGCGCGTGTTCCAACCGCTCGCGCCAATGTTCCAAAGCCTCGCGCCGGTGTTCCAACCGCTCGCGCGCGTGTTGCGACCGCTCGCGCCGATGTTCCGACCGCACGCGCAACCGTTCCGACCGCTTGCGCGCGTGTTCCGGTCGCTCGCGCGCGTGCGCCGACGCCGCGCGCGGCCGTCCGAAGGCTCGCGCGCTTGTGCCGAAGGCTCGCGCGTCTGTTCCGATGGCTCGCGCGCTTGTTCCGGTGAGGCGCACGGGTGTGCGGACGCCGCCGGGGCGTGTGCAGGCAAGGCCGGAAGCCCTTCGGACGAGGCGGGAGACTGTTCGGGTAAGGGCGGAAACGTTTCCGGTCAGGAGGACGGCCGTTCGTGTGTGGCTCGGCCGGGGACCGGTCACGGCCGGGTGCGTGCCGCCGTAAAACCTTGACTACGCCTCTCCGCGGACGGCGTTGACGAAGTCGGCGAGCAGGCCGTAGGCGGTGCTCGTCAAATCCGGGTCGTGCGCGACGACGGTGAGGCCGGGCAGCACGTCAAGCTCGTAGTGGATGGCGAGCGTCGTCCCCTTGACCGAGGCGAAGGGGCCGCGCGGCCGAATCCGTTCGGGGCGGACGGAGGCTTCGACCCGGCCCTCTTCGCCGCGCCGGCCGCGCGCGACGAGTCTGTAAGGGCTGCCTTCGGAGTGCGCCGCGCGCACGTCCTCATCTTTCAAATCGCGGATGCCTTCCCTCTCCACTTCATCGAGCTTCAGACCGGCGTCCATCAGGACGTTCGCCAGCGCGCACGCCTTGACGGCCGCGTCCCAGCCTTCGACGTCGTGCGCGGGGTCTGTCTCGGCTACGCCTAACTCCTGCGCGCGGCGGACGCCTTCGTCGAAGGTGCGGCCCGCGGCCACCTCGTCGAGGATGACGTTGGTCGTCGAGTTGAGCACGCCCTCGAAGGAGAGCAGGCGCGCGGCGGGGAGCGAGCCGCGGAAGAGCGAGAAGACGGGGAACTCGGCGACGGCCGCCTCGTACAGAAACCTCCGGCCGCGGCTCCGGGCGAGTTCCGAAAGCTCCCGGTAGGCGTGGACGATTGCCCCCTTGTTGGCCGTGACGACGTGCGCGCCGTGCTTGAGCCCCGCGCGGACGTGAGAGACGGCCGCGCCGCCCGTTAAAGGTTCGAGCGAGGTCGCCTCGAAGAGCACGTCGCAGCGCGTGGCCGCGAGCCACTCGTTCACGTCCTTCGGCGCGGGCGAGACCTTCTGCGCGAGGCCCGCCAGCGGCGCGTAGACCAACTCCTCGTCCGGGAACCCCTCGGGGGCCGCGAGCCAGCCCAGACGGCGCGACGCGACGCCGGTGACGCGCCACGAGACGCCGAACTCCTTCCACAACTCGTCCCTCTTCTCGAAGAGGAGGTCGAGGAGGGCACAGCCGACGTTGCCGAAGCCGAGCAGGCAGAGGTTGAAAGTTTTCATGTTGCTTTTCCGGCGCGCTTCGGCGATGCTCTCAGGCACACATCGCTCATCGAAACTTTTAACACGCGAAGAGAGGCTGGAACCAACATGGCGCGTAAAGGTCGGCGCGGGGGCCGCTCGTTCGGCCGTCGTGAGTTTGTGCGTGCGGGTCTCGCCGGGGCCTTCGGCGCGGCGCTCGCCGGGTTCGACCACGGGGCGGCGGCGCGCGCGCTGGCGCGCCTGGCCGGCGAGCCGCAGGGCGGCGGAGGCCGCTTCGACTGGGAGGAGTTGACCGTCCGCGACGCGCAGGCCGCGATGCAAGGGGGCCGCGTCTCTGCGCGGCGTCTGACGGAGATGTACCTCGAACGCATCGAGCGCATCGACCGGCGCGGGGCGGCGCTCAACTCCGTCATCGAGACGAACCCGGACGCGCCGGGCATAGCCGACGCGCTCGACCGCGAGCGCAAGTCGGGGCGCGTGCGCGGGCCCCTGCACGGCGTGCCCGTCCTCATCAAGGACAACATCGACACGGCCGACAGGATGTTGACGACCGCCGGGTCTCTGGCGTTAGTGGGCGCGAGACCCCGCAGGGACGCCTTCGTCGTCGAGCGTTTGCGCGCGGCCGGGGCCGTCATCGTCGGCAAGACGAACCTGAGCGAGTGGGCCAACTTCCGCTCGACGCACTCTTCGAGCGGCTGGAGCGGGCGCGGCGGGCAGACCAGGAATCCTTACGCGCTCGACCGCAACCCCTGCGGCTCAAGCTCGGGCTCGGGCGCGGCCGTCTCCGCCAACCTCGCGCTCGTCGGCGTGGGCACGGAGACGGACGGCTCCGTCGTCTGCCCCGCGGGCGCGTGCGGCATCGTCGGCATCAAGCCGACGCTCGGGCTCGTCAGCCGCTCGGGCATCATCCCCATCGCGCACAGCCAGGACACGGCCGGGCCGATGGCGCGCACCGTCGCCGACGCCGTCGCGCTGCTGCTGGCGCTCGCCGCCGAAGACCCGGCCGACCGCGTCCCGGGCAAAGGCGCGAACGTCTCCGACTGGGCGGCGGGCCTCACGGGCTCGCTCGACCCCGCGGGACTGCGCGGCGCGCGCATCGGCGTCGCGCGAAAGTTCTTCGGCTTCAGCGACGCGGTGGACAGGCTGATGGCCGACGCCATCGACCTGATGAAGCGCGAGGGCGCGACCGTCGTAGACCCGGCCGACCTGCCCACGCACGGCAAGTTCGACGCCGCCGAGTTCGAGGTGCTGCTCTACGAGTTCAAGGCCGACCTCAACAAGTACCTCGCCTCCTTAGCGCCCGGCGACCACCCGCGCACTTTGAAAGAACTCATCGAGTTCAACGAGAAGAACCGCGACCGCGAGATGCCCTACTTCGGCCAGGAGCTTTTCGTCCGCGCGGAGGCCAAAGGGCCCCTGACCGACCGGGCCTACCTGAAGGCCCTGCGCACGAGCAAACTGATGTCGCAGGCGCAGGGCATCGACGCGGTGATGGTCAGACACAGACTCGACGCGCTCATCGCGCCCACGGGCGGGCCCGCGTGGACGACCGACCTCGTCAACGGCGACCACTTCACCGGCGGCAGCTCCACGCCCGCGGCCGTCGCCGGCTACCCGAACGTGCAGGTGCCCGCCGGCTACGTCTACGGCCTGCCCGTCGGCATCTCCTTCTTCGGCCGCGCCTTCACCGAGCCCAAACTCGTCCGCCTCGCCTACGCCTACGAGCAGGCGACCAAACACCGCCACCCCCCGCGCCTCCTGCCGCAGGCCGACCTGAAGGGCTGATTTGTTGGGTCTCCCGCGAAATGCATTCCGGCGGCCGGGCGGGTATAATTCGGGTTTCGTGCCCGCGAAGAATTTATCCCTGTGGGAGTGCACTTCAGCCGAATGATTAATTTCGAGACCTCGCCGGAGCGTTACCGGCACTGGAAGCTTGAGATCGAGGGGCCGGTCGCCACGCTCTCGATGGACGTGCAGGAGGACGAGACGCTTGCCGAGGGCTACAAGCTCAAGCTCAACTCGTACGACCTCGGCGTGGACATAGAGCTTTCGGACGCCGTCCAGCGCCTGCGCTTCGAGCACCCGGAGGTGCGCGTCGTCGTCGTCCGCAGCCTCAAGCCCCGCATCTTCTGCGCCGGGGCGAACATCTACATGCTCGGCACCTCGGCGCACGGCTTCAAGGTTAACTTCTGCAAGTACACGAACGAGACGCGCTGCTCCATCGAGGACGCGTCCCAACACTCGGGCCAGCGCTACGTCGCCGCCCTGAACGGCACGGCCTCCGGCGGCGGCTACGAGTTGGCGATAGCCTGCGACGAAATCTACCTCGTTGACGACGGCAACTCGGCGGTCTCGCTCCCAGAGGTTCCCCTGCTCGGCGTGCTGCCCGGCACGGGAGGTTTGACGAGGCTCGTTGATAAGCGCAAGGTCAGGCGCGACCGCGCCGACGTGTTCTCGACTTTGGCCGAAGGCTTGAAGGCGAAGCGGGCGCGGGAGTGGGGCTTAATCGATGGACACTTCCCGACGAGCAAGTTTCAGGAGGGCGTCGAGGCGCGCGTCCGCGAGATTCTGAAGGAGACCGAAGGGCGTGAGGCCGGCCCCGGCATCAAGCTGAGGCCCCTTGAGGTCGAGGCGGGCGACTC
This sequence comes from Pyrinomonadaceae bacterium, assembly GCA_035563535.1. Lineage (GTDB taxonomy): Bacteria > Acidobacteriota > Blastocatellia > Pyrinomonadales > Pyrinomonadaceae > QHXN01. The sequence goes on along the minus strand of DATMVD010000027.1, from coordinate 356,663 downwards.
GGGGCGCGAGTACAAGTACGTCTCCCTGAAGCTGAACCGCGAGGCGCGCCACGCGGAGCTGACCGTGCGCGGGCCGGAAGGGGCGCAGCCCGCCACCGCCGAGGAGATTCACGAACTCGGCGACGCGTACTGGCCGCTGCGCGCGTACCGCGAGCTGGACGACGCGCTGCTCCACCTGCGGATGAACGAGCCGTTGGTCGGGCTGGTGCTGCTGCGCGCCGCGGGCGAGATCGGAGACGTGCTCGCGGTTGACAAAACTCTTGTCGAATACCGAGACCACTGGCTCGCCCGCGAGATCATCCTGCACATGGCGAGGGTGCTGCGCCGCCTCGACCTCACGGCCAAGAGCTTCTTCGCGCTCGCCGAGCCGGGGAGTTGCTTCGCCGGGAACCTGCTTGAACTGCTGCTCGCCTCCGACCGCAGCTACATGCTCAACGACCCCGAGCAGAAGGTGGAGTTGGCGACGAGCGAGATGAACGCGGGCGCGCTCCCGATGTCGAACGGGCTGACGCGCCTCCAGTCGCGCTTCCTCGCCGAGCCCGGGCGCGCCGACGAGGTGCTCGGTCACGTCGGCCGCTTCGACACCGAGGGGGCCGAAGAGGCGGGACTCGTCACCTTCGCGCCGGACGACCTCGACTGGGAGGACGAAATCCGCGTCGCCGTCGAGGAGCGCACCTCGCTCTCCCCCGACGCGCTCACGGGCATGGAGGCTTCCTTGCGCTTCGCCGGCCCCGAGACGCTCGACACGAAGATTTACGGCCGGCTCACGGCTTGGCAGAACTGGATTTTCCAGCGCCCCAACGCCGTCGGCCCGCAGGGCGCGCTCACGAACTACGGCAAGCCCACGCAGCCGCAGTTCGATTACAAAAGAACGTAGGTTTGCGGGACGCGGCAGTCCGCGCGGCGCGGCGCGCATCTAATCTTAGGGTACGGAGTCGCGGGGTTTATAAGGAGCCTTCATCAGCTTATGGAATTACACGAGCGCATTCCTAACAACGTGAACCTTTCGGGCGACAAGCGGCTCCAGCGGGCGCTGGAGAAGTGGCTGCCGAACTACCTCGACTGGTGGCGCGAGATGGGGCCCGAGGGCTTCCAGGACAAGGACGTGTGGCTGCGCACGGCCGTCTCGGTCGAGCCCGACGGGTGGGCGCACTTCGACTACGTGCGGATGCCGGACTACCGCTGGGGCATCTTCCTGAAGCCCGCCGACCCGGACGCGCGCGTCGGCTTCGGCGACAACTACGGCCAGCCCGCCTACCAGGAAGTCCCCGGCGAGTTCCGCAACGCCTTGCGCCGCATCGTCGTCACGCAGGCCGACACGGAGCCCGCCTCGGTCGAGCAGCAGCGCCGCCTCGGCCAGACCTGCCCTTCGCTCTACGACCTGCGGAACCTCTTCCAGGTGAACGTCGAGGAGGGCCGGCACCTCTGGGCGATGGTCTATCTGCTCCACGGCTACTTCGGCCGCGACGGGCGCGACGAGGCCGACGCTCTGCTCGAAAGGCGTTCCGGCAACCCCGACAAGCCGCGCATCCTCGAAGCCTTCAACCAGCCGTGCGACGACTGGCTCAACTTCTTCTGCTTCACGATGTTCACCGACCGCGACGGCAAGTACCAGCTCTCGGCGCTCGCCGAAAGCGGGTTCGAGCCGCTGGCGCGCACCTGCCAGTTCATGCTCACCGAGGAGGCGCACCACCTCTTCGTCGGCGAGACGGGCGTCGGCCGCGTGGTGAGAAGGACTGCGCAGTTGATGAAGGAGAACGAGGACGTGCGCCAGGTCGGCGGCATCCCGTTCGACATCATCCAGCGCTACATCAACTACTGGTTCTCCTACTCGCTCGACCTCTTCGGCGGCGAGATCAGCTCGAACGCGGCCGACTTCTTCGCCGCGGGGCTCAAGGGCAGGTATCAGGAGCAGAAGAAGTACGACGAGCACGTGCTGGCCGAGGGCTCGTTCACGCTGCCCGTGGTCGAGGACGGGCGCATCAGCGAGCGCGAGGTGCCGATGCGCAACGCCCTGAACGAGGTGCTGCGCGGCGAGTACGTGCGCGACTGCGAGCGCGCGCTCGAGCGCTGGAACAAGTACATCGCCGAGGAGGGCGTCAATCACCGGCTCCGCCTCCCCTCGACGCGCTTCCACCGCCACGTCGGCGAGTTCGCCGGCCACCACTTCGACCTCGACGGCAACCTGATTTCGGCCGAGGAGTTCGAGGCGCGCCGGGGCCAGTGGCTCCCCTCGCGCGAAGACCGCGAGTACGTCCAGAGCCTCATGCACCCCGTCACCGAGCCCGGCAAGATCGCCAACTGGATCGCCCCGCCCGCCACCGGCATCAAGGGCAAGCCGTTCGAGTTCGAGTACGTCCGGCTGTAAGGAACGAGAAGGCAGTAGACAGTAGTCAGTAGCCAGCAGGAAAACGCGCAGGCGATAAACGACGGCGCGCCTCCCATCATCGGTTGATGGGAGGCGCGCCGTTCTTCGTCTCTTTCTACTGGCTACTGACTACTGTCTACTGCCTTCTCGTTTTACTGCCCACTTCTCTCCAGCCTCCGGCTCCCGAGCCAGAGCAGCAGCGCGGCGAGCACGGAGGCCGCGGGGCAGACGAGCAGGCCGTAGCGCAGCATCTGCGGGTTCTGTCCGGCGCCGAGCGCGTCGTTGAGGCGGCCGACGAGCGGCGCGCCCACGACGTACGCGGCGAAGTTGACGGCGAAGAAGTAGATGGCCACGCCCAAACCCCGCAACTGCGGCCCCGCGATGTCGTGCACGTCAGCCGCCGCCGCGCCGAGCCACATCAGGGAGAGCGCGAGCAGAAAGAAGTTCGCCGCCAGAAGTACCGCCGCCCCGTTTGAGAAGAGCAGCGCCACCCACAGGGGGGCCGACAGCAGCGCGCACGCCGCCGAGAAGAGCATCCGCCCGCCCCTGCCCCTCCGGCGCAGGCGGTCGGCCAAAACGCCCCCGACAATCGTCCCCGGCACGCCCGCCAGAAGCGACAGCAGCCCGCCCCACAGCCCTATCAACTTCAGGTCGAACCCGTGCACCCGCGCGAAGAAGCTCACGCCCCAGATCGACAACTGGTTCGACGCCAGCCCGAACAGGGCGTAACCCAGGTAGTGATACCGCAGCGGCGCGCTCCTGAAGAGAACCTTCCAATCCCTCGCCGTGTAGCGCACCGGCTCGCGCTCGGTCTCGCCCCGCCTCGCTTCCCTTAAAGAGAGCACGAGGAAGCAGACCAGAAGTCCGGGGAAGCCGAGCAGGAAGAACGCCCAGCGCCAGCCCAGCAGCGCCTCCAACTGTCCGCCGAGCGCGAGCGCCAGCCCGCTCCCCACCGCGATGGCCGAAGAGTAGACGGCCGTCACGCTGGCCCTCATCCGCGTCGGAAAATAGTCCGAGAGGAGCGACAAGGCCGCCGGCCCCAGTGTCGCCTCGCCGACGCCGACCATCAGGCGGCAGAGGAACATCGTCTCGAAGCTGTGCGTGAACCCGGTCAGCCCCGAGAAGAGGCTCCACACGGCCAGCCCCCCGGCGATGAGTTTCTTGCGCGAGCCGCGGTCGGCCAGCCGCCCGAAGGGGATGCCGAGCAGCGTGTAGAAGATCGCGAAGGAGGTCGCGCCCAAAAGCCCGAGCTGCAAGTCCGAGAACTTCATCTCCGCCTTGATCGGCGTGAACATGAAGTAGATGAGCACGCGGTCTAAGAAGTTCAGCACGTAGACCAGCGTCAGCACGCCCAGCGCGTACCACGAGTGCGCCGGTATTTTTTCGGTCGCTTGAGTCGAAGAAGACATAGAAGAAGTAGGCAGCAGGCAGATGGCAGCAGGCAGTTAACGCCGGTTGAGTTCAGGTCGTGGCCGAGCCCCGAAGGGGCGGCAGAAGGTAGCCAGGGGCGAGCGAAGGCTTTAGCCTGAGCGCCGCCCCTGGAACGCGTCGCGTAAATAACCCGGAGCCCTGTAAGGGCGAAAGATTCTGTCGCCCCTACAGGGCTCCGGTGTTGTTATTCGGCGGTGACCAGGGGCTGCGCCCCTGGCTACCTTCTGCCGCCCCTTCGGGGCTCCGGGCCGGCTTCGTCGCGATAACGCTCGGAACTGCCTACTGCCGTCTGCCTACCGCCTGCTCACCAACACGACGGCCTCGCCCTCGACGACGCGCTCGCCGCGCTCGTTGGTGCAGTAAGTTTCGAGCGTGACGACGGGCTTGTCCTCGCGGACGTGTTTGACGACGACGCGCGCGGTGACGGTGTCGCCGGGGAAGACGGGCGCGGTGAAGCGGAGCGTCTGCGAGAGGTAGACCGTGCCGCGCCCCGGGAGTTCGTTCGCCAGCACGGCCGAGATGAGCGACGCGCCGAGCATCCCGTGCGCGATGCGGCGGCCGAAGCGCGTCTGCGCGGCGTACTCCTCGTCGAGGTGGACGGGGTTGCGGTCGCCCGTCAGCTCCGCGAACGCGCGCACGTCCTCGTCCGCGATGGTCTTGCGTATCTCGGCGGCGTCGCCGACCTTCAGGTTCATGCCCGCCCTCTCGGTCACTGCGAAAGGAACTTCAGGACGGCCGCGTTGAACTCCGCGGCCTTCTCGACCTGCGGGCTGTGGCCGCAGTTGTCGAAGACGACGAGCTGCGCCTGCGGCAGCTCGCGCTTGAACCGCTCGCCCTCGCGCGCGAGCGGCGTCAGCTTGTCGTCGCGCCCCCAGACGATCAGGACGGGCTGCTTGAGCGCCCCGAGCCTCCCGTCGAGCATGTCCTCGCCGCGGTGGATGGACTCGACCATGCTCTTGATGGTGTAACCGTCGCCGGCCGAGATGCGGTGCGCCAGCATCACGTCCACCGCCGCGTCGGTCTTGAAGTTCGGGTTGGTGAAGATCATGTCGGCGAGCAGCTTCGTCTGCTCGCGCGTCGAGGGGTTGAGGCCCGAGAGCGCCGCGAGGTCGAAGTCCTTCGGCGGCGCGAAGCCGGCCGAATTCACGAGCACGACACGGTCGGCCTTCGCCGGGTACCTGAGCGCGTAGAGCGCGGCCACCCAGCCGCCCATCGAGTTGCCGACGAGCGTCGCGCGCTCGACCTTCAGCTCCGAGAGGAACTTGTCGAGGAAGTCCACGTAGGTGCCGACGCGGTAGTTGATGAACGGCTTGTCGGACTGGCCGAAGCCGACCTGGTCGGGCACGATGACGCGGAACTTCTGCGCGAGCGCGGGCGTGTTGAAGGCCCAGTTCGCCGAGTTCCCGCCCAGCCCGTGCAGCAGGACGACCGCGGGGCCGCTGCCCGCCTCCACGTACTTGATCCTCTGCCCGAAGACCACGACCTCCTTTAAAGGCGGCGGTACGGGCGACTGCGCCGCGGCCGACGCCGCCGAGAGGAGAACGAACAGGAGTGCGGAGAACGCTTTTCTGTGTTGCCTCATACGTGGCTCCTAAAATCTCACGACAGACACGGAGACACGGCCTGATACATAGCTCCGTTCAAGCCGTGTCTCCGTGTCTCCGTGGTTAATCTTCATGCGTAAAGGCCCTGCAACACTTCGTGGAAGTTGCGCGCCACCACGTCGCGCTTGAGCTTGAGCGTGGGCGTGACTTCGTCGAGGTCGGGGCGGAAGTCGCGGGGGAGTATGACAAACCTCTTCACCGACTCGCTCGAAGAGACGCGGCGGTTGGCCGACTCGATGATGGAGGCGACGAGGTCGCGCATCTCTTGCGAAGCGGCCAGCTCCGCGAAACCCCCGTGAGCAATCCCGCGCGCGCGCGCGTACTCCTCGGCCTCCAGGGGGTTGAGCGTGACGAGCGCGACGAGGTAGCTGCGGCCGTCGCCGTGGACGTATGCGTGGCTGACGAGATGGTGCTCCTTAATCATGTTCTCGACCAGTGCGGGCGCGACGTTCTTCCCCGTCGAGAGCACGATCAACTCCTTCTTCCGCCCCGTGATCTTGAGGAACCCGTCCGCGTCCTGCTCTCCGAGGTCGCCCGTCAGGAGCCAGCCGTCGCGCATCACCTCGGCCGTCTTCTCGGGCTCCTTGTAGTAGCCTGAGAACATCATGCGGCTTCGGACGAGGATTTCGCCGTCCGGCTCCACCCTCACCTCGCAGCCGGGCATCGGCGGGCCGACGGTTCCGAACTTGTAGTCGTCGGGCCGGTTGAAGGCGACGCAGACGTTCTCCGTCAGCCCGTAGGCTTGCAGTATCGGCAGCCCCGCCGCGGCGAAGAACTCCGCGACCTCTAAGGGCAGCGGCGCGCCGCCCGAAGTCGCCACGCGCACGCGCCCGCCGAAGTAGTCTTTAACCCTTTGTAAGACCGGCAGCGCGTTCGACTCGTAGTCGTCAAGCAGTTCGGCCGGCACCTCCTCCTTCGACTGGCGCAGACGCACGACGCGGCGGCCCGTCTCAAGTGCTTGACGAAAGCGCCGCTGAGCTTCGTCCGGCTCGCGTTCGAGGTCGGCCATGACGCGCGCGTGTATCTTCTCGAAGAAGCGGGGGAGCGAGGCGAAGACCGTCGGGCGGACTTCGAGCATGTACCGGCCGAGCTTCAACAGATCGTCAACAAAGTAGGCGGGCGCGCCCGCGTAGAGGCGGTTGTAGAGCCCCGAGATGCGCTCGGCGACGTGGCAGAAGGGCAGGTAGGAGAAGGCCACGTCCGTGTCGTAGACGGGCACGACGCCGCGCAGAGACTCGACGCTGTTGATGACGTAGCGGTGGCTCAGGCACGCGCCTTTGGGAAGCCCCGTCGTCCCCGACGTGTAGACCATGACGGCCGTGTCGTCTGAGCGCGCGCCCTCCGCGCGCTCACGCAGCTCGGCCGCCGTCTCCTCCCTCCTCTCTTCTCCCAGACGCAGGAACTCCGCGAAGCTCAAGACGCCCTCGCGCCCCCGCGCGGCCTCTTCGTCGAGCACGACGAACTGCTTAACCTTCGTCAGGCCCTCCCGCACGCTCAACACTTTTTCGAGTTGCGCCGCGGCGTCCACGAAGACGAACTCCGCGTCCGAGTGCTCGATGATGTAGCGGCACTGCTCGGCGCTGCTCGTCGGGTAGAGCCCGCACGACACGCCGCCCGCCGCGATGATTCCCAGATCACAGACCGGCCACTCCGGCACGTTCCCCATCAGAACGCACACCGCCGCCCCGCGCCCCAGCCCCGACGCCAGCAGCGCCGAAGCTAGCGCGTGCGCGTCCGCGCCGAACTTCTCCCACGAACTCCCGCGCCACTCCCCTTCGCGGCGTATGTAGAACACGTCGCGCCCCGCGTACTCGGCGACGCGTTCGCGGAAGAGAGCGTTGATGTTCGGGTACTTCATGATTGCCGGTCTGTTACTTCGCGGCGCGCCGTTACTCCTTTATTGCGGCGCGTGTTACGCTCCTGCAACGTCTGCATGGTTTGTTGCAGGGCGTGTCTCCTTTATTGCAGGGTATGTTTCCTTCGTTGCAGCGTTTGCAATGAAGGAACAGCGTGTGTTTCTTTCGTAACACGCGCCGCAACGAAGGAACAGAACGTGTTTCCTTCGTTGCAGCGCGTGTTACGAAGGAGCGGCGCGTGCCTCCTTACCAGCGGAACGCGGCGCAGGCCATGTTGAGGCCGCCGCCGGAGGCGCACATCACGAACACGTCGCCGCCCTTCAGCTTCCCTTCCCGCACGGCGTCGTCCAAAACCATCGGGATGCAGGCCGAGCCGGTGTAGCCCCACTTGCCCATGACCGTGTGCGTGCGCTCCCAGGGGAGTTCCATCTTCTCCATCACGATTTTAATAGTGCTCAGGTTGACCTGCGTGAAGAGGAAGAGCGACACGTCCGCCTGCGTCAGCCCCGCCTTCGCCAGCACGTCGCCGACGATGGCCGGCCAGCCCTCTGTGTTGACCTCGGCCGGGTACTTCTTGGCGAAGCGCAGCTTCTGCCAGACGCCCTCGCGCAGCACGTCGTCGGTGATGGGAATGCGCGTGCCGCCCGCGTAGATGCCCATGTGGTCGTGGTAGCTCCCCTCGGCGACGAGCTTCGAGGCGAGGAAGCCGGGCCGCCCTTCGTCGGCGCGCAGCAGAACAGCGCCCGCGCCGTCGGCGAAGATGGTCGCCGTCTTCTTGTCCGACCAGTCGAGGTACTTCGACATCGCGTAAGCGCCGACGACGAGGACGTGCTTGTACGAAGAATCTGCGATGACGTACTTCGACGCCGCGTCGAGCGCGGTGACGAAGCCGGCGCAGGCGCTGTTCACGTCGAACGTGCCGGCGCGCTTCGCGCCGAGGCGGTGCTGCACGACGACCGACGTGGCGGGCGAGATGTACTCGGGCGTGTCGGTGGCGAGGACGACGAGGTCTAACTCTTCCGCCCGCAAGCCCGCGGCCTCCAGCGCGCGCCGCGCCGCCGCGGTCGCGAGGTCGGCCGTGCTCTCCTCGTCGCCGCAGACGTGCCGCTCACGGATGCCGAGCACGCCCGAGACGAACTCGTCCACGTCCTCGCCGAGCATCCGCGAGAGGTCTGCGTTCGTCAGGACTTTCTCGGGCACGTACGAGCCCGTTCCGATGATGCGCGCGTAGGTCATAGGAAGATTTGAAATTTCAGATTAGAAATTTGAAATTGTTCTGTTCGATGAACTCGACGACGGCGCGGTTGAACTCATCGGCCTGTTCGATGAAGAAGGCGTGGCTTCCGCCCTCGACGATTTTAAGCGTCGAACCGGGGATGGCGGCGGCGAGATTCAAAGAGTTCTCGTGCGGGACTATCGCGTCCGCGTCGCCGGTGATGACGAGCGTCGGGACGGAAACGCGGCCGACGCGCGCCGCGGCGTCGAAGGCGACGGCCGCCTGTAGCTGCCGCAGGTACAGGCGCTCGGGCACGTTGTTCTCCGCGCGGAGACTGACGACGCGCTCGACCTCCGCGGGGGTCTCGGCGGCGAAGCGCGGCGAGAAGGCGAGCGACCAGTTCTCGCGGACGCGCTCCGCCGTGTTGAGCCCCCTGGTCGAGGCGATGGCCGCGAGCGTCTCCGGCGCGGGCGGGACGTGCCCCGGCCCGCCGTAGCTCGTGCAGCACAGGACGAGCGAGCGCGTCCGTTCCGGGTGCGCCAGCGCGAACTCCTGCGCGACGAAGCCGCCGAAGCTCGCGCCCAGCACGTACGCGCTCTCGACCTGCAACCCTTCGAGCAGCGCGGCGAGGTCGTCGGCCAAATCAAGCATCGTGAACGGCGCGTCCGGCGCGTGCGAGCGCGCCACGCCCCGCGGGTCGAAGACAATGGTGCGGAACCTCTCGGCGAAGTCAGCGACCTGCCTGTACCAGATCCACAGCCCCGCCCCGAAGCCCGGCACGAGCACCAAAGGCTCGCCCCGCCCGTGCTCCTCGTAGTAAAGCCCCGCGTCTTTGACCTTAACAGTCGGCAATGAATGTCTTGAACCGTGAACCGTCAACCGTGACAAGACAAAACCTGTATTTCACTTGTCACGGTTTACGGTTCACGGTTCACGCTCCTAGAAGTTCAGCTTGAAGGCGAACTGGATGACGCGCGGGCCGGCGCTGGTCTGGGTGATGCGGCCGAAGGTCGCGGGCACCGAGATGTTGCCGTTCGGGTTGGCGAAGTTCGCCCAGTTGAAGACGTTGAAGAACTCCGTGCGGAACTCGCCGCGCACCGACTCGGCGAACGGCAGGTATTTGACGACGGAGAAGTCAACGTTCTTCTGCCCCGGCCCCGTCAGGATGTTGCGCCCCGCGTTGCCGAACGGCGCGCCCGGGTCGAAGAAGCCGCCCGTCAGGGTCGAAGAGACGAAGGCGTTCGTGTTGAAGTATTGCGCCAGCCTGTCCTGCGTCCGGCCCGAGCCCTCGATGCCGCCGGTGAAGCCCGGCCGCAGGTTCGCCCGCTGGACGGTGTTGTTGTCCGGCACCTGTATGACGGAGAACGGCAGGCCCGACTGGAACGTGGCGATGCCGTTCAGGCCCCAGTCGTTCAGGAGCCAGCGCGCCGCCGAGTCGTTGCCGACGAGGCCGGGCAGGTCGTAGACGAAGCTCGTGACGAAGCGGTGCGTGCGGTCGAAGTCCGAGCGGCCGCGGTTCGTCTTCCAGTTGCGCTGGTCGCCGGGCGTCGAGACCAGCTCGTTGACCGTGCCGCCCGAGTAGTAGTCGATGGACTTGGCCAGAGTGTAGGCCGAGAGGAACTGCAACCCGCGGCTGAAACGCTTCGTCACGCTCAACTGGAGCGAGTCGTAGTGCGAGTTCGAGGAGGTCTGCACCTGCTGCAAGCCGCCGGTCGCGTTCTTCTGCGCCGAGACGAAGGGCGCGAACGGCGCGGCGAACGTGTTCGTCGCGGGGTTGTAGACGGGCTGGTTGATGGTCAGCAGTTGCAGCAGCTTCGTGCCCTTCGACCCGACGTAGCCGACTTCGAGCAGGTAGTCGCGCGCGAACTCCCACTGCACGTTCGCGTTGTACTGCTGGATGTAGGGCGTCCGCATGTCGGGGTCGGGGTAGACGCCGCTGATGAGGATGCCGAGCGGCGCGAGCGGGCTCGGCACGGTCGCGTTGACAGGGAACGTGCCGGGCTGCGGGACGGCCGCGAAGGGCGTGGCGAGCGGGCGGAAGACGCCGACGCCGAGGCCGAGGTACGGGAAGTTGAAGAGCTGCGTGTTGGCGAAGCGCGTCGAGATGCGGTCGTAGTAGATGCCGTAGCCGCCGCGCAGCGCCAGCGTGCCGCTCTCATTCAGTCGGTACGCTAGCCCCACGCGCGGCGAGAAGTTGTTCCTGTCCTGCGGGACGAGCGTGTCCTCGACGAGCGGCACGCCGGGCAGGGGGTTCGCGGCGTTGCCCGCCTGCACGAAGCCGTTCGGCGGCTGCGCCGGGGCGGCGAGCGTGCCGCTGCGGAACTGCTCGGGGACGAAGTTGACGAGGCGTCCGTACTTCTCTTTGGGGAGCCCGTAGAAGTCGTAGCGCAGGCCGAGGTTCAGGGTCAGCCGGTTCGAGAGCCTCACGTCGTCCTGCACGAAGCCGCTCAGGTCGTTGACGCGGAAGGCGCGGTCGTAGACGCCCGAGCCGATGATCGAGACCGACTGGCCGAGCAGGAAGTTGGCGAACGTCGGGAAGATGAGCTGCCCGCGCGAGAAGGCGTTGAAGTAGAAGTTGACCTGCGAGCGGCGGTACTCGCCGCCGACCTTCAGCCGGTGGCGACCCTTCACGACCGAGAGCGTGTCCGAGAAGCCGAACGAGTTGATGCGCGAGGACTGGTCGGCCAGGGGCGACGAGCCGAGCGTGAAGAGCCCCGTCACCGTCAGCGTCGGCATGCCCTGGAAGAGGTTGCCCAAAGGGTTCGTGATGCCGAACTGCTGCGCCGTGAAGGGCTCTTCGGGGACGGAGGTCACGCGCAGGCGGCTGAAGCCGAAGCGCGCCTGGTTGACGACGTCGGGGCTGAAGACGTACGTGTCGGTCAGGGACGAGAGCGCCTGGATGATGTCGAGATCGCCGCCCGTGCCGGGCAACTGCTGCGGGCCGTTCCCCAATCCGGCGAAGTTGTAGTTGGCCTGGAACGTCGGGTTGGTGGCGTAGAAGTTCTTGGCCGAGAAGGTGTGCTTCTGATTAATCGTCCAGTCGATGTTGCCGTTGAACTGGTGCTCGCGGAACGTGGAGATGCCCGACTGCGGCGAGAGCCCCGAGGGCGTAGTCGCCGAAGGGATAGCGAACCCGCCGCCGGGGAGCTGCGCGTTCAGGATCGAGACCGCGATGGGGCTGATGTTGGCCGCGGGCAGCCCGAAGGCCGCCGCCAGGCCCGCGGCCGTGCGGTTGTTGTCCGTCAGCGCGGCCGGGATGACGGGGAACGTCAGGCTGTTGTTGAGCGACGCTCCGTTACGCTCCCTGGTGCCCTGGTACGAGGTGAAGAAGAAGAGTTTGTCCTGCACGACGGGGCCGCCGAGCGTGCCGCCGAACTGCTTGCGTTCGAGCACGGGGCGCGGGCGGCCGGCCGAGTTGAGGAAGAAGTCGTTGGCGTTCAGAGAGTCGTCGCGCAGGAAGGCGTAGAGGTTCCCGTGGAACTCGCGCCCGCCGGACTTCGTGACCGCCTCGACGTTCCCGCCCGCGTTCCTGCCCTGCGACGCGTCGTAGAGCGAGGTCTGCACGACGAACTCCTGCAAGGAGTCGGTGGCGGGGACAGCGATGTTCGGCGTCGAGTTGGTGCCGACGGAGTTCGCGTCGATGCCGTTGATGCGCACGCTGTTCGAGGTCGTGCGCTGCCCGTTCACGGAGATGACCGCGTCGCCGCGACCCAGCTCCGTGTTGTTCGAGACGCTCGAAGAGGTGCCCGGCGAGAGCGTCAGGAGCTGCTGGAAGTTGCGCGTCGGGAGCGGCAACTGGCTGATGGCGCGGCTCTCGACGACGCGCCCGACCTGCGAGCTCTCCTGCTGGACGAGCGTGCCCTGCGCCGTCACCAGCACGGTCTCCTCGACGCTCGAAGGTTCGAGCGTGAGGTTGATCGTGGAGGTCTGCGTGACGTTGACCTCGAGTTCCGTGACGATGGAGCGCTTGAACCCTTTGGCCGAGACCTCGACCTTGTAGCGCCCGGGCGGAAGCAGGGGCACGGCGAAGTCGCCCTCGCCGCCGGTCGTGACCTCGCGCGTGAGGGCGGTGGCGAGGTTCGTGACGGCGACGGACGCGCCGGGGACGACCGCGCCCGCGGCGTCCGTGACCGTGCCCGTGATCTGCCCCGTCGCGCCCTGCCCCAGCGCGTAAGTAGAAAGAGAGACGAGGACGAGGGTGAGCGCTAAGAGCCGCTTAGGGGAAAACATTTCGAGAGACCTCCTGCGAAGGCTTAACCGTGCTTGCGGGCCCGCCGGGCGCCCGGCTCAAATTAAAAACGAACGTACGTTTTTGTTTACCGACTCGACGGAAGCGGCGGCGACTTTTCTCACCGCATTCGCGTTCAGTTGGACTTAGATTTCGCTTGGGGCGAGGCCCCCGTCAACTCGCGCAGCTTCTCGGGGCGCAGGACGCCCCGGCAGAAAATCTCGGTCAGGTGCTCGACCACGCGGTCGTCCGAGAGCCCGAGGTGGCGCTTGCCGCCGAAGAGCTTCTCGACCAGGAAGTAGTTGAAGAACTGCATGTAGGCCGCCGTGAAGCCCACCGCCGGGTCCACCCCGTCGTAGAGCGCCCCCTCCTCCTTGAGCCGCCGGAAGTAGGGCGCGAACCGCCGCCTGAGGTTGGCGGCCAGCCCCTCGAACATCTTCCGGAAGTGGCGGTTCTCGAACTCCAGCACGTCGATGTACATCAGCAGCCAGAAGTCCGAGTGCGCGCTCACCAGCTCCTTGACCATCCGGCCGAACCGCTTGAGGCTCTCCGGGTGGAAGGGCTCCTCGACCTCCTCGAAGATCGTGCGGAGCCGCGCGTCGATCACCTTCTGGTAGCGGCCGATGATCGATTCGAGGATGTCTTCCTTCGTCCGGTAGTAGTTGTAGAGGTTGCCGAGCGAGGTGCCCGCGCCGGAGGCCACGTCGCGCATCGAGGTGGCGTGGAACCCGCGCCTGATGAACAGCTCGCGCGCCGCCTCCTCGATGCGGCCGCGCCGCTGCTCCAACGCCTCCTGGCTCAGTTTCGGCATACGCTCAAAAAACGAACGTCCGTTATTTTATTCAGGGAGCGCGTTCTGTCAACTGTTTTGTTCCGGCGTGTGAATTACAAAAGATAATGCGAATTACAAAAGAGGATGCGAAAAATACAAGAGTGGATGCGAAAATATTAGGGGTTTATGCGAATGAATATTTTGGGGAGAAGTAAGAGCCGCTGCGGCTCCTCACCCCTGAAGGCCGCGGCGGCTCCCGGCACAGGGACGTGGGTAAACAAGAAAGCCGCGCGTGAGTTCATCAAAGATAAGGAAGGCATAAGAAAGCCAAAGCGCGGTAAAAATGGCTAGGCGGCGGGAGGGGATTAAGATCAAGCGCGGCGCGTCCTCACGCGGCTCTGGACACTCAACAGCAATCACAGTAGGAATTTGAATCACCGCGCCCTTGCGGTCACTAGCCCCGATGCTGCCCTTATCAGCAAAGTAATCAAGGAGCGGAATTATTCGCTACCTATCGCGCTCCCGTGACGGCGTGCGGTTGAATAATTCCGTCAGGTTCACGCCGATTCCGAATCGGTAGTAGTCCCGATTCGTCTGCAAGGTCGGTGTAATGAAGACACCATTGCTCGTAAGGGTTACGTTTTCTGCCGTGCTGAGGGTGTCGAGGAACAGCGGGGTATCAATCTTGACCCCCCCTCCGCCGATCTTCATCATGGCGGTTCCGTACAGGTAGAGGTAGCTCGCCTCCCTGATAGGAAGCGGGTAGAAGGCTTCGAGTCGCAGCACGTACCGGCGCTCCCTGCCGATCACCCTCCCCTTCTCGTTCGTAATATCCGTCTGTAGGCGGCCGCCCGTAACGGCCTCGTTCTGGCCGATCATGACATCGAAGATCGCCGGGAAGCGGTTGATGAGCGTCCCGTCATCGTTGAAGTAGAAGGTCTTGAGCCTGACGCCACCGTAGAACTGGCGCAGGAACCTGTCCCGGTCGGGGAAGACGAACGCGATGTACTTGGCGTTGGCATCCACGGCCTCCGGGTAACGCTGCCTAAACAGCTCCCGCTGCGGGCTACCCTCGTCGGGCACTTTGAATATCTGGGCGGCGCTCCTGTTAGCTTCCCTCGATAGCGGGCTGATCGCCCCGCCCCCCCCAACAAGGTAGAGGAAAGTCTGATTCTTAACGCCAGGGATGAGGCTCACGTACGACTTGCCGGTGCCGAAGACGCGCGCCTCCAGCCCGGCCATGAAGTCGAACCCTTGCACCAAGTCATTGGTCAGCTTGTTTTCCACCAGCGGGCTGACAAAGTTGGCGGGCAGGGCGCCGAAGGTCGAGACCTGTTGCGGGATGGCAGCGAGGCGCACCTGCCCCCACGCCGAGACGCGCGGCAGGTCGTCGCCCTTCGGCTTGAAGCGCATCGGGGCGGTGAAGAAAAAGTCGAGGAACGGCTGCGTCTTGGTGTCTGCGGAGCTGGCCCCCGCCTGCTCGAAGCCAATGATGGCCCGCGTGTTCAAGCTGTTAGTGACGATCGTCGAGACGGGCGAGCCGCCCGAACGGCGCTCAATGTATAGCGTCTGAAGCAGCCTCTCGTTCAGCAGGGGCGGCGTCCCTTCCACCACTTTTGTCTTAGCCTTCTCAATATCATCCAACGTGTCCGTCGGCTCCTTGGTCACGTCATACAGCCTCACAGTTATCTTGTCGTCCGACGGGATGCCTATTAATTTGAGCGCACTGCCTTCGCCGTGGGGGAGGGTTACGACATCGTAGTCGCTCACCTTGGACAGGTCGCGCGTGGGGGAGACGACGTACAGGAGCTTGACGAGCTTGGGATCGTTCGCCGTGAGCGCTAGGGGAATGGTCGTAGCCTCACGGTTCACGAGGCGGCTATACGTGACCTGGACTCTCGGCTGCACGGAAGGTGCGTCGCCGGTGGAGATTGTAAGCGGTTTCAAAGTCTCGATGACATTCTCTTTATCGTCCCGGCCCTTTATGGTGACGAAGGTGGCCGCTCCCTCCTCCGCAGCCAGAGGTATCACCACGATGTACGGCACCCCTTTCGTCACCTCCAGAGGATCGGGGAAGTGGTTCTTTAAAGTGACCTTCGTCGCCGCCCCTTTGCCCTCCTCCTTCCTCTCCTCTTCCACGCTGATTATTACGTCCTTAATTTTCTCGTCGTTAACGACGATGGTAATCGGCGCTGAGGTGGCCCCACGCGCGACGACCTTGGGGGGTGTGACCTTTATCTTATCCTCGGTCTTGGCCTTTTCCTCGTTCTTAGTCTTTTCCTCAGGCTTGCTCTCGCCCCCCGTTCCTGATGTTCCCGGCCCTCCGCCCGGCCTACTTCCTGGCGTCGGCGTGGGCTGCGGCGCCGTCTGTTCGGGTACGCGGCCACTTTGCGTGGCGGCCGTAGATGACGCCTGCATCTGCTTGCCGCCGTTGCCGTTCCAGCCGTGGCCGTCGGCCGGCGGGTCGATGGGTTCGAGCGTCGGGGCAGGGCCGGGACGCGGGCCGCGGCCGACGCTCAGGCTGATTTGGAGCCTCAACGGCGATGGGTTGACCACCCCCTTGTCGATGACGTGGAGGCGGAACAGGTAGGGATGCGGGCGCGCCCTGAGCAGCGTCCCGAATACCTGCCCACTCGCCGGGTCGATGGTCAACCCCGGCGGCATTGGGCCAACGGCGGCCCACTCAAAAGCAGGCTGCTGCGACGCCCCCGTCAGCTTCAAGCGATACTTATCTCTAAGCACCTGAGCGATGTTGGCGCTGTAGTCTTCGCCTTCATAACCGTGATCTAAATTGATAAAGGCATACCCTGAAACCGGTGAGCTGGTTGCCCTTTGTGCATGAACTGCGAGGGGAGCGCTGAGCAGGATGAGACTTAGTGCGACACGTGTAAGGGGCGTGAGTTTCATTTAGTTATCCTGTGAGCTAAGGTCAGAATTCTAACGGGAATGTCGGGAGTATTCCCACGACTAGAGACGAGCGCAGATTACCCATCACGAAGGTGTATGTCAATGATTATCCGAAAATTTCTTGTCTTGAGGTAGATATAAATCCTCTCTGCGAGGACGGAATACACAAGCTAATTGAGCTTGATCCGTCCCTTCTTGGATGGATCGGCCCGCGGCGAATTGAAGTTCGCCGCGGGCCGATCCATGTACGCTGATACTGCCCCTTGTTAGCGCCTGCCCCGCTCCTTCGGAGTTACGCGTCTACTGTCGCTGGATGCTGGGCGAGAGTCAGGGTGTAGGTGTTATGAAAAGAGTTTGAGGATAAAGTAAGAGCCGCCACGACTCCTCACCCCTGAAGGTCGCGGCGGCTCCCGGCACAGTGCTTTGTCAGGTGGCGGCCTGATGAGGCGACCGTGCCAAGCTTATAGGTGCGGCCTATAGCATATTTATTCTCACACTTCAGCGGATATTTGCTGCCAGCCGACCTCCAAACAACCCTGCTTGGACCCGTTTCCGGGGCCGACTTATTTTGATTGTTTCTATACCAATCCGCCTTGGGGGGCGAGCAATGAAGGCGAAAGTGTCAAGGTGTTTATGCAGCGTGGCATGGAGGCTATCGCGTACGATGGGGAGGGGTTGGTAGTCATTGCGGACGACCCGGAATTGGACTGGCCGAAACGTGTCCTCGCGAATGTTCAGGCGTTCGCAATATCCCATGGATTTTTTGTGCAAAGGATGGTGCCTCGGTTACACTCTTATCATCTTGATGACGCGCCCAATCTCCGATCTTGTAACCTGATCTTCAAATCGATACCAGGCGATAAACAAATTCCGGAGAGCGTAAAGATTACGGACCCGGCGCAATTAAATCATTTTTATGGTAAGGACAACCCGCCGCGAGTTAGGTACGTCCGGGAAATAAAGCGATTGGATTACGGTAAAGCGCATGAGGACGAATACTCACTTGAATTGATGGAGTCTGAATAATGGCTGACATAATAAGACCTGGGCAGGGCGTACTTTACATGAAGGTCGGAACGCACGCTGGCGAGACGCTTGAGAATATCATCGAGCGTAAAACTCGCGAGATCGAGGAAGCAGGCATCGCACTATGGGGCTACGGCGGAGGGACATGCCATCCTCAAACTATGGTGCAGCCCTTCGCCAAAGAATACGAGCGGCGCGGCGGTACGATATATCTATGTATGGAACCAATGATATCTAACCACTTTGCTGAACCCGTGCGCGCGGATCAGTATTCGGTGGATGGGTTGAGCTGGATAGATATACACGAATCAATCAACGTGCTTGGCTCTCGTTATGCGTTAGTGATTCAGGATCTTCGTAGGGAAGATTTTGAGTTGCCGTTGGAGAGAACGAGGGTGGCCTTAGGCAACAGCATGGGGGCGCGCGGAAGCAGATACATCAGCGGCCGCGTGGACAAAGCCTGTTTAGAAATAGCGGAAGAGACAGTGCCCGGAGTTCCTGAGAGGAGTGTCCACATAGGACTAGTCGCTAACATCGTGAAACCCTATGCTGTATACGTCCGGAACAAACGTCGTTAGTTTGCGAGGATTTGTTGGGCGCCCCTACGCAGGTCATTGATGTAGCTGTTCAGGGCGTAGCTAATGTCTTCCAATGATACGTCACTACTACTACAACTAAAACAGATGGTTAGAGCCAGGTCAACTTTAGGCTCAGCGCAGACGGCGGCTCGTAATCGAGAACAGTTGCCCTCTGTGATTGACTGAAGTACTAACTGTTCAAGACACCTAACCTTGCCACATAATGGCCGTAGCCTCGTATCGACCTCTAGTAGCTCCTGCATTGCGTGAATAGCCCGCTTATCTCCCGTGTACAGTTGAGGCACCGCACGAGCGAGGAGCACCGCACACAACTGGCTTTCACCAATATCTAAAGCAACACCGGCTCGTTGGGCTGCTAGCTCGAAGTCAGCCGCCAAGAGCTGCTCGTCGGTTGTAGGTTCCACAACAGTGACACGTTGAATAAAAGCTTCGAGACTCCCGATAGCGTCCTCTTTATCTCTCTTTAGCGCGCTTTTCCGTATTTTTTTAGCTACTACGAAGCGAGCGGCACCGAGTATCCCTAGCAGATCGGTAGAAGAAACAATCTGCGAAAGCATTTCGTCAAGTAAGTCGTAGCAGGCCCCCTTCATCACTATGTCATTGTCTACTAAGGCTTCCATCACTGCGCGCGCGCCCCCATAACATTTTTCACATAGCGGGCTGTATCGTCTGGTAGTGATGAGAAGGAAAGTTGGCGCATCGCAATACTGTTGACCTCGCGCCAGACCGGTTTAGGGGAAGTGTAGATATAAGACAGTGCGCCTATTGCTATCGCCCAGTCTCCCGTTGAGTGGCCGAAACACAAAGCCAGAGTGCCTGGTTCAATCTGCAAATCTTCGGCTACGCTGAGTGCGGACTCTGCAAGACTGCGGGCCCCACCGCCGGGATTGGCGGGTAGTACGACAGGATGCGGATTTCCGGTCAGAAGTTCTAGGGCAAAGGCATCGGCCTCATCCTCTTCTGGGTCAGAAGAGTGTAATACCTTGAAAGACGTATCTGGCTCAAGATCAACTATCACTCCGTCATTTGCCAAATGGTGGAGCGATATATGCGCAAGTTCGTGAGCAAGGTAGAAAGCGATTTGAGCCGGATATAACGAGTCCCTGCCCAACAAAATTGCGTTTCTAGTTCCGACGCGCGCACACATTGCAGTCATGCGCTTCTGGCGCCAAGGAAATACACGCAGATGTATTGTCGGTATACCAACAGACCAGCAAAGTGAAAGCATGTCCACTAAACGAACGTAGGGCTGACGATTAAGAATTGCCGTGCGAAGATCGCTGGCAGTTCTCTCTTCAAGTGATGCTGACGCCTTAGTCGCCGCCAGAAGCATTCCTCCCAACGCCGTACCAAAGGAAGTAAGCATCAACTTTTGAATGTCAGTCTCTCCGGTTAAGTGTTTGAAGTGAGCTGTATCCTGCCAAACGAATCGGGGCGAATCATCGTCGTCGAGCAGTGAGCGTGGGTCTAACCCCAATTTTCGGGCGATGGAATAGCGCAGTTCGGCGCGTGCGGAAGGAGAAGCATCAGCATCATCACTCCACCAATCAGGCCATGCAGCATTAATGACTGAATCACTTAGGCCCATGATTTGTAGACGCCTGCGAAATCTGGGGGCGCTATCATCGAGCATTTAACGATCACCTCCTAAACGTTTTGCCGGAAGTAGTCCACCAGAGGCACTGATTATCTTAGCGATAGCCGCCGCATGCTCCTCTGAGCCATCCCAAATATTCTCAAAAGCTTTTACCACTTTTTCTTTTCCAGTACCGATCAAGATTTCATTTTGTAACTCTTGTTGAATGTAAATGAATAGCTTGGTCTTTGCTCGCCCCCGTCGCTCAATGTGCCCTCGTAACGCGCGCGAAACAGTCGATTGGCTCACTTTGGCGGCTTTTGCGATGCTTTTTTGAGAAAGCTGCTTACTCTCAATGAGGGCAAGTAACTGTTTCGCCAAAGAATCTTCTTGCATACTAATGCATACTAATGCATAATGCCTTTCATGCAAAGTGAATTCTTATCAGTGTTGCCAGACCTCTTCTGCTGGACGAGGTTCGGGAGTGAAGCAGGTGAATCGATTGAGCACATTCTTATTCGGAAGGAGCAGGAGCGTTTAGCAAACGGCGGACTATTTCTCTGGGGAATTGGAAACGCGGTAGGGCCTTCAATAAGTGAATTGACACGGCACACAGTCCGGCCACATGTTGTCTTTAGTCCAATAAAAACTGCCCCACGATTGAAGGACGTAGCGCCCCCTACAATTGTTATGTGGACAGAAGCGGAGGGATTAGACGGGAGCGATTTTACACTGCCGTCTAACTCGCTCGTCACCAGCAGGCATGATCCGGAAGCGCCTCGACATCACCACTATGCGCTCGTCTGTTACAGCTCCAGACCCCTTATACCTCTGAAGCCTGAACACAAAATAGGGTTCAGCCAATTGAGTAACCTGCGGACGGGGCGCCCTATTGGCGCCTCTCAGGTCACGGCTGTTGTCCGATGTGGTGGAACCGCATCAGAAAAATCACTCATGTACGATGTAGCTATCGTAGCGGAACTTGTACACCCGTACTTCGTCCGGCTGAAGAAGCCGTGCCAGCTACGGTCATCAAAGTGTGACTCGCCCCTGCCAAAGACTACATCGGTCCCAGCACAGATCGCGCTCTAGCGCTCAGGTACGCATGAAATAAGTCAATAAAAAGAGCCGCGGCGGCGTCCTCACCCTTGGGTGACCGCGGCGGCTCCCGGCCGTCCGGGTGGCGGCCCCGACGCGCCGATCTTTATCGGGGCTTATATCACGGCTGCCCTACCACTACAACGGTGAACTTATCCGCCCTGACTCCTCGGCGTTGGACTTACGCCCCCTTGCCGCGAATGCGGCGCCGTGAACGGCCGTTGAAGGCTCTCAGGACACTGCGCCCCCTAATGATGCTTCTAGTAGTTCAATACCTTTACCCGCCTGATTTTGATTATAGGGAAAGGAATACCCTTCAAGGCGTAGAGCCTGCGGACAGCAAGCCTTCTCATATTTCCATGCTGGAAGACGGAGACATCACCTTCCCAATCACTTATTGTGCTGATATGTGCATCCAATGCTTGGCCGAACTCTGTGAGAGACATTCCTAGACCCTCGCGGTAGACCTTCCATTCCGCCCCGCTGATCGGGACACCTTCATTAGCTTCGATGCGGCCGGCTCGTAAATCCTCAGCATGTTGTTCTATGGCTAGCCGCGCGAGCGCGGGATGCGCGAACATCGCCTCGCCCCTTTCTCGACGTGCGACTGTGTTCCAGTGAACGTCGAAGACGGTGCCTAACTCGGCCTGGGTGTAACGGAAGCGCTCGCGAGCCCTCTTCCATTCAGGGCCTCTGATAGGATTATCGCCTGTATATGCCTTCCGCGGCCCTTGTAGGTGTGCCGCGACGCGGGCGATTATCGCTCTCCTGCTTCTCATTAAAATTACTCTACTCCATGTGATGTTCGGCTTATTTTGATTCTAGCATCTGTTCTACTCAGCAAGCGTGAGGCTGCTGAAATACGCGAGCAGATATTACTGGAGGGGGTATGATGCCGACGGAAGTTTGCGAGCTGACATCAATTCCACATTACAGTGAAATTTGTGCTTCCTTGTAGGTATGATTTATGCAGTGGATACGGAGTACAGCCGAGCATGATTCCATTGAAGAGTTATTTTGTAGAATAGGGAAACGCTTGTATGAGAGGGCATGCTATCAAGCGGGTTGGCTCAGTGGAGTTAGTGTCCTGCGTATGTCCCAAATCTATTGCGGAAAGAGGATACTACCTCTCTGTCGTTTAGGCAGTTCGGTAACAAATTTCTGCATTGGAAGGAAATCCTCAGACATAAAATAACCCTTGCGCGGGTCATAAAGGCCAGCCGCTTGAAGTTGACGAGCTTCACGATAGAGCATCTGTTTGCGCTCGTGTGGGTCTAAATCGGAAGGACAGTATCCGACATCAGACCTAGATTTTATGTGCAGGTAAACATTGCCCAAAGCATGAGGATCATGATTAGCTCGCGCTAGGATTTGTGCAGCTAAAATATCGGCTTGACGCTCGATGTCATCGTTAAATTTTATTTTGTAGGGAGCAGAGCGAGACTTAAGTCCGCGGTAATCTATGTATCCAGGTTTTCCTTCAACAAAAGTATTGAGGATGCCTAATTCAAGTAACATCCAATCAATCTCCTCAACTTTTGGTAATTTAGCTGTGTAGTGTCGTAAAGCAATGTGACTCATTCCGTGAGCCATTAACCCTAATAACTCTCCTTCTCCCCGTGCTTTAATCATCGCGCCACGACTGATGTAAATTGCGCCGCCGGGAATCGAAAACACGGCAATCCCTGAGAAATCTATTATGTAGAAAGTATATTTGAAGTCACTATATCGAAACTCCGGGGGAATGCCTTTTTCAAGCTGACTACTCAATGTTTTTAAATAACTGATGAGGCGAAGATCAATGATTAGCGGTAACCTATCGTGTATATTTTTACTGTCTACTATTTCACTAATCTTCAGGTCAGTTTTGATGTCATGTTTATTTGTGGGAACTTTGATAGGGGTTTGTGCAGAGATATGAATAGTTGCAGATAACATTAAGATGCCACTAAATAAAGTACCGCTGATTGATTTAATCATAATTTTACTTCTTGACTATGCATGTTCGACCGCTTCTTACAATCTAATCACCCCTAAAGGTGACTTTTACAGTTATTGCCAGCAAACCGCAATTTATATTTTGAGGCATAGGACAATTCCACAGAAAGGTTCAAGTGTGGAATTAGTGACCTCACGGACTAGCTCTTTAACGAACGTATACCAATAGCGTTTGTTTTCAAGAGGGGCTTAACATTCTCAGACATCCCGAATACCGCAGTCATCCGACCTCTTGAGGCTCAGGGCCTTCAGGAAAAACCATCCGGTAATAAACCGCCCGAACCATCATCACATCTTGCAAACAGTATTCGACTATCAGTTCGTGGTTGCCGGCTAGAAACTCATCGTAAACGCGGCTGCCGTTCATGCCCTCCGTCTTAGTCATGCCGACTCCGAGAACGGCTGCAAGATGCGCAAGAGATATGAGCCCCGCGTGCGGGTTCCAGTGTGTCCACTCGCGCATTGTGTCATAGATGGGGGCGCTCCTGTACCGAGCGAAGTTGAGAAGAAGTCCGGGGTGAACCCGGTTGACGCGCGAGCGTTTGTAAAGGAACGGCAGATCGAAGTCCATGATGTTATGGCCGATTATCAGGTCGCGCCTCGCGTCGAAGTCCGCCAGTAATTTCCAAAAGCCGCGTAGGGTGCGCGCCTCGTCGAGATGAAAACGGTTCTCCCCGCGGTCCCGTCCTAAGACCCCACAGCGGATGACTTGTTGATCTTGTTCTATGAGCACTCCGATAGCGAGCACGCGACCGTATTCGGCGTGTAGAGCTAGGAGGCGAAACTGCTCGTCAGCGCACAAGTGAATCGCTTTAGGGGAGAGCTGTCTAATGAGAGCTGGTTTAATCGACGAGCGGCACTCTTCCGCCGGTGGCACGGTCTCGACGTCGATAAAGAATCTTCTGCCCATCTGTATACCTTGGGTTGCTAATGAGTAGACGTTACTTTCATCAATCCAGCTCTTCCATCTCATCAAATGGCGAGACTTCGGGAACGGCGCCATCAGAGGGGGCTTCGACAGGTGCTATGTCGTCAGGAGTCTTCGGTGGGGTAATCTGCTGGTGTCCTGACCGGCGCTGACTGGCGCGGCGCGCCCTCTTCGTCTCGCGAACCGAGGCAGCCTCTTGAGCGCGCATTCTTTCGTAAGCCTCGAATATCACGCTCTCGTCTACACTCTCTCTGCCTTCCTTTTCGAGCTGGCGGCGGACCTCCCGCAACTCCCAAATACTGATCGGTGGGTGCGACGTGTCCCGGTATGGGATCCTTGAATACTGCTTTAGCTCATCGTCGTAGAAGTAGACTTGGCTAATGTCCCGTGGGTCACGCCTGAAGGTGAATTGCTTCTTGCGGCGCGGGTCGTCGGGATCGGCGGCGTTAATAAATCGGCGCAGCACGTCCGAGTAGTAGTGAATCTCCTCGATCACAACTCCGTAACTCTGGATGGTGCGTTTGTCGTAAGGCATGAAATCCAGACGTAATCGGTCTTCGTCTACGATGCGCGCGGGAAGCCCTGTGCCAGGATTACCCTCAGTACCGAAGACTCCCTGCTCGTACTTCTTAATAGGGCTCATCTGTAGCGAGTTATGAAGCCGTTGATGGTAGACCCCGACGATGAAATTGGCGAGCCACTTCTCGAACTCAAACAATGTCATTGCGGCCTTCGCTTCGGAGTCGTATTCGCCCCGCTCGCGAGGGTTCGAGAAGGTCGTACCGGGCAAGCTGTGAATCTCCTTCAGCACGGTTCCCAGTAGCCTCTCAATGTGCCCGCCGTAGTGGGGCGTTGCCACGGGCCTAAATTTGAGTTCGATACCGTGCTCCTCGCAGCCGCGTTGGAGCATGTTGCTGTGGAACTCCTTGGCGTTGTCGGCGTGGATGGTCTTCATTACCCCCCAGCACGGCCAAGGGGCGGTGATGCCATAGCGGGCCAGCCACTTCTCCTTCGGCAGGATGGCGTGCGCGATGCACAGGCCGGTGGATAGGGCGCCCGGCGGGTCGAAGGACACGTAGAGGCCAGCAACCATCCGGCTGAACACGTCGATGGCGAGGGTAATCCAGGGCCGCCCGACCGGGAGGCGATGCACGTCGTCGACGAGAATGATGTCGAGGGGCGTATGGTCAATCTGGACAACGGCGAGGGGGTAATCTGCGCCGGGGAAATGACCCTTGACCGGCGCAAACTTCTCCCGCGCGGCCTTAGCATTAAGGCGTCGTTTCATCTTCACCTCTTCCGACAGTTGAGAGATTCTGAAGCGGACGGTGTTCGGGTGAGGGAAGGCGACGCCGGCATTACGGCAGCGTCGCCGAACTTCGTCAAATGTTTTCTGGGCGGAACGCTTTTGGGCGTTGAGGTAGTAGTCCTCTATGGTTTCTTTGAGGATGACTTCAGTTTCGGGGGGAAGACGGCTCTCGCCGCGGCCTCCAGACCTCTTCGCAGGTAACAGGTCCGAAAGGCGCTCGCGACGTTTGTAGATGTCGATCCAGCGGTAAATCGTGCTTAGGTGAACGCCGGCAGCTCGTGCCTGCTCGGCTACACCTTCTGTAGTGCGCCGCCCATAGAGTAGCGGCTGGATGATGCCATAGCGTCGTCTTGCCTCAGACCATTCCTCATCGGAGATAGTCGCAAGGTCCGAGTCGGCGGTGTCTTCGTCCGGCTTAGCGGTAACAGGGGTGAGGTCTTTGATGTAGAGCCGATCTTGTTTGCCGGTTCCTTCTTCCTTGCAGAGAACGGCTTCTAAATCGAGAACGTGAGTAATAGTGTAACGTTTGCCGTTGCTCTCGACGATGGCGTCGGGACTGATATTTAGAAACGTGGCTCCGGTCAATGTGACCGGAACGTAAGTATTTTCGCTCCGCATAGTAAATCATCCTTGATTCCGGGACGCGGATGACTCACAATAGCGGTGCGAGCGACTGATGCGGGGCCATCCGCGTCGGTCAAACATCGGACCCCGTCAGGTGCCACCCTGATGGGGTCTTTCTCTTTCGAATGCTGATTATAATTTTATCCGGCGCTGTCGGTAAGTGCAAGAAATTTAAGAATTTAACTATTCGCGTCAACTTCTGTAAAAATACAAACTCTTCGCATCAACTTCTGTGAAAATTCGCATCAACTTCTGTAGAAAAACTGGGTTTTAGGGAATCTATTCGCATTATCTTCTGTAATTCACACGGCGGGTACCGAGCCGGGCGCGGCGCGGCTCATTTGACGACCAGCGTCACGCCGAGCTTGTTCACCCCGGTCGCCGGGTCGTAGAGCGGACTGCCCTTGTGGGTCGAGGCGAAGCGGACGGCGTACGCGGTCACGTCGGGCCGTTCCGGGTCGGGCAGCATGACGCCGACCTCCCAGGTGCCGGGCGGGGCGGCGAACGTCTGCTCGAAGACGGCCTCCTCGCCCGGCAGCCAGTCGCGTACCAGCGCGCGGCCGGTGTGGGTCGCCGCCAGCGCCGTGTACCCGGCCAGAGGCTCGCCGACCGCGAGTTTGGCGTTGGCACCTTTTAAAATGACGTAGGCGCGCCGCGGGTTGTGCATCCTCGCCCAGCCCGTGTTCCTCACGCGGACGCCTATCGTGACCGGAGCGCCGGCCGCCGCCTGCGCCGGGTAGTCCACCGAGACGACCTCGAAGCGATAGCCCAGGCGGCTCTTTATCTCCCCGTAACACCCGCCCCCCTGCCACGCCGGCTTCGCGTCCTTCGCCCAGCCGCCGTTGAGGTAGGTCATGTGAAGGCCGGCCGGCTCGGACTGCCCGCCCACCATGTTCACGCAGTTCAGGTAGCGCCTCTTACCCACGGGGCAGGTCTCGCCGCCGAAAGGGACGTCCGCGCTGGCCCTCTTTACCCACCCGATGGCCTCGGCCACGGTGGCGAAGTTGCTCGGGTGCTGCTCTCCCTCGAAGTTCTTGTAAGTGTTCTCGTCGCTTTCGTTGGTCATGAAGCAGTCGTTGTAATAGCCGACGAGGGGGCCCATCTCGGGGTGTTGATCGGACACCTGCTTCGCGAAGACGGGGCGGCGCGCCCCGACGTGGCGGTCTATGCCCCTCCCGCGGTACGCTTTGATGACGTATGCGAGGAAGGCGCGCCGCTTCTCGGGGTCGGCTAGAGTGGGCGAGGTCGCCGGTTTGTATCCGGACCAGTTCCACTCGCCCCAGCGGCCGAGGTAGCCGGCCTGGACGAACGCGACAACGTCTTTGAAGTCCGCGAGCATCGCCGCGACCGCATCCACGTGGCCGCGCATGCGGGCCTCGGTGTCGGCCTCGAAGCGCTTGCAGCCGTTAGGCTCGTCCTTAGCAGTGTCGTAGCGCGGGCGGAAGATCACCTTTCGCCCCGCCTTGCGGTCGCCGAGCAGTTCGGACGCATAGTCTTTCAACACCTTGCTTGTGTCCGGGTCTGCATGGCCTTTCCAAACGAGGTTCTTATTGCAGTGCCCGTCGAGGCGCAGCCACCGCGCGACGAGCGTGTGCGGGTCGTCCGCGTTGACCCACTCGTAGTAGATGCCGCGCTCCGGGTTGGGCAGGTGCGGGTCGTCGAGCGGGGCGTAGTCGTTAACCGTAGCTCTCTTGACGGGGGGCGGGTCGCCCGCGCGCGTTGAGGCGGCGGGCGGCGCAACAGTCCCGGCCAGGAGGAGCACGAGCATCAGGCATTTGACCGGCAGAATCCCGCCCGCGGCGTTCCGCGTAGGTCGTTCAGGCTTCACGTAGTCTCCTATCTCTCGTGGCGGCCGCACGCCCCTCGGGCGGGGCATCGCGGGCGTCTGCCCCGTGGTAAGACCGCGAGGTGGTTGTAACAATGGGTTGAGAACGTCGGGACGCGAGTGGAACGGGCGGAGCCTATTCCGGCGGCGCTTGGTTGTCAAGAACGATGCCGCCGGGTCGCGGCTCGGAGGCGGCGCGCCCTTCAGGCTTGCAGGCCGGGAAGGCGGAAGGCGGCGCGGGCTTCACCGACCTCTTCGCCGCGGTGGTTGTGGAGGGTCTGGCGTGCGAACTTGGAGAGGGAGTTTAATTCGTCTCCGCCGAGGACGCCGAGCTGTCGGAGGGCTTCGACGGCGATGCGCGGGCGGGCGCGGTCGCCCTTGTCGCCGTCCTCGATCTTGCAGGCGAGGCCGAGCCCCGCGGGCCAGCGCTCGCAGGGGAGGACGCCGGCCGCGTAGATGCCTTCGGCCCCGACCTTCGAGACGAGGCGGCCGGGCGCGGCGCGCATCAGCTCCGTGTCCAGCTCGCCCTCGCCTTCGACCATCTCGGGGTGCGCCATCATCGCGCCCACGACGCGGCGCGCGGCCTCCGTTGACTCCGGCGCGACGAGGCGCGCGAGCATGAGGGCCACGCGGCCGACCGTCAGGGCGAAGGTCGGCGCGGCGCAGTTGTCCACGGCGTACCCAAGCTCCTCCGCGGGTACGCCTGAGAACTGCGAGACGGCGCGGAAGACTTCGCGCTGCGCGGGGTTCTCCGGCTTGTGATAGGTCTTCACGTCCGCGCCGAGGTGCGCGGCGAGCGCGAGCATCCCGGCGTGGTTGCCCGAGCAGTTGTTGTGGACGGCCGTCGGGCGGGAGCCTTTCGACTTCAAGGCTTCGGCCGCCTCCTTCGAGTAGGGCTCGTGCGGGCCGCAGTTGAGGTCGGAGACGTCGAGCCCGGCCTTCCTCAACATCGAGACGACCATCTCTGTGTGCGCGGGCGTCGCGTCGTGCGAGCCGCAGGCGACGGCCAGCTCGCGGTCTTCGAGCCCGAAGGCTTCGGCCG
The DNA here is from genome assembly GCA_035563535.1 of Pyrinomonadaceae bacterium. Classification (GTDB taxonomy): domain Bacteria; phylum Acidobacteriota; class Blastocatellia; order Pyrinomonadales; family Pyrinomonadaceae; genus QHXN01. The sequence continues at coordinate 328,256 of DATMVD010000027.1, read as the reverse complement.
CGCCCGACGCGACGAGCGGCACGGCCTGAAAAGGCTTCGCCGCCGAGCGTATGAAGGCGACCGCGTCGGCCGAACCCAGCACGGCCAGCGTCCGCCCGCGCCCGTCCACCGCGACGACGTGCCCGCGGTGCACCGACTCGACGAAAGAGCCGCGCGTGACCAACACGAGCGGCTCCGCCACCGGAAGAGTTCTTGTCAGTTCAGCCATCGTAATTAGAAGTACTGAGTGCTGAGGACTGAGGACTGAGTGAAGAACGGGCTCTGTCTTTCACTCAGTCCTCAGTCCTCAGCACTCAGTACTTCCCCTTCACCTCCAGATGTAGCCCTGCCAGTCCTGGGCGGCGCTGCGGCGGGCGGCGGTGCCGGCGCGGCGGACGCCGACGAGGGGCGCGGAGACGGCCTCAGGCAGCGCGTACGGCTCTGACGCCGCGGCGGCCGCGGCCCTGGCTTCGGGGCGCGGGGCGAGCCCTTCGATGGTCTCGACCGGCACGGCCCCGAACTCTTCGAGCACGCGCGCGACCGGCTCGCGCTGGTCGTAGAACATGACGACGATCTCTTCCGGGCCGAGCCGCTTCAGCTCGCGCCTGAGTGCCTCCTCTTCGCAGAGCACGACCGAGCAGTCGAGCCACGGTGCCTCGTCGCTCACCACGCGGCGCATGAGTTCGGCGACCTCGCCCGAGCGTCGGCCGCGGAGGTCTGTGTCCTCCTTGATGACGACGCGGCCGAAGCCGCGGGCGGCGATGCGCGCGGCCTCCTCGATCAGCTCGTCCGAGCGGTCGCCGGGGACGCCGACGATGCCCGTCACGCGCCCCTTGTTCCAGCGCGCCGCCGACCGGCAGACGGACGCGAAGGCCGCGGGGTTGTGGCCGTAGTCGAGCAGGACGTGGCCGCCCGCGGGCAGCCGGAAGATGTTCGCGCGGCCCGGGTTGTCGGCCGCGGCGCGGAAGCTCTTGAGCCCCGCGGCGACCTGCTCGCGCGCCACGTTCAGCGCGCGGCAGGCGGCGACCGAGGCCAGCACGTTCGCCACCTGGAACTCGGCCGTGCCCCCTAAAGTCACCGGCACGTCGGACAGCGCGAGCACCTCCGACTGTTCGCCCCCCGCCGCCTCTATGACGCGGCCGTCGCGGACGAAGAAGGCCGTGCCGCCCGCGCCGAGGTGCTTGCGCACGAGCACGTGATCCGCGCGCAGAGAGAAGTAGACGACGCGCTTGAGGTCCGCGCGCACGCGCGGGCTCTCGGCCAGTCGCGCCAGCCGCTCGTCGTCCGCGTTCAGCACCAGCGTGCCGCCGTCGCGCACGCGCTCGGCGACGAGCGACTTGATGTAGACGAGGTCTTCGAGGTCTTCGATGCCGTCCTGCCCGAAGTGGTCGGCCTGGATGTTCGTCAAAACGCCCACGTCCGACCAGTCGTAGCCCAACCCCCTCCGCGTGATGCCGCCGCGCGCCGTCTCAAGCACCGCAGCCTCGACGGTCGGGTCGGAGAGGACGGTGCGCGCGGAGTGCGGCCCGGTCGTGTCGCCTTTCGCCACCTGGCGGCCGCCGACCCAGATGCCGTCGGTCGTCGTCACGCCTACGTTGAGGCCCGTCGAGGCGAGGACGTGCCCGGTCATGCGCGTGACGGTCGTCTTGCCGTTCGTGCCCGTGACGGAGACGACGGGGATGCGCCCGTCGCCGCGTGGGAAGAGCGTTTCGACGATCTTCCGGCCGGCGTCGCGGGGCCGCCCCTCGCTCGGGTGGTGGTGCATGCGCAGCCCCGGCGAGGCGTTCAGCTCGATGACGCCGCCGCTCTTGAACTCTTCGGAGATGTCCGGGACGACTAAGTCCACGCCGCAGATGTCGAGGCCGACGGCGCGCGCGGCGCGCACGCAGAGGTCTCTGACCGTGGGGTGCACTTCGTCCGTCACGTCGCGCGCCACGCCGCCCGTAGAGAGGTTGATGCCGTCGCGCAGCGTGACCGTCTCGCCCGCCGCCGGCACGTCCTTGAGCGTCCGCCCGTGCTTGCGCAGGTGCGCCAGCACTATCTCGTCAACGACGATCTTCGTCAGGGGCTTCTCGTGCCCGTCGCCGCGCAGGGGGTCTTGATTTGCGACTTCGATCAGCTCCGCGAGGCTGCGCGCGCCGTCCCCGAGGACGTGGCAGGGCAGGCGCTCGCTCGCGGCGACGAGTTCGCCGCCGACGACGAGCACGCGGTAGTTGCGCCCGACCAAAAGCTCTTCGACCAGCACGCTGCTTGAGAAGTCGCGCGCGATGCGGAACGCCTCGCGCACCTCTTCGTCGGTCGAGAGGTCTAGCGAGACGCCGTAGCCCTGCCGCCCGTCGAGCGGCTTGACGACGACCGGCGGGCCTAAACTTCGGAACGCTTCGAGCGCCCCCTCCTCCGTCGAGACCACAAGGCCGCGCGGGACGGGGACGGCGGCCTGTTCGAGCACGAGCTTCGTCAGGTCCTTGTCCGACGCAAGTTCCACCGCGACGGCGCTCGTCCGCTCGGACGTGGCGGCCTGCACGAAGCGGCGGTGCACGCCCCAGCCGAGCCGGACGATGCTGCCCGTGCCGACCCGCTCCCAAGGGATGCCGCGCCGCGCGGCCGCGTCCACGATGGCGCGCGTTGAAGGCCCGAGTTCCGTGCGCGCGGCGATGCGGCGCGCCTCCGCGACCTTCTCCGCGACGGGGAACGCCTCGCCGCGCAGGGTCGCTTCGACGAACAGAACCGCCTGTTCGAGCAGGTAGCGCGTGGCGTGCTCGGCCTTGTACTCGACGACGACGTTGTAGAGGTCGGGCTCGCGCTCGACGCGCGTCTTGCCGTGCGTGACGCCGACGCCCGCCAGGCCGGTCAGCTCGAGCGCGGCGTGCTCGACGACGTGGCCGAAGTAGGTGCCCTCGCGCAGGCGCTCGACGAAGCCGCCCGCGCGGCCGCGCGAGCACTGGTGCTCCGAGAGGCCGGGCAGCGCCGCGAGCAGCCGCGCCTCGAACCCGTCGAACTCGCGCGTCTCGCGCCCGGCCAGTTCGCAGAGGTCGAGCCTCAGCAGGAGCGCGGGCCGGTGCGTGTAGACGTTCGGCCCCGCGAGCGTGCGTATCCCTTCGATCCTCATCTACTTCCCCTTGCTCTTCTTCGCGGACTTTTTGGTTGAGGATTTGGAGGCTTGACCGGAGTGACTTTCGCCCTCGTCCGCCTTGCCCTTCTTCTTCGGGGCTTCGTCGTCCTTCTCGACGATGGGCTCGCGGCTGCTCAGGTCGAAGCGCGCGCCGGCCGAGAGGACGTGGACGCGCACGCCGTAGAGCGAGAGGCCGTCGCCCTTCTCCGAGTAGGGCAGGCTCGTGTAGGTCATCGCGCCGCCGTCGATGACCGTCACCGCGCCCTCGCCCGCGACCTCGAACTCGTTCCGGTGGACGATCATCGCCGTCCGCTCGTCGATGCCGATGCCCATGTCCTGCGGGTAGTGCGCGATGGCGGTGAGCAGCCGGCCGAAGCGCCCGCGCTGCGAGAAGTGCGTGTCGATCATCGCGCCGATGACCAGGTCCATGCCAGGGCCGATATCGACCCCGCCGACCTTCGGGTTCTCGTCCGACGCGCCGCCGAGGATCATCGAGTTCGACATCATGGCCGCGCCCGCGCTCGTCCCGCCGATGACCAGGCCCTTCTCGTAGCGCTGGTGGATGAGCCGCTGCATCTCCGTGCCGCCGATGAGGCTGGTGATGTGGAGCTGGTCGCCGCCCGTGAAGAAGAGGCCGGTGGCGTTCTCGATGGCTTCGAGCGCCTCGGGCTTCAAGGCGTCCGCGCGCGACGAAACGTCCACGACCTTCACGTCGTCGATGCCCAGGCGGTTGAAGGCGGCGCGGTACTCGGTGGCCGCGGCCGCCGGGTCGTCGGTCGCCACCGTCATCACGACGATGCGCGCCTTCGGCCCCTTCGCCAGCTTGATGAACTCTTTGAGGAGGGGCGCGTCGCCCTCCCTGATGTCGCCGCCGCCGATGGCGACGAGCCTACCGCGTGCCTCGCTCAGTTGCATGCCTTCACCGCCGTGTAAATGCCGGGCAGATTAATCTTCAGAAGGGGGCTTACCGGGGGCGGGGGCGACTATTACCGTGTAGATTTTGAAACTTTGTGTTTTCCGTCTAGACGTTTATATCCGGCGCGGGGGCGCGAGTCCGTCCCTTGTCGGACAGAAGTGGGCAGTAGGCAGTTGTTTTGAAGTTGTAACGTCTATGACATACGCCGCGTCAGCGGCGACCGACGCGTGGGCTTTAAATAACTGCCTACTGCCGTCTGCCTTCTGCCTACCGCTCCAACACCGGCACGCGGTTCTGCAAGTCGAACTTGTAGCCGGCGGGCAGGACGTGGATGCGGACGCCGCAGACGGCGAGCAGCTCGTGGCGCTCGACCTCGCCGAGGTTGGTGTGCGTCAGGCCGCCTGCGTCGATGACCGTGACCGAGCCGCTGCCGAAGACCTCGACGGTGTGGTTCTCGACGACGGCCGCCGTGTCCTCGTCGATCCCGAGCCCCAGCTCGTGCGGGTGCTGCGCGATGGCGGCGAGCAGGCGGCGGAGTCGGCCGCGCTGCTCGAAGTGCTGGTCAACGAGCACGCCCGGCAGGAAGCCGAGCCCCGAGCCCAGCTCGACCAGGCCCGCGCGCAGGGTCATCGTCGGCGAGCTGCCGACGATCATCACGCTCGACATCATGGCCGCGCCCGCGCTCGTCCCGGCGATGACCAGGCCCTCCTCGCGGCGGCGGTGGAGCGCCGTGTCGAGCCGCGTCCCGCCGACCAGCCGCGTGATGCGGAGCTGGTTCCCGCCCGTGAAGAAGACGCCGGTCGCCCAGCCGATGGAGAGCATCGCCTCCTCGCCGTTGGCGTCGCCGCGCGTCCGTATGTCGAGCGCGTGCACGTCGCGCGCGCCGAGGCGGCGGAAGGCCCGCTCGTAGAGCCCGTCCAGCTCCTTCGGCACGTCCGACGCCACCGAGATGATGGCGAGCCGCGCGCGCTGGCCGCCCGAGAGCCGCACGAACTCGCGCAGGATGTCACAGTTCTCTTCCCTGTCCTCCGCGCCCCCGATGACGACGAGCGGCCCGGCGCGCCTCTCCACTTTTCGCTTCGGCATTTTCGCAAAGAATACCGTAACGGTACCGCGAGCGGTAGCGAGCGGGTCGGCGCGACCCCGTGCGCACCGCACGCGGCAACACGCACCCGCTCGCTACCGCTCGCGGTACTGTTTTGGTATTCTTCGGCAGCACCCCCAACTCCGAGCGTAGAGAGGCCGCGGACGCACCCGGGAGCCGCCGCACACCGTTTTAAGCGTGACGACGATTCAGACCATCGTGATGAAGTTCGGCGGCACGTCCGTCGAGGACGCGGCGGCCTTCGAGCGCGTGATCGCGCTAGTCCGCGCCGAGCGCGGGGCGCGCCCCGTCGTCGTCGTCTCGGCGATGAGCCGCTTCACCGACGCGCTGCTCGCGGCCTTCGAGCGCGCGGCCGAGGGCCGGGGCGCGGGCGCGCTCGAAGACCTGGAAGAGCACTTCGCGCGACACACCGCGGCGCTGCGCACGCTGCTCTGCGACCTCCCGAAGAGGCAGGACTGCGACGCCGCGCTCTCGGAGCTTGAAGACGTCTTAGACGGCGCGCGCGAGGAGATCGGCCGCGCGTTCGCGGAGGCCGCCGAAGGCTCAAGGCCGCGGCCGCTGCTGCAAGACCTCGTCGTCTCCTTCGGCGAGCAGCTCTCTTCGTGGCTGCTCGCGCGTGCGCTCGACGCGCGCGGCTGCAAGGCGCGGCAGGTTGACTCGCGCCGCTGCGTCATCACGGACGACGAGCACGGGCGCGCTACGCCGCTCAAAGAAGAGACCGACCGCCACACGCGCGAGCGGCTCGAACCTTTACTCGCTGAGGGGTTCGTCCCCGTCCTCGGCGGCTTCATCGCCTCCTCGGCGGCGTCGGGCGAGACGACGACCCTGGGCCGCGGGGGCTCCGACTACACGGCGGGCCTGGTCGGCGCGGCCCTGCGCTCGAAGGAGATTCAGATCTGGACGGACGTGTCGGGCGTGCTCACGGCCGACCCGCGCGTCGTCAAGCAGGCGCGCACCATCCCGCGCCTCTCCTACGCCGAGGCGGCCGAGCTGGCCTACTTCGGCGCGAAGGTCTTGCACCCGAAGACCATCCTGCCCGCGGTCGTCCGCAACGTCCCCGTGCGCATCTGCAACTCGCGCCGGCCGAAGTCGCCCGACACCGTCGTCTACTTCGACGCCGAGATGACGCCGCGCACCGTCAAGGCCATCGCGCACAAGACGGGCGTCCACATCGTCCACATCACCTCGGCGCGGATGCTCGGGGCCTACGGCTTCCTGCGCGCCATCTTCGAGGTCTTCGAGCGCCACAAGACGGCCGTGGACATCGTCACCACCTCCGAGGTCTCGGTCTCGCTCTCGCTCGAAGACCCGGCGTCGCTCGACGCGATCACGGAAGACCTGAAGCACATCGCGGCCGTCCACGTCGAGCCCGAGCGCGCCATCGTCTGCATCGTCGGCGAGGGCCTGCGCTCGACGCCCGGCATCGCCGGCCGCGTCTTCTCGACCATCAGGGACATCAACGTCCTGCTCATCTCGCAGGGCGCGTCCAACATCAACCTGACCTTCGTCGTCGAGGAGCGGCACGCCGCCGAGGCCGTCCGCCGCCTCCACGAAGCCTTCTTCGAGTGCGGCACGGCGGAGTTGCTCGCGGAGATCGGAACGGCAGTAGACAGTAGTCAGTAGCCAGTAGAAAAAAACCATCGGCAATGAATCGTCCGGGTATCAATCTCAACGACCGCAACGCGGAGCGCCTACTGACTACTGTCTACTGTCTACTGCCTACTTTTCTATGAATTTATTCGAGCTGACAAGGACGCTGATGGACATCCCCTCGGTCTCGGGCGAGGAGGGGGAGGTCGGGCGTTTCCTCGCGTCCTATCTGGAAGGGCTCGGGTACAGGGTCGAGCTCCAGGAGGTCGAGCCGGGGCGTGCGAACGTGCTGGCGCGGGCGGGGGCGCGGGCGCGGGTCGTGCTCTCGACGCACATGGACACGGTGCCGCCGTTCATCGCCTCGTCGGAGGACGGCGAGTACATCCGCGGGCGCGGCGCGTGCGACGCGAAGGGCATCATGGCCGCGCAGTTGACGGCCGCCGGGCGCCTCCGCGAAGAAGGGGTCGAAGAGGTCGGGCTTCTCTTCACCGTGGACGAGGAGCTGGGCAGCCTCGGCGCGCGGGCCGCCAACGCGCACGCGTGGGGGCGCGGGTGCGAGTACCTCATCAACGGCGAGCCGACCGGGAACAGGCTCGCCGTCGGGTCGAAGGGCTCCCTGCGCCTGAAGCTCCTGACGGAAGGGCGCGCGGCGCACTCGGCCTACCCGGAGAACGGCGAGTCGGCGATTGAGAAGCTGCTCGACGTGCTCGCAGACCTGCGCGGCCTCAGTTGGCCGCGCGACGAGTTCTTCGGCGAGACGACCTGCAACATCGGCACGCTCAGAGGGGGAACGCGACCCAACGTCATCCCGGCCGAGGCCGAGGCGCAGTTGCAGATCAGGCTCGTGACGCCTTCGGGCGCGATCAAGGAGATCGTCGAGAGGGTGGCCGCCGGGCGCGCGCGCGTCGAGTACATGTCGGCGGCCGAGCCGGTGCGGATGCTCTCGGTCGAGGGCTTCGAGCGCGAGGTCGTCCGCTTCACGACCGACATCCCGTACCTTTCGGGCTGGGGCCGCCCGCTGCTGCTCGGCCCCGGCTCCATCCTCGACGCGCACACCGACGGCGAGCGCGTCTCGAAGCGGGAGCTTGAGGAGGCCGTCGAGCTGTACGTCCGGCTCACGAAGTCGCTTCTGAAGCGGGAGGGGGAGAATTTTTGATTTTAGATTTTTGATTTGCGATTTGAAGACCTTCGCTCCAACCCGCAAATCAAAAATCTAAAATCAAAAATCTAAAATTCCTATGAGGCTGGCTTTAATCGGTCACGGCGCGATGGGGCAGTTGGTCGAGCGCCTGGCGCGCGAGGCGGGCGACGAAGTGGCGACCGTGCTCGGCTCGCGCGAGGCCGCCTTCTCGGCCGAGGAGCTGGCCGAGATTCTCGGCGGCCACGACGCGGCCATCGACTTCACCGTCGCCGAGGCCGTCCCGCGCCACGCGGAAGCCTGCGCCCTCGCGCGCGTACCGTTAGTTGAAGGAACGACGGGCTGGCAGTCTCAACTCGAAGAGGTGCGCGCGGTCGTAGAACGCGAGAACGGCGCGCTCATCTACGGCGCGAACTTCTCGGTCGGCGTCAACCTCTTCTACCGCGTCGTCGCGCGCGCGGCCGAGCTGTTCCGAAGGTTCGACTACGCGGCCTTCATCGAGGAGGCGCACCACTCGCGCAAGCGCGACGCGCCCTCGGGCACGGCGCTGCGGCTGCGCGACCTCGTGACGGAAGCCTACGGCTCCGAAGTGCCCGTCGCCTCGACGCGCGCCGGCCACATCCCGGGCACGCACCGCGTCGGCTTCGACTCGGCGGCCGACACGGTCACGCTCAAGCACACGGCGCGCTCGCGCGAAGGCTTCGCCGCCGGGGCGCTGGTCGCCGCCCGCTGGATTCAGGGCAAGACCGGCGTCTACGAGTTTTCCGAAACCCTCGAAGAGATTCTTAAAGGAAGTGACAAACCATGAACGTCGAATGGATGCGCGCGTGCGCGACCGCTCTGGTCACGCCGTTCAAGTCCGACGGGGGCGTTGACGTCGAGCGCATGAAGGCGTTGGTCAAGCGTCAGTGCGAGGGAGGCGTGCGCGTGCTCGTGCCATGCGGGACGACGGGCGAGAGCGTGACGATGTCGGCGGACGAGAACCGGCGGGTCATCACCGCGACCGTCGAGGTCGCAAGGGAGCACGGCGCGCGGGTCATCGCGGGCGCGGGCAGCAACTCGACGGCGCACGCCGTCGAGAACGCGCGCGCCGCCCGCGAGGCGGGCGCGGACGCCGTCCTCATTGTCGCGCCCTACTACAACAAGCCGACGCAGGAGGGCCTGTTCCGGCACTTCAGCGCGGTGGCGGAGGCGGTCGCGGGGCTGCCCGTCGTGCTCTACAACGTGCCGGGGCGCACCTCCTCGAACATCTCGGCCGAGACGACGCTCAGGCTGGCGCGAGAGGTCGAGAACGTCGCCGCCGTCAAGGAGGCGTCCGGCAACCTCGCGCAGATCATGGAGATCATCCGCGACCGGCCCGAGGGCTTCCTCGTCCTCTCGGGCGACGACGCAATGACGTTCGCGCTGCTGGCGCTCGGCGGCGACGGGCTCATCTCGGTCGCGTCGAACGAAGCGCCGGGGCCTCTGTCGAAGATGGTGGACGCGGCGCTCGCGGGGCACTGGGACGAGGCGCGCGGGCTGCACTACCGCTGGCTCCCGCTGATGGACGTGAACTTCGTCGAGTCGAGCCCGGGCCCCGTGAAGGCCGCGATGACCCTGATGGGATTGATTGAAGAGAACCTGCGCCTGCCGCTCGTGCCCGTGACGGAGAAGACGCGTGCGCGCGTGCGCGAAGTGCTGAGCGAGTTGGGCCTGCTGGAGGAGTCAACGCATGTCGCTGCGTGAGCAGGTCGAGGCGCTGTACGCGAAGGGCGGCGGGTTCGACTCGTCCGACCGCGAGGTCTTCGAGGCGTTCAAGCAGGCGCTCAACCGCGGCGAGGTGCGCGCCGCCGAGCGCGACGAAGGGGGGCGCTGGCGTGTCAACTCGTGGGTCAAGAGCGGCATCCTCGTCGGCTTTAAGATGGGCGCGCTCTCGGACATGAGCGCGCACGCGAGCTTGAGGTTCTTCGACAAGGACACTTACCCCGTCCGCCCGACGACCATCATGGACAACGTGCGCATCGTGCCCGGCGGCTCAAGCGTGCGCGACGGGGCGTACCTCGCCCCGGGCGTAGTCTGCATGCCGCCGATGTACGTCAACGTCGGCGCGTACGTGGACGAGGGGACGATGATCGACAGCCACGCCCTGGTTGGCTCATGCGCGCAGGTCGGCAGGCGCGTGCACCTCTCGGCCGCGGCGCAGATCGGGGGCGTGCTCGAACCGGTCGGCGCTGTGCCGGTCGTCGTCGAGGACGACGTGCTGGTCGGCGGCAACTGCGGCGTCTACGAGGGGACGGTCGTGCGCGCGGGCGCGGTGCTCGCGCCGGGGACGATCCTGACGGGCGCGACGCCGGTCTACGACCTCGTGCGCGGCGAAGTTTATAGACGGACGGAGGACGCGCCGCTTGAGATTCCGGCGGGCGCGGTCGTCGTCCCCGGCTCGCGCGCGGTGACGACCGACCGGGGCCGCGGGTGGAACCTTTCGCTCTACGCGCCCGTCATCGTCAAGTACCGCGACGAGAAGACAGACCGCGCGGTGCAGTTGGAGGACTACCTTCGCTGAGGCGTCTCGCGCATGCTGGTCTGGAATCAGTATGAGTTCATCGAGTGCCTGGGCGTCCTGCCCGAGGTGGAGGAGTACGAGACCTCACACGTCTTCCGCGTCGAGAAGGACGGCCTGAGCCTGCTGCTGACCGTGTTCCAGTACGACGGCGACGTTCACCTCGAACTGTGCCGCGAAGGGATAGAGCCGCCGGTCTTCTCCATGAAGCTTATCGGCTGCGAGGGCGCGCGCTACGTGAGCGGCAAGGGGGCCGAGTACCTTGAGTTCGCCCCCGCGAAGAGTTTCGGAAGTCGGTACGACGGCACGACGCCGGTCCCGTACGGGGTGAGGGTCGGGGTGAATCCGCACGTCAGAATCGAGCTGTTCTAATGGGAATCACAGAGGCGGCCGGGGAGTTCCGGCCACCCGCGCGGCTGCGCGGCATACAGAAGAGCATGATCCGGCAGGTCTTCGACCGCGCGCGCCCGGGGAGCATCAACCTCGGCCTGGGCGAGCCCGACCTGCCGACGCCCGACGTGATACGCAGGGAGGCCGCGCGCGTCGTCACGGAGGAGCAGAACGGCTACACGACGCACGCGGGGCTCCCGCACCTGCGCGGGCGCGTCGCCTCCGACTACCCGCACCTGGGCCTCACGCCCGAGCAGGTCGTCATCACCGCCGGCTCGCAGGAGGCCCTGTACCTCGCGCTGCTGACGCTGGTGGACGAGGGCGACGAGGTGCTCATCCCCGACCCCGGCTTCGTCGCCTACCCGACGATTGTGCGGATGGCCGGCGGCTTGCCGAAGTCCTACAGGATGCCCGCGTCGGGTGACTTCGCGTTCGACGCGGAAGAATTCGGACGCGCGCTCACGCCGAAGACGAAGGTCGTCGTGTGCATCAGCCCGTCGAACCCGACGGGGCGCGTGCTGTCTCGGGAGGAGCTGGCGGCGATGGCCGCCGCGCTCGAAGGCTCGGGCGCGTACGTCGTGAGCGACGAGATTTACCGCGAGCTCTACTTCGGCGCGGAGCGTCCCGCGTCCCTCTCGGAGTTTCGCTCAGACCGCGTGCTCGTCATCGGCGGGCTGTCGAAGTCGATGAGCATGACGGGGTGGCGTCTGGGCTGGCTCTGCGGCGATACGGACGCGGTGCGGAGCGCGCTCGTCCTGCACGGCTACACGACGACCTGCGCCTCGACCGTCTCGCAGAAGGCGGGGCTCGCCGCGTGGACGGCCGAGGCCGCCGAGGCCCGCAAAACGTTCCGCCGCACCTTCCGCGAAAGGCGCGACCACCTGCTCCGCCTCCTCTCGAACGAATTAGGTCTGCGCGCCGTCGAGCCCGAGGGGGCCTTCTACGCGATGGCGGACGTGTCTGCGCACGGCGACTCGATGGCCGTCGCCGAACGCCTCCTGGAGGCCGGCGTCATCACCGTCCCCGGCGCGGCCTTCGGCGCGGAGGGCGAAGGCTTCCTCCGCGTCTCCTTCTGCGCCGACCTCGACGTGCTCGCGGAGGGCGTGAAGCGGATGAAAGAGGCTTTACAGCCCCGAAGGGGCGAAATGAAATAGCCAGGGGCAGAGCGAACGCCAGTGAGCGACGCCCCTGGTAGCAGCGAGACAAATATGCTGAGCCCTGAAAGGGCGGAATAACGGCCAATGTTATTCCGCCCTTTCAGGGCTCACTTATTTCATTGCGGCACTTACCAGGGGCGTTGCCCCTGGCTTTCACATTGCGCCCCTTCGGGGCTTCTTAAACACACTCTTTGGGTGACAAGCGGCGGCAAGGTGTTTTAACTTGTCACTCGTCACTTGTCACTTATCACCCTTCCGGAGGAGATATGAGCAGGAAGTATCGGGTCGGCATCCTGGGCGCGACGGGCACGGTGGGGCAGCGCTTCATGCAGCTCCTGGAGAACCACCCGCAGTTCGAGGTGGCCGCGCTGGCGGCTTCAGACCGCTCGAAGGGCAAGGCGTACAGCGAGGCGTGCGCGTGGCGTCTGCCGGGCGAGATGCCCGAGGCCGTGCGCGGCCTGAAGGTCGAGGCGATTGAGCCGCCGCTCGACTGCGACATCGTCTTCTCAAGCCTGCCCGGCGACATCGCGCGCGAGACCGAGGAGGCATTCGCGCGCGCGGGCTACGCCGTCATCAGCAACTCGTCGGCGCTGCGGATGGACGAGGACGTGCCGCTGCTCATCCCCGAGGTCAACCACGAGCACCTCGCGCAACTCGACGCGCAGAAGGCTTCGCGCGGGTTGGAGCGCGGGATGATCGTGACGAACCCGAACTGCTCGACCATCATGCTGGCGCTGGCGCTCGCGCCGCTCCACGCGCGCTTCGGGGTGGAGGCGTGCGTGGCGACGACCTTGCAGGCGCTCTCGGGCGCGGGCTACCCCGGCGTGCCCTCGCTCGACGCCGTGGACAACGTCATCCCCTACATCGGCAGCGAGGAGGAGAAAATCGAGACCGAGACGCTCAAGATTCTCGGCCGCTTCGAGAGCGGCGGCATCCGACACGCGCCCTTCAAGGTCAGCGCGCAGGTGCACCGCGTCAACGTCAGCGACGGCCACATGGCCGCCGTCCGCGTGAAGCTCGCGCGCCGGGCAACGGTCGAAGAGCTACGCGAAGCCTTCGCGTCTTTCACGTCGCTCCCGCAGGAGCTGCGTCTGCACACCGCGCCCGCGAGGCCCATCGTCGTGCGCGAAGAGCGGGACCGCCCGCAGCCGCGCCTCGACCGCGACGCGGGCGGCGGCATGAGCGTCACCGTCGGCCGCATCTTCCCCGACAACGTGCTCGACTACCGCTTCGTCGCCCTCAGCCACAACACCGTCCGCGGCGCGGCCGGAGCCGCCATCCTCAACGCCGAGCTGCTCGTCGCGACCGGGAGACTCTGAAGCGCGGCGGGCGGTAGAAACCCGTACTCCCACGAATCTCGCCCTGACGCCCGCGCAAACGTCAATCACGCGCCCGCGAGGACACAGCATGCCCACGCGCGGGCATGCTATGTCCTCGCGTGGGGATGCTATGTCCTCGCGCGGGCATGCTATGTCCTCGCGCGAGTATGCTATGTCCAGGCGTGGATATGCTTTGCTCACGCGCGGGCATAGCATGCCCGCACGTGGGCATGCTATGCCCGCGCGTGAGCATGACGTTCCCACGCATGGACATAACGTTCCCGCGCGCGGGAACGCGAATCACGCGCCCGCGAACGGCATAAAACCTTGTGTCTTTATCGGCCCCCGCCCAGACGCAGCCTCACGCCGACGCGGGCGAAGGCGGGCGGGCCGAGGGTGAGGACGGGCGTGCGCCCCACGTCGTAGCGCCGGCCGGTCAGGTTCTCGGCGGCGGCGAACAGTTCGACGCCGCGGCCGAGGCGGCGCGAGACGAAGGCGTCGAGCGCGAAGTAGCCGCCGAGCCGCAGGAGGTTCTGGTCGTCGTCGAACTGCGCGGAGGAGGCGCGGCCCTGCACGGCGAAGGTCGTGCGGCCCGCGCGGCGCAGTTGGAAACTCAACTGCCGGCGCGCGACCTGCGGCAGCAAGTTGCCTTCGAGTGAGGGGTCGGCGGGGAAGCTCTCGACGCGCGGGTCAACGAAGAGATACCCGGCGGAGGCCGTCCAGCCGCGGGCGAGGCGCTGCTCGAACTCCGCCTCGAAGCCGCGCGAGCGCGTGCGGCCGAGGTTCGCGCGCCGGCGCGTGATGAGGGCCGGCGTGACCGAGAGCGTCACGTTGGCGACGGGGCGCGTCACGTCCATCCAGAAGAGGTTCGCGCGCACCGCCGTCCCCCTTCGTGAAGAGTTGAAGAGTAGTCCGGCCTCGCCGCTCGTCAGACGTTCGGCCCGCAGGTTCTCTTCGGCCAGCGTCAGGACGTTGCCGACGCGGAACGAGCGGTACAGTTCGTTCAAGGTCGGCGCGCGGAAGGCGCGCGCGAAGGTCGCGTTGAGCGAGAGCGCCTCGGACACTTTGAAGACGGCCGAGAGCTGCGGGCTGAAGGCCGTCTCGTCGCGCTCTGCGAACCCGACGGTCGAGACCGCGCCCGCGCCCGTGAGAGCGCGCGTCGTCGCTTGCGCGCGGTAGTTGCGCCAGCGGTCAAAGCGCACGCCCGGCGTGACGACGAGCCTGCCCGTCAGCCTCAAGGCGTCGCGCGCGTAGAAGCCTAAAGTGCGCGCACGCCCGCCCGCGCCGACGAGGGACGAGGGCCGACCGGCGACGTAGACCAGCTCGTCGCTCGCGCCGCGCGCCTCAGACCACTCAAAGCCCGCGACGAGCGCCTGGCGCGCGCCCGCCGCGCGTGACCATTGAAAGGAGAGGCCGGAGCCTTGCGCGGGCACTCGTTGGAGCCGCGTCAGCGTCTCGCCCGAGCGGTCGGCGGCGACGGCGGTAAAACTCTGGTCGAAGACCTGCGCGGAGGCGTGCGCGCGCAGGTCGAAGAGTCCGGCGCGCGCCGTCTCCCACGTCGAGCCCGCGGCGAGCCGGCGCACGTGCGTGCGGTTGAACTGCAAGGGCGTGCCGTTGCGGCGCGACTCGCCGTAGTAGGAGGGGCGCGCGAAGACCCGGAGGCCCTCGGCCAGCTCGCGCCCGACGTACAGCTCGCCGTAAGCGTTGCGCGACGCGGCGGGCGTGTCCACGCGGCCCCGCTCGCGCTCGTCTACGAGGACGTAGCCGCCCGTGTTGAAGGTCTGCGCGGAGAGGGAGAGTTCCCAGCCAGCCCGCAGCGTACTCGCGTAGACGGAGGCGTCGGGCGTGCGCTGCGTGCCGTAAGAAGCCTCGAAGCGCAGTTGAGTCTCTTCGGCCCTGCGCGGGACGAACTGCACGACGCCGCCGAGCGCGCCGCTGCCGTAGAGGGATGAGGAAGCGCCGCGCAGCACCTCGACGCGCGCGAGTCCTTCACGCGGCACGCGCCCCCAGTAGACCCACCCGCCGAAGGGGTCGTTCAAGGGGACGCCGTCGTAGAGCACGACGGCGCGGCTCGCCCCGCTCGCGCCGACGCCGCGCAAAGATACGCCCTGCGCCGTCGGGTTGGCCGCGCGGCTCGACGTGCGCCGGAACAGTTGAAAGCCCGGTACCTGCCGCAGCACGTCGTCCGCGGCCAGAGCCGCGGCGCTCTCAAGCTCCTCCTCGCCCAACACGACGACGCTCGCGGCCGTCTCTGCCAGCCGCGTCTCAGTCCGCGCGGCCGTCACCGTCACGCGCTCGGCGAACCCGGCCGGCGTGAGCACGACGCGCAACTCGCCTCCGTCCCACTCGCCCTCCTTCCACACGCGCTCGAAGCGTGCGAAGCCCCCGGCCGTCACCGAGAGCGTGAGGGGGAAGCGGAAGGGCTCCTCGAACTCGAAGCGCCCTTCCGCGTCCGTCCTCACGCTCACAGACCCTCGTGCCGTCAAAGACACCGACGCGCCCGCCACCGGCGCGCCGTTCTCGTCAACGACGACCCCGCGCAACGCGCCCTGCGTCTGCGCACTCGCCTCGCACACAAGAGCGAAGAGGATAAGACAGACGGAGAATAATTTTGCAGGCACGCGCCGATGATAAAGCATCAGTGGCATAGGTGCGGAAGGCAGACAGCGTTCGTTTAGAGGCGGGCTCCGCCCGCCGACCCGAGCCGCGGTGGCCGAAACGGCGGGCGGAGCCCGCCTCTAAACAGTCACACTCAAATGCAATCCGCTATATGCTGCCCGCCAGCTTCGCGGCTCGTTGCGACCTTAATCCTTGACGCGCAACTTGCGCTTCCTGCCTTAACTGCCTACTGTCTACTGACTACTGTCTACTGTCTACTGCTATCATCGGCGCGTGAACCTCTGGCAGGAAGTGGTGGTCGCGGCGGCGGCGTTCGCGGCGGGGATGATCAACTCGATTGCGGGCGGGGGGACGCTCGTCTCTTTCCCGGCGCTGCTGTGGGTGGGGCGCGACCCCGTGCTCGCGAACGCGACGAGCACGGTGGCGCTCTGGCCCGCTTCGCTGGCGGGCGCTTACGGCTTTCGGGGCGAGTTAAAGGGCGACGGGCGCACGTTCCTGCTCTTCGCCGCGCCTTCGCTCGCGGGCGGCGTGCTGGGCGCGGTGCTGCTCCTGCGCACGCCTTCGGAGACGTTCGGGCGGCTCGTCCCCTTCCTCATCCTCTTCGCGACGCTGCTGCTCGCGGCGCAGGAGCCCGTCTCGCGCCGCCTGCGCGCGGGGCGCGAGGAGGGGCACAGGCCGACGCGCGCGTGGTGGGCCGGGGCGCTGGCCTTCCAGTTCTGCGTCGGCGTCTACGGCGGCTACTTCGGCGCAGGGATAGGCATCCTGATGCTGGCGGCGCTGGGGCTCCTAGGCTTCACGGACATCCACCGGATGAACGCCCTGAAGAACCTGCTCGCCATCTGCATCAACGGCGTGGCCGCGGTCTACTTCATCTTCTCGGGCTCGATCATCTGGGCGGACGTGCTGGTGATGACGTTCGCGGCCGTCGCGGGCGGCTACTCCGGCGCGCGCCTCGCCTACCGCCTCGGCCGCCGCTTCGTCCGCCTCGCCGTCATCATCATCGGCCTCATCATGAGCGTCTCGCTCTTCGTGAAGTATTAAGGTTTAAGTACTGAGTACTGAGGACTGAGTGAAGAACCCGCTGTCTTTCACTGAGTCCTCAGTACTCAGTCCTCAGTACTTCTAAAGGGCGCGTGTGCTGAAGGTGTCGCAGCGGCGGAGGTCGCCGGAGTCGAAGCCGGCGCGGAACCAGCGCATGCGCTGGTCGGAGGAGCCGTGCGTGAAGGAGTCGGGGACGGCGTAGCCCTGGGTCTCGCGCTGGAGGCGGTCGTCGCCGATGGCCGAGGCCGCGCCCAGCGCCTCCTCAAGGTCGCCCGGGTCGAGGATGTTGCGCTGCTTGGCGTAGAAGCCCCAGACGCCCGCGTAGCAGTCGGCCTGAAGCTCCAACCTGACGGAGAGGTCGTTGGCCTGCGACTCGCTGCGCGCGCGCCGCTGCAACTGCGTCACCTTGTCGGAGGTGCCGAGGAGTTGCTGGACGTGGTGGCCGACCTCGTGCGCGATGACGTAAGCCTGCGCGAAGTCGCCGGGCGCGCGGAACCGCTGGCTCAGCTCCTGGAAGAAGGAGAGGTCGATGTAGACCTTCTCGTCGCCGGGGCAGTAGAACGGCCCGACCGACGCGCCCGCGCGCCCGCACGCCGACTGCACCTGACCCGTGAAGAGCACCAGGGCGGGCTCGCGGTACTCGCTCCCGTTGCGCCGGAAGATGTCGTTCCAGGTGTCCTCGGTCGTGCCGAGCACGCGCCGGACGAACTGCGACTCCTCGTCCGTGGAGCGCTGCTGCTGCGGCCCCTGCTGCTGGGCCGGCGGCCCCTGCTGCGGGACGACCCCGCTGTCGAGCAACTGGCTCGGGTCAACCCCGAAGACGAGCGCGAGGACGACGATGATGAGCGTCCCGCACCCGCCCCCCACGGCCATGCCGCCGCGGCCCAAACCCATCCCCCGCCGGTCTTCGACGTTACCGCTCTCGCGCAGGCCACCTAGTCTCATGTGTTTGTGCTCTCCGTTCTTGAAAGGATGAAGTAGGAAGGCGGAAGGCGGAAGGGATAGCTGACCGCAGCGCCTTCATCCTTCCGCCTTCACCTTTTCCACCTCATCCTTCATCCTTCCTACCTCGTCCTTCCGAGTCGGGGGCGGCTCGCACAGCTCGCCCTGGCGCGCGACGCCCACGCCCTTGCGGAGCTTGTAGGCGCGTATGAAGAGCGCGAGCGCGATCCACGTGCCCATGAAGGCCAGCGGGTACGTGATGCCGCGCGGCCACTTGACGGCGATGATCGAGAGCCCGAGCAAAATCCCCCCGGCCGTCGTCATCAGGCGCGCCTCCGCGGGCCCGAGCACGCGGCGGTTCGTGATGGCCGCGCCCACGGCGCTGCCCACCCCGATGACACCCGCGGCGGCGCGGCTCGTGCTCCCCTTCCGGCTCGTGCGCTGCCTGCGCCCCTTGCGCGGACGTGGGGGCCCCAGCGGCCTCACGCGCCGCCGCTCGCTGATGACGATCTCGGTCGCGTGTTCGAGGTCGCGGCAGTACATCTCCTCCATCTGCTTGGCGAAGCCCGCGTCCTCGACCGTCACGTCCAGCTCCCAGTTCCCCATCCAGCTCGCGACGTTCAGGTTCGTCGAGCCGACCCGCGCCCACTTGCCGTCAACCACCGAAGTCTTCGCGTGGATCATCGGGCCGTTCCACTCGAAGACGCGCACGCCCGCCTCCAGCAGCGCGCGGTAGTTGGCGCGCGAGAGCGCCGAGACGACCGGGATGTCGCTCGCGCTCGGCACGAGCAGCCGCACGTCCACGCCGTCCTGCGCCGCCGCGCGCAGGGCCTGCACGTACATCGTCGTGCCGACGAAGTACGCGTCCGTCAGCCAGAGGTACTCGCGCGCGCCCGCCGCGACGAGCTGTTCGAGCCGGTAGAGCCCGACCGTGTTCGGCTCGGTCGCGATGACGCGCACGGCCACGTCGCCGCCCTGCCCGATCTCCTCGCGCGAGAGCAGCTCGGCCTCGGGAATCTTCTCGCCGCACGCCGTCTCCCAGACGCGCGAGAAGGCCGCGTCCATGTCCGCGACCGCCGGGCCGCGTATCTCGACGCCGGTGTCGCGCCACGGCTCGATGCCCTTCTCCGGCCTGCCGACCCAGTCGCGCCCGACGCAGAGGCCCATGACGAAGCCTACCCGGCCGTCCACCGAGATCATCTTGCGGTGGTCGCGGTTGAACCAGCCCAGGGGCTCGTCGTAACGCGGCGGGTTGAAGCCTTTGACCTCGACGCCCGCGTCGCGCAGGGAGCGCCAGAAACCCCGCGAGGTCTTGCCCACCGCGCCGAGCCAGTCGTAGACGACGCGCACGCGCACGCCCTCGCGTGCCTTCTCGGCGAGCGCCGCGGCGAACTCGCGCCCCACGTCGTCCTCGTGGATGATGAAGCTCTCGAAGTGGATGGTGCGGCGCGCCTCGCGGATGGCTTCGAGCCAGGCGGGGTAGTTCTCTTTGGCGTCCACGAGGAGCCGCACGCCGTTGCCCGGGACGAGCTGCGACCCCGCCGCGCGCGCGTACGCCTTCTCGACGACGCGGCGCACGGGCGCGAAGTCCCCCGTGTCGAAGGTGTCGTCGCGCCGCTCGCGCGCCTCCTGCTCGGGCTGATACAGCTCGGTCGTCATAAAACGAACATCTTAGCCGTCACGCCTTTGGGCAACTGTGTCCGCGAGTCAACAAATCTGTTGCGAGGGTTGGGAGAGGGCAACATAATAGCGCGTTTTCCGCCGCCGCGCGCGCCCGGAGGAGTCTTCTGATGAAGCGAATCGACACGGCAGGGCTTTTCCTCCCGCTCCAGCAAGAGCTCGTCTCCGTGCTGCGCGGGCTCTCGGAGTCCGACTGGTCGCGCCCGACGCTGGCGCGCGCGTGGACGGTGAAGGACGTGGCCGCGCACCTCCTCGACACAGACCTGCGGCGTCTCTCGGGCCACCGCGACGGGTACAGGCCGTCCGCCGCGAAGCTCGGGAGTTACGAAGAGGTCGTCGCCTTCATCAACCGCCTCAACGCCGCGTGGGTCGAGGCGGCGAGTCGCCTGAGCCCGCGCGTGCTGACAGACCTGCTCGAATGGACGGGGCCGCAGGTGGCGGGGCTGTTCGCGTCGCTCGCGCCCGACGGAGAGGCGGCCATCCCCGTCGCGTGGGCCGGCGAGGAGCGCTCGGCCAACTGGATGGACGTGGGGCGCGAGTACACAGAGAAGTGGCACCACCAGGCGCAGATACGCGAGGCGGTCGGGGCCGCCCCGCTCGACTCGCGCCGCTGGCTCGGCCCCTTGATAGAGCTTTCGATGTACGCGCTCCCGCACGCCCTGCGCCACGCCGGGGCGACCGCCGGCAGCGCACTCTCCGTCCGCGTCGAAGGCGAGGCGGGCGGCGTCTGGCACGTCGTAAGGGGCGACGGCAGTTGGGAGCTGCGCGAGGGCGAGGCCGCCGACGCGGCCGCGCGCGTGCGGCTCGGAGCCGACGCGGCCTGGAAGCTCTTCTTCAACGCGCTCGGCCGTGAAGAGGCCGCCCGGCTGGTCGAGGCGTCGGGCGACGCCGAACTCTGCGCCGCGTTCCTCGGCGCGAGGTCGGTGATGGTTTAGAGTGTCCGGGTTACACTTGGGCGGCGGGAGGGCGAAAGCGTTTGGACGCGAAGCAGAGGGCGGGGTTCAAAGCGGCGGAGCTGGTCGAGGACGGGATGCGCGTCGGCTTGGGCACGGGCACGACCGCCTACTGGCTGGTCGAGCGCCTGGCCGCGCGTGTGCGCGACGAAGGCTTGCGCGTGCGCTGCGTGCCGACCTCGCGGCGGACGGAGGAGCAGGCGCGCGCTTCGGGTCTCACACTCGTCACGCTCGGTGAAGTCGGGGAACTGGACATAGCCATCGACGGCGCAGACGAGATAGGGCCGGGCCTCGCGCTCATCAAAGGCGGCGGCGGGGCTCTGCTGCGCGAGAAGCTCGTGGCCGCGGCCGCGCGCCGGTTCGTCGTAATCGCCGACAAAGCGAAGCGGGTCGAGACGCTCGGCCGCTTCCCCCTGCCCGTCGAGGTCGTGCAGTTCGGCTGGGAGGTGACGGCGCGCAGGGTCTCGGGCGTCGTGAACGTCGAACCTGTGCTCAGGCGTGACAGGGACGGCGAGCCCTTCGTCACCGACAACGGCAACTTCATCCTCGACTTCCGCTGCGGAGAGATTCACGACCCCGCGCGTTTGGAGCGCGAGCTGAAGTCGCTCACGGGCGTCGTCGAGAGCGGCCTCTTCGTCCGTCTGGCGCGCCTCGCAATCCTCGCCGACGAGGAGGGCGTCGAGGTCATCGAACAGAACCGCGAGCGGTAGCGAGCGGGTGCCCTGGAACGAGGAACGATGAACGAAAGGCAGCGGGTCTGACAGTTCATCGTTCCTCGTTCCTCGTTCATAGTTTTGTTGACCCGCTCGCTACCGCTCGCGGTTCTGTTGTAACGCAAAGCGCACAAAGAATCCGCAAAGAGCGGAAAGAGTTCCGTTAGCATCGCGCGCGTGCTGAAACCCCTGACACTCCTCCTGGCGGCCTCGTCGTGGGCGCGCTCGCTCATCAACTTCTTCCTGAAGCTCGGCGTGTTCGGCCCCTTCCTGCTCGAAACGTTCGACTCGTCCTTCTTCTACATGCCGCTGGCGAACGAGCTGCTCCTCTTCGCGCTCATCCACGGCGGCGGCGAATCTTCGAGCTGGATGTGGATGGTCTACGCGGTGTCGGGCGCGGCGGGGACTGTGGCGGGCGTCGCCTTACTCGACCTCGTCATGCGGCGCGTGGGCGCGGGCGGCGTCGAGCGCCTGGTCGGGCGCAGGCGCTTCGGGAAGCTGAAGGCCAAGGTCGAGAGGAACACGGGCTGGGTCGTCTTCATCGCGTCGGCGCTGCCGCCTCCCTTCCCGTTCCGCTTCACGATGATGACGGCCTCGGCGCTCCAGTGCGCCCGGGGCCGGATGTTCGCCGCGGTCTTCGCCGGCCGCACGCTGCGCTTCGCGGCCGAGGCGTTGCTCATCCTCTACCTCGGCCGGCGCTTCCTCGACTTCATGAACTCCGACGCCTTCAACTACGTCGTCTACGCGCTCACCCTCGTCGCCGTCGCCGGCAGCGCCGTGACCATGTACCGCATGTTCTGGTCGGGACGCGGTAAGAAGAAGGTGCGGAGCCCCAAAGGGGCGGCATAAGGTAGCCGGGGGCGAGCGAAGGCTTCAGCCTGAGCGAAGCCCTTGGAAATGCGTGTAAATAATGATCGCGCCCCGGAGGGGCGCGGGGGCGTCTCTCATCACGCGCCTCCCCGCGCCCCTCCGGGGCGCGATTAAATTTTTTCGACGTGTCCCGGGGGCGTCGCCTGCGCTGCTCGCTCACGCTCGCGTCTTTGGCTCGCCCCTGGCTACCTTCTGCCGCCCCTGCGGGGCTCAGGACATGCCGCGCTTTGCCTCAGTGCAAACCGTCGCCTGAGGGGCCGCCACGCTCGGAGTCGCGCTTGCTCTCTTTGGGGAGGGCGCGCGGGGTCTTGGCGCCGCCCTTGCCTGCGGGGCGGCGCTTTCTTTCGCTGCGCGCCTGCGTCGGGGGGCCTTTGCGGCCGCGCACCTGCCGCTCTTCGTCGCGGCCGGCCATGTCTTTTCGCTCCGGCATCTTCTCCTCCGATCTGTTTCAGCCGCGCCGACGGTCGCCCGGCCCCTTCGCCGGGGGGTTGCCGGGCGGGGTCTGCAACGCGCGGCGGTCGCGGCTGGCGACGCCGGCCTGTCCCGCGGCCGTGCGGCTCTTCTTCGCGCCGCGCACGCGCCGGCCGGAGGTGCTGAAGGTCTCGATCAGCCCGTGCTCTTCGAGCCTGCGGTAGGCGTTGCGCACGATGTTGCGGCTACAGCCGAGCTGTTCGGCCAGCGCGCGCTCGGACGTGATGGCGTCGCCGCGCGTGAACTTCCCGGCGAGGATGGCGCTGGCGATCTGGTTGAAGATCTGCTGCGTCTTCGTCTCGTCGCTCCCCGCGCGGATGCGTATGTTTAAGTCCGGCATGTGTCTGTCTCCCCCTTGTCTCTCAGTAGGCAGTAGGCAGATGGCAGTAGGCAGTTGAAGACCCTGCTATCGGAAACTATGACTTAACCTTTCAACGCTCACGACGCGGAGCGGCTGCCTACTGCCATCTGCCTACTGCCTACTGCTCTCACATTCCCGACGGGTACGTCTCGGGCGGCTCCTCGCCCACGTGCCATTGCGCGCCCGGCTCCAGAGGCTCGACGGCCGTCGTCTCGTCGAAGTGGAGGACGGCGTCGAACTGCTCGGCGAGCCGCGCGTGGAAGTAGTGGCTCAGGCGCTCGGTCTCGGGCCGGTAGATGACGCCGATGGCGCGCTCAAGTCTCGGCAGTCGCAGAAGCTCGCGCGCCGCGCCCTCCTCGCGCAGGTCGAGCATGAGCCTCCCGACGCCCGCGTCGTGGAAGAGCGCCTCGTAGCTGCCTTCGAGCGCGGGGCGCACGCGGCGGCGGCGGCCGGGCTCGTCCCAGTCCCGCGCGGCGGTGACCGTGCCGCGGTGCGTCGTGAAGCCGACGAGGAAGGCTTCGCGCGGGTAGCGCTCGCGCACGAGCTGGCCGACGTTCCACTCGCCGCCCTGCCCCATCTCGGTGGCGCGCGCGTCGCCGAGGTGCGAGTTGTGCTCCCACACGGCGACCTTCGCCTCCTCCCCCTCGGACGAGAGGTGCGCGACCAAAGCGTGCAGCGTCTCGGCCATGTGCCGGTCGCGCATGTTCCAGGTGTTGACGCGGCCGCGGAACATCGAGCGGTAGTACTCCTCCGCGTTCTTGACGAGCCGCGCGTTCTGCTCGGCGTGGAAGAACTCGTCGCGCGCGACGCGCCCGTCGCGGTTCGCCAGCTCGGCGGCGCGGCGGCGCAGCTCCACGAGCTGCTCGACGACGGCCGGCTCGCACGACTCGGCCGCGCCGTAGGCGGCGGCGTACCCGTACGAGGTCGTGTCCTCGCCGAAGTGCTCGAAGCACGAGTAACGACTGCGCGCGCGGCGCGCGGCCTCCGGGTCAACCTTATCCAGATAGCCGAGCACGGCCTCAATCGAGGTGTAGAGGCTGTAGAGGTCGAGCCCGTAAAAGCCGACCTTCGCCGCGCCCTTGGGGAGCGCGTCGTTGTGCGCCCGCAGCCACTCGACGAACTCGACGACGACCGTGTTGCGCCACATCCAGGTGGGGAAGCGCTTGAAGCCGCCGAGCGCAGAGCGCGCGTCCCCGTCTTCCGACTCGCCGCGCACGTAGCGGTTGACGCGGTACGCGTCCGGCCAGTCGGCCTCGACCGCGACGGCCGTAAAACCCTTCTCCGTGATGAGCCGCTTCGTGATCTCCGCGCGCTCCCTGTAGAACTCGTGCGTCCCGTGCGAAGCCTCGCCCAGCAGCGCGAACCGCGCCCCGCCCATCCACTTCAGCAGCGGGTCGTAATCCCCGGGAGCGCCTTCCAACACGTGCGCCGCCCCGCGCACCACCTCCGCCGCCACCCGCGCGGCCTTCGCCTCAGCCATAACGCACCTCAAATAGTAGGCAGTAGGCAGTAGGCAGTTGAAAGACCTACTGTCGGAAGCTCCGTTTAAACCTCTCAACATCCGAGACGCGGAGCGGCTGCCTACTGCCATCTGCCTACCGCCTACTGTCCTCTCAGCTCTGCCCCGCGGCCCTCGACGACGGGCTGCCGAGGTCGTCCACGTCGGTCGTGCCGGACGTGCTGCTCGTCGCCGCGATGTCGCTTGCCGGCGTCGTCGTGTTCGGCGCGGGCAGCGCCGTGTCCATGCCGGCGAGCGGCGCTTCCGACGCGACGGGCTCGTAAGATTGCACGCGCAGGTTGTTCTGCACGTTCGAGACGCCCGAGACCGAGTCGGCGATGTTCTCGGCGAGCCGCTTGGCGTAGCGGCTGTCCACCATCCCCGTCAGGATGACTTCGCCCGCCACGACGTTGACTTCGACGCCCGAGGCGTCGAGCCACTCGTTGTCGGTCAGGCGGTCGCAGACCTCTTCGCGCAGGCGGTCGTCGGAGCGCCGGTAGTTCTTCGGCCCGAGCCCGCGGAACTTGCCCTCGCCGCGGCCCAGCGCGCGGCGCGACTCGTCCCCGTGGCGGCCGCGCTCGCGGTCGTCGTCGCCGCTGCCGAGCCAGGAGCGCACCTGGTCGGCCGCGCGGTCGAGCCAACTGCCGCCCTCGCCCCGGTGCTCGTCTTCGCGCCCGCGCACGTCGTGCCGCCTGCGGTCGTCGCGGTCGTCCTCGTCGTAGTCGTCGCGCCCGTACTCGTAGCCGCTGCGGCCGTAGAAGCGGCTCGTCGTGCGGCCGTAGTCCGTGTCGTATTCGCGCACCTCGTCGGCGTCGTCGTCGTGCCTGTAGGCGCGCTCGACGCGCCGCTCGTAGTCGCGCGCGGGCGGGCGCAGCACGGGCGGGCGACCGTACTCTTCGCCCTCGTGCCTGCGCGGAGCCGGCGAGTAGCCGCCGCGCTCGAAGACCTCGCGGCCGTAGCGCGAGCCGTACTCGCCGCCGCCGTACTCGCGCGCGCCGTAGCGCGGGCCGTAGTCGCGCGAACTCACGTCGCGCGAGCCGTAGTCGCGCTCCTGCCCGTACTCGCGCTCTTCACGGGCGCGCCCGCCCGCGTAGCCGCCGCGGCGCAGGCCGCCGTACTCGCTGCCGCGCTCGTGGCGGCCGCCCTGCGTCCGGTAGCCCCTCTCCGAGTCGCGCTCGTATAACCTCTCGTCGGTGCGGTCGTCCTCCGGGTCGCCGTAGCGCCCGTAGCCGCGTCCACCGTAACGTGATGACATCTGCAACCTCCTTCTCAACGTCTGCCGCCAAACAAAACCCTTCCGGCGTGAGGCGCGGGGGCTCGGGGAGAAGATTTCGATGAATGCGTTAAAGGATAGGCCCCCATTTCTGTTTGCAGTCGGGTGCGCCCCCGGCGATTTCAACCACGGAGGCACGGAGGCACGGCTTGTTGAGTTATGTCCTTAAGCCGTGTCTCTGTGCCTCCGTGGTGAAATCTCTTGCCGTCATATTCAACTGCAAACAGCTATTACCTCTTCTTCTGGTCGCCGCGGTCGCCCTGCCCCGACTTGACCTTCGTCTTGGCCTCTTTCTTCACGTCCTGCGAGAGCGAACGCCCCACGTCGTCAGACTCCTTGAACTGCCCCTTCTCGTCGCGCCGCACGTAACGCTTGTCCGTGCCAGTGTCGATCAACTCGCGGTCTCCCTTCCCTGCCATTCTCAAGTCACCCCCCTTTATCTTTATTCGTCAGGCGCGCTGCGCCCTCTTCTTCTTACCTCCCTCGAACAGTTCGCGCGCGCGCTCGAAGACGCCTTCGAGCCTCTGCCGCTTCTTGAGCACCGGCCCGAAGAGGTCGCCCTTGCGCTCGACGCGCCTGAGCATGTTCCCGATGTGGAAGTCCGAGGTCTTGATCTTCTTGCGCTCGACCTCCTTCCATTCGAGCGGTGCGGAGACGGTCGCGCCCGGCTTCGGCCGCACGGAGTACGGCGCGACCACCGACTTGCCCCGCGCGTTCTGCATGTGATCCACGTAGATCATCCCCGCCCCGCGCTTCCGCTTCGACCGCTCCACGGTCGCCACCTTCGACTGCTCGCGCGCGACGACCGTCGCCAACTGCTCGGCCAGCTCCGCGACCTGCCCGTACTCGTAGACGGGCTCGACGGGGACGTAGACGTGTATCCCGCGCGAGCCCGAAGTCTTCGGGTAGGAGTCCAGGCCGACGCGCGCGAGCAGGTCGCGCGTGGTGACGGCCACGTCGCAGATGGTCTCGAACGCGACGCCCTCGCCGGGGTCGAGGTCGAAGACGAACCAGTCCGGGTGTTCGAGGTCTTCGACGCGCGAGTGCCACGGGTGGCGCTCGATCGCCCCGAGGTTCGCCATGTAGAGCAGCGTCGGAAGGTTGTCGCCGACGATGTAGTCAACCTCGTGCCCGCCGCCGTCCTCGACTTCAAGGGGCACCGTGCGGACGAACGACGGGGCCTCGTTCACGTCGTGCTGGTGGAAGAACGGCCCCGCTATCCCGGCCGGGAACCTCTTCATGATGAGCGGCCGGCCTTTCAGGTAGGGCAGGATGTAGTCGCTCACCTCGTGGTAGTAGCGCACGAGGTCGCCCTTCGTGTAACCCTCGTCCGGCCAGTAGACGCGCTCAAGGTGCGTGAGCGGCACGACCTCGCGCCCCACCTTCACGCTCAAGTCGCCTTCGAGCGCCTTCCGCTTCAGAGCGCGCCCGACGGCCACGGCCTTCCCCGCCGACTTCTTCGTGTCGAACTTCCTGACGCGCCCCTCGCCTTCCGCCTTCTGCCTCCCGCCTTCCGCCCTCTTCTTCGCCTTCCCCTTGATGGTCTCGACGCCGTTCTCGGGCTTGCGCAAACGCAGCTCCCAGCCCGCCTCGGCGAACTCGTCCGTCCGCTTGAAGAGCAGCCACTCGCCCTCGCGCCGCTTCATCTTCACAAGCGAGAAGACGCCCTTCAGCTTCTCGCCCTTCAGCGCGAAGTCGAGCCGCCCCGCCCCCAACTGTTCGGCCGCCGTGCCCTCGCCCAGCACCTCGTACGTGCCGCCGTCCCAGCGCATGTGCTCGCCCGCGCCGTACTCGCCCTCTGGTATGAGCCCCTCGAACTTGAGGTACTCGACCGGGTGGTCTTCCGTCTCGACGGCCAGACGTTTTTCGGAAGGGTCGAGCGAAGGCCCGCGCGGCACCGACCAGGACTTCAGCACGCCGCCGACCTCAAGGCGGAAGTCGAAGTGCAGCTTCGACGCGTGGTGCTCCTGCACGACGAAGCGCCGCCGGTTCGCCTTCGACACGCTCCCCCGCGGCTCCGGCGTCCGCCTGAAGTCGCGCATCTTGCGGTAGGTCTCAAGCCCCATTAACGTTCAGCCTTTTGCCGCCAGTCGGTACACCTGTGTACGCGACCCGTTCACGCACCCGCGCGTGTAGTCTCGCCCCCCGCGCGGTGCTCTGACGCCCAACACCGCGTAGTTTCCAACTCTTCTACGCCCGCCCCCCTCGATGGAACCAGTTTCGCGTTAAGGGGCTTGCAACTTGCATGCTCAAGACGCCGAAGTCCTTTTCAGACAACCGAGTGTCCGGCAGCAGACCGAAGTGAGATTCTCCGAACTCGCCAACACCTACGAGCGCGTCAGCCGCGCCGCGAACGACCCCGCGCGCGTGCGCGCGCTGGCCGAACTCTTCCGCGGCGCGGACGCGCGCACGCTCCCGGCCGCCGGGCACTTCACGCTGAGCGAAGTCGTAGACCCGCAGCTCTCCGACCGCCTCGGCGTCGGCCCCGGCACCGTGCGCAACGTGCTCGCGCGCCTGTTCGACCTTGAGCCCGCGCAGATAGACGAAGAGGTCAGGCGCACCGGCGACATGAGCGAGGTCGTCGCCGCGCACGTCCGCGGCACGGACACGCTGGAGGTGGGCGGGCTCTGGCGGCGCGTCAACCGCGCGGTAGAGAAGGACGAGGAGAGAGAGGCCCTGGTCGAGCACGTCTTCCGTAACACCACGGCGCTCGGCGCGAAATACTTCACGCGCATGGTGCTCAACCAGATGCGCATCGGCGCTGGCGTAGGCACCATCGCCCGCGCGCTGGCCGCGGCCTTCGACGTTGAGGCGAAGGACGTGGAGCACCTCTACGCGATGACGAACGACATCGGCCACACGGCCGCGCAGGCGCGCAAAGGCCCGAAGGCTCTGGCGAGAGCGGGTCTCACGCTCTTCCGCCCCTACCAGTTCATGAACGCGCAGAAGGTGGACAACCCCGAGGAAATTTTCGAGAAGCTCAAAGGCAAGAAGATTATTTTTGAGGTGAAGTACGACGGCGCGCGCTTGCAGATACACCTGAAGCGGGGCCGCCCGCCCGAGATACGCACCTACTCGCGCCGCCTGAACGACGACACGGCCGCGATGCCCGACGTGGCGGCCGCCCTTGCGAAAGCCTGGAAGGGCGGCGACGCCGTCCTCGAAGGCGAGGCCGTCGCCTTCGACCCGACGCTTCAAGAGAAGCAGCCGTTCCAGGCCGTGCTCATGCGTCTGGGGCGCGTCCACGGCGTCGAGGAGAAGGCGCGCGAGATACCGCTCGTCCTGCACCTCTTCGAGATGGTCTACCACGACGGCGAAGACTTGATGAGGGTGCCGCAGTCGGAGCGCCGCGCGCGTCTCGCGAAACTCTTCCGCCCGACCGACCGCGTGAAGATGGCCGAGGGCGTCGTGACCGATTCGTTTGAAGAGCAGGCCGCCTTCTTCCGCCGCGCCATTGAGGAGGGGCACGAGGGGCTGATGGCGAAAGACCCCGACGCCGTCTACGTGCCGGGTCGCCGCGCCGAGAACTGGATGAAGCTCAAGCCCGCCTTCGAGACGCTCGACGTTGTCATCACGGGCGGCATCTGGGGCTCGGGCCGAAGGCGCGGCCTGCTGTCGAGCCTCATCGTCTCCGTCCGCGACCGCCAGGAGTTCAAGACCGTCGGCAAGGTCGGCACCGGCTTTTCAGAAGAGGCCCTGCGCGAGCTGACCGCCCGGCTCGAACCCTCCATCATCTCGGCCCGCGGCCGCGACGTGGAGATCGAGCCCGAGGTCGTCATCGAGGTGGACTTCCAGGACATCCAGCAGACCGCACGCTACCGCGCCGGCTACGCCCTGCGCATCCCGCGCTTCAAGCGCGTCCGCACCGACAAGAGCACCCGCGAGGCCGACGACCTCGCCCGCCTCAAGCGCCTCTACAAGCAGATGCACCCGTGAACTCTACTCCGAAAGGTCGATCACCCACGGCCGTTCGACGTGCCTCTCGACAATCATCCGCCCGAGGTTGAGCCAGCGCGAGACGCCGTCGAGGACGTTGGAGTCGGAGGTGACGGCGACGAGGTTCGAGTTGACGATGTCGCGGTCGGGGTTGAACTCGACGCGCACCTCCCACGGCCAGCCGCGCTCCGCGGCGACCTCGCGCACGCGCGCGGCGAGGCGGCCGCTGTTCGAGACGGGGCTGTCGAGCAGCCACAGCACCGACCCGGGCGCGAGCGCCGCGAGTGCTTCGCCGGCGAGCAGGATGGCGCGCTCCGTCTCCTCGACCGCGCGGTAGGAGCCGTGCACGCTTGAGAGGTCGCGCACGCACCCGTCGCGCCCGAGGACGAGCACGCCGCCCGACAGCGCCGCCTCAAGCAGTATGACGAGGTTGAAGCCGTCAACGATCAACCCCTCGCCCGCGACATCGTGTTCGTCCACGCGGCGCGCGAGCCGACGCGCGCGGCTCTCGTCGGCGCACGCCGCGCGCGAGACGGCGAGGCGCTGCCGCTCCGTCAGGTTGTGGCGGTCGCCCACTATCTTCAGCGCGGACTTCGTCTGATAGCCCCGGCTCAACAACCACGACAGCTCCGACACGGCGACTCGCAACGACGCGAGCCGCGCCGCCTCGAACAGCCGCGCGTCCTCCGGGTGCGCGCCCCTGTGCCTTCGCCTGTCGGGACTCAACTTCCCTACTCCCTCCGTCAAAACCGACGCCGCGCGCGTGCGCGTATTAGGGTTGTGAGGTGACATCCTGCCCTGGACGGTGGACGCATCATGGCAGACTACAGCTTCGTGACCCTCTGGCGCTTCCGCTCGCCGCTCGAACCCGTGTGGGATTCGATCTACCACTCGGAGGAGTGGCCCGCGTGGTGGCGCGGCGTCGAGAGCGTCGAGCGCGTCGAGGAGGGCGACGACCGGGGCGTCGGCTCGCTCCAACTCTACACCTGGAAGAGCAAGCTCCCCTACCGCCTCGCCTTCCACATGCGCCTCACGCGCGTCGAGCCGCTCTCGCTCATCGAGGGCGAGGCCGTCGGCGAGCTGACCGGCACGGGCCGCTGGCGCCTCACGCACGACGCGGGCTTAACGGACGTGCGCTACGACTGGAACGTCCGCACGACCAAGCCCTGGATGAACCTGCTCGCGCCCGTCGCGCGCCCCCTCTTCAAGTGGAACCACGACGTGGTCATGGGCTGGGGGGCCGACGGCCTCGCCCGCAGGCTCGGCGTCGAACGCCTGAACTGAAAGCAGTAGACAGTAGTCAGTAGTCAGTAGAAAAACTCTCTGACTACTGTCTACTGTCTACTGTCTACTGTCTACTTCCTTCTACTCATCGTTTCTTCTTTCCCCTCTTCTTCGCCGCCGTCTTCGGCCTGTCGCGCTCGCCGATGGTGTCGGCCTCGTGGCCGGGGACGGCGAACTCGTCGGGGAGTTTTTGGAGGAGCCAGAGCGGGCGGCCGGCCTCCTCGCGCCCCTTCATCTTGAAGAGCCGCCACGCGCCCCGCAGGCGCGCGCCTTCGAGGCGGAAGCGGAGCGAGCCCGCGCGCCAGCCCGCGGCGGGGTCGCCCTCCGGCAAGAACCTCCCCGTGTCCCAGCGGTAGACGCGCCCCGCCCCGTACGTCCCTTCGGGCAGCACGCCCTCGAAGTTCATGTAGGAGAGCGCGTGGTCGGGCACCTCGACGGCCAGACGCTTCGACGAAGGGTCGAGCGAAGGCCCCTTCGGCACCGCCCAGGACTTGAGCGTCCCCGCGATCTCCAGGCGGAAGTCCCAGTGCAGACGGCTCGCGTGGTGCTCCTGCACGACGAATCTTAAATCCCGCGCCATGGGCAGATTTTGCCACACCCGGCGCCCGCGGTCGCCGCGCGCCGCGCCCGTTCGTCACGGCCGGAGTCCGGTTTGTCACACAACGCTTCACAGGCGGCGCGCGCGCCCTTATTCTCGTCCTCTGCGCCCGACCGCGCCGCGCCGCGCCGACAGCGTCAACCGAGACATCAAGGGCAGCCCCGACGCCCCCGCGAGGGGGGACGGCCGAGGGCGCGGGTGCGCCGAAGAGGTAGGGCAGGGACTTTCCATCGATGACCAAAGCGGAGACACTCGACAGCGTCCGTCTCCCCGCGGACGAGTGGCCTGCGGGCGGTACGCGTGTCTGGCGCGCCCGCCTGCAGCGGTGGGCCATCATCTTCGCCGCCTGGACGGTGATCGGCCTCTGCTTCACGGGGCAGCTCTACTACTCGAACCTGCTAAGCGATAAGCCGCTGACGTGGCGCGAGGCGGCCTCGACGCAGCTCATCTACCCGTACCTTTGGGTGGTGGGCACCGTCCTCGTCCTGTGGCTCGCCGAACGCTTCCCAGTCGAGGGGCGGCTCTGGCGGCGCAATCTGCCCATCCACCTGCTCTTCGCCACGGCCTTCGTCTGCGTCATCAGCGGCGCGCTCCACGTCATCTACCACTTTCTGTTCGCGCACGCCCCCGGCAGGCCCTACAACCCGGTGGCGACGCTCCGCTGGATCATCTACAACTCGTCCGAGAACTACGGCATCTACGGGCTGCTGCTCCTGCTCAACCAGGTCTTCCGCTACTACCGGCGCTTCCGCGAGGGCGAGCTGCGCGCCTCGCGCCTCCAGACGCAGCTCACGCAGGCGCAGCTCGAAGCCCTCAAGATGCAGCTCCAGCCGCACTTCCTCTTCAACACGCTCCACTCCATCTCCGCCCTCCTGCACCGCGACCCGGACGCGGCCGACCGCATGATCGCACGCCTCGGCGACTTCCTCCGCCTCACGCTCGAGAACTCCGGCGCGCAGCAGGTCTCGCTCCGGAAGGAGCTCGAGTTCCTGACCTGCTACCTCGAAATCGAGCGCGTGCGCTTCCAGGACAGGCTCACCACGAGCGTCGAGGTGGACACCTCGGCCCTCGACGCGCCCGTCCCCAACCTCATCCTCCAGCCCATCGTCGAGAACGCCCTGCACCACGGCATCGCCCAGACGCGCGGGCCCGGCCGCGTCGAGATTTCCGCGAAACGCGAGAAAGGCTCGCTGCGTATACGGGTCTGGGACAACGGGCCGGGGCTTGTCGCCATCACAAGGCCGGACGACGGGTTGAAGGAGGGTCTCGGGCTCTCTAACACGCGGGCGCGCCTCGAACAGCTCTACGGGGCCGCGCACCGCTTCGAGCTTGAGAACGCGCCCGGCGGCGGACTCCTCGTCACGCTGGAGATACCCGCCGCGCAGGGCGCGCCCGCCTGATTTTTGGAACCCCGCCCACGTCCCCGCGTAAACATTTCTGAAACCCGAAGGTGTTTTGTGTCACAAACACCTTCGTTGTGGTGTTTTCTTTCCGTAAATCGTGGATCGTAAGTCTGAGGCCGACCCCGCTTTTTCATGGCCCCCGGCTTACCGCCGACTCCCCTGGCGTGCGGTCCGCGGTTTATAACTCTATTTACCTAAATTATGACGGAAGCCGCACAGGCGCCCATCCGGGTGCTGGTCGTGGACGACGAGCCGCTGGCGCGCGAGAAGATTCGGGGCATGGCGGCCGACGACCCCGACCTGCGCGTCGTCGGCGAGTGCACGAACGGCGCCGAGGCCATCGAGGCCGTCCAGACCTTGAAGCCCGACCTCCTGCTGCTCGACGTGCAGATGCCCGAGGTCGGCGGCTTCGCCGTGCTCGAAGCGCTGAGGGACGACGGGCTCCCGCCCGTCATCTTCATCACGGCCTACGACCACTACGCCGTGCGCGCCTTCGAGTTCCACGCGCTGGACTACCTCCTGAAGCCGTTCGACCGCGAGCGCTTCCGCGCCGCGATGGAGCGGGCCAAGCGGCAGATCAGGCGCGAGCAGACGGGCGGCGCGCTGGACGAGCGCATCATCGCGCTCCTGGAGCAGATGCGCGGGCAGCAGCGCTACAGCGAGCGGCTGGTGGTGAAGACCGGCGGGCGCGTCTTCTTCCTGAACACCGAGGAGATCGACTGGATCGAGGCCGAGGGCAACTACGTCTCGATCCACACGGGGAAGAAGGCGTACCTCCTGCGCGAGACCATCTCGAGCCTTGAGGCGCAGCTCGACCCGAAGGACTTCGTGCGCATACACCGCTCGGCGATTGCGAACATCAACCGGATTAAGGAGCTTCAGCCCTGGTCGCACGGCGAGTACCACGTCATCCTCCACGACGGGACGCAGTTGACCCTCTCGCGCAGCTACCGCGAGAAGCTCCAGGCGGCGCTCGGCAACAGCCTGTGAGGTGTCCGGAGGCGGACGCGGGGTCGGCCACCGACCGCTTCACCCCTTGTTGCGACCAGTTCATCACAAAAGCCTTCGCCCCAAGGCTTGCGCTCTTTAGAATCCCCTCGACACGGCGGCCTTTAAGCGGCCGCCGGCACCGTTGGCGCCCCCGCACGCATCTAATGGGCTGGGTCCCGATACTTAGCCCGACCTTACCCGAAGGGAGTTGTACCGAGTTATGCTGGAACAGAGACACTACGCGTTCAACCGGCCGGCCGAGCAGACGGAGCCCGCCGCCGCGACGCCGCCCGAGCAGGGCGCGGCAGTCCGACTCAAGACGCTCAGGGAGCTGGCGCTCGCGCTCCTCCAGGAGGTCGATTCCATCAAGGGCAGCGGCTCGCTCGAAGCGAAGCCGAGCGTGGACTTCTCCGAGGAGGTGCGCCGCTTCGAGACCGACCTCATCCGCTGGGCGCTGATGCGCACGGGCGGCCACCAGCGCCGCGCCGCCCGGATGCTCAACCTCAAGGTCACGACTCTCAACGCCAAGATCAAGCGCTACCGCATCCAGCCGCACGCCGCCCCGACCAGCACCGGCAACGTCGTCGGACTCTACCGCGACGCGGAGGGGCAGTAGGTCGGAAGGTAGACGGTAGTCAGTAGCCAGCAGTCCGTAGTCAGTAGATTTCAGAGCGGAGCGACCGGCGCTTGTCGGTCGCTCCGCTCAAATTTTTTCTAATAACTATTGACCACCCTCCCTTTTGCCTTTCGGCGACGGTTCGCGTATAGAAACTCGGATGAAGGTGCGCGTCGTCTTCCTGCTGCTCTGCTGCATCTGGGGCTCGACCTGGATGTTCATCAAGCTCGGCCTGCGCGACCTCCCGCCGCTCAGTTTCGCCGCCGCGCGGTTCCTGCTGGCCACCCTCATCCTGTCCGCGATAGTCGCCGCGCGGCGCGCGCGCCTGCCGAGCGGGCGCGAGTGGCTGCTGCTCGCGCAGACGGGCGTGCTGGCCTTCGGGCTCAACTACGGGCTGCTCTTCTGGGGCGAGCAGCACATCTCTTCGGGGCTGGCGGCGCTGCTCCAGGCGACCATCCCAGTCTTCGGGATGCTCTGGGCGCACCCGTACTTGCCGGGCGAGCGCCTGAACGCCCGCAAGCTGGCCGGCGCGCTGCTCGGCGTCGGGGGCGTCGGCGTTATCTTCTCGCACCAGTTGGGGGCCGAAGGCTCGATGGCTTTGTGGGGGAGCGCGGCCGTGGTGGCGGGCGCGGCCTTCGTGGCGTGGGCGAACGTTTTGGTGAAGGCGAAGGGCCTGAAGCTGGACGCGTCGGTGCTGTCGGCGGGTCAGATGGCGTGCGGCTTCGCGGCGCTCGCGTCGGCCGCGCTGGTGTTGGAGGGCAGCCCGTCGAAGTTGCGGTGGACGCCGCTCGCCATGGTATGTCTACTCTACCTGACGCTGGTCGGGTCGGTGGCGGCGTTCCTGCTCTTCTACTGGCTGGTGCGCCACGTGGACGTGACGAAGACGATGCTGATCGCGCTCGTCACGCCGCTGGCGGCCGTGATGCTCGGCGTCGTCGCGCTCGGCGAGGAGCTGTCCTGGAGGACGGTGGCGGGCGGCGTCGTCATCATGTCCGGCGTGGCGCTCGTCGTGCTGCGCCGCGCGCCGAAAGCCTCCCCGGTCGCCGCCGAGTCGCTCGCGCCCGAGGCCACCGGCGGCGAGACTTAACAGAACCGCGAGCGGTAGCGAGCGGGTGCGTGATACTTCTTAGGCTCGTATGAAGTATCACGCACCCGCTCGCTACCGCTCGCGGTACTGTTCTAAGGCAGCGCTTCGACGTTGAGGAAGAATTTGAACGTGCCGGTCTGCTGGACGCCGACCAGGAACTGGACGTTGATCTGGCCGCCGGGCGGGATCGGCGTCGCGAGCGTCACCGCGCCGGCCGAGAGCGTCGCGTTGAAGCCGCCCCCGAGGGGCTGTGCGGGCGGCGCTTCGAGCGTCGTCCCCTCGACCGCGCAGGTGTTGGCCGGGCAGGCCCCGTTCGGGCCGGTGATAAGGACGACCGCCGAGCCCGATGTCCGCGCGCGCAGGTCGGCGTAGTCGGAGGGCGCGGGGCGGGTCGTCACGTCGATGAGGCGGAAGCGCAGCCGCGTGACGGGCGACCCCGTAGTGTTCGTGACCGTCCTGCGGAACAGGAGCGTGCCGAAGAGAGAGTTGTTCGACGGGTCGGAGGTGAACGAGCGCACGCGGTTCGGCGGGCTGGAGGTGCCGACGCCGGGGTCGATGTTGGTGACGGCGAGCTGGCTGTTGCGCACGACGGGGCTCGAAAGGTTCTCCGGCCCCGGCGCGCCGAGCCTCGGCCACAAGCCGATGTTCTGGCCGTTCGTGGACACGTAGAGGAAGTCGAGCCCGTTTTCGTTCGTGTCCTTCGGGAGGCCGCCGGTCGGGCAGGGGCCGAGCGTCGTGGGCGATCCACCCTTGCCGCACGTGTCGCGGTAGAGGGCGTAGTCGATGAGGTACTGCGTCACGGGCGAGTAGCCCGTCCCCTCCCTGTAGAGCGCGTTGGCCTCGATCGCCGAGCCGACGGCGTCGAGCCGCGTCGAGGTCGAGTAGTTGAGCGTGTTCGCCGTGTTGAAGAGAGCGATGCCGGAGTTATTCGGGATGTTGTTGGTGTAGACGGCGTCGGGCGTCGCGGTCGCGCCCGGGCCCGCCGGGTGGCCGCCCAGGCTGTAGCCGTCGGAGTTGGCGCAGAGGAAGTGGCCGCGCGCGGGGATGACCGTCCCCGCGGGGATGGTGCAGCGCAAGTTTCCGTCCGAGGCCGCCACCGAGTAGCCGGCCGAGCCGTCGGCCGTCGCGACGGTGAGCGGCGTGTCGCTGTTGTTGTAGACCTCGACGAACTCGTCCTCGTTCGGCTCGGGGGCCGGCGAGCCCGCGGGGCCGTTGGGGCCGAAGAGGCGGAACTCCGAGATCAAAAGCTCGCCCGCCGCGGCCGGAGCCGTCACCTTCGCCCACCAGGTGCCCCAGCGCGAATCGTTCGAGTCGGTGCCGGTCACGCCGACGCGCGTCCCCGCGTACTCCTGCACTGTCCACAGGTCGCGGTCGTTCGAGGGGTCTACGACCGTGTGGCTGTAGTCGCCCCAGCGGTTGCGCGGCGAGCCGAAGGTCTTCTCGTAGTAGTCCTCGCCCTCCTTGTAGATGACCGGGTCGCGCATCGTGCCGGCCGCGTCCGTCCCCAGGCGGAAGGCGTAGCCCGCGTCCACGTAGTCGTCCGACTCGAACTCGGAGAAGCCCATCAGCACGTCGCCGTTCTTGTTGACGGAGAGCGAGGGGTAGGCGTACCACCTGCCGCCATTGGTGGCGTTGGCGGTGGGGTCTTCCACGCGCCCGCCGTCCACGTAGACGCCGGTCGCGGCGTCCACGACCGTCCACTGCGCGGCCGTGTGCCTCATGCCGCCGGGCGACAGCTCGACGGTCTGCGCGTAGTACACGCGGCCGTTGCGGAAGACCGGATTAGAGCGCACCTGCGCGTCGCCCACGTCGATCCTGCGGACGACCGCGGGGCAGACCTGCGTCGGCAGGCCGACGCCCGGGACGCACTGCTGCGGGAGGTCGTCGCCGCTCGGCTGCCACCAACCGCCGCCCGCGCGCACCTTGTCGTCGCCGAGGGCGAAAGAGGGCGTGCCGGGCGTGCCGGTGATCTTGTTGACCCTGTAGGTCGCGCTGCCGCTCGAACGGTGCTGGGCGAGGTAGAGCGTCTCCTCCGTCGCCGAGTAGGTCGTGACCGGGTGGTTGCAGAAGCCGATGGGGGTGTCGTTGGGCGGACTGTCGGGGGGGTCGCGGTAGATGGTGGCGACGGCCGCGCCCGCGCGCGCCGAAGGGTAGTCGAGCACGAGCACCTTGTTGTCGTTGTTCGTCGTCGACGCGAAGTCGAACATGTTCACCCCGACGGCGATCCAGTTCTTGTTGAAGCCGAGCATCGGGAAGTCGGCCCACTCGCCGCCCGGCGCGCAGCCGACCGCGCCGTTGTCGCAGCCGACGACGAAGCGGAAGACGTAGTAGCTGCCGGCCGGGTCTGAGGTCTGCGAGACCGCGATGTTAATCGACGAGTCCGCCTCCTGCGCGTCGGACACGATAGCGAGTATCCAGCGCTGGTTGTAGGGGTCGAACTGAATCTGCGGGTCGAAGAAGCCGCTCGCGCCCGTCGCGGCCCAGAACGTGTCGGTCGAGACGGTCGAGAGCGGCGCGCCCGTCGCCTTGTCGTGTATGCGGTAGTTCGCGTTCGTGTTCGTGAAGACGCGGTCGAGCCCCACCGCGCCGTTCGTGTCGGGCGGGGTGATGAAGGAACCCGTGCCGACCTTCGGCCCGTCCTCCTGCCCGAGGAAGCTCTGCGAGGGCGACGGCGACGGGACGAGCGGCCCGCCCGGGTCGTCCACCGCGGGCGCGTGTGTTGTGGCGTCGCCCGCCTTCGCGCCGGGCGTGCCGGGCGGCGTGTCGTCGATGCTTCCGGGTATCGGGGCCGCGCGCTCCGTCTGAGTCGCCGACGGCCGTGCCGCGCGCTTCGCAAGCTCGGCGAGCTGTTTGAAGTTGACCTGCGAGACCGAGACGGGCCGGATGCGTGCGGAGATGACCGCGACGGGCTTGTCCGTCAACACGGGCGCGCGCGGCTTCGTCAGCACGGGCGCGGGGGGCCTCGGCTTCGTCGCGGGGGCGGGCGGGGTCTGCGTGGCCCTGGGCTTGACGGCAGGGGGCGCGGCCGTCTGGACGGGCGCGCGCGGCTTCGCCTTGACCGCGCCGGGGCGCACCTGCGCGCGCGCGTGCGGCCCGGCCTGGAAGAGCGCGGGGGCCGCGAGCGCCGGCAGAAACGCGAGGAGGCCGAACCGCCGCACGGCCTTGAAACCTTTCCTTGTCATGTCGGGCCCTGTAACTGACGGTGGGGCGTTATCGCCGTTGACTTAATCTGCGCGGGGACGGAAGCGCGACGAATGATAAACGAAGGCCGCGGGGGCTGGCAACACCTTCACCTCTGACGCCCGGGGGGGCGCGCGGGCTCGGGCGGGCGCGGCCCGGCCTGACCGTAGCCGACCGTGCACTCGCCCGTGACGAGGTCTACCGCGCCGAGCACGACGACGGGCCCTCCGCCCCCCTCGTCCTCCTCCCCGATCTCGTCCGTCGTCTGCGAGCCGCCCGCGCGCGCGCGCTCCCGCCGCCCGCGCTCCTCAAGCTCGCTGCGTGCGCGCGCCTCGCGCCGGCGCGGGACGAGCGAGTGCGCCGTGAGCAGGAGCGCCGCGCGCCCCCCCGCGCCGTGCGCGCGGTACTCGACCTGCGGGCCTGTGAAGCGGCCGATGCAGCGGCGCATGAGGCTTTCGGCGCGGCGGCGCGTGATGGTGCGCGTGATGTCGCCGGTCTCGCCCAGCGTGGCGGCGACCGAGTGCGTGTCCACGCGCCGCGCCCCTTCGGTGTAGAAACCGACGGAGTCTTTGACGCTCGCCTCGTAGCCGCCCACCGAGAGCCGCCACACGACGCGGCGGTCGCCCGGGCGGTCTACGACGCTCTGCACGCGGAAGTGTTTGTCGAAGAAGGTGGGGCTCACGCCGGTCTTGATGATCGCCTCGCGCGAGCCTTCGACGAGCGCGCGCTCCGTAGCCGTCAACTCCCTCGGCGGCGCGGTCTGCGCGCCCGCGCCGGCTGACAGAGCCGCGACGGCCGCGAGCGCCGCGAGGACGCAAACCTTAACCCGGCAAACTGTGAACATACTCCTTCGCGGGGAGGAGAGACGGCGCGGGAAGCTTTGAAGGCTGAATGCGGGTTAGGGGGAGATGAAAGGCAGCGTGTCTCTCATCTTCCCCTAACCCGCATTCCGAAGTCCTCAATCCGAAATCGGCCTAGCCTGCGCGGAGGGTGCGGACGATGGCGTCGCGGAGGCGCTGGGGGGCGACCTCGGCGTCGCCCTCGCCCTTCTGCGGGTCGCGCCAGTTGTCGAGGATGGCGACCTTGTGCGCGCAGGCGACGGTGCAGAGCGGCGCGCACCACTTCTCGGTGTTGTACTCGCGCTCCACGTCGGCCTTCGTGTACTGCTCGACGGGGACGCCGGGCGTGCCGCGCTGCTGCGAGCAGTAGTGCACCAGCCCGTCCTCGCAGACGTAGAGGTAGCGCGCGCCCGAACGGCACCGCCACTTGTTCTCCTTGCCCGCCGCGAGGTTGTCCTGGAACCAGCCCAGACGCGCGTACTCGGACTTCGAGACGCGCTTCAGCTCGTCGTAGACCTTGCGCTCGCGCTCGCCCAGGGGCTTCAGGAGGCCGTGGCCGTCGTGGATGACGCCGACCGTCGTCGAGAAGCCGAGCTCCTGCGCGCGGCGCGCGATGACGAGCGCGTCCTCGGGGTTCTTGATGCCGCCGCCGATGACCGAGTTGATGTTGACGTGGAAGTCGGCGTGCCCGGCGAGGTTCTGCAACTTCTTGTCGAGGTTCTTCAGACTCTTCTTCGAGACCTCGTCGGGCTCGACGTTGTCGATGGAGATTTGGAGGTATTCGAGCCCGGCCTCGTTCAGCCGCCGGATGCGCTCGGGCGTCATGTAGTAGCCGTTCGAGATGAGGCCCGCGATCATCCCGCGGCGGCGGATGTGGCGGATGATCTCGTCCAGCCCCGGGTGCATTAAGGGCTCGCCGCCCGAGATGGTGATGACCGAGGTGCCGAGGCGCGCGAGCGCGTCCAGCCGGCTCTTCATCGCTTCGAGGGGCACGGGGTCGGAGGTCTTGTCGAACTCGTTGCAGTAGGTGCAGGCGAGGTTGCAGCGGCGCATGGGGATGACGTGCGCCAGGACGGGGTGGTCGGTGCGCATCAGCGCGCGGGTGATGAACCTCGCCTCGCGCAGCTTCAACTTCAGAAACGTGCTTCGTTTCATCAAGGCTGTTTCGTCTTAGCAGCCCGCGCCGCGGGCTTCACGACTGGCGCGGACTCTCCTTCGGGGAAATGACCGCTAGACAATACCGAAAGGCGGGGCTTCAAATCAAGCGACGCGGCGTCCGCCGCCGTACACCGGCGCTTCCGACTAAAAAAGGCGAAGGGCTCTGACCACTCACGGCGGGCAGAACCCTTCGCCTTGCAGACTTTCAAACGCTCGGGGCTTTAGCCCTTGACGATCTTCGTGCCCGCGGGCAGCTTGACTTCGATCTCGTCGAGCGAGATGCGCGGGTTGCGCTGGATGTTGGTCAGGCGGACGGTCGTCGAGTCGCCGTTCTTCTCGGTGACGCGCGACTGGATGGGCATGCCGTCGTCGGTCACCCAGACCTCTGCGTACTGGAAGCCCTGGTTGCCGCGCGGCACGAACTTGAGCCACCAGACGTGCGGGCTGCCCTTGTAGAGCTCGCCCTCGCCGACCAGCTCGACGTTGAACTGGCTCTTGGCCTGCGCGCCGCTCATGTTGAGCGCGAAGTTGAGCACGTTGCCCGCGGCGCCCTTGCCCTTGGTGTTCCTTGTCGAGCCCTGGAAGGCCTGACCGAGGCGCGGGCGGTAGAGCGTGTACTGGCCGCCCGTGACCGACAGCAGCTCGTTGACGGGCCGCTTCCAATCGACGCGGACGTTGGCGTCGCGCCCCTGGCCGGCAATGTAGGCCACGTCGCCGAACTGGTCGTCCGCTTGGCGGATCTGCGCGTTGTACTTCTGCATGTGGACGGATGCGCGCAGCGAGCCGAGCGAGCGGCGGTTGCGATCCATCTTGTTCAAAATGGAGCTGATGAGACCCGGCCCCTGCGCCTGCGCGCGGGGCGGTAGCACAGAGAGCGAGGCCAAAAGCATCAGCGCGGCGACGGCCGGCGCGAACATCTTCTTCATGCGAACTCCTTCAAACATTCGGGGAGAACTCCTCAGCCGGTTAACGAAACCGGCATAAAACCGGGTAAGTATAGGGATTTACCGCTCTATGTCAACCTCAAAAGCGACCGTCCGACCGTCCGTCGTCCTCTGCTCCCGCCAGCCTTTGACCCGGAGGTCGGGCTCGCCCGTTATCTTGCGCGCGCAGCGCTCGATCTCGTGGGCGTCGGGCTGGGCGGTCGCGGCCGCCCCCGTCGTACGGATAAGCAGCTTCTGTGCCGCTCCGAGTGCATTTTGATGCGCGGGTGTGCAGGCGAGTTCGCCCCACTCGAACCACCCTTTAGGCGTAAGAAATACGAAGGCGAGGATGGCGACGCAGAGCACGTCGTACTGCCAGGTCGTCCGCCCGTACGACCAGAAAATGACTTTTTTAAAGACGTTCAGGAGCATAAAAAATAAGACAGGTGACAACTGCCGAGGACACGAGTGATAAGAAAAGATTGCGATCCTCTTCTCACTCTACGACGGCCACCCGCCTTCTGGATTATATCTGTACACGGGGCCCGGGGGCAACGATTTGTCCGTCGCGCATCTGTATGATGCGCCGGCACATGGCGGCCGCCTCCGGGTTGTGCGTGATCATGATGATGGTCTGGTTGAAGCGGTAGTTCATCTCCTGGAACATGTTCAGGACGATGGCCGAGTTCTCGGTGTCGAGGTTCCCCGTCGGCTCGTCGGCGAGGATGATGGCGGGGCGGTTGACGACGGCGCGGGCGAGCGCGACGCGCTGCTGCTCGCCGCCCGAGAGTTCGAGCGGCTTGTGGTGCATCTTGTCTTCGAGCTGGAGCAGGCGGAGGATTTCGCGGCGGCGCTCGGGGTCGCCGCCCTTCTTGCCGTCGCGCCCGCCCGCGATACTTTCGGCGAGTTTCAGGTTCCCCTCGGCCGTGAGCGTCGGGAAGAGGTTGAAGCGCTGGAAGACGAAGCCGATCTTGCGGCGGCGGATGTCGGTGCGCTTGGCGTCGGTGGCGGCCGTCAGGTCTTCGCCGTCGATGACGATGCGACCCGTCGTCGGCGTCAAAAGTCCGCCGAGCAGGTGCAGCATCGTGGACTTGCCGCACCCGGAAGGCCCCATGATGGCGAGGTACTCCCCCTCCTCCACGTCGAGCGAGACGCCGCGCAGCGCGGGCACGTCCACGCTCCCCACCCGGTAGACCTTCGTCAGATTTTCCGCCTGTAGAATCGTTCTCATAGTGAATGGTGAATAGTAAATGGTAAATGGTGTGAAGACAAAAAACAGTCTCCATTTACCATTAACTATTTACCATTTACCTTTTACTCGTACGCAAGCGCGCTCACGGCGTCGAGGTTCGCGGCGCGGACGGCCGGGTAGAGCGCGCCGAGCGCGCCGCCGAGCAGGCCGATAGCCGCGGCCGTCAGGCCCCAGGCCCAAGAGTACTCGAAGGGCAGGGCGTAGGCGCGCTGGATCAGGTAGCCGGCCAGGAACGAGACGGCGAAGCCGGCGGCGACGCCGATGACGCTGATGAGCACGGCCTCCTTGACGATCTCGCCGACGATGAAGCCGCGCGTGGCCCCGAGCGCCTTCAGGATGCCTATCTCGCGCGTCCGCTCGGTGATGGTCGTGTACATCGCCAGCATCACCACCAGCCCGCTCACCAGCGCCGAGAGCCCGACCAGCGTGCGGAGGAAGACGCCGAGGTAGGGGATGCTCTTCTCGATGTTGGTGATGATGTCGCGCGTGAGCTGAATCTTGTTGCCCGGGAGCTGCTCGTCGATGCGGCGCGCCACCTCGACCGCCTGCTCCGGGTTCTTCAGCTTGACGTAAATCCAGGTGCACTTGTCCGGGGCCTGGAGCGCGTCCTGCATCGCGGCCAGGGGCATCTTGACGCGCGGCCCGGCCTCGGGCGTGTAGACGCCCGAGACCGTGTAGGTGTCGTTGCCGAAGAGCCGCAGTTGGCTCCCGACCGAGAGGTTGTTGTTGCGCGCCTTGGCCTCGTCGATGACGACCTCTTTGACCGTGGGCTCGCCCTGCTCGTTGACCTCGAAGCGCGGCGCGCGCCCCGCCACGAGGCTCATCCCGTTCATCGCGGCGAACTGCTCCCAGTC
Organism: Pyrinomonadaceae bacterium; assembly: GCA_035563535.1. Taxonomy (GTDB): domain Bacteria; phylum Acidobacteriota; class Blastocatellia; order Pyrinomonadales; family Pyrinomonadaceae; genus QHXN01. Next base: position 284,470 of record DATMVD010000027.1, on the reverse strand, counting down.
CACGCCCTCGACCTGCTCGAACCCGAAGCCCTTGCCGCCCTGCGAGACGTAGCGGATGTCGGGCACGGCCGTCGCCACGCCCTCGACCTTCAACAACTCCTCGGCGTACTTCACCGGCAGGTTGGCGGCCGTGCTCATCAACTGCGTCGAGCCCGCGTCGCGCGTGAAGACGATCTCGGCCTTCAGGTTCTGCGAGCGCCGCTCGAGGTCGTTCGACAGCCCGCGCGCCAGCCCCGTAAAGAGCATCACCAGGCACACGCCCAGCGCCACGCCCGCCGCGCTCACCAGGGCGCGCACCGGCCGCTGCCGCACGTTGGCTGTGACGAGACTCTCCATCTTTGGTGAATGGTGAATGGTGAATGGTGAATGGTGGGCGGCCATCTCGGAGCCGGGTCGAAGTAACTCAACCTGGCGCATGCTCAACCACTATTTACGATTTACCATTCACCATTTACTTCTTTACAGCGTCCAGGTCTACCTCCTGAAGGTTCGAGCTGTTCTTCAGGACGAAGATTTCGGGGTCGTACTGCTGGTCTACTTTGACCGCGCCGGGGTCCTGGAAGGCGAGGCGAATCGAGTAGTGATCCTGCGGCCGCGTCAGCTCGATCTGCGCGGGCAGGCGCAGGCGGCCCTCCTCGCCGAACGGCTGCGCGCTGCTGTAGAGCACGTCGGTGATGAGCTGCCCGCGCTCGCCGTAGATCTGCACCCGCGCGAGGCGCAGCGTGCCGACGCGGTCGAACCAGAAGCGGCGCGTGACGCGCGCGCGGTTCTGCGACACAAGCTCCATCTCCGTCAGGACGTAGTAGCCGCGCACGACGCGCGCGCCCTTCTGCGCGCCGGGGCGCATGTCGGCCTCCTCCTCGTAGGTCTCGGCCTGCGCGTAGACGTGTTTCGTGTCCTCGAAGGAGACGGGGGGGACGAGCACGGCGTCGGTCAGGTGCTGCGGGCGCAAAGATGAGAGCGCGCTCACGGTCGCGCGCTGCATCGCCTCCTCGCGCCGCCTGCCGCTCAGGTTGCAGTCGAGCGCGGCGGCCGCGCCGTTGGCGTCCAGCCTCTCGTACTGCGCGGCGTTGCGCCCCGTGACGAAGCGCTGGTACTTCTGGTCGCCCATGTAGACGGCCGCCCAGAATCGTTCGCCGGTCGAACTCATCTCGGCGACCTTCGAGTTGACGATGGGCAGTTGCACGGTCAGGTAGACCTGCCCCGGCCGCTGGACGACGAGGCGGCCGTCGGCCGTGCGGAACTTCTCGGCCAGCCCGCAGGGGGCGTAACTCGTGTCGAGGAACTGTATGTCAACGCGGCCGTTCAGGGACTTGACCGCGCCGAGGCGGTTGATCTCCTCGAACATCTGGGCCATGTCGGCCTCGACGAGCGGCGTCAGGGGCTGCGGGACGGAGATGCGCCTCGACGGCTTGAAGAGGCCGCACCCCGCGAGCAGCACCGCCGCCCCCAGCACGGCCGCCGCCGCCGCGGCCCGGACACACCCCCAGTTTTTCAGCCTGTGCATCGGAAGCAAAAGTCGAACGCGCGCCACCCGCCTGCCCCGCTAAGATTCACGAAATCAGTTAAGGGAAGCTAACAAAGGCGCTTCGGCCTTGTCAACGGAGGGAAAGGTTCCGGGTTCTGGGTGTTGGGTGTTGGGTTTATTTAACAACAAGCGCCTTCCGCCATAACGACTAGCCAACACCCAACACCCGGAACCCAACACCCTTTCAGTCGAGCAGCAGCGGCGGCTTGCCGAAGCGCGCGCGGAGGGCGTTGACGGCGCTGTTGACCCGGGGGCGGCTGACGATGCGCGTCTCGAGCCCGCGCTTGCCGGGGAAGTCGAGCAGCATGATGCCGAGCAGGATCGTGAGCACGCCCTGCCCCGGCACCCCGGGCAAAGACATGACGACGCCCGCGCCGACCAGCACCAGCCCGAGCAGGTTCTTCACGAAGATGCCGCAGGCGCGCAGGACGGGGTGGCGGTGGACTAAGAACTCGCGGTCGTGCGACGAGTGGAAGTAGTTCGCCGGCAGCTTCACCAGCACCACCGTCACCACCGCGATGCTCACGATGAACGTCACCACCGAGAGCCCCACCCCGAAGAGCACCTGCCCCCACGTCAGCCCCCACCCGTGAATCAGTCGCGTCAGCCAGTCAATCATAAGCAAGTAGGCAGTAGGCAGATGGCAGTAGGCAGTGCGCTCCGCGCTATAGATGTTACGAGATTAATCCGAGGCTTCCGGCAGCGGCGCTTTCAACTGCCTACTGCCATCTGCCTACTGCCTACTTCTCTCTTCCACGAGCGCCGCGACGGCCTCTCTGACGACCTCGCGGGCCGCGCCTTCGAGCCCAAAGTCGCGGTCGGCGGCGCCCTCCCAGAACTCTTCGAGGCCGCGCGAGCCCGCGCGCTCGAAGGCGAGCGCCTGCGCGAGCAGGTCGATGACGTCGGCCGCCTTGACGAGCCGCGCCTCAAGGCTCGCGCGCGACTCGTAGTCCTCGTGCAGCTCGGCGTACACGGCGGCCCCCGTCGAGCCGCGCATGATGTCGTCGAAGGCGGCGCGCTCGGCCGCGCGGCGCGCCTCCCTGCCGTAGTAGTCGGCGACGGTGCGCGGCATGTCGCCCGTCCGCGTCTCCTGCAAGTCGTGCAGCAGCGCGATGCGCAGCACGCGCCCCACGTCCACCCCCACGCCGCGCGCCGCGCACTCGTCCGCCAGCAGCATCGCCGTCAGAGCCACCCCGTACGAGTGCGCCGCCACCGACTCCGCCCCCGGCGGCAGGCCCCGCAAGACCCACCCCGTCCGGTCGAGCCGCTTCAGCCGCTGGAGTTCGAGAAGGACGCTGAGCATAAGAGCAGTGACGAGTGACGAGTGACGAGTTGGAAACAGGGCTTAATCCGTCGGCTCGTCGCCGTCGCTCAAGTCTGTCTGCTGACCGTAGTCGTTCGCCGCGGCGGCGGCGGCTGTCGTAAACATCTTCCCGGGGTTGAGAATGCCTTGGGGGTCGAGGGCGCGCTTGATGCGGCGCATGGCTTCGATGGTCTCGCCGCCGAGCGCCATACGCAGGTACGGCGCTTTGACGTAGCCGATGCCGTGCTCGCCGCTGATGGTGCCGCCCAGGTCAACCGAGGCCGCGAAGGTCTCGCCGACGGCCTCGCGCGCGCGCGCGACCGCATCGGGGTCGGAGCGCTCGCACATGAAGTTGACGTGGATGTTGCCGTCGCCGAGGTGGCCGAAGTTGACGACGAAGGTGTCGTACTTCCTCCCAATCGCCTCGACGCGCTCGATCAGCTCCGGCACGCGCGAGCGCGGGACGACCACGTCCTCGTTGAACTTGAGCGTGCCGAACTTCTTGATGGCCGGCGAGAGCGCGCGCCGCACGTCCCACAGGCGGTCTTCCGAATCGCGCGACTCCGAGCGCAGGATGTCGTAGCCGCCCAGGCCCCTCACCACGTCCTCGACCAGACGAATCTCGCGCTCGACCTCGGCGGCGGGGCCGTCCGCCGAGACGAGCAGCAGCGCGCCCGCCTCGGGGTCTATGCCGAAGGCGAACTCCGACTCGACGGCGCGGATGGCGTTGCGGTCTAAGACCTCGATGGCGACGGGCGTCACGCGCGCCTTCGTGAAGGCGGGCGGGCAGGCGCAGGCCGCGGTCATCGTCTTGAAGGTCGCGCGCACGGTGCGCGTCGTCTCGGGCAGAGGCAGCAGCTTGAGCGTCGCCTCGGTGATGATGCCGAGCATGCCTTCCGAGCCGCAGATGAGTCCCGTCAGGTCGAAGCCGACGACGTTCTTGCTCGTCAGTCCGCCTGTGCGGACGATCTCGCCCGTCGGCAGCACGACTTCGAGGCCGAGCACGTAGTGCTTCGTCACGCCGTACTTCGCCGAGCGGATGCCGCCCGCGTTCTCGGCGATGTTGCCGCCGATGTAGGAGTTCTTATAAGAGGCGGGGTCGGGCGGGTAGAAGAGGCCGACCTCCTCGACCGCCTGTTGCAGCGCGTAGGTCGTGACGCCCGGCTCCGTTATCGCGTAGAGGTTCTCTAGGCTGATTTCGCGGATGCGGTTCATGCGGTCGGTGCCGACGACGATGCCGCCCTCCACGGGAACCGCGCCGCCCGTGTAGCCGACGCCGCCGCCGCGCGCCGTCACCGGGAACCGCCGCTCGTTGGCGAGCCGCAAGACGCCCGAGACCTCTTCCGCGCTCCGGGGCAGCACGACCGCCTCCGGCGGGAACTTCTCCTTCAAAGCGTCGCCCGCGTAAGGCTCGACCCGCTCCTCGTCAACCAGGACGTTCTCCGCCCCGACGATCTCGCGCAGCCGCCCCAACACCTCCGGCTCGGACGCGGCCGTGCGCGCGCGCACACCTTTGTCTGCGAAGTGAATCGTCCGGCTCATTACTGTCTGGCTTTGCTCCTTCCCGACAATACTAGCGTGAGCGCCGCGCCTCATCAACACGCGGGCGGCAGTAGGCGGTAGGCAGATGGCAGTAGGCAGTCGAAAGCCCCGCTGTCGGAGCCCCCGATTTATTCTTTCAACTCCCTTAACGCGGGGCGGCTGCCGACTGCCATCTGCCTACCGCCTACTTCCCTCACAACATTTTCCTTCACAGGCGGGCCGAAAGTGTTTAGAATGCACGCCCATTACGGTCGGCCGCTGGCGCTCCCAGCTCAAGCCTCGCGGCCGACGCGCCCTCAACCCGACGGGGCGGCGTGGCCTCGCGGCGAGTGCATCACCTCTCAACCGTTTGACGCTCTCAGACACAAAGGGAACTAATATGAAAAGGGGAATCTGCCTCCTCCTCGTCTGCGTCTTTGCGGCTCCGGCCTTCGCCCCCGCGGGCACGGCGGCCGAAGACCCGCTGGCCTCCGTCCTGAAGCAGGGCGGCTACACCGTCTCGCTGGACTTGCGCGTGCGGAAGAAGAAGCGCGACTCTCTGGAGAAGGTCATCAGCGACTTCCTCGGCGACAACGGCCCGAACGCCTACGCGACCGGCTTCGTCGTCGGCGACGGGCTGGTGATGACGGCCTACCACGTCGTGAGCGGGGGCCTGAGCGCCGACAAGCGGCGGCAGCTCGGCTTCTCGGTCAACGAGCCGCTCGAAGTCGAGGCGTCGGTCAAAGGCTGCGTCGCCAGGGTGCTCAAGATCGACCCCGACGCAGACCTCGCGCTGCTCGGCGTCTGCGATTCGACTAAGACCCGCGGGACGCTCTCCTTCCAGGAGGCGCTCAGCCAGGACGAGGAGCTGCTCGTCATCGCGCGCCCGAACGGCAACAAGGCCGTCCGCCGCGGCGGCTTCAAAGGCCCCTACGTCTACCGCGGCAGGGAGTACTGGTCGGCTAAGATCGAGGGGCGCGACGGCTTCTCCGGCAGCCCCGTCTACAACGAGAAGGGTCAGCTCGTCGGCGTCTTCAGCGGCTACGACTACAACCGCAAGGTCGCGCTCATCAGCCCCGGCTCGCACGCGCAGAAACTCCTTCAAGACTACGCCTCACACCTCAAGCAGTGACCCGCGCACGCGCGGAAGAGAATTTAACCACAGAGACGCGGAGGCGCGGCCCGTCGAGCTGTTGCGACGGGCCGCGCCTCCGCGGTCAATCTTAAGGTTCGGCACACGCCCCGCAGACGACCCGTCCCCCACGCCTTCCGCGTGCAGTGGCCGACCCGCCTCCGGGGCGTGCTCTCGTTGAGATGTGAAAGGTTAGGCGGAGTTAGTCCCGACTTGATTACGAATCCGTTACATTGCGCTTGCGTCTGAGGGGAAAGTAGACAGTAGTCAGTAGACAGTAGAAAACAGAGGCGGCGCGTCTCCGGTATAACACGAGTGCACCGCCCGTCTTTTCTACTGTCTACTGACTACTGTCTACTGTCTACTGCTCTTACTCACCCGCAGTCGGGGTGGTGGCAGCTACAGGATATCTCGAAGTGGATGTTCTTCGCGGCGTCCGCGCACTCCTCGCTGCAATACTTGCTGCCCTCCTCCGCCGCGCAGCCGCAGGTCTCACGGGCGCACTTGGTCTTCGGCCTCTCGTCCGCCATCTCAACCTCCTCGTCTTCGACTGTTCGTGTTCGGGGGAACGTTGACCTAAGTTTCGTCCCGAGACGGCGCGGAGTCAAGGGGAGAAGTAGGCAGTAGGCAGATGGCAGTAGGCAGTTGAGGCAGTGGATCGAAAATTCTGATTTAACCTTTCAACTGCCGTGACGCGGGGCCTACTGCCTACTGCCTTCTGCCTACTTCTCTTCAAGGGGCTTGCTGGACGATGATGCGGACGCGCTCGCGGCCGACGACGACTTCGAGCGGGTTGCCAAGTTGGAGGGGGATGGTCTTGCCGTTGACGTTGATTTCGAGCGGCGGCACTCCTCCGGCGGGCGTCGTCGCGGGCGTGTCGGCCGGCGGCGGCGTGGAGGAGGGCGTGCCGGGCTCGGCGGGCGGGGGCGCGGTCTGCTCGCGCGGCTTGGCCACGTCGCCCGTGCGCGTCAGCAGGGTCGTCGCGACGATGCGCCACGTCGCGGGCGTGCAGGTCAGGCGCAGGCCCGGCGTGTCCACCTCGACCTGCTCGCGCGGCGCGAAGGCTTCGAGCTTCCAGAGCCCCTCGCCGCAGCGCACGCCGTCCTCGCCGTAGAAGGTCGCCCACCCCGTCACGTAGTTGTAGAAGACGGGGCTGCGGTTCTCGACCACGAGCCGCGTGTTGCGCACGGGGGCCTCGGGCGTCCCCGCCAGCGCCTGCGTGCGCAGCCGCCCGCCGAGCGCCTCGTTCCCCGCCACGTCGTACGCGACGGCCGCCTGCGCCAGGGGCACGTGCGGCTCGCTCGGCCTCACGTCCGAAGTCGTCGCCGCCGTCTGCTGCCGCGCCTGTGCGACGACGGCGCCGCACGCCGACAGCGCCAGGCAAAGAGCCGCGCGGACTACTCTCCTCATAAACCGTCCCTCCTGAGCGAAGCTGTTCGCTTACTCTAGCCCCAACGCATACGGGGCGCAACGGTGGCTTTAACTCGTGACGACGGGCATGTAGGCCGCGCCGCGCGGCAGCACGTAGCCGGGCGCGTCCTCGCCGACGCGCGCGAGCGCCTCTTCGAGCGTGCGCGCCGGGGTCATGCGCATCCGCTTCACGTCCTCTTCGGGGAGGCTTGAGACGAGTTGCACGCGGAACCGCTCGGCCTTCGTCAGGAGCGACCAGGCGGTCTGGCCGTTGACCTCGTACGCCTCGCGCAGGCGCGCTTCGAGGGCGCGCGAGTCCGGCGCGTCGAACCACTTGAGGAAGTCCGCGCGGCCGAGGCCGTCCGGGCACTCTGCGACGAGGACGATGTGGCCGCCCTCCTCGCACGCGTACGAAGCCGTCTCCAGGGCCTTGTGCGCCTGTATGAGGTTGAGGTCGAAGGGCGCTCCGCCGGCCGAGGCGACGACGACCTGGAGCTTCTCTTTAATCTCGACGGTGTGTGAGTCGGCATACTCGGCGCAGGCCAGGCGGTGCGCGGCGCGCCAGTCCCCGGCGTAGGCGCGGACTACTTGGCCGCGCGCGTCCGTCACGGTGTTGATGAGGAAGGAGGGCGCGGCCTCGGCCGCGATGCGCTCGCACTCCTCGTGGACGGCGTTGCCGTCCAGCCTCCCCGTGCCGACGCCCGCGCGACGGCCGCCCTGCTCGAAGTCGAGGGCCTGCAAGTGCGTCGCCTCAATCGCGCGCCTCGAAGCCAGGCCGGGGCAGACGCTCTTGCGCCCGCCGGTGAAGCCCGCGAAGTAGTGGAAGCCGACCGCGCCGGTGAGGATGACGTGCGAGTGGTCGAAGAGCGCGCGGTTCAGCTCGACCGGCGTGCCGCGCTCGGTCACGCCGAAGGAGACGTGCTGCGACTCCGCGTCCGGGTCGTGCGCGAGCGTGCGGACGCGCTGCACGATGAAGGGCGTGAGCAGCTCCGCCTTCTCCTCGCGCGTCACGGGCCGGTGGATGCCCGTGGCGAAGATGATGCGCAGGTCGTACGGCGCGACGCCCAGCGCGATCAGACGGCGCACGAGCAGGTTGACGACCTGCGCGCTCCCCGTCGCCCGCGTCGCGTCCGAGACGACGACGAGCACGCTCTCGCCCGGGCTGATAATCTCCTCCAACGGCTGCGAGTCAACGGGGTCGTCAATCGCCGCCCCGACCTCCGCGTCCGTCAGCGCCCGCTCCTCGCGCGCCTCCCCTTCGAGCACACGGAAGCGCCCGTCCTCGAACTCGAACGGGAGGGAGCCGCGGCCGTAACCCAGTTGAATAGTCATAAGAAAGTAGGCGGTAGGCGGATGGCAGTAGGCAGTTCGCTCCGCGTTCAGGAAGTTGAAAGGTTAAACCAAAGTTTCCGACGGCAGTGCTTTCAACCGCCTACCGCCATCTGCCTACCGCCTACTGCGGTCACACGCCGAAGCGCACCAGCTCGCGCTCGATGACGTTGAGCGAGGCGAAGTCGGTCTTGCCCGAGGCGCGCGTCTCGGCGAGCCAGCGGCGGAGCTGGCGCGCCTCGTCGAGCGTCTGGATGCGGCACGCCCCCGTCAGCGCCAGAGTCACCAGCGCGTCCGGCGCGCCGTGCGTCATCAGCGCCGCCTGCAAGGCCGCCTGCTCGCGCAGGTCGAGGACGATGAGAAGGCTGATTTCCATAGAAGCTGTCGGCGGTCAGCTCTCAGCTTTCAGCCGACCCATTCCGGAAGGCTCAAGCTGAAAGACGATACGGGCCGCTGGCGAAAGACAAAAGCTGAAAGCTGACCGCCGACCGCCTCCTCATTCCTTCGTCGAGCGGAAGCAGGCCGTGCCGGAGGTGCAGAAGTGGAACGTCTCGTCCTCGAAGTCCCCGGTCTCCATCTGGATGGTCAGGTGGTCTACGCCGAACTGGTCGTGGAGCTTGGCGCGCAAAGAGCGCAGCAGCTCGGCCGGCGCGGCGGCGGGCGCGTGGCGGACGTGCGCCGAGAGCGCCTCGCGCCCCGAGGTGATCGTCCAGACGTGCAGGTCGTGCACGTCCTCGACGCCGCTGGTCTCGAGTATCGCGTCCTCGACCGCGGCGAGGTTGATGTGCGCCGGCGTCCCCTCCAACAGGACGTTCGTCGCCTCGCGGATGAGGCTCCACGAACTCCACACGATGAGCACGGCGATGAGCGCGCTGAACAGGGGGTCGGCCGCGTGCCAGCCCTTCCACATGATGAGCGCGCCGGCCGCGATGGCGCCCACCGACCCGAGCGCGTCGCCGAGCACGTGCAGCCACGCGCCGCGCACGTTCAGGTCGCGCTCGTGGTCGCCGTGCAGCACCCACGCGCAGGCCAGGTTGACGACGAGGCCGCCCGCCGCGATGGCCGTCAGAGTGCCCGCGCGCTCGATCTCGGGCGGCGCGAGCCAGCGGCCGTACGCGTCGTACAGGATGAAGAGCGAGACGGCCGCGAGCGCCACCCCGTTCGTGAACGCGGCGAGAATCTCCAGGCGGTAGTAACCGTACGTCTTCGTCGGACTCGCCGGGCGCGACCCGAACCTCGCGGCCAGAAGCGCCAGCGCGAGCCCCGCCACGTCGGCGAGCATGTGGCCCGCGTCGGCTAGGAGCGCGAGGCTCCCGGTCCACCAGCCGCCCGCCGCCTCGGCCAGCATGTACGCGGCCGTCAGCAGGAGGACGAGGAGCAGCCGCCGCCGCCCGCGCTCCGAGAGCGCGTCGTGAGTGTGCGCGTGAGCGCCGTGCGCGTGCCGGTGTCCGTTCTCCGAGGCCATGACCTTTAGATTTTTTTCGACCGACTTGCCGCCCGCCGGAGACGTAAGCTTAGCAGATTTTCGGGCGCGTGTGTGGCTGCGCCGCCGCGCGCATTTTACGCTTCGGCCGCGAGTAATAATATTTTCGCTTAACGCCCGGAGGGCTAGACCCTCTCGCCGAATTTTTACGCGTGTGTCAGTGAGGGTCGCTGACGGCGAGACGCGGGCGGCCCCGCAATCATAACTTTGAAAAGGAGCAGAGACATGAAGAACCTCAAGCAGGCGGGCTTCACCCTCATCGAGATGGCGGTGGCGCTCACGGCCATCAGCGCCCTCGCGGCCATCGTCCTTCCGGCGGTGCAGTAAGGGAGTTGCTTCCTCGAAACGCGACGGGGGCGACTTTCGTCACCCCCTATCCTCCGACAAACGGAATCGCCCGCTCGCCGTCGTTGACGGTCGGCGGGCGATTCCTTCGCGCATGCGGCCCCACCGCGCGGCACAGACGTTGACTCGTCGGGCGTCTTCAAATATCCTCCCCACCACTTCACAGGCTTCGCCGTCAGCCTCGCGGGCACACCCTTACCGCGCCGTGCCCGGGCGTCCGCCCCTCGGCTCCGAAGGCCCTTCCCACGTTCGCACCGGCGTGAGAAAGGCGCCCAGGGAGGGTGGGGCACATCAAGGGTCGAGTGGGGGAAGAGCCATGCGTCTGAGCAGAAGATGGATGGTCGCGGCCGCCGCCATACTTTCCTTGCTGGGGTCGGCCTCGGCGCGACAGCCCGAGGCGGAGGCTCCCCGGGAAGAGGAGGTGGTCAAGGTCGAGGTAGACCTCGTGACCGTCAACGTCTCGGTGACCGACGGCGACAAGCGCCCGGTGAAGGGTCTCATGGCGGCGGACTTCCTCGTCTCGGACGAGGGGCGGGAGGTCAAACTCGAATTCTTCGACGGGCAGGGGCCGGCCAGCATCGTCTTCGTCATCGACACCTCGACCTCGATGAAGTATGAGAAGTGGTCGAAGCTCAAATCCGCCCTCAAAAAGTTCCTCTCGCGCGCCCGCGAGGGGAACGACTACACGCTCGTCGCGTTCTCCGACCGGCCGCGGCTCGTCGCCGAGTCGGTTAACGCCGAGGGGCTGTGGCAAGGCGTCCTCGGGCTGGAGCCGGAGGGCAACACGGCGCTCTACGACGCGGTGCTGCTCGGCATGGAGGCCCTGGGGCGGACGCCGCGCCGCCACAAGGCGCTCGTCCTGCTCTCCGACGGCCAGGACATAAAGAGCCGCGCCGGTCTCGCCGACGTGCAACTTGAGGCGCTGACCCGCCGCGCCACGGTCTACGCGGTCGGCATCACCCTCGACGCCAGACCCAGACTCATGCTCGAATTCGACCGAAAGGGCAGGGACGTCCTGAAGGGGCTGGCGGCGGCCACCGGCGGGCTGGCCTTCTTCCCCGAGCCCGACGACATCAGCAGGGTGCTCGACGGCATCAACGCCGACCTGAGCGGGCAGTACACGCTCGGGTACTACGCGGCCGACAAGGAGCCAGGCTGGCGCAACATCCAGGTCAGCCTGACGCCGGCCCAGCAGCGCCGCCGACTCCGCTACCAGCAGCGCTACCTGAGAAGGTGAAGGGCGGGCCGCCCTAAAAGCTAAACCCCGGAGACGGGGTTAATTACCGAACCTACAACTCGGCGAGGCCGAGGGCGCGGTTGAAGTCGCGGTAGAGTTCGTTGAGGTCGCGGATGTTCTTCTCGAGCGCGCGGGGGAGGTCGGCGACCTCCTTCATCTGGACGACGAGGTTGGCCCCGGCGAGGAAGGCCGCGTGCGCGTCGCCGGTGCGCGCCGTGTTCGTCAGGAGCACGAAGACCATGCGGCGCCGCTCCGAGGTGCGCATCGAGGTGACCTCGCGCCCCACCGCCATCGAGCCCTGCGACCGCGGGTCGAACTCCGGGTCGAGCACGAGCACGTCCAACTGATCCTCGCGCATCCGCTCGACGGCCTGCGCGGCGTCGGCCGCGACCGACACGTCGTAGCCCGTCTGGCTCAACGCGCGCGCCGCGTCGCCGCCGAAGGCGGAGCCCGCGCAGATGAGCGCGCGCCTACGCTCCCAGGGGCGGCGCGCGCCCGCCGTGTGGTGCTCGCCGCCGCCTTCGCCCGACGCCTCGCGCCGCAGCAGCGAAGCGAGCAGGCGCAGGACATCTTCGTTCGACTCCGCCGTCGGCGCGGGGGCGGGGGGGGCGGGCGGCTCACTCATCAGAGGGGCGGCGACGGCCGGCGCCGTGTCCTGCCGGGGCCGCGCCGACGAAGGCACGTCGCCGACGGCGGCCACCGCGTCGCGGTGCGCCTCCGTGGCGGGCGGCTGCGCGTTGACGATCTGCTGACACTTCGGGCAGCGCACGCTGAACGGGCGCGACGGAACCTTGGCCCCGTCGAGTTGGAGCTTCGTGGTGCAGTTGGGACAGGTGACGATCATGGGTGTTGGGTGTCGGGTGTTGGGTGTCGGGGGTTGGGTGTTGGGTAAAACCGGCTTCGTCCTACCAACACCTAAAACCCGGAACCCAACACCCTATTCGAGCATGTCGAGCATCGAGCCCGCCGCGGGGCGCGCGGGGGCCGTGGGGAAGGCGCGCGGGGGGGCCGCGGCGGCCGGGCGCTTCGCGGTGTAGGCGGTGCTTTCGGCCGGGCGGAAGTCGTCCGTGGCCGACATGCCCTTGAGCGCGAGTTGCAGGTTGTTGGGGTTGGTGGCGAACGAGAGCCCGTCTTCGAGCGTGATCGTGTCCTCCTCGATCATCCCCTTGATGACGGTGTCGAAGTCCTGCATGCCGTCGAGGCGGCCGTCGCGCATCGCGTCGAGCAGAGACTTGCCGTCCGACTCGCCCGCGGCGACGTACTCGCGCGTGCGCGGCGTCGACTTCAGGATTTCGACCGCGGCGACGCGGCCGTGCCCGTCGGCGCGCGGGATCAGGCGCTGCGAGACGATGTAGCGGAACGTCTGCGCCAGCCGCGTCCGTATCACCTGCTCCTCGTTCTTCGGGTAGAGGCCGATGATGCGGTCAACGGTCTTCGAGGCGTCGATGGTGTGCAGGGTCGAGAGCACGAGGTGGCCCGTCTCGGCCGCCTCCAGGGCGATCTCGGTCGTCTCGTAGTCGCGCATCTCGCCGATGAGGATGACCTTCGGGGCCTGGCGCAGTGCCGCGCGCAGGGCCGACGGGAAGTCGCGCGCGTCGGAGCCGACCTCGCGCTGGTTGATGGTCGAGTTCTTGTGCGCGTGCAGGAACTCTATCGGGTCTTCGATGGTGACGATGTGGTAGTGCTGCTGCTGGTTGACGATGTCGATGACGGCCGCGAGCGTCGTGGACTTGCCCGAGCCCGTCGGGCCCGTCACCAGCACGATGCCGTTGCGCAGCTCGGCGATGTCGGCGAGCTGCTTCGGCAGGGTCAGGGTTTCCAGCGTCGGGATCTCGGTCGGGATGACGCGCATCACGATGGAGTAGGTGCCGCGCTGCTGGAAGACGTTGACGCGGAAGCGCGTGCGCGAAGGCAAGGAATAGCTGAGGTCGGCCGAGCCCGTGTGGGCGAGGCGCTGCGCGGCGTCCGGGTTGCCGTGCATCAGCGTCATCGCGATGATCTCGGTCTGGTAGGGCGTCAGCTTCTGCAGGCCCAGCGGCTGGACCGGGCGCAACTGGCCGTTGACCTCCACCTGCGGCGTCTGTCCGACTGAAAAGTTAAGATCGCTGATGCCTTCGGCGGCCTTGAGCATCTGCTCGATGACGGGCGGCAGGTCGAAATATTTCATGCGGGGATGGCGACTCCGTTGGCAGGCGATAAGAACCGGGGGACGGGACTTTCAGGCTCGGAAGCCGGGAACGGGGCACTGCCCCCGGCGACCTTTTTCATAATGTCAGGCCAACGCGAGAAAAGCAAGTTAAAACTTTTAACGCTTAATATTTGAACACTTAGCCCTCCAGAGAAGTTTGCCGATCAGTCTACCTCCCGTTTAGAGGCGGGCTGTGCCCACCGTCGCGTGATACACCACGGCACGCCCCGGCGGGCGGAGCCCGCCTCTAAACGGTCGTCGATATGCTCATGCGTAAAACGCTCTAGTTTACTTTACAGGCGGGCCAGGAGGTCATGCGTGCGGCGGGTGATTTCGGCGGGGTCGGAGGTGTCGAGGAGGGCTCGGATGACCGCGACCGAGTCGGCGCCTGCTTCGAGGACTGCGGGCGCGGTCTCGGCCGTGATGCCGCCGATGGCGACCAGTCTGACGGCCGGGCCGACCGCCTCGCGCACCCGCCGCACGCCTTCTATTCGGACGACAGGGTCGGGGTTCTCCTTCGACTTCGTCGAGAAGACCGGCCCGACGGCTATGTAATCGACGGGGAGCCGCGCGGCCGCCGACGCCTGTTCGACGCCGTGCGTCGAGAAGCCGACGACCATCTTCTTGCCGACCAACGCCCGCGCGGTCGCCGGCGGCATGTCGTCCTGCCCGAGGTGGACGCCGTCCGCGCCGACGGTCAAGGCCACGTCCACACGGTCGTTGATAATCAGCTTCGCGCCGAAGAGGCGCGCCACCTTCAGAGCCTCCACCACCTCAGAGTAGAACTCCTTCGTCGGCAGCGCCTTCTCCCTCAACTGCACCAGACGCGCCCCGCCCTCGCACAGACGCGCGACCTGTTCGGCGTGCGTGAGCCCCGACAGACGCCGGTCGGTAATCGGATAGAGTTTCGGCAACTCGAACATAATAAGTACTGAGTACTGAGGACTGAGTAAGGATGAGTTGTTAACTCAGTCCTCAGTACTCAGTCCTCAGTACTTTTTCATCTCGCGTCGGGCGGGATGGCGTCGGCCTTGCCGTCGAGGTAGCGGTCGAACCAGTAGAGCTGCCAGTTGAGGCTCTCCACCAGGTGTTTCGGTTCGCCGGTGCGCGTGAGGTTGTGGTTCTCGCGCGGGAAGATGACGAACTCGGCCGTCGCGCCGAAGTGCTTCAGGGCGCGGAACCACTGCTCGCCCTGTTCGAGCGGGACGCGGTGGTCGTTCTCGGAATGGAGAATCAGGATCGGCGTCTTGACGTTCATCGCGTACTTGAGGGGCGAGCGCTCCCAGTAGAGGTCGAACTTCTCGAAGAGGTCGCCGCCGAAGTCGGCCTTGTGGCCGTAGGCCCCGTCGCGCGTGCCCTCGTCGCTGACGAAGTTCGTGACGCTGCGCAGCGTGACGGCCGCCTTGAAGAGGTTCGTGTGGCCGACGATCCAGTTGGTGAGGTAGCCGCCGTAAGAACCGCCCGTCACGCCCAGACGTTCCCTGTCGATCCACGGGTTGCGGCGCAGGACTTCCTCGACGCCGTTCATCACGTCGGTGTAGTCGTTGCGGCCCCACTCGCCCTCGATGCCGCGCTCGAACTTCTGGCCGTAGCCGGTCGAGCCGCGCGGGTTCGTGTAGAAGACGGCCCACCCCCTGGCGGCGTAGACCTGGAACTCGTGGAACCAGTCCACGCCGTACATCGCGGCGGGGCCGCCGTGGATGCTGAGAACCATCGGGTACTTCTTCCCCTCTTGCCACCCGACGGGTTTGACGAGGAAGCCGTCGATGTCCCAGCCGTCCGCGCCCTTGTAGGTCATGCGCTCCACGTCTGCCAGCCGGAGTTGCGGCCAGAGGCGCGCGTTGAGGTTCGTCAACCTCTTCTCGCCCGAGCCGTCGAGTTCCGCGGCGTAGAGGTCGTCGAGGCGCTTGAAGTCGTTCGCGGCGTAGACCAACAGCCGCGAGCGCTCCGCGATGTCCACGAGGCGGACGGCGCGCGCCCCCTTCGTCACCTGTCTGAGCTTCCCGTCCCTCGCGTCGACGCGGAAGAGGTGCGACTCGCCGCGCACGCCCGCCTCGAAGTAGAGCGCGCGCCCGGCCTCGGCCCAGGTCAGGTTCGAGGGGATGAGGTCGAGCTCGGGCGCGACGTTGCGCGAGGGCTGCCCGCCCGCGGCGGGCGCGACGTAGATTTTCGGGTGGTCGCGCTCCTTGACGCGGCCGAGGAAGGCGATTGACTTGCCGTCGGGCGACCAGCGCGGGCTGTTGTCGGCCTCCGCGTGGTCGGAGATTTTGCGGACGGGGCCGCCGGCCGAATCGACTACAAAAACATCGGTGTTGCGGCTCTCGTCGAAAGCCTTGCCGGTGCGGTCGGAGACGAAGGCGATGAAGTTGCCGTCGGGCGACCACTGCGGGTCCGTGTCGTTCCAGTCCTGGCCGGAGGTGATCTGCACGGCCGCGCCGCTCGCCACGTCCGAGACCCAGACGTGGCTGCGCTTGTCGTCGAACCAGCCCGTGTCGTTGAACTTGTAGGACGTGTGCTTGTAGTGGCGCACGTCGCTCGAAGGCGGCTTCGCGTCGCTCGGGCCGGTGCGCGTCAACAGCACGAGCCGCGTGCCGTCGGGCGACCAGTCGAAGGTGTTGACGCCGTTCTTCAGGTTCGTCAGACGCCGCGCCTCGCCGCCGTCGAGCGAGAGCGCCCAGACCTGCGCGCGCGGCGTCGCGTCCGGCGCGGCGGTCTGGAGCGCCGAAGGCAAGCCCGGCGGCATCTCCGCGCTGACGGGCACGGGCGTCGGCGAAGGTGAGGGCGTCGGCGAAGGTGAAGGCGTCGGCGTGGGCGTCGTGCTTCCCTGCTGCGTCGAAGGGGCAACGTCGGGCGCGGGCCTGGTGGAGAGGAAGGCGAGCGTGCGGCCGTCGGGCGACCAGCGCGGCGAGGTCGAAGACTGCGGGCTCGTCGTGAACTGCCGCGGCGGGCGGCCGCCGTCGGTGGCGGCGAGCCAGATTTGAGAGAGCCGGCGGTTCTGCCTCTGATCGACGGTCGTCAAGACGTAGGCCACCCAGCGCCCGTCGGGCGACAGGCGCGGGTCGGAGAGGAACTCGAAGGCGTAGTAGTCCTCGGCCGTGATGCCGCGCTGAGGGCGCGAGCCTTGCGCGGGCGTCGGCGCCACGCACGACAACAAAAGGGAGACGGCGAGCGCCCCCTTCAAAAACATTTTCATGCTTTCACCTTTGGGCAAAGAGTCTGACAGCCGCGGCATAGCGGTCAGAACCGCCCGCGGTAGCGGGTGGGCCTAACGAGTGCAGCCGGTGATTGAATGACAGCGTGCCTCTCGTCAATCAACAAGCCGTCAACGTAAGGCCCACCCGCTACCGCGGGCGGTTCTGACCTGGTTCTTTTGGGAGGGGCGTCTGTTTGACCGTCAGGCCCGCCTCCGGGTTGTCGGCGTCGTAGGTGACTTCGCGGCGCACCTCCTCGCGGAAGTCCTCGACCGCGAAGGTCAGGCGGCGGGCCTCGACCTTCATCTCGTCTTGCAGGGTGATGGGGGCCCAGCAGGACTCGTAGCGCTGGTTCTGCGCGCCGCGGACGCGCCACGCCGCGTCGAGCTTGAGCCAGACGACGTTGCACTCCACGCCCGCGCCGCACTGCCGGTCGTCCGGCGGCACCTTCGACAGGCCGCACACGTCGAGCAGCAGGTACGTGAACCCGCCCGCGCGCGCGACGAGAGGGGCCGACACCTCCTCGATGCGCATCGCGTCGATCTGCCCGGTCAGGTCGATGGTGTGCGCGCGGCCGCGCTCCGTCACGACGACCGAGCGCCGCCCCTTCGCGCGCACCTTCAACGCCCCCTGCGGCACGGCCGCGCCGGTCACGCACAGGGCGAACAGCGCGGCGGCGGCGACGACCGCGATCCGCTTCAAACTAATTCCCTCCCCCGTCTCACTTCGCGGCCCGCGAGGGCGCCAGGGCCGCGGCGAGTTTGGCGAGAGGGTCGCAAGGGTCTTTCTGTTCATGCCGAGACTCGGGACGCGGGGTCGGACGCCGAAGGGCCTTCGCGCGCGAAGGGCCGTGTGGGACAGCCCCCGGCCCGGCACATACTAACACCCCCCGCGCCGGCCGCCGCAAACGATTTCTCGCGGCCCCCGCCGCCTGCGCGCCGAACTGACGCTGCGCGCCGGGCTCATTTCAGGCACGGGTTCGCCGCGACCGCGGGCGGCCGGCCTTCGACGCCCGCCGGCCTCAGGATGGATTTGATAAATCCGATCCGCTCCTTCATCGTTTCGACGGCTTCCGCTCTGACCTTATCGAACAGGCCGCCGCGCGCGTCACGCTCCGTGCCGGCCGGCCGCCGCGCCCTCTTCTCGCCCAACTTCCTGACGCATAAGAGCCCCGCGATCCTTATGAGGTATACGGGGATGAACTCCTCCTCCGCCTCCCAGTCGCGCTCCTCCATGAAGAAGAAGAAGCGCCGCATCGTTTCGTGGATACACTGCTCCGCCTCGGACTCGTCGCCGAGCTGGGCCAGGCAGTAGCGCCGGAGCCTCGCGTAGTTCTCCTGGTAGACCCGGCCGACGTGTCGGCTCTGGTCTTCGCTGGCGTGAACGGTCGTTATCGTCATCTTATCGCCTCCCGCACCGCGGGCGCGGGGCCCGGGTCAACCCGCCGGTTCAATCAACCGCCTTCTATAGACGGAGACTCACGCCTTCGCTTTTTTAAAAACTTATTGCGGACGAAGCCCCGGAGGGCGGGCGGCGCTCCGGGGCTTCGCGGGGTCTCGGGCTCGTGTCACGGCCGCGTTCAGATCGCGGGCTCAAAACTCAGGCTTAGATGTTCACCCTCCTCGGACGATTGCGCCTCCTCTTCCCTCAGCAGCCGCAGGAGGAACTCGCTGTTTCGCTGACAAGCCTTCTTGATGCGCGCGTCCAGCTCCAGGTCGTACCCGCGCTTCAGCGCGCAGTGCCGGCACTTCTCGAAGTGTGCGTCCAGGTCGGCGAGGAACTTCCGGCGCTGCGCCGCGGTGATGCCCCTCCAGCGGGGGAACCTGACGGCGAAGTCCTCGTCCCTGAGGGCGAACGCCGCGGTCAGGAGCTTCACGTCGTTGGCGTCAACCCAGCGCCCGAACGAGTCGGGGTCAATGCACGCACTCTCGCGCAGGGCCTCCGCCTGGTACTCCATGCGGGACGCGAGCTCGGGGTCGGCCTCGGCGACCAGACGCGCGATAATGTCGCTAATGTCGCTAATGTCGGATTCCATCACACAACTCCTCTTGTTAGCTGCTATTCGATGACTGCGGTTGCATTTGCGGGAGGCAGCCCCGGAAGGCCGTCGCGCACGGCGCGGCGTGCTTCCGGGGCGGCGTGTGTGTGAAATACCGGTGGGACGGGTCGGCCCGCCGGGCGGGCCGCGGACGACGGTCGGTCGCAAGACAACACGACACCCGTGGCGCTGTGCCGGCGGGCGGGGATTGGGGTGCGATCAATCGGCCTCTCTTTATGCAACGAAGTTGTCACTCCTTTTCTTCAGGGCTGGTGGAACTCGCCGTCGCCGCCGCGGGCGGTCAGCGTGCTTTACCCCGGCGGCCGCCCGGCGGCGTCAGCCCGAGGTGCTTCTGGAGCTGGTAACGCACCTTCGCCCGCACGGCGTTAAGGTCGTAGCTGATCGCGCGCTTGTCCTCGTGCAGGCGGTCGGCGATCTGTTCGCAGCGAAGGCCCTCAAGGAAGAGGGTCAGCAGGGTCTTCTCGCGGTCGTTGAGTCGCCGCATGACGACCGCCAGGGCCAGGTGGTACTCGTCGCGCCTCGCATCGTCGTCGGCGTCTCTCTCGGGTGCGGCCATCTTCTGCAACTCCCTTCCGTCGTCGGTGTCGAAGCTGATCGTCGGGATTCGGCTCCGCTCCCTCACGCGCCTCCTGATCCAGTCCATCGACTCGTTGTGCACCGAGCGCAGGAGGTAGCTCAGCTTGTCCGCCACCGATTCGGGGTCGGGGGCCAGCCGGAGAATTTTAAAGATGGCGTCCTGCACGACGTCCTCGGCGGCGACGGCGTCGCCGGTCAGCCGGCAGGCGTAGGCGTGTAGGCGTGGGCGGTGGGTGGTGTAGTCGCTCGACCAGACGGCGCGGGCGTGCTCGCTCGTGTCTCGATCATCGTCGGGCATGTCCTCCTCCTTTGTTAATGCTAAGACCGGGGAGATAACATAATTGCTACCGGTCTGTTCGGAGGTGACTGACGCTGTCGAGCCGACCGCAACCACTGCGTCTCATCCTTTCAATTAGACAGACTGTCCCGCGGCGAGTTTCAAAAAATTAAATTTCCGGTCTTGAAGTTTGTACGGCGAGCGAGGGGGCGGGAATCAGACGTTAGGCGGGAAGACTGTCATGAAATCCAGACCTGCACACGCGTTCAGTCAATACCTCTTTATCCGACCTGAATTTTGCGGCAAAAAACCGAGCCTCCCCGTGCGATGCAGGACGGAGAACATCCCCCCGAGCCGGAGGGTGAAAAGGGAACCCAAGAAAGTGAGGGTCGATTGATGGAGAAGGTGACTTCAATACACCGTGACATGTACCTGGGCGAATACTGCGACCCGCGGGCGGTCGCGCGCGTCCCCGAAGGGCTGCCCTTCGCGGTCGGGGTCATAGCGACGATAGGGCTGCCGCAGATAATTCTGGGCGCCTACGGCGGAATCGTCGCGCTCGCGGCGCTGGCGGCGGCGGTCGTGGCGGGGCTCGCCGCGGGGCTGATCGCGTACCGATACCTGCCCTACCGGATGCCCCGCTGCGTCGAGGCGGAGACGGGCGCGCAGTCCCCGCCGGCCCGGAGACGCAGACTGAAGAAGGCCGCGTGACCTGACCGCGCGAACCTCGTCAGAAGCCGCTCGGACAAACAGCGCCGGGGAGCCGCATCGGCGGCTCCCCGGCGCTGAACACTTAGGAGGGACGGCGTTCGGCCGAAAAAACTCGGGACTGCTCTCGGGCACGTTTTAAAAACTATTTCTCTCAGTCTTTACGTGCGAAGCCCCGGAAGAAGAGACAACAGGTTACAGGGTCTCAAAGACAATGGAGGTTCCTATGGCTGAAAGCGACATTCCGAAGAACGCCATCAACAGGCACCACGGTAAACACCACAGGACTCACGTCCCGAAGGCGCAGCCCCACGACGGCCCCTCGAAGGACAGGCACTCGAAGACGGCAGACAAAGGCATCGGCAGGAAAAGAGACGGACGAAAGGAAGGAAAAATCTCATGAGGAATAAGATCACGCAGACTCTGTTCGGCCTGGCCGGCTCACTCGTGCTCGCCATAAGCTGCGCAACGGTCGCCGACGCGAAGGCGTCCCCGCTCGAGCAGGACGCCCTGACGATCGACTACGGCAAGCTCGACGTCATCCGGCTCGACGACAAATACATCGAGCTGACCGCCGACGACATCAAGCTCGACGACGACAACCGGTTCGTCATCAACTACAAGATCGCCGGCGATGCCAGACTCATCGACGTCGACAGGCAGATCAACGACGAGATCGTCGCCATCAAGATCGCCGACAACTACGTTCCGCTCGTGAAGGTTGACTTCAGCCAGGCCGTGGACGACACGTCCCGGGTCGCCGACCTCAGGCTCATCCAACTCGACGAGTTCGGGCAGGTTGACGTGAAGAAGTCGTACGACCTCAAGAGGCCGATCAACAGGACGATACGCTGAAGGCCCGAACGTCTCCGAGCACTCGCAGGTAAGACACACAGGGTCTCCGAACGTAAGCCGCGACGGGCGCGTTCGGAGACCCTGTGTGTTGTGTGTGCCCGCCGGGGCCTTACTCCATGATGCTGTCCAGCCCGCGGACGACGCCGACGAGGCCGCCGACTTTGCGAACCGCGAGGAGGGTGCCCTGGATGTATGGCTCCGCGCCGCTGCCGGCGTCGTGGCGGATGGTGAGGCGCTCGTCCTTCGCGCCGAAGATGGCTTCGACGGCGATGACGTAGCCGGGCAGACGGAGCGAGTGCACCTGTACGCCGTTCAGGGTCAGGCCGCGCGCCGCGCGCTCGCCTATCGTCTCCTCGACGGGGAGCGTGGGCTCGGGCCTTCTGACCTCCGAGAGCCGGAAGGCCAGCTCGCGCGCCGTGCCGCTCGGCGCGTCCCGCTTCGCGTCGGAGGCGTAGTCAACGATCTCCCACTGCGAAAGATACTTCGCCGCCTCGCGCGCGAAGCGTTGCAGCAGCACGGCCGTGACGGCGAAGTTGCCCGCGGCTATCACCCCGACCCCGTTCTCCGACGCGGCCCCGTCTATCTCGACGAAGTCCTCGTCCGTCAGACCCGACGAGCCGACGACGACGTGCACGCCCTTCCCGATAGCCGCCAGCACGTTCCCCTTCACCGCGTCCGCCTTCGTGTAATCGACCAGCACGTCGGTCGGAGTCTCTAACGCCTCCGCGACCGACCCGCTGACTGTCACGTCCGGCAAAGACTCGCCGGCGGCCTCCCTCAAACTCTTCCCCTTGTATGTGCGCGACACCGCCCCGACGAGACTCATGTCCGCCGCCGCCGACACGGCCTGACACAGGGGCTTCCCGACCCACCCGGTCGCGCCCGCGACGCACACCTTAATCGTCATACGTGCTCGCTCATCTCTCGTCGAGCCTGCGCCCGGCGTTGAGGTTGTCGAAGTTGAGGATGGCGTTGAAGACGAAGAAGTAGCTGCCCTGCGTCTCGCCGCGCCAGACCGGGTTGATCGAGAACATGAGGACGTGGCCGCGCTCGGTCGGCACGTCAACCACGGCCGCGTGCTGCGCCAGCTCGCCCCCGCCGTCGAGCAGGCCCGAGACGAGCAGGTCGCGCGCTTCGCCGTAGCGCAGGATGACCCGGGGACGCTCCGCGGGCGGGATGACGTAAGGGTTGTTGCGCCGCTGCTCGTCCGTGAGCGGCATCGCCTCCCAGACTTCGGCGCGCGGCTGCTCGGGAATCTCCGCGGGCGGGCGGCCCTGGACGACGTCCGGGTCTTCCGGCGTGCCGCGCCCTGTCTCGCGCTCGCGGTCGCCGGAAGGGCGGCGGACGCCGCGGCCGCCCGCCACGTTCGACAGGTTGAAGATGTAGCCCTCGTCCGCGTAGACCGACAAGGACTCGCCGTAGCCGTAGGCGACGGGGCTCGCCTCGTCCACGAGCTTCGAGCGCAGGATGCTCCCGACCAGCTTCATGCGCTGCGGGCGCGAGACCGAGACGCCCTGCGTGAGGCCGAACTGCGCGGCCAGCTCCGCCGTGTCCATCGTGGTGATGAGCACGCCGCCCCTCCGCGTGAAGGCGCGCAGGTTGGCGAGCCCGGCGGTGCCGAGCCCCGGCCGCATGTCGTCGGTCGAATCAATCTTGCCGATGTTGGGCGTGAGCGCGGTCGTCTTCCAAGGGATCGGGTTGCCCCACATCGGCATCCCCTGCACGACGGAGTTCGGGTCGCGGCCGACGGGGGCGAAGACGATCACGTCGTACTTCGCGTTGAGGTTCTCGTCGCGCGCGGCCGTCTGCGTGCTGATGTAGTCGTAGGGGACGCCCAGCTTGTCGAAGGCGAGCCGCCACCAGCCCTCGTTCTGCGTCGAGAGCCACGTGTGCATGAAGGCGACGCGCGCGGCGCGCACGGGGTGCGTCTTCAACTGCGGCGCGGAGGCCGCGGCGTAGGCGCGCAGGCCCAGCTCACTCGTCACCCTGTTCATCTCGTCGGCCGGGACGTTGCGGACGATGAAGGAGCCGCGGTTGAACTTCTGCCCGGCCGCGCTGAAGGGCTCTTCGGCCGCGTCGATGCTCGCGCCCTTCAGGCGGTAGCGCAGCGTGACGAGCGCGGTGTCGGCGTTGTGGTTGACGAGGTAGACGGAACCCGTGCCCGTGACCCCGCCGGGCGCGCGCACCGTGCCGACCACGCGCTCAAGCGGCGCGCGCAGGACGTTCGCGTCGGCGACGCGCGCGACCTGCGTGTTGTAAAGCTCGCCGAACGTCCAGCCCGTGTCGTCGTAGGGCCGCTGCTGCGGGTCGCGCGGGCTCCAGTATTGATAGTCTAGCAGGGCGTCGGCGATGCGGCTGTGCGGCTGATCCATGCGGACGACGTAGCTGCCCGCCGGGAAGGTGCGCGTCTCGACCGGCGCTGGCCTGGCCGTCGAGGCGGGCGGCTCCGGCCTCGGGTTCCTCTGCGGGCCGGCCTCGCGCCGCTCGCTCTGGGGGAGCGCCTGCTGCGCGGCCTCCCGCGTGACGCCCGCGGGAGTGTCCGGCGGCCGCGCCGAGACTTCGCGCGACTGTTCGTCCTGCGCGCTCGGCCTCTTCTTCGACCTGACGTTGACGGTGATGGGCGCGGTCGCGCGGGAGATTTCCACGCCTTGCAGTTGCAGCACGCGCAGCAGCTCGGCCTGCGCGCCGGGGCGCGGGTCGTCGGCCGGCAGCACGTAGGCCGCCGGGCCTTCGTTCTTCGGCTTCTCGACCGAGCGCTTGCTCTTCAGATAAAAGTTCTCGAGGAAGAGCTGGCCGTTGTTGGCGAAGTACTGGAGGGAGGTGAGGAGCCCGGTCTGCTGGTAGTTGTTGTTGTTGCGCTGCGACCACTTCACGCGCGGCAGCGGCGGGTTCTGCCTGTACCAGGTGCGCGAATACTCCGAAGGCTGGAGCGTGCGCTCGACGGTGTCGGCGCCGCCGTTGCCGAAGGTCTCGTAGAGGCGGCTGATGCCGTTGTGCGTGGCGGCGAGGAACATGAGATACCCCGGTGACCACGTGTCGAACGTGCCGTGCGCGAAGACGCCGGGCATGCCCATCCTCGTCATCTCCGAGACGTTGTTCCAGCCGATCATCTGCCACTCGTCGGTGAGGATCGGGTCGAGCCACGCGTTATACGGCCCGTCGCCGATGGTGTTGTCGTAGAGGTAGGGCACCGACTCGTGCAGGTCGTGAAGCACCTGCGCGTGCTCTTTGAGGTACTCGTTCAGGACGTTGCGCGTGAGGTTGAGCGTGAGCCCCATCGCGTCGCGGTTGTTGTCGTGCGCGACGTACTTGCCCCAGTAGACGAGCGGCGGGTAGTTCTGGCCGGGGTGCGCGACGTGCCACCTGTAAACGTCAACCATGCGGTCGCGCCCGTCCACCTCGACCACCGGCGTGATGAGCGTGATGAGGTTGTCGCGGATGTTGCGGACGTAAGCGCTCTCGTCAACTGCTAATCGATATGCCAGCTCCATCAGCGCGGTCGGCGAGCCGGTCTCGGGCGAGTGGATCGCGCCGGTGATGTAGTAGACGGGCGTGGACTGCTCGACGAGGCGGTCGGCCTCCGCGTCGTCGAGGTTGATGGCGCGCGGGTCTGCGAGTTTGGCGAGGCGCGCGCGGTTCTCGTCCATCCGCGCGAGGAGCTTCTCGGACGCGACCGCGACGGCGATCATCTCGCGCCCCTCCTCGGTCGTGCCTATCTGGAAGACCTTGACGCGCGGGCTGGCCTTCTCAAGCATCCGCATGTACCTGTGCACGTCCGCGGCGTACGGGAGGTGATTGGGCGCGCCCGCCACGTCGCCGAGCACGGCCTTCGGCGTCGGCACGTCCTTCGACGCCGGCAGGTAATCGACGAGCGGCGAGAGGAAGAAGGGCTCGGTCGTGTACTCACGAATCTTGCGCGTGTACTCCTCGTCCAACGGCTGCTGCGGGTCGCGCCCCGGCTTGAGCCGGCCCTGCTGCCCCGCCGCGACGGCGACGAAAGAGAGCGCGAGCGCGGCGAGCATGACGACGCGGACGAAAAGTTTTTGCGGGAGACGGTTTCTCATCTTTACCTTCGCTTGTGCCGAGCCGTTGAAAGATCAGTTTAACCACAGAGACACAGCTCGGAGCGCTATAACTTCAAAGCTGTGTCTCTGTGGTTAAATCCTTCTTCGTATCCACTCAGGTGAATATAGCCTTAACGCCTGCGCTCCCTGCCGCGCTGGGTGGTGGGCGGCGGGGCGTCGCCGGGCCGCAGGTTATCATCGAAGAGTCGGAGGATGCGCTTGTACTCGTCGGCCCAACTGTCGGCGCGGTCGAAGGCGTGGTCTTCGACGGGGTAGGGGGCCAGCTCCCAGTTCTCCTTGCGCAGCTCGATGAGGCGTTGGGCGAGGCGGACCGTGTCCTGGAAGTGGACGTTCACGTCCACCATGCCGTGGCAGATGAGGAGCGCGCCCTTCAGGCCCGCGGCGAAGTAGATGGGCGAGCTGCGGCGGTAAGCCTCGGGGTCGTCCTGCGGCTCGTTGAGGATGTTCGAGGTGTAGGGGTGGTTGTAGTGCGCCCAGTCGGTGACGGGGCGCAGCGCCGCGCCCGCGGCGAAGATGTCGGGCGTGGTGAACATCGCCATCAGCGTGATGAAGCCGCCATAACTTCCGCCGTACATCCCGACGCGCTTGGGGTCTACGCCGTGCTCCGCGACGAGGTAGCGGACGGCGTCCACGTGGTCGTTCAAATCCTTGCCGCCCATGTGGCGGTAAATTCCTGTGCGCCAGTCGCGGCCGTAGCCGGCCGAGCCGCGGTAGTCGATGCTCAAGACCGTGAAGCCGCGCTCCATCAAAAGGTGGTGGAACATGTGCTCGCGGTAGTAGGTTGACCACCACTTGTGCACGTCTTGAAGATAGCCCGCGCCGTGGACGAAGATGACGGCCGGCCCGCCCGCACGTGCGTTGGCGGGCTTGTACAGGCGGCCGTAGACGGTCGCGCCGTCGCGCGCGCGGAAAGATACAATCGGCGGGTCGATCCAGTCGTAGTTGAAGAACTCGGGCAGCGGCGAGTCCGTCACCTGTTTGACTTCCGCCTCGTGCCCGTTCGTGCCCCGCGCGCTCGCGGCCTGCGAGTTCGTCAGCGGCGTGCCCGGCGCTTGCGAGGTCTGTTCGGCCGCGGGGCGGTTCGGTTGCAGGTAAAGCTCGGGCGGGCGGTTCGTGTAGGAGCGGACGACGGCGAGCAGCCGGTCGTCGGGCGAGACATCCGCCTGGTTGTTGCCCGTCATCGTCGTCAGGCGCGTGCGCGCCGAGCCGTCGAAGGCCATCGAGTAGAGGTGTCGCTCGAAGACGCTCCCCTCGCTCGAAGTGAAATAGAACTTCGTCTTGTCGGCCGACAGGCGCACGTCCGAGACCTCGAAGCGCCCCTTCGTCAACTGCGCCGCCTCGCCGCCGTCCGCGCCCACCGTGTAGAGGTGCGCCCAGCCGTCGCGCTCCGAGACGAAGTAGACGCGACGGTTGTCCGGCAGCCAGCCCAGGGTGAACGCGCCGGGGCCGCCGACCCACGCGTCGTCGTGCACGGAGGCGAGCACGCGCGTCTTCGCCGTCGAAGGGTCGAGCGCCATCACCCAGCGGTCTTTGTTGTCCGAGGCGCGCGCTAGCAGCACCGCGCGCGAGCCGTCCTCGTTCCACTGCAACTGGAAGAGCTGCACCTCTCGGTCGCGCGCCTGGCTCGCCGCTTCCGTCTGCTGCGTGCGCTGCGGCTGTGCGGCCTGCTGGCCGCCCGTCTGCTGTTGTCCCGATTGTGCGCCCGTCTGCTGTTGCTGCGCGCCGGACTCGCGCTGCGCTGACTCGGTCGCGTTCTGCTCGGTGCGCTGCTGGACGCGCGGCGCGACCTCCGCGCGCAGCCCCGTCTCGACCCACTTGACCTCGCCCGACGCGACGGACGCCAGGCCCAGGCGCGTCCGGCCCTGCGTGTCGCCGACCTTCGTCCGCGACTGTATGTCTTCGGTGTAGCCCGCGTCGCCGATGAAGTTGGGGACGATGGTGTTCTTGCCCGCCGAGGGGTCTGCCACGGTCATGACGACGTACGCGCCGTCGGGCGAGAGCTGAAGGTTCGTGACCGTCTGCCCCTGCGTGAGCGTGTGCGGCTTGCGCCTGCCCTTGTCGCGCTCGCGGCGGCGGCGCTCCTGCTCCTCGCGCTGCTCGGCCCGCTCGCGCACCACGTCAAGGATTTTCCGCTCCTCCTTGCGCAGGTAGTCCTGGCTCTCGCTCGCGCGCGCCGCCGGCGGGGGCGTCGGGGCTCCGGCCGCGGGCGGGGTGGGCACGCGTATGTCCGTGAGCTGTTCGAGCGAGCCGCCGTCGAGCGACATGACGTAGAGGTTGCTCTGCCGCGTGAAGTAGACCGACCGCTGGTCGCGCGTGAAGCGCGCGTTCGACTCCGCCTCGACCGTGCGCGTCAACTGCCGCCGCTCGCCCTTCTCGTGGTCGTAGAGAAAGACATCGCCCTCTTCCGTGAAGACCGTCCATCTCCTGTCCTTCGACAGCTCGCCCGCGGCGGGCGGGCTCTTGCGCGCCTCGTCCTCCGAGAGCTTGCGCAGGCCCGTGCCGTCGGCGTTCACGACGTAGAGGTCTGTCTCCTTCAGGCGCGGCTCGCCCGCGCGCTTCCAGCGGAAGTAGACCCGCCTACTGTCCTGCGACCAGTAGACGCCCGCCGGCGTGTAGCCGACGAGGCCCGGCCCCCGCATGATGCTGTCCACGGTCAGCTCGAACGGCTTCGCCGCCGCGCCCTGCGCGCGCGGCTGTTGTTGGGCGAAGGTCTGCTGGAAGAGCAGCGCCGCGGCGAACGCGC
Organism: Pyrinomonadaceae bacterium; assembly: GCA_035563535.1. Lineage (GTDB taxonomy): Bacteria > Acidobacteriota > Blastocatellia > Pyrinomonadales > Pyrinomonadaceae > QHXN01. The sequence continues at coordinate 256,500 of DATMVD010000027.1, read as the reverse complement.
AACGGGCCGCGCGGCGGAAAGTTTGTCCTCGCATTAGTCCTCTTCTTGGCCCGCGCCGGCACCGCGGGCGCTATACTTCCCCGAAGTGAAGTCAACGAAAAGTTAAGGGAGACTTTGAAGGTGAACGAGCGGCGGGATGATACAACAAAACCGGGGGACGAGTCGCGCCCCGAAGGCGGGCGCGGCCGCTACTACTACGACGACGCCACCGGCTACGAGACCTACCGGCCCGGGGAGGACGAAGAGGAGGAGGAGCCGGAGGACGGCGCGCGCACGGACGAAGGCTGAACCGGCGGCCCGCCCCTAACGCCGCGGCCGCCCCTGTCCGATCCGGCGGCGGTCTGAGAGCGTGTACGTGTCGCGCTTGCGCTGCTCGCCGTCATACTCGCTGTCCTCGTAGCGTGGGCAGTCGCAACGCTCCTCGTTCCCCGGCGCGAACGAGCACCCGCCCGCGATGGTGTGGTACTCATGCAGATGGCCGCAGTTCCAACAGACCCTGTCGTTCACGTCGCAACACCTCTGCCCGAATTTTAAGATTGACGCGCCGAACTTAAGTCGCGCTCGCCCGCCTGTCAAGCCTCTTTCTTCTTCGGCCGCTGGTTGGCGGCCAGCACCCGCTTGCGGAGCCGGATGGACTTGGGCGTGACCTCGACCAGCTCGTCGTCGGCGATGAACTCCAGAGACTGTTCGAGCGAGAGGTCTTTGACGGGCACGAGCCGCATCGCCTCGTCGGCGGTCGAGGCGCGCATGTTCGTCAGCTTCTTCTCCCGCACGATGTTCACGTCCAGGTCCACCGCGCGCGCGTTCTCGCCGACGATCATCCCCTCGTAGACGCGCGTCGTGGGCCTGATGAACATCGTCCCGCGCTCCTGCAGGTTGAAGAGCGCGTAGGTGGTCGCGTCGCCCGCGCGGTCTGCGACGAGTGAGCCCGTCGAGCGCCCGCGCATCGAGCCCTGCCACTCGCCCCAGCGCAGGAAGATAGTGTTGAGGAGGCCCGTCCCCTTCGTCTCCGTCAGGAACTCGCCGCGGAAGCCGATGAGGCCGCGCGAAGGCGTCTCGAACTCGAGGCGGACGCGCCCCGTGCCGTGGTTGACCATCTTCGTCATCTGCCCCTTGCGCCGCCCCATCGCCTCGGTGACGACGCCGATGAACTCCTCGGGGCAGTCCACGACGACCTGCTCGATGGGCTCAAGCGTCTTACCATTTTCGACGCGCGTGATGACCTCCGGCTTCGAGACCTGTAGCTCGTAGCCCTCGCGCCGCATCATCTCGATGAGGATGGAGAGTTGCAGCTCGCCGCGCCCCGAGACCTTGAACTGGTCGGGCGAGTCGGTCGCCTCGACCCTGATGGCGACGTTGCCCAGGACCTCCCTGTCGAGCCTCTCCTTAATCTGACGCGACGTGACGAACTTGCCCTCGGTGCCCGCGAAGGGAGAGTTGTTGACGCCGAAGATCATCGAGATGGTCGGCTCGTCCACGGCGATGACGGGGAGCGCGCGCGGGTTGTCGGCGCTCGTCACCGTCTCGCCGATCTCTATCCCTTCGACGCCCGCGAGCGCGACGATCTCGCCGAACGACGCGCGCTCGATGGACTCGCGCTTCAGGCCCTCGAACGCGTACAGCTCCTTGACGCGAATCTTCTCGACCGAGCGGTCGCGCTTCACCACCGCCACGGTCTCGCCCTGCGCGATCTCGCCCGAGAAGATGCGGCCGATGGCGAGGCGGCCGACGTACTCGTTGTAGTCGAGGTTGGCGACGAGCAGTTGCAGGGAGTCTTCGCGCAGCTCGCGCGGCGGCGGGATGGTGCGCACGATCTCCTCGAAGAGCGGGCGCAGAGAGCGCGAGTCGTCCGTCAGCTCCTTCTTCGCCACGCCGTCCCGCGCCACGGCGTAGAGGACGGGGAAGTCTATCTGCTCGTCGTTGGCGTCGAGGTCGATGAAGAGGTCGTAGATGTCGTTGACCACCTCCTCGGGGCGCGCGTCCTGCCGGTCGATCTTGTTGACGACGACGATGGCCGGGAGTCTCGCTTCGAGCGCCTTCCGCAGCACGAAGCGCGTCTGCGGCAGAGGGCCTTCGGCCGCGTCCACCAGCAGCATCACGCCGTCCACCATCTTCAGCACGCGCTCGACCTCGCCGCCGAAGTCGGCGTGGCCCGGCGTGTCGAGGATGTTGATCTTCACGCCGCCGAAGCGCACCGAAGTGTTCTTCGCCATGATGGTGATGCCGCGCTCGCGCTCCAAGTCCATCGAGTCCATCACGCGCTCGACGTGCTGCTCGTTCTCGCGCCACGTCCCCGACTGGTTGAGCATGGCGTCCACCAGCGTCGTCTTCCCGTGATCGACGTGCGCGATGATGGCGATGTTCCTGACGTCTTCTCTCTCTTTGTGCATCGAACCTTCCCGGCGGGCGGGCCCCGACCTTCCCGGAACACCCGGCCGCCCCCCTGTCTAAAATTGCCTGCAATTTCGGGCTGAATTTAAAGGGAAATTGTACCTTGGCAGGTGCGGGGCTGTCACCCGCGCCGGAGCGCGCCCGCCTGCCGGAGCGCCTCGTAGAGGGCTATCCCGACCGACGTGGCGAGGTTGAGGCTGCGCACGCGCGGGTTCGGCATCGGGATCGTGAGGCAGCGCTCCCAGTTCGCGCGCAGGAGTTCCTCGGGGAGGCCGCGCGTCTCCGGCCCGAACACCAGGCAGTCGCCTTCGGAGAAGGCCCACCCGGCGTAAGACCTTTCGGCCTTGGTCGTGAAGTAGAGCAGACGCGAGCCGGGCAGCGCGGCCTTCAACGCTTCGAGGTCGCGGTGTCGGTGCAGCTCGACCTCCGGCCAGTAGTCGAGACCCGCGCGCCGCACCGCGCGGTCGTCGAGGCGGAAGCCCGTCACGCCCACGACGTGCAGAGGCGTGCGCGTCGCCGCACACAGGCGCGCGACGTTACCCGTGTTGGGAGGTATCTCCGGCTCGACGAGCGCGACGTGGAACATGGGAGGCGGTCAGCAGTCAGCTTTCAGCTTTCAGCTTTTAACTTCATCTCGATGAACCCTGATGATTGTCTGACTTGCGCGATGAGGTGGCAAGCGGATGTGAACTCGGGCGAAGCGATTACGGCGAAGCCGGGAGCTGAGCGATGGGTGCCGACCGCTCAAAAATAATTTGGACGGCGTGCATCGTGTGCAGCCGCCGTCCTAATTAACGCCCTCGCGGGCGAAGAGTGTTGTGTGCGCCGTTGAAAGTTGCGCGTACTCCCCTTGGCTTGTGCTACCTCTTCTTCGAGCCGCCCTTGCCGCCGCCCTTCTTGGCGCCGCCCTTCTTCGAGCCGCCGCCCTTCGAGCCGCCGCCGCCGCCCTTGGCGCCGCCCTTTTTCGATCCGCCCTTCGCTGACTTCTTGGAAGTTGCCATAAGCTGTACCTGCTCCTTTTCTGAGTTGAAGTTCCTCACCACAAGATGCTGTGTCAATTTTCATCTTGTGGCCTAGAGTGAAAAGCGCACAACATGTTGGGATTTATAAACAGATTAAAATAAGAAGTCAATAACTTAATGCAATCGCGCAAAAAAAAATTTCGCGCGCGACGAAGAGTAAACATCTCTCCGTCGCGCGCGAACGTGTTTCGTGTGACGCGCGAGCCTCTCTCACCCGCGCCGCGGGCTCACCTGTAGAAGGGCGTGAAGACCCAGCGGTCGTGTCGGTCGATGCCGTAGTAGTTGATGATGGAGTCGCGGCGGCTGCGGCTGGCCACGCCGATGAAGGGGCCGCTGGTCGAGAGCGAGTTGTCCTCGCCGCCGTCGTCATCATCGGATGAGCCGATGCCGGTGACGAGGGCGGTGAGCTGCGGGAGCTGTTGCGCGAGCGCGTTCAGGGCCGGGTCGCTCGTCGCGGTCGGCGTCCGCCCGTCGGCGTACTCGCTGATGTCGCGGATGAAGCGCACCAGCGCCTCGTCGCGCAGCTTGATGGTGCGCCACTCGCCGCTCTCGGAGAGCGGGTCGCGCGCGGCGCTGGCGCGCAGCACCTTGACCTTCTTCGTCCGGCCGGCGGGCGACACCCCTTCGAGCAGCTCGTCCATCGAGGTCGGCGGCTGGCGCGTGGGGTTCATGGCGACGTACATGCGGATGGCCTCGGCCACCTCCTCGCCGCGGGCGATGGCCTCGAGTTCGATCTCGCGGCGCGACTGCTGGCGGATGCTCGGCGCGGCGGCCATCATGGCGATCATGAGCAGCGTCATCAGCGCGAGCAGCGCGATGAGCGCGTAGCCGCGCTCGCCCGGGCCGTGCTCAACTGTCGCGTGTCGTGCCTTCATCTGGTCTGGTTCGGGGCCGCTGAAGCTCAAGGCTCCTCGTCGCCGTCATCGGAGGGCGGCGGGGGCTGGATCGCGCCCGGCGCGCGCCCGGGCATGCCGGGGGTGCCGCGCGCGTCCACGAAGGGCATCGTGTGCTTGATGCTCAAGTCCTTGTCCACGACCTCGACGCCACGCTCGGAGATGTCGGCGACGCGGAAGCGCCCCTCGACGATGTCGCCCTGGCGGACGGTGTAGAGCTCGCCCTTCGAGTCCTTGAGGATGGCCGTGTTCCCGCGCTGGCGCTTGAGGAAGCCGACGTAGGTGTAGGTCGGCGACGGCGCCTGCATGACGTTGAGCGTCGCCTCGTTCGAGTAGAGCTGCCCGTCGGGCGTCCTCACCTGCACCTGGCGCGCGCCGGGGCTGGAGATGAGCGCGGCCGGGACGTTGGCCGAGAGCTGCTGCGCGCTCTTGTACTGCGTCGGCAGCTCCTGGCCGCCCACGTAGACGCGCGCGGCGGGGCCGAACTTGTCGCCGGTGAGCTGGAGCGTGAAGCCCGCCTGGCGCGCGAAGACGCTCTGCGGCATGAGGCCGGCGAGCATGAGCGGCGGCGGCGGCGTGGGCGACGGCGGCGCGACGGTCGGCTCGGGGGTCGGCGGCGGCGGCGGCTTGACGTAGAAGGCGAAGATGTTGCGGCCGGGGCCGTCGCCGAGGTAGGGCTCGGGGCAGCAGACGATGGGCACCACGTCGGCGACGTTGACTTCCACGTCGCCGGCGGTGGCCGCCGGGCCGGGCGCCTGCTGCTGCGCGGCCGTGGCGCGCTTTGTGTTCGAGTTAGCGGTCGTCGTCGGGGCCGGCCGGGAGGGGCCGGAGAACATGTAGAAGATGAGGAAGAGGGTGAAGATCGGCAGCGCGATGGCCGCGATCATCTTGTTGCGCTCGGCCGGCGTCTTTCCTTCAAAGAGTGCCATGACTTTACTACTGCGCCTCCGCGGCGGAGGCGGCGGCCGCGCGCCGGAAGTACGTGGCCATGTCGAGGCGCAGGCTGACGAGCGCGCCGCGCGTGGGGGCCTGCGCCTGCGGCGTCTGCGCCCCGGGCACCGCGCCGTTGGTGACGGCGGGCGCGAGTTGCTCGGCCGCGTTCGAGTCGGTGACGCCTTCGAGCTCGACCGCGTTGATGACGATGAACTGGCGGCGGTCGCCCTCGATGTCGCGGATGAAGCGGCGGAGGTTCGGGTAGGTGCCCTCGACCGTGAGCGTGACGCCGATGCCGGGGAAGATACTCTGCACGATGCGCTGCGCGCTCTGCTCGCCCGACTGGCGGCGCGCGCGCTGCGCGTTCTCGGCCCCGGGCACGGCCTCTTGCAGTTGCGTGAAGTTGATGCCGCCGCTGATGCGCAGCCCGTTCTTGGTGATGAGGCGGTTCAGCTCCTCGTAGAGCGTCTTCGAGCCGCTCGACGCGAGGCCGAGGTGTCCCGTCTCGAAGCGCTCGAGGCTCGAAAGGATTTCCGAGACGCGCTGCGCCGTGTCCTGGCTCGTCCCGATGTTGGTCTCCTGGCTGACGACGACCTTCTTCAGGCTCTCCGTCTCCGCGTCGAGCGACTGCGCGCGCGACCTCTGCGGGGCGAGGAGGAAGAGGTAGGAGAGCACCGCGGCGAGCAGGAGCAGCGCGGCGAAGGCGAGCGCGGCCAACTCGGGCAGGCCGACGGGGCCGCGGCGGCGCGCGGCGCGCAGCGTGTCGAGGCGCGTGCGCAGGGCCGCCGTGCGCGCGGCCGTCGTGCCCGTGACTGCGGTGTCGTTCTTCAAAGCTACTCGCGCCCCCCCGCGTCCTTAGTGTTATCCGCGCGCGCCGCCGCCGACGTGTCGGCGGGCGCGGCCTTGCCGCCGCCGCGCCGCGCGCGCTGCACGTAGGAGACGCGCAGCAGCCACTCGTAGCCCGACTCGCCGCGCCCGGACTTCTGGTTCTCGGTGACGGGGACGGCGCTGAAGGTGCCGGAGCGGTTCATCTCGTCGAGCATGCCTGTGACGTCGGTCGGCGTGCGGCCGACGACCGTCAGGTCGAGGTCGGCGCGCGTCTGGTCGCCGACCTGCGTGACCTCGCGGACGTTGATGCGCCCGACCCTCACGTCGCCCGGCAGGAAGCCTTCGAGGTCTGAGAAGAGCTGCGACCAGGAGAAGCCCTTGCGGCTGACGAGGGCGCGCGCGGCGTCGAGCGGCTGGCGCTGCTCGGCGGGAATGGTCTGCCTGATCTCGTCGGCCTGCCGCTCCAGTTCCTTCTGCTGCGCGCGCATCGCCTGCACCTGCCGCTCGGACACGTCGGCCTGCGCCCGCGCCTCGCTGTAACGGCCGAGGATGAGGACGAGCGCGACGAGTGAGACGGCCGAGACCGCGACGGCCAACGTCCAGGGCAGGGCGCGGTTCCGGAACGGGTCACTGGCTAAGTTGAGTCTGGAGATCACTGGCTCTTTCGCTTTCCGAAGAGGTGCGTCGTGCGGCGGCCGGGGGACTTCACCGGACGTTTGAAAGAATAACCCGCGGCATAACGCACACGCAACCGCCCCACGCCCGCCATTACACGCCGCGCCAGCGCCCGGGTTGCAGAAAAACAGAACCGCGAGCGGTAGCGAGCGGGTGCGTGATACCTCGGAGGTGCCTCTGCGTGTATCCCGCACCCGCTCGCTACCGCTCGCGGTTCTGTTGTGGTCTTACGGACGACCAGTCGCCTGGCTGACGACGCGCGAGTTGACCACTTTGCCCGCGGCGTCGAGCGTGAGTTCGATGACGGCGCCGGTGGTGTCGAGGACGCGGCGGACGGTCTGGCCGGAGGCGTTGGTCGTGTCGGCCCCCTGCTGCGTGAGCGAGTTGACGTTCCCCACGGTGCGCTGGCCGACGACCGTCCCTGCCGTGTCGAGCGTGCGCTCGACGATGTTGCCCGAGCGGTCAACGACGCGCTGGACGGTCTGGCCGAGGTTGTTGAGCGTCGTGCTCAGGAGCCCGCCCGGCTGCGTGACGTTGTTCAGGGTCTGGCCGACGGTGCCGACCGTGCGATCCACGACGCCGCCCGGTTGCAGCGCCGTGTTGGCGACGCCGCCGACCGTGCCGACCGTGTTGTCCACCGTCTGCAAGAGCCGTTCGAGTATCTGCGGGTTGCGGTCGATGGTCGTCAGCGTGCGGTCGATGATGGCGGCCACGTTGTCGAGCCGGACTTTCAACAGCGCCTCGGCGCGCACGCCCTTGATGGTCAGGTCAACGTCGTCGATGCTGGCGTCGGCGCCCGCGGTCAGTTGCAGGAGGTTCGCGAGCCGCGCGTCTAACGAAACCTTCGCGCGCAGGTTCTTCACCTTCAGCGTGATCTCCTCGACCGAGAGGTTCGGGATGTCGAGGAGCACGTCCGGGTCGCCGGAGGCCGCCGACTGCCGCCGCCGTTCGCTCGCCTCCTCCTGGCGGCGTATGTCCTCCTGCGAGAGCGGGCGGACGGGCGTGACGCCCGGCGGGCTGGGGCGCGGCGTCGGCTGCTGCCGGGCCGTGCGCGTGCCCGTGGCGCTGGCGTTGATCGAGGTGTTGTCGTCGCCCTGGTTCGTCGTCGTGGTAGTCGGCGTCTGCGCGTAAGCGCCGGCGCAGAGGGCGAGGAGCGTGACTGCCCCTGCTTGAAAGAGCTTCCTCATCGTTCCCTCCGAAAAAGTCTGATGAAAACCTCTGAAGTGCGGGCGGGGGTTTCGCTCATGAGTAAAACTTCGAGGGGGCTTACGGGGGCGGCGTCTGTCTCGACGTGCCGCGGCGCGCTTCGAGCAGGCGCAGCACGGGCGCGAGGCTCCCGCGGAAGCGGACGTGCCCGCGCACGCCCAGCAGGAGCACTTCGATCTCGCTCGCGCGCAGCGTGACGCCGACGCCGAGCCGCAGTCCGCCTGAGCCTTCGGTCTCGACCGCCGTCTCCGCGTAGAACTCCTTCTCGCTGATGCGGCGCTGTTCGATGTTCAGGTCGAACTCTTCGTCGGCCTCCGCGCTCGTGGTCTCCGCCGGCCGGGCCGCGTTCGCTTCGCCCGTCCGCGTCTGCGCGCCCGCGTCGGCGGAAGCCGCGGCGAGGAGCACGCACGCGGTCACGTATCGAAGCAGACGGGCGGCCGAAAGAAGATTCGCGCTTCTCAATTCCCCCTCCCCCTGCGCGCGGGCCCGCGCCTCTGCCGCGTCGCGGCGGCGCCGCTGGCGGAGGGTTGTGCGGGGGGAGTCGTCGGCTCTGCCGGGGGCGTGCTCGCGCCGGGCGGCCGAGGCTGAGGCGGCGTCGGCTGCGCATCGTCGCTCTTCGGTATTTCGCCGAGCGCCTCGGCGACGATGCGGTCGATGTCGGCGAAGACGCTCCTGATGCGGAGCGTGATGCCGATGTTGCGGTAGGTCTCGCCGGGGCGAACCTCCTGCGGCAGGTTCTCGCGCTCCGACTCCCAGGCGGTCTCGCGCCGGGGCCGCCCCGTGAACTCGACCTGCGGGTTCGGCACCTTCTCGAACCTTAAGGACTCCGCCGTCACGCGCGCCGTGATCGAGACGTCGGCGTTCGCGTCCGCCTCGCTCTCGCGCGGCGTCTGCGGCGCGGCCTGACGCGGCGGCGCGGGCCGCGTCGCCGCGGGGCGCGTCTGGCCTTGCGGACGCTCCTGCCCCTGCGCGGGCGACTGCGCCGCTGCGCCGGACGCGAGCCCCGCCGCCACGAACAGGACGGACACGAAGTCGAAGAAGACCCTGAGTCTCACTTTCATCTTGACCCTCGGAGCGACAGACCCGCGCGCCCTCGGAGGCACGCCCGCAGGGGAATTCAAAAGGGGTTTTCGGCGGTGCGCGTATGATAGCAGATTCTTTGTACGCCGCAAGACCTTTGCCCCCGACGCAAACGGCAGACAGTACCCGCAAAAGCCGACGGCATAGTGTGGGGGGGGGAATTCACTTTGAACTCACCTCATAAAGGTCGCCGGGCGCGTAGCCGCCGGCCTCTATCTGTTCGAGAATAGAGAGTAAGGGCGAAACGAGCGGCAGTAAGTGCTCGATCTTGTTTGAACGCGCGCGCAGGATGATGAAGGCCAGCGGGAAGCGTTTCAGGTTCTGCTGAAAGGGTATGCCCTGGTCGCGAGTCAGGAACACGTCGTAATCGGGCGCGACGGCCCGCAACAACGCACCGTTCTGGGTGCTACGGAAAGGGGTGTCTCTGGCGTGAACGAAAGTGTGCCCGGTCAGGTGTCGCAACAGGTGTCTGTTCACGCACTCGTCAACGAACACCATCATACGGTCAGCTCGCCGGATTCAATCAAGTCCGCGATGCGACGTAGCAGCTCGCGCGCACCCTCAACGCCGGCGCCGGGGAAGCCTTCGGCGAACTCCCGCAAAGCCTCTTCTGCTACCAGATGGTCGAAGAGCGCCTGGATGGGGACGCGCGTGCCGGCGAAGACGGGCGTGCCGCCCATCGTCTCGGGGTCACGGGAGATGATGTAGTCCTGGACGACTGAAGCTTTACGTCGTGACATGGCTCGTTACCTCTCGGGCGTGAGTATACACCCGCGTCCGCGCGAAAGAGTTGCCGCCGCGGGAGTGCTTCAGCGGGGCTGGCCTGGGCCGGGGCCGGCGTGGCGTTGGAGGTCGGGCGGGGAGACGCAGTAGGCGACGACGCGGTTGCGGCCGAGGTTCTTGGCGCGGTAGAGGGCCGTGTCGGCCAGCTCGACCAGCTCGATGGGGTCGCGCGCGTCTTCGGGGTAGGCGGCGACGCCGATGCTGATGGTGATGCGGAGCGTCTCGTCCGTCTCAGCGGGCGCGCCGCGGCGCGTGGCGGGGAAGCGGTGCGACTCGATGGCCGTGCGAACTCGCTCGGCGGCGACGAGCCCCTGCGCGCAGTCGGCGTTCAAAAGGAAGGCCGCGAACTCCTCGCCGCCGAAGCGCGCCGCCACGTCGCCCGCGCGCAGGGCCGCCGTGATGAGCGAGCCGACCTCTTCGAGCGTCTGGCTCCCGACGAGGTGGCCGTGGGTGTCGTTGACCGTCTTGAAGTGGTCGAGGTCCATCATCAGGACGCAGAAGGGCCACGCCTCGGTCTCGGCGCGCGCCGCCTCGCGCCGCAGCTCGGAGAAGAAGGACTTGCTGGTCAGGAGCCCCGTCAGCTCGTCGTGCGCGAGCAGGCGGTGAATCTGGCGCTGGTACTCGCGGTCGATGTCGTCGAGGAGGTCGAAGCGGAGGAGCTGCTCGCCGATGGTGAGCTTGTCGCCGTCCTGGAGGTAGGCGTCCGCGACGGGCTGGCCGTTGACGAGCGTGCCGTTGGTCGAGTTGAGGTCGGTGATGCGGTAGCGCACGTCGCCCGCCGCGGCGTCGCGCTCGACCGTGATGCGCGCGTGCATGCGCGAGGCGCGCGCGTCGTTGACGCGCACGTCGGCTTCGAGCGCGCGCCCCAGCGTCACCTCGTCGCGGTCGAGCGGGATGGGCGCGGCCAGAAGCTCGCCGCGCAGGAAGACGAGCGCGGGGTGACGCTCGCGCGGCGCGGTGAGCCGCGGCATCTGGACGGTCGTGTCTCCGGGTTCGCCTCTCATGCCCTGCTTAGGGCCGCATCTTAGCGCGCGCGGGCGCGCGGCGGGAAGAAATTTTCGCGCGGCGGCTCGGGCGTCGGCCCCCCGGCTGCCGCGCGCGCCTTCCTTGTCGCGCGCGCGCGCGGCTCATATAATCGGCGGCAAGGAGTACCCCGAAGTTGAAAGAAGAAGCGACACTGGACTGCCCCTGGTCGAGGCAGGCGACGGCGCTGACGGTCGAGCGCGTCTCCGCGGCGCGACTGCCGACTGAGTTCGGCGAGTTCCGCATCGCCGGCTACCGGTCGAAGACGAGCGACGAGGAGTTCGTCGCGCTCTACAAGGGCGAGATACAGGCGGACGTGCCGACACTCGCGCGGATTCATTCGCAGTGCCTGACGGGCGACGTGTTCGGCTCCCTGAAGTGCGACTGCGGCCCGCAGCTCCACGCGGCGTTGCGGCTCATCGAGGAGGAGGGGCGCGGGGCCATCGTCTACCAGCTTCAGGAGGGGCGCGGCATCGGCATCATCAACAAGATTCGCGCCTACGCCCTCCAGGACGAGGGCGCCGACACCGTCGAGGCCAACGAGCGGCTCGGCCTCGCGGTCGATTTGCGCGAGTACAGGCAGTGCGCCGAGGTGCTTTTTGATCTGGGCCTGTGCCAGGTGCGGATGATGTCTAACAACCCCCTGAAGCTGCGCGCGATGGAGGAGGCGGGCCTCCGCGTCGTCGAACGTATCGCCCTCGAAGTCGAGCCCGCAGACGCCGCCATGCACTACCTCCGCACCAAGAAGGCCAAGCTCGGCCACCTCCTCGACCACATCGAGTAGTCTTAAGACGGATTTAACCACGGAGACACAGAGGCACAGCTTGTTGATGGTTGTCTTCAAGCTGTGCCTCTGTGTCTCCGTGGTTAAATCCGTCTCACCCTAAACTCAACCCGACATCTACGGCCGCGGCTGGCCGGGAATGCCGACCTCCAGGCGGATGAGGCTCATGAAGGAATGCAGGCGGAAGGCGAAAGGGATGGCAGACCGCACTCCCTTCCGCCTTCTGCCATCCGCCTGCACTTCTACCGAAAATCTAGACTCGAATTCAGATTTTCGGATATGATGAGGCCGACCCAGGACAGCGGCGGCGAAAATTCTCAGGAAAGCCGGGCCGCGCAAGCCTCTCCCCGAGCCCCGTGCGCGCGGAACGTCAGTTGCTCAATTCGGCTGACGAACTCTGTCCTGCATCTTTCATCTGTTCTTCGTTCTGATCCGGCACAAGTTTTACGACCTGTCACAGACGCGGCCCCGCGCGCGAGACGCGCGTCAGGTCGCACGGCTCAGCAACCAGCCCAGGAGGCGAAAGATGAGAAGACCCGTATTTCCCCGCGGCCGCGCGACAGCCCTCGTCTGCGGCCTGCTTGTGTCGCTGCTCGCGGCCACGGCCGCGTCGGCGCAGACCGGCCGCTCGACCGTGCGCGGCACCGTCCGAGACCAGCAGGGCAACGTCGTCACGGGCGCGAGTGTGACGCTCACCGACGAGGCGAAGAACTTCACGCGCACGCAGACGACCAACGAGGAGGGCGCCTACACCTTCGCCGCCGTCCCGCCCGGCACCTACCGCGTCGAGGTCGAGTCGTCCGGCTTCAAGAAGGTGACGGTCGCCGCCGTGCAGGCGCTCGTCGATACGCCGATTGACGTGGACGTCGCGCTCGAGCCCGGCCTCGCGACCGAGTCGGTCACGGTCACGGCCAGCACCGAGGCCGCGCTCAACACGACGGACGCCACCCTCGGCACGGCCTTCGAGTCGCGCCGCATCGAGGAGCTTCCCCTGAACGCGCGCAACGTCGTCGGGCTGCTCTCGCTTCAGCCCGGCGTCACGCGCGGCGGCTACGTCAACGGCGGGCGCGCCGACCAGGCCAACGTCACGCTCGACGGCGTGGACAACAACGAGCAGCAGCGCGGCCTCGACGTGGTGACGGACGAGGCGTTCGCCTCGGTGCTGCGCTCGACGCCCGACTCGCTCCAGGAGTTCCGCGTCATCACGACGAACGCGAACGCCGAGCAGGGGCGCTCTTCGGGCGCGCAGGTCTCGCTCATCACCAAGTCGGGGACGAACGAGTACCACGGCTCGCTCTACCACTTCCACCGCAACACCGTTACGACCGCCAACGACTTCTTCAACAACGCGGCCGGCAGCTTCGGCCCCGACGACTTCGCCGTCCAGACCGGGGCGGCGCGCGTCGGCGACCCGCGCGCGCCGCGCCCGCAGCTCCTCCGCAACGTCTTCGGCGGGAGCTTGGGCGGCCCCATCAAGAAGGACAAGGCGTTCTTCTTCTTCACCTACGAGGGCTTCCGCGAAGCCTCGGAGACTCCGGTGGTGCGCGAGGTGCCGCTCCCGACGCTCGGGCAGGGCATCGTCCGCTACTTCACGGCCAACGGTTCGAGCGACGCGGGCTGCCCGGCCGGCACGCCCGCGGGCGTCAACTGCCTGACCCCGGCCGAGATTAACGCCGCCTACTCGGGCATCTACGGCGCGTCGCCGGGCCTGAACCCGGCCGCGCTCTCGGTGCTCGCCTCGGCGGCGGCGCGCTACCCGGCCAACGACGCCAGCGTCGGCGACGGCCTGAACACCTCCGGCTTCCGCTTCAACGCCAAGACGCCGGCCGAGCTGAACACCTACATCGCGCGGCTCGACTTCAACCTCACCGACCGCTCGACGCTCTTCGTGCGCGGCAACTACCAGCAGGACAACGTGACGAAGGGCACCTTCTTCGCCACCGACTGCTCGGACACGGCGCAGTGCTTCCCCGACACCGAGCCGCTCCGCATCTGGAACCACCCCATCGGCATCGCCGCCGGCCACGCCTGGACGATCAACAACAACCTCGTCAACCGCTTCACGTACGGCCTGACGCGCACGGCCTTCAGCGACTTCGGCGACCGGACGCTGCCGGGTGGCAACGGCGCCTTCACCACCTTCCGCTTCATCTACCGCCCGACCGGCTTCCGCTCGACGCTCTTCCGCACCACGCCCGTCCACAACTTCGTCGAGGACGTGTCGTGGATCAAGGGCAACCACAACCTCCAGTTCGGCGGCAACGTCCGCCTCATCCGCAACAACCGCACGGCCTTCTCCAACGCCTTCGACGAGGCCGTCATCAACCCCTCGTGGTACGACGTCTCGGGCGCCATCCTGACGCGCGACTCCTACGGCTCGGGCGCCTCGCTCTTCCCGTCGGTCGCGGTGCGCTCTGACCTGCGCGACGCGCTGGCCGCCGTCATCGGCCGCTTCTCGCAGTATTCGGCCAACCTGACCTACGACGCCGGGGGGCAGCTCCAGACTTCGGGGACGCCGACCCAGCGCAGCTTCGCCACCGAGGAGTACGAGCTCTACTGGCAGGACTCGTGGCGCTGGCGGCCGAACCTGACGCTGACCTACGGCGTCCGCTGGACGACGGGGACGCCCGTCTACGAGAGGAACGGCATCCAGGTCAAGCCGACCGTGAGCCTCGGCGAATACTTCGCGCTCAGGCAGGAGAGCGCCTTCGCCGGCACGCCGTTCAACGAGCCGATCACGCTCAACCGCGCGGGCAAGGCCAACGACCTGCCCGGCTACTACAAGCAGGACTGGAACAACTTCGGGCCGTCGGTGGCCGTCGCCTACTCGCCCGACTTCGGCGACAACTTCTTCGGCCGGCTGCTCGGCCGCAACGGGCGCTCGGTCATCCGCGGCGGCTTCCGCATGACCTACGACCGCATCGGCAGCCAGCTCGCCGCCAACTTCGACCTCAACTCGGCGCTCGGCTACACGTCGAGCCTGACCATCGGCGCCAACACCTTCAACGTGAGCGACAGCCTCGCGCCGCTGTTCACCGGCTTCAGCCCGAACGTCCGCGCCTTCCCCGTCTCGCCGGGGACGATCACGCCGACGCTCCAGTTCCCGCTCACCCTCCCCTCGGACGAGGCGCAGCGCATCGAACAGTCGCTCGACGACTCGCTGATCACGCCGAGCAACTACAACTTCAACGTCTCGTACGGGCGCGAGATGCCGAAGGGGTTCTCGTTCGAGGCGTCCTACGTCGGCCGGCTGGGGCGCGACCTGCTCGCCTCGCGCGACATCATGCACCTCAACAACATCCGCGACCCGCAGTCGGGGATGACGTTCTATGAGGCCATCAACCGGCTCATCGATCACCGCTACGCCCTCACGCCGTCGAGCCAGGTGCCCGTGCTGCCCTTCTTCGAGAACCTCTTCCCCGGCATCGCCGAGTTCGTCTGGGGCGACCCGGCCATCACCAACACCGAGGCGATGTACCTGCTGCTCGCCCGGCCCGAGGTCGGCGGGGCCGACATCACTGACTACACCTTCCTCCAGACCTTCCTGGACGACCAGCCGGTCTCGCGCTTCAACAACACCTTCTTCCACCCGCAGTTCGCGGCGCTCTCGGTCTACTCGACCATCGCGCGCTCGAACTTCCACTCGGGCCAGTTCTCCCTGCGCCAGCGCTTCCGCAACGACCTGGCGTTCGACTTAAACTACACGCTGTCGCACTCGCTCGACAGCGCGTCCGGCCTCCAGGCCTCGACCGCCTACTCGACGGCCGGGTTCATCATCAACGCGCTCGACCCGGACAGCAACTACGCCAACTCCGACTTCGACGTGCGCCACATCGTCAACGCCAACTGGCTGGTCTCGCTCCCCGTGGGGCGCGGCCGCTGGCTCGGCCACGGGATGAACGGCCCGCTCAACGCCGTCCTCGGCGACTGGCAGCTCTCCGGCATCTTCCGCTGGAACTCGGGCCTGCCCATCCAGACGCCCTACCAGGCCGACCGCTGGGCGACGAACTGGAACCTCCAGTCGAACATGGTGGCCGTCCGCCCGGTCGCATCTTCGCCGACGCGCAACGGCGCGGCGCGGGTCTTCACCAACCAGGACGAGGTCTTCCGCAGTTGGCGCGAGCCGCGCCCCGGCGAGGGCGGCGACCGCAACACCCTGCGCGGCGAGGGCTACATCTCGCTCGACCTCGGGCTGACGAAGCAGTTCAAGATGCCGTGGGAGGGCCACCGCCTCCAGTTCCGCTGGGAGGTCTTCAACGTCACCAACACCCAGCGCTTCGACAACGCCAGCCTCCAGGGTCTCGGCATCCAGCCCGACCCGTTCCTCCCCGACGTGGACAGCGGCCAGCCCATCAGCGCGCCGTCCGACTTCGGGACCTACACCGCCACGCAGACGCCGCTCAACGAGCCGCGCGCCGGGCGCGTCATGCAGTTCGCCCTGCGCTACACGTTCTGAACGTCCGCACGGCCGAAGCAGGAGGGGCCGGAGTTTTAAGAACTCCGGCCCCTTCTTTCTTCACCGTCGAAGACCGACCGAGCGGCCCTTTAGAGCGGTACGACTATGAGTTGACCTTTGAGTTGACCGTCTCCCGTTTAGAGGCGGGCTATGCCCGCCGGCCCGGCTCCCATCGCAGGGCGGGCCGGCGGGCATAGCCCGCCTCTAAACGGTTGATAAAGGGGTGCGCAATCCACTCTAGTCCTTACCCTTCTTCGCCAGCTTCTCCGCGTCCTTCGACGCGAGGCGGCTTCGCTCTATCACCTCGTTGAGGTCGCGCGCGGCCCTGGCCGCCGCGTCCGCGTCGAGCACGCCCGTGTTCTTGAAGAGCGGGCTGCGGACGAAGCTCATGATCGAGCGGTCGAGCGCGAGCAGCGCGGCCTTCATCCCTTTGGCGTCCTCGAAAGGCTTCGGCTCCGGCCTCTTCTCGTCCTTCTCCGGGGGCGCGGGCAGCGCCAGGTTCTCGCGCAGGCGCTCGGCACGCCGCCTGATGTCGGCCAGCGCGCCGGCGACCGTCTTGTAGTCGGGCTCGGCCGCGCGCATCGCGGAGGCCATCATCTTGTTGTTGACCTGCTGGAGGTCGCGGTAGTCCTCCGCGACCTCCGTCATCCGCAGTTCCTCGGACTTGCGCGGCGCGGGGCCTTTGCCCATCTCGCGCGACATCTCGTCCATCATCAACTGGCGCTCGCGGACGCTCGGCGCGCGCGGGATGGGGCTGGGCTGCGTGGGCTGCGGCGCGTGCTCCGCGTTCGTAGGACGCCCCTGTCCCGGCCCTTGCGCGAACGTGGCGGCCGGCCCGCAGAGGGCGAGACACAGGAGCGTCGCGCAAGCCGCGGCGGCCGGTAAACTTCTCGCGTGTGATAGCTTCATGAAGACCTCCTCGTGACGGACGGTGTTTCCCGCGGGTGTGCCGAAGTAGTATATTCACGTCGGCCCGTCACGACAAATTTTTCGAGGAAGAACGGCGACCCTTGTCCGAGCGCATCTACCGCGACCCCGTCCACAACATCATCCGCCTGCGCACGGACAGCGAGGAGGGCCGCCTGATGGTGCGCCTCGTCGATTCGTTCGAGGTGCAGAGGCTGCGGCGCATCAAGCAGCTCGGCCTCGCGCTCTTCACCTACCAGGGCGCGGAGCACTCGCGCTTCGCGCACTCTCTGGGCGCGCTCCACCTGATGACGCGTGTCCTCGACCGACTCTCCGAGCGCTACGCGATACCCGAGGAGGCGCGCGCCGCCGCCCGCGCCGCCGCGCTGCTGCACGACACGGGCCACGGCCCCTTCTCGCACGTGATGGAGAAGGTGCTCCACTTCCACCACGAGGAGTGGACGCGCCGCGCCGTCCTGAGCGAAGAGACCGAGGTCGGCCGAATCCTCCGCGACTTCTCGCCGGAACTGCCCGCCGCCGTCGCCGCCATCATCGAGGGCACGTTCCAGCCCGCCTTCCTCGCGCAGCTCGTCTCCTCGCAGCTCGACGTTGACCGCATGGACTACCTGCTGCGCGACTCCCTGATGACGGGCGCGAAGTACGGCAACTACGACCTCGAATGGATCATCAACGCCATCGAGGTTGACGAAGCGCGAGACCGCATCTACGTCTCGGCGCGCGGCCTCTACGCCGTCGAGGAGTATTTGCAGGCGCGCTACTACATGTTCCGGCAGGTCTACTTCCACCGGACTCTGCGGTCGGCCGAGGCGGTGCTGCGCTCGGCCCTCCGGCGCGCGCTCGAACTCATCAGCGCGGGCGAGCGCGTCTGGTGCGCGCCCGGCACGGCCTTCGAGAAGGTCTTGAGGCGCGCCCCGCTCACGCTCGCCGACCACCTCGAACTGGACGACTCCGAAGTCACCTTCCACGTCAAACAGTGGCAGCGCTCCGAAGACGCCGTCCTGCGCGACCTCAGCCGCCGCTTCGTCGGCCGCAGGCTCTTCAAGGCCATCGACCTCGACATGCCCGAGGCCGAGCGCGCCGACTTCCTCGAAGCGGCCCGCGCGACGGTCGCGCGCCGCGGGTTCGAGCCGGCCTACTACTTCATCGAAGACCACGCGGGCGACGTGCCCTACTACTCCTACTACACGGCCGAGGGGGCCGAGCCCAAGTCGCTCATCTACTGCGAGGACGGCTACTCACGGCCTACGGTGCGCGAGATCAGCGAGGTGAGCGACGCCGTGCGCGGCCTGCGCGGCTACCGCCTCCACCGCGTCTGCTTCCCGCCCGAGGTCAAGGAAGAGGTCTACGCCCTCTACCACCGCCACCCGAGCGCCGACGCCGCCACTTCATAGCCCCAGGAGATTCATCCATGACCCGGCGCGCACGCGTCCTGTTCTGTCTCGCCCTCTTCATCCTTCCCGCCACGGCCGCGGCGCGACAGCAGTCCCCACAGCCGACGCCGACGCCGCGCCCGAGCCTGCGCGACCTCGTGATGAAGCCGGTCGTCTACAGCGTCCCGGGCATGGACAGGGTCGCGGTCAAGACGAACCTGAAGTACACCAACGCCACAGACCCGAACCTCATGATGGACGTGTACGCGCCGCAGGGTTTGGCGAAGGGCGAGCGCCGCCCGGCCGTCATCTTCATACACGGCGGCGCGGGCTCCGAGAGCAGGCCGAAGGACTGGGGCATCTACATTACGTGGGGCCGGCTCGTCGCCGCGTCGGGGATGGTCGGCGTTACCTTCACGCACAGGCTCGGCTACCCGAAGCCCTTGATGCGCGAGTCGTCGAGCGATGTCGAGGCCGCCGTCAACTACGTCCGCGCCAACGCCGACGCGCTCGGCGTGGACAGAGACCGCATCTGCCTCGCGGCCTACTCCGCGGGCGGCCCGCACCTGAGCGCGGCGATGCGCGACCGGCCGCCCTACGTCCGCTGCCTCGTCGCCTTCTACGCCTTCCTCGACGTGCAACAGTCCGACTTACACAGACAGCATGAGACGCCGGAGACGGTGAAGGCTTTCTCCCCCATCGCGCAGCTCGGGGCGGACGCGAGCGGCATCCCGCCGCTCTTCGTCGCGCGCGCGGGGCTCGATGCAATACCGACGATGAACGACTCCATCGACCGCTTCATCCGCGAGGCCGTCGCGCGCAACGCGCCCCTGACGGTCTACAACCACCCGGGCGGCGTCCACGGCTTCGACAACCAGAACCCGGACGCGCGCTCGCGCGAGATCGTCCGCGCCGCGCTCGACTTCATGCGGACGCACCTCGGGCTGAACGAATTGAGATAGAGAGGCCGCGCGCCGTGCCCGACATGCTCGTCAACCTCCTGCGCCTGCCGCCGGTCGAGCCGGCGTTGGAGGAGTTGCGCGCGGCGGGGCTCGTCGTGCGGCGCGCGCGGCCCTGGGAGTTGACGCAGGTGCGCGGGTTCGTCCGGGATAATTTCGGCGAAGCCTGGGCCGACGAAGTCTCCGTCGGGCTCGTGCGTCAGCCGGTGACGGTCTTCGTCGCGCTCCACGGGGGTCGCCTCGTCGGCTTCGCCGCGTACGAGTGCACGCGCAAGAACTTCTTCGGCCCGACGGGCGTCGTCGAAGGGGAGCGCGGGCGCGGTGTGGGCCGCGCTCTGCTGCTCTCGGCGCTGCGCGGCCTGCGCGAGCTGGGTTATGCTTACGCCGTCGTCGGCGGCGTCGGCCCCGCCGAATTCTACGAGCGCGCGGTCGGCGCGCGCCTCATCCCCGACAGCTCCCCCGGCGTCTACGCAGACCCGCTGCGCCCCGGCGCGAAAGATTAAATGAAGTTTCGACTCGCCCTCGCCGTCTTATTCGTCGCGCTCGGCCACGGGCGCGCCGCGGCCGACGACCGGCGCGTGAGCGTGGGCCTCCTCGACATGGGCGGCACGCCGACGGCGGCGCGCGTGGCGGAGCGGCTGTCGAGGCTGATGTCGTCGCTTAAAATTAAGGGGGCGACGCTCGCGCTGCACGACCGCGGGATGAGCGCGGCGGCGGCGCGCGGGGTCGGCTACGCGGGCTCGCTCAACCTGACGCTCGCCGAGGCGCGGGCGCTCGGCGCGGCGCTCGGGTGCGACTTCTTCCTGACGGGCGACGCGCAGACCGTCCGCCGCTCGTCGTCCGCGCGACCCGTCTACTTCGAGTCTTACGCCTCGGTCTTCGTCGTCAGCACGCGCTCGGGGCGTCTCGTCCACTGGGACAGGCCCGCGGCCGAGGCCGACACCGCCGAGGCGGCCGAAGCCTCCCTGCTCGCGAAGCTCGAAGGCGCGGCCCAACTCTACGCCGGCGTCGTCATGATCGAGGACGAGCGCGAGGAGCGCGAGCGCTTCGCCGTTAACGAAGGCGAGCCCGCAGCCGTCATAGACCTCTCGACCGACGAGGGCGCGGCCTCGAATAAAGACCTGCGCGAGCCCGCGCCCTACCGCCGCCTGCGCCCGGCCTACACCGACGCGGCCGCGCGCGCCGAGGCCGAGGCGACCGTGGACGCCCTGGTCGAGATCGGCGCGGACGGCGAAGTCGCGGGCGTGCGCGTCGTGCGCTGGGCGGGCTTCGGCCTCGACGAGGAGGTCGTCGCGACCGTGCGCCGGATGCGCTTCCGCCCCGCGCAGCGCGAGGGCGAGCCCGTGCCCGTCCGCGTCCTGCTGCGTTATAACTTCCGCAAGCCGCCGAAGTCGTAATACACTTTTAGCTGAGGGTGTCGGATGAGGAAGTTCACCACAGAGACACGGAGGCACGGCTTGAGGTCTTATAACTTCAAGCTGTGTCTCTGTGTCTCCGTGGTTAATCTCTTCTGCCTGCTCCTGCTGCTTGCGCCCGCGGGAGGCGCGCGCCGCGCCGAGTACGCCTCGACGCCCGAGGGCCGCCTGCGCATCTTCGACGAGGTCTGGGAGCAGGTCAGCGAGCGCTACTTCGACCCGTCCTTCCACGGCGTGGACTGGAGTTCGTTGCGCGCGGAGCTGCGGCCCCGGGCGGCCGAGGCGCGCGGCGAGGCGGAGCTGTACGCGCTGCTCCGCCAGATGCTCGGCCGCCTGCGCGACCCGCACACGCGCGTCTACGCGCCCGGCGAGAGCACGGACTGGCGCGTGCACCGCTACGTCTCGGTCGGCGTCGCCGTGCGGGAACTCGACGGGCAGGTCGTCGTCACCGATGTCGAGCGCGACTCGCATGCGCGGCGCTCGGGCCTGCGCGCGGGCGACGCCGTGCTCGCGCTCGACGGCGAGCCCGTCGCGAAGCTCATCGAGCGCAGGCTCGCCGGGCAGAACGCGCCCGACTCTCCTGCGGCGCGACTCGCGGCGGTCGCGCACCTCTTCGACGGCGCGCCCGACTCCTTCGTCCACGTGACCTTCGCGCGCCCGGGCGGGAAGAAGGAGCGCGCGGCCGTCCTGCGGCGCGAGCCGCGCACGCGCCTGCCCTCCTTCGACGTGGAGGAGGAGGAGCACGGCGTGCGGCTCGTGCGCTTCAACATCTTCACGCCCGAGGTCGCGGCGCAGTTCGCGCGCGCGCTGAAGGGCGAGCTGCGGGGCGCGCGCGCGCTCGTCATCGACCTGCGCGACAACGGCGGCGGCGAGACGCAGTCGATGGCCGACCTCGCCTCGACGCTGCTGCCCGCGGGCTTGAGCCTGGGGCGCTTCACCGACCGCACGGGCGCGGTCTGGCTTGAGCCCTACACGCGGGCGGCGCTCGTCTCGACGGCCGACAGGTTCGAGCGCTTCGGCCGCCCCGTCGTGCTGCTGACGAGCGCGCGCACGGCGAGCGCGGCCGAAGTCTTCGCCGCGAGCTTGCGCGAGACGAACCGCGCCTCCGTCATCGGCGAGGCGACCTGCGGCTGCGTCCTCGGCATCCGCCGCCGCCACCGCCTGCCCGACGGCGGCATCCTCGACGTGAGCGAGATGGACTACCACACGGCCGCCGGCACGCGCCTCGAAGGCGCGGGGCTGCGCCCCGACGTCACCGTCGAGCCCACCCGCGAAGACCTCCGCCACCGCCGCGACCGCGCCCTCGAACGCGCCCTGGAGATTCTTCAGGACGCGAGGGACGAGCCATAGGCGGTCGAAATTCTTTCCCGAACCCAGGTTTTTCAGGCAAAAAGGGTGAAGATTGGGCCTCGGAGGCCGAAAGTCGGCTCTCGGAGGCGGAGCGGTGGGCTTACGAGGCGGAAGGTTGAGCCTTTTTACTCGAACACTGAGACTTTTTGCTCGGAGGTCGAGGCTTTTTTCTCGGAGGTCGAAGCTTTTTTCTCGGAGTCCCGAGCTTTTTTCTCGAAGCTCCGAGCACTTCTGCTCGAACAATCGAGCTTTTTTCTCGGAGTCCCGAGCTTTTTGCTCGGATGTCCGAGCTATTTTCTCGAACCTCCGAGCAATTTTCTCCAACGTCCGAGCTTTTTGCTCGGAACTCCGAGTTATTTTCTCGAACGTCCGAGCTTTTTTCTCGAACCTCCACCCTTTTTTCTCGGACGTTGAGGCTTGGTGACGGGAAGTCGGGTCTCGGAGGGGGGGCGGTTGCCGCCTACTTCTTTCTGTCCAGGTCGATGAGCGCTCGGAGGGCGCGCTTGAGGGCGTCGTCGCCGCCCCGCTCAAGCTCTTCGAGTTCTTCGGGCGTGGCCTGGCTGACCTTCTGCCAGAGGGCGTCGCGGGCGCGGACGTACTCCTCGGGGAGCGCGCGGCCGCAGTAGTTGCAGGCGGGGCTCCCCAGGGCGAGCAGCCGCCGCTTGCAGTACGGGCAGAAGCGGAAGTCGGGGGCCTCGCGCGCCGCGGCCGCCGCGCCGCAGTTCGGGCACTTCGCCGCGCCCTCTTCCATGACGCCCTGGCAGTAGTCGCAGGTCATAGGCATAAGTCTTCAGCGTCGGCGCGCCCTGCGCTTCGGGACGGCCCTGATGAACTGCACCTCGCTCGGGTCAACGGTCGGCGCGGGCTCGGGCGGCCGCCGGCTCTTGTGCCTCAGCTTGAGTTCCACCGTCAACTCTTCGCGGTAACCGCCGTCAATCGTCACGACGCGCGCGGGGGCGACGCCCCGCACCCCGGTGATGTAGCGCTTCGCGCGCTCCGCCCGCCTGAGCGCCTCGCCGCGGCGTGAGCGGCGCCCGCCGTAGGCGACGATGTAACCGACGAACTCCGGGTCATTCTGTAACTCGATGGCGTAGTTGTCGAGGCGCGCCTTCTCGTCCTCGAAGTTGATGTCGCCGTACTCGTCCACCTTGTCGTGAAAGATGACCAGCGGAATCCCCGACGTGCACGACGCCGAGTTCGCGCACGACTCGGGGAGGCCGCCGACATCGACCGTGGCCGTCACGCTAGAGTTGCCGGGGAGCCCGGTCGTATCGACGGTGACGGCGCTCGTCCCCTGCCCGCTGCTGATCGTCCCCGCCGAGACGATCCATTTGTAGGTGGGCTTCGCGTCGGCAGGCACGCTGTCGATGGAGGCGGTGAAAGTCGCGGGCTGGCCGGCAAGAATCGTGTCGGGGCAGGAGACAACGAGCTTCGGACACTGTCGCGCGCGTGGCGCGGCGGGGACACCGAGGGGAAGCACTAAAAGCAAGGCGAGCGCGATTGCAAGCACGAGTCTCTTCATCTTCGCTCGATGTGACGCGGGCGGGCACGCATGTCCCGCCCGCGTTGGTTGAAGCGCCCTTCGACTTCAGGCGGCCGTGCCGCAGTTGCCGCAGAACTTCGCGCCGGGCGGGAGCGGGTTCTCGCAGTTCTTGCACGCCTTCGGCTCGACCGACGTGCCGCAGTTGTTGCAGAACTTCGCGCCCGCGGGCACCTGCGCCTGGCAGTTCGGGCACTGGACGCCGGCCGCCTGCTGAGCCTGCACGTTCGCGCCGCAGTTGTTGCAGAACTTCACGCCCGCGGGGTTCGGCGTCTGACACTTCGGGCACGGCACGGTCTGCGCGGCCGCGCCGCCTCCGCCCTGTTGACCCTGCCCCTGCTGGCCCTGCCCGCCGCCGAACGCGTTCGCCATCATCTGGCCGTAGCCGAAGCCCATCCCGAGGCCCATCCCCGTGCCCGCCGCCCCGCCCGGCTGCTTCGCCGCGTCGGGCATCGACTCGGCCGCCTTGTACTGCATGTAGCGCCCCATGTCGCCGAGCGCCGACATCGACGCGCGCTCGTCGATCTTCTTCTGCACCTCCTCGGGCGGCGTGATGGCGGAGATGAGCATGTCCACCAGTTCGAGCCCCTGCTTGCTGAAGTCCTCCGCCACGCGCGCCTTCACGCCCGCGGCCAGCTCGTCGTAGTAGGCCGGCAGGTCGAAGACCGTCTTCAGGTTCTCGCCCAAGAGGTCGTTGAGGCGCGAGACGACGATGTCGCGCAGGTACTCGCCGAGCGTCTGCGTCGAGACCAGCCCGCGCGTGCCGACGATGGAGGCGACGAAGAGCTGCGGGTCTGCGACGCGGAAGCTGTACTTGCCGAAGGCGCGCAGCCGCACCATGTAGAGTTCCGAGTCGCGGAAGGGGATCGGCTCCTTCGTGCCCCACTTCATGTCCTGGAAGGTGTGGCGCGCGACGAAGACGACGGACGCCTGGAAGGGCGAGGTGCCGCCGAAGGGGAGTGAGAGCAGCTTCGTCAGCAGCGGCACGTTCAAGGTCGTCAGCGTGTGTCTTCCGGGGCCGAACGTGTCGAGCGCCTTGCCGTCGCGGAAGAAGACCGCCGACTGGTTCTCCTGCACGATGAGCTGCGCGCCTATCTTGATGTCGGCCGACCCCTGCGGCGGCACGCGCGCCACGATCTGCTGCCCCGTCTGGTCGAAAAACTGTATGACTTCGATTGCCATCGGCTCTCCTTTGAATAGTAGGCAGATGGCAGTAGGCAGTCGCTCCGCGTTATGCGTGTTGAAGAGTTGAACCGGAGCTTGTGGCAGTACGGCTCTCAACCGCCTACTGCCTACTGCCTACTGCCTACTGCCCTACTGCCTTATCCTGACACTCCCGTTGACCGTCCTGACGTTGAGCGCCGCGCCGCCGCCGCCGAGTTCCGCCTCGACCTTGCGCCCGCCCCTCTCTACCCTCACGGGGATCGCGCCGTCAACCTCGACGCGGCCGTTGGTGGAGGCGGCCGTCAGGTCAACCTCCGGCTCGCCGGGCAGGGAGACTTCCACGTCGCCGTTGACCACCGAGAACTCCTGCGCCTCCTCGTGGCGGCCCGTGTACGTGACGTTCGTCCTGCCGTTGACGACGCGGCTGCGCACCTTGCCGTCCGAGGCGACGTTGACGGTGCCGTTCGTCACGTTCAGCTCCAGGTCGCCCCCGAACTCGCTGACCTTGATGTCGCCCCTCTGCGCCGTCAGTTCGAGCTTGTGCAGCCCGCCCCGCGGCACGGTGATCTCGTAGGAGACGCTCACGCGCCCGCCCGCGCCCGGGCTCACCAGCATGACCCCCTCTTCGGACTCGGCCGCGAGCACCTGCGTCGCGGCGCGCTCCTCGACGCTCCCGCCGCGCTTGACGACCTTGACGACCGTCTCCTCCGCGTCCTCCGAGCCGACGACCGTCACGTTCCCGCTGACGACGTGCGCCGTGAAGGAGGCGTCGGGGTCGAGCGCGTAGGTGCGCGTGATGGTCGTGGCGTCGCCCGAGACGACCGCGCCCGCCTCGTCCAGCGGCAGGGGGACGCCGTGCCCCTTCAAAGCCTCCCTGATGCGCTCGCCGAGGTCGGCCGGTATCGCCGGCACCTCCGGGATCGGCGGGACTCCGGGCACGGCGGGCGGCGGCGGGGCGGTCTTCACCACCCTGACGA
The DNA here is from genome assembly GCA_035563535.1 of Pyrinomonadaceae bacterium. GTDB lineage: Bacteria > Acidobacteriota > Blastocatellia > Pyrinomonadales > Pyrinomonadaceae > QHXN01. The sequence goes on along the minus strand of DATMVD010000027.1, from coordinate 230,724 downwards.
CGGTGCCCGCGCGCCACCAGAGGAAGGCCGCCCCCCCCGCCACGCCGACGCCCAGCACGAAGACCGCGAGCAGCGCGAAGAGCCACAGCCCCCGCCTGCGCTTCGGCGCGGGCGGCGCGCCGACCGCGAGCGGCCTTGACCCGAACGGGTCGCCGACGAGCGCGGAGGTCTGCTGGCTGGCGGGCGGGTGGTACTCGGTCGGCCGCTGGGCCATGACCCCTTCGGTGCGCGAGCCCCCGCCGAGCGGCGAAGTGCCGACGGCCGGGGACGCCGCCCCCGCCTGCGCGCCCTCATGGAGGAGCTGCGTCGGGGCCTCGCCGCCCGCGGCCGCCACCACGGGCGTCCCGCAGCGCCGGCAGAACTGCTGCCCCCCGTACAACTCCGCGCCGCAGTTTGGACAACTCTCGTTCATAAATCAGTAGGCGGTAGGCAGATGGCAGTAGGCAGCCGCTCCGCGTCTCGGAAGTTGAAAGCTAATCCGAAAGTTTCGGCAAGGGTGCTTTCAACTGCCAACTGCCATCTGCCTACTGCCTACTTCCTTTCAGCTAAACATCGGCCGCCCCTGCGCGTCGTCGGGGCCGAAGGTTTCGATGGCGCGGTAGCGCTGGTCGAAGGTCTGGTTCAGGTCGTCGGCCGCGCGCTCGACGGCGGCGGCGGCCTGCTTGAGGCCGTCGGCCGTCGAGGACTTCGACGAAAGCTCGCGGGCCTGGCGCTCGAACTCCTCGACCTTCTCGACGAGCGCGAGGTCGAAGCGGTAGATGCGCTCTAACTGCGGCTCCTCGATCTTGACGGCGTCGAAGAAGCCCGCGTAGCCGTAGGAGGCGAAGCGGACGCGGTTCTCCACCTGGTCGAGCTTCTTCAGCACCCGATCGACGGGGCCGACCTCGAAGAGGCGGCCCGAGGACGAAAGCTCGCGCATCAGGTCGGTCAGGGGCTGCTTGGCCAGGCGGAGGCGTTCGGCCAGGTGCTCGCGGTGCAGCTTGTCCACGTCGCGGCGCCGCTCCTTGGCGACGTAACCGCTGTAGCCCGGAATCTTATCGCCCAAACGTTCAAGCCAGTTTCGCTGGTCGCTCATCTTTGTCTCCCGGAGGCGTCTCGTCCGAAGTCGTCGGTCTATGTACGTCGCCGCGCGGCGCGGGGTTCTTAGTCCGCGATTCTAACACCGCGGCGGGGCGGATAGTAGTTGCGCCGCCGACGCGCCGCCGACTATTATACGCGCGTCAGCAATCTCCCAAGCCCCAGAACAATTTTAAACCTATGAGCGCTGAAAACGAGACGCCGAACGCCGCGCCCGCGCAGGAGGGCAAGTACGTCTACTGCATCATCGAGACGAAGGAGCCGCGCAGTTTCGGCCCCATCGGCATCGGCGGCCGCGGCGACGAGGTCTACACCGTCCACCACGACGGGCTCGCGGCGGTCGTCTCAAACACGCCCATCCAGGTCTACGACCCGACGCGCGAGAACGTCTTCGCGCACGAGCAGGTCAACGAGACCGTGATGCGCGAGTTCACCGTGCTGCCGATGGCCTTCGGCGTGCTCTTCCGCACCGAGGACGACATCATGGAGCTGATGCGCGGCACCTACGACGCGCTCCGCGACGTGCTGGCGAAGATGGCGGGCAAGGTCGAGTTCGGGCTGAAGGTCAACTGGGACCGCGAGCGCGTCATCGGCGAGCTGGAAGAGGAGAGCGAGGAGATACGCAACCTCAAGGAGCAGATCACCTCGCGCGGCGGGGGCTCGACCTACTTCGCGCGGATGCAGCTCGGGCGCCTGGTCGAGACGGCGCTGGCCGAGAAGTCGGACGCCTACGTCCGCGAGGTCTACGACTACCTGCGCGACACGGCCGTCGCCTCGCGCGCCAACAAGCCCATCGGCGACAAGATGATCATGAACGCCGCCTTCCTCATCGAGCGCGACCGCGAGGCTGAGTTCGACGCCAAGGTCAAGGAGATCGCCGCCAAGTACGAGGGCAAGCTCTCCTTCAAGTACACGGGCCCGTGGCCCCCCTACAACTTCGTCCACATCCGCCTGAAGCTGGAGCGCGGCGAGGGCGCCGCCTGAGCGGCGACGCCCGCCACCGACATGGGCCGCTTTGAACTTGAGGGCTCAAACCATGACAGACGAAGAACGCCAGCGCACGATGGACTTCATCCTCCAACAGCAGGCGCAAATTACCGCCGGCATGCAGAGGTTTGAAGAAGGCATGCAGAAGTTAGAAGAGGCGGACGCCCGCGCCTCCAGGCGGTTAGACCGGCTGGAGCGCACGGTGGTTCTGATGGCGCAGCAGTTCCGCCGCGAACGCCGCGACCTGCGCGAGCGCATCGGCGCGCTCGTGGACGCGCGGGTGAAGGCGGACGAGAGGCATGCACACCTTGACGAAAAGATGAATGCCCTCATCGACTCACAAATCAGGACGGAAGAGGCACTGCGCTCGCTGGCGGCCGTCACCGAGCGCAACGGCAGGGACATCGCGGCGCTGACTAAGGTCGTCAAGCCTGACGGCGAAGACAGCGGCGGGAGCACCCCGTCCTGAACTTCGCCGCGGGCGACGCACAATACAAACATGTTCCTGATTGACGACATCCTGCTCGCGCCGGTGAACGGGTTTAAGTTCATCATGCGGCAGATTCAGCAGCTCGCCGACAAGGAGCTGAACGACGAGTCGGTCATCAAGGAGCAGTTGCTCGAACTCCAGATGCGCTACGAGCTGGAGGAGATTTCCGACGAGGACTACGCCGAGGCCGAGCGCGAGCTGTTCGCGCGCCTGCGCGCCATCAAGGCCCGCCAGCTCGAAGCCCTGGGCCAGGTGCACACGGCCGACACCTCCTCGATGGTCATCGAGGCCGGCGGCGACGAGGCGTCCGGCGACTTCTACGAGCCCGGCGGCGGGCGCTGACACGGTTTTAGATTTTTGATTTGCGATTGAAGTCATGGAACGAACTCCGCGCGCCTCCCCGAATCGCAAATCAAAAATCGCAAATCAAAAATCTCACCTCCCCGAGGATTTCCCAAACACGCGTTACCTCTTCTTCGGCGGCAAGGGCGGCACGGGCAAGACGACGGCCGCCGCCGCCACCGCGCTCGCGCTGCTCGACGCCGCCGAGCCGGGCTCCAGCCTCCTCCTCTTCTCGACCGACCCGGCGCACTCACTCTCCGACAGCCTGGGCGTCGAAGTCGGCGACCGCACGGCCGAGGTCGCGCGGCGCGGCCGGGGCGAGAACGCGCCGCGACTCTTCGCGCGCGAGATGGACGCGGCGGCCGCGCTCGAAGCCTTCAAAGAGAAGCACCGCGCGGTGCTGGCCGAGATTGCCGACCGCGGCACCATCCTCGACGAGGCCGACATCAACGACCTGCTCGACCTGAGCTTGCCGGGCATGGACGAGGTGATGGCGCTCTTCGAGCTGAGCGAGGTCGAGCGCGCCGGCGACTTCGCGCGCGTCTTGGTGGACACCGCGCCGTCGGGGCACACGTCGCGGATGCTGCGCCTGCCGGAAGTCTTCGCGCGCTGGGTCGGCGCGCTCGACGTGATGTCGGAGAAGCACCGCTACATGGTCGCGCACTTCGCGCGGCGCGGGCGCGTGCGCGAGGACGAGGTCGATCTTTTCCTGCGCGACCTCGCCGCGCGCGTCGCGGCCGTGCGCGCGATGCTCTTCGACCCGGCGCGCGCGAGCTTCGTCCTCGTCACCATCCCGGAGGCGATGGCGTTTGAAGAGACGGCGCGCTACTTCGCCTCGCTCCGCGCCGAGGGCGCGCCGGTCACCGACCTCGTCGTCAACCGCGTCGAGCGCGAGCACGACGCCTGCCCATTCTGCCGCGCGCGCGCGCGGATGCAGTCGCGCTGGCTCGGCGCAATCGCCAAGGAGTTTAAGGCCCTCCGACAAAGGCGCGTCCCGCTCTTCCCTTCCGAGGTGCGCGGGGCCAAAGCGTTGCGCGAGTTCGCGGGCGTGTTGTGGCAGACGGCAGGCGGAAGCCCGGCCGTGAGGGAGGGCGCGCGTCTTCCTTCAAAACGCACGACGGGAGGCGGAAGCCCTCCCTCACGGCCGGGCTTCCGCCTCGAACCAAAGAGCCTCGTCATCTTCGGCGGGAAGGGAGGCGTCGGGAAGACGACCGCGGCCGGCTCTTACGCGCTCGCGCTGGCGGAGTCGGACGAGGCGGCGCGCGTGCTCGTCTTCTCGACCGACCCGGCGCACTCGCTGTCGGACAGTTTCGAGGAACAGGTAGGCGAGTTGAAGAAGGGGGTGGCGGGCACGTCGAACCTCGACGCGATGGAGATCGACCCGGCGGCGCGCTTCGAGGAGCTGAAGGAGCGCTACCGGCGTTGGACGGACGAGTTGTTCGAGTCGCTGACGGGCGGCTCGCGCTGGGAGGTGCAGTTCGACCGGGAGGCGATGCGCGAGCTGGTCGCGCTCGCCCCGCCGGGCATCGACGAGATCGCGGCCCTCTCGACCGTCAGCGACCTCATCGACGAAGGGAGGTACACGACCATCGTCCTGGACACCGCGCCGACGGGTCACCTGCTGCGCTTCCTGGAGCTGCCCGAGGTGGCGCTCGCGTGGGTGCGGACTTTCATCAAGCTGCTCCTCAAGTACAAGAACGTGGTACGCTGGGGCGGCGTGGCCGAAGAGCTGGTCGCGCTCTCGAAATCCATCAAGCGCGTCGCGGCGCTGCTGACCGACGCCGAAGCCTGCGAGTTCGTCGGCGTCGCCATCCCCGAGCGGATGAGCCTCGAAGAGACGGCGCGGCTGGCGGCGAGACTCGAACACTTGCGCGTGCCCCTCCGGCGGCTCGTCGTCAACAACGTCCTCTCGGAAGAGGCCGCGCGCGCCTGCGACTTCTGCGCGGCGCGCCGGCGCTCGCAGACGCCGGTCGTCAGGGAGTTCGAGCAGAGACTCCCCGGCGTCGAACTCTTCCTCGCGCCCGAGCGACCCGGCGAAGTGCGCGGGCGCGACGCCCTGCTCGAACACTTCCGCGGCTGGAGTAAGGTTTGAAATTCTGAAGTGATGGGTAAGAGTCGGAATCAGGTTGAGGAGGGGCGCGGCCTCTACGTCTACTGCGTCGGCAGTTCGGCGGCGCTCGCGGCGCTCTTCGACGCGGAGCTGCCCGAGGCCATCGAGGACGAGTATAAGCTCCAAGCCGTCGAGGCCGGGGGGCTGGCGGCGGTCGTGAGCGCGGTGCCGCTCGAAGCTTACGGCGAGGGCGCGCTCGACGAGCGCCTCTCGGACGCGACGTGGACGGCGACGCGCGCGCTGAGGCACGAGCGCGTGGCCGAGCACTTCGCGCGCAGGGCGGCGGTCGTGCCGCTTCGCTTCGGCACCATCTATCTCAGGCGGGAGGGCGTCGCACGGATGCTCGAAGAGCGCGCCGCGCAGTTCCGCGACGTGCTCGCGCGCATCGAAGGGCGCGAGGAGTGGGGCGTCAACGTCTACGTCGAGCGCGGTCGCCTGCGCGGGGAGGTGACGCGGTTGAGCGCGCGCCTGCGCGAGATGGCCGAGCGCGCCGACGCCTCGACGCCGGGTCAGGCGTACCTCCTACGCAAGAAGATCGAGGGCCTGCGCGACGAGGAGGCGCGCGCCGAGACGCGCCGCGTCGCGCGCGAAACGGAAGAGACGCTCGCCGAAGCGTGCGACGCGGCCGCGCGCCTGCGCGTGCTCAAGGACGAGGCGACCGAGCAGGGCGAGCTGGCCGCGCGCCTGGCCTTTCTCGTCCCGGCCGAAGGCTTCGACGCATTCCGCGCGGCCGCCGAACGACTCGCCGAACGCTACGCGCCGCTCGGCTTCCGCTTCGAGCTGACCGGCCCCTGGCCCGCATACAACTTCGCGGTGGTGGAAGGATGATGGACGAAGAGCTTGAGCTTGAGCTTGACGAAGACGAGGAGCTGTCGCTGCTGGAGACGCTCGACCACGTGCTCGACCGCGGGCTGGTGATCGCGGGCGAGGTGACGATTGCGGTGGCCGACGTTGACCTCGTCTACCTCGGCCTGAACCTCTTTCTCGGCTCGGTCGAGACGGTAGACCGCGTCCTCGGCGAGCGCGAGCGGCGGGTGGAGCTTCTGCGCGGGCGTGTGACGCGCGCGGTCGAGTGACGATGAGCCTGTACGTCTACTGCCTGGGCGAAGACCTGCCGGAGTCGGCGTTCGAGGGGCTGGCCGGCGTCGGCGGCGCGCGCGTGCGGGCGTTGACGTTCGGCGGCCTGACGGCCCTGGTGAGCGAGGCGGGTGAAGAGGCGGCGGTCGTCAGCGAAGAGAACCTGCTGGCGCACAACCGCGTGAACGCGGCGGCGCTCGCCGTCACGACGCCGCTCCCCTGCCGCTTCGGCACGCGCGCCGCGCCGGAGCGCCTCGCCGAGTACGTCTCGAATAACGAGGCCGCGCTCTCGGCCGCCCTCGCGCGCGTCCGCGGCCGCGTCGAGATGAGCGTCAAGCTTATGGGGAAGGCGGAGGGGCAGAAGGCGGAAATCGAAACCGAAGGCGGCGGAACCCTCCGCCCGGTGGCTGCCGGCGTCGAACTCGGCGCGAAGGGCGCGGGCACGGCGTTCCTTCTGAAGAAGCGGCGGGAGATTCTGGGCGAGGAGGGCGCGCGGCGGCGCGCGGAAGAGGCGGCGGCGTGGCTCGCGTCGGGCGTGGGCGAACTCGCGCGCGAGACGGCCGAGCGCCTGAGCCTGACGAAGGCCCTCTTAGTCGGCGCCGCCCACTTAGTCGAGCGCGGGCGCGTCGAAGACTACCGCGTACGCCTGCGCGCGCTCGCCGCCGAGCGCCGAGACCTGCGGCTCCTCACCAGCGGCCCGTGGCCGCCCTACAGCTTCAGCGACATTAAACAGTAGGCAGTAGGCAGATGGCAGTAGGCAGTTAAGAGCCCGGCGGCGAAAAGCCGGGGTTAAATTTTCAATTCTCTTAACGCGGAGCGGCTGCCTACTGCCTGCTGCCTACTGCCTACTATCCTAGCGCGTCTGTTACAATGCGCGATACCTAAATCAGGTGTGGACACGTCGCGCGTTAACGGGGTACTCTTGTGGAGCCTTCCCCCTTTGATTCCCCAGCCCCGGCCGAGCCGGAGGTCGAGACAGAGCACACGGCGGAGTTCGTCGCGGAACTCCGGCGCGTGGCCGACCGGCTGCCGGAGCGCGTCAACATCGACGCCCAGTCGGTCGAGCAGGGGCTGGCCAAACTCGTCCTGACCCTGATTGAGCTGATCCGGCGGCTGCTCGAAAAGCAGGCCGTGCGCCGGATGGAGGGCGGCGGTCTCTCGCCCGAGCAGGTCGAAGAACTGGGGCTCGCGCTGATGAAGCTCGAAGAGAAGATGGCCGAACTCAAAGAGCACTTCGGCCTTCGGGACGAGGAACTGAACATCGACCTCGGGCCGATCGGGAAACTGCTCTAGTAGTCAGTAGACAGTAGTCAGTAGCCAGTAGGCTCCGCTCTGCTGACGTTGGGGATGACAAACGCACGGTTCGTAATAAGCAGGTTCTATCTACTGTCCACCGACTACTGTCTACTGACTACTGCCTATGTCTAGCGAGAGAACGAGCCTCATCACCGCGCGCCCGCCGGGTCTGGTCGACGTGCTCGACCGGATTCTGGACAAGGGGCTGGTGATCGCCGGCGACATCAAGGTCTCACTGGCGAACGTCGAGCTGCTGACGTTGCAGATCCGCCTCCTGGTCTGCTCCATCGACAAGGCCGAGCAGATCGGGCTGAACTGGTGGCGCTACGACACGAACCTGACGACGCGCGCGGCCGTCGCCGAGGCCGAGAACGTCGAGCTGCGCGAGCGCGTCGCCGCCCTCGAGCGCGAGATCAGGCAACTCGGCGAAGCGCCCGCGCGCTCTGAAGGTACGGCGCGCGGCGGCGCGAAGGGCTCGAAGGCCCGCGCGTCGCGCAGAAGGAAAGAATAAGGTGTCGGGTGTTGGGTGTCAGGTTTTAGTTAAAACCAACACCCAACACCCAACACCCCTAGTTTCAAATTTCTCGGAAGAGAGGAACCGTTCACATGGCTGTTGAGAGGGCACCCGGCGGAACCAGCCTGATTGACGTGCTCGACCGCGTGCTGGACAAGGGCATCGTCATCGACGCGTGGGTCCGCATCTCGCTCGTCGGCATCGACCTGATCACGGTCGAGGCGCGCGTCGTCGTCGCCTCCATCGACACCTACCTCAAGTACGCCGAGGCCGTCGGCCTGACGCCCGCCGTCTCGCGCCCGGCCATGGGGCCGGGGGCCGAGCCACTCGCCGAGGAGCCGCGCCGCCGGGTGACGGTGGACGTGGATCGGAGCTGAGGGGGAGTAGGCAGTAGGCAGATGGCAGTAGGCAGTTAAGAGCCCGGCGGCGAAAAGCCGGGGTTAAATTTTCAATTCTCTTAACGCGGAGCGGCTGCCTTCTGCCTTCTGCCTACTGCCTACTGTTTTATGGAACACCGCACGGCAGAGATCGGGCAGGCGTTCGACGCCCCGGCCGAGGGGGCGGGGGGCCTGCTGTCGCTGCACCAGTACGAGTTGCTCTTCGAGATGACAACGCAGCTCCTCGCGGCGCAGAGCCTCGACGAGCAGACCTCGCTGGTGCTCGACACGCTGACGGCGGGGCTCGGGCACGCGAGCGCCGCCATCGCCCTGGTCGAGCGACCCAAGGGCGTCATGCGCGTGCGCGGCGCGGCCGGGTTCGCCGACGACGCGGCGCTCGTCGGGCTCGAGCTGCCGCTCGACTCAAACGCGCCGCACGTGCGCATCGTGCACGACGGCCGCCCCGCCTGGCTCGCGCGCGAAGACGAGTCGGCCGCCGAGTTCCTGCGGCAGATCGGAGTCCGGACGGACCTGCTCGCGCTCCCGCTCTTCGGCGGGCAGCTCCACGCCGACCCGCGCGCCGAGCGCGAGACGACCGGCCCGCTGCGCGCCGAAGGCACGGAGCGCTTCTGGCTCCCGCAGTCGCTCTCGACCGGCGCGCTCTACGTCGGCGCGCGGCGCGGGGACCTGGACGAGGCGCAGCTCACCCTGCTCACGCGCTACGCCGACCGCATCGGCTCCATCCTCTCGAACACGGCCAACGTCGAGCGCCTCAGCTCCTCCGTGCGCAAGCTCCAGCGCGAGCGGCAGTGGGTCGAGTCGATCATGAAGTCGGTGGCCGACCCTATCGTCCTCACCAACATGGACAACGAAATCCTCCTGCAGAACCGGCGCGCCGAAGAACTCTTCAGCGACCGCCGCGACGCGAGCGAGGGCAAGCGCAGGGCGCTGGAGATGAACGACCTGCTCTTCTCCGCCTACCTTTCGAGCGCCGCGGTTGCGTCCGAAGAGGTGGTCGGCCGCGACCTCATCCTCGTAGACCCCATCGAGGGCTCGGACATACACTTCGAGGTCATCTCGACCCCGGCCCTGAACGCGCGCGGCGAGCGCATCGGCCTCGTCTCCATCTTCCGCGACGTGACCGACCTGCGCCGCGCCAACGAGGAGCTGGCGCGCAACTTCGTCAAGCTCCAGCAGGCCGAGTCCGAAGCGCGGCGCGAGCGCGACCGCCTCGACCTCATCCTCGAAAACGTCGGCCAGCCCATCGCGGTCTGCGACACCTCGGGCAAGTTCATCCTCTTCAACCAGCGCGCCGAGCTGCTCTTCCAGGAGCGGGACGAGATGCCCTGGGCGGCGCTGCGCGCGGTGCGCAACAACTCGGTCAAGCTCACCTCGTTCATCTCGGGCCTCGCCTCCGGCGCGGAGTCGGGGCGGCAGGCGGAGATCGAGCTCATCGACCCGGAGACGGCCAGCCGCCTCCCGATGGAGATCACCTCGGCCGAGGTCGCCGACGCGAAGGGGCAGGTGACGGCCGTCGTCTCGGTGCTGCACGACCTCTCCGAGATACGCGAGCTTGAGAGGCGCAGGGTCGAACAGCAGCTCTTCGAGTCGGAGAAGCTGGCGGCCGTGGGGCGGCTCGCGGCGTCGATCGCGCACGAGGTCAACAACCCCCTGGAGGCCATCAAGAACTCGCTCTACCTGCTCACGACGAGCAGGGACATGGAGAAGAACAGCAAGTTCCTCGAAGTCGCGCGCAAGGAGACCGAGCGCGTCTCGCACATCATCCGCCAGATGCTCGGGTTCGCGCGCCGCTCGGGCGAGGTCGAGTGGGTCGATGCGAACCAGCTCATCGAGGAGACGCTGATCCTGGTCGAGAAGAAGATGAAGCAGGCGCGCGTCGAGGTCGTCCGCCACTTCGACCCGCAGCTCCCGAAGGTTCGCGCGCGCGCCGACCAGCTCCGGCAGGTCTTCCTCAACCTGCTCCTCAACGCGCAGCAGGCGATGGAGAAGGGCGGGCGCATCACGGTGCGCACGTCCCGTTACGAGCAGGCGTTGCAGCCGACCGTCTCCGTCCAGATCAGCGACACGGGGCGCGGCATCGGCGAGGCCGACCTCGCGCGCATCTTCGAGCCCTTCTTCTCGACGCGCTCGAAGGGGACGGGGCTCGGCCTGTGGGTCACGCAGGACATCGTGCGCCACCACGGCGGCCGGATCGAGGCGACGAGCGAGGAGGGCGCGGGCACGACCTTCAACGTCATCCTCCCCGTGGACTCGCCGACCCTTTCGGAGGCCGATGCCGGAAAGAAGTTCTGAGAGAGCCGGGCCGACCAACGGCCGCCCGCCCGCCCGCCGCCCGCGCATCCTCGTCGTGGACGACGAGGAGAACGTGCGCATCACGACCGCCGCCATCCTAGAACAGGAGGGCTACGACGTGGCGACCGCGTCGGACGGGCGCGAGGCGCTGGCGCTGGCCGCGCGCCACCAGTACGACCTCGTGCTCACGGACCTCCGCATGGACGACATGGACGGGAGCACGCTGCTGCACGAGATGCAGCAGCGCCACCCCTCGGTCGTGACCATCGTGCTCACGGGCTACGCCTCCATCGAGTCGTCCATCGACGCGTTAAGGCAGGGCGTCTACGACTACCTCGTCAAGCCCTGCATGGTCGAAGACCTGAAGCGCACCGTCCGGCGCGCGCTCGAACACCGCCAGCAGCGGCAGCAGATCACGGAACTGTCGAGCCCCGTGGTCGAAATCTGGGACGGCGTGCTGCTCGTCCCGCTCGTCGGCACGCTCGACGACCAGCGCGCGTCGCAGATGTCTTCGGCGCTTCTCCAGGCCGTGCGCAGCGAGTGCGCGCAGGTGGTGCTCGTGGACATCACGGGGGCCGCGGTGGTTGACACCTACACGGCCGCGCACCTCATCAACACCGTCCGCTCGGTGCGCCTGCTCGGCGCGGCGACCGTCATCACGGGCGTCAGCGCGCACGTCGCCTCCGACCTCGTCAAGCTCGGCGTCGAGCTGGAAGACATCACGACGCGCCGCCGCCTGGCCGACGGCCTGCGGCTCGCCATAGAATTGGTGAAGCAGGGGCAGGCCGGATAACGCCTGCCAGCCCCGGACGCCCGACGCCCGACGCCCAACCTTTTATGTCCGACGAGACGACAACGCGGGACGCGGCCGCGGCTCCGGCGCGGCTGCTGGTCGTGGACGACGAGGAGAACATCGTCCTCACGATCAGCGAGGTGCTGCGCCTCGAAGGCTACGAGGTGGACGTGGCCTCGAGCGGGCGCGAGGCCGTCGCGCTGCTCGAGCGCGGCCCCGAGTACGACCTCGTCCTCACGGACCTGCACATGGACGAGGGCGACGGCCTCTCGCTCTTGCAGGAGGTGCGCGCGCGCGCGCCCCTGACCATCGTCGTCGTCCTGACGGGCTTCGCCGCGGTCGAGTCGGCCATCGCCGCGCTGCGCCACGGCGCGTACGACTACCTCACCAAGCCCTGCATCATCGACGAGCTGACCCACACGGTCGCGCGCGGCATCGAGCACCGCCGCCTGCTGCTCTCCGAGCGCGAGGCGCGCAACGGCTTAGAGGAGCTGAACCGCGAGCTGGAGCGCCGCGTCGAGGAGCGCACGGCCGAGCTGAGCCGCGTCAACCGCGAGCTGGTCGAGGCCAACCGCATGAAGGACATCTTCCTCGCCACGCTCTCGCACGAGCTACGGACGCCGCTGACGCCCGTGCTCGGCTGGGTCAACCTCCTGCGCGCGGGCGGCGCGGCCACCGACGCCTCGATGCTCGCGCAGGGGCTGGACGCCATCGAGCGCAACGCGCGGCTCCAGGCGCGGCTCGTGGACGACCTGCTCGACATCTCGCGCATCGTCTCGGGCAAGCTCCGCATCGAGTGGGAGCCGGTTGACCTCTGCGCCGTGGTGGGGCTCGCGACCGAGCCCGTCCGCGCCGAGGCCGCCTCGCGCGACATCAGGCTCGCGGTCGAGCTGCCCGACTGCCCGCTCGTCGTGCAGGGCGCGCCGATCCGCCTGCAACAGGTCGTGTGGAACCTCCTCTCGAACGCCGTCAAGTTCACGCCGCGCGGCGGGCGCGTCTCGGTGCGCGTGTGGCGCGAGAACGGCGAGGCGCGCGTCGAGGTCAGAGACACGGGCGTCGGCATCGAGCCCGAGTTCCTGCCGCACGTCTTCGACCGCTTCCGCCAGGCCGACGGCTCGACGACGCGGCAGTACGGCGGGCTCGGACTGGGCCTGGCCATCGTGCGGGCGCTCGCGGAGCTGCACGGCGGCTGGGTCGTCGCCGAGTCGGAAGGCGACGGGCGCGGCTCGCGCTTCACCTTCGGGCTGCCCTGCGCCGTCGCGGCGGAGGACGTGGGCGAGCCGGAGCCGGAGGTCGTGCCCGAATCGGAAGAAGAGGGCGTGCCCGTGCTCGTCGTGGATGACTCGCCCGAGACGCTCGAACTGCTTGAGATGCTCTTCACGCACAAGGGCTACGAGGTCTTCGGCGCGGGCTCGGCGGCCGAGGCCGTCCGGCGCGCGGGCGAGCGCCGCCCCGGCCTCATCATCTCCGACATCAGCATGCCGGGCACGGACGGCTACGCGCTGCTCGCGGAGCTGCGCCGCATGCCCGGCCTCGAAGCCGTCCCTGCCATCGCGCTGACCGGCCACGCCATGGACGAAGACCGCGAGCGCGCCCTCGAAGCCGGCTTCGCCGTCCACATCCCCAAGCCCGTAGACCCCGACGAGTTGCTACGAATCGTCCGCCGGCTAACTGCATAACAGAACCGCGAGCGGTAGCGAGCGGGTGCGGGTGACATCAACGGCACGATTGATGTCACCCGCACCCGCTCGCTACCGCTCGCGGTTCTGTTACTGCACACTTCCAACAACCGTCACTTCCTTCGACTCGCCCTTCCGCTCGGCCAGCTCGCGCTCCAGGCGGCGCTCGGCGCCGGTCTTGGGCAGCTCGCGGACTGAGGCCGCGCCGGGCATCGAGACCTCGGCGAGGAAGTAGCGGTCGCCGTGCCGGCGGAAGACGAGCGCGGCCGTCGTCGGGCGGCCTTCGCCCGTGTTGGTCAGGACGAGCGCCGAGGTACGGCCGTCCACGCCGCGGATGATGAGCGCGGTCTCGGCGTCAGACCTGACCCGGCGGACTGTGTAGATGCCGGCGGGCATCTGCGTCCCGCCCGCGACGAAGTCGAAGGGGACGCGGACGGCGACCCTGTTCGTGACGGCCTGCGCGTAGGCGGCGGCGGTCAGCGCGAGCGCCGCGGCCAGCCCCAGAAGTGCTCTCGAAATTTGCTTTTTCATACATCCTCCCTTTAGTGTCGAAAGTCCCGAACGGGCCGGCGTGTGCGGCTCGTATAAAGAGCGTCACACACGCTCGCGGGGAGTAACGCGGCCGGGGATCGCGGCGCTCATCAAAAGCGGGTCAAAGCGCCCCAAAATAGTTTTCAAAGAGTTATCAAAGAACTTTCAAAAGCGGTTTATGGCTGGCGAAATAAGGCACTTATACGAGTTCGACCGTTTCACCCTCGACGCCTCGGAGCGCCTGCTCCTGCGCGAAGGCAGGCCCGTCCGCCTGACCCCGAAGGAGTTCGAGACGCTGCTCGCGCTCGTCCGCGGCGCGGGACGCGTGATACGGAAGGAGGAACTGCTCAAGGAGATTTGGCCCGACACCTTCGTCGGCGAGGCGACGCTCGCGCAGAACGTCTTCACGCTGCGCAAGGCGCTCGGCGAGCCCGAGGGCGGCGGCGCGTTCGTCGAGACCGTCCCGCGCCGCGGCTACCGCTTCGCCGTCGAGGTGAGGGAGCGGCGGGAGGGGCAGAAAGAGTCGCACGCCCTCTCGGCCGCGCGGGTCGAGGATGAGGGCCGCGCGGTCGTCAACGCCGCGGCCGTCTCCGTACACGACACGGCGGCCCCGCACTTCCCTTCCCCCGAGAAAGAGCCGAGCGACGGCCACGTCCCGACCGCGTCACTCTCATCGACCGACACCCCCACCGCCCCTCCGCAACCCTCGGGCGGCCACCCCGCCCGCGCGGCCGTGCTCATCGCGGCCGCGGTGTTCGCCGCGGTCGCGGGGCTCGTCTACGTCATCTACCGAACCTCCGTGCGGCCCGACGTCGAGCGCGCCCGCACTCCCGCGCCCGCGGCCTTCCCCACCATGAAGCTGACGCGGCTGCCCGTGAGCGGCGCGGTGGGCGAGGCCGTCATCTCGCCGGACGGCAACTACCTCGCCTACGTCGCCGACGAGCCGGGGCGGCAGGGGCAGGGCGTCTGGGTCAGACAGGTCTCGGCCGCGAGCAACACACAGCAGGTCGTCGCGCCGGCCGAAGGGGCTTCTTACGCCGCGCTCGTCTTCTCGCCCGACAGCCAGCACCTCTACTACGGCGTGAGGCAGGAGGGCGCGCAGCCGCCCGCGCTCTTCCGCATCCCGGCGCTCGGCGGCCCGGCCGTGAAGGTGCTCGACGACATCTCCGCCGGCCCGGCCGCCCTCTCGGCCGACGGGCGGCGGCTGGCCTACCTGCGGGGTGAGTTCGGCCGCGAGCTGTCCCTCTACGTCGCGGACTCCGACGGCGCGAACGCGCGCGCGGTCGTCACGCGCAAGAGCCCGGACGCCCTCGGGCTGCCCGCGTGGTCGCCCGACGGGGAGACCGTCGCCTGCGCCTACGCCTCGCTCGACGCGCTCAACGGAAGCTCGCCCGCCATCGGCGTCACGACCTTTAAAGTCTCGGACGGCGCGGAGCGGCGCTTGACGGAGACGCGTTGGGTGGACGTGCGGCAGTTGTCGTGGCTGCCCGACGGCGCGGGACTCGTCTTGAGCGCGACCGAGGCGGAGCTGAGCCCGGCGCAGATCTGGACGCTCTCCCTGTCTGACGGGGAGGTTAGGCGCGTCACTAACGACCTGAACACGTACCTCGGCGCGAGCGTGACGGCCGACGGCTCGGCGCTCGTCACGGTGCAGACCGACCGCGTGCCGAACGTCTGGGTCGCGCCCGCGGGTGACGCGGCGCGCGCGCGGCAGATCACGACGGGTTCGGGGAAGTTCGACGGCTACTACGGGCTCTCGTGGACGCCGGACGGGAGGATCGTCTACGCGTCGATGGCGGGCGGCGGGTGGGACATCTGGTCGATGAACGCGGACGGGACGGGGCAGAGGCAGTTGACGGTCGGCGCGCGCTCGAACTACGGGCCTTCGGTCTCGGCGGACGGGCGCTACGTCGTCTTCGTCTCGAACCGCGCGGGTGGCCCCTTCAACATCTGGCGGATGGACGCGGACGGCGGGAACCCCCTGCGTCTGACCTCGGGGCGCGGCGAGAACTTCCCGCACGTGACGCCGGACGGCCGCTGGGTCGTCTACGCGACCTACGGCGGCGGGCAGGACTCGGCGGTCTGGAAGGTGCCGATCGAAGGCGGCGAGTCGGTTCGGCTGACGAGCCGCCCGGCGTCCTGGCCCTTCGTCTCGCCCGACGGCAAGTCCTTCGTCTGCACGTACGGCGAAGGGCCTTTCTCGGCGAACCGCCTCGCCGTCATCCCCATCGAGGGCGGCGAGCCCACCAGGCTTTACGAGGTCGCGCCGACCTTCCGCGCCAACACCGTCTGGCTGCCCGACAACCGCGGCATCGCCTACCTCGACGCGCGGACGGGGACGACCAATGTCTGGATGCAGCCGCTCGCGGGCGGCCGGCCCGTGCAGCTCACGAACTTCGCCGCCGACAACGTCGCCTCCTTCGACTGGTCGCGCGACAACCGCCTCGTCGCCACCCGCAGCGTCGAGACGACGAGCGTCGTCCTCATCAAAGACTTCCGCTAGGCGCGTGAACCGTGAACCGTAAACCGTGACAAGAAGGAAGGGCTTTCCTCTTGTCACGGTTTACGGTTCACGGTTCACGCGCCTTAGCGCGACGCGCCAGGGCGACCGTGTGGATGGAGACGGCGGCGATGATTATCGCCCCTCCCAACATGGCCCAGTTCGAGGGGCGCTCGCCGAGGAAGAGGAAGACCCAGACGGGGTTGAGCATCGGCTCGATGTAGCCGACGACGCCCGCGTCGAGCGAGCGCACGCCGCGCGCCATGCCCAGCGTGAAGAGCGTGTAGGCCAGCCCGATCTGCACGACGCCGAGGTAGAGCACACACAACACGTCCTTCGTCGTCAAACTCCCCGCCACGGCCGTGAACGACGGCAGCGTGACGAGGCACAGCAGAAGGTTCCCGTAGATGACCGACGAGGCGCGGTTGACGCCGCCCGCGCGCGCGCGTCTTAAGGATAGGAGGAAGAGCGCGAAGCAGACGCCCGAGGCGAGCGCCGTCAGGTTCCCCTCGACCTCCTGCGGCCGGAGCTGCCCGACGAAGAAGAGCGACATGCCGACGACGCACGCCGCGACGACGAACACGTCCGAGCGCCGGAACTTCTCTTTGAAGAGCAGCGGCTCGAGCACCAGCACGTAGACCGGCGCGGTGTATTGCAGGAAGATGGCGTTGGCCGCCGTCGTCAGCTTGTTCGCCATCACGAACAGCAGCAGCAGCGCCGCGTAGAGGACGGACGAGACGAGCGTCAGCCCCGTGACGCGGAAGCCCTCGCGCCAGGTCAGCAGCGCCACCGTCACGGCCGCGAAGAGCGAGCGCCCGAACGAGAGCTGGAAGGCGTCGAGCGGCGTCGCCTTGATGAAGAGCCCGCCCGTGCTCCACAGAAGCGCCGCCGCCAGCACGAAGAGGACGGGCGGGATGCGACTCTCGCTAGACAATCTTCACCGGCCTCGCGCTCAGGAGGGCCGCGCCGCCGCCGGGCCCTACTCCCACCCGAGTTCGGGCGGCGGGTCAACGGTCAGAAGCAGGGCATGTTTGCTGCCGTACTTAGAAGGCTCAAGGTTGTAGGCGACGGTGATGATAGTGCTCCCGGCCCTCTCCCTGAACTTATACCCCTTGTAGCCCGTTAGGTCCTCCTCCTTCTTCTGCCACGTCGGCAAGCACGACGTGATCCGGCTCGCCAGGCCGTACATCTGGCTCTCGGCCATCGCGGCCACGTCGGTCTCATACATGGTGTAGGAGGCCGGTCTCTTTGGCTTGACCGAGCCATAGGTCGCCCCGGGCAGCTCAATCGTCGTCTTGAACGAGGCGTAGGACGTGCCGGGGAAGATGGGCTCCCCGATGATGGAGTCGAAGCCCGTCTTGCTGGCCTCGACGAGTTTCGAGATGGGGCCGCACAGGCTGTTCGTGGCCGCCTCCGAAGTCAGATCGACGGGCGCGGCCTCGGCGGCGAAGAGGACGTTCGGGTTTAGCTGCGCCAGCGCCCTCACCCTGGCGGCCCAGCCCTCTTCGTCCCACTTGATGCCCTGAAACGGCACGGCCCAGGAGATGCCGACGGCGCCCTCTTTCAGCCCGCCGTTGGCGATCCCCAGGACGCGGCCGTTCGGGTCCAGGATCGGCGCGCCCGAGTGGCCCGGGAGGAGGTTGCCCTGGATGCTCATGACCTGTGTGAGGTGGTTCGGGCTCTGCCTGGCCCTCATGACGGAGAGGGGGGCCGCCGGGAGCAGCTCCTTCAGCTCCGTCGTGGGCGGCCTGCGCAGTTCGAGGGTCGTTTGCAGGCCGTTGAGCCCGTAGGGGTGGCCGTAGACCTCGATGCGGGTGAGAGTTTCCCAGGCGACTCTGTCCGCGACCTCAAGGCCGGCGGCCTCCTGCTGGGCCAGCTCCGGCGAAGAGATGAGGGCCACGTCGCGGCTTATATCGACTTTCTCGATGGCGAAGGGCTGCGTCAACACCGGCCCCCGCCTGACGCTCACCATGATCCGCTTGCAGTCCGCGACCCCGTGCAGGGCCGTGTAAACCCCTTTCGTCCCCCGCACGCGGAAGCCGGTCTGCGACCTCTCGACCGGCGCGTGGCCGCACTCGAACATCTTCACGAGGAAGATGTGTTCGCTCTGGGCGCGCCCGACCTGGGCGGAAGCCAGGAGAAGAATGAACAGGGCTATCACTTGGAATTTGCGCACGACCGACGCACCCCCGCCTTCAGGCAATCGAAACTCTTACAGGTTTGGGCCAGGCTCGTTAATTCGTTGGACGACGAGGAGGCCATCTCGCGCCTCAGCTCGTCCTCCGTGTCCGCGTTCCGCAGGCGGAGACATTCCTCCTGCGTTACGGTAAAGAGCACCCCCCGCTTGGAAGGGTCTTGAGTGACCGCGGCGGAGAACGCCGCGCCGCGCGGCGCGGGCGGCGGCCCCGCGGGTGCGCCGCCGCCGCCCTGCTTTTTGATTTTGGAGTCGCCTTGCGACTGTTGGCCGCCGCCCGCGGCCGCCTGCTGCTGCGGCGGCGGCGGCTGCTTCGGCTCTTCGGCGGTGACCTCTGCGCCGCGGCCGGGCGCGGGCGACGGCGGGTACAGGGTGTCGAAGACACGCCTCGTTATCTCCTGAGGCGGCAACCCGGTCTCACTCCACTCCTCGGCGAAGCTCTTCCCGCGAGCGCCCAGCCAGTCGTTCGTGCGCGCGTAGACGCCCACGGACGCGCCGCAGGCCAGCCCGATCACCATCAGCGCGACCGGCACCGGGTCGAAGGCGACCGGCAGCGACTTATGGCTCTTCGCGCCGCGGGGTTCCGACTCTCCTGCCGCCGCAGGCCCCTCTTCCCCGTCCGCCTGCCCGCCCGCGTGCAGCCCGGCGAGCGCGCTGGTGATGCTCACCACGACCGCCACGAGACTCGTCAGGATGGTCTGGATGACCGGCGAGACTGACAACCCCACGAGCCAGCCGAGCGCCAACCCGCCGGACAATAAGAAAAGGCCGTTCAACACTTGGCGGCCCGGATTGTTTTTACGCGGCATAGCCCTTGGCGATGAGCGGGGAGCGGTCTAAGCGGCCGGACGTTTAAACGACGCGTCCGCTCCGGGGTTCAATCCGAAAGTCCTGCTGGCGAGATGTTATGAGTGAAAAATACTAGCAAAGAAGGCCCTGAAAGCTGTCGCGGCGGGATTGTATACACTGCGATATGGGCTGTCAAACCAGGCCCCCGTGCAGCCTTGCCTCCTGTGCTATCATCTAAGTTGACGGCGCGCGAACAAGGGCGCGCGCCGCCGAGTTTTGACCCCTTCGGAGAGGGATTTTTCAGATGAGAGACTTTCAGTCGCAGAATCAACGTTTCGAGCAGCAACAGGGCTGGCAGCAGCAGCCGGGCGCGTGGGGCAGCTACGGCGTCGAGACGGCGGCGCAGGCGTCGGTCGAGGAGCGGATGGGCTTCATCCGCAAGGTCTACGCGCTCTTCTTCGCGGCGACGCTCTTCGCCATCGGGGGCGTCGGGGTCGCCCTGACGGTCGAGCCGCTCCAGCGCTTCGCCTTCGAGCACCCGTGGATCATGTTCTTCATCATGATCGGCGGCGTCTTCGCCGCGCAGGCCGTGCGACACGTGCGGGGCCTGAACCTCGTCGCGCTCTTCGGCTTCACGGCGCTGACGGGCGTGGTCATCTCGCCGCTCATCGGCTACGTCCTGGCCTACAACCCGGCGTCGCTGCTGGCGGCGGGCGTGCTGACCGTGGGCATCTTCGGCGGGCTGACGGCCTACGTCTTCGTGTCGAAGAGGGACTTCAGCTTCATGCGCGGGATGCTGATGACGGGCCTGATCGTGGTGATCTTGGCGGGCGTCGTCAACATCTTCCTCGGCGCGTCGGCGCTCGGGTTCGCGGTGGCGGCCGCCAGCCTGCTGCTCTTCTCGGGCTTCGTGCTCTACGACACGTCGAACATCATCCGGCGCTACCCGACCAACGAGTACATCGCCGGCGCGCTCGACCTCTACCTCGACGCCTTCAACATCTTCCTCGCGCTTCTGCGCCTCCTCAACTTGTCGCGGGATTAAAACAGTAACTTAACCACAGAGACACGGCTCGGGGCGCTTAGGCCCCGAGCCGTGTCTCTGTGTCTCTGCGGTTAAAATTAAAAGTCGAACTTGACCGCCAACTGCAACTGGCGCGGCGTGGCGAAGGTCGTCGTGCCCGAGGCGGGCGAGGAGAAGGTGCGCGGCGTGCCGAAGGCCGTCACGAAGGACGGCGCGGTCAGAGTGCCGCCGCCCGCGGTCGAGAAGTTGAAGGCCGTCGTGTTGACCGTCACCACGTTCGCGCGGTTGAAGATGTTGAAGGCTTCGAGGATGAGGCGGAGGCGCACCGACTCGTTGAACGGGATGTTGCGCGTGACGCGCGCGTCCAACTGGTAGACCGAAGGCGTCGTGAACTGGTTGCGCACCGTCCCCGGCAGGCGGTCGTTCGCCCGGTTGCCATCGTTGTTCGGGTCGTTCCCGACGAGCGCAGAGTAGGGCGAGCCGGACTGCATCTGCACGATGCCGGAGAGCGTCCAGTCGCTTAAGACGGCGCGCGCGAACGCGTTCTCGCTCCACTTAATCTTCCCGATGTCGTAGATGGGGCTGAAGACGAAGCGGTGGCGCAGGTCCGTGTCCGAGCGCGCGTAGTCGGCCGCCGGGTTCAACTGGTTCTGCACGATCTTCGCGTCGTCGGCTCCGACGACGACCGTCGTCTGGTCGGGGCGGTCGTCCTTGGCCTTCGAGTAGGTGTAGGCCGCGATGAACTGGAGGCCGCGCGTGAAGCGCTGCGTCGCCTGGAAGGCGAGGCCGTTGTAGAGCGAGCGCGAGGCGCTCTCGAAGACGCTGATGCGGTTGTAGGAGGTTCCCGTCGCGCGCGAGATGGGGCGCGCGGTGGGGAAGCGCTCGAAGGTGTAGACGGTGCCGTCCGGCCCCGTCGCGTTAAGCGCGACGGGCGCGGAGAGGTTCACGTCGCGCGTGCGCGTCAGGTGGACGCCCTTGTAGAAGAGGTAGGTGGCCGAGAGGCTCAGGCCGCGCGTCAGCTCGCGCTCGACGCCGAGGCGGCCCTGCTCGACGTAGGGCATCACGAAGTCGGGCGCGAAGTAGTAGAGGTTCGGGTTGGCCGAGCCGACCGAGGGCACGGTCGTCAGGATGTTCGGGTAGCGCAGGCCGAGCGTGTTAAGTTGCGCCGCCGTCAGGTTCACGCCCGTCACGTTGATGCCGTTCTGCGAGTGCGCCGTGCCCAGGACGATGGCCGGCGTGCGCCCGTAGAAGAGGCCGAAGCCGCCGCGGATGACGGTGCGCTCGTCGGGCGCGTAGGAGAAGCCCGCGCGCGGCGCGAGGTTGTTCTTGTCCTTCGGGCAGTTGCCGGTGTTGACGCCGTTGTTGAGGAGCAGCGGGTCGGGGTTCGTCACGGGGGGACAGGCCAAAGCCTCGTAGTCGTAGCGCGCGCCGAGGTTCAGTGTCAGCTTCGGCGTCACGCGCACGTCGTCCTGCACGTAGAAGGCGTACTCGGAGAGGTTCGGCTCGGTCGTCCCGCCTGACGTGCCCGCGCCCGCGAAGTTCTGCGTGTAGGCCGAGGGCGCGTTGTTGGCGAAGGCCGTGTAGGAGGGGAAAGTGTAGGAGCCGGAGAAGAGGCCGGGGAAGAAGTTGAGCACGCGGTCGAAGTTGAAGTCGATGCCGAACTTGTAGTTGCTGCGGCCCCGTACGAGCGAGACGTTGTCGATGAGTTGGAAGCGCTTGATGGTCGTCTCGCGCGGGCTGAAGTTGTTGCGGCCGATGGAGAGGTTGCCGGAGCCCGTGTTGATGACGGCCTCGGGCGTGTCGATGTTGGCCTCGCCCGGCTCCTTGTCGCGCGCGATCTGAAAGCGGAACTCGTTGACGATTGTTTTGGTCAGAACCGAAGAGAGGCTGCCGCTGAAGGTGTCGCTCTTCACGATGCTGTCGCCCGAGTGCTCCTCGGCCGAGAGCGGCCCGTTGTTCTCGTTGTTCTGACCCGTGAACCCTTGATGGTTATAGCGAAGCGACAACTGGTTACTCTGGTTCAGCGAGATGTCCGCCTTGCCCAGGAAGACGTCCTGGTTGCGGCCGACCTGATAGGTGTTGAGCTTGGGGACGAGGATCGCCTGCGCGGCGGCGGGCGCGGCTGAGAGGTTCGGCACGTCCAAGACCTGCGGGATGTCCGAGCGCTGGCCGTCGTAGCTGAAGAAGAAGAAGGCCCTGTTCTCGACGATGGGGCCGCCGATGCGCCCGCCGAACTGGTTGATGCGCGAGGCGGGGCGCTTGTTGGGCCGGCCGGCGCGGAACTGGTTCGCCTTCGTCACGGGGTCGTTGGCGTTCAGGGACTCGTCGCGCAGGTACTCGAAGAGCCCGCCGTGGAACGCGTTCGTGCCCGACTTGGTGACGACGTTGATGACGGCCCCGCCCGCGCGGCCGAACTCGGCCGAGAAGCCGTTCTGGTTGACCTGAAACTCCTGCACGGACTCTTCCGAAAACTGGTACGGCGGGCGCACGCCGCCGCGCCCCAGAGCCTGCCCGAAGAAGGTGTTGTTGTTGTCCACGCCGTCAACCTGGAGGCTGTTCAAAGTCCCGCGCTGGCCGCCGACCGAGAGGTCGCCGCCGCGCGGGTCGCGGATGACGCCGGGCGAGAGCGTGGAGAAGTCCTGGAAGTTGCGGCCGTTGATGGGCAGGTTCTGGATGGAGCGCTCGTTGATGGTCGTCGAGACGGAGGTGCGCGTCGTCTCGACCGTCGGGGGCTCGGCCGTGATGAGCACGGACTCCTTGACGCCGCCCGCCGCGAGGTTCAGGTCGAGCGAGGTCTTGCTGCCCACCGTCACCTGCACGGCGTTGGCGCCGACCTTGTTGAAGCCGCCGGCCGTCGCCTCGACCGCGTAGGTGCCGGGCGGGAGCAGGATGATGCGGTAGTTGCCGTCGCCGTCGGTGTTGGCGGTGCGCTCGAAGCCGGTCGCCTCGTTGCGCGCGGTGACCGTCGCGTTGGGGACGACCGCGCCGTTGGGGTCGAGCACGCGCCCCTCGATGTCGCCGGTCGTCGCCTGCGACTGCGCGCGGGCGTTAAGGGTTGCGAAGGCGAGGCACAGGCAGACCACGGCCAGCCGCGCGAGAACAGGGGGGATTCTCTTCGACATGGATTTCCTCTCTCGGATGTAAGCTTGATTCCGGATGCGAACCGACCCGCTTGAAGTCGCGATAGTATGCGCCCGCGCCGGGGCGGTCAAGGGCTCCGAGCGGGAGACGCTCACGGTGAGGAAGCCTGCGGGATACCGCCGTCGGGGTACTGATCCGGGTGCACCCTCCTGTAGTGCTCTTTCGCCTCGCTCGGCCTCAACGTCCTGTCGCACTTCACTGTGTGCCCGCCGCGGACTCTGGTGTAGGGGCAGCGGATGCGGTTGTACTGAAGGTAGCGCGTGACGATGACGGACACGTCCTTCCCCTTCAGCTTCTCCGCCGAAGGTGCCCCGCCGAGCAGGTCGTCGAGTTCCTCAAAGACTTCCTTCTGGAATTTCTCCGTCACCTTCGGCGCGTACATGTCGAACATCGCCTTGAACAGTTCGCCGTACTGCGCGTGCAGGCGCAGGGCTATGCGGTAGACGGCGAACCCGGCGGCGACGAAGCCGGCCGCCACCAGCAGGCTGAGGCCCGGGCCGGGGAGACGGTCGAAGACGGTGGCGGGGGCGGCGGGCAAGGCGGACGCGACCCACGGCAGGCGGGCGGCGAGGGGCGCCCGCGCGTAGGCCGAGGCGGCGTAAACCGCCCAGAGCAGCCCCGAGCAGTACAGGGCGAAGGAGGTGTAGACGGTGCTGTCGGCGAGCGCCTGGGCGTCGTCTATCTCGCCCCTCGTGTCTTTGTCGAGCGTCACCCAGATGCGGTACCAGTAGAAGACCGCGTCCATCCCGTAGGCGCGCGTCGAGTACCTCTCGTAGGCGGCCATAAGGTTGCCGAGGCGCGTGGGCCGCACGGCCCTGTACTCCTCGTACCCCTTGCCGTCCAGCGGGAAGGTGCGGAGGTCGAAGTACGCCTCGAACAGACCCTTGTCCGTGCGGCCGACGGCCTCCCTCACGAGGTCGAGCTTCTCGGCCGCACGTCCGCCCCGCCCCGCGACCGGCGTCCCGCCCGGCTCGGCCTGGCGCCGCGCGACGTAAATGCGCATCAGGTTGAGGACGCCAGTCTCGTGCGGCTTCACCACGGCCAGGTGGCGCGCCAGACGCCGCTGCTCGCGCCAGAGGAAAAACTTAAAGAGCGGGCCGGGCCAATACCGCCTACCCTCAAAGATGATGTAGATGGGCATGTCCGACACGGTGATGAGCCAGCCGAGAAAGACGACCGTGAAGCCGAGGACGTACTCCAGGCTCGCGTCCCAGCCGCCGTTGCTGACGACCGCCCGTATCAGAGGCAGGAAGCCGAGCGTGAGGATGACGCCCGGGAAGAGCAGTCTGAATATGAGCTTGATGCCGAAGTCGAAAGGAATCTTCATCGGAGGCTCGCGGGGGACGCGGCGCGGCCGCGCGCCCGAAATCTCTCACGGAATGTCCCCGGGGCCGTGCGGGCCGATAAACTTTTGTAAGACCTTGATGGTCGCCTCAAACTCCGCCCCGGAAGCCCCCTCCAGGCTCCGGCTGACCTCCGCGGCGTGACGCAGCGACTCAAGGCGCGCCCGCCGCGCCGCGAATCGGGTGATGAGGTAGGGGAGCGGGGCCGACATCAGCCCCGCCGTCGCCGCGAGCCAGCCGGCCCCGAGGCTCGACCGGCTCGCCAGGAAGAGGACAGCGAACAGCCCCGCGGCGTACAGAAGTATCACCGCGCCCTCGTAACGAGCGGCCCGCTTCTGCTCGGCGATTACCCTCCGCAGCAGAAGCTCGATATCTTCATGCCGCAACGCGCGCACTCCTACTCTCGGGGGCGGGGCGGCTCGCGGCCCGGCCCTCGGCCCCGACCGGTGAAGTCTGACCGGCGGCGCGTGACGGGCGCCCGCGGCGGTTACGGGATGACCGTGCCCTCGTCGCGCGGCCCGACCTCATCCCCGCCCGTGCCCACCTCCGTGTCCGGCGGCTGGCCGGGCTCATCAGGCGCTTCGCCGGAGTCGCCCACGGCGCAGGAGAAGGTGAAGGTGTCGCCCGCGCCCGCCGCGGAAAGGGCCGGGTTCCTCCTATCCCGCATCGGGATGACGGTGCCGGGGTCACGCGGGCCACGGGCCACGGCTGACGGGTCGTCGGCCCGTGCCGGCTGTGATTGTTCTCTGTAGACAGGGTCTTTCATGAGTAACTCCTTCGGGCTTTCCTGAAACTCGTGCGCGGCGGCGGGTTGCCGCCGCGCCTCACCCTTAACCGGGGCTCGGTCTATTCGGACAGGGCCTTCATCATTTTTTGCTTGAGGTCGCTCGCCGGAGCGCCTTGGACGGTGATGAGGAGGCTGTTGTCGGCCCGGCTCCGGCCGACCACGTATCCCACGATTACGCCGACGAGACCCGCGCCGATGAACGCGTAGGGCACATCCACCGCCGCGATGAGACCGGCGAATATTAACGAGAGCGTCGCGCAGAAGACCCGGACGTTCTCGCCGGAGCCGAATCCGCCCCTCATGCGCTTGAACACGCCGACGAGGGCCACGAGGCCGAGCCCCGCGATGACCCACATGAGTTGAGTTTTACTCTCCATACTCCCCCTCAACGCCCTAACACATGCGTCGCGCGCCGCCACCTCTTCTTACCGCCCTTCGCGCCGCCGCCCGTCGCTTTAGACGCTCCGCCCCTCCTGACTGCCATAGGGGTGGTTCTCCTTTATGTCGCCCGACGGGTAAAGAGTACCGCGCCGACCTGGGAGTTGAAGGTTAACGAGTTGCAGTAAAGAGCTAAGAGGACGCGACCCGGCCGGGCGCTGGTTAGAGCCTGAGAACGGGCATGACTTTATGTCCGGGGGGAGGGGTTGTCAATAGCGACGCGTAAGGCCGGCGAGGTCACCGAGCGGCTCTCGTCTCGCCGCGCCGGTCGGGGCTCGGGATCGCGCGGGAAAAATGTTGACAGCGAAATTGTATGGTGTATAGTAACAACGTACAATTCAAGGGGAGAGGATTGAGGGGGCGAGGCCATGTTCATCACCATTGACGAAGCGGACGCGCGGCCCATCTACGTGCAGGTGGCCGGGGAGATCAAGGCGCTCATCGCGCGCGGCGAGCTGGCCGAGGGGGCGCAGCTCCCGCCCGTGCGCCAGTTGGCCGCAGACCTCGGCGTCAACCTGAACACGGTGGCGACCGCCTACCGCGAGCTGCAGGGTGAGGGGCTCGTCCAAATCCGGCACGGGGCGGGCGCGGTCGTCGCGTCGCGCACCGCGCAAGCCAAGAGCGAGGAGGAGTTGCGCAAGCCTTTACGCGCCGCGCTGACGGGGCTGGTGCTGGCCGGGCTCCCCCGCGTGGAGATCATGAACCTGGTGCAGAGCGAGCTGCGCGCTCTGCTGAAAGGGGCGAAGTGAGATGAGAGACGACGTGTCGGCGGCCATCGGCCTGCTCGTGGCGGAGGTTTTGGTGCTGGCGGTCTTTCTTTGGATGCCGGTGATGAGGGGCGAGCGCGCCTTCTTCGGCGCGCGCGTGGACGCCGAGACCTACCGCGGCGAAGGGAGGAGGGCGCTGCGCCGCTACCGGCAGACGCTCTGCGGCGTCTTCGTGCTGGCGGGCGCGCTCGGCTACTACGCTTCGGTCAGTTTAGGCAAGCCGGTCTTCTCGGCGCTGGCGACGTTGGGGACGACCGCCGCGGCGTTCCTCGTCTACGGCCTCTACGCGCGGCAGATGCGGCCGTTCGCGTTGTCGGGCGGGGGCACGCGCTTCGCCTCCTCGGTGCGCGCGCGGCGTCTGTGCGACTTCACGCTGCCGTGGGTCGAGGCGCTGGTGGTGCTGCTCACGCTCGCGTCGTTCGCGGTGCTCGCGCACTTCTACCCACGGCTGCCCGAGATGATTCCCACGCACTGGAACGCGGCGGGCGAGGCGGACGACTGGTGGCGCAAGACGCTCGCGTCGGTCTTCTTCCTGCCCGCGCTCGGGGTCTACCTGCAAGTGCTCTTCTTCGTGCTCAAGCGCGACCTCGTGCAGGCGAAGATGACCCTGCCGGCGACGAACACCGAGGAGTACCTGCGGGGCAAGGAGCGGTTCCTGACGGCGAACATGCGCCTGGTAGACCTCGCGCGCGCAGGAATAGCGACGATCTTCTTCGCCATCGCGTGGCTCCCGGTCTGCACCTCGCTGCCGGAGTTCAAGCGCTACGAGGCGGTCGCGTTCGCCGCCGTCCTGTCCACGGCGGGCCTGTTGGTCGCCGGCATGGGCTACTTCCTCTGGCGGATGGTGGTCATCAACCGCGGGCTGGACGAGCTGACGGGCGAGGAGTACGTGCAGAGGCCCGAAGAGGAGGAGCACTGGCGGCACGGCGGGCTCACCTACTACAACCCGGAAGACCCGGCGCTCGTCGTCGAGAAGCTGACGGGCCTCGGCTACACGCTCAACATGGGGAACCCGGCGGTGCGGTATCGGCTGGCGCTGATGCTCGGGATTCCGCTCTTCGTCTTCTGGGCGCTCTTCAACCTGTGACGCGGGGGCGCGGGCCGAAAGCGCCGAAGAGGCGGCGCAGGCCCGCGGTCTGCAAGAGGCTCATCACGCCCATGTAGCCGTAGCCGAAGCAGAAGAGCGAGAGGAAAGGGATGGTGCCCCACATCCCCATGCGCGCGGCGTACCAGATGGCGAGCAGGAAGTAGAGGGCAAACGAAAGCTCGAAGGCGGGGAGCCAGCCGCGCCCGCGCCTGTACTTCTTCCGCTTCCAAGTGGCGTCTGTGACGCCTTCGACCCTGTACTTAGGCGTGCGCACGAACTCGGTCTTGATGCGGAGCAGCGCTTCCAGAACCGCGCGCGCGTTCGAGAAGGCGAGCCCGATGCCGAGCCCCATCACGAGCGGCAGATGAAGAAGCCTCTTCCTCGATTTCGGGCCGTCCAGGTACCAGATGGCCGTGCCGTAGAAGAGCACGACCGACGCGGTCGAGAAGAAGAGCAGCGGCAGGTCTAACAGTAACAGGTGCTGGAAGCCCTGGTTGTAGCGGACGAGAAGCAGCGGGAACTGCAACAGGCTCGTCAGAATCATCAGGGGGTAGCTGACGTTCCCCGTCAGCCGGAAGAACATCTCAAGCTTCACGCGCGCCGGGAGTTTGGAACGAAGAATCCGCGGGTAGAGCTTGAGCGCGACCTCCGTTACGCCCTTCGCCCAGCGGCGCTGCTGCGCCTTGAAGGCATTAATTTCGACGGGCACCTCGGACGGTGCGTCCTCGTCCAAAAGATAAACGAAACGCCACCCCATCAACTGCGCGCGGAAGGAGAGGTCCGTGTCCTCCGTCAGCGTGTCGTGCTGCCACCCGCCCGAAAGCTCTACCGCCCTGCGCCGCCAGAGCCCGGCAGTCCCGTTGAAGTTGAAGAAGCCGCCCGTGCGGTTCCTCACCGTCTGCTCGACGACGAAGTGGCCGTCGAGCAGGATAGTCTGAAGGCGCGTGAGCAGGTTGTAGGAGCCGTTGATGTGCGACCAGCGCATCTGCGCGCAGCCGACCAGGGGGTCTGTGAAGAAGTGGACGAGCTTGCGCAGGCAGTCGGGGCGCGGGACGAAGTCCGCGTCGAAGATGGCGGCCAGCTCGCCCTTCGCCGTCTTCAGGCCGTTCTCCAGCGCGCCGGCCTTGAAGCCCGTCCGGTCTTCGCGGTGGACGTACGTGATGTCGAACCCCTCGGCGCGGTAGCGCTCGACGGCGCGCGCCGCGGTCTCGCGCGTCTCGTCGGTCGAGTCGTCGAGCACCTGTATCTCAAGCCGCTCGCGCGGGTAGTCTATGCGTGTGACCGCGGCGAGCAGGCGCTCGACGACGTAGACCTCGTTGAAGAGCGGGAGCTGCACCGTGACGCGTGGCAAGTCCGCTTCGGCGAAGAGGGCTTTCGGCCGGGGCTCGACCCTGCGGTAGCGCCAGAAGTCCACGACCTGCTTGATGCGGTACGCGCCGTAGAGCGAGAGCAGGAAGAGGACGGCGAAGTAGACGGAGAGCACCGTCCAGTCGAAGGCGTCGAGCCGGTAGAGCGGGCTGACGTTCTCGGCCGTCTTGGCGACGGCCTCCCCGATGTACTTGCTGAAGAGCGTGTCAGTGGCCGGCGGGGACTGGAGCAGGGCGGCGAGTCTCATCTTCTCTCATCTCTGACCGACACGGCGCGGCGGCGGCGGGCCCCGCGCAAACGGCGAACGGCGCGCCCGAACCAGCCGCGCCGCCCGCTTGGATGCACGGATTGTAGCCGAAGGTACGCCGGAGGCAAAAGCAGTAGATAGCAGTCAGTAGCCAGTAGGAAAATCGTCATCGCTCGAACCTTACGGTTGTCATCGACGACTTCCGCGAAGCGGAGCCTACTGACTACTGACTACTGTCTCCTGACTACTGCGGGTTCCCGTAGCCGCCGCCGGGCTGGCCGTAGCCGCCGCCGCCGGGCGTGCCGTAGGTGCCGGGGCCGCCGGCCGCGGGCGGCGGGGGCGGGGGCACGCCGGGGCCGCCCTTGCGCTTCTCGAAGATGGCGACGCCGAGCAGGCCGCCGACCGCCGAGAAGATGACCGCGCAGACGCTGTAGATCAGCGCGTTGAGGATGGCGCGGCCGATGCCCGTGCCGGCCGCCATCGCCTCCTGGAACTGCGCCGCCTGGTTCGGGTCCACGCTCTGGATGTAGCCACTCATCATCGACGACATCGCCGCGCCGAAGATGAGCGTGAGCGGGATGCCGACGACGATGATGAGCACCGAGCCGACGACGCCCGCGATGGCGCCGACGATGGCGCCGTCGGCCGGCGTGACCGGGTTCGGCGACGCCTTGATGTAGAAGTTCGCGGCGACCAGCCCGCCGACCAGGGCCCAGATGCAGCAGCAGGAGTTCACCGCCGGGATGGCCGACAGGATGCCCAGGATCACGCCGCCGATTATCGCCGGCTTAAGTTTGTCGTTCATGTCCGTCTACACCTTCAGTTGGGAGAAGATTGGAAAGCTTCGGTTGAGAGTTGCGTTTGCGTCCGAAGAGAAGCGGCCGCGGCGCGAGCGCCACGTCCACCGCGCCCGGCACGAAGTAGAAGGCCACGACGACGCCCAGCAGCGACGCCGTCAGGAAGCGCGACGCGTGGGTGTTCTCCCACACGCCGAAGAACCCGAGCGCGAAATCTATCGAGGTCGGCACGGCCGCCGCGAGCAGCCACCCGCGCACAGGCAAGTCCCTGCGCACGACCGGCCGCACGAACGGGTAGACGAGCGCGCCCAGGAGCGCCCCCGCGTACAGCCCGAAGCAACGCGCGCACACGGCCATCTTAAAGCCCGCGACGTGGAACGAGCGCTCATCCACCTGGTGGCACAGGAGCGCGAGCGCGCCGTACACGGACGCGGCCGCCGCCTCGAACCCGCCCGCCTTCGACAACGGGGCCCCGACAACCAGCGTCACGAACAGCGCCGCCAGCCCCGCCGCCACGGCCCACCCCGCCCGCGCACGCCGCCACGTCCGCGCCGACTCTGCGTCATGCACCAACTGCGGGATGTATTCGGAGATTGCTTCCGGCATGGAATTTTCGATTTTAGATTTTTGATTTGCTACTTAAAGAACGCCCGCCGGGGCCGACGGTTCAAATCAAAAATCTAAAATCGCAAATCTAAAATCTGATGACCGTGTCCGGGCCGCCCTCGACGTGGACGGTGTCCACGAAGCGTATGTGGCGCGACTCGGTCGTCATGACGAGCGAGTGCGTGCGGTGCCCCGCCCCGAAGAAGCGGACGCCGCGCAGGAGCGAGCCGTCGGTGACGCCCGTGGCGACGAAGATGATCTTCCTGCCCGGCGCGAGGTCGTTCGTGTCGTAGACCTTGTTCGGGTCGTTGATGCCCATCTCGCGCAGGCGTTCGAGCACCTTCTCGGCCGGCGGCACCTTCGACTTGTCCACGTCCAGACGCTCCGGGTCGAAGACGAGGCGCGCCTGTATCTCGCCGTTCAGGCACTTCATCGCCGCGGCCGTCAGCACGCCCTCGGGCGCGCCGCCGATGCCCATCAGCGCGTGGATGTTCGTGCCCGCGACCGCGGCCGAGATGCCCGCCGAGAGGTCGCCGTCGCCGATGAGGCGGATGCGCGCGCCCGCCGCGCGCACGTCGGCGATGAGCTTCTTGTGGCGCGAGCGGTCGAGGACGATGACGGTCAGGTCTTCGATGTCGCGCTGTAGTTTGCGCGCGATGGCCTTGAGGTTGTCCTTGACCGGCGCGTCGATGTCGATGGCCCCTTTGCAGGAGGGGCCGACGACGATCTTGTCCATGTAGATGTCGGGCGCGTTGAGGAGCCCGCCGCGCTCGGAGGCGGCGAGCACGGCGATGGCGTTGTTGGCCCCGAGCGCGCAGAGGTTCGTGCCTTCCAGGGGGTCAACGGCGATGTCAACGTCGGGGTAGGCTTCCGGGTCAACGTCCTCGTGGTAGCCCTCGCCGACCTCCTCGCCGATGAAGAGCATGGGGGCCTCGTCGCGCTCGCCCTCGCCGATGACGATGCGGCCGCGCATCGGCACGCCGTCCATCTTCTCGCGCATGGCCTCGACGGCGACGTGGTCGGAGAACTTGCGGTCGCCCTGCCCCATCGTCCGCGCCGAGGCGATGGCCGCCGCCTCACACACGCTCAGGAAATCGAGGGACAGATTGACGCTGTTAAGCTCCTGCGGCATGAGAGCGACACTCCCGAGACTAAAGTTTATAACCGCCGTGAAATGAACGCTTGGGCGCTTGGAAAGGCAACCGAATACTACCAGAGAGCGCGGGGAATTGATAGGGGGAAGTAGGCAGTAGGAAGTAGGAAGTAGGCAGTTGAGGCGATGAAGTAGAGAAGACGCGGAGCCTCGCAGGGGCGGCAGAAGGTAGCCAGGGGCGAGCGAAGGCGCAAGCCTGAGCGAAAGCCCCTGGTAGCGATGATTAAAATATCTCGGAGCCCTGTAAGGGCGACAGATTCTGCCGCCCTTACAGGGCTCCGATGAATTATACGGACGCCGACCGGGGGCTGCGCCCCTGGCTACCTTCTGCCGCCCCTGCGGGGCTCCGCGTCGGCTGACCATCCGGCCGCTTACTGTGTCTAACTGCCTACTGCCATCTGCCTACTTCTTTATCTCCGGGCGCAGATTTAAATTCCGAATCAGGCGGTGCAAATAATTCGGGTGGACGCCGAGGAGGCGCGCGGCGGCGGTGAAGCTCCCCGAGGACTGTTCGAGGGCGCGGAGGATGAGTTGGCGCTTGGCCTCGCGCAGGGCATCGTGGTAGCGGGTGACGGGCGGCTCGGTGCCGGGCGCGGAAGGGTCGGGGGCGGACTCCAAGACCGTCTCGGGCAGGTCTTCCGGCAGCACGCGGTCGGTCGAGCCGAGGACGACGGCGCGCTCGACGGCGTTCTCAAGCTCGCGGACGTTGCCGGGCCAGTCGTAGTTCGTCAGGCACTCGCGCGCCTCCGCCGAGAGCCCCGTCACGCGCCGCTTGAACTTCGCGGCGTACTTCGAGACGAAGTAGCTGGCCAGGAGCGGGATGTCCTCGCGCCGCTCGCGCAGAGGGGGCATCTCGAAGGAGACGACGTTGAGGCGGTAGTACAAGTCCTGCCGGAAGCCGCCCGACCTCACGGCCTCCTCCAAATCCCTGTTCGTCGCGGCGACGACGCGCACGTCCACGCGGATGGTGCGCGTGCCGCCGACGCGCTCGAACTCGCGCTCCTGCAACACGCGCAGGAGTTTCGCCTGGATGGCCGAAGGCATCTCGCCGACCTCGTCGAGGAAGAGCGTGCCGCCGTCGGCCACTTCGAGCTTGCCCTTCTTCTGCGCGAGCGCGCCGGTGAAGGCCCCGCGCTCGTGGCCGAAGAGTTCTGATTCGAGCAGCGTCTCGGTGAGCGCCGCGCAGTTGATGGCGACGAAGGGGCGTTCGTGTCGGGGGCTGTTCTGGTGCAGGGCGCGGGCGGCCAGCTCCTTGCCCGTGCCCGACTCGCCGCGCACGAGCACCGTGGTGTCGGCCGGCGCGACGCGCGCGATGAACTGGTAGACCTTCTTCACCGCCGCGCTCTCGCCGACCATGCCGTGCTCGACCGTCGCCTCGGCGCGCAGCAGGTCGTTCTCGCTCTCCAACTGCTCGACGTGGCGTGCGTTGTTGAGCGCGACCGCCGCGATGCTGCAAACGGCCGTGACGAGCTGGAGGTGGCCCTCGTCGAAGTGCGTCGAAGGGTCGGCGGCCGTCAGGTAGACCGCGCCGAGCGCGCGGCCGTAGAGCATGAGCGGCGCGCACAGCAGCGAGCTGAGCCGCGCGGCCCGCAGGCTCTCGACCGTGTCGAAGCCGCCCTCGATGAGGTCGCCCGCGAGCACGGCCGTCCCCTCCTCCAAGACCTGCCGCAGGACGGTGCGACTCACCTCCACCGCGCCCGAAGCGTCGCCCGCGCGGTCGAGGCCGAACTCCGAGACGACGCGGCCGTCTTCGCCGACGAGCAGGATGGCGCCGCGCTCGGCGGGCACGGCCTCGAAGACCAGGCGGAGCAGCTCGCGCTGTAGCTCCGCGGTCTCGCGCACGGAGTTGACCGAGGTGCTGACGCGCACCAGCAGCGTGAGGTCGCGCACGACGTCGGCCAGCGTCTCCTCTTCGGCGGGCGGGCGGAGGTAGCGCGCCTCCTCCGCCTTCAGACGCACGGTCGAGTGCGCCTGCATGTTGCGGTCGCTGAGCGTGACGGGGTTCGAGGGCGACTCGGAAGACCCGCCCTCGCCGGAGAGGAAGATGAAGCAGGACTCGCCGACCGTCACGCGGTCGCCGTCCGCGAGCGCGTGCTCGCGCACGGGGCGGCCGTTGACGAAGGTGCCGTTGAGGCTTTCGAGGTCTGTGAGCACGTGGCGCTCGCCCGCGCGCGCGACGAGGCAGTGGCGGCGCGAGAGGAGGGAGTCGGCCAGCCGGACGACGTTCGTCGAGTCGCGCCCGACGGACAGGGCCTCCTCGCCCAGCTCGAAGGCCGAGCCCTTCAGAGGCCCCGCGATGAAGACGACTCTCGGCTGCATAGGCGGAAGCGACAAATAACACTTCGCCGCCCAAAAGTCACTACCCGACTGCCGGGCAGCGCCCCAACTAACCTGTCGGATAGCCGCCTATCTTTTCGGATAGCCCGCGCGCGCAGCCCGCGCGGCGACGAACGGCGAGCCGCGCCGACGCCCGCCCGCGCTTAAACCTAACTGGGGGAACCCTTTCCCTGGGTCGACGCGCCCGACCCCGCCTCTGCCGCGCGCCGCGGCACGCCGGTTGTTATGAGAGTTGTCAGGAGGAAAAGGACATGGGGAAGCATTTATGTGTGGGCGCGTTGGTGCTGGTGATTCTGACCTCGT
Source organism: Pyrinomonadaceae bacterium (assembly GCA_035563535.1). Classification (GTDB taxonomy): domain Bacteria; phylum Acidobacteriota; class Blastocatellia; order Pyrinomonadales; family Pyrinomonadaceae; genus QHXN01. The sequence continues at coordinate 196,257 of DATMVD010000027.1, read as the reverse complement.
TGGCCGTGCTGCCGGTTGCGGTGATTAAGCTGGCGTACGACATAAGGACTCTGGTCACACGCGACTTCCGCGCCGCGGCCGCCGACTCGCGCTGAACGCTTTCGGGCCGAAGGGGCGTCCCCCTCCCGAGGCCCACCCTTGAAGCTCAATCACCCGCCCAAACCATTGAGCTTCAGCACGGGGCCGGCGGCACTACCCCTTCCGGTGCCGCCGCCCCGAAAGCATTCGCCGAAGTAGTCAGTAGACGGTAGCCAGTAGTCAGTAGAAGAACCTCTACGAGCAGGGCCGTCGGCCTCACCCCGCCAACGCCCGCCGAGTTAAGTCCTACTGACTACTGACTACTGTCTACTGACTACTTTTTTTTCTTCGCACGGTAATATCCGGCCGCGTCTCCGTCTTCAACCCGTGTGTGGTTTTGAATCTGACCGCTGAACGGGAGGAGATTTCTTCATGAGACGTTTGATCGGACTCGCAATACTCGCCGCGCTCTTCTGCGCCGCGCCCGTGTGCCTCGCGCAGACCCCGCCTTCGGAGGGGCCGACGCCGCCGGAGGAGCCGGGGCTCAGCTCGCGCTACGTTGACCTCTCGACCGGCGTGCGCATGCACTACGTCGAGAAGGGGCGCAACGACAACCGCGGCAAGGTCGTCATCTTCCTGCACGGCTACACCGACTCCTGGCGCTCGTTCGAGCGCAACCTGCCGCTGCTCTCGGACAAGTTCCACGCCTACGCCGTCGATCAGCGCGGCCACGGCGAGTCCTCGAAGCCCGCCTGCTGCTACCGCGCGCAGGACTTCTCGGACGACCTCGCGGCCTTCATGGACGCGCTCCGCATCCCCAAGGCGACCATCGTCGGCCACTCGATGGGCAGCCTCAACGCGCACAAGTTCGCCATCGCGCACCCCGAGCGCGTCGAGCGCCTGGTGCTCGTCGGGAGCGCCACCACGCTCGCCGGCAACCCGAACGTCGTCGGCCTCTACAACGACGCCGTCCGGCACATGGAAGACCCGCTCTCCCTCTTCTGGGAGGAGTTCATCTACTACTTCCAGAAGAGCACGTTCGCGGGCGAGCGTGGCGCGCCCGAGGAGTTCCTCCGGACGGCCGTCTCCGAGAGCCTGAAGGTCCCGGCCCACGTCTGGAAGCAGGCGCTCGAAGAGATGCTGGTCGAAGACCACACGGCGCAGCTCCCGCTGATAGACGCGCCGACGCTCATCCTCTACGGCGACTTCGACGGCATCTTCTACCGCTCCGACCAGGACGTGCTCGACGCGCTCATCCCCGACTCGACGCTCAAGGTCTATTACCGCGAGCTGGACTCCCCTCACCGCGGCTTCCCCGGCCACACCGGCCACGGCCTCCACGTCGAATGGCCGCGGGAGTTCGTGGATGATTTGGAAGCGTTCGTGAAGTGAACGGTGAGCAGTGGTATGGCTGTTAGCGAATGCGTGTGACCGTTTAGAGGCGGGCTATGCCCGCCGGCTCGAGACTCGCGGCCCGGGCCGGCGGGCGCAGCCCGCCTCTAAACGGTGGATGAAACGGTCGCGCTCACATGCTAACCGGTCTAAGTAAAAACGTTTGGTTAAAAATTCGGAGGCCGCGAGATGAATGATTCTCGCGGCCTCCGGTTTTTAACTGCTCACCCCTCACTCTAATCTGCGGCGACGGCGTCGCGCGATTCGGAGGGTCTGTAGGGCGGGAGGGTCTTGCGCGCGGGCTTCTCGCCCTTGAGGCCGAGCGCCCAGTCGGCCTGCATGAGGGTGTGTATGTCGCGGGTGCCCTCGTAGATGACCGCCGCCTTGCAGTTGCGCAGGTAGCGCTCGACGGGGTAGTCGTTCGAGTAGCCGTTCGCGCCGTGGACTTCGATCGCCATCGAGGCGGCCTTCTCGCTGCGGACGGTCGCCTGCCACTTCGCCAGAGAGGTCGCGCGCGCGTTCGGGCGGCCCTCGTTCTTGAGCCAGCCGGCCCTCAGCCAGAGCAGGTGCGACATCTGGTAGTCGGCCTCCATCTCGGCGATCTTCTGCTTGACGAGCTGGTGGTTGGCGATCTTCGTCCCGAACGTCTCGCGCTCAAGCGCGTAAGCGACCGACGCGTCGCGCGAGGCGCGGATGACGCCGGTCGCGCCGGCCGCGACGGTGTAGCGCCCCTGTTCGAGCGCGAACATCGCGATCTTGAAGCCCTCGCCCTCCTCGCCCAGCATGTTCTCGTGGGGCACGCGCACGTCCTGCAAGGAGAAGTAGCCGGTGTTGCCCGCGCGTATGCCGAGCTTGCCGTGAATCGTCCCCGAGGAGAAGCCGGGCATCGAACGTTCGACGATGAAGCAGGACATCCCCGAGTGGTCGCGCTTCCTTCTCTTCTCTTCGTCAGTCCAGCAGAAGAAGAGGAAGTTGTCGGCCACGTCGGCGAGTGAAATCCACATCTTCTCGCCGTTCAGGACCCACCCGTCGCCCTCGCGCCGCGCTGTCGAGCGCGAGCCGACCACGTCGGAGCCCGCGCCCGGCTCGGTCAAACCGTAGGTGGCGATCTTCTCGCCCTTCGCCTGCGGCACGAGGTACCTGCGCTTCTGCTCCTCCGTGCCCCACGTGTAGAGCGACATGGAGTTCAGCCCCGTGTGGACGGACATGACGACGCGCAGGAACGTGTCCACGGCCTCAAGCTCCTCGCAGACGAGGCCGAGCGAGATGTAGTCGAAGCCCGCCCCGCCGTACTCCTCGGGGATGCAGACGCCGAGCAGCCCGAGCCCGGCCATCTTGTCGAGTATCTCGCGGTTGAACTGCTGCTTCTCGTCCCACTCCTTGATGTGCGGCGCCACCTCGCCCCGCGCGAACTCGCGCACGGTCTGGACGAGCGCCCGGTGCTCTTCGGTCAACTCGAAATCGATCATTGCGTCTTTCCTCGGAATTGATTTTTGAACGTGCGCCCCCTTCGCGAGGGTTCCGGCGGGCGCGCCGTGGTTTACTTTTAGCGGAGCTTTAAAAAAGTAAGCGCCATCTTACAACACGGCGCGCGAAAGTCACAGACGCCCGCCGCCTTCGATAAGCTCGCGCGCAGCTGCCTTCGCCTCTTCGAGCGTGCGGACGCGGTTGTCGAGCTGAAGCTCGTAGACGGCGCGCTGAATCTCGCCGACGAGCGGCGAGGGCTTGAGCCCCATCCCAAGCAGGTGACGGCCCAGGAGAATCGGCTCGGGCGGCCTGCGCTCGATCGACAGCTCGCGGGCGCGCGCAATGAACCACTCCTGCGGCTCCGCGTCGAACCACCTCTCCGGCGGAACCCACGGCGCGTTACGGCCCAAGCTGTCGGCCTTCGCCACGCGGTACAGAAGCTCGAGCTCGCAGCGGCGCGCGAGGCGGCGGAAGGCGCCGTCGGTGACCTCGTCGCGCTTGCGGTAGAACTCGCCGGGCTTGAGGTGCTCGCGCACGAGCGCCGAGACTTGCGCGCGCACGTCGTAGCCGTCGAGCGTGAAAATCTTCAGCCGTTCGAGCAGCGCGAGCGTCGGCGCGACGCCCGCCTCGTCGTGCCCGCGCGAGCGCACGCGCCCCTCGACGAACTTGGTCGTCGAAGGCTTCCCGAAGTCGTGGCACAGAGCGGCCAGCATCACCGTCACCCGCCGCGGGTGGTCGAGGTCGTCGATCAACTCTCGCGCGCGGTCGCAGACGAGAAGGGTATGAGTTAACACGTCCCCCTCGGGGTGCCAATCTTTTTCCTGCTCGACGCCCTTCAGCGCGTGGAGTTCGGGGAAGAGCTGCGGGGTGACGCCCAAGCGTTCGAGCCAGCGGAGCCCGACTGAAGGGTGCGGCGCGGCGAGGAGAATCTTCTCCAGCTCGCCCCAGACGCGCTCGGCCGGGAGGTCTGTGAGGTCGATGGAGCGGCAGAGTTCGACGGTCTGCGCTTCGACCTCGAACCCGAAGCGCGCGGCGAACTGGGCGGCGCGCAGGACGCGCAGGGAGTCCTCGACGAAGGTCTCGGGCGAGACGGCACGCAGCAGCCTCGCCCTCATGTCTTCGAGCCCGCGGTGCGGGTCGATGGTCTCGCCCGCGAGCGGGTCTTCGAGGATGGCGTTGACGGTGAAGTCGCGGCGGCGCGCGGCCTCCTCGAAGGACATCGAGGGGTCGCCTTCGATGTAGAAGCCGCGGTGGCCGCGCCCCGTCTTGCGCTCGCGCCGCGGCAAGCTCACGTCCAAATCCTGCCCGAGCTTGTAGACGGTGAAAGCCTCGCCGACGACGTTGACGCGGCCGAAGCGCCCGAGCAGCCCGCGCAGGGCCGCGGGCTCGACGCCGTAGACCTCCACGTCCCAGTCCTTCACCTCGCGCCCCAGCAGGCGGTCGCGCACGCACCCGCCGACGAGGAGCGCGCGCCCGCCCGCCTCCTTAACGGCGCGCGCCAGCCTCAGAATCTTTTCGGGGACGGGAGATGTCATCGGGAATTTAACCACAGAGACACGGAGACACAGCTAAAACGACAGGCTGTGTCTTAAGCTGTGTCTCCGTGGTTAACCTCGGATTATCTATGCGCGCGGCACTGCGGGGGGTTCGTCGTCATCGTCGTCGTCGTACTCGTCTTCGCCGATGTCGTCCTCGTCCGCGTAGTCGTCCTCGTCATCGAGGTCGTCGTCCTCGTCGTATTCTTCGGGGTCGTCCACGAGAATGTGCACGCCGCGGGTCGAAGGGAGGCAACTGATGATCTGCACGCGGTCGATGCGCGTCATCTCGGACGAGGAGTGCCAGAGCTTGACCCAGAAGCTGCGCGTCTCGCCGTGCACGACGAAGGTCGAGCCGTCCATCATCACAGGCACCGGCGTCGCCTCAGTTCCGTCGCGCAGCTCTTCGAGCAGTTCGGGCACGTACTGCCGGAACTGCTCGAACTGCAGGACGACCGCCGACTCGTCCACCTCCGCCGGCGGAAGCTCCACCGGCTCGTCGGATTCGAGGAGCAGCCGCGACTCCGTCTGCTGATTTCTCTTCTTGACTACGGGCATACGCTCAGCACTTGAGTCCTAATCTCTTCTTCAAATAGTCCGCCAGCTCTGACGCCTTGACGCGCTCCTGGCTCCAGGTGTCGCGGTCGCGGACGGTGACGGCCTCGTCTTCGAGCGACTGGTGATCGACGGTGACGCAGAAGGGCGTGCCGACCTCGTCCTGGCGCGCGTAGAGCTTGCCGATGCCGCCCGTGTCGTCGTAGACGGCGCGCATCGAGGGCTGCAACTCCTTCTTGACGGCCTTCGCCATCGAGACGATCTCGGGCTTGTTCTTCGCGAGCGGGAGCACCGCCACCTTGATGGGCGCGAGTTCCGGGTGCAGCTTCAAGACGACCCGCGTCTCGCCCTTGTCGGTCGTGCGCTCGGTGTAGGCGTCCATCAGGAAGGCGAGGAGCGAGCGGTTGACGCCCGACGCCGGCTCGACGACGTGCGGGTAGAAGCGCTCCTTCGCCGCCTCGTCGAAGTACGAGAGGTCTGCGGTCGAGTCGGCGTTGCGCCGCTTCCCTTCCGCGTCCTCGGGCTTGTTCGAGTGCTGCTTCAGATCGAAGTCGGTGCGGTAGGCGATGCCCATCAGCTCCTCCCACTGCCGCGCCTCCTCCGGGCGCTCGGGGAAGTAGCGGTACATGATGTCCACCGTCCGTCGAGAGTAGTGCGCCAGCTTCTCCTGCGGCACCTCGTACAGGAACAGATTCTCGCGCGCGACCCCGAGCCCCGTGTACCAGCCGACGTACTGCTCGACCCAGTAGTCAACCAACTGGAAGTGCTCGGCGTCGGGGCGGACGAAGTATTCCATCTCCATCTGCTCGAACTCGCGCGTGCGGAGGATGAAGTTGCCGGGCGTCACCTCGTTGCGGAAACTTTTGCCGACCTGCGCGACGCCGAAGGGGAGCTTGCGGCGGGTCGTCGTCTGAACGTTCAAGAAGTTGATGAAGATGCCCTGCGCCGTCTCGGGGCGCAGGTAGGCGAGCGACGAAGGGTCTTCCTCCGCCACCGCCCCGAGGCGCGTCTGCAACATCATGTTGAAGGGGCGCGGCTCCGTCCAGTCCTTCGCGCCGCACTTCGGGCACGGGATGCCGGCCAACTCCTTAACGTCGCCCGAGCCGAACTCTTCGGCCAGCTTGTCGGCGCGGAAGCGCGACTTGCACTTGCGGCAGTCCACGAGCGGGTCGTTGAAGGTCGCCTCGTGCTCGGAATACTTCCAGACCAGCCGGTTGAGGATGATGGACGAGTCGATGCCCTCGATGTCGTCGCGCTCGTAGACGAGCCAGCGCCACCACGCGCGCTTGACGTTGTTCGCCAGCTCCACGCCCAGCGGGCCGTAGTCCCACGCGCTGCCCAGCCCGCCGTAAATCTCCGACGAGGGGAAGACGAACCCGCGCCGCTTCGAGAGCGACACGACCGTGTCGATGTTCGGTGCTGCCAATGTTCCTCTCCTGAAAGGCGTGAACCGTGAACCGTGAACCGCGACGAGAAAAAGCGCGCCCCCACTCGTCACGGTTTACGGTTTAGGGTTTACGAGAATACCAGCCGCGCGGCGCAGTTGAAAAGAAGGGAGGGGCGACGCCGCGGCGGGCGACTCCCCTCCCCCTTCTGTTTTAACTGCCGGCCTCGCTACTTCGTCGCGGGCGCCTGGACGTTGACGTCGATCTCGGTCTTCTTCGTCCCGCCGCCGAACATGCCGCCGCGCCACGCGAAGAACGCGGCGATGACGACGATCAGAAAGATCACCACGATGGCGACCACACCGGTATTGCTTGAGCCTTCACCTTCGGCCATTGTCTTTGAATCCTCCCGGAAATCCGTTCTTTTTAACGACGCCCCGTCGGGGCTCCAAGCGAGGTTAAAAGTTCTGAAACTACACAACGAAATGGTATGGAGCGCCCTCCCTCGTTTCATAACCGTACGCGCTCGAACGCTCGCACGGATGTTAAAGAAAAGGCCATGCCACGAAGGCGCGCCCCTTTCCAGCGGACGAAGGCCGGCGGGCCCTTCAGCGCTTGACTCGCCTCCGCCTGAGAAGCCACGCCGCGCCGCCGCCCAGACCGAGAAGGGTCAGGCTGGCCGGCTCCGGCGTCGCCGTCGCGTCGTCGAAGCGGTAGGTGACGGACTGCGTGACTAAGGCCGAAACGGGCGGGGTGGTGTCGAGCCTGCGAATCACCGCCTCAAGCGAGCCCCGGCCGGTGAACGAACCCGAGCCGAAGAGTTCGCCGGTCATGTTGTTGCGGATGCTGTAGCCGCCGCTGGCCGTGAACGGGATTACGATGGTGAAAATCTCCGGACTGTCCGGCGGCACGATTATCTGCACCGGGTCGGCCCGGATAGTCAAACTCGCGATGGTGAGGAATTGCGGCCCGCCGTAAGGCACGCCCCCCACGGTCAGACCCAGGGAGCGGGGCGGGAAAATATTCTGCTGGTTATCCCAAGATAGCGTGTCGTTAAAACTGACCACCGTGCCGGAGGGGCACGGGTCGCACGGCGGGGTTCGTTGCGGAAAGCGGGTGCCGGTCAGGTGAAACCCGTCCCCGCTCACGTCGATTGTCCAGGTGGCGCTCGCGGAGGAGGTTCTCACGAACTGCGCGGTCCCGCCGGTGATGGCAACCGGGTCGAAGACGACTGGGTCGGCGTGCGCCGACGCCGCGAGAAAGAGAACGAGTAGAAACGCGGGCGTGAGTAGGCGGGGCGGCATGTCTTCACCTCCGGGTCTTGGCGAATGTGCAAAGCGCCGAGCGCCTCGGTCGGAGGGGCTCGGCGCTCGCCGTGGTTCAGGATGTACTCGGCCTTGTCATTGGCTCGGGGTCGGGCGCGGTGCCTCGGCCCCCTGCGGGACGACCCACAACTCGAAGCTGTTCGACTCACGCCGGCCGCCGTTGATGAAGACGAGGCGGTCGCGGCTGATGCCGCGCGTGTTGGTCAGGTAGTCGGCCGCGCGCTTCGTCATGCGGTCGGCCTCGCCCGCGCGGCTGTTGCGCCCGGCGTAGGCGATGACGTAGCCGGTCGCGCCCGGGTTGTTCTGAAGCTCAATCGCCAGGTTGTCGAGCCGGGCCTTGTCGTCGTCGTGAGCGACGGACGGGAACTCATCGAAGCGCTTGGGCGGCGTGATGGTCGGCAGCCCCGTGACGCCGGTCGCGGCCTGCGCCGTCTGCCGGCACGAGCGGTCTCCCGAGCCGTCGTCAACGACGAGGATCGCCGTCACGCGCCTGTTGCCCAGGCCCGAGGAGTCAACGGTGATGGTCGGCGTGCCCACACCCGACATGATGCGCGCCGCGGGCGGGCTGACCGTCCACGTGTAGTTGAGCGCCGAAGGCCCCTGGTAGCCCACGTCGGCCGTGAAGGTCACGATGTCGCCGTCGGCGACCGTGGCCGGCGCGGTGACGTTGACCGGGTACGGGCAGGGGCTGGCGGCGATGGCCGGGACCTCGATGGTGCGCGGCCGGTAGTTGAGCGCGATGCAGTTCTTGCGCCCCGCGATGATGTTGAAGGTCTGCGCCCAGCGCGTGTTGTTCGGGAAGAGGATCTCGACGGTGTGTTGCCCGGGCTCTAACTCGATGGCGCGGACGTAGTCGGTCGTCTCGCCCGCGGGCTGGCCGTCGATGGTGATGGGGTAGCCGCCGGGCTGCGTCGAGACCTCGATGCGCCCCGTCGTCGGCTGCTGGTTCTTCTTGTTCTGCTTCTTCTTGGCCTCGACGCCCGCGCTCAGCAGCAGCGCGGCGCAGGCGGCGAGCGCAAGGAGGGCGGCGAAGGCGGCTCTCGGTCGCGTCATCTGTTTAGACCTCCTCCGTCGTCGCGCTGAGGTTCGACTCTTCGTCACGCCCGCGGCCGTAGCGGCGGCGCGCGCTGGCGCCGACGGCGAGCAGCCCAGTCCCGAAGAGGAGCAGCGAGATCGGCTCGGGGATGGGCGTCTCGGGTCCGGGGGTCGGGGTCGTGGTCGGGGTCGTGGTCGGCGTCTCCTCGTCGCCGGCGCAGATGCCGCTCACGCAGATGAGCGGGATGCCCGCGAGCGTCCACCAGGGGAAGCCGCCCGGCCGGATTTCGTCGGGCAGGGGCGGAATCTCGCCGCAGTCGCAGACCGTGCCGGTCACGTCGCCGAGGTCAACGGTCTCGACCCTGCCGCCGCTCTGCGAGAGCGTCGGGTCGGCCGAGGCGGGGGCAGAGACGTCGGACGAGCCGTTGGGCGCGCCCACCTGCTGGCCGGCGGCCTGCTGCTGCTCCTGTGAGGCGGCGGGGCCGCCCTGCGTCGCGCCGACCTGCGCCGTGGGCTGACCCTGCGTGGCAATGCGCAGACGCACGTCGAGAGCTGGGCGCAACTGGCCGCCCGCGCCGGCCGTGCGCACCGTCTCACCGTAGGTGATGGTGCCGGCCTGCACGGCGGGCGCGGCCGCGAACATGGCGCCGAGCATCAGAGCGATTGTGCGGAATGCTTGATGCCTCATTGCGGGGTCGTCCTCCTTGAACCCAATCCCCCTCGACCTGCGTCCAGAACTTGAATGACTTCGGGGCAATTCGGGCGAATCTTCTTTAACGGGTGCGGGCCTCGAATCGGCGTCGGGGACGGCAAAAGGGCCATCGGCGGCGTCGCCTCCGGCCTCGCCTGTCCCCGTATCTGCCCGCTATCTGAAAGACTTGCGGCGAAACCTCTTCCGGTTTACCGCAAAGGGAAGAGACTGCGAATAGCCTTTGAGTTCCAATTTCGGCAGCCCATTAAACCCGCGCACGCGCCGCCCTGTCAAGATAAAAAAGGGCCGCCCCGCGGGGCGAACCCTTTTTCTCTCAAAAATTAACCGCCGGGGCCTCCCGAACTAGTCCGAGTCGCCTTGGCCGGCGGCCTGGGCGCTCTCGCCCTTGCCCGATTTCTGCTTCTCGTCACGGAGCACGGCCTTGCGGGAGAGCTTAATTTTGTTGCCCTCCTTGCCGATGCACTTGACGAGAATCTGCTGCCCCTCCTTGAGTTCGTCGCGCACGTCGCGGACGCGGTGCTCGGCGATTTCAGAGATGTGCAGCAGGCCGTCGGTGCCGGGGAAGATTTCGACGAACGCCCCGAAATCGACGATGCGCGAGACCGTGCCCAAATAGGTCTCGCCGATCTCGGCCTCGGCGGTCAGGCCCCGGATGCGGGCCACGGCCGCCTGCGCCGCCTCGCCGTCGGAGGTGGCGATGAAGATGGTGCCGTCGTCCTCCACGTCGATCTTCGCGCCGGTCTCCTCGACGATGGAGCGGATCATCTTGCCGCCCGGCCCGATGACGTCGCGGATGCGGTCGGGGTTGATCTTGATGGTGATGATGCGCGGGGCGTAGGGGCTCAACTCCTCGCGCGCGGCCGGGATGGCCTGCTCCATCACGCTGAGGATGTGCATGCGCCCCTTCTTCGCCTGCTCTAGGGCCTCGGCCATGATCTGCGCGTTGATGCCGGCGATCTTGATGTCCATCTGGAGCGCGGTGATGCCGTCGCGCGTGCCGGCCACCTTGAAGTCCATGTCGCCGTAGTGGTCTTCCGCGCCCGCGATGTCGGAGAGGATCGCGTAGCGGTTCCCCTCCATCACGAGGCCCATCGCCACGCCCGCGACCGCCGACTTGATGGGCACGCCCGCGTCCATCATCGAGAGCGAGCCGCCGCAGACGGTCGCCATCGAGGACGAGCCGTTCGACTCGGTGATGTCCGAGACGATGCGGAGCGAGTACGGGAACTCCCCCTCAGACGGGAGCACGGGCTCCAGAGCGCGGCGCGCCAGGGCCCCGTGGCCGATCTCGCGGCGCGAGGTGGAGCCGAAGCGGCCGACCTCGCCGACCGAGTAGTGCGGGAAGTTGTAGTGCAGGAGGAAGCGGCGCTTGATCTCGCCCGACTCGAGGTCGTCCATGAACTGCTCGTCTTCCTTCGTGCCCAGAGTCGCCGTGACGATGGCCTGCGTCTCGCCGCGCGTGAACAGCGCCGAGCCGTGGACGCGCGGGAGCCAGCCGACCTCGATGTCGATGGGGCGGATCTCGCTGAACTTGCGGTTGTCCGGGCGGCGCCGCTTGCCGAGGATGTCCTCGCGGAAAATCTTCTCCTTGAGGTGGTCGTAAATCTTCTTCGCCTGCTGGCGCTGCTCGGGCTGGTCTTCGGGGTAGGACTCGACGACCTCCTTCTTCAGCGCGTCCACGGCGGCGTAGGAGGCGATCTTGCCGAGCGCCTCGGTGTTGAGCGCGTCGCGCAGGCGCTCCGAGTAGTTGCGCTCGATCTCGCCCAGCATCTCCTCGTTGAGCACCGGCGGCTCGACGGGCCGCTTCTGGACGTCGAGCGCCTTGTAGAGCTCCTTCTGCCAGCGGCACAGGCGGTTGATCTCCTTGTGCGCGAGCATGAGGGCCTCGACCATGATCTCCTCCGACACCTCCTTGGCGCCGGCCTCGACCATGACGATGGCCTCCTCGGTGCCGGCGACGACGAGGTTCAGGCGCGACTCGCGCACCTCGTCGTAGGTAGGGTTGATGACGTAGCGGCCGTCGATCAGGCCGACGCGCACGCCCGCGATGGGCTGCGGGAACGGGATGTCCGAGAGGTAGAGCGCCATCGACGCGCCCGTGATGGCGAGCACGTCCGGGTCGTTCTCGTCGTCGGCCGAGATGACCGAGGCGATGACCTGCGTCTCGTTGCGGTAGCCTTCCGTGAAGAGCGGGCGGCAGGGGCGGTCGATCATGCGCGCGGTCAGGACTTCCTTCTCGCCGGGCCTGCCCTCGCGCCGGAAGTAGTTGCCGGGGATGCGGCCGGCCGCGTAGTTGTGCTCGCGGTACTCGACCGTGAGCGGGAAGAAGTCGATGCCCTCGCGGGGGCTCCCCGCGCCGACGGCGGCGACCAGCACCATCGTGTCGCCGTAGCGGACGATGACAGAGCCGTGCGCCTGCTTGGCGACGCGGCCGACCTCGACCGACAGCTCGCGGTCGCCCAGTTTGATCTTCTCTCTCAGTAATTTCTTGGCTGCCATTTTTATCTCGTCTCCTTCGGGCGGGCCGCGCTCCTGGCGGAGGCGGCCTGTGGATTTGCGCGACGTCTCATCCGCCGCGCCGCGCCCGGAAATGTTCGTTCGGTCGGGTCGGGCCCGTCGTCCCCGCTACGTGAGGCGGGGGCGCTGCCCGTGCTCCTGAAAAGAAAAGGCGGCACCCGCTCCAACCGTGAAGCCGGTGCCGCCTTCCGCTAGTCCGCCAAAGGCTGCTCCCCGAAGTCCGCGCGCGGGAGCTACGGCCGTCACGTTCGGCCACTCCCGCCCGCCTGTCACTGGACGCGGGGCGTTGGTAAAGAGGATTTCGTCCTCGTGCACTTAGTCGCCGTGAACCCACAAGGGCGCGCGGCCGGTGCGCGGCTACCGGTTAGCGACGCAGGCCGAGTTTGCTGATGAGTTCGTGGTACCCCTCGATGTCTCTACGCTTGAGGTAGTCGAGCAGGCTCCTGCGCTGCGAGACCATCTTGAGCAGCCCCCGCCGCGAGTGGTTGTCCTTCTTGTGAGTCTTGAAATGCTCGGTCAGCTCGTTGATGCGCTGAGTGAGCAGGGCGACCTGCACCTGCGGCGAGCCGGTGTCGCCCTCGTGCGTCCTGTACTGGTTGATGATCGTTTCCTTGACTTCCGTTGCTAACGCCATGACTGTTCTAGATGGCCCTCCCAGACCGCAGTAGACCTGACCCTATCCTCAGGCAACCGCTAGAGTTAATTTACTAACCCGGGAAATTTAACACGCCCCCGCGCGGGGTGTCCAGCGATCACGCGGACGCTTAAATCCGCCCGCGTTCACTCTTTCTCTTCTTCGTCAGCCCCTTTGGCGGGTGGCAGGCGGCGTTCAAATTTCAGTAAGGCGACTTGAAGTTGCAGCGCAAGTTTTTCGCGCTCGGACGCCTCGCGCTCCTCCAGCATGTCGAGCCTGTTCTCTATCTGCACGACGCGGAGGATGAGCGCCTGCATGTTCTGACGCAGTTCCTTGGTGTCAGCGCTGTTCCGCTCCAGTTCTTTGCTGAGCGTGAAGAGTTTCTGGACGTATAAGCCGAAGTCACTAATGATGCTCATGCCGCTTTCCATCGCGAGATGGCGGCACGCGTTTCCTCCTTAAGTCGGTCGATTTCTTCCCGGTCTTTGCGCATCCGCTCGATGGAGCGGTCAAGCTCGGCATTCATCCGCCGTAACTCTTCTCCAAAGGCATCTTCCAGAACCTCTTCCAGGGTCTCAAGAGTCAGTGGGGCCGTCCGTGTTCTCTTTGGCCTCTTACGCTCTGCCACGGCACTTACCTCCGGGTTTAATTTTGCAAGGGGAAGCTAGACTTACTGCTTGGCGGGTGCGGTCATTATACAGCGGCGCAACTCAAATTTCTACGTCTTTAACGCTTCCGGCTTCGAGACGCACGCCGGACGCCTTCGCTCTTGGTCGGGTTCGGGAGCAGGTCGGGCAAGTCTAGCTCGTCGTCAATCAGCACGTCGGTTGAGATACCAACCAGGCGCGCGTACTTCAAAAGAACCGGAAGGGGAGGCTCACGGTTTCCAAGTTCGTAAGCGGAGATTCTGCTCCGAAAGTATTCTTCAGTCAGACCTAGCCGTTCTAACATGCCGTCCTGAGAAAGACCTAAAGACAGCCGAATTTGTTTCAGCTTCTCGGCAAGGCGCTCAGGCTTCTGACGCGGTGCTCCCATCAGGAGAGACCTCCTGACTGAGCAGCGCCCTTGCCTTTAGACACAACAGGGTCTAATATGTGCCTGCGTAACTGATTCGCCGTGAGTAGAGACCTCTCCTGCTCAACGGCGATGCTCATCTCTCCGGCGGTTGAGGGTGAGCTACGCGACGCATCCGACCCGTTGCCTTATTTTCAAAGACGAGAACGCGCGCATGATAGCAAAGCCGGCCGTCATCCTCTACGTCGAACAGAACCGGATGCTGCTTCAGACCGTGCGCGACGTGTTGGAGTTCGCCGGGTGGTACGTCAAGCCCTGTTCTGACGACGGCTACGCGGTGGCGTACGTCGAGAGCAAGGAGCACTTCGACTTGCTACTGCTTGATCATGATTTCCGCGGCCTGTCGGGGCTGAAGCTGACAGAACGCGCGCGCCGACAACCTCATCGTCGGAGCACGCCTATCGTCCTCATCTCGCTCGAAGACATTGCCGACGAGGCGCGGCGCGCGGGCGCGGACGCCTTCCTGCGGAAGCCGAACAACCTCATCGAGCTTGTAGACACCATCAGGCGGCTGCTCGCCGCGCGCGGCGAAGAGGCCGCCTAGCACGGGCTCTCACTTCTTCAGCTCGTCCTCGATGAGCGCGCGCAGGTCGTACTGGCTGAAGCGCGCGAGCTGGCGGCCGTTAACGAAGAAGGTCGGCGTCTTGTTGACGCCGAGCGACTGGCCGTCGCGCCGGTCGCGCTCGACCTTGGCGGCGTAGCGGTTCTGCGCGACCGCGGCGCGAACCTTCTCCACGTCGAGCCCGAGTTCGGCGGCGTAGCGCTCGAAGAGGACGGAGGGCTGCTCGCGCCGAACTTGCGGCGCGGCGTGGCCGCCGTGCCCGTGTATCTCGCCCCAGTCGGGCTGGCGGCGGAAGAGAAGCTCCTGCATCTCCCAGTACTTGCCCTGCTCGCCCGCCGCCTCCGTCACCGTCGCCGCCAGCACAGAGTTCGGGTGGAAGGGCATGTATCTGACGACCAGCCTGACCTTGCCCGGGTAGTCGTTTAGAATCCGCTTCAGCGTCGGGTGGAACGCGCCGCACGACTCGCACTCCGGGTCTAAAAATTCGACGACGGTGACGGGCGCGTCCGCCGGCCCCAGCGCGGGGCTGTCCGGCCGCACCAGCGCGTTGTCGGAACTGGCGGCGGGGCGGCGCACCTCCTGCACGGACTTGCGGTAATAGCCGGCGCCGAGGACGGCGGCGACCACCACCACCATTGCAATCAGGACCAGTATCTTGACCTCTTTCCGCATACTCACTCACTCTCCGTATCCGGTCTGTATAGGAGCAGGCACAGGGCCACCGCGGCGAACGACGCCAGCCCCATGAGCGGGATGGTGACGAAGCCGAACCACTCGATCTGCCGCTCCGTGCACGACGCGCCCTCCGAGCAGGGCGTGAGCGTCTCGGGGATGACGCCGTAGTAGAGCAGGTTGTGATAGACCGCCGCCGCCAGCCCCGCCAGGGCTAGCGGCAGCGCGTAGGCCCGCACCCGCGCGTCACGCGTGACGATCCCCGTCGCGATGACGGGGACGAGCGGGTACATCGCTATGCGCTGATACCAGCACAGGACGCACGGCGGCAGCCCCATCACCTCGCTGAAGAAGAGGCTGCCCACCGTCGCCAGGAGCGCGATCACCCACGCCGCGTACAGCAGGAACTCACGTCCGCCTGAAGGCATGCGCATACCATAACAGAAGGGAGCCCTCTACTTCATCAAGCGGGCCCGCCTCACCCGCCGCCGGCGCGAAAGGGGTGTGCCGGAACGAACTTGTCTGCTACCATGCGACCATTTTCTACGCACCAATCGACGGGGGACGTTTCATGGACGCGAGCGAAGAGAAGGTCGAAGAGAGGGCGCGCATACTGGTCGTGGGCGGCGGGTTCGGGGGGCTGTTCACGGCGCTCGACCTCTCGGGGGCGGGCGACGTGACGCTCGTCGCCGGCGAGGATCACTTCCTGCACACGCCGCTCCTCTACGAGTACCTGAGCGGCGAGGTCGAGGCGTGGCACATCGCGCCGCACTACCGCGAACTGATCGGCGACGACAAAGTCCGCTTCGTCCAGGGCGCGGCGACCGACATCGACTTCGACCGCAAGGAGGTCTCGGTCGCGGGGCGCGTCCGCAAACTCCCGTACGACTACCTCGTCCTCGCCGTCGGCGGCATCACGAACTTCTGGGGCATCGAGGGGGCCGAGCAGCACGCGCTCCCCTTCCGCAAGATTCGCCACGCCGACGAGCTGCGCGCTCGCATGATCGCCGCGCTCGACCGCATCCCGCCCGAGTCGGCGCCGCAGGACGCGCGCCGCGCCTCGACCTACGTTGTCGTCGGCGGCGGCGCTTCGGGCGTCGAGCTGGCGACGAAGATGTCCGACCTGCTGCGCGACGCCTTCAGGCGGCGCGGCCTGCGCGGCGAGCCGCGCGTCGTCGTCGTCGAGATGGCCCGGGAGGTCGTCCCCGGCATGGACGAGAGCATCCGCGAGGCCGTCGTCCGCGTCCTCCAGGAGAAGCTCGTCGAGGTCTTCACCGAGACGCGCGTCGTGCGCGTCCAACGCAACGGCGTGGAGCTTGAGCACGCGGGCGCGAGAGAGACCATCCAGGCCGCGGCCGTCGTCTGGACGGCCGGCGTGCGCGTCAACCCGCTCATCGAAAGGCTCGACGTAGAGAAGACGCAGAAAGGTCTTCTCGTCGTCGAGCGCACGCTCCAGGTGCGCGGCCGCCCGGAGGTCTTCGCGCTCGGCGACATCGCCTACTACCCGCACATCCCGCCGAGCCTCGCCGGCACGGCGCAGATCGCCTTCCAGCAGGCCAAGCTCGTCGCGCGCAACGTGCAGGAGCTGATCGACGGCGGCGTCCCCGCGGCCGGCCACTTCGAGGAGTTGGGCGAGGCCGTCAGCCTCGGCACGGACGACGCCGCGGTCCTGACCGCCGGCCGCGTCGTCACCGGCGAGCTGGCGCGCCAGGCGCGCTTCGCCCTCTACACGACGCGCCTGCCGACCTGGCACCACCGCCTCCGCGTCGGCGCCGCCTGGTTCTTCGGCGGCAAATCGCCCCGCCCGCTCGGGCTGCAGGGGGATATAATCAAGGGGTGAGGGTGAGCTTATGTCGTCTTTACCAGACTACTACCTGAGCCCGGAAGAGTACCTGAGCCTTGAGCGCCGCGCCGAGTTCAAGAGCGAGTACGTTGACGGCGTGGCCTACGCGATGTCCGGCGGCAGCGCGCGGCACAACCTGATCACGGGCAATCTCGTTACCGAGTTGAATAATCAGCTCAGGACGAGAGACTGTCAGGTTTACCCGAGCGACATGAAGGTTCGCCTGCCTAACTCGAAGAAGTTCTTCTACCCGGACGTTTCGGTCGTCTGCGGCGAGGCGCAGTTCGCCGACGAGAGGCAGGACGTAATCTTAAACCCCGTCCTTATCGTCGAGGTGCTGTCCGAGAGCACGGAGGCTTTCGACCGCGGGAGGAAGTTTTCCTCCTACCAGCAGATCGAGTCCCTGCGCGAGTACCTGCTTGTGTCGCAGGGTGAGTTCGTCGTCGAGCACTTTCTCAGACAGGAGACCGGCTGGCTCTACACGAAGGCGGCCGGCCTAGACGCTGCACTCACCCTCCCCACGCTCGACTGTCGAATAGCCTTGAGCGATCTCTACAACAAGGTGACGTGAGGGGTGAGTGTTGAGCGGCCACGCGTTCAAGGCGGGCGGGTTCGTCGGCGTCATCTCGGACACGCACGGGCTGGTGCGGCCGGAGGCGGTCGGGGCGCTGAGGGGCTCCGGGCTAATCATCCACGCGGGCGACGTGGGCGGCCCCGAGGTGCTCGAAGAGTTGGGGCGGCTCGCGCCGGTCGTGGCCGTGCGCGGGAACAACGACCGCGGGGCCTGGGCCGAGGCCCTGGCCGAGTACGAGGCCGTCGAAATCAACAAAGCCTTCGTCTACGTCCTGCACGACCTCAAAGAGCTGGACATCGCGCCCGCTCCCGCGGGCTTCCGCGTCGTCGTCAGCGGCCACTCGCACAAGCCGCTCGTCGAAGAGCGCCGCGGCGTCCTCTACCTCAACCCAGGCAGCGCCGGCCCGCGCCGCTTCAAACTCCCCGTCACCGTCGCCCGCCTTAGGCTGGACGGCGGCGACGCGAGCGCCGAGATAATTAACCTCTTATAAGAAGATGTCAGATGGTCGCGGCCTCGCAGGAGTCGAGGACGGGGGCCTCTTCGTCGGGTTCGGGGCCGCCTTCGCCGAGGTAGGGGCGGCCCGACGCGACCGTCTCGAAGTATTCGGAGATGCGGTCTAAGACCTCCGTGACGGTGTGCGAGTGGTAGATGACCTGGCGGAAGCGCGCGCCGCCGTGCAGGCCCTTGGTGAACTGGCCGGCGAGCTGCTTCATGCGGCCGATGGCGGCGAACTCGGGCATGTCTGCGCGCAGCAGGTCGAAGTACTCGATGAGCACCTCGCGCTTGTCGTCGAGCGTCGGCTGATAGGGCTCGCGCCCTTCGAGCGTGTCCTGAATCTGGCGGAAGATCCACGGGTTCGCCATCGCGCCGCGGCCGATGAGGATGCCGTCGCAGTTCGTCTCGCGCCAGCGCTTGAACGCCCCCTCGATTGACACGACGTCGCCGCTGCCGGAGACGGGCACGGAGACCGCCTCCTTCACCTGCCGCACCAGGTCCCAGTCGGCGAAGCCTTTGTAAGCCTGCTCCTTCGTGCGGCCGTGGAGCGCGATGTGCTCGGCCCCGCAGGCTTCGGCGAGCCGCGCGACCTCGACCGCGTTGCGGTGGCTGTCGTAGAAGCCCGCGCGAATCTTGACGGTGAGCGGGATGGAGATGGCCTTCTTAATCTCTTTGAGGATGGTTTCGAGCCGCGGCAAGTCTCTGAGGAGCCCCGACCCGCCGCCGTGCTTGACGACCTTCGGCGCGGGGCAGCCGCAGTTCACGTCGAGGATGTCGGCGCCGACCTCCTCGGCCATCTCGGCGGCCATCGCCATGCGCGCGGGCTGGCCGCCGAAGATTTGGACGGCGAACGGCCGCTCGTAGTCGTGGAAGCGCATCTGCCGCTTCGACTTCGGGTTGTTGCGCGTCAGGCCCTCGACCGAGATGAACTCCGACACCGTGAGCCCGATGCCGCCGCGCCGCTTCAACAGCGCCCGGAACGGCACGTCCGTCACCCCCGCCATCGGCGACAGCACCAGCGGCGGGGAGATTTCTACGTCTCTAATCTTGAACGGCTTCATAACAGAGGGTTTTGGGTTTTAAGTGTTGGGTGTTAGTAAAAGCCGGTTCTTACCAACACCCAACACCTAAAACCCAAAACCTATCCCCCTACTTCCAAAGCTCGACGCCCGTGGCGAGGAACGTGACCTCGTTCGCGGTGCCGTCGGGGTTGGTCTTAATCTTCGCGCCGTCGTCTTTGACAAGGTGCTCGACCGTCTCCTTGCTCAACGTCTTGAGCTTGAGCGTGCCCTCGGCGCGGAAGTTCATTTTGGAGGAGTCCTTCGGCACGGCGAACTTGTGGTCGAAGGTGACGCGGACGCTCTCCTCGCCCTCGGCCTTCGGGCCGATCTCCATCCAGCACCCCTCGGCCTGGCAGACGCGGCGGACGACGCCCTCGATGACGACCTTCTTGCCGTCGAACTTCTGCGGCTCCTTGAGTGCGTCGGCGAAGGGGACGCGCTGCGTGTCCGCGCCTATCGGGTCGCCGCGGAGGATGCGGCCGGACTCGTCGGCGGCGGCGGCCGTGGCCTCCTGCTTCTGTTGTTGGCCGTGGTGCGCGTCCTGCGCGGCGGCGACGCCAGCGCAGACGCAGAGGAGCAGGGCGGCGAAGAATGTTTTCATGGCGGAAATGCGCTATCCTTTCGCAACGAAGCTTGCCGTTACACTTAACCGGGGATTTTCCGAACGCGGAAGATTATAGCAATGCGGCACAGGCTCATCCAGTGGGTCGGCATCGCGTGGACGCTCGTTTACGCGGCGCTCGTCGTGTGGCTCTACGCGGCCGCGCCGCAGTCCATCGCCGAGGTGAGGACGCAGGCCAGCGTCGCCGCCGGCACTTACGAGGTTGACCGCGCGCGCTTCGACGCGGGGCGCGACCTCTTCCTGCGCGAGCAGTACCGGGCCGCGCGCGGCGAGTGGGAGCGGGCCGACCCCGCGCGCCGCGACGCGCGCACGCAGTTCTACGTCGCCTACTCCTTCTACCGCGAGGGCTGGGGGCGCGTCTACAACGACGACGCGCTCTTCCGCCGCGGGCTCGAAGCCGCCGACCTCGCCCTCAGCCTTTCGTCGGGCGCGACGCTCACGGTCGAAGACCCGGAGCTGAAGCTGCATACCGCCGCCGAGCTGAAGGCCGAGCTTGAGCAGGGACTGGAACGGACGGCCGACGACTTCAACCCTTTGAAGGTCTTCCGCGAGCGCAAATGAGCCGGGCGACCAACCGCGCGCTGCTGAGACACCTGCTGCTGCCGACCCTCTTCCTGACGGTGGCGCTGCTCGGGGGCGTGCGCGTCGGGGCCGAGTCGCGCGCGCTTCTGTTCGTGCCGCCGCCGCTCGTGGCCCTGATTCTGGCGGCGATGCTTCTGGCCCTGTTCGCGCGCGGCGGCGCGGCCAGAATCGGGAGCTGGCTGTCGGCGGACAACGGGGCGGTCGAGAACGTCTCGCACGCGCTCACGCTCGGCACGCTCTTCTTCGCGTCGGCGCAGGCTTTCAACTCGGTGCTGCCGGACGCGGGGCTGCCGCGGCTCGTGCTCGCCTCCTTCTTCCTTTGGACGCTCTGGCAGAATCAGTTCTCGGCCTTCGACGCGCGGCGTCTGCTGCGAAGCCTGGCGGCGCTCTTCGGCACGGCCTTCGTCGTCAAGCACCTCCTGCTCGCCTCGCTCACAGACCCGGCGGGCGGCTGGCTCCGCCGCCTGACCGCCGCCGCGCTCGAAGGCGTCGCGCTCGGCGGCCCTCCTTACGCGGCCTCGACCGGCTACGTCTCCTTCTTCGCGCTCGCACTCTACGTCCTCGGCCTCTTCATCCTCCCGCCCTCGCCGACGCTTGAAAGTGACGGGGACGAGAACCGCGCCGCCTTACTCGTCCGCGACCTCAAACAACTCCCCGCGCGCGAGCGCGCGCTCGTCATCGAAGAGCTGACTCAAGAGACGGAGGGCGAGCGGCTGCTCCCCGTTCACGAAGAACGCGGGCCCAAGAACTTTTGAACGTCGGGGCCGGGCGCGAGGTCTTTCGTCCAACCGAAGCTCCCGCGGTCGAGCATCTCCGCCCCGGCGCGCAGCAGCGCCGTGAGGGCCGCGCGCGCCAGCGCCCCGCCGGTGCTGACCCGCCTGACGCCGGCCTCCGCCAACTGCGCGACCGTCACCCCCTTCAGCATCGGCCCCAGCACGTTCACCGGCCTCCGCAGCGCGCCCGTCACCGCGCGGACTTCGTCGAGCGTCGTCAGGCCCGGCGCGTAGAGGACATCCGCCCCGGCCGCCTCGAACGCCTGTAGGCGGCGAATTGTGTCGTCGAGGTCTTGCCGGCCGCGGAGAAGGTTTTCGGCGCGCGCCGTCAGCACGAACGGGAAGTCAAGCGAGTGCGCCGCCTCGGCGGCCGCCTGCACCCGCTCGACCGCGAGATTGAAATCATAAATCGGGTTCGAGGGGTCGCCGCCGTAATCCTCGATTGAGCCGCCGACCAGCCCCGCCTCAGCCGCGAGCCGGATGGTCTCGGCGGCACGTTCGGGCTCGTCCGCGAAGCAGTTCTCCAGGTCGGCGCTGACGGGCAGGTCGGTCGCCGCGCAGAGGTCGCGGCAGTGTCCGAGCACCTCGCCCGGCGAGACCTGGCCGTCCAAACGCCCGAGCGTCCAGGCGAAGCCGGCGCTCGTCGTCGCCAGAGCCTCGAAGCCCAGGCCCTCCAACAGCCGCGCCGAGCCCGCGTCCCAAGGGTTCGGGATGACGAAAGCGCCCTCGCGCTCGTGCAGCGCCTTGAACCTCTCCGCCTTCTCCTTCTGAGTCGCAGCCATGAGCACACTCCGAAGCTACTGGAATCGACTGTCGCCCGCCGATTATAGAGCAGTTTGCCAATCAGTTTACCCTCCGTTTAGAGGCGGGCTCCGACCGCCGCCGCCAGTTACATCGCTGCCGGCGCCGGCGGGCGGAGCCCGCCTCTAAACGGTCGTCGATATGCTCACGCCAATAACGCTCCAGACCCGCATCTTAAACGGAGTCGCCCCGTTTAAGTAGACAGAGAAAGAGGGCCGGGACTGAAGCGCCCCGAGCCCTCTTTTCTTCCTCCCCTTCGCAAAGGAAAACTTACCAGTTGACGACGAGCGCCTGCTCGGCCTCCCAGACGGGCACGTCCTCGCGGATGGCGACGCGTTGGAGCCGCGGCTTGTCCGAGAGCAGGTGCCCCGCGCCATGCGCGACCGCCGCGAGCGGGTCGTCGGCCACGGCGACGTGCAGGCGCAAGTCCTTCTGCAAACGCTCGGCCATCCCGCCGAGGAGCGCGCCGCCGCCCGTCAGGATGAGGCCGGTCTGGTAGATGTCGGCCGTCACCTCGGGCTTCGACTCCTCGATGGCGCGGCGCGCGCCCGCGATGATCTCCGCGACCACGGGCTCGAGTGCCTCGCGCACCTCCGAGGCTTCGAGCTCGACGACCTTCGCCAGGCCGTCGGTCACCTGCTTGCCGACGATCTCCAGCTTGCCCTCGCAGTCCGGGCCGACGTTGCCCAACTGCTTCTTGACGTTCTCGGCCGTGCGCTCGCCGAGCTGCATCTCGTGCTTCGCGCGGACGTAGTCGATGATGGCCTGATCCATCGCGTTGCCCGCGGCCGGCAAGGAGTGCGAAGAGACGACCGCGCCCGAGGCGATGATGGCGACGTTGGTCGTCCCGCCGCCGATGTCAACGACCAGGTGCGCGCGCTCGTCGTCCTGGCGGAGCCCCGCGCCGAAGGCGGCGCACAGGCCCTCGTCAACTAAATCGACTCGCGTCGCCTTGGCGTCGCGCGCGGCGTCGCGGATCGAGCGCTGCTCCAGCGTCGTCGAGGAGCCGGGCACGCCGATGATGACGTGGCTGCGGCGGTGGCCGCCGCCGAGCGCCCGGCCGATGAATGCCTTGAGCATCTTCTCGACCGCGTCGAAGTTATCGATGGCGCCGCCGCGGACGGGGCGGAAGACTTCAACGTCCTTCGGCTCGCGGCCGAGCATCTTGATGGCCTCCGCGCCCACCTCTAGAACTTCGCCCGTGTAACGTTGGATGGCGACGGCCGACGGCTCGTTGAGGACGATGCCGCGGTCGGGCGCGTAGATGAGCGTGTTAACCGTGCCGAGGTCGATAGCCAGGTCGTCCGTAAAGATACTGCTCAGGATATTCATAACTCCCCCACTTGTCCTTACTGCTTCGCTTGTGGACGTTATACGCCGAGGTCACCTGAGGCTGGGCAAGTGGCGTTCCACTAGAAAGAGGCGCATATCCGCCGCTTTTCCAAAAAACGTCCCCGCGCCCCGCGTTTCGTTTCCAGACGAACCCGCGGACAGAACCCGCCGCGGGCGCGCGGAAGGCGAACGCAAATGGAACGATGAAGTATGAACGCTGAACGGCGGGCTGTAAGAACCTTCTGTCAGGTGTCGGACAGTTCGGCGTCAGCGTTCACCCTTCATCGTTCACATTGATGTCGCTGACGACTTCGTAGAGGGAGGCGGCGTCCGCGCGGGAGACCTGCTTTGACTGCGGGAGCGTGAGGGCCCGGACTGTGAGGAGGCGTCCGCGGCGGTTGACGGTTATCTCGTCGCCTTCGCGCACCGCGCGCGACGCGCGCGCCGGAGCGCCGTTGACCGTGACCGCCCCCGCCTCGCACAACTCCTGCGCGACCGTGCGTCGCAGGACGAGGCGGCTCGCGCGCAGGAAGAGGTCGAGACGCATGGGTAGTGAATGGTGAATGGTAAATAGTAAATGGTGAATGGAAGGGGCAACCTCCATTCACCATTTACTATTTACCATTCACTGAGCAGTTACTGCTTCTTCGACTTGTCCTTCTTCTCGGGCGTCTTCTCGCCGGAGGCTTCGGCCGTCTGCTGCTTGTCCTTTTCGAGGAGCGGCTGGATGGCGTCCTTGAAGGCTTCGGCCGGCTTGATGAAAGCCTCGTTGCGCAGCGTGCGGAGGTACTTCTCGCGCTCCTTCTCGGCGCGCGCCTGCGTCAGCGCGCCGCGGACGAAGTTCTCCTTGAAGGAGTCGTCGCGCTCGTTGACGCGCAGTATCATGTAGCCCTCGTCGGTCTTGACGGGGTCGCTGACGCCGCCCGCCTTGAGGTCCTTGACGGCCGCCGCCACGTCCTTCGAGAGGTCTGCGACGAGGAACCAGCGCGCCTTGCCGTCGTTGTCGGCCAGCACGCCCTTGAACTTCTTCGACGGCTCGTGCTCGGAGTTCTTCTCGACCAGCTCCTCGAAGCTGACGCCCGAGCGGGCGCGCTTGGCGAGGTCGGCGGCCTTGGCCCTGACCTCGTCCTCGGTGCGCCCCGCCAGGCTCAGGAACAGCTCGGAGAGCGTGACGCTCATGAAGCGGTCGCGGTTCGCGTTGTAGTAGTCCTGAAGCTCCTTGTCGGTCAGGCCGTAGTAGACCTTCGCGTCCACCTCTCGCTGCAACACCGCCTGGCGCATGAACTGGCGGCGGATGGTCTCCTTCACGTCGGCGAGGATGAGCCCCTGCTTGCGCATCTCCTCCTCGAGTTGCTCGATGGTGGAGATGTTCGAGTCGCGGGCCACGCGCATCACCTCGCGGTTGACCTCGGCCTCGACCTCCTCGGGGAGCCGCGGCATGTCCTTGCCCTTCTGGACGAGGAGCGCCTCGTTGATGAGGTTGAGGATGATCTCGGGCTGCCTCTTCTGAAGCTCGGCCTCGGCCTGCTCGGGCGTCATCCCGCGCTGCTTGACGAGCACCTCGCGGAACTCTCTGTTCTCGCGCTTGAGCTGCGAGAGCATGATGACGTAGTTGTCCACCTGCGCGACGGGCTCGTCGAGCACGACGGCCGGGGCCTCCTCCTGCGCGCGCGCGGGGACGGCGGCAAAGGCCGCCAGCAGCAGCGCCGCGAAGGCAAGGCCCAGGCGCGCCGAGATTTTTTTCAAAAGCACTTTCATCACTCCTCTATCGTTTGACGTTCGAGCGCGGGTCGTTGCCGGGCGCTACGGTCGGGAAGCAAGGCCCCTGGCGAAGTCGCGTATTCTAACCTCACGCACGGATGCCGAGCAACACGCCGCGCGCCCGGTCGATGAGACCGTCCCCTGCGGCCTCGACCTTCAGGACGCCGCTCGGGCTGAAGGTCGCGCCCTCGCCCTTGCCGACCAGCGCCAAAAGCTTGTCCGGCGAGACGCGCGCCGTCTCCTTCATCTTGAAGGCGAGCCCCGTGGGCGTGCGGTCGATTGAGACGACGCCCGTCTCCTCGGCCGTCCGCCGCAGGCGCGCGTAGGCGAAGAGGCGCTCGACCGACTCGGGCGGCCGCCCGTAGCGGTCTTCCGTCTCGCGCCGGATGACCTCCAGGGCCTCGTCGTCGCGCGCCGACGCGATGCGCTTGTAAGTCCGCAGCCGCTGCCCCATGTCGTTGATGTAGTCCTCGGGGATGGCCACGTCCACGCCGAGGTTGATCGAGACGGAGGTCTCGTCCTCGACCTGCTCGCCGCGCAGCTCCGCGACCGTCCGCTCAAGCATCTGCGTGTAAAGATCGAAGCCGAGGGCGTCCATGTGTCCCGACTGCTCGCCGCCCAGCAGGTTCCCCGCCCCGCGCAGCTCCAAGTCCAGGGCCGCCACGCGGAAGCCCGCGCCCAAATCCGAGAACTCGCGGATGGCCGCGAGGCGTCGGCGGGCGATGGCGGTCAGCTCCGCCTCGGACGGTATTAAAAGATAGGCGTACGCGCGCCGGTTCGAGCGCCCGACGCGCCCCCGGAGCTGGTAGAGCTGCGAGAGGCCGTAGTTGTCGGCACGGTTTATGATGATTGTGTTGGCGCGCGGGATGTCTATCCCGTTCTCGATAATCGTCGTGGCGACGAGCACATCCGCCTTAAAATCAACGAAATCGAGCATCACCTGCTCCATCTCCTTCTCGTTCATCTGCCCGTGCGCCACCGTGACGCGCGCCTGCGGCACGAGGCGTTTGACGAGCGCCGCCACCGTGTCGATGGTCTCGACCCGGTTGTGGATGAAGAAGACCTGCCCGACGCGCCCGAGTTCCAGCTCGATCGCCGACTTGATGACCGACTCGGAGAACTGCACGACCTGCGTCTGGATGGCGAGGCGGTCGCGCGGCGGCGTCTCGATGACCGACATGTCGCGCAGGCCCATCAGAGACATGTTGAGCGTGCGCGGGATGGGCGTCGCCGAGAGCGTGAGCACGTCCACGCGCTTCTTCAACTGCTTCAGCCTCTCTTTATGAGCGACGCCGAAGCGCTGCTCCTCGTCCACGACGACGAGGCCGAGGTCGCGGAAGGCGATGTCTTTGGAGAGCAGGCGGTGCGTGCCGATGATGACGTCGATGTCGCCCGACTCGACGCGCTTGACGATCTCCTTCTGCTCCTTCGCGGAGCGGAAGCGCGAGATGAGTTCAATCGTCACGGGGAAGGCGGCGAAGCGCGCGCGGAAGGTCTCGTAGTGCTGGTAGGCGAGGACGGTCGTGGGCGCGAGCACCGCGACCTGTTTGGAGTCCATCACGGACTTGAACGCCGCGCGCATGGCGACCTCGGTCTTCCCGTAGCCCACGTCGCCGCAGAGCAGCCTGTCCATCGGCGTCGTCGCCTCCATGTCGCGCTTCACGTCCTCGATGGCCGTGTCCTGGTCGGCCGTCGGCACGTACTCGAAGGCGTCCTCGAACTCTCGCTGCCAGGGGCTGTCGGCGGAGAAGGCGTAGCCCTGCACGAGCTTTCGCTCGGCGTACAGCTTCAGAAGCTCGTCGGCCATGTCGCGCATCGCGCGCTTGGCCTTGGCCTTCGTCTTCTGCCAGCCCAGGCCCCCGAGGCGGTCGAGCGTCGGCTCGTGCCCCTCCGCGGACGAATACCTCTGCACAAGGTCGAGCCGCTCGACCGGCGCGTAGAGCTTCGCGTCGTCGGCGTAGTAGAGCAGCATGAACTCGCCCTTGCGCCCGCCGAGTTCCAACGTCTGCAAGCCGCCGAAGCGCGCCACGCCGTGGTCGATGTGGACGACGTAGTCGTTGACCTTCAAATCGCGGAAGTCGGAGAGGAACGCGGCCGTCTTCGACTTCTTCCTGCGCGCCGAGGCGGTCGTCGCGCCGCCCGTCCCCGCCGCGCGCTGCTCGACGCCCGCGCCGCTCGCCTCGTCGAAGAGGTCTGTCTCGACGTGAACCTTCAGGCGCGCGCCCGGCAGCTCGAAGCCGCCCGACAGACGCCCGACCGTCACGACCGCCGAGTAGTCATCGACGTTCGCGCCGCCCTCGCCCGCGAGCGCGACGCGCGCCGCGACGTTGTAGTCCGAGAGCATGTCGCCGACGCGCTCGGCCACGCCCGCCGAAGGCATGGCGAAGAGTGTGAGCGTCCGGCCTTCGGCGCGCGCGTGGCGCACGTCGGCCGCGAGGTCGGGGATGCGCCCGTGGTAGCGCTTCGCGGGGAGCGAGCGCCACTCGACCTCGGGCGCTTGCTCGACGGCCGGGAAGAGGAAGAGCGGCTGCGCGGTCTTGCGCGAGCGCCCGATCTGCGCGGCGGGCTGTTCCGACTCGCCGACGAAGCGCTCGTCGGTCGCCGCGGCCGCGCGGCCCAGCGCGCGGAACTCGACGCGGGCGACGCCGCCCAAGCCCTCGCGCAGCTCTTCGGGCGTCAGGTAAAGCTCCTCGGGGCTCAGACCGATCTCGCCCGCCGCGTCGTTCTCGGCGTGGCGCGCGGCGACCGTCTCAAGGCTGTTGCCGAGGTGCTGCTCGACGCCCGCCGGCTCGTCCACGACGAGCACCGCGTCGCGCAGGTAGTCGAAGGCGGTCGCGTCAGATTTAACGACGAGCGAGATGAGCCACTCCCAGCCGGGGAAGGTCTCGCCCTCGTCGGCGTAGACCGTCCGGTCTTTGAGCGCGCGGGCGTGTGCGTCGTCGCCCCAGCGGTCGCGCGCGAACTCGGCCCACAGGCGGAAGTCGTCGCGGCCGACCGCCAGCTCGCGCATCGGCACGACCTCCGTTGACTGCAACTGTTCGACGGAGAGTTGCGTCTCGGGGTTGAACCTCCTGATCGAATCGACCGTGTCGCCGAAGAACTCGACGCGCACGGGGAAGGGCTCGCCGGGCGACCACACGTCGAGGATGCCGCCGCGCATCGAGAACTCGCCGACCGCGCCCACGGGGTCTTCGCGCACGTACCCCGAGGCCAGAAGCACCTCGACCAAATCTTCCGGCGAATAGTCCTCGTCCCTCTTCAGAGACGCGCCCGCCTCAAGCAGCCGCGCCGGCTGCACCGTCCGCCGCGCGAGCGCCCTCGACGACAGCAGCACGAACCGCCCGCGCCCGCGCGCGAGGTTCCAGAGCGTCAGCGCGCGCCGCTCCAGAGTCTCCGCGTGCGGCGAAGCGCCCGCGTACGGGTCGCCTTCGGACGCGGGCAACGTCAACACCGCCTCGCAGTCCCCTTCGCCCACTCCGAGCGCCGCGCACCAGAAGGAGAGGTCGCGCTCCCAGGACTCCATGTCTCGGTTGGCCGCGACCAGCACCGCGAAGCGCCGCGCCGTCTCGCGCTGCAAAGCGGCCAGCGCCAACGCCCGCGCCGGGGCGGAGGTCAGCCCCGCCACCGACACCACGCGCGCGCCGCCCGCGACCGCAGCCGCCAGCCGCAGATACTCCTCCCCCTCCACGACGCGCCGCAGCGCGCCCTGCAAGACCGGGACTGATTCGACCGACTTACTCATCGCTTGTTACTGCTCTGACTCTTTCGATAATTCCCGTCGTGGATGCGCCTTCCACAAACGGTAAGGCGAGGACGCGGCCGCCCGCCCGTTCGACCTCTTCGCGGCCGTGTATCTCGTCGAGCGCGTAGTCGCCGCCCTTGACGAGCACGTCCGGCAGAACTTCCGAGATGAGCCCGCGCGGCGACTCCTCGTCGAAGACCGTCACTAAGTCAACGGAGGAGAGCGCCGCGAGCATCTCGGCGCGCTCCGCCTCGTTCATCACGGGGCGGCCCGGGCCTTTGAGCGCGCGCACCGAAGCGTCGCTGTTGGCGGCGACGAGCAGCGCGTCGCCGAGCGCGCGCGCCGCCGCCAGGTAGCGCACGTGCCCGACGTGCAGGATGTCGAAACAGCCGTTCGTAAAGACGAGCCGCCGCCCCGCCGCGCGCAGTTCCGCGCGGACGCGCAACAGCTCCCCCCTGTCGAGAATCACTTTGCCGCCCATCGGTTTTAAGTGAATGGTAAATGGTAAATGGTAAATGGTAAATCGCCGGGGCCGAGTTTTGTCTATTCACCGTTAACCATTTACTATTTACCAATTATGACGAGCAGGCTTCCGGAAGAGATCGTCCCCGACAACGACCAGACGCGCGCGCGCCAGCAGCACCTCGCACAGATTCAGGAACTCGTCGGCAACGCGTACCCGAACAAGTTCGCACGCACCTCACTCACCGAGAGCGCCGAGGGCGAGGACACCATCGCCTCCGTCACCCGCGCGTTCCGCAAGCACGAGCCCGAAGTCGGGGAGGGCGGGAAGCCCGCGCCCGAGCAGTTGGAGGCGGCCAACGCGGAACTCGAAGGTTTCAAGGTGCGCGTCTCCGGCCGCCTGGCGACGCCGCCGCGCGTGATGGGCAAGGCCGCGTTCGTGCATTTGTCGGACGGCAGGGAGCGCCTGCAAATCTACGTGCGCAAGCAGGAGGCGCGCGCCATCAGCAACGACTCGCTGCGCGAGGTCGAAGAGGCGGAGAGCGGCTGGAAGCTCTTCCAACTGCTCGACCACGGCGACTTCGTCGGCGTCGAAGGGAAGTTGTTTGTGACGAAGACGGGCGAGCTGTCCGTCCACGTCGAGACGATACAATTTTTGTCGAAGGCGCTGCTGCCGATGCCCGACAAGCTGCACGGCATCAGCGACCCCGAGATACGCCAGCGCCAGCGCTACGCCGACCTGATCGCTTCGAGCCTGAAGGTCAGGACGGACGAGGGGCCCGACGGCCCTCAACATGAACTCTCGACGCGCGAGGTCTTCGAGCGCCGCTCGAAGCTCGTCACGGCGATGCGCCGCCACCTCGACGAGCACGGCTACATCGAAGTCGAGACGCCCATGCTCTCAACCGTCGCCTCCGGGGCCGCCGCGCGGCCGTTCGTCACGCACCACAACACGCTCGACATAGATTTATACCTGCGCATCGCGCCCGAGCTTTATCTGAAGCGCCTCCTCGTCGGCGGCTTCGAGCGGGTCTACGAACTCAACCGCAACTTCCGCAACGAAGGCATCTCCACCCGCCACAACCCCGAGTTCACCATGCTCGAATTCTACACGGCCTACAAGGACGTGAACTGGATGATGGACTTCTGCGAGGAGATGCTGCGGCAGACGATTGTGACGGTCACGGGCGGCACGACCGCCACCTTCGGAGAGACGGAGCTTGACTTCGGGCGCGGGTTCCGGCGGCTGACGATGCGGGAGGCGATAGCCGAATACGGGCCGGACGACGTGAAGGATGTCGGCGACGAAGCCGAAGCCGGCCGGATCGTGGAACTGTTCGAGCAGCACGCCGAACACAAACTGCTTCAGCCGACCTTCATACACGACTTCCCCAAGGCCGTCTCTCCTCTTTCCAAAGGCTCGCCGGACGACCCGGCGGTCGCGGAGCGGTTCGAGCTTTACGTGATGGGGATGGAGGTGGCGAACGGGTTCTCGGAGCTGAACGACCCGGCGGAGCAGTTGGAGCGCTTCGAGGAGCAGGCAAGGCAGCGCGAGGGCGGCGACGAGGAGGCGATGCAGACCGACCTCGACTACGTCCGCGCGCTCTCCTACGGGATGCCGCCCGCCGCCGGCATCGGCATCGGCATCGACCGCATGACGATGCTTTTGACCAACCGCCGCTCCATCCGCGACGTGATACTCTTCCCGCACATGCGGCCCCGCGCGGCGCAGGCGGAAGACCCCGAAGAAGAGGCGGGCAACCCCTGAGCGGCGCACGCCCTCAATAACTCTTGCACAGACCCGATACTCGACAAAGGAGCGTTGAAGATGATTCGCAAAGTTTCCCTCGTCGCGGCCGCCGTCGCGCTGGCCGCCGCCTTCGCCTACGCGCAGGGCGAGCAGAAGAGCTTGAAGGTGACGGGCTACGTCATCGACAACATGTGCGCCGGGATGCACGGCAGCGAGGAGGAGGCGGCCAGGCACCCGAACGGGTGCGCGCTGATGGAGAGCTGCCAGAAGAGTGGCTTCGCCGTCGTCTCGGGCGAGAAGACCTACAAGCTCGACGCCGAAGGCAACAAGCTCGCCGCTGAGGCGCTCAAGGCCGCGAAGGCGAGGAAGGGCCTCAAGGTCGATGTCGAGGGCACACTCGAAGGCGACACCCTCCACGTCGCCAAACTCGCCGAGGCGAAGTAGGCGGTATAAGTTCAAAGTTATATCGGTTTGCATGTGAGCGCGACCGCTTCACCCTCGGTTTAGAGGCGGGCTGTGCCCGCCGGCTCAAGACCCGCGGCTCGGGCCGGCGGGCACAGCCCGCCTCTAAACAGTCACACCCATTTGCAAACAGCTATAAAAAGTTCAAGGTTCAAAGTTGAGAGTTACGGTCTTCAACTTTGAACCTTGAACTTTTTAACTTTGAACTTCTCATCAGAGCCGTTTGAGCGCCTTCGCGGCGAGCGCCTTCGCCCTCTTCAGGTTCTCGGCCTGCACGTCGGGGCCGCCGACGAGCGTGACGCGCACGACCCTCTCGCGGCGGAGCACGGCGAGCGTCCACATCTTCTGATTGCCCGACCAGTAAGCCTCCTCGCCGACGCCCGCGACGCGCTGCGGCCGCCAGTGCTCCTCCTCGCGGTTCTTCTTGCGTCGCCCGCCCTCCCTCACCTGCCCGGCCTCGCGCTCGCGCTTCAACTCCTCCTCACGCAGCAGGCGCGCCTCCTCCTCGCGCCGGCGCTTGAGTTCGCGCTCCTCGACGGCGTTGGGGTGGAAGTGCTTGCGCCAATACTCCTTCAACGCCGCGGCGTCCGCGCCCTGCGCCGCGCTCACCACTTCGAGGTTGATCGACTTGGCGAACGTCGGCAGGCGGTAGAAGCACTGCGACATCGAGAGCGGCCCCGCCGCGTGCTCGCTCCCCTGCGCCGACACGGGCTCCTCGCCCTGCACCTCTTTCAACTCCTCGCCCGTCAGGAGTGTGCACGTCCTGCTCTCCGGAATCCGGGCGACCGGCGCGGGCGTCGCCGCGGGCGTCGGCGTCGCCTTCGCGTTCTGCGTGTCGCCGCGCGCGCCGCACGCGAGCGCCGAAGGAAGAGCGCAGAGTAGAAGTGTCAGGGTCGTCAGACGCATTCGTTCTCCCCCGTAAAATTGGCGACGCGCGCAGCCGGGTCAGAACCGCCCGCGGTGGCGGGTGGGCGTTACATCAAAGGCTTGTTGATTGATGACAGCGCGACCCTCATCAGTCAACAAGCCTTAATCGGATGACCCACCCGCCACCGCGGGCGGTTCTGACCTTATTTGGGTGACGACGGTTCTGTCTTTTTGCGCAAACTCTCGACGCGCGCGCGCGCCCAGTCGGGGGCTTCGCCCGCGCGCGACATCGCGCGGACGTAGGCTTCGGCCGCGGCGAGCGCTTCCCGGTCGCGCCCTTCCAGCTCGCGGACGCGGCTGAGGTCGAGGTAGAACTGCGGGCTCTCTTCGCCCGCCAGCTCGGCGGCGCGCGCGAAGGCTTCGCCCGCCTCGCCAACCCGGCCCATGTGTTCGTAGACGCGCCCGAGGTGGTAGAAGACGAGCGGGTGGCGACCGCCCTCCCTGCGCGCGACGGCCAGCAGGGAGGCGGCCGCCTCCTCGTTGCGCCGCAGGCCGACGAGCGTCAGCCCCAGCTCCATGTTCGCCGGCGCGAGGTAGCCGCCGCCCTCGCGGATGGCGCGCCGGTAGTATTCGACCGCCTCCTCGGGGCGGTCGGACGCGCGCGCCGAGCGCGCCTTCAAGAGTGAGTCGTAGGCGGGCTTCTCCACCACGAACGCCGCGTGCGCGCCCTTCGACGCGCGCGCGCCGCGCAGGAGAGTCTTCGAGTCGGGCAGCGCGTCCGCCGTCTTCCGGCCGCCCTCCGCCTTGCGGCTCAGGCGCGCGACCGCGTTGACGTTCGCGGCCGCGACGACCTCGCCGCGCGCGATTGTGACCTCGCGCGCGACGGCCGCGCCGCGCAGCCTCGCGCGCGCCTCGTAGGCGTCGAGCACGGCGAGCGCCTGCTCCGCGTCGCCGCCTTCGGCCAGCGTGCGCGCGAGCGCGGCGGCCGCGTCGCCGTGGTCGGGCTTGAGCTTCAGCGTGCGCGCCCACTCGGCGGCCGCCAGCCCCGACTCGCCGCGCAGCGCGTGCAGGCGGCCCAGGCTGTAGCTCGCCTCGGCGTACGTCTCGTTCTCCAGGCGCAGCGCCGCGCGCAGGGCGCCCTCCGCCTCCTCCCAGCGGCCCAGCCGCGTGAGCACGACGCCGAGGTTGTGCTGCGCGCGCGCGTAGTTGCCGCGCTTCTGCGCGACGGCCTTGCGGTAAGCCTCCGCGGCCGCCTCCGCCTCGCCCAGACGCGCCAAGGCGTTCCCCGCGTTGTAGAAGAGCTGCGGGTCGAACCTCTCCTCGGAGATTAAATCGCGCACGAGCGCGACCGCCTCCTCACGGCCGCCGCCCTCGGCCAGCGCCTCGGCCAGCGACAGACGCAGGCGAGCGCGCTCCGAAGGGTTCGACGCGCCTTCCGCCTTCGCGCGCAGCGCCTCAACCCCTCCGCCCGACGCCTCGTGCGAGACGCGCCTCACCCGCACGGCCTCGCCGCCCGCGGACGCCTCCGCCTCCTGCGCACGGGCGCAGGGCGCATACGCGAGGAGCAGCAACGCCGGCACGGCCTTCAAGAACTTATTCATCACGCGACCCTCCGTCCCTCAGGGCGACGACTGTCCCGCCGAAGCCGACGGCCCACGCGCGCCGCCCGACCGTGTGGATGCGTTCGAGCGAGTGCGTGGTCAGGCGCTGCGCGTCCGCCCACGTGCGCCCGCCGTCGGTCGTGTGCAGCATCGCGCCGCCGCGCCCGACGGCCCACCCTTCGGACGCGTCGAAGAACTTCACGTCGTAGAGGTCGTCGCCGACGCCCGACCTTTGCGGCCGCCAGGTGCGCCCGCCGTCGTCGGTCGCGATGATGACGCCCTCGCCGCCGACCGCCCACCCGCGCTCGTGGGAAGCGAACCAGACGGCGTTGAGCCTGCGCCCGCCGACCTGCCGCGTCTCCTGCTCGAACTGCTCCGTCTCGACGCGCACGGACTCGTTCGGCCGCTGCGCGCCCTGCGCCGGGAGGAAGACCGTGCCCGCGCGCCACGTCGCGCCGCCGTCCGAGGTCTTCAGCACGGTCAGCCCGCCGCCCGAGAGCCAGCCCGTCTGCGCGTCGAGGAACGCCGCCCCGAGCAGAAGGTGTCTGGTCGGCACGCGCTGCCGCGCCCACGTGCGGCCCCCGTCGGACGTCGTGAAGAGCGCGCCCATCTCGCCGTAGACCCAGCCGTGCTCGCGGCCGGCGAAGCGCAGGCCCGCGAGCTTCAGGTCAACGTCGGCGCCGCGCGTCACCTCGACGCGCGACCAACTCGCCCCGCCGTCCGTCGTCTTCAGGAGGTAGGAGACCGACTCGTCCTTCTCCATCGGCTTGAAGATGCTGCGCTCGCAGACGAGCCAGCCCGTCTCCGCGTCCTGGAAGAAGATGTCGCGCAGCGCGTCCTCCGTCGGGCGCTTCCTCAACTCCCAGGTCGCGCCCCCGTCCCGCGTCGAGAGCAGCGCGCCCTTGCTCCCCGCGGCCCACCCCCTCCGCTCGTCCACGAAGAAGACCGCGTGCAGCCACGCGAACGTCCCCGTCCGCTGCCGCTCCCAGGCCGCGCCTTGCGCGGAAGGCAGAAGGCAAAGGGCAAAAGGCAGAAGGCTAAGACAGACAAAAGCCCTGCGCGCGTAAGCGCGTCCGAACTTCTGACTTCTGACTTCTGACTCCTGACTCCTAATGTCAGAACCCTCCCGTGAAGATGCGCGCGAAGCTGAGGATGGGGGCGAGCTTGATGATCGACTCGACGCGCTTCCACTTGTTGCCGGGGACGAAGATCTGGTCGCCGGGGCTGAGGAAGTAGTTGTCGGCGGCCTTGCCTTTTTCGATGGCGGCCACGTCGATGGGAATCTGCCTGACCATGCGGTCGGCGCTCCAGTGGAGCACGACGACCTTCTTCTTGTCGCCGGTGCCGAGGACGCCGCCCGCCTCGTTGAGCGCTTCGAGCACGCTCAGGCGGCGCGTCATCACGCGCACGCCGGGCTGCGCCACGTCGCCGATGACGCCGTAGCGCATCGACATCGCCTTCTCCAAAGAGACCGTGACCTTCGGGTCGATGATGTACTCGTCGAGGTGGCGCGCGATCTCGTCGGCGACCTGCTGCGTCGTCTTCCCGACCACGGTGATGCCGCCGCGCACCATGTAGTAGTCGATGCGGCCGTCGGGCGGGACGACGATGCCGGCGCGCGAATACTTCGGCAGGTCGAAGACGTTGACGGAGATCACGTCCTCGGGGCCGAGGCGGTAGGAGGAGAGGAAGTTGTTGTAGGAGGGTATCTCCTCGGCCTCGGCCTCGCCCACGCGCTCGCGCCGGTTGGCGAGCACCTCCTCTGGCACGCCCGCGCGCACCTCTCGCCGGTCGTCGGGCTCCAGGCGCTCGCCGGCCTGTGCTTTCGGCTGCGCCGACTCCTTCTTCTGCCGCGCGTGCGAGGCGGCGGGCGCGAGCGCGACGAGCGCGAGGAGGAGCGTGGCGGCGACTTGCGGTTTCGACTTCATGACTTCAAACCTCCGAAGTTGACGACTGCGTCCGGGCGGCCCTCATGCGCCGCGGCCGAAGAGGATGGTCTTGACGGTCTCGAACAGGATGATGGCGTCGAGCACGAGGCTCTGGTTCTTGATGTAGAAGAGGTCGTACTGCAACTTCTGGCGCGCGTCCTCGACCGACGCGCCGTACGGGTACTTGATCTGCGCCCAGCCGGTCAGGCCCGGCGGGATGAGGTGGCGCTGCTCGTAGTACGGGATCTCCTCGGCCAACTGCTTGACGAAGTGCGGGCGCTCGGGTCGCGGCCCGACGAAGTTCATGTCGCCGCGCAGGATGTTCCAGAACTGCGGTATCTCGTCCACGCGAATCTTGCGGATGACGCGGCCGACGCGGGTCGCGCGCGCGTCGCCCTCCTTGCTCGCCCAGACGGGGCCGTCCCGCTCGGCGTCGGTGCGCATCGAGCGGAACTTGTAGACGCGGAACGTGCGCCCGTTCTTCCCCACGCGCTCCTGCGAGTAGAGCACGGGGCCGGGCGAGTCGAGCTTAATCAGCACGGCCGTCAGGAGCGCGATGGGCAGCGAGACGAGGCCGCCGACGAGCGCCACGCCGCGGTGGAAGAGCGTCCGCAGCACGGCCGAGCGGCGCGCGAGGCGCGCGCGCGAGGAGAAGATGAGCCACGACGGCCGCATCATGTCCAGCGAGACGCGCCCCGTCAGACGCTCGTAGAAGCTCGCGCACTCCTCGATGTGCACGTCGCCCGAGAGGCTCAGGTCTAAGAGCTGCTGGACGGGGAACTGCCCGCGCCGCTCGGCCTGCGCGACGACGATGCGGTTGATGCCCTCGCGCCGCACGATCTCGGGGAGGTCGTCGGTGAGGCCGATGACGCGCGGGTTGAGCAGGCTCTGGCCGACCAGCTCCGGCCGGCTGTCCACGAAGCCGACGATGCGGAAGCCCGCGTCGCGTCTCTCCAGGACTTCGCGCGCGACCTCGACGGCCGACGCGCCCGAGCCGACGATGAGAATCTTCTCGCCCACGCCGGGGTGGCCGAGCAGCCAGTGCGCGCCCGCGCGCCACGCGACCATCAGCGCCAGCGCGAGCGGCAGCGCGTATAAACTTACGCCGCGCCCGATCTTCAGCTCCGGCACCAGGTAGATGGCAATCGCCAGCGCGACCCACGAGAGCCCGAGCGCCTGCACGAGCCGCAGGACGAGCTCGCGCCGGTCGTGCATGACGACGAAGTCGTAGAGGTCGTAGAGGTAGAAGGCGGCGAGGCAGAAGGCCGTGACGACGCCGGCCTTGAAGTATCCGTTCTTCTCGCTCAGCTCGTAGTAGGCGTCGGCCCAGCCGAGGCGCAGGTAGGCCGCCGCCACCATCGCGAGGAAGATCAGCAGAGCCTCCGCGACGATGAGCAACAACGTCCGCACGTTCAGGCGCGTCGAAGCCAAACCCCTAAACCTTCCTCCTTACTCCTCCCCCCCCTCGCCGCGGCGGGCGGAGGAGTAGCGGCGGTAGTAGTAGTTCTGCTCGTTCAACTGCTCGTCGGAGCCGTTGAGGATGACGCCGAGCAGGCGC
This sequence comes from Pyrinomonadaceae bacterium, assembly GCA_035563535.1. GTDB lineage: Bacteria > Acidobacteriota > Blastocatellia > Pyrinomonadales > Pyrinomonadaceae > QHXN01. The sequence goes on along the minus strand of DATMVD010000027.1, from coordinate 159,160 downwards.
TCGCGCGGGAGCGGCTCCAGCAGGCGCTCCAGCGCCGCGTAGCGCGTCTTGCCCGCGCGCGCGACGATGAGCGCGGCGTCGGCGCGGTTGATGAGCACCGTCGCGTCGGTGAAGATGCCGAGCGGCGGCGCGTCGATGATGACGTAGTCGAACATGCGCCGCACCTCCTTCAAGACCGAGAGGAAGCGCGGCCCCGAAAGCAGCTCCGCCACGTCGTCGCGGGCGGAGCCGCCGGGCAGGATGTGTAAGCCCGCGGGCTCAAGCCTGACTATCGCCTCTTCGAGCGCGGCGTGGCCCGCGAGCACTTCCGACAGGCCCACGGGCGCGTCCAGGCCGAGGTAGTCGGCCGCGCAGGGGTTGCGCAGGTCGCCGTCGATGAGCAGGGCCTTGACTCCGTCGGTCTGCGCGAGCAGCCACGAGAGGTTGACGGCCGTCAGGGTCTTCCCCTCCATGATGCCCGCGGAGGTGATGACGAACGCCTGCATCTTGCGCCGCTCGCCCGCGTGCAGCACGCGCGTGCGCAAAGACCGGTAGCGCTCGGCGTGCGAGGAGCGCGGCTGCGTGATGGCGACGAGGTGTGGTTCGACGCGCGCGGCGGAGACGTCTAAAGAGACGAACTCCGGCGTGCGCGCCGAACCGGCAGCGCCCAAAGTTGCCCCAGCAGCACGCGAAGCCTGCCCGGCGGGGAGTGCCGACCCGTCGGACGCCAACGTCTGCTCATTGGGCGCTGGTGTGTGCGCCGTCTCCGGCGACTGAAACTGTCTGGGTGCGCTGAAGAGGTACTCGGGCGCGTGGCCGTTCCCGTTGCCGTTCGGCTCTGGGTGTACGGCGACCGCCTTCTCCTCGGCGGCGGCCGGGGCTCCCTTGGCCCTCGACCCGCCCTGCTCGGCCGCGCGCTTCAGTGCTTCGTAGACTCTGCCCATCACGAATCTCCCTTGCTGTCCCAACTGCGGAAGGCGCGGCCCACTTCGTCCGTATCAGGCGCGCCGTCGCCCAACTCCCGCTCGACCTCCCGCTCGTGGCTGACCTGCGCGGCGCGCCCCACGGCCGAGGCGTCCGCGCCCGAGCTGCTCGCCTCGGCCGCCCAGAGTTCGGAGCGGCCCGCGGCGGTGAAGATGCGCGCCGACGCGGCGCGCTCCTCACCCGACTGGCGGCCGCGCTGCGCGTTCGGCAAAAGGTCGAAGGTCTCGGCCACCTCCTCGACGATGTCGCGGCCGACGTGGCGCGCGCCCGCGGCGAAGCCCGCGAGCAGAGAGTTGTCGCAGATGTTGTTGATCTGCCGCGGGATGCCTTCGGAGCAGCGGAAGACGAGGTCAACGGCCGCGGGCGTGAACACGTCGGTGCGCTCGGCCCCGGCCGCGAGCAGGCGCGAGGCGATGTAGCGCGCCGTCTCCTCGATGTCGGGCAGCGGCTTGATCTCGCAGCGCAGCGCGACGCGCTGCTTGAGCTGGCGCAACTCGGGCTGGTTCAAAACGTCGCGCAGCTCGGGCTGGCCCGTCAGGACGATCTGCAACTGCTTGGCCGAGTCGGACTCGAAGTTCGACATGAGCCGTATCTCTTCGAGCACCGACGGCGAGAGCCCGTGCGCCTCGTCGATGACGAGCACGGTGCGCAGGCCCCTTGAATGTCGAGAATCTAAAACCTCCCCGAGGCGCAGGAGCAGCTCCGACTTGCTCTCCCAGCGCGGCACGTCCAGGAGCCGGGGCGAGGAGATGTACTGGTAGAACTCCGAGACGGTCATCCGCGGGTTGAAGAGGTAGGCGACGAGCACCGTGCGGTCGAGCCGGTGCATCATCCAGCGCAGGATGGTCGTCTTCCCCGTCCCGACCTCGCCCGTGACGACGATGAGCCCCTTGCCGCTCTCGATGCCGTAGTGCAGGTTCGCCATCGCCTCCGTGTGCGAAGGCGTGAAGTAGATGAACCGCGGGTCGGGCGTCAGCGCGAACGGGAGTTCCTTCAGTCCGTAGAAGTCCAGGTACATCCTTATGACCTCCGGTCAGTAAATGGTGAATGGTAAATAGTGAATGGTTAAAGGCAGCTTCTATTTACTATTCACTATTCACCATTCACCCCTTCTCACCCTCTCGTCGCCACCATCTCGATGATGTGGAGGCGGCTGAGGACGAAGGCGAGCGCGGGGGCGCTGACGACGGTGGCGAGAACGGCCGCCAGCGCCAGCGCCGCGCGGCGCAGCTTCAGGTTGCGCGCCTCGCGCGCCGTGAGCAGGACGGGGAGCGTGACGAGGACGGGCAGGCCCGTGTAGTGCTCGGCGTCCTCGCTCGTCTGGACGGTGAGGAGCCGCGGCACCTCGAAGGTGGCCGCGAGCACGACGCCGACTCCGAGGCCCGCGACGAGCCCGAGCAGCATCAGCAGCGGACGCTTCGGCGCGACGGGCTGCTGCGGCAGACTCGCCGGGTCGATGACGGCGATTGACTCGCCCTGCGCCCGGCCCGCCACCTGCGCCGCCGTGTCGGCCTTGCTCTGCTGCGCGACCAACTGGTCGTAGATGCCCTTCTCGGTCTCGTACTCGCGCTGGATGGCTTCGAGCGCGACCTCGGTGTCCGGCACGCCGCTCAACTGACTGCTGACCGCGGCGATGTCGGCCTCGGTGCGGTCGAGCTGCGCCTGCTGCCGCCTGGCCTCCGCGTCGAGGCGCTGCACCTCGGCCTTGTTGAAGCCGAGGCGCGGGTCGCTCCTCTTCTCGATGCGCTCGCGCGTCTCCTCGACCTTGCGCTTGTGCTCCTCGTCCAGCCTGTCCATCTGCCGCTGTATCTCGTCGATCTGCGCCTGCACCGACCTCACCTCGGGCGCGGCCGGGCGGAAGGTGTTCAGGAGTTCCGCCTTCATCGCCTCCAGCTCGGCCTTGCGCTTGACCCACTCGGCGTAGGAGTTGGTGCTCTTCGGGTCCTGCATCAGCGCGATGGCCTCGTCGCCCGCCTGCTGGTTGGACTTGGCGAGTTCGGAGGCGGTGCGGTTGAGGAAGGCGATCTGATCCCTGACGCGGCCGATCTCCTGGATGCGCGCCTTCTGCTCCTCGCGCAGCCCGGCGAGCTGGCCGACGAGCGCCTGCATCTGGCTCGGCAGGCTGCTCACGCGCGACTGCATGGCCGCGAGGCGGCGGCGGTCGATCTCGTCGAGCTTCTGTTTCTGCGCCTCGACGCGCTCCTTGAAGAAGTCGGCGGTGAGCATCGCCTCGTCGCCCGCGGCCTTCGACTGCGCGTCCACGTACTTGCGCGCCAGCGCCTCGGTCACGGCCTGCGTCGAGCGCGGCTCCGACCCGCGGAACGAGAGGAAGAAGCCGTTGGTGATCTCGTTGCGCGAGGTGTTGAGCGTGATCTTGAGGTCGCGCGCGCGCATCCGCTCGACCAGCTCGTCCATCGAGTCGCCGCGGGCGCGCTCGCGCGCGTAGAGGCCGTAGCGCTCGATGAGCGGCTGGAGCGTGCTGCGGCTGGTGACCTCCTGCGTGATGTTGTTGATGCGCAGCGTCAGGTCGCTGTCCGAGAGCTGCGCGACGGTGCCCGTGACGATGCTCGCCGGCCGCACGGTCAGAAGCGTTGTGGACTCGTAGACGTTCGGCAGCCGCCAGACCACGTAGGCCACCGCCACGGCGACCGCCGCCGTCGGCAGCACGATCAGCCACTTCCTCCGCCAGACCATCCGCGCCAGCTCGCCCGGCGTCCGCTGCCTGAAATCAACACTCATCTTGCTCACTCCGTTCGCGTAAATGGTGAATAGTAAATAGTGAATGGTTGAAAACCGGTTCTTCCATTCACCATTTACTTATTCACGATTCACCGCCTTAAAGGCTTTCCAGCGTGCGGCGCACCTCGTCCAGGGGGGTCGGGGTCGGGGGCTTGTTGGGGCGTTGCTGCTCCTGCGCGGCCAGTTCGAGGGACTTTTGCAGCTCGCGGCGGGCGGCCGGCTTGTCGCCGCTCGCGGCCAGCGCCGCGCCGAGGTGCCAGCGGTAGAGCGAGTTGTCGCCGCCCCTCTTGACCGCGCCCTCCACGGCCCGCTTGAGCTGCTCGGCCGCGTCGCGGTAGAGCCCGCGGCGGTAGTAGACCCAGCCGAGCGTGTCGGCGAAGCCGGGCTCGTTGGGGTAGCGGCGCGCCACGTCCTGGGCGAGGCGGATGGCCTCCTCGGGGTTGCCCTTGCCGTACTCGCCGTACATGGCGGCGAGGTTGTTGGCCGCCACCGGCTCGTCGGGGCGGATGGAGAGGACGCGCCGGTAGTGCTCGGCCGCCGCGTCGAGGTTGTTGCGCCCCGCCTCGATCAGCCCGATGTTGCGGACGGGGACGAAGTCGTCGGGGCGGCGCTCGGAGACCTTCCGGTAGGTGTCGATGGCGCGGTCGGGCTGCTGCGTGCCGATGTAGATTTCGGCGAGCGCCATGTAGGCCATGACGAAGTCGGCGTCGAGCTCAATCGCGCGGCGCAGCGCCGCCTCGGCCCGCGCCGCGTCCGGCGGCTCGGCTTGAGTCCCGCTGCGGTACGCCTGGCCGAGCATGTACTGGAGCTGTGCGTTGTTGGGCTGCTCCTGCGCCAACTGCTCGACGCGCGCGCGCACCTCGCCGACCTTTCCGGTGGCCGCGCCGAGGTTGACGAGCCCGGTCAGCGCCTGGAAGTTCGTGCGGTCGAGCGCGAGCGCCTGGTCGAGGTGCTGCCGGGCCTCGTCCCACTTCTGCTCGGCGGCGGCGGCGTCGGCGAGGTTGACGTGGGGCGTCGGCGAGTTGGGCACGGCCTGGCGCGCCGCCTCGAAGTCGGCGCGCGCCGCGGCCACCTGTGCCGGCGACGGCCGGGCGTGGCGGAGCGCGGCCTTGCCGCGCAGCAGCAGCGCGTTCGTCTTCACGTCGGCGAGGAGCTGCGGCGTCACGTCGCCGCTCGGCGCCGCGTCCTTGAGCTTGCCCAGCAGCTCGTCGGCCGCGCGCTTCGCCCCCTCGGCGTCGCCCGAGTCCAGCCCGATCTGAATCTGCAAGAGCTTCGCCGGGAGGAAGTCCTGGTAGTAGCGCTCCAGCTCCCCGGCGCGCGCGCGCGCCTGCTCCAACTGCCCGTCGCGGTAGAGCGCGTCGGACATGAAGTAGAGGCCCAGCTTCGAGCGCGGCTCGGCGTCGAGCACGGTCTTCAGGTCGGCGACGGCCTCCTTGTACCTGCCCCTGTTGACGTTCGTGCGCGCGCGCAGGAAGAGCGCCTCCGCGTCCTTCGGGTTGCGCTTGAGCATCTCGTCGGCGTGCGCGGAGGCGGTCTGCGCGTCGCCGCGCTGGAGGCTGATCTCGCCGAGGCGGTAGTGGCCGCGCGCGTAGTCGGGGAAGGTCTTGACGATCTCGTCGTAGAGCTTCGCGGCCTCGTCGAAGCGGCCGACCGTCGCGTAGTAGTCGGCGAGCCGCGCCTTGCCCTCGGGCTTCTCCCAGTCGAGCTGCGCCCACTCCCTGTAAGCCTTCTCGGCGAGGTCGAGCTTGTTGTTGACGAGGTAGTAGCTGGCGAGCACCCAGCGCACGTCGCGGTTCTCCGGGTCAACCTCGACGGCCCTGCGGAACTGCGCCTCGGCCTCGCCCGTGCGCCCGGCCTGCGTCAGGAACTTGCCGTACTCGACGTGCGCGATCGACGAGCGGTCGTTGACCGCGATGGCCTCGTTGAAGACGCGCTCGGCGTCGGCGGGGCGGTTCGTCTGGAGGTAGAAGCGCGCGAGCCCCATGTGCGACTCGACGCGCTTCGGGTCGAGCGCGACGGCCTCCTTGATCATCTGTTCGGCCTTCGCCGTGTCGCCCTTGAAGAAGACGACGTTGGCGAGGAGGATGCGGCCGTCGGGGTTGTTCGGCTCGCGGGCGGCGATCTCGTTGGCGAGCCGCTCGGCCTCGGCGAGGAATTCCGCATTCTTGTCGCGGGCGAAGGCGGCGAGGTAGCCGTTGGCGAGCCGGACGCGCGCGGGGACGTTCGCCGGGTCGAGCTTGACGGCGCGCTGTAGCTCCTCGATGTACTCGCTGCCACGGCCGAGCTGCTCGTAGGCCTGGGCGAGGCCCCAGTGCGCGGCCGCGAGGTTGTCGTCGATCTGGAGGGCGTTGCGGAACTCGATGGAGGCTTCCTGCCAGCGGCGCTCCTTGAGGAAGGCTTCGCCGCGGGCGACGTGTTCGGCCTTCGCTTTTTCCGGGTTGGAGCAGGCGGCCGCGAACGCGACGAGGCAGGCGAGCAGGACGGCGAGCGGCGCCCGGAGGCTCCGGGCGCGAGGGCACTCTTGAAGATTCATCTGACTGGCACTCCTTGAACGGGTTTGACGGCCGACGCGCGCGCGCCTCACAAGACCGGGGCTAGTGGCCTCCCGGGCGCGAACCCTATGCGCGACTCCGCCGCTTTCAACCGACCGTCCCGGCCTCCCTCATCCGTCGGCGGCGGGCAAAGCCGCTTGCGGGATTCTCCGGTGGCCGTCGGTTTTCGTCCGCGCCCTCCCGGCGGGGCATGCCGGCGGGAACGACGTTGAAGTGAAACGTCTAAAGACGCCCCACTTCCTCTAAAATGCCCTACCCGAGGGGTAAAAGCAAGGATTTCAAATTTCAACCTTGAAATCTTTAGTCGGGCACGTAGGCCGAGAGATTCGGGGCGACCCGGGCGGCGAACTGCGCGGCCGTCGCCTCGGCCTCGCGCTCGTTCTCGCGGAAGGGGACGAGTATGCGCACCATCGCGCCGTCGGAGCGGCGCAGGCGGATGCTGTCGAAGACCGTGTAGACCTTGTCCGCGTACTCGCTCGCCACGGCGCGGCCGCGCCCCTGATACCAGTAGAGCATCAGCATCCGTTCGGGGCCGTGCTCGATGACGTAGCGGTTGGCGCGGAAGGGCTCGCCGCCGGCCGGCCTGACCTCGACCGTCGAGTGCTCGCCGAGCACCCACCCCGAGCCGGGCAGGCAGTTGAGCGGGCTGTGGTAGGTGGCGCCCGTGCCCTGCGTCCGGTAGTAGCCGACGTAGAGCGAGGCGAAGCGCCCGCCCTCACCCGCGTAGTCGCGCGCGACGTAGTCGTCGGCCTTCAGCACCGCCTCGGTCGCCGCGTCGAAGCGCGCGTCGCGCCCCGCCTGCCGCCACCCGCCTAACTCGGCGGGGAACTCCGCCAGGGCTTGGCGCGGCGCGCGCGCCTCGCCCGTCATGGCCCAGAAGTTGACGACCGCGCCGCCCAGCACGAGCAGCGCCGCCATCGCCCAGAACTGTGTAGACTTCATCATCTCTGTAGACCTGCCGTCCCCTCTCCGCCTACGGGCAGCGCAGCCGCCGGCACTGCGCTCTCGACGACCTCCGCCTTGGCCCCGGCTTCCGCGGCAGGGGCCGCGCCGCCGCCGCGCCCGCCGCGCCGCGCTGGGTTGAAGCGGTCGAGCACCCAGCCGAAGGCGAAGAGCAGGAGGAAGGCGACGACGTAGATGACCCAGCCCGAGAACTCGTGGAAGAAGCCGTCGGCGACCCCCGTCCCGTAGTAGCGCGCCAGGATACCCGTGCCGCTCACGCGCGCCGCGTTGGTGATGATGGCGATGGGCACGGCCGCCAGCACGATGAGCACGGCGCGCAGGCTCCGGAAGCGCTCGAACCTGCGCCCGCCCTTGCCGCCGTCGTCCGAAGGGCTCGTGAAGTACGCGAAGACGACGGCCAGCGTCACGAGCGTCATCAGGCTGCGGATGCCGCTGCACGCCTCGACGACCTCCAGCTTCTTCGTCGTCGTCGAGCCCAGCGGGTAGAGTTCGATGACGTTCCCCTCCCTCAGCACGGGGATGTCGAGCGCGCGCATGGCCCAGACCGCGCAGCGCGACGCGAAGAGTTGGAGCGGGAAGGCGACCTTGTTGAAGACGATGGTCGGGATCGGGATGGCGAGCGCCAGCAGCAGCAGCGGCACGACGAGTGCGCGCAGCAGCCGCCAGCCGTGGAAGTAGACGACGAGCCCCGCCAGCAGCAGGAGGAGCGACGTGCGCTGCGTGAACAGCTCGGCACCGGCCGTCCCCACCCACAGCATGAGCAGCGCCAGGACGACCGCCCCCGCGCCCAGGAAGGCGTGCGGCCGCGGCGCGACCGAGGCCAGCCGTCCGCGCTCCGCCCAGAGGATGTAGCCGATGACGAAGGGGATGAGTAGGCCGTGCGAGTAGTTCTCGTCTTCCCACCAGAAGCGCCCCAGCCGCAGGAGCACGCCCCAGTAGACGAAGACGACCGCGGCCGCGATGACGAGCGGCTTCCAGACTCTTTCGAGAGAGATGTTGGTAGGGGGCATGCCTGAAAAATCTTTGGGCGTTCGGGGCAAACGGTGTACGCGGCCGGACGGGGAGCCGCGCCGACACGTTCCAGCTTACCGCAGGCGCGTGCGGGCGGGCAACAAAATAGTAGGCAGTAGGCAGTAGGCAGTAGGCAGTTAAGACAAACAGGAGGCCGCAAAGAATCGGGAGAGTCGAGTCACGAAGGTCGCCTCCCCGATGTTTTCGACTACTTTGTTTACCAGCTAACTGCCATCTGCCTACTGCCTACTGCCTACTGCTCCTCCGAGCGCGCTAGCGCTGCCTGAAGCGGTCGCGGTACTCGGTGGAGGAGAGGAAGGCTTTGACCATCTCGGCCTTGACGTGGTCGCCGCCGAACTCTTCGAGCTTCGAGAGCCAGTGGTTGTAGCCGCCCTGGTCGGGGTCGCGGCGCAGGTAGCCGAAGTATTCCATCAGCACGAACGCCTTTTTGAACTCGAGCCGCGAGAACTCCTCGTTCTCGATGACCTGCGCCAGCACCTCGGCGCGCGAGGTGCCGCCGCCCAAAGACGCGACCAGCGCGTCGCGCTCGGCCGAGCCGGGCGCCACGCCCATCGAGGCGTAGAGGGCGTCCACGAACTGCGCGTTCGCCAGGCGGTCGTAGCGCGTGCGGAACTCGGCGCGCTGCACCCACGCCTGGTAGAAGGCCGCCTTGTTCGCGGCCAGCCGCTCGCGCCAGCCCGTCGCGCCGACGATGACGCCCCGCCCGACCGCCTGCGTGTCCGAGAGGAACTCGTTGAAGAGCACCGTGCGGCCGAGCGAGCCGCGGTAGAGGCGGTAGATGATGTAGCCCGTCTCCTTGTTCTCGATCGAGTGGTAGTAGGCGGCCGACACGTCGATGCGCATCGCCTCGACGCACTGCGCGCTCGCGCCGCAGTTCTTGATCTTGGAAGTCCAGTAGGCGCGCCCCTCCTCGTCGGGCTCGCGCCCGAGGAAGTCCACGTAGTGCTGGCGGACGAAATACTCCGCGTAGTCCACCGGGTTCTCGACGTTGCCGTAGACCATCAGCACGTCGGCCAGCTCAAGGGAGTCGATGGCCTTCTGGAGCGACGACTTGGCCTCGGCCAACTGGTTCTGACCGGCGTAGGTGCTGGCCGCGGCGGCGTAGGTGAGCGCGTTCGACAGCGCGGCCTCAGCGCGGCCGGCCGCCGGGTAGAGCGCACGCTCGGCCGTGAGGTCGAGGTAAGCCTGCTGGATGGAGGCGACGACCGTGGCGATGCCGTCGGCCGGGTTCATGACGAGCGCGCTCGTCCCCGGCGCGCCCGTGACGCCGAGCGCGTTGCTCAAGTCCTGCGCGCCGCGCCGCGCCGCGCGGAGGCTGCGCTGCGCCTTGGGCTCGGGCGTGGGGGCGGGCGTCGGCGTGGCCGCCGGCGTCGGGGTGGCCGCCGGCGTAGGCGTGGGCATCGGCGTCGAGACAGGGGTCGGCTCGGGCGTCGGCGCGGGGGTCGGGGTGGGGGTCGCCGTCGCGCCTTGCGTGCGCGCGCCGACCGCCGTGCCGTCCGTCCCGAGGAGTCCAGCCGCCGCCGCCTGGGTGGCGGGGAAGTAGTTGCCGGCGAGCCTCTGCTTCGACCACTCGGGGGCCGCGACGAAGGCGTCGCCCGCCATCGCCCACCCGGAGGCGAAGGTGTTCATCGCGTCCGCGCCGAATGTCCCGCCGTTCCCGAAGACGCCGTACTCGCCGTGCGGCAGCAGGTTGTTCGTAAAGACGAGCCCCGCGTGCCTGAAGCCCGGCAGCGTGTCGAGGATGAGGGCCGAGTAGACGCGCCCTCCGACCGTGTTGTGGTCGAACGAGACGTTCTCCGACCCGCTCAAGACCTGGAACGCCTTGCCCTCGCCGCCGTGCGCGCCGAGGTTCTCGATGACGTTGTCGCTGACGGTGACGCGCCGCATCCTGACGTGCGTGTCGCCGTCGTCCGCCCCGCGGAGGTTGATGCCGTTCGAGGCGTCGCGGATCGTGTTCCGCGTGAACCGCACGTCCTCGACCACCTCCCAGCCGCCGTCGCGGAACGTGTTGAAGATGACGGCCCAGCCCGTCTGCGCGTCGGGCCAGCTCTCCTCCATCAGGTTCTGCTCGATGACGACCCGGCGGGCGTTCTTCAGCTCCAGCAGGTTCTTCACCGTGTAGACGCCCTTCCACTCCAGGCGCTTGGAGAAGTGGTTGTTCCTGATGGTGATGTCGGAGGGGACGAGGTTCGGCACGGGCGGCTTCGCCCCGCCGAAGAGGATGTTGATGCCGGCCGCCTCAAGGTAGTTGTTCTCGATGGTGAACGGCCCCGGCCCGTTCCAGCCGCCGAGGGCGTGCGTCTCGACCCCGGCCCACTTGATGCCGGAGACGTAGGAGTTCGTCACCGACGTGGAGGCCGAGTTGAGCGTGACGCCCCTCTGCGCCGCCGTCCGCTCGTCCCTGGCGTGGACGTAGAGGCGGTCGAGCTCGAAGTGGTGCGCCACGCTCTCCGGCGTCTTCTGGTTCTCGTACGGCGCGCCCTCGCCCAACTGAATCAGGTTGTAGCCCCACTCGCCGACCGAAGGCCCCTGCGTCACCTCAAGGCACTGCAAGCGCCAGTGATGCGACCACGCGGGCGCGGAGATTACCGGCATGACGTTCGGCGTCGCGAGCCGCGCCATCATCGGCGACGACTCGGGCGAGACGCGGGCCCCGGCGGCCAACTCCCCGCAACGCGACGAGCGCACGGTGACAAACGCCCCGCCCGGCTTGACCGGCAGGACGAAGTTGCCCGTGTAGGTCGCGCCCGCCTGAAGCACCACCTCGTCGCCGGGCTGCGCCGCGTCGAGCGCGGCCTGGAGGTCTCCGCCCGCGGCCACGTTGATGGTCGCGGCGCGCGCGCCGACCTGAAGGATTGCGAGAAGCAGAGAGCAGATGAAGAGTCTGCGGATAAGAACGTTCTGGAAGATGGACGGAGAGGAGACGGGGAGGAGGCCGGCGACGGCCACTCTCGGATTAATCACGGCTAACACTCCTTCGGTAACCGGACGATCTCGGCTAAAGCCGACCGAGACTCCTGGCTTTGCGGACCCGCCTCGCGACGGGGGTGCCTTTATCGGTAATGTGCTGCGTCAAACGGCTGGCGCAGATAAGAGGATGGGAGACGATGGTCGAGCCGGATGAGGGTGCGGGCGGTCGGGGCGTTGTGCGCGACCCCGGCCGTAATCCGCCGGCTGAAAAGGTAGACCCGAGTTGTAGGTTGAAGGGGAGCTGGGTGTGTCGGAGAGTCGGGGGCGACGTTGACAGAAAAGGGTGGCGCCCGCGCCCGGTTCCGGCCTCAAATTTACGGAGACCTTAACGCTCTCTCCGATAGCCTTCGGCGACCAGACAATCTTCCCGCCGGGCGTCTCGGAGGCTGTAAAGCGCCGAAACGTTGGAAGACTCACGGCTTTGTGCCCCCGCCTCACGACGGGTTTACCTTTTCGTGTGCAATCGTCAAATTCCCAAAGAGCTGAGCCGCTGAGGAGGCGGCTAGGACAGTAAAACAGGTTTACCCGGTGCTTGTCAAATGTTTTTACTTTTGCCGATTGTTGACCACCTGCGCCGCGATTTTCCTGTGGTTTTCAGCGTTGCGGGTGAAAAGAATTAACCACAGAGACACAGGGACACAGCTTGTCGAAGGCTAAAGCCGAAGCCGTGTCCCTGTGTCTCTGTGGTTAATTCCCTCTTTGGGCGGTGGGCGGGTAGCTCACCTCATAAATCTGATACTCCGCGTTCCGGAAGACGCAGACGAAACGCATCTCTTCGACCTGTGTGGAAGAGCAGTCGGAAGGGAACTCCATGAACTGACGCAGCTCGCCCCGGTTCGCGTAGACCAGGTGGGAGGGGCGACGGGAGCGCAGGTAGGGGAGAAGCTCCGCGAACTTCCTCTTCTGCTTTTCCGGGTCGGTGCGGTCGGGTATCACGAAGGCCCTCTCGCTCTCAAGCAGGGGCAGGCCCGCCACGTGCGCGATCTGGTTCGTCTCGTAGTTGTAGTCGTCGAGGACGACCGCGCCGTCCGGCCCGAGGTGCGCCCTCAGATACTTCCCCGTCTCTTCCAGGTGCGGCGTGAAGTGCAGGACGGGGGCCACCGAGCGCGCCTTGTTGATGAAAGGGTTGCCGACGATGCTGAGCAGGGTCAGGGCGACGAGGTTCGCGGCCAGCACCGCCACCAGCACCTTCCAGCGCGGGAAGCCGTGGTAGAGCCCGACCCCCGCGAAGACCGCCACCATCGCGCCGAGGGTCAGCGTGTAGCGGGCGTAGGACATCGTGCCGCCCGCCGCGATCTGGTAGAACTGAACCGCCGCGAAGAAGGCGAGGACGAACGCGAACTCCGCCAGCGGCCCCCTCTTCTTCCAGACCCGCCGGCCGGCGAGGAAGAAACCCGCGACGCCCAGGGGCGTGAGGGCGATGAGCGTGACCCCGAGCGGCAGCAGCAGGCGGTAGGCCAGCGACAGCCCGTAGAAGTCCAGGTCGTTCTTCACCCAGGTGTAGTTGAGCGCGGGCGAGTAGAGGGGGTGCCCCCGCGTCACCCACTCGTAGGCCATCCAGAAGGCGGGCCAGAGGCACGACGCGGGCAGGAAGACGGCCAGCCGCTTGAACTCCCTCCGGTAGAGCAGCACCGCGTTGAGCGCCGCGATGACGACCCACGCCTCGTAACGAATCCCCGCGCCGAGCGTGAGCGACAGGCCGCCGAGTATCAGGAGCAGGTGCCCGCCCGTCCGCCTCCCGCGGAAGAAGAGGGCCGCCCCCGCCAGCACGAAGAAGAGGTAGGGCACGTCACAGGAGGAGGTGGCGCTGTAGGCGACGTGCAGGCTGTAGAACGAGAAGACGATTGACGAGAAGGCCGCCGGCCCTTCCCCGTCCAGCTCTTCCGTGAGAGCCCACACGGCCCACACGGAAGCGACCCCGAGCAGCAGGCTCAGGAGCCTGCTGCCAAGCTCCACGTCCCCGACCAGCGCCGAGAGAGCGCCCATCAGCCAGAAGTGGAGCGGCAGCCACACGTCGAAATGAAACTCAAGCCCCGGGTTCCGCAACCAGAGGGCGGTCAGCTTGGCCCGCGCCAGCGCGTCCCCGCCCGCGTTCTCGGAGAGAAGAAACGACGCCGCGCGGAGCACGGCCGCGACGGCGACGATGACGGGCAGGGCCTTCGCGCCGCCGGACAGTCGTCCTGCCGCGTCTGTGCGCGGGCGCTCTTTGACAGCTACGTTCATACTCTGATGATTAAGAAGGACGGGGTCAGAGGGTTCGAGTCGCGCAGCTCGCGCCGGATTTCAAGCCCGCGGCGCGCGAGTTCGCGGCGCAGTAAGCCGACGGTCTGAAACGTCTCGCGGCTCGGCAGGCGCGTGCGCGGCTGCCGCCCCGTGAGGCTGTAGACGAGCCCGGCGGCGAGGACGCGCCCGGCGTGCAGCGCCGAAGGCAACTGCCCGGCGCGCAGTCCCGCCCGGAGCTTGCGCGTGTAGTAACGCGCGTGGTGGACTTTGAGCAGGAGCGCGCCGCCCCTTCGCAGCACGCGCGCCAGCTCCGACAGGCAGCGCGCGTTGTCCGTGTAAGGGAGCGCGAGGCGGCAGACAACCACGTCGAACGAGCCTTCGGCGAAGGGCAGCGACTCGGCCGCGGCGCGCGCGAAGTGGACGGGGGCGGAAGGCGCGTGTGCGGCGTACAGCTCGCGCCCGGCGCGCCCGGCCTCCGGCGTCACGTCCACGCCGACGCACGCCGCGCCCAGCCGGGTAGCGAACGGCAGAAGCTCCTGCCCCGCCCCGCAGCCCACGTCGAGCACGCGCCGCACTTCGAGTCCGGCCACAGCGTCGAGCGACGCGCGCCCGCGCCCTTCGTCGCGGACGAACATCTCCCACTCGGCGCTCACGTAGCTGTCGTACTCGCTCGACATTAACTTAATCGGGTTATCGGCGACGGCCGACCGTCGCGCCGTCTGCCCCCTTCAGACGCGCCGCCTCGGCCTCGCCCCGCGGGAAGGAATTGCCGGGCGGGTAGGGCTGCGTCACGTAGTCAGGCTTGTCGTAGAGCGCGTTGCCGGCGAACGTCCAGCGGTCGGCGAAGCGGTCGAGCGCCGCCGCGCCAAACGTCCCGCCGTCGCCGAAGACGCCGTACTCGCCGTGCGGCATGAGGTTGTTCGTGAACGCGAGGCCGGCGTGCTTCGCGTTCGGCAGGGCGGTCAGGAGGAGGGCCATCCTGACGCGGCCCTTCACGGTGTTGTGGTCGAAGGTCACGCCCTCCGACCCGCCGACCATCTGAAAAGCCTTCCCCTCGCCTTCGTACGCACCCAAGCCTTCGAGCAGGTTGTCGGAGACGCGGACGCGGCGCAGCCGGACGTTGACCTTCTCGTCCGGGTCGATGCCGTTCAGGTTGATGCCGTTGGCGGTGTTGCGGATGACGTTCTGCGAGAAGGTCACGTCCTCGACGACCTCCCAGCCGCCGTCCCTGAAGGTGTTGAAGATGACGGCCCAGCCGGTCTGCCCGTCCGCGTAACTGTTTTCGAGGACGTTGCCGGTGATCTGCGCGCGCCTCGCGCTCTTCAGCTCTAAAAGGTTCTTGACGGCGTACCCGCGCCCCTTCCACTCGGGGCGGATGAAGAGCGTGTTGCCGCGAATCAGGATGTCCGACGGGACGAGGTTCTTCACCGTCGGCGTCGCGCCGCCGAAGAGGATGGGGATGGAGGCCGCCTCAAGAAAGTTGTTCTCAATCTGGAAGGGGCCGGGGCCGTTCCAGCCGACCAGCGCGTGCGTCTCGATGCCCTTCCGCTTGATGTCCGAGACGTGAGAGTTCCTGACCGTCACGTGTGCCGCGTTCAGCACCACGCCGTTCTGCGCCTCGGCCGCCGCGTCGCGCGTCCTGACCAACACCCGATCCAGCTCGAAGTGGTGCGGCACGCTCTCCGGCGTCTTCTGGTTCTCGTACGGCGCGCCCTCGCCGAGTTGAATCAGGCTGTAGCCCGCCTCGCCGACCGAAGGCCCCTGCGTCACCTCAAGGCACTGCAAGCGCCAGTGGTGGGACCGCGCCGGGGCACGCACGGCCGGCGAGACGTTCGGCGTCGCGAGCCGCGCCATGAAGGGCGCGGACTGTAAAGAGACCCTCTCGCCCGCGGCCAGCTCAACGCAGCGCGAGGAGCGGACGGTGATGTAGTCTTCGCCGGACTTCACGGGCAGGACGAAGTTGCCCGTGTAGGTCGCGCCCGCCTGAAGCACCACCTCGTCGCCGGGCTGCGCCGCGTCGAGGGCGCGCTGCAAGTCGTCGCCCGCCCTCAGCGTGACGGTCTTCCCGCCCGCGCCGCCGACCCTCCGCTGGCGCACCGCCTGCTGCTGCGCGAAGGCGTAAACCAGGTAGAGCGCGGGCAGCGCCGCCAGCGCCAGCAGCGCCGCGACTCCCCTCTTCACGTGCCGCGTCATACGCTCCTCCACGGCCTCACCCCAACACCTCGCGCAGAACCCCTGCGAACTTCTCTGCGACGGCCGGGGCCTCGAAGCCGCGCCGCGCCTCCGCGTCGCCCCACGCCGCCGCGTGCTTATGACCCCGCAGGAAGGCGATGAAGCTCTTGAGCGTCTCGGCGATGGCCGCCGCGTCCGAAGGGTCTGCGACCCAACCGCCCAGTCGTCGGACGACCCGCGCGGCCGTGCCCTCCGGGGTGATGGCGCAGACGGGGCGCGCCGCGCCGACGTAGTCGATGAGCTTCGAGGGGAGGAAGACGCTCAGCTCGGCCGGCGCGTCGATGACGAGCAGGCCGTCCGACTCGCGCATCAGCCGCAGGCTTTCGAGGTACTCGACCGAAGGGCGCGACACGACCAGCCCTTCAGGCAGCGCGCCGAGGCCCGCCGCTGCGAGCTGCCCCTCGCCCTGCGTCCCGACCAGCTCGAAGCGCACGCCCGCGAGCGCCGCCGGGTCGGAGGCCGATAGGCGGCGCAGCGCCTCGAAGAGCGGGGCGGGCGAGCGCGGGCCGTAGAGGGCCCCGAGGTGGCGGACGACCAGGCGGGACTCGTCGCGCGTCGCGGTCTCGTCGAACAGCGCGGGCTCGAAGGCGTGCCCGAGCACGCGCGACTTCTCGGCGACGGCGCGCCCCTGCCGGGAGGCGACGAGCTCGACCGTCTCTTCGGAGGTGAAGACGAGGCGGTCGGCCTCGCCGAGCACGGGGTTTTGGAGCGAGCGGTTGACCCGGCGGCTCAGCCGGTCGTAAGGGACGAAAGGGTTGTCCAGCCAGGGGTCGCTGAAGTGCGCGACCCAGGGCA
Source organism: Pyrinomonadaceae bacterium (assembly GCA_035563535.1). GTDB lineage: Bacteria > Acidobacteriota > Blastocatellia > Pyrinomonadales > Pyrinomonadaceae > QHXN01. The sequence continues at coordinate 142,691 of DATMVD010000027.1, read as the reverse complement.
CGCCCAGCCGCCGCTTGAGCGCGAGCCCGATCAGGTGGTCGCTCATCGGCGAGCCGAAGGTGACGAGCACGTCCGGCCTGCGGCCGCCCCCGTTCAAAAACCTCTCGACGGCCGAGAGCACGCCCGGCCTCCACGACGTGAACCGGTCGGGCGACCTGTCCACGAGCGGCAGGTCGAGGCGGTACGCGACGCGGGTCAGAAGCCTCCTCGGCGCGGAGCGTTTGAAGGGGACGCGCAGGCAATGCGCGAGCGGCGCTTCGGCCCCGCGGACGAGCGTCGGGTCAACGCGGTCTTTCGCGTCGTCGTAGTCGGCGCAGACGAGGGTGGTCTTGACCTTGAGGTGCTTGAGGAGGCGCGCCACCTGCACGGCGCGCGGCGAGGCGGCGGGCGGGTAGTGGAACGAGACGGCGAGCAGCTCGCGCGCCGCGAGGTCGTCCCCGACCGCGACGCCCTCATCCGTCATCTCGTCCAGCTCAATCACGGATCGCCTCACCCGCCCCGACGGGCTCGGCCGCCTCCGCCGCGGGGCGCTCGGACATGATGGGGCGCAGGCGGTAGTCGCGGTACCGGTGCGGGTCGCCGCCGTGCCCGTCCACCGCGGCCATCAAGATGTTGAAGGCTTCGCGCGCGCTCGCGAAGTGGATGCGGTAGCGCCCCGTGCGCTCCGACTCTTCGAGCGCCTCCGACCAGAAGCGGCGCGCGCCCTCGCCGATGCACGCGTTCTGGTCGTGCGTGAAGAAGCCGTGGCAGTAGAGCTTGAGGAAGACCCACTCGGGGCGGCCGCGCACCGCGACGCGCGCGCCGGCCCAGCGTTCGAGCCTCCGGAAGTCCGTCTGGTAGTTCGCGGCCAGCACGCCGTCGTCGATGCGCGGCACGGGCAGGCCCTTTATGCGCCGCGACCAGATGAAGACGAGCGGCCCGGTGAAGATGACGGGGAGCTGCGGACGGCGGCCGACTCTTAAAGAAGGCCCCGAGCGGTGCGGCACGGCCTCTTCGAGCGGGCGGCCGCACTCGTAGACGGCGTTGAGGCGCGGCACCTGCGGCTGTTGCGGCGCGGCCGGCAGCGTCATGTCTGCGTAGCAGCCGGTCTCGGCGAGGACGCGCATCTCCGCGTCCACGCCGCAGAAGCGCCCGCCCGCCGAGTTCGCCAGCGCGAGGTTGCCGTGGACGAACGCATACTTCGGCTGACCGCCCGCCTCTTCTCTCGAAAGGCAGCCGTGCTCTTCCGCCAGAAGGTCTCGGAACTCGACGAGCGCGCGCCTGAGGTTAGACTCCGTGTCGGGGCTCTCGACGCCGTGGTGGAGGTGCACCTCGACCTCGCCGAAGCCTTCGCCTTGGAGCGCGGCCATCGTGTCGAGCAGCGGCGCGTGGTACTGCTCGGCCGGGTAGAAGTTCGTGTGGCGGAAGGGCGTGCCGTCCACGTCGCGGACGGCCGCGCCGGTCGCGCGCGCCACCCGGCACCACTCGTCGAGCCGCCGCCGCTGCTCGTCGAGCGGGAGGAAGCCGCCGCGCTCGCTCCACGCGGGCTCGAAGTGGTTGGCGACGGTGACGACGAGGTGCAGCGGGCCTTCGGGCTCGCGCGCCCGCCTCGCGGCCGCGGCCGCGCGCCAGAAGGGGTATCGCGCCAGCCACGGCAGCGACCACGAAAGCTTATCCAGCAGTCCCGCTTCCCGCTCCATGTCACCCTCTGCCGCCGCCGTCGCGGACGAAGACGAACTCGTTGCAGCCGAGCCCCACGTAGCCGCACTTGAGCCTGGTCAGGGTGAAGCCGCGCGCGCGGTAGAAGTCGAAGATTTCGTCGGGCGTCGCCACCTCGTAAGGGTAGCCGCCGACCCAGTCCACGATGTCGCGCCAGCGGGACATCCCTCGGTTCTTGTCGTAGCCCGTCCAGCGGCGGACGTACTCGCCCGGCCGCAGCCTGACGAGCGCGCGCAGCGCCGGCTTCAGCTCGTCGGGCGCGATGGCGAGCGCGGCGAAGGGCGGGCGCAGCAGGCGCGGCAGGCGGTTGTAGGTCTTCTTGATCCACTTCCAGCGCGCGGCCTGCGTGCCCGTGTCGTTGTAGATGGCGACGAAGAGGCGGCCGCCGGGCGCGACCGGCAGTTGCGCGTTCTCAAGCGCGCGCCACATCTCGCCCGTGTGGTGGAGCACGCCCCACGAGTAGACCACGTCGAAGAGGCCGAGCGAGCGGATGTAGTCGGCGTCGAGCGCCGAGCCCTCCTCGACCTTCCACGCGGGGTCTTCGGGGAAGTAGCGGCGGCGCAGCTCGCGCGTGCAGGCGACCGAGCGCGGGTCGTAGTCGAGCGAGTGGACGCGCGCGCCGAGGCGGCGGGCGGCGAGGCTGAAGAGGCCGCTGCCCGAGCCGATGTCGAGGAAGCTGCGGCCTTCGAGCGACTCGACTTCGAGCATCCGCTTCAGGGAGTCCTCGGCCTCTCGAATCCGCTCCTCGTCGAGCGCGGCGAGGAAGCGGCTCCAGTTCTCGCCGAACTCGAACCGCTCGCCGCGCGCGACCTCGCTCGCGTGTAAACTCATCTCCATATCTCTTGCCCCCGGCGATTGTAAACCAGTCTCGTCAACGTTCGGCCCCCGTCATCTCTTCGTAGAGCGCGAGGACTGCGGCCATGTTCTCTTCGCGCGGTTCGCCCGCGGGCGCGCGGCGCGCGCCGTTACCGAGGCACTGCTCGGCGGCCTCGCAGACCGCCGCGAGGTCTCCGGCGGGGACGACGCGCACGCCCGCGGGTCGCGGGGCGCGGTCGGTGGCTACGACGGGCACGCCGAAGTGGACGGCCTCCCGGACGGCGATGGAGTCGCCGTCGTAGAGGGTCGTGCGCAACATCAGGTCGCTGTCGGCGATGACGCGCAGCGCGACCTCGCGCCCCACGTCGCCGCACAGCAGCACGTGCTCGCCGTAAGGCGCTGCGTCCGCGCGACGGCGCAACTCCTCCCGCAGGCTCCCCGCGCCGACCAGCACCAGCCCCGCCGCCGGGAACTTCTCGCGCAGACGCCCGAGCGCCTCCAACTGGAGCAGCGGGTCGTACTCCCTTTCGAGCCCCCCGACCGAGACGAGCACCGGACTGTGCTTCTTAAGGAAGGAGCGCAGCGGCTCGGGCGGCTCTGCGGCGGGCGGCCCTGCGGGCAGCGCGTACGGGCTGATGAGCCTTATGCGGCTCGCCTCGACGCCGACCTGCCGGAACCACGCCACTATCTCCTCGTTGACCGCGACGACGCGGTCGAGTCTGCGCAGCGCGAAGCCGCGCAGCGAGCGCGGCCCGGCGGCGCGCCCCTCCGGCGACGAAGGGTAGCCGCCCGAGTGGAAAGTCAACACGGCCTTGCGCCCGGGCAGGAGGCCCGCGAGCAGCGCGAGGAGGACGAGGCGCGTGTGGAGTCGCCCGCCGACGTGCAGGTGCGCCACGTCGTAGCGCAGCGTCAACAGCAGCCGCGCCACGCCGAGCCCGCCCGCCGGGCCGTAGACGCCCGCGCCTTCGCCGCGGCGGTTCGGGCTCAGGTCGATGACCTCGCACGCGACGCCCCGCCCGAGGAGATATTCGCGCAGCGCCGTGACGTGCGCCTGCACGCCGCCGCGCGGCGGCGAATAGGGGCCGATGAGGAGGACTCTCGGGGGCGGCATCGTCGTAGCGGGTTTATTAAGAGCGTGGCGCGAGCGCCGCGAGGTGTCGGCGGATTTCGTCGAGCCGCGCCTCCCAGCTCTCGGGGCGGATGGCCTCGCTGCGCGCGCGCGACGGGCCGGGGTCTTTGAGCGCCTCTTCGACCTCGCGGACGGTCGCCGCCGCGCCGTCGGCGATGCGGCACATGCCCAGCACCTCGACCTCGGGAATCGGCGTCGAGACGACGGGCAGCCCGGCCGCGAGGTACTCGCGCACCTTCAGAGGGTTCGCGTTGAGCGTCAGCTCGTTCAGGCGGAAGGGCATTAAGGCCACGTCGAAGCCCTTGCAGTAGGCGGGCAGAGACTCGTAAGGCTTGCGCCCGAGGATGTGAACGTTCGGCAGCGCTTCGAGCACGGACACGTCGGTCGTTACCTTCCCCAGAATCACCATCGAGCCGTGCTTGAAGTGCTTAGCCACCTCGGCCATCAGGTCAACGTCCACCCAGTCGGCCACGAGCCCGAAGAAGCCGATGACGGGCCGCGGCAGCGTTGCCACCTCTTCGGGCACCTCCGTCTCGGGGTCGAGCGCGCGGCTGAAGTGCGTGAAGTCAACGCCGTGGCGGACGAGGACGGTGTGCGGGTTGATCCTGCTCTTCGACTGCAAGAGGCGGTCGGCCGAGACGATGGCGAGGTCGGCCATGCGCAGAAGCTTCTCCTCGAACTCGGCCATCGCTTGGCCCGAGACGCCGGAGAAGGCCCCGTACTCGTCCACGCACTGGTAGATCAACTGCTCCTCGCCCAGCTCGCCCGCGACGACCGCGGCCGGCGGGTTGAAGACCCAGTTGATGGGACGGCGAAACCCGAGCTTCCTCATCGCTCGTTTGACCTGAAGCTTGAGGAGGTGGCGGTTGAGCGCGCGCGCGCTCGCGCGGTTGTAGACGGGGACGGCCAGCGGGTTCAGGACGTAGATGTTCGGCTCGGGGTTGCCGAGCGGGCGCGTCGCGGCGGCCAGCTTCTTGAAGGCGCGGCTCGCGTCGGCCTTCGAGACCGTCGGCGTGCGGTAGCCGATGGAGTTGACCCAGAGCACGCGGTTGTCGCGCGCGAGCAGGCGCATGAGGTGCGTCTTCGAGAGCGGGTCGCCGCTCCAGTCGTGGCTGAAGCAGAGGATGTCGCGCCCGCGCAGGACGCCGCTCAACTTTCCTTCTCCGTTCGTCTGTCCCATAGGAGTTCGGCGGGGTTTAGTGCGCGGCGAGGGCGGGCTCGGCGTGCGCCTCCCGCGGCTCGGCGGCGGGCTCGCCGTCGATGAAGCGGCGGAGCCAGACCTCGAAGTTGACGAGCGTCCAGAGGCGCTCGGAGTGGTCGCGCTCGCCCGAGACGTGCTGGCCGACGACACGCGCGACGAAGTCCGCGTCGAAGAGACGGCGGGCGCGCGCTCGCTCGCTGGTGACGTACTCGTCGAGGACGTTGCGGTGTCGCCCGCGCAGCCACGCGCCCAGGGGCACGGGGAAGCCCATCTTCGGGCGCGTCAGGATGGCCTCGGGCAGCACGCCCTTCATCGCGCGGCGCAGCACGTACTTCGTCGTCCAGCCGCGCAGCTTCAGCCGCTCGGGCAGGCGCGCCGTGAACTCGACGAGCTTGTGGTCGAGGAAGGGCACGCGGCTCTCGATGGAGGCGGCCATGCTCATCTGATCCTGCTTCATCAGAAGCTCGTGCAGGTAGGTCTTCGTGTCGGCGTAGAGCAGGCGGTTGAGCGGCGTCGAGGCGTCCGTAGCGTTGACGAGTTCGCGCAAGCCGGCGTAAGGGTCTGCGCCACGGCCCGCGCGCTCGACCGTCTCGGGCGTGAGCAGGCCGCGCTGCATGGCGCGCGGGAAGACCGCGAAGTTATCGAAGTATAAGCTTTCGAGGTCGGCGGGCAGGCAGACGAAAGTCCTCTCCAGCTTCTGCCGGACGCGCGAGCCCGCGCCGAGCGAGCCGACCGCGCCCGCGACCGCGCGCCTCAACGCCGCGGGCGCGAGCGAGTGGTAGCGCCGGCCGAGCGCGAGGTTGTAGACGGTCTTGCGGTAGCGCCCGTAGCCCGCGAGCATCTCGTCGCTCCCCTCGCCCGTCAGCACGACCTTGACGTGCTTTTGCGCGAGCTTCGAGACGAAGTAGAGCGGGACACTGGCGAGGTGGGCGAGCGGCTCGTCCTCGTGCCAGACGAGTTGCGGGAGCGCCTCGAAGAACTCCTCGGGGCTGACGACGACCTCGTGATGATCCGTGCCGAGACGGGCGGCGACCATGCGCGCGTACTCCAGCTCGTTGGCCTCTCGCTCGGCGAAGGCGACCGAGAAGGTCTTGATGGGCTCGTCCACCAGCCCGCTCATCACGGCCGCGATGGCCGACGAGTCGATGCCGCCCGAGAGGAACATGCCCAGGGGCACGTCGGCCATCAGACGCAAGCGGACGGACGTGCGGAACAGCTCCGCCCACTCTTCGATTAAATCCTCTTCGCGGCGGCCAACATTCTCGCCCGCGAAGGTAACGTCCCAATACTTCTCGACCTTCAGCCCGCCGTCGCGCCAGAGCAGGGTGTGGCCGGGGAGCAGGCGGCGCACGCCGCGGTAGAGCGTCTCCTCGCCCGACGGCGCGTGGTTGGCGAGGTAGTCGGGCAGCGCCTCGTAGTTCAACTCCGCCCGCACCGCGCCCGCTTCGAGGAGCGACTTTATCTCCGAGGCGAAGTAGAGCGAGCCGTCTTCCGTGTGGACGTAGTAGAGCGGCTTGACGCCGAGGCGGTCGCGCGCGATGAACAGCTCACCCTTGCGCGCGTCCCAGACGGCGAAGGCGAACATGCCGCGCAGGACTTCCACGCAGCGCGCCCCCTTCTCCTCGTAGAGGTGGAGGATGGTCTCGGTGTCGCAGTGGGTGCGGTAGGTGTGGCCGCGCGATTCGAGCCAGGGGCGGTGGTCGGCGTGGTTGTAGACCTCGCCGTTGTAGACGATGCGGAGCGCGCCGTCCTCGTTCGTCATCGGCTGCTGCCCCGTCGCCACGTCCACGATGGAGAGGCGGCGGTGGCCGAGGCCGACGCGGCCGTCGATAAAGAGGCCGCACTCGTCCGGCCCGCGGTGCGTGAGCACGTCGCGCATGCGTTCGACGAGGCCCGCCTCGACGCGCCGTCCGGACCTGCTCGACAGGGCTATCCCGTTAATGCCGCACATAAGTATTTAAGACCCTCGGCGTGAGTGAGGCGTCTCGGCCGTCTCCCGCGCGGCCGGGCCGCGCCCCTCCTTTGACAGCTTATCACGCCGCTTGAGCGCGCCGTCAACAATTACCTCGTCGCCGTTCTTACCGACCGCATCCCTCTCGTCGAAGCCCTCCGGCTCCGACTGAAACTCCAAGCGGCCCTCGACCGCGCGCCCGACCGCGCAGCGCAGACGCCGCCCTGAGGCGAGCAGTTCGCGCCCCCCGAACGTGAAGCGCGTGCCGCCGCCGACGAGCACCGCCTCCGACACGCGGCCATCCGAGCCGAGCCGCACCCACGTCCACGCGAAGTCGGTGACGAACTGCCGCGCGGAGATAACTCTTCCGGCCCGGCCGACGACGAGCAGGTCGCGCGCGCCATCGGCCTCGACTTCGAGAAAGTGCGCGGCCCCTTCCTGCTCCAAGCTCGACACGCGCGCGGCCCCCGCCCCGGCCGCGCGCGGCAGGACGAGCGTCAGGAAGTCCTGCGGCCCCTCGCCCTCTGCCTCGAACGTCCAGACCGGCGCGGCGACCCGGGCGCCGTAGCAGGGCGAGACCCAGTCTTCGCTCTCCCGCCAGCGGCCGCCCCCGCCGCGCGCGTGCAGCTCGACGCCCGGCGCCGAAGGGTCGCGCAGGCGGACGGCCGACTCCCCACTCTCAACCTGCGAGGGGGCTTCGGGCGCGAGGTGGAAGCGCAGCGCGTAGCGGTGGCGCGCGCGCGCGTCCGCCTCGTCGCGGATGACGAAGTAGTCGCCCTTGAGGAAGAGGACGGAGCGGCGGTGCGTCACGGGGTCGGGCAGACGCCTGTAGCCGTCCTGCTCGCCCTCGAAGAAGTCGAAGCGCGCGCGGCTCAGCCACTCGCGCGCCTCGCAGCGCGCCGTGCGCGTCCAACTGAAGGTTCCGCCGGCGACCGAAGAGGACTCGCCGTCAACGACGAGCGCGTTGTGCGCGGCCGTGTGCCGGAAGTGGTCGCGCAGCTCGCGCGAGCCCGTGTAGCTGCACGTGCCGCTGTCCACGAAAAGCGTGCGGCCGCGCGCGGCGAGCGTGAACGAGAGCGCGTCGGCGTGCGCGTGCCCGCCCTGCATCGCGCCGTGCGGGCCGCAGTCGAGGAGCAAGTAGTTCGACTCCTCAGTCCAGCCGTCGCGCATCACGTAGTAGCCGCCTTCTGCGAAGGCGCGCGAGCCTTCGGCGGGCGGCCGCGCGTCGAGCGCGTCGAAAGCCTCAAGCCCCGCGGCACCGCAGAGCCACAGCGTCTCTTCCGAAGCCGACCCCGCGACGTACTTGTAGTCGGCGCGCGCGTGCAGGACGGCCGCGGTCACGAGCGTCGCGCGGAAGTCCGCGGGCGGGCGGTCGTCGAGCGGCGCGAGTCGCCCGGCGTCGTCGTCGCCGTAGAAGGGCGTCGTGCCGTCGGGCGCGGTCAGGTGCATCAGGTGGTCGCAGAGCGCCGCGAGCTTCGGGCTCACCTCCGCGTCCGCGGGCTCGCCGGCCGCGCGCGCGAGCAGGAGGAAGTGCGCGTAGAAGTCGGCCGTGTAGCGCTGGTAATAACTGGCCTGCTCGAAGTAGACGCCGTCGGGCCTGACCTGTCGCGCGAGTTCTCCGACGAGGACGCGCCGGCCCGTCTCGCGCCAGCGCGCGGCGCGGCGCAGCTCCGGCAAGCAAGCGCCGAGGTAGTAGAGGCCGAGCGCCTCGCCCGTCAGGTGCGTGTTCGGGCTGTAGTAGGTCGAGAGGTAAGTTTCGAGGTGGCGGCCGTTGAGATAAAGATACTTCAGAGCGCGCGCGTAGAGTTCGGGCGTCAGGTGCGGCGAGTCTTTGAAGAAGTGGAGCGCCCAGAGCCACGAGATGGAGCGGAAGGCGACTTCGAGGCTGCTCATCCAGTTGACGCCGAGCTTGGGCGGGTGCTGCTCCATCCACGACGCGAGGTGCGCGGCGAAGGCGCGCGCGTGCGCCTCGTCGCCCGTGTGCCAGTAGGCGCGGCCCAGGGCGAGGAAGTGCTGGTGGCGGTTCAGCTCCCAGATGATCTTCTTGTCGCCGGCCGTCTCGGCGTCCAGCTCGACGAAGCCGCTCCAATGAATCATCGGCGAGCGCTTGCCCGCGACCGGCTCGAAGTTCCAGTCCAAGGGCTCGCCGAAGGAGAGGTCTTTGTGGCCGAGCAGGTCGAAGCGCCCGGCCGCCGCGCGCTCCGCACGTTCCGTAACGACAGTCGCGTCGAAGCGACGGCGCAACTCCGCGCGCGTGGCTTCGGGGTCTGCGAAGGCTTTGAAGAAGGCGCGCGGCGCGCGGCGGAAGTGCGCGAGCAGGCTTTCGGCGTCCGCGCGCTCCGGCCCGTGTGGTGCTTTGAGAAGGAGGCGCGACAGCTCCTCGTCGCTCGGCAGGCGCGCCCCGACGCCGAGCCGCTCGGCGCGCGCGGCCAAAGCCTGCGCCCCGCGCACGCGCAGCTCGTCGAGCCCGCGCCCCTTCAACTTCTCAAGTTTCTTCAGCGCGCCCTTCATCGGTCACTCAGTAAGCATCGACGGCCGCGGGCCTGTGGCCGCGCAGGCGGTTCTTCAGCTCCTCGAAGCCGCTCGTGCTCTGTACGAAGTGCGGCAGGTCTGTCTCGGCCGGGACGCGGCGCAGCGTGAGCGGGTCTGCGGCGCGTCGGTCGTTGAGGCCGGGCACGGTCGTCACGGCGCAACTGTACCCCGCGCCCGCGGTCTCGCGCCGGACGCGCTCGTCGCACGCGCCGTTCGGGTAGCAGAAGAGTTTTACGTCGCGCCCGAGTTCGGCTTCGAGCCGCGCGCGAGAGTCGCGCAGCTCGCGGCGGAGTTCGTCGTCGCCGGTCGTCGTCAGAATCGGGTGCGAGACCGTGTGCGAGCCTATCTCGACCCCGCCCGCGTCCATCTCGCGCGCCTGCTCCCACGTGACGGGGCCGAACTCCGCGGGCGGACGACGGGGCAGCTCGACGCCGTGCGCTCCGGCGATGCGCTCGATGGCCTCCTCGCGCTTGGCGGGCGCGAGCCGCTTCAACTCAGAGTTGACCCGGCCCGCCGCGTCGAGCCGCGAGTCGCGTCCCTTAAGCACTAACTCAAAAGAGCGCCCGCCGACTTCCGCATTGAGTTGTTCGGCCGACGTTGTGAGCGCGACGTGGCGCAGCTTGTCCGTCCACATCCACGCGCGGCCGTCGAGGAAGTCCGTGATGACGAAGAGCGTGGCGGGCACTCCGTGTCGCTTGAGCAGCGGGAAGGCTATCTCGTGCGCGTCGGCGAACCCGTCGTCAATCGTCACGCACGCGGCGCGCGCGGGAAGCTCCTTCGCGCCCGCGTAGTGCTCGGCGACGCGCGAGAGCGGGACGGGCGTGTAGTGCTCTTTCAAATAACGAAGGTGCGCGTCGAAGTCGGCCTCGGGCGTGGCGAGCGCGTCGCGGCCGCGGCTGAAGCGGTGGTATGTGAGGATGAGCACGCGGCCGCGGTTCGCCGCCCGGAAGGGCGCGAACGCCCCTGCGCGCGCGAGGAGTTTGAGCGCGGACTGTTTCATCGCCCCTCCGCGTCGGCGGCGCTGCCCCGGGCTGCCGCCGCGGCTTCACGGCGGCGCGCGCGCAGGCGGCGGCGCAGCTCATCCTTCTCGCGCTTGGTCGGCAGGCGGTAGCGCCTGCCCTGCGTCGTGTCCTGCGGCCGCGCTTCGTGCGCGCCTTCGGCGATCACACGGACGGCGCGCGCCATCAGCTCGGCCGAGCGCGCGCGCAGGCGCGACGTGTACGCCTCGATGAAGGCTTCAAAGTCGTCGCCGTGCGCGTCGTCGTAGGCGAGCGGCACGGCCTCCTGCAAGAGTATGTCGCCGGTGTCCACCTTGGCCGCAACGAAGTGGACAGTGAGGCCGACCTCGCGCTCGCCGTTGTAGAGTTCCCAGAAGACCGGCGGCCCGCCGCGGTAGAGCGGCGCGAGCCCCTGGTGAAGGTTGATCGAGCCGAGGCGCGGGAGGCCGAAGACGGACTCGCGGATGATGTTCGTCCCGTAGACGACCCCTAGGTCTGCCCGCGCGCCGCGCATCAGTTCGATGGCTTCGTCGGTGTGGTAGTTGGCGATGAGATGAAGAGGGACGCCGCGCGAGTCGCACATCTCGCGCAGCGCGTCGCGCCCGGCCTCCGAAGTGTTCGCGCCCGCGCGGCGGCCGAGCAGTTGGCCCGCGAGCTTCGAGGCGGTGGCCGCCCAGCCGTCGTAGCGCACCGAGCGGCGCAGCTTCTCGCGCAGGCTGCGCCGCGGCGTGGTCTCCGTCTCGACGAAGACGCCCGCCACCTCGACGCCCTCAAGGTCGAGCAGCCGTCCGAGCACGAGCTCGGCCCCGCCGTGCGTCAGCAGGATCACGCGGAACTTCTTGTCGCTTTCCCCAGTCATAACTTCTATATCGGTTTGCATGTGAGCGCGACCGCTTCACCCTCGGTTTAGAGGCGGGCTGTGCCCGCCGGCTCAAGACCCGCAGCCCGGGCCGGCGTGCACAGCCCGCCTCTAAACAGTCACACCCATTTGCAAACAGCTAGAACAGTACCGCGAGCGGTAGCGAGCGGGTGCGTGTCACCGTGTAGAGCCCGCATCATGTAACTAACACCCGCTCGCTACCGCTCGCGGTACTGTTTTCGAGCAAGCGTTCGTAGAGCGCCTCGGTGCGCGCGAGCTGCGCGTCACACGAAAACTGTTCTTCGACGCGCTCGCGCCCGCGCTCGCCCATCTCCCGCGCGCGCGCCGGGTCGCGTAAAAGGTCGGTGATGCGCGCGGCCATCCGCTCGTCGTCGCCCGCGGGGACGATGTGTCCGGTCTCGCCCTCGACGACGGCCTCGCGCGCGCCGCCCACGTCGGTCGCGACGACAGGGCGGGCGGCCGCCATGTATTCGAGGATGGAGTTCGAGAACCCTTCGGCCGTCGAACTCAGCACGCACACGTCCGAGGCGGCGAGCAGCGCGCCGACCCGCGTGCAGCGCCCCGTGAAGAAGACCACGTCGGCGATGCCGAGCCGCGAAGCAAGCCCGCGCAAAGGCGCTTCCAGTTCGCCCTCGCCCGCGAGGACGAAGACGGCTTCGGGCACCTGTTCGTGGACGCGCCGCGCCGCGCGCAGGAAGGTCGGGTGGTCTTTGACGGCGTGGCGCAGGTTGGCGACGAGCGTGACGAAGCGTCGGCCCCCGTCCGTCGGGAGGCCGAAGGCTGCGAGCGCCTCCGCGCGCGCGAAGTCGGCGGGCGGCCGGACGCGCGCCGGGTCGAGGCCGTTGTAGACGACCGCCACTTTGCGCCCGGGCACGCCGTCCTCCGTCAACTGCCGCTTGACCGCCTCGGCGTTGGCGACGACCGCGTGCGCGAGGCGGAAGGCGAGCAGCTCGACGCGCCGCTGCATCGCCGTGCGCATCCCGCCGGTCTCGCGCTTCGAGGCGACGCGCGCCGGCACGCGGGCGAGCGACGCGCCGAGCATCCCGAAGACGTTCGAGTAGAAGTCGTGCGTCTGCACGAGGTCAACCCTCTCCGCGCGGAGGAAGGCGGCGAAGCGCCTGAGCTGCGCGACGAACCGGCGGTCGTAGAAGGAGGCGAGCGGGTAGGCCGGTATCTCGCCGAGGCCGAGGCGCTCGACCTCCGCGCGCAGCACGCCCTCGGGGTTGAGGCACGCGATGCGGACGCGGCAGCGCTCCGACTCCGCGAGCAGGCGCGCGAGCTGTACGGCCTGCCGCTCTGAGCCGCCCTGGTTAAAGCTGCCGACGAGTTGGAGTACGGTGCGCTTCACTGTTGGATGGGTTCTAAAGCAGGTCGGCGGGACACGCGGTAATACTTCTAGGTAACGCGCAGCTTGTACAGCCTCTGTAACAGGCGCGGCGCGACGCGCAGCCAGAAGAGAATCAGGCGCAGCTTCCGACTGCGGAAGTAGTCGTTCGCCGCGGCGATGGACGACGCGGCGGCGGTAAAGTCGCCGTCCAGCAGCCGCGCCTTCCCGCGCTCCAACTCGACGCTGGCGCTCCGGAGGGCGACCGTCTGCTCGAGGGCCTGACGCTCGCCGGGCGTCAGGTCGTCGCGGCGCGAGATTTTGTCGAACACCTTCAGCAGGCCGCCCCCGACCGAGTTGATGGAGCTGGCGCTGAGGCTCGTCCGGTGCTTCCGGTGACGCAGCAGCACCCTCGCGCTGTAGGTCATGCGCGCGCCCGGCCGCTTGGCGAGCCGCGCCCAGAGGTCGAAGTCCTGCGAGTTCTTGAGACTCTCGTCGAACAGCCCGACCTCCATGATCGGCTCCCGCCGCGCCAGCACGCCCGAGGTGATGACGTGGCACCGCTCGGCGAGCAGACTCTCAAGCGTCACCGCGCCCACGGACGGGCAGGTGTCCGTGTACTTAGTCCCGGCGAGCGGCGAGTCGCCGAAGAGCATCGCGTCCGCGTAGACGAGGTCGTAGCCCCCCTCGCTCTCGACGAGGGCGACCATCTCGGAGAGGAAGTCGGGCAGCCAGAGGTCGTCGCCGTCGAGGAAGGCGACGTAGCGCCCGCGCGCGCGGCGCAGCCCGTTGTTGCGCGCCGCCCCCGCCCCGCGGTTCTCCTGCCGGACGTAAGTTATGCGTTCGAGGTAAGGGGCGAGCGCGCGCTCCAGCTCGGCCGTGTCGGGCGACCCGTCGTTGACCACGATGACCTCGTAGTCCTTGAAGCTCTGCGCCAGCACCGAGTCGAGCGTCGCCGCGATGTAGGGGGCGACCATGTACGCCGGGATGATCACGCTGACGGAAGGCGCGCGCGTGACGGCCAGACTTGAAGCTGTCTGTGTTTGTGCTGTCACCCTTCTCCCTCCGCCGGGGGCAAAGCCGTCCGAAGGTTAGCACGCGGGCCGTCGGCAGGCGACCGGCCCGCGCCCCGAGTCACGACGCGAGCGCCGCGGCCGGGCGGGCGGCCGCCGGCTCCGCGTCAAAAGCCTCCGAGAGCACGCGCCCGGTCATGCCTTCAGCCTTCGGCAGCCCGAGCAGCGCGAGCAGTGTCGGCGCGAGGTCGAGGTTGTCGCACTCCTCTACGCGCGCGCCGGGGCGGACGCCCGCGCCGTAGAGGATGAGCATCCCGCGCGGGTCGTGGCAGCCGGACTTCACCTGCCCCGTGTGGTAGACGAGGTCTTCGTAGGGGAACGACTCGCCCGCGTGCGGGAAGAAGCAGCGCGCCCCCTCCCCGACCTCCTCTTCGAGCCGCAGGTTGACCGTCACTCCGCGCTCGACCGTCGAGACGTAGAACATCGGGTGCTCGGGCGTCCCGACGTAGGCGGCGCTCAAGCGTTCGACGACGAGGGCGCGCGTCTCGTCCGTGTCCGGGTAGACGTTGAACTGGTCGGACATGGTCGAGAGCGCCTCGGCCCGCCCCTCGACGCCGAGTATCTTCAGCAGCCGGTCGAGCGAGCGCACCTGCGCGATGCGCTTGCGCTCGCGCTCGGTGAAGGGCTTCTGGCCCATGCTCGAGGCGACGACGAGCACGGTCTCGTCGTCGAGCAGCGAGGTCATGCGCCGCAGCAGCTCGTCGGCCGTCCGGTAGCCGTGCTCGATGGCCCCGCCGTGCGCGCGCCGCTCCTCCTCGCTCGTCCCGGCGGCGAACAGTTCGGGGCGCATCGCCTTCCAGTAGGTGTGCATATAGTGCGCGACGTGGTTGGTGTGGAAGGAGGCGAAGTCGGGCCGGTGTCGCCGGTATAGTCGGCTGAAGAAGTCGAAGTTGACGAAGGGCTGAAGCGCGACGCGACGCCAGCGCGACGTGGGGTCGAAGCGCTCGCGCGCGAGCTGCGCCGTGACGCGCGCGGCCGTCCCCGCCGAGAGCCCTAAGCGGAAGAGCTTCGCGCCGAGCTTCGCCTTGAACGTCACCCCGTCCTGGTCTGAGGGCAGGCGCACGGAGCGCGTGTAGGTCAGGTTCAGCTCCTGTATGGGCCGCAGCTCCGCCGGGTGCGTCGCGGTGTCGGGCGCGAAGGTGTCGGGCACGTAGAAGCCTTCCACGGGTTGCGGCGGCCAGGAGCAGAGGCTCCCGTAGACGCCGACCTTGAGGCCACGCTCGCGGCACAGCTCCCAGACGCGCGCGGCGTGGATGCTCTCGGGCGGCTGCTGTAGGAAGTAGACGTTGTGCTCGGCCTGCGTCCGGCCCGTGTAGACGGTCGTCCAGGTGATCCACGGGTCGAGCTGCGGCGGCATGTCCACGCTCAGCGGCGCGCCCCACGCGCCCTCGCGCTTGAGTCGCGCGAAGGTCGGCAACTTCCCCTCCCCGATCCACGGGTCGATCAAGTCCCACGTGATCTCGTTGATCTCTGCGAGCAGAACTTTCCTGCGTTTCATCAACTCCCCCTTAGGCTGACACGGGAACGGGCCGTGACTCTTCCGAAACAGGCCGCGCGGGCGCTTCGTCGGCGAAAGACCTCTGCCACAGCTCCAGGATGAAGAGCGCCCAGAGCGCGTTCGAGTGGTTGCGGCGTCCGCGCTCGTGCTCGGCGAGCAGCACGTCCACGTAGGCCGGGTCGAAGACGCCGCGCGAGCGCGTGCGCGCGTCGGCGAAGGTGTCGCGGATGCGGTCGCGCAGCTCACGATTAATCCATTCACTAATAGGCACGCCGAAGCCCTGCTTCGGCCGGTCGAGTATCTCGTCGGGGACGAGCCCGCGCACGGCCCGCTTGAAGACGTACTTCGACTGCCCGCCGCGCATCTTCAAAGAGGCCGGCATGCGCGAGACGAACTCTATAAGTTTATGTTCGAGCAGCGGCACGCGCGCTTCGAGCGAGGCCGCCATGCTCATCCGGTCAACCTTCGTCAGGATGTCGCCCGGAAGATAGGTCTTCGCGTCGAGGTAGAGCAGGCGGCCTACCGCGTCGTCCGTGCGCGCGGCGTGCGCGTGGAAGATTTCGGCGGCCGTGTCGCGGCCCGCGAGCGCCCGCCGGAAGTCGGGCGTGTAGAGCGCGCGCTTGGCAAGCGCGTTGAAGGTCGAGACGTTGTCGAGGTAGCGCTCGGCGGGGTCGAGCGCGACGTTGTGGATGAAGTTGCGGCCGCGCGCGCCGTGCGGGAGCTGCGAGGCCAGCGGGGCCATCAAGCCGCGGCGCACGACGCGCGGCAGGCGCGCGAACCCCTGGCGGCCCTGTTCGACCGAGTAGCGCGTGTAGCCCGCGAACAGCTCGTCGCCGCCGTCGCCCGAGAGCACGACCTTGACGTGCTCGCGCGCGAGCTTGGAGACGAGGTAGGTCGGGATGGAAGACTGGTCGGCGAACGGCTCGTCGAAGTGTCGGACGAGTTCGTCCACAAGCCCGCAGACCTCGGGCGTGACGATCAGCTCGCGGTGGTCTGTCTCGAAGTGGCGGGCGGCGAGGCGCGCGTACTTCAGCTCGTCGAAGCTGTCCTCGCGGAAGCCGATGGAGAAGGTCTTGACCGGGGCGTTGGTGGCGCGGCTCATCAGGCCGACGATGGTGCTCGAATCGACGCCGCCCGAGAGGAACGCGCCGAGCGGCACGTCCGCGACGAGCATCATCCGCACGGACTCTTCGAGGCGGGCGCGCAGCTCCTCGACGTACTCCTCCTCGCCCCGCGGCGGCTCGTCCGTCTCGGTGGGGAAGTCCCAGTAACTTTCCGTCCTGACGCTCCCCTTCTCGACGGCGAGGCGGTGGCCCGCTTCGAGCTTGCGGACGCCGCGGAAGACGCTCAGAGGCTCGGGCACGTAGCCGAGCGTGAGGTACGCGTCGAGCGCCGACGGGTCTGTCTCGCGCTCGACCTCGGGGTGTTCGAGCAGGCACTTCAGCTCCGAGCCGAAGACGAAAGTGCCCCGCGGCGTCGTGGTGTAGTAGAGCGGCTTCTCGCCCGCGCGGTCGCGCGCGACGAAGAGGCGCTCGGCGCGCGCGTCCCAGACGGCGAAGGCGAACATGCCGCGCAGGCGCTCGACGCAGGCGTCGCCCCACTCCTCGTAGGCGTGAACTATCGTCTCGGTGTCGGAGCGCGTGTGGAACTTGTGGCCGCGCGCTTCAAGGTCGCGCTGCAACTCTTTGAAGTTGTATACCTCGCCGTTGAAGACGAGGCGGACGCGCGGGTCGCAGCCCGACATCGGCTGGTGCCCGCCCGCGAGGTCGATGATCGAGAGCCGCCGCATGCCGACGGCCGCGCGGCCCAGAACCTCCGCGCCCTGCTCGTCCGGCCCGCGGTGCGCGATGCTTTGGCACATGCGGTCGAGGAGCGCCGCGCGCTCCTCCGTTGGGCGCGCCGCCCCGACACTCTCCACGAATCCGGCGATGCCGCACATGACCCTTACTCGTTACCTCCGCAGGTGGCGACGGCGTAAGCGCCCTCGCCCGTCTGGCGCACCTCGAACCGCACGCCGTACTCGTCCGACCAGCGGTTGAGCGCCTCCTGCTCGTCGGGCCGCTCCGCGTCGTCGAGCAGGACGACCGCGCCCGCGGGCAGACGTTCGTGCATGACCGGCAGCAGCCCGTAACGGCCGCCCGGCGTCGTCCACGGCGGCCCGTCGCACACGACGAGCCGGAACGCCTCGGGCATCTCGGCGAGCGGCGGGTCGTACCAGGAGAACGCGCCGTAACTCTTCAGCGGCGCGAGCGCGACCCGCGCCCGCGGGACGTGGTGCGCGTCGAGCGCGGAGGCGACGCGCTCCCGCCACTCCGGGTGGTGTTCGAGCGACCACGTCTCGAAGCCGCGGCGGCCCGCCAGCAGCCCGGCGAGCAGAGTGGTCAGGCCGCTCCCGCATTCGAGCACGGGGCCTTCCACGCCCGCCGCGCGGCGCGACACCTCTTCGAGGTAGTCGAGGTCGGCGACGAACCCGTCGTTGCTCCAGCCGGTCAGGAGGTCTGCGAGCAGAGCGCGCGAAGGCGTCTCGCCGGGCCGCAGCGCCGCGACGCGGCGCACCGCGCGCCGCAGGGCCTGGTCGAGCAGCGCCTGGCGGGCCGCACGCTTGACGCCAGCGGGCATCAACTTCTTGACCGGCCCGAAGCCTTCGAGCACTCTGTTGATAACGCTCATCGACTCAAACCCCCTTCAACCGCGCGCGGGCGCGGAACGCCCCGGCTTAAGAATCAGAAGCACCTTCCCCGCGTCGTGCAGCGCGCGCCGCCCCGCCGGGATGACGAGCAGCACCGGAACAGCCACCGCGCCCGCGACGACGGCGGCGGCGGCGAGCTGCGACACGGGGCTCTCGAAGAGCGCCCACTGCCGGAAGCCGTAGAGCGCCGCGAGCACGCAACCGGAGGCCGCCGCGGCGGGCAGGATCGTCCGGTAGAAGTCGAGCATGCGCACCGGCCCCTCGCGCCCGACCCACCAGTAGAGCAGCGGGTCGAAGACGAGGACGCGCGCCAGCGAGTAGGAGGCGGCGACGCCGACCGGCCCCCACGGCAGACCCGCGACGATGGCCGCCACCGAGATGAACCCGCCGACGAGCCCCCACTGCACGAAGTGGCGCGCGCGCCCCTGCGAGATGAAGAGCCACCCCGTCGTGTTCGCTATCGGCTGGAAGAGCCCGGAGATGCCGAGCAGCGTGAAGATGCGCGCCGTCTCGCCCCACTGCGGCCCGAGCACCACGCGCACGATCCAGTCAGAGCAGGCGATCATGAAGGCCATCAGCGGCATCGTCATCATCGCCACCTTTTCGAGCAGCCGCAGGTATGCGCGCCGGTAGCGCTCGGGGTCGTCGTTCAAACGGCTGAGCGCGGGGACGGCGACCCCCGTGATCGGCTCGTTGACCTGGTCGAGCGGGAGGAGGAGGAGTTGGTACGCCTTCGCGTAGAAGCCGAGCGGCACCGCGCCCCAGACGCGGCCGATGAGCAGGTTGTCGAGGTTGCGCGCGAAGTAGTTGACGACGGTGAAGCCCGTCAGGTCGCGCCCGAAGGCGAGGAGCGCGCGCACCTCCGACAGGCGACCCGGCCTGCCGGGCCGCCAGCCGCAGACGCCCCACAGGCAGACGGCGTAAGACGCGCCCATCGCCAACTGCCCGTAGACGAGCGCCCAGTAGCCGAACCCCAGCCACGCGAGCAGGACGGTCGAGCCGATGTTGACGACGACCGCCGCGACGTTGGCCCCGGCCAGCGCGGCGAAGCGCATCCGCCGCCGGAGCAGGGCCTCGGGCTGGACGGCGAGCCCGCCGAAGACGAAGCCGGCGGCGTAGGCCACCGTGACCGCCGTCAGGCGCGGCTCGCCGAAGAACCACGCGACGAGCGGGGCGGCGGCGGCCGTCACGAGCGCCACGCCGACGCTGAAGCAGAGGTTGAGCCAGAAGAGCGTGCTCACCTCGCGCTGGGTCAGCTCCTCACGCTGGATGATGGCCGAGGCCAGCCCGAGGTCTTTGAAGAGCGCGACGAAGCCCATGACGATGGCGACCATCCCGACGAGGCCGTAGTCCTGCGGCGTGAGCAGGCGGCCGAGGACGGCCGTCCCCAGAAGCATGATGGCGAAGCGCAGCCCCTGCGAGGCCATCGTCACCACCCCGCCGCGAGTCGTCCGCGCGCCCAGCTCGGCGCGCAAGTCGTCGGTGCGGAGGTGCTCGGCCCCGTGCGGCCTCTTTGTGACGGTCGCTTCGTCCATAAACCTCTTCTTCAATAACTCGCGGCGTAGTAGACCATCTTGACGTACTCGCCGCCGACCTGCCGCCAGCCCGCGGCCGAGAGCCACCAAGACCACGCCCCCGGCGTCCTAGCACCTTCGGCCGGCTCAAGCCCGACTTCGATTCCGCTCCCGCGGAAGACCCGCCGCCACGTCCACAGCGCCCGCCGCGAGTGGTAGGAGGATGTGACGACGACGAGCGACCGCAGGCCCTGCGAGTTGGCGTAAGCGCGCACCGCTTCGGCCTCGTCGTAGGTGCTTGTCGGGCGCGCGCCGAGCACCTTGACGGACTCGGCGGGGACGCCGCCGCGTTCGAGTTCGGCCGCGGCCAGCTCGACGAAGCGCGGGTTGCGCTGCTCGGCCTCCGACCAGCCGCCGAGCACCCCGTCGTCGGTCAACAGCACGAGCGGCGCGCGCCCCTCTCTATAGAGCGTTGCGGCCTCGGCCGCGCGCTCCCTGTACGCGGCCGAGCCGCTGAGGACGACGAGCGCGTCCGCCCTCCCGACTTCGGCCCTCACCACCAGCCCGCGCGCCGCGCCCCACGCCGCGAAGGGCCACAGCAAAAGTGCCGCGGCCGCCAACTGCCAGCCGCGCCACGCGACCCGCGGCCATGCGGACGGCCGCGCGAGAACCCTCTCGGCCTCAAGCGCCATCGCCCCCCCGCGCCGTCTCCCAACGCGCGTAGCGCTCGCCGCGCAGGAACTTGTAGAAGGCGAGGACGCACGCCAGGTTGGCGAGCACGAAGTAGGCCGGGAGCGCGAGCGGACGCGCGCGCACGCCCGCCTTCGTCAGAAGCCACCCGGCGAGCGCCGCCGCGTAGAAGAGCAACTGCCCGGCAAGTATCGCGGCGTAGAACCGCGAGCCCGGCGCGAGCGCGGCCGACGCCGCCAGGATAAGGAGCAGGAAGAGCGGCACGAGGTATCGCATCACCTTGTGCGAGACGAGCTGGATGGCGTAGAAGCCCGCGCGCAGAGGGTTGAGCATCGCGCGGTGCCGCCACAGGTCTGTGAGCGTCTGCGCGATGACGCGCACGCGCATGCTCAGCTCGCGGCCCGGCCGCCGGTTCGTCTCCTCCGTGCAGACGGCCCGGGGCTCGTAGACGGCGCGCAGGCCCTGCTCGACCATCTTCGTCGCGATGATGAAGTCGCTGCACGCCTCGTGGTAGAGCGGCACGTAGGCCGAGCGCCGCACGGCGTAGAGCGCGCCCGGCGCGCCGATGAGCGAGCAGGCCAGGCTCTCCTGACGGCGCAGGAAGGTCTCGTAGCCCCAGTAGGAGCGCGCGCCCTCGCCCGTCCCCGTCCGCGCAGGGTCTACGTAGACGAGGTTCCCCGCGACGCAGCCGACCGAGGGGTCTGCGAAGTTCGGCGCGACGGCGCGCAGCACGTCACGCTGGTAGAGCGTCGTGGCGTCGGAGAAGAGGATGACCTCGCCGCGCGCCAGTTCCACCGCCGCGTTCTGCGCGGCCGTCTTCCCCAGACGCTCGGGCTGCCGGTGGAGGCGCACGCCGCGCTCACCGTACGCGCGCACGATCTCGTCCGTGCGGTCGTTCGAGCAGTCGGAGGCGACGAGGATTTCCACCTTCGCGGGGTCGTAGTCGAGCTGGAGCGTGTTCTCAAGCTTGGCGGCGAGGTCGCGCTCCTCGTTGTAGGCGGTGATGAGGACGGTGACCGTCGGCTCGAAGGGGGCGGCTCGGACGGGGCGCGGCCGCAGGCGCGCAACCGCCCACACCAGCACCGGGTAGCCCGCGTAGGCGTAGAGGAGCGCGGCGGCGCTCGCCCAGAAGATGATCTCCGCGGCCCGGCTCATAAGGTTAACCCCGCGGCCGACGGGGCTGCGCCCCCGGCCGGCGCGAGCGCGCCCTCCCCCTTCTTTCTCTCGCCCAGCGCCGCCCCCGGCTCGCCGAACTTGAGCACGTAGAGGCGGCGCAGGCAGACCGCGTAGGCGACGAGGTAGTAGACGTACCAGATGTGCGCGACCGAGGCGAAGAAGCTGCACACCATGTAGCCGACGAGGCTCGCCTGCATCCCGACGGCGAGGTGGTAGAAGGCGGCCCGGTCTTTGTCCTTCGCCCCGAACGTCTCGCGCTCGACCTCGCGCAGCCGCCTGAGCGGCGAGACCATGAAGAGGAGGTAGACGGCGAGCGCCCCCATTCCCATCTCGGCGGCGACCTGCGTGTAGGCGTTGTGGCTGACCTGGTTGCGCTGGCCCTGGTGGTGGAAGTTGCCGAGCCCGATGCCGTTGACGGGGTGGCGGAGCGCCACCAGCATCGAGCGCCAGAAGACGTCGCGGCGTGCGTCGTAGGAGCCCGTCGCGTCGCCGCCGAACATGGAGCTGATCCGCTGCCCGTAGCCGCCGGGCGCGGCCGCGATGAAGACGACCAGCGCCGCTGTCGTCAGCGTCATCACCACGACCCGCCTCTTCCGGCCGTACTTCCAGGCGAGGACGCCGCCGCAGGCGACGAAGCCCAGGAAGCCCCCGCGCGAGAAGCTGACGACGATGCCGGCCGTGAAGAGCACCGCGCACACCAGGTAGACGGCCTTCCTCAGCAGGCCGCGCCGCGCGAAGGCGAGCCCCACGGCGAGCGGCACCATCGTGACGAGGTGCAGGGCCAGGTCGTTCGGGTTGTCGAACATCCCGCCGAGCATCCCCTTGACCCGCTCGCCGCGGAGTTCGAGACGCCCCGCCGCGTAGTCGCTGTAGGCGTTGAAGCTCAGCATCAGGCTCGCCGCCATGACCAGGACGAGCAGCCCCCGCAGCCGCCGCTCGGTGCGCACGACGTTGACCGCGACGACGAAGATGAGGATGACCTTGCCGAACTCTAAGGTGTTGTCCCACGCCTCGCCGGGGCTGACGGCCGTCGGCACCGAGAGCAGCGCCGCGGCGAGCAGCAGCAGCGCGAGGACGACCTCGCGCGGGCGCGCCGTCAGGTTGCCCTCCGCCGAGAGCTGGCTCGGGAAGTAGGCGAGCAGCGTGAAGATGGCCAGGAACTGCGCCCCGTAGTCGAGCGCCGGGAGGGCGAAGAGTTCGTACGGCCGGAAGTAGACGAAGAACGTGAAGAGGAAGAGCCCGGCGTACGTGACGAGGTGGCCGCGCCGCGCGACCCAGTTGTCGGCGCGCAGCTTCGAGGGCCGCTCCTCTTTCCGTTTGCGACGCCCGCGCGCCTGCGGCCCGGGGGGCGCTTCGGGGGCGGGGGCGGCCTCCTCGCCGGACACGGCCGCGCCCCCCGCGTCCGGCTCCGCCCGGCGCAGGGGTTTGACGGCTTCGTAGTCGGCTAACACATGGCCGTCCCTCATCGCGGCTCCCCCGGAAGTCGAATTTTTGATTTTAGACTTTTGATTTGCGATTTTGTTGAGACGGGCTGGAAGCGGCCGATCAAAAATCTGGAATCAAAAATCAAAAAGTCATCGCGAAGGTTATCACGCCGGTGGCCTGCGCGCGACGCTCTGTCAAACCCCGAGGAGCGCGTCGAGGATGCGCTCGGCCGCGCGCCCGTCCCAGAGCGGGGGGACGCGCGGCGGCTCCTTCTGCCCGTCTCGCGCGAGCGCCGCCTCGGCCTCCGCGACGATGCGCGCGGGGTCTGTGCCGACCACGCGGTTCGTGCCCAGCTCGACCGTCACGGGCCGCTCCGTGTTCTCCCTGAGCGTCAGGCAGGGGATGCCGAGCGCCGTCGTCTCCTCCTGTATGCCGCCCGAGTCGGTCAAAACCAGCCGCGCCCCGCTGTAGAGCCGCAGGAAGTCGAGGTAGCCGAGCGGCTCGACGAAGCGCACGCGCCCCTCGTCCCCTCTGAGCAGGCCGAACTCGTCGAGGTTCTTCCGCGTGCGCGGGTGGATGGGGAAGACGACGGGGAGGCATTCGCCGATGCGCTTGAGCGCGGAGAGGATGCCGCCGAGCACGCCCGACTCGTCCACGTTCGACGGCCGGTGCAGCGTGACGACCGCGTAGTCCGAGCCCGCGACCTCAAGCTCCTCGCGCACGCGCGAACCGGCCGCGCGCTCCAACTGCTTGAAGAGCGAGTCGATCATCACGTTGCCGACGAAGCGTATGCGCTCGCGGGGTATGCCTTCGGCGAGCAGGTTGCGGTCCCCGTCTTCCGAAGGGGTGAGCAGCAGGTCGGAGATTTGGTCGGTGAGGAGCCGGTTGATCTCCTCCGGCATCGTGCGGTCGCGGCTGCGCAGGCCCGCCTCGACGTGCGCCACCCTCACGCCCAGCTTCGAGCAGACGAGCGCGCACGCCAGGGTCGAGTTCACGTCGCCGACGACGAGCACCCAGTCGGGCTTATGCTCTAAGACGACCGGCTCGAAGCGCTGCATCACGGCCGCGGTCTGCTGCGCGTGGGAGCCGGAGCCGACGCCGAGGTGCACGTCCGGGTGCGGGAGCCCGAGGTCGCGGAAGAAGGCGTCGCTCATCCGCTCGTCGTAGTGCTGCCCCGTGTGCAGGACGACGGGCGCGAACTCCGAGGGGCGCCGCCGCATCGCCCCCACGATGGGGGCGACCTTCATGAAGTTCGGCCGCGCGCCCACGACGTTAATGACCTTGAGCATGTCCTCTGATGAAAAAGGGGGCTCGCGGCCCCCTCCGCCCGCGGGCGGGAACTCAGGCTCGCGCCGGGGCTTCAGACGCCGGCGTTCACCTCTTCGTTGACGAACAGGTTGACCCGCTCGCGCAGCGCCGTCTCGAAGCGCCGCGCCTCCTCGATGCCGTTCAAGGAGAGGGCGCGCAACTGCTGCTCGATGCGGCGGCGGTAGTCGGAGACCAGCGAGTCGGAGACGTTCAGGCGCGCCGCGGCTTCGAGCTGCGTGATGTGCGCCGGGCTCAGGTAACAATACCACAGCACGCCGAGCATCCGGTCGTACTGCTTCGACTTGCCGCGCACGGCCGCGTGCAGCCCGCGCAAAAACTCGTCCACGAAGTTGGCCGCCTCGTCCTCCGACTCGCGCCGGAGCAGAGACTGCTCGGGGTTCTCGTGGCCGTCCACGGGCTCGAAGCCGCGCCCCTCCTCGTCGTCGCCGCCGCCGATGGGCACGAGGTAGATGTCCATCACGGGCAGGCGCGACATGACGAGGCTGCGCAGAGTCCGCACGTCCACCGGCGAGTCGCAGGCTTCGAGGACGGAGACGATTAAGTCTTCGAGGTCGGAGTTGCTGATGATGATCTGCGCGTCGCCCGTGCAGCCGACCATCCGGGTGTCGCGCTGGCGGACGGGGATCATGTGCACGCGCTCTTCGAGTTCCGCCTGCGCCCGGCGCTGCTTGTCGGCCCGCCACTCGCGCAGACCGTAGACGCGGTCAACCAACCTGCGGTGCGGCTCGTCCTCGCCCGCGCCCGAATCCACCCGGCGGAAGTTGGCCGAGGACTGGATGATGGTCGAGATGCGGCGGGCGAGCCTGTAACTCTCGGGGTGGCGCTTGCGCAGCTCGGCCGTCAGCAGGTTCGTCAGCTCGATCTGGCTGACCTCGCACTCGATCTCGGCGTCGGTCATCTCCGAGTCGAGGTAGTGCTGGAAGCGAGACTTCGAGAGCAGCGTGACGAAGAGCTCCTGCGTCAGGTCGAGGTAGGCGCTGCCGCGGTCGCCCTCCTCGACGAGGAGGCCGGCGCTGTAGGAGGCGCGCACCAGCGGGTGGTTGACGACGAGGCGTTGCAGCTCCGCCCAGAGGCGCGAAACGTCCGAGCGCCTCAAGGTCTCGACCCACGCGCCCGCGCGCCGCTCGCGCTCGTACGCATGGGCGCGGGTGTGCCCCTGCGGGGTCGGTGATGTTTCTTCGTTAGACCTCGTCATGGGGTCGTTCAAGTGGTGATCTTGGTCGGCAGATGTGGCAGCCATGTTACCGGTTCTGGACGGTTGGGAGCAAGGCCGGAGGTCTAATAGATTACGTCCGCTGAGGAGGATGGGCGAATGGGTTACGCCGGGGCGTCTCTTTGCTCCTCGGGCCATCGAAGTTTCTCGGCCGGAGGCGAGACGAAATTATCCGGGGGGACATCTGCGCTCCGCTGGCTCTTTGGTTTTGAAGATTGACCTTGCAGGGAAGCCCGCCGGTTAGGCCGCATAGGGGAATGGGCGCGGCCACCGTGAAGGGGTTCGGGACAGACGCCCCGGACACAAAGAGATAGTAACAGCAATCCCGCGACTTGAGCAACACCTTTTTACAAATTGGCCAAGGCGTTGAAAAAACAGGGGAAATGCGCCAGAGGGGGCGCACTCGGGGGGGCAAAAGTTTGGAAGTGCGTCGGGATTGGTACTTTAAATCCGGTGCACGAGAGAAGCGCCCGCAAAGGGGCCCTCGACAGCCGGCCGTCTGGAAGGAGCCGCACGGCCGGCCAAGTTTAAGCCCGCCTCGCGCCCCGCAGCACTATCCAGATCGGCGCTTCGCCTGTGTGGTCAGGCCCGCGGTCACCCCCCGGCGGCGGGCGGCCAGAAAACATAAAGACTGCGAGGAGCACTCATGCCTTCTTCAACGACAGCACGTTTCCGTAAGCTTCGGACTTGCCCGCAGGCCGAGACGCTGCTCACCTCCTCGGCGGGCGCGACGCGCGGGGGGCGCGTCGCGGAGCACGTCAGTTCGTGCGACTTTTGCGGCGCGGAGATGCAGCTACTCTCCCGGCACGCGCCGCCGGCCGACACTCTCCCCTTCGCCGCCCCCCTGACGATGCCGGCCGCCCTGCGCCGCCTCGCCGAAGACATCCTCGCCGAGCCCTCCGACAACCGCGCCCGCTTCGCCGAGTCGCTCATGGAGATCGAGCGCCTGACGCTCACCGACGCGTGAGCGTCGCGCGCGCGGGAGACGGAAGACGGCCGCCGCCGAACGGCGCGGCCGTCAGCGAGCCGCAGCCCGCGCCGCGCACTCCTCCCCTAACGGCTCCTTTACCTCCCCCCCTAACGGCGCCGCCACAACCATCCTCAGATAGCCGACGGCCTTGGAGAGCTTGCACGTAATGAGTTGCAGCAGCTCCGCCTCGCTCGGACCTTCCTCGCGGAGTTCGGTGATCTCGTCGAATCTGTCCCGGTACCTGGGAGGATTATTCAGCAGTTTATGCTGTTGAGTTTGGAACATGTTATCCAAGACCTGACCACACTCCGCTTTCCAGCCGTAGAAGGCATTCTTCTTTGACTTGTAGCTGTCAGGTCTGTCCATGATTTTTTTCCCCTCCTCGATTAACTCTCTCAACTGTTTTTTTTGCAGCTCGAACTCCTTCATGGAGTCTTGATTAACTATCAACTCCGTCGATTTGTCCTGAAGTATTATGTAGGGGCCGCCCGGCGGCTGGCTGGGCACTAAATTTTCGCTACTCCCTTTGGGGCCACGCGGAGAGTTATCGCCGGGCATCACCCTCTGCACCGGCTCTCGGAGGAGGGAGAGCGATACCTGCCAGTCCTCGTCCCTCATGACTTTCATCATGTAGTTAATGGCGAGCGCCCGCCCGCCCCCCCCGGGCGCGCCTTCCGTCGCCATCCCGAGGAGTATGCCCCACTCGTCGAAGACGGGCGCGCCGGAAAACCTGCCTTCATGGGGGGTGGTGGTTAAAAGGAACATCCTGTCGTTCCCGCGATCGACGTGCTCCTTAACCTCGCCGGACTTGCACCACCACCCACGGCCGAGCGGGTAGCCGATTGTCGCCAGCTTACGCTTCGGCATTACGGCTGCGTCCCGGCCGACGTTCAGAACCTGGAAAGCGGGCAGCGGAGCCCCGCTGCGAACCGACTTCGAGACCGCCACCACGGCGAAGTCGGCCTTGGAGCTGGTCGCCTTAAGAGCGCCGGGGAAGTCACCCCCGGACCTCGGGTCGAAAAACTGCACCCGAATGTCTTGCGATGTCGCGACGACGCGCCGGGCGGTGAGAATAAACACCTCACTTTCGGACGCGCCGAAGACGAAGCCCATGCCGGTCTCGGCACCGCTCCCGACGGCGGCCTTTTTGCGGGCCGTTATTTTGACGACGTTGCTGTTCAGCGCTTTGATCGCGTCACTCCCGCAGCCCGACGCGGGGTCATTGTTGGTTGCGGGACGGGAGGGGCCGCCTTTAGGCAGGCTCGGCCGAGCCTGCCCCCGAGTCGTGCGGCGCGGGGACGAAGGCACGCGCCCGCCCCTCGTTTGAGGCAGTGCGTGCGCGAACGCAGGCCAGAGCAGGCTCAGGCAGAGGAGCGAAGCGGTTAAGTGACGCTTCGCAGGCGTGAAGGGCAGTCTCGGCCCGTGGGCAGCCGTGCGAGTAAAGAGGCTTACCATGGGAGACGGGCGGCAGGGCAATTTAGGGCGCCGCCGAACCGCCGCTTCACACGAAGCGACGAGCCTGTTGTCGTTTAGGGCATGGTTGGCCGCGCAAGACGAAGGCACGCCCGCGCAGTGTCACCTTTACAAAAATGATACTGCAACTACTCTCAAAAAGCCACGCGGCTCCCGCACGGCGGCGGGACGGTGACACCGCCCGGCGCTCCGCGCAGAGTCGGGCCCGTTCGCGCGCGCGTGGCGCGGCAGCATGGCTTCACGTTTTGCGTTTGGAGTCGCGGCCCGGCGTGGGCGGGCGCTTCTATTCGGCCGCGCCCGCCGAGAGGACGGTTCGGGCGATACTTAAGATGCAGACCCCGCGCACGGCCGTGGCGCTGAGCCTTGAGGCGATGCCGATGGAACGCTCCAGGTCGGCCTGCGCCAGCGGCGTCACGGCGTCCCGGAGCCCGTAACCGGCGCGGAGGCGCGGGAGAGTAGCCTCGGCCACGTCGCCCAACCCTGTCTCGCGCGGCGCGGACTCGTCGAAGGGGTCGAAGTGGGTGTCGGCGTTGAGGGCCGTGATCGACTCGTCGAAGGCTTGCATGGCGCGCGCCACGTCAACCGGCGCGAGGGCGGCGACGAGGCCGAGCCGAACGCGCAACGCCGCGGGCGGGAGGTCGTCGCGCTTCAGCAGCCTGTCGGCCTCCGACAAGAGTTCGAGCGCGCGGTGACGGCGCGCGAGCGCCGCGCCCTCCCCCTCCCCGGCAGGGCGCGCCGCGGCCGTCCGCCGGGCCGCCTCGACGAGGATGATTGAGCGGTGTAAGGGGGCCGCCTCGGCCGAGAGCCTCACGGCCGCTTCGGGCTGGCCGCCTTCAAGGTTCGACAGCGCGGCGCGGTAGAGCAGAAACGAGACGACCTGCCGGCGCAGGTCGGTCTCGTCTATCTTATCCGCAAGCTTGCGCCCGCGCTCCAACTCCTGGGGCGTCGTCGCCATCGCGGCCCTGACGAAAGCCAGCTTCCGCGCGACCGGGTCGGACTCTTGCGCCGCCGCCTCTTCCAACCCGTCAACGTAGAGTCGGTTGAACTGCCCCTCGTCGGCGTCCGACTTCAACCGCTCGCGGGCGGCCGCGGGCAGACGACCGTCTGCGCGCGCCGGCGCGAGGTCGGGGGCCACGCGGTTCATACGCTGCGCGACCGGGAGCCACAGTTCGGGGGCGTATACTTTGAACCCTTCGGCGAGGGAGCCCGACAGCGTCATGAACTCCCACGCCGACTGTGACGGGTTCGGGGTCAGAGAGGGTTCGGGGGAGGAGAGCAGAATCCCCTGCATGACGGCCAGGAAGCGATGCGTGCGGGCCGGGTCGGCCTCGGCCGGGGTCAGCCGAAAGGCGGGCGCCTGCGTCCCGACGGCCAGCGCCGCCGTCCTCCCGCTGCCGGCGCTCAGGACGCGGCCGGGCGTGAAGAGGTAAGAGGCCAGAACTTGCCCCTCGTCGGGGCGCGTGTGACCCCTCCCGAGCCTTTCGAGCGCCGCGTCGAAGACGCGGTTGGCGGCGGCCTCGTCGCGCGCCCGCAGGGCGAGCAGAACGCTTTGAAACTGAAAAGAGACCCCGTCGGAGAGGCTCCGCTCGGCGAGGCCCGCGGCGACGGCCGGGTCGCTCTCCGCGAGCGCCAGCGCCATGTTGAGCAGATGTTCGCTCCGCGCGGTGCGGTCGTCGAAGACGCCGCGCCGCGCCGCGCCGCCCGACTGCTCGTCCTCCGCTGCGAGTCTCTTGAGAAAGGAGTCGGCGAGTTGGCGGTCGTGCTTCTGCGCGGCAGTCAGGACGGCGGCGCGCGCGCGCGACCGCGGCGAACTGCTCCTGAACCGGCGGACGGAGCTGTCGGCGTCCTCGTCCGGGAGCGTGTCGGCGAGTTCCCACGCGCTCCTCAACCACTCGACGCAGCGCTCGGGGTAGTCGGCCCACAGGAGATCGGCCGCGTCCGAGAGGACGCGCACGGCCGCCTGCCTGTCGTCCCACTTGAGCGCCTCGACGGCCGTCGAGGCGGCGAGGTCACGCGCCCTGGCCCTCGCCTGCGCCCGGAGCGCCGCACGGCTCTGGGCTTCGGCGGCGGCCTCGGCGCGCCGGACGCTCGGCGGCGACCGGCGTTCGTCCTGCGCGGGCACGAGCGCGGCGGATGCCAGGATGAGGGCGGCCAGGAGAGGTGCGCACGTCTTCATGGGTGTGCTCGGTAAGGGCCCCCGGAAGGTGTCGAAGCTACTCCTGCGAGCGGCCGCCCGAGACGGTTACGCCCAGCGGCTTCTCCAGCGCCAGCGAGGGCACGTCCCTCCTCGTCCAGCGGAACGCGCCCGACCGGGTCAACTCCATCCGCACGTTAGCGACGCCGCTCAGATAGAAGTCGGGCCCCCAGGCGGGGTTGACCCTTCTGACAACGTTCCTGCCGAGCTTGCTGTCGTGAATCCTCACCATCGCGTCCAGCCAGACGATCTGCGGCTGCCGCCCGGCGTTCTGCATCCGCCTGAGCAGGTCGCCCTGAACCCTGACCGAGGTGCTGAATCGACGTTTCTCGGGGTCCCTCAGATCGCGGTCGCGGCGCGTGAAGGAGTCCTGGCTCAGGAGGACGCCGACGCCGTGCTGTCTCGCGGAGTCTTCACCTTCCATCGACCACCGGTCGAACTCCTGCTTGTCCGCCATCCGCCACTTGTACGAGACCTCCCAGACGCTCCCCGCGTTTTTGATCCCCGGCATGTCCTGGAGTTCAAAGGTTAGCGTGAGGTGCTTGGGCGTGGGGGACGTTCGGCCTACATTTTGAGCGCTCGCGGTGGTCGCGGCGAAGAGGAGGGTTATCAGCAGAAGTAATGTGAGTCTCATAGTAGAGGATACTTTCCTTACCGGTTCAGTGGATGCCGAGTTGTCGGTACAAATCGGCTTCGTCCCGGGTCACGCCGCGACGGGCCGCGGTGATCAGGCCGTCTTCGAGCAGTAGCGTGGTCGGGAAGTGATGGATGTCCAGCGCCCTTATCAACTGGGCGTTAGCGTCGGTCAGCATCGTGAACTTGAGGTCGAACTCCTTAACGAAGGTCGCCACCTGCGCCGGCCGCTCGAAGCTGACTCCGTAGATCTTGAGGCCCGGCGGGGCGGCGGCGTGGAGCCGCGCAATGATTTTAGCCTCTTCGACGCACGGCTCACAAGAGGTGGTCATGAAGACCAACAGCACGCGGCCGCGGGACAGGTCGTCGGCCGCGACCTCCTGACGGTTAAGGTCCAGCAGGCGATGAGACGGCAGGGGCCGCCGCGAGGTTGCTAGCGCCCCGGCCGACGAGCCGCCTTTATCGCTGGCGTTCAGCCGGGAGGTAGACAACCAGACCGACGCGACGAGCGCGGCGAGGACGCCGAAGAAGATGACTCGTTTCTTACCCATAGAGGAGTTCCGGGTCCCGGGCCTGAGAGCCCGCGGCGGCACGTCGCCCGCCCGCGTGGGCGGGTCGAATCCTAAGGGCGCGGGCGGGAAGAGGCCCGCCCGCGCCGGCACTGCTCACGAGACGGCACCACCCGACGAGGCGTAGCAGTCATAGTAGCAATAACTGTCGTCGGCCCCCGACAGATAGCACGTGTAAGTTTTGCCGTCGCCTAGCCTGTCCGTACGCAGGCTTGAGGGGCACGAGAACGCCGTGGGGGGAAGGGCTAAGGCGATGGCTCCGAGTAGACAAAGGACGATTCTCGATCTGAGGGGATTCACTTTGGGGCTCCTCCGCAGGCTGTGAGGCCTGAGCTGTAAGGCAGTCCGCGGGACGAAGAAATCTGTTCACAGTCGTCCCAAACAGTTGTGGGTTACGTCCGCCTGGCGGGACTCGCGGCTGCCCGCCAGATGAGTATACTTCCCTGGATGTATACCTTGTACACCTACAACTCGTTTCAAGATGCCCGCTAGCGCACCTACCGGCAGCGAACTTCAAAGAAAGTTTCTCGGCTCGCCGCACCGGCGCCGGGCAACGCATGAAAACCGGCTCTACCCGCCCTGCGTGTTAACTACCTTGAACTAATCCCCGGGGCGTTGGGTTGAGGCTGGGGAACAGCACAGGCCGAGGGAGTAAGTATGTATCGAGCATGATACCCGGCCTGACGGAACCTTTGCGAGGCAACCATAATGCCGGGGGGCATTATATGGATTCCCGTTTTTTTTTCAAGAAGAATCTTCGCCCCCTGTTCCCCGCGGTTGACACCTGTCGCCCCGGTGCGACGGCCGGCCGTTCCTGGAAGTTTTAGGAAGAACTTCCATAAGCTTTCAAGGGAGAGCCGACCCGACCGTCCGGGCTAGCCTTCCTTAGTGGAGCCGCCGTCGTACAGCTCCTCGATGAGGCCGCTGTACTTCTCGTCGATGACGCGGCGCTTGACCTTGAGGGTGGGGGTGAGTTCGCCGCCGTCGATGGAGAAGTCGTCGGGGAGGAGGGCGACGCGGCGGACGCGCTCGTAGTCCTGGAGCGGGCGGGTCAGTTCGGCCACCTCGGCCTGGACTAACTTGACGGCCGCGGGGCTCCGGCTCCACGCGACGCGCAGCGTGTGCTCCTCGGCCTGCGGGGTGGGGAGCGCCGAGGCGAGCGCCTCCCAGTCGGGCACGATGAGCGCGGCCGGCTGCTTGCGCCCCGCGCCGACGACGACCACCTGGCTCACGTACTGGCTCTGCTTGATGAGGCTCTCGACCAACTGCGGCGCGACGTATTTGCCGTTCGAGAGCTTGAACAGCTCCTTCTTCCGGTCGGTGATGTAGAGGCGGCCCGCCTCGTCGATCCTCCCCACGTCGCCCGTCCTGAACCAGCCGTCCTCGGTGAAGACCGCGGCCGTCTCCGCCTCGTGGCCGTAGTAGCCGGTCATCAGGTTCGGCCCGCGCACGAGTATCTCGCCGTCCTCTTCGGTCTTAAGTTCTATCCCGGGGAACGGCGGCCCGACCGAGCCGACGCGGTTGTCTTCGGGCCGGTTCGCCGAGACGACGCACGTCTCGGTCATGCCGTAGCCTTGCAGGATGTTGACGCCCGCGCCCAGGAAGGCGTAGGAGAGCGCAGGCGAGAGCGGCGCGCCGCCTGAGACGAAGAAGCGCAGGCGGCCGCCCACGCCCTCGCGCCACTTACTGAAGACGAGCCTTGATGCGACCTCCTGCTGAATCTCCAAGAGCGGCGGCACCGTCTCGCCCTTGTCCTTCAGCTCAGCGTAGCGCTGCCCGACGCCGAGCGCCCAGTTGAAGAGCTTCGCCTTCCAGCCGCCGTCGGCCGTCCCCTTCTTGACGATCTTGTGGAAGACCTTCTCGAAGAGGCGGGGCACGGCCGTCATGATGGTCGGCCGCACCTCGCGCAGGTACTCGCCGACCACGTCGAACGAGGGCGCGTAGGCGACCGACACCCCGTTCCGGCAGAAGACGTAGAAGACGACGCGCTCGAAGATGTGCGAGAGCGGCAGCACCGAGAGCGCCACGTCGGTCGAGAAGATGGGGAGCGCGGCGGAGATGGCGAGGACGTTCGAGACGAAGGTGCCGTGCGTCAGCATCACGCCCTTCGGCTCGCCCGTCGTCCCCGAGGTGTAGATGACGGTCGCGAGGTCTTCCGGCGCGACGGCGTTCAGCGCGCGACTGAAAACTTCGGGCTCGGCCTCGTCGAGCTGCGCGCCCGTCTGCTCAAGCTCGAAGAGCGTGAGCGCGCCCTCCGTCCCTTCGGCCGCGTCGGTGTCGAAGAAGACGACGCGCTCCAGGGTCTCGACCGGCTCGACGCCGGGGCGCGCGTGGCGGAAGACCTTCCTGCCCGAGACAAAGAGGACGCGCGCGCCCGAGTCTTCGAGGATGTAGCGCACCTGCTCGGGGGCCTGCGTCGTGTAGATGGGGACGTTGACCGCGCCGAGGCTGAGGATGGCGAGGTCTACGACCGACCAGTCGGGGCGGTTCTCCGACAGGAGGGCCACGCGGTCGCCCTTCTTCACGCCGAGCGCCGACAGGCCGAGGGCCACGGCGCGCACGCGCTGGATGATCGCCTCGCCCGGGATGTAGAGCCACTGCCCCGCCTTCTTCAGGCTCAGCGCGTCCGCCTTCGCGTGCCGCCCCAAAGCCTCCAGACACATCCCCGGCACGCTCGCCGGGACATCTGCGTGTTGTGTGTCAGCCATAAGATTCGTGAACCGTAAACCGTAAACCGTGACAAGTAAAGAGCGGGCTCTCACCTGTCACGGTTCACGGTTCACGGCCTTTTGATTCTTCCCGCGAAGTATTCGACCGTGCGCTTGAGGCCGTCTCTGAGCGGCACCGTCGGCTCCCAGTTGAGGAGCTCGCGGGCGCGCGTGATGTCGGGCCGGCGCTGGCGCGGGTCGTCCTGCGGCAGCGGGCGGTACGAGACCCTGACCTCGACGCCCGCGGCGCGCCCGACCTCCTCGGCGAGCTGCCTCATCGTGAACTCGCCCGGGTTGCCGACGTTGACCGGCTGGTGCACGTCGATCCCCGGGTGCGCGCCCTCCTCGACGTTCATCAGGCGGATCATGCCGTCCACCAGGTCGTCCACGTAGCAGAACGAGCGCGTCTGCTCGCCCGTCCCGTAGAGCGTCAGCTCCTCGCCCCTGAGCGCCTGCACGATGAAGTTCGACACCACCCGCCCGTCGTCCTCGAGCATGCGGGGGCCGTACGTGTTGAAGATGCGGATGATGCGCGTGTCCACCCCGTTCTGCCGGTGGTAGTCCATCATCAGCGTCTCCGCCAGACGCTTGCCTTCGTCGTAACAGTTCCCGCACGCCGCAGCGCGACCGTTGCGGCGTACGAAGATGACGTGATTTTTGACGTTGACGCAATAAACCTTGCCCGCGTAAGGGACGCGGTCGGGTTTCACCAATCTTGCTCCGACTGGCCGGCGGATGTTGACGCGATAAAGGTCACGACCGATGGCGTGCGAGACTACGGTGGCGGCGAAGCCACATCGCAAGGCTAATTCCTGCACGTCGTCGGCCAGGCGCTTCGACTTCGTGTAGTAGGTGTAACAATTTCCACGTTGCGAGCCGTCGCCGAGTATCAGTGCGTCGAACAGTATTTTCGACTGCCGGCGCGAGAGGCGTAGGAACTCGCGCGGGATGTACTTATCGCCCGACTTACCGAGCGGGGAGAGGATTGCGGCGAGCTGCTTGCTGCAAATGCGGAACTGGTGGTCGTCGGACTGGAAGAACTTGAAGCCGAGCTTCTCCAGACACGCGGCCATCTTCGCGCGTCCGGCCGGGGTCTCCTGGGCGATGAGCACGTTGTAGTCGGCGACCTCGTAGTCGCGCCCGCCGACCGCGCGCGCCCGGTGCCGGACGTGCACACAGCCCTCCGAGATGTAGTAGCCCAGGAACTCCAACCACACGTCCATCGGGACACGCTCAACGTTGACCTTCGCGTTCACCGGCGGGGCTCCGAGTTCAAACCACTCCCGCTCCTCGCCCGCGAACTCGCCGCCAGTCATCACGTCGTAGTGATGCCAGCCCACCTCCTCATCGGCCCGCATGAACCTCGTCCGGCCCCAGCGGTCGCGCACGTACATCTTGTGATCCGGGGTCACGCAGAAGTCGAACTTGGAGTTGGCGAACCTTAGTAACTCGCCGACGTAGGGCTGAGCGATGTACTCGTCGGGGACGTGATACTCGACCTCGCCCTCGGGGTTCAACGTCGCGACGCGCACGCCCGGCTTCAATTCAGGGAAAGGCACCCACCCGTCCTCGGTCAGGATCTGCGTCTCCGAGTCGTAACATGACCGAGGCCCGATGCAGTTGACGTGGCCCACGTAGTCTTCCGTCTGGGGGTGGACTTCGGGGTCGCCGTAGACCTCGGACGTAGAGGCTTGGAGTATCCGGGCGTGGACGCGTTTGGCGAGGCCGAGCATGTTGATCGTGCCCAGGACGTTGGTCTTCACCGTCTTCACGGGGTTGTACTGGTAGTGGACGGGCGAAGCCGGGCAGGCGAGGTTGTAAATCTGATCGACCTCTAAGAGTATCGGCTCGATGATGTCGTGCCTGACCAGCTCGAAGCCCTTCGAGTCCATCAGGTGGTAGACGTTCTCGCGCCGGCCCGTGAAGAAGTTGTCGAGGCAGAGAACGCCGTGCCCCTCGCCCAGCAGCCGCTCGCAGAGGTGCGAGCCGATGAAGCCCGCCCCGCCCGTCACCAGTACCCGCATCTTCTCTCCAGCCCGAAAATTTATCCGCCGGGGTTTCGTCGCGCCCCGGCATTGTAACAGCGGCGCTCAGGCGGCCGCGCCCTCTTTTTCCGGCGCGGCGCTCTGCCGCCCGGCCTCGGCGTCGCTCTCGTCCTGACCCGCGTGCCGTCGTCTTCGCCGTCGGCGGCGTTGCGGCATCGCGTCCGGGTCTTCGACGCGGCCGTCGGCCGTCGCCAGCGCCGCCAGCAGCAGGAACATGAGCGCGTTGGCCGTCGTGTGCAGTGTGAAGTCGAAGAAGCTGTGGACGAGCGCGCCCGCGCAGCCCGCGAGCGCCCCCAGCGCGACCCCGCGCCGGAAGCGGTCGGGCGACTGCATCCGCCGGAGCGCCGCGCCGAAGAGCACCAGCAGGAAGACGAGCCCGAGCAGCCCGCCCACGACGCCCGCGTCGGAGAGAATCTGCAGGTAGTCGTTGTGCGCCTGCTCTAAACGGTAGCTCCCGCTCGCCGTGTCGTAGAGCGGGTAGGCCGCCGGGAACGAGCCCAGCCCCGTGCCGAGCAGCGGGTGATCCCTGATGATGCCGAGGGTGCCCCGCCAGAAGTGCGCGCGCCCGGTCGTCGGGTCTTCGCTGTTGACCGTGCCGACGAGGCGGCTGAGCGCCCCCTCCCCGCCGAAGTAGAGAGCGCCGAACACGACGGCCACGATCAGCAGGAACCCGAGCCCGACCCTCAAGAGCGCCGCGCGCGCGCGCCCGCCCCGGCCCTCCCCCTCCTCCTCGCCGCGCCCGCGCCGGCCCAGGCCCGCCGCCACCAGCGTGAGGAAGATGATCTCGCAGACCATGCTGAGCATCCCGCCGCGCGAGTTCGTCATCACGAGCGCGACCGCCATGATCAGCGACGCGAAGGCGTAGAGCGGGACGCGCTCGCGCCCGACCGCGCCCGCGAAGAGCAGGCCCAGGGGCATCGCCAGCGTCAGCTCCATGTAGCCGGCGAAGTGGTGGCGGTTAACGTACGGGCCGAACGGCTGCGCCTGCTTCGGCTCGCGCACCCAGAAGATCGTCTGCGGGTTGACGAAGTGCTGCATCAGCCCGTAGACGGCGAGCAGGAAGCCGAAGATGATGACGACCCGCGTCATCATCTTCAGCCGCC
This sequence comes from Pyrinomonadaceae bacterium, assembly GCA_035563535.1. Lineage (GTDB taxonomy): Bacteria > Acidobacteriota > Blastocatellia > Pyrinomonadales > Pyrinomonadaceae > QHXN01. The sequence continues at coordinate 105,860 of DATMVD010000027.1, read as the reverse complement.
GCGGGCTGTCGATGAAGGCGAGCGCCGCGGCGAAGTAGACCGCGAGCCCCGCGAGCTGCGCCAGCACCATCCGCGTCGAGTGCGGGGCCGCGGTCAGCGTTTCGCCCGACCCGCCGAGCGGCAGCAGTTGGACGAGCCCGACGGCCAGGAGCCCGAGGAGCGGGAGTTGCAAGAGGTTCCGGCTCACGCGCAGCACGCCCGTGCGCCAGGCGTCCACCATCCAGAGCGCGAAGACCACCCCGGCGCTCAACTGGAAGGCGGCGAGAGACCACGCGTGCACCGTCCCGAACGCGAGCGTCGTCGTGACGACCGCGAGGCAGAGCATGAGGATGATGAAGCGGCTCCAGAGCGTGCGGGGCACCTCCGCGGCCGGCGCGCGCGCGCCGGCGAGCGGCGCACCGGCGGGCTGTGCGACGAGGTCAGCGCGCGTTCGCGCGCCCGCCTGTGCGTTCGAGGTGGAAGTCGTCATACCAGATTTTTCCGTAGATGGGGCACGTCCCCTCGGCGCACGGCACGCGCGTGATCCTGATGAGCAGGCCCTCGGTCTTCGGCCCCGCGGCGACGTCGAACGAGACCCTCTGCCAATCGCTCGTGCCGGCCGGCGCGACCGATGACGTGGTGATGGGCACGACGGGCGGCCCCGCGTCCGCGACGAAGACGAGGAGCGAGGCCGCGCTCCGGAACTCCTCGGTCTTGAAGGAGAAGCTCAGGCGGTAGCGCGCGCCGGGCTCGACCGGCACGACCTGCGAGACGTGCGCGAACTCGACCTGCGTCGAGGCGTTGAAAGCGATGCGCAGGGAGCGCCGGCCCGCGCTCGCCGCGCGCGCGTCGATGGCCGTCTGCGCGCCCTCCGCGGGCGTCACGTCCCAGCGGAAGAGCTGCGCCCCGGCGCGCCCGATGTCCGTCTCGAAGCCGGCGTTCGAGACGTGCCCCACCCCGAGGTCTTCGGCCCCCGACTCCTTGAGCACGCGGACGGCGCGCCCGTAACGCCCCCCGGCGTAGAAGGCGCGCGCGAGCGTCTGTCCGACCTCCGGATGGGCGCGCCGCCCCCCCTCGCCCAGACCCTCCCAGACCGCCGACGCGTCTTCGAGGAGCCCGCGGCCCGCCAGCACGGCGACCAGCTGCGCGCGCGCAGGGGTGGTCTTCCCCACGGCCTCGACGACGCGGCCGACATTCGGCCCGTAGACCTGCCAGGCCATGTTGAAGACCTGCGCCTGGTAGGTTTTGGGGTCGGCGTCGGAGGCGCGCCGCAGCTCGGCGAACGCCTCGTCGGCGCGGCCCGCGCGCAGCAGCGCGTTGCCGAGGTGCCAGCGCGGCGCGGCGTAGTTCGGGGCCAGCTCGGTCGCGCGCCGGAGCGCGGCCACGCCGCCCTCGGGGTCGCCGAGCGCGCTGCGCGCCCGCCCGACCTCCATCCAGACGAGGTAGTCGTTGGGCGCGAGCGCCGCCGCCTCGCCGTACGCCCGCAAGGCGTACCGGACGGCCTGCGGGTCGAAGGTGGCCTGGTTGATCCGCGCCAGCATCAGGTGCGTCTGCGGGTCGCGCGGGGCGAAGCGCACCGCGGCCTCGGCCGACTCGATGGCCTCGGCCGGGTCGGTCTGGAACGAGACCGGGGCCGACTCGGAGAGCGTGCCGCCGATGCCGTAGCGCGCGCCCTGCCACGCGACCCACAGCGCCGCCGCCGCCAGCAGCAGCAGCGGCGTGCGCGCCCAGAGGGGGCGGAGGTTGATGAAGACCACTTGCTGAGACATCAGTTGACAGAAGGCAGTAGGCAGTAGGCAGCAGGCAGTTAAGACTGTTTATAACGAAGGCCCTGATTAACCCTTCGCCTTACATAACGCGGAGCGACTGCCTACTGCCTACTGCCTACTCCTTAAAATTCGTGCCCGATCAGCTCGATCTCGATGCGCATGCGCTTGAGGGTGACGCGCGCGTCCTCGCAGTCGCGCAGTATCTCGCGGACGCGCTCGTCGCCGAAGCGGGAGCTGGAGATGAGCACCTCCTCGACCTTCTGCTCCTCGCAGATGCGCCCGAGGTGGCCGTTGCCGCCGTAGACGCGCAGGCCGTGGATCATCTTCCCCTTCTTGAACGGGTCGTCGTCCACGAACCCGACCGGCGTGTACTGGAGCTGGAGGTTGTTGCGTATCTCGCGCAGCAGCAGCTCGCCGGCGTCGCCCGCGCCGTAGATGAGCACGCGGCGGCCGCCCGTGTCCGCGCTCGGCAGGAGCCTCCGGAAGAGGCGGAAGGCCACGCGGCTCCCCGCCAGCATCATGAAGAAGATCATCGCGTCGAGGGCGAAGACGGCGCGCGAGAAGCCCTCGAAGCGGAAGGCGAAGAGCAGCGCCAGCACGCTCGCCACCGAGCCGGCGGCCACCGCCTTCGCGTAGACGATCAGGTTGTCGAGGCCGACGAAGCGCCACAGCCCCCGGTAGACGCCCGCCGCCAGAAGCGACGCCATCTTCAGGAAGATGAGCACCGGCACCGTCGAGAGGAAGAGCGCCCACAGCTCCGGCCCGAGGTCGGCGCCGAAGAGCATCACGTACGAGAAGTAGTAGGCCAGGATGACCAGCACCACGTCGAGCAGCACCTCGAAGATGCGCCGCTTGTAGGAGAGGTCTACCAGGAACGAGACGAGCGGCTTCTCGCGCGCGGCCCGCACCTCGTCCTCGTCGTAGACCTGGACGCGGGCGAGGTAGACGCCGATGAGCGTCAGCACGACGGCGAAGCCCACGACCATCGCGATGCCGGTGTGATACTCGAACCGGCGGACGAGCATCGCCAGCAGCCCCGAAGCCCCCGCGAACCCGTAGAGCATCCAGACGGCGCGCCGCTCCGACAGCCCCAGCGCGACCAAACGGTGCGAGGCGTGGTCGCGCCCGCCCTGCGACGCCGCGCGCCCCGAGAGCTTGCGCACGACCGTGACCAGGGTGGTGTCGAAGATCGGGATGAAGAGGATGAGGACGGGGACGGCGATGACGACGATGAAGCTGCGGCCGCGGTCGCCCGAGGCCGAGAGTAGGGCCGAGCTGGCGAGGAAAAAGCCGACGAACATCGACCCGCAGTCGCCCATGAAGATGGAGGCCGGGTTCGCGTTGTAGGCGAGGAAGCCGAGCAGCGCCGCGGCGAAGACCGCCAGCATCACGGCCTCGGTCACCTGCCCGTTGTCGGCGAAGCTGGCGGCGATGAAGACGGCCGCGATGGCCGAGATGCCCGCCGCCAGCCCGTCCATGTTGTCGAGCAGGTTGATGGCGTTCGTGATGCCGATGAGCCAGAAGATGGTCACCGCCATCGCGACCGACGCGCCCCAGCCCCACGGCAGCAGCAGCCCGAAGTAGACGACCGCGCTCGCGCCGAAGACCTGCCCGATCAGTTTTTGATAGGGCTTGATGTGGAGGAAGTCGTCCACCAGCCCGACGACGAAGAGCGCCGTGCTCGCGCCCATCACGACCCAGCCCTCGCGCGTGTGCGGGACGAGGAAGAGGTAGGCCAGGAGCACCGAGAGGTAGATGGCGACCCCGCCCATCATCGCCGTCGGCTTCTTGCTCCAGCGGTCGCCGCGCGGCTTGGCGATGACCCCCCTGCGCCGCGCGAACGCGCGCACCAGGGGCGTGAGCGCGAGCGAGAGGATGAGCGCCGCCGCGGCGGGCAGGAGGTGGCTACTGCTGAAAGGCATTACGTACTTCGGCGCCGCTTAGCGGGCCTTCCGACGAAGTTTGGAACTCAAGAACCTATTAAATGTGCGGCCGGAAATCAAGCCGCCCCCGGACACTTCCCTCACGCGGCCGCGCCGTTCTGCCTCCCGGAGTAGTACTCGATGACGGACTGTAAAATCTCGTCGAGCGTCACGGTCGGCTGGAAGCCCGTGAGCTTCGAGACCTTCGACGTGTCCGGCACGCGGCGCGGCATGTCCTCGAACCCCTCCTCGTACGCCTCGTCGTAGGGGACGGTGACGATCTCCGACTTCGAGCCCGTCAGCGCCTTCACCCGCTCGGCGAGCTGCATGATGGAGACCTCCTCCGTCGAGCCGATGTTGAAGACCTCGCCCACCGAGTCCTCCGCCTCCATCAGCGCGACGAGCGCGCCGACCACGTCCTTCACGTAGCCGAAGCAGCGCGTCTGGCTCCCGTCGCCGTAGACGGTCAGCGGCCTTCCCGAGAGCGCCTGCTTAACGAAGGTCGGGATGACCATCCCGTACTGGCCGGTCTGGCGCGGCCCCACCGTGTTGAAGAGCCGGACGACCACGGTGGGGAGCTTCTTCTCCCGCCAGTAGGCCAGGGCTAGAAATTCGTCGATGGCCTTCGAGCAGGCGTAAGACCAACGCCCCTTGGTCGTCGCCCCCATCACGAGGTTCCCGTCCTCCTTAAATGGCACCTCCGAGGAGAGCCCGTAGACCTCGGAGGTCGAGGCCACGAGCACCTTCTTCTTCTTCTTGTTCGCCTGGGCGAGCACCACCTCCGTCCCGCGCACGTTCGTCTCGATGGTGCGCACCGGCGACTCGACGATGAGCTTGACGCCGACGGCCGCGGCGAGGTGGAAGACCACGTCGCACTGGTCTACCAGCTCGGCCATGACGGGCTGGTTGTGCACCGAGTCGATGGTGTAGTTGAACTTCGGGTGCCCCTTGAGGTGCGCGATGTTGTCGAACGAGCCCGTCGAGAGGTCGTCGATGCAGAAGACCTCGTCGCCGCGCGACACGTACAGGTCGGAGAGGTGCGAGCCGATGAAGCCCGCCCCGCCCGTGATGAGTACTCGCAAACTATTCTGTCCCTCCTTCAGAACTTGAGCAGCGCCGACTCGGCCGCCGCCGCCGCGCCGCCGCCCGCCAGACGCCCGTAGAGCCTCTGCACGTCGGCGAGCAGACGCTCCACCGAATAATTCCGCTCGACGTACTCGCGGCCCCGCTCGCCCAGCGCCCGGCGGAGCGCCGCGTCGTCCGCGGCGTGCGCGAGCGCCTCGGCGAAAGCCTCGGGGTCTCCGGGCCGCACCTGTATCCCGCGCTCGCAAATCTGCCAGGGGTGCGGCCGCCTCAACTCCTCTTCGGCGACGCCGCCGAGCAGGTCAACGACGCCGCCGACGGCAGTCGCGACGCAGGCGCGCGCGTTCGCCATCGCCTCGATGAGCGTCAGGGGCGTCCCCTCGTTGCGCGAGGTGAGCGCCACCACGTCCAGAGCCGGGTAGAAGTTTTCGGGGTCGTCCCTGAGCCCCGCGAATAATACATCATCGCGCAGCCCGAGCGCCTCCGCGTGCAGCTCCAAATCGGCGCGCAGGTGGCCGTCGCCCACGACGACGAAGCGGACGCGGCCCGCCGCCTGCGCGCCGCCCGACTCGGCCTCGAACGCGCGCCGCATCTTTAAGAGCGCGGCCGCTTCGAGGAAGAGCCTGTGGTTCTTGACCTCGGTCAGACGCCCGACGATGCCGACGAGCACGTCGCGCTCGGACGCGCCCCACTCCCCCCTCAGGAGGTGGCGGCGGGCCGGCGCGTCGTCGAAGGCGCGCGTGTCGAGCCCGAGCGGGATGACCTCGAACTGACTTCTCCTCCCCACGCGGAAGCGGCCGTGTATCTCTTCGAGCTGCTGCGGGCTGATGACGACGATGCGGTCGGTGGCGAGCCGCGCCAGCGCCTGCTCGACGAGGAGGAAGAGGCGCGTCTTCCAGCGCCCGTAGTAGCTGTGGAAGATGTGGCCGTGGTAGGTGTGGACGAAGCGGCACGCGCGCGGCCTCCCCCACAGCGCCGAGGGGGTCAGCCAGCGGTAGAGCATCCCGGCCGCGCGCCCCACCGTGCCCGCCTTCGCCGTGTGCGTGTGCACCACGTCGGGGCGCTCGCGCCGGAAGAGGCGGTAGAGCTTCCAGACCGTCACCGCGTCCTTGGGCGAGACCTCGCGGCTCATCTCGGGGATGACCTGCCAACGCACCCCCAGCCGCTCGGCGAAGTACGACATGTCGTCCTCGCCCGGCGGCACCACGCCCGCCACCAGCAGCGACTCCACCCCGCGCCGCCTCAAGCCCGCTTCGAGCCACGCGACGTGGCGCGCCGGCCCCCCGACGTTCAGACGCGCGATGATGCGAACAACTTTCATGAAACAGTAGGCAGAAGGCAGTAGGCAGTACGCTCCGCGTTCAGGACGTTGAAGGGTTAGCTCGGGACTTCCGACAGCGGGGCTCTCAACTGCCTACTGCCTTCTGCCTACTCTCCTCAGTCCTCCACCCGGAAGACGGTGTCGGGGTCGTCCTCGTGGCGTATCTCGTCGACGGGGTCGCGGCGGCCGCGGCCCGCGTAGAGGCGGTTGGGCAGGTTGACGACGACGCCGGGAGAGTCCCCCACGTTCCTGTAGGCGTGGACGACGCCCCTTGGGATGAGCACGGCCCTGGGCTCGTCCTCGCCCGCGAAGACCGTCATCACGTTGCCGTAGGTCTCGGACTCGGGGCGGTTGTCCCACATGCGCAGCTCGAAGGTCGAGGGGCCGATGAAGCAGAAGTGGTCGGCCTGATCCGCGTGCTCGTGCGGCCCGCGCTGCACGCCCGGCAGGGTCGCCGAGATGTAGGCCATCGCGGGCAGGTACTCCTCCGCCAGCTCGTCGTCGCGGAAGAGTTCGGCCAGCCAGCCGCGCTCGTCCGCGTGCTTCTTCAGGTCGCGCACCACCACGCCGGCGATGTCGCCGCGTTTGAAGGAGGCGGGCGGCGCCGCGCGCCCCGCCCCTGTGTCCGACCCCGCCCCCGGCCGCGTCATTTCGCCTCCCCCGCGCCGGCCGCCGCGCCGCCGGCCGCGGCCGGCTCCACGTCCAGCTTGTTGGCCCCGGTCTCGGCGACGAGGTTCGAGGCCCTGAGCAGAGACTCGAACGTGCCGGCGTCCGTCCACCAACCTTCCAACTCGTCCCAGGTCATCTCGCCCCGCTCGATGTAGGCGTTGTTGACGTCCGTGATCTCCAGCTCGCCGCGCCCCGAGGGCTTCAAGGTCTTGATGATCTTGAAGACCTCCGCGTCGTACATGTAGATGCCGATGACGGCGTAGTCCGACTTCGGCTCCTTCGGCTTCTCCTCGATGCGCAGGACGCGGCGGCCGTCCAGTTCGGGGACGCCGAAGCGCTGCGGGTCGTGGACTTTCTTCAGGAGTATCTTCGCGCCGCCGCCCTGGTGGCGGTAGGCTTTGACGGCCTTGCAGATGTTGCGCTCGATGATGTTGTCCCCGAGCACGACGCAGATGGGGCCGCCCTCGGCGAAGTCCTCGCAGAGGTCGAGCGCGGCGGCGATGCCGCCCTCGCCCTCCTGGTAGGTGTAGTTGAGCCGCTTGAGCCCGAACTCGCGGCCGTCCTTCAGGAGCTTGAGGAAGTCGCCGGCCGCGTTGCCGCCCGTGACGACCATGATGTCGCGCACCCCCGCGTTGACGAGCGCCTGGATGGGGTAGTAGACCATCGGCCGGTCGTAGACGGGCAGCAGGTGTTTGTTCGTCACCGCAGTCAGAGGCCGCAGCCGCGTCGCCAGCCCTCCGGCCAGTACGATACCTTTCATTCACTCCTCCGAGTAGACAGTAGACAGTAGACAGTAGTCAGTAGAAACGCGGTCGCCAATGGGTCGTCCGTTTGTCACCGTCAGCGTGAGCGAGGTGGAGCCCTACTGACTACTGACTACTTCTTCAATCGATGAACCTCTGGAACCAAAGCTCAAGCATGAGCAGCGTCCAGAGCGGGTGCGAGTGGTCGCTTGCGCCGCTCGTGTGCTGCTCGACCATCCTGCGGACGGCCTCGGGGCGCAGCAGGCCGCGGCGCGCGAGCCGCTCCGAGAGCAGGTGCTCGCGCAGGAAGGGCTGCATCGGGCCGCGGAACCAGCGGCCGATGGGGACGCCGAAGCCCATCTTGGGGCGCGTCAGGTTCTCCGCCGGCAGGAGCCCCCGCAGCGCCCGCTTGAGGAGGTACTTCGTCGTCAGCCCGCGCAGCTTGAGCCCCGCCGGCAGGGAGGCCGCGAACTCGAGCACGTGGTGGTCGAGGAAGGGCGAGCGCGCCTCCAGCGAGACGGCCATGCTGGCGATGTCCACCTTGACCAGCAGGTCGTTCGGCAGGTAGGTCATCGTGTCGGCCAGCAGCGCCGCGTCCACCACGCCCGCCCCGTTGGCCCGCGCGAACCAGGGCGCGATCCAGCCTCGCTCTTCGAGCCCCGCCGTCTCGCGCCGGAACTCGTCCGTGTAGAGCCCCTCCTTCTCCTCCGGGGAGATGACGCCCACCCAGCTCAGGTACCTCTCCACGGGCGGGAGCGAGGCCCCGCGCAGGAAGCGCTTGAGGCTGCGCACGCGCCCGCCCCTCCTCTTAGACGTGGGCAGCAGGCCGACGGTCTGACGAATAACCTTCTCGCGCAGCACCTCCGGCAGCCGCCGGTAGCGCTCGGCGAGCTGCATCGCCGCGTGGCGCTCGTAGCCGGCGAACGCCTCGTCGCCGCCGTCGCCGTTCAGCGCCACGGTGACGTGCCGCCGCGTCTCGCGCGCGACGTAGTAGGTCGGGATGGCGGACGAGTCGGCGTAGGGCTCGCCGTAGTGCTCGACGAGCGTGGGCAGGACTTCGAGCGCGTCGGGCCGGACGACGAACTCGTGGTGCTCCGCGCCGACGTGCTCTGCCACGCGGCGCGCGTGGTGCAGTTCCGAAAAGTCCTGCTCCTCGAAGCCGATGGAGAAGGTCTTGACGGGCGTCGGGCTGGCCTCGCTCATCAGCGCGACGACCGCGCTCGAATCTATCCCGCCGGAGAGGAACGCGCCGAGGGGAACCTCCGACATCAGGCGGACGCGGACGGCCTCGCGCAGAAGCTCAACCGCGCGCTCGCCCGCCTCCTCCTCCGTGACCTTTATCTTACTGTTGATGTCGAGGTGCCAGTAGCGCTCCGTCCTGACCTCGCCGTCGCGGGTGAGCGTGAGCGTGTGGCCGGGCTCTAGCTTGCGTATGTCGCGGTAGGCCGTGAGCGGCGCGGGCACGCACATGAAGGTGAGGTAGTGGTGGACGGCCTCGCGGTCAACCTCGCGGCCGACCTCCGGGTGGCGGAGCAGCGCCGTGAACTCCGAGCCGAAGACGAAGTCGCCGCCCGGCCTGTAAGAGTAGAGCAGGGGCTTCTTGCCGACGCGGTCGCGCGCGAGCAGCAGTTCTTCCTTGCGCTCGTCCCAGACGGCGAAGGCGAACATGCCGCGGAAGTGTCGGGGGCAGTCCCTGCCCCACTCCTCGTAGGCGTGGACGACCGCCTCGGTGTCGCAGTCGGTGCGGAAGCGGTGCCCCCGGCCTTCCAGCTCCGCCTTCAGCTCGCGGTAGTTGTAGATTTCGCCGTTGTAGACGACCCAGGCCGTGCCGTCCTCGTTCGAGATGGGCTGCTGGCCGCCGGCGAGGTCGATGATGGCGAGGCGGCGCATCGCCATCCCCACGCGCCCGCGGAGGTACGTGCCCTCCTCGTCAGGCCCCCGGTGGAGGATGGCCTCGTTCATGCGCGCGAGCAGTTGGCCGTCGGCGGGCCGCCCCGCGGGCCGGACGATTCCGACTACGCCGCACATTCAGAAGTCCACCCTTTCGCCGAGCGAGCGGGCCATCTCCTCGTACTCCGGCTCACGCGACTGCTTCCAATCCTGGTAGCGGCGCATGCCCGCGCGATGTCTCGCGGCGGCGGCGGCGGCGGCCTCGGCCTCCGCGATCTGCGCCCTGCGCCTGTCCTCGCTCCGCTCCTTCAACAGCACCGCCCCGACCGAGACGAAGATGAAGTAGAAGACGAGGAGCTGCGAGCGCTGCCGGTAGGCCGTCCCGACGTTGCCCTGGAAGACCGAGTAGGCCAGGGTCAGCATCGCCGTGAAGATGAGGATCGGCAGGGCCTGCCGCAGCCGGTGGCGCAAGGTGAACCACGTCCCCATCACCAGGAGCGGGAACGAGGCCCACCACACCAGCATCTCCGGCAGGGTGATCAACTGCCTGAGGCTGGCGAGCTGCCACGGGAAGGGGGCGAAGAGCAGGTACGTCATCCCTATGGGGATGGCGGTGAGCGCGCCCCGCGTGGTCGAGACGTCCACGTCCTTGCCGAAGCCCGACCCGGCGGAGGTCGCCAAATCCGCTCGGCTCCGCTGCACCGCCTCCAGGTTCCCGAACCTCTCGAACTGATCGCCGGCCGTGCGCAGCACGCCGACGTAAGTCAGCCCCAGCCCCACCACCACGACCACCACGAACTGGCGGGCCAGGCTCTGGCCCGTCACCTTCCGCATGCCGATGACGAAGGCGCCGGCCACGGCGGAACACAGCATGTAGAAGACGTAGAACCGCAGCGTCAGCATCCCCAACAGCGAGACCAGGAGCAGCGTCAGGTATCCCGGGCTCATCCGCTCGCCGAGCTTGAGGGTGGCGAGCATGGCGAGGGCGAGCAGGAAGACGATGGGGCCGTCCTTCAGCCCCTGCGACGACCACAAGACCAGCGAGGGGTAGAAGGCGACGGCGAAGGCCGAGAGGCGCGCGACCCGCAGGTTCCCGAAGATGTGGCGGGCGCAGAGGAAGATGACCGGCGCGGTGGCCGCGCCGACCACCGCGTTGAACATCTGCACCGCCAGCATGTTTGCGCCGAAGAGGTAGTAGATGTAGGCGACGAGGTAGCCCATGCCCCAGCCCGTGCCGCTCTCGCGCCACGCGCGCATGAGCGCGTCGTTCCCCTCGCGGCTCTGCCAGATCGACAGGAATTGCCGGCCCATGGCGTCGTATGTGTACGCGTCGCCGCCGAAGAACTCTTGCAGCTTGAAGCCGTAGATGATCGTCCCGATGAGCACCCTCACCAGCAGCCCCGCGGCGAAGATCTGAATGAGGAACCGCCGCTGGTCTTCGACGACCAGGCCGCCGAGCCTGACGACCAGCAGCGCGAGGCAGACGCAGAAGAGCATCGCCGCCGCCCCGCCTTCGACGAAGAGGGCGACGGCTCCGCAGAGCATCAGCGAGAGGACTACCAGTAACGCGTTCATCTATCCGGGCCCGTGGGTTCGCCCCTCATAGTATTCAGTAAGCCCACCCGCCGCAACCGCGCGGCGGCCGTCAGCGAACCACGAGATGGTCTTCCAGGACGAGGGCGTCGAAGTTGGCCCCGAGGTACGTTTTGACGGCGTCCTCGGGGCGGCACACTATCGGCTCCTGGATGTTGAAGGAGGTGTTGAGCAGGACGGGCACGCCCGTCAGCTTCGCGAACTCGTTAATCAGGGCCCAGTAGCGCGGGTTCACGTCGCGGCGGACGGTCTGCGGCCGGGCGGTGCCGTCCACGTGGACGACCGCGGGTATCTCCGCGCGCCGCCCCTCCTCGACCCCGAGCACCGTGATCATGAAGGGGTCGTAGTGCGGGCGGCCGAATAGGCTCTCGGCGTGCTCGGCGTGCATCGAGGGCGCGAGCGGGCGGAACCACTCGCGCAGCTTGACCTTGTGGTTCAGAAGCTCGCGCATGTCGGCGCGGCGCGGGTCGGCGAGGAAGCTGCGGTTGCCCAGAGCGCGCGGGCCGAACTCCATCCGCCCCTGGAACCAGCCGACGATGGCCCCGTCGGCGATCATCCGCGCGACGCGCGGCAGCATCTCCTCGTCAGGCAAAGTCTCAAACTTAACGCCCGCCGCGCGCAGCGCCTCCGCACACTGTTCCGAAGTGAACGAAGGGCCGTAGTAGGCGTGCTCCATGCGGAAGCCGCGGGGGCGGCCGAGCTTGTGGTGGTGGACGAGCAGCGCCGAGCCGAGCGAGCAGCCCGCGTCGCCCGCCGCGGGCTGGACGAAGAAGCGCTTGAAGGGCGTCTCGGTCATGATGCGGCCGTTCATCACCGAGTTGAAGGCGACGCCGCCCGCCAGGCAGAGGTTCTCCGCGCCGGTCTGCTCGTGGAGCCCGCGCAGGAGGTAGAGCACCGTGTCTTCGAGGACGCGCTGCGCGCTGGCGGCGATGTTCTTGTGGCGGTCGGTCAGCTCCTCCTCGGGCCTGCGCGGCGGCCCGAGGCTCTTGACGGCCTCGTCGCTGAACTGGTAGTGCTTCGCCAGGTGGTGGTCGAGGACGCGTATGTTGAGCTTGAAGTCGTAGCTGCCGTTGGTCGAGAGCACGCGGCGCTTGAAGAAGTCGTAGAACTCGGGCTCGCCGTAGGCGGCCAGGCCCATCACCTTCCACTCGTCTCCGCCGAACATGTCGAAGCCGAGGAAGTTCGTTACGGCCGAGTAGAACTGCCCCAGGGAGTGCGGCAGCTTGATGCGCTTGAGGGGCTTGATGCGGTTGCCCTCGCCCTGCGAGAAGAGCGTCGTCGTGTCCTCGCCCGTGCCGTCGAGCGTCAGGATGGCCGAGCGCTCGAAGGGCGAGACGAAGAAGGCGCTCGCGGCGTGCGCGAGGTGGTGTTCGAGGTAGTGGAAGCGGAAGCCGCTCGGGCCGAAGTGCTCGCGCAGCCGAGCGGCGTGGCGGAACATCTGGAAGTAGTTGTCGCGCACCTGCACGACGCCGCGGCCGACGCGCGCCTTGTACATCTCGCGCGAGATGAAGCGGGACTTGAGCGCCTGGAAAGCCTTGTGGCGCAGCACCCACGGCTTCCAGTAGAGCGAGACGTGCTCGACGTCCGAGAGCTTGATGCCCGCGTGGTCGAGGCAGAACCGGACGGCGTTGAAGGGGAAGCCGCTGTGGTGCTTCTTGCGCGAGAAGCGCTCCTCCTCGGCCGCGGCGACCAGCTCGCCGTCGCGCAGCAGCGACGCGGCCGAGTCGCCCAGAGTAGTCAGACCCAGTATGTACATAAAGCCAATCTGCGACAGCCCTTTGTGCCTGATTTGTCCCCACGGTGGGGCATAAGGACAACGTCGGAAAGGGTTGAACGTACCAGAGTTTAGCCCAAAAGTAAAAAGCGCCGGGAGCCGCCCGCGGCGCGACGATACAGGTCAGAACCGCCCGCGGTAGCGGGTGGGCCTTTCACGACATGGCGCGCCCGGTTAATCGAGGCCCACCCGCTACCGCGGGCGGTTCTGATCGCTACGGCGTGGCATCCGTTTGCACACGGCTGTAGCGCGCCTCACGCAGCGCCGCGGCCAGCTTTTCCGCCTGCGCCGCGAGCCCGTAATGTTCGAGCGCGTGGCGTCGCCCGGCCTCGCCCATCCGCCGCCGCCGCGCCGCGTCCGAGAGGAGCGCCGCGAGCGCCGCGCGCCACTCTTCGGGCGTCCGTGCCGCGAGGTGCGTCGCGCCCGGCTCGCCCATCTCGGCGCAGACGCCGACCGGCGTGACGACGAAGGGCACGCCCACCGCCATGTACTGCACGGCCTTGAACCCGGACTTCCCCGCCAGCCACTCGTTCGGCGCGTTGCCGAGCGTCGTCAGGGGGTAGAGCCCCACGTCCAGAGAGCGGAAGTCCTCCACCTCCCTTTCGAGCTTCCAGTCCAGATACTCGACCTCGACGCCCGGCAGCTCCGCCCGCCGCGCGCCCGCTCCGACGACCCTCAGCCGGAAGCGGTGGTCGCGCGCGAGTTCCTGCAAGACGGGGAAGATCGATTCGAGGAAGGGGAAGGTCGAGTGCGTGCCGACCCAGCCGAGGACGGGCGGCGCGCCCGCGTCAGCCTTCGGCGCGGGGCGGAAGACGTTTGTGTCCACGACCGTCGGGATGACGACGGCGCGCGTGCCCTTCGAGGCGACGTACTCGGCGATGTTGCGGTTGCCGCAGGTGACGACGCGCGCCCACCGGATGAGGTCGTCGGTCTTCCTGAACCACTTGAGCGCCGCGCCCACGCGCCCGTAGGTCGGGCTGTCGTAAGGGACGTAGGTCGCGTCGTCTAAGTCGAGCACCACGGGGACGCCGCCCAGCTTCATCGAGAGCCACTCGACGACCGGCGGCCCGAAGATCATCGCCTCGCGCTGCACGAGCAGCACGTCCGCCCGCCGCGCGCGCCAGATGTCGCCGAAGCGTCGCGCGGCCGCGAGCGCGAGCGAGGCGGCGATTCGTGCTTTACCCTCGCGCTTGTAGAATGCGCCGAAGAGGCGCGCGTCCATGAAGGGGGCGAGCTCGACCTCGATGCCGCGCTCGGCCAGCGGCGCGACGAACTGCGCGACGCGGAAGCGGGTCGCCGCCGCCTCCACGGGGTACGAGGCCAGGGCCAGGACTTTCATCTCACGCGGCTTCAGCGTACAGCTCCCTATAAATCCTCTCGGCGTGCTTCACGTTGCGCTCGCGGTCGGCGACGGCGCGGACGCGCGCGCGCAAAGCTTCGCGCGGCGACTCGTTAAGCAGCGCGTCTATCTCTTCGACCGCGCGCGCGTAAGCCTCGGGCGTGAACTCTTCCAACACCGCGCCGATGCGGTTCTCGCGGATGATGCGCGAGTCGTCGCCGATGTCGCGCGGGATGACGACGGGCAGGCCCATCGCCCAGTACTCGCCGTCCTTGACCGAGGTGCAGTAGCGCTTTGTCGGGACGGGGCGCACGGGGTTGACGGCGAAGTCGCCGAGCGCCATGTGGCGCGGCACGTCGCGGAACTCGACGAACATCGACGTGACGACCTCCCGGCCCAGGCCGGAGGCGTCGGCCAGCTCCCGCACGCGCCCGGGCGGCGCGTCCGTCAGCATCAGCACGCGGAAGCGCTCGCCCCAGTGCTCGGCCGCGGCCCTGAAGAGGTCGAACATCTCGCGCTCAAGGTAGATGCCGCCGACCTTGCCGGCGTAGACGCAGACGAGCTTTCCTTCGAGCCCGAGTTGTTTTCTAAGTCCCGCGTCGCGCGCGCTCTCCGGCGAGAAGCGTTCGAGGTCTACGGTCGCGGGCTTGACGTAGAAGCGCTCGAACTCCGCGCCGTACTTCTCGCGCGCGTAGTCGCGCACGCCCCGCGTCGTGGCGACGGCCGCGCGCGCGCGGCGCGACTGCAAGCCCTCCAGGGCGAACATAAGCTTGAAAGCCCTGCTCTCCCTCGTCCACCAGCCGACCTCGACCATCGACTCGGCGTGCGGCTCGTAGCTGTCGAGGACGAGCGGCGCGCCCGTCAGTTTCGAGAGGAAGTAGCCGACGCCGCCCGCGGTCGGCCCCCACGCGTGCAGGTGGCGGACGCGCTCTCTCACGCACAGGCGGAGCAGACGCGGGACGAGTCCCGACAGTCTCGCCGCCGCGCGCGCGCCGAAGCGCGTGTAATCGACCGTCAGCAGGCGCACGCCCTCGGCCGACAGACTCTCTTCGGCGCGGCGGCGCTCCTCTTCGGACATGCGCAGGTGCGGCTGCTCGGCCGTCAGGAGGAAGATTTCGCTCCCCTCGGGCAGCGCCCTCCGCATCATCCTCAGATAAGGCATGACGGCGCTCTGCACGAGCGCGTCCCTGTAGCTCCAGTAGGTGAGCGCCAGCAAGTTCCGCCTTTTGGGGTTCTTCGCCAACTTTTAAACGTCACGCCGCGGCCGTGCGCTCGCGCGGCGCGGCGCGCGCGTACATCGCGTCCAGCTCCGCGGCCATGCGCGACTCGGGGAAGAGTTCGAGCACCGCCTCCCTGCCGTTGGCGGCCAAACGCCGCCGCAGGTCTTCGTCTTCGAGCAAAGTTTCGACGGCGCGCGTGACGGCCGCCGCGTCGCGGTAGGGGACGACGAGCGCGTTGCGGCCGTCCTCTATGAAGTCGTTCGCCACGCCCGAGAGCGTGAAGACAGAGGGGACGCGCATCGCCAACGCCTCGACGTAGACCTGCCCGAACGCCTCGTACTCGCGGCCGACGGGGACGTGGACGAACACGTCGAAGGTTCGGTACAGCTCGAAGACGCGCTTCTCGAACTCGACCTGCACGTACTGCGAGGGGTCGAGCTCGCCCAGGAGCTTTTCGATCTCCGGCTTGTGCGGCCCGAGCGCGTTGGCGAGGACGAGCTTCGCGTCCGGGTATTTCTTCGCCAGCTCTTTGAAGGCGGGCACGACGTACTGCACGCCCTTCCAGTGGATGTGGCGGCTGATGACGCCGACGACGGGGCGGCGGCCTTCAAGCCCGTACTTACGCCTCACCTCCGCGACCAGAGACTCGTCCGCGCGGAAGCGTTCGAGGTCGAAGCCGTGGTGGATGATCGTGACCTTCTCGGGCGCGACGCCCTCCATTTTGGTCAGCACGTCGAAGACGACGCGCGAGATGGCGACGACGTGCGTCGAGAGCCGGTTGATGACGCGGTCGTAGTAGACGCCGTGCGGGTAGTCGTGGTGCGTCTCGACCGAGTGGTGGCGCGTGTGCACGCGGCGCGCGACGCCTTTCAACTTCGCGGCCGTGAGGCCAGCCAGCGAGGCGTTGACGAGGTGCGTGTGGACGACGTCGGGCTTCAGCTCGCCGAAGAGGCGGGCGAGCCCGAGCGTCGCGGCGGGCAGGTCGCGCTTACCGCGGCAGCGGACGAAGCGCGCGGCGAAGCCCTCGGCCGAGAGCTTCCGGTAGAGGCTCGGCTCCCTGTCGCCCATGAAGACGAACGTGACCTCGTACCGCGCGGGGTCGAGCGCGCGCCCCATCGTCTCGATGAGGTGGCTCGTGTCCACGTCCGACACGACGATGCAAAGCCGGGTCTTCATCGCGCGCTGCTCTGGGCGGGCAGGTCTTCGGGGCTGAGGATGACGTTGAGCGTGTCCCCCGGCGGGATGGCCGCCAGCACCGCCGCCGTGTCGGGGAACCTCTCGAACGACGCCTCGTCGAAAAAGTTGTAGCCGAGCGACGAGAGGAACTCGACCATCTCCTTGATGTCGTCGCCCGCCCCGGCGAGCAGGTGCGGCCCCAGCTCGATCAAAACCACGGGGCGGTCGGCGGCGAGCGTCCGCGCCGCGCCGCGGATGACCCGGAACTCGTGGCCGTCCACGTCGAGCTTGACCATGTGGACGCGGCCGAGGCCGCGGCTCTCGACGTAGCCGTCGAGCGTGTCGAAGGGGATGGTGTCGCGGCGCAGCGACGACGGGTCGCTCTCCTCGCCGCTCAGCCAACTGCTGCGGAAGTAAGCCTCGCGGCTGCCGGGGCTGTCGGAGAGCGCTACGGCCTCGACCGTGATGTTGCGGAAGCCGTTCAGCTCGATGTTGCGGAGGAGCTTGCCGCGAGCCCAGGCCATCGGCTCGAAGGCGACGACGCGCCCGGCCTCGCCGACCAGCCTGGCGAAGCGGAGCGCGTGGCAGCCGACGTTGGCCCCGATGTCTACGACGGTCATGCCGGGGCGGCACAGGCGGTTGATGGCGGCGGTCGTGTCCGGCTCGAAGCAGCCGCCGAAGTAGATGGCGGAGTCGATGTACTCGCCGAGGTCGAGCTGGTAGGTGATGCCGTCCACGGTGGCGACGACGCGCCGCCCGCGGTTGGCGCGCTGGTAGGCCACGTAGCCGCGGCCGAGCAGCTTGCGCAGGGGGCCGGGCAGCCTTCGGCCGAGTTGCAGCAGTTTATGGAAGCGTCCGTTCATCCTGATTCGCGCGGCGCGCGGCTACTCGACGCCGAAGCCGCTCCATTCGCCGCCGCGCGCGCCCCGCGCGGCGAGCCTCGACTTCAAGACCCCCGCGGCCCAACCCGCGAGCCAGAAGGGCGAGCGCAGCGCGTCGGTCGTGAAGCCCTGGCGGAAGTAGTCGAACGCGGCGGCGGGTCGGCGCCGGGCGTTGACGACGGCGTTGCGGAACATCGTCACGGCGAAGTAGCGGCGGAAGCCCGCGCGGTCTACCCCGGCCACGCCACCCCAGTAAGCCTTCGACGCGCGCGCCGTCTCGTAGATGAAGCGGTCGCCCTCCGAGACGGTCTTCGAGGCGGCGTGGACGCGGAACCTCGTCGTCGGCTCCGCGAGGTAGACCGCCTCGAAGCGCTTACTGACGCGCAGCACGAACTCGTAGTCGAAGGAGTAGCGGAACGACTCGTCTATCGGCCCGACGGCCTCCAACACCTCGCGCGTGTAGAAGGTGCCGGGGTCGTTCCAGCGCACGCGCCCCGACCAGAACTCGATCAGCTCGCGGTGCGTGACGTTTTGCGGCTCGAAGACGCGTGACTTCCCGGTGCCGTCGAGGAAGTGCTCGACGGGCGAGACGAAGAAGTTGTGCGGCTTCTCCCTGTAAGCCTCCGCGAGCCGGCCGAGCGCGCCGGGCAGCAGCAGGTCGTCGGAGTTGAGCCACGTGACGATCTCGCCGCGCGCGACCGCGAGCCCCTTGTTGATGGCGTTGGCCTGCCCCCTGTCCTTCTCGCTGACCCAGTGTGCGAGCCACGGCTCGTACTTTTTGAGGACCTCGACGGTCGAGTCGGTCGAGCCGCCGTCGATGACGATGATCTCGACGCGCGGGTAGTTCTGCAAGACGACGGAGCGGATCGTCTCCTCGATGTAGACGCCCTGGTTGTAAGAAGGGATGACGACGGAGACGAGCGGCGCGTCCGCCGACGACGGGCCGTCGTCGGCGTGCGCCTCCCACGGCCAGCCGCGGCGTCCGGCGGGCGGGCCCGGTATCTCGCGTGAAGTGTCGGTCAACATCAATGCCCCTGTGCGCCCCCGCGTGCGCCGAGCACCTCCTCGGGCTCGCGCGCGGAGAAGAGGTGGTTGGCCTCGCGGCTATCGCCCACGTACGGGCGCGGCCCCGCGGCCTCCAGAGAGTACGCGCGGTAGCCGAATTCGGCGAGGAAGTCGAGCATCTCCGGCCCCGGCCCGCCCCACACCTCGCAGATGACTTCGGGGCGGTCGCGCCGCAGCGTCTCGGCCATGCCGCGCAGCACGTCGAGCTCCGCGCCCTCCACGTCGATCTTGACCAGCCCGACCCCCCGCAGACCTTCCTCCCTCACGAGGTCGTCAACGGTCGTCACGAGCACCTCGAACGAGTTGACCTCCGAGCCGGGGGCGAAGATTTCGCGCGAGAGGCCGCAACTGCAAGGGATGTCGGTCTCTCCGTGGTAGAACTCGGCCACCCCCTTGGCCCCGCCGACGGCGCTGTTGACGGCGACGACGTTCGGCAGGCCGTTCAGCGCTATGTTCGCGCGCAGGCGCGCGAAGGTGACGGGCATCGGCTCGAACGCGTAGACCCTCCCCGCGGGGTTCGCGTGCCCCGCCAGCAGCGCGTAGAAGCCGACGTGCGCGCCGAGGTCGAGCGTCACGCTCGAACGGGCGGCGAGCCCGTAGAAGAGCGGCGTGGACTCCGGCTCGTAGCCGCTCCACCCGCGCCAGAAGACCTGGTTCGAGACCCAGTCGTCGCCCCGCGAGCGCAGTCTGAGCGTCCGGCCGTTCGGCAGCGCGGCGCTGACGGTGCCGGAGCGCGGCAGGTGCTTGACCAGCCACTCGGAGGACGAGCCGAGGCACGCGCGCCCCACCGAGGTCGCCAGCCAGTTGAAGGGCTGCGAAGCCCTTACCCTGGTCAGTCCGCTTTTGATGTCGAAACCCATAGGCGAACAAACGGGAGCGCCGCGCTCTTCAACGGTCGGCGGGCGCGCTTCGGTCAGTCCTCCCCTTCTTCCCCAAAAGCCCCTCGGCCGCCTCCGTGAAGCGGCGGCAGATGACCTCGTGCGCGAACCGCTCGCGCGTGCGGCGCGCGAGTTCTTCGGGCGGCAGAAAGTCTTCGCGCCTGAGCCCCGCGACGACGGCCTCGGCCAGCGCCGCGGGCTCCTCCTTCGGGACGAGCAGCCCCGTCCCTTCGCCGACGTACTCGCGCGGGCCGCCGCAGTCGGTCGCCACGACGGGCACGCCGCAGGCCATCGCCTCGGCCCCGCTCCGCCCGAAGGTCTCGTAGAGGCTCGGGATGACGACGAGCGCCGAGCGCCGCATCAGCGCCGCGAGTTCCGCGGCCGGAACCCACGGGAGCAGGTTGACGGTGTCGCCGAGCCCCAGCTCCGCGATCTGCGGCGCGAGCAGTTCCACGTCCGGCCCGATGACATCCAGGACGGCCGAGCCGCCGGTGCGGCGCGCGACCAGCCCCCACGCGGCGAGCAGGTTCGGCACGCCCTTGCGCGGGTCGAAGTGGCCGCGCGTGACGCAGAGCACGCGGCGCGGCTCGGCGTCGGGGCGCGTCCCGTCGGGGCGGAAGACGCCGCAGTCGATCGGGTAGTCCAGCTTGCCGTCGGCCGAGGCCCCGTAGACCTCGGCTATCTCGCCCGCCAGGCTGTCGCTCACCGCCGTCAGGTAATCGACGCGGCGGTAGGTCTGCTCGACCACGGCGCGCATCAGCCCGCGCGGGACGGGCGGCTCTTTGAGCCAGTCAACGGCCGGCCCCCAGTGCTCCGTGAGGATGACGGGCGCGCCGAGCAGCCGCCCGGCGAGGAGCGCGGCCGGCCCGGCCGGCATCACGATGTGCGCGAAGACCACGTCGGGCCGCCACTCGCGGCTGAGCCTCCGCCAGACTTTGCGGAAGGCCCCGAGGTAGCTCAGCATCCAGCTCTTCGCCAGGTGCGGGTACGTGTAGTTGACGAGCCGGATGCGCGGCTCCAACATCTCGTCGGTGAAGAAGGGCTCGTCGCCCACCCCGGGCCGGCCCAACTGCTGCGGGTAGACGACCGTCACGTCGTGGCCGAGCGCGAGGCTGCGCGCGAACTCGTGGACGTAGTTCCCCTGCCAGTTCTCCCGGCGCGTGGGGTAGGACGAGGGGATGAGCAGTACCTTCATCGGCCGTGCTACTTCGCCGCCCCGCCGCGCCGCCTGCTGAACATCCAGAAGTAGGTCGGGTCGCCCGGCTCGACCATCTCGCCGACGTATTCGAGGTTCGGGTTGGCCTCGATGAACGGCAGGAGGTCTTTCGAGGTCACGGCGTCGCCGTTCTCCAGGAACCAGATTTCGCCGCGCGGGGTCAGGTACTCGTGGCAGCGCTCGTAGAAGGACCTGTGCAGGCTCCAGTCGGCGTCGTACTTGGCGAGCCGGCGGGGCACGAGCGGGTCGGTCGTGCGATCCTCCTCAAAGAAGTGCGGCGGGTTCGAGACGATGATGTCGAACTGCTGACGGGCCGGGACGTTCTTCAGGCTGTCGGAGAGCCAGTAGTTGATCTGACTCCCGACGAGCGAGTCGAGCCCGTTGAGCTTCAGACTTCTTTCGAGCGAGTTGATGTTGAAGATGTTGATGTCCACCAGCCCCAGCTCCTTCACGGTGCCGTCGTCGCGCAGCTCGGAGAAGATCGTGAGGCCGATGACGCCGCAGCCGCAGCACATGTCGAGCACGCTCAAGTCCTTCAGCCCGCGCTCGCGGATGAAACGGATGGCGCCGCGGCCCGTCAGCTCGCCCTGCGGCTCGTGGCCGACGCTGCAAGGGTCTGCGTCGTAGGTTATCTGCCCGACCGTGAAGCGGTTCTTCGGCGGCTGTATCCTGCGTAACTCGAACCCGACGCCGCGCAGCGCGGACTTGATCATCTCCTTCATGTGCGTCTCCTGTGGGGTAACTAATCTTAACTCCGGCGCGCCTCAGCCCGCCGGGAGCTTCTCGCCCGGCGCGGCGTCCGAGCCCCGCTCCCTCTCGCGCGAGAGCCCCTCCTGAAAGCCCGCGTAGATGGCCCCGGCGATGGCGAGTCGGTAGAGCCGCCAGAGCACGGGGCTCCACGGCAGGAACCGCTCGAAGGCCCCGCACGCGCCGACGAGCGCGGCCTGCCCGGCGCGACTCCCCAGCACCGACTTGACCCTCTTCCAGACGCGGAGCCGCGCGGGGTCGCGCCGCCGGTCGGGCGGGAGGTTCTCGCGCACCAGGCGGATGCGCTGGTACTCGTCGCCGTACTTGCGCCAGAAGAGCGGCTCGGTCTGCGTGTAGAGCCGCTGCCGCAGGCAGTAGTCGCGGATGGACGACCCGGCCCAGTCGTCCTGCACGACGACGATCCCGGGGTCGAAGAGGATGCGGATGCCCGAGGCCCGCGCGCGCATGGCGAGTTCGCGGTCTTCGCCGCTCGCGGTGAAGAAGCTCTCGTCGAAGCCGCCGAGGCGCTCGAAGTCTTCGCGCGGCGCGGAGAACGTCTGCCCCGTCAGCCCCTCTGACTCGCTGAGGCCCGCCTCGGGCGGGACGAAGGGGTGGAGCCACTTGCGGTAGCGCCCGAAGGCCGTCGCCTCCTGCTCCGGCAGGTTAACGACCTGCCCGACGAACCAGCAGCCGGGGTTCGCCTCAAGGTCGTCGAAGTGGCGCTGGAGGAAGTCGGGGGGGGCGAGGATGTCGTCGTCCATGAAGACGAGGTAGCGCCCCGCGGCGGCCGCAGCGCCGGCGTTGCGCGCGGCCGCGGGGCCGGGCACCTCCCGCTCGTGCGCGAGCCGGAGCGGCGCGGGGAACGGCTGGCGGGCGACGACCTCGTCGGTGTCGTCCGTGCAGCGGTTGTTGACGACAACCACCTCCCAAGCCCCGGCGAACTCCTGCCCGGCCAGGCGCGCGAGCGTCTGCGCCAGGCGGGCCGAGCGGTTGTAGGTGGGGATGACGACGCTGATGTCCATCTTGCGTGCGCGCGGCTCCTCGCTCAGTCTTCCTTGCGCACGAGGTGGCCGCCGATGGCGAGCCACCTGAGCCCCGACTCGTCGAGCACGTGCAGCGCGTCCTGCGGGTAGCTGACGATGGGGAAGCCGTGGAGGTTGAAGGAGGTGTTCAGGATGACGCCCCGCCCCGTGAGGCGCTCGAAGGCTTCGAGCAGCGCGTAGTAGCTCGGGTTCCACTCCCTGTAGACGACCTGCGGCCGGATGGTCAGGTCGTAGGGGTGGCTCGCCCCGCGGAACTCGCCGATCCTCTCCGTCGAGTCGAAGGCGAGGATCATGTAGGGGGCGGGCACGTTCTTCGGGTTGACGAAGTAGTCGGCGGCGCGGCGGTCGAGCACCGAGGGCGCGAACGGCATCCAGAAGTCGCGCGACTTGATGGCGTCGTTGATGACCTTGACGACCTCGGGGCGCGAAGGGTCGGCGAGGATGGAGCGGTTGCCCATCGCGCGCGCGCCGAACTCCTCGCGCCCGTTGAAGCGCGCCACCACCTCGCCCGAGGCGAGGAGTCGCGCGACCGCCTCCTCCATGTCGTCGGGCTGCGTGACCGAGACGCGGTGCTTGAACGCGTACTCCTTAAGCGCGCCCGCGATCTGCCCGTCGGTGTACTCCGACCCGGTGTAGAAGTCGCCGAGCGGCTGCATCGTCTGACAGCCCGCGCGCTCGGCGTAGGCGTTGTAGGCCGCGCCGATGGCGTTGGTCTCGTCGCCGCACGAGGGGAAGACGAAGAGTTCGTCCACCTCGGGCAGCTCCATGATGATCTTGTTCAGCTTGACGTTCATGAAGAGGCCGCCCGAGAGCGCGACCTTCCTGATACCCGTCGCGCGGACGCAGTTGCTCACCCACTCGCTGATGAACTCCTCGATGAAGCGCTGCACGCCTCCGCAGACCCAGTCGAAGCGCTTCAGGTCGAAAAGCTCCTTGAGGAAGTCGTAGCTGCGGTAGGTCTCGGGGCAGGGCTCGCGGCGCTTCCAGACGATGCGGTCGCGGCCGTCGAACTCGAAGAGCTTCTTGAGGTCGGAGCAGACCCTCTCCGCGCCCTTCACCTCGGCGTAGGGGGCCATCCCCATCACCTTATACTCGTGCTCCAACGGCACCATGCCGAGCAGGCACGTGACCATGCCGTAGAGCATCCCGACCGACTCCCACCAGTGCACCTCGGCGAGCCTCTCAATCTTGCCCGCGCGGCCGACGTTGACGGTCGCGCAGAGGCTGTCGCCGCCGCCGTCGTTGGTCAGGACGAGGATGTCCTCGTCGAAGCGCCCCCAGCCGTAGTAGGCGGCCGAGGCGTGCGCCATGTGGTGCTCGACGATGACGGCCTTCTCCTCGGGCACGCCGAGCGCGAGGACGCCGCCGACCCTCTGCCGCCAGCGCTCGCGGTCGCGCTGCTTCCAGAGATTCGTCGCGTGGTAGAGGTCTTTCAGCTTCCCCTTGTAGACGGCCTCGGTTAGCGCGCGCTTGCCGCGGTCGAGCGCCCCGCTCTTCGAGTTGCGGAAGGTGTTGATGATGTCTTCGCGCGAGTGGTAGGGGTAAGGGTTGACGAGCCCCGTCAGCGCCACGAAATCCACCTCTTCCAGCCGGCGGCCGCCGATGCGCAGGCACTCGCGGATCGACTGCTCGGGGAAGCCCATCCAGTTCTTGACGCGCTTCAGGCGCTCCTCGGCCACGGCCGCGACCAGCCGCCCGTCCTCGTAGAGCGCGGCCGTTGAGTTATGGCTATCACTAATGCCTATGACGAGCAATGTTATGTCCCCAGAAGTACGCTTAGAATTATGAAAGCGCGCGGCCTGACGCTCACGCCCTGTGCTGCCCGCCCGCCAGCCTCGTCAGCGACTCGGCCGCCGACCGCGTCAGCGAAGACGAGTAGAGCTTATAGAACCGCTCCCTGCTGACGAAGGGCGCGGCGCAGGCGCAGGCCAGCCACTTCACCCTGTGCCTCGCGTTCGCGTCCCTGACCGCCGCCCGGCAGAGCCGGAAGGCGCCCGAGGCCCGCTCCCCCTCCATCACCTCTTCGACGCCGAGGAGCCCCTCCTCCTCGGCCGCCAGCTCCCTGTTCACGCGCAGGACTTCCGCGCTGAGCGGCATCCCCATGATCTTCCGGCGCATGAGCAGTATCGCCCCGAGCAGCCTCCGGCCACTGCTGCGGCTGGCGCTCGCCGGGTGGCACCTGACGAGCGCGTAGGTCTCGTCGAAGACCTCGTAGTGGAAGCGCGCGCCGAGCGCCGCGCAGCGTATCCAGAACTCCCAGTCCTCGACGGGCGAGAGCCGCTCGTCGAAGTCGCCGACCCGCTCGACGACGCTCCGCCTGACCAGCGCCGTGTTGATCGGGATGGGGTCTTTTCTGACCAGCGCCGCCACGACCGCCTCCCCGCTGCCCGAGACGGTCGGCGCGCGCTCCTCGTCGCGGCCGTTCGGCATCAGGTGGCGCTCGCGCATCTCGTCGTCGCTGAAGTAGCGCGCGTCGCCGTAGACGACATCAATCTCGGGGTGCGCTTCGAGGTACTCGACCTGCCGCTCGAACTTCCGCGGCTCGACGAGGTCGTCGGCGTCGAGGAACTGGAAGTAGTCCCCGCGGCTGTGCCGCATCCCGTTGTTCCGGGCCGCGGCCTGCCTCCGGTTCTCCTGCCTGACGTACCTGATGCGCGCGTCGCTCGCGGCGTAGCGCGCGACCACCTCCGCCGTGTCGTCCGTCGAGCCGTCGTCCACGACCACGCACTCCCAGTCCGTGTAGGTCTGCGCGCGGAGGCTCTCCAGGCTGTGGCCGATCAGCCGCCCGTAGTTGTAGGTCGGGACGATGACGCTGACGAGCGGCCTTGAGGCTGTGCGGGCTGTTCCCGAGGGCATAGGAGATACGTCAGAGGTGATAAGGGTCGGGAGGCCGGTTCCCCGCTTGCTTCAGTTGCTCAGCATCCGCGCCACGTGCCACTCGATTCGGTAAAGGCACTCGCGGCTGATGAAGTTGTACTTGCCGGGCGCCAGCTTTATCAGCACCTTCTGGAGCGGCGTCACAAAGCCCCCCCCGTCCCACTCGGAGAGTTCGCCCACGTAGCGCCGCGCCTCGGCGATCTTGCCCTCCTCGACGAGCGCGGAGATGAGGGCGCGGTACAGGTCGCGGACGACGCGACGCGCCTCCCTCTCCCCGGCGAGCGGGCTGTGCCTGCGCGCGACGGCGAGCATCGGCTTGAGCAGGCGGCTGTCGGCGTTCATCATCGACGACGTGTGGCGGCGGTAGCGCGCCAGCCTCTCCCTCATCCCGAAGAACGTCGCGCCGCGCGCGGCCAGCTTAAGCCACAGGTCGTAGTCCTCGCAGTTCTGATACTCGCGCCCCTCCTCGAAGAGCCCGACCTCGTCCAGCGCGCGCCTGCGCGCCAGCACCGTCAGCGTCGGGATTCTGTTGTAGGCGAACAGGAGCTGGAACGCCTCGGCCCCGCCGCGCGCGCCGTAGATGAACTCCGGGCAGATGGCCGAGAACGTCAGGCCCTCGTCCGCCGTCTCGTCCCCCACGAAGATGAAGGCGTCGCCGAAGACCACGTCCGCGCCGGACTCGTCCAGCGCCGCGACCTGGAGCGAAAGCTTCTCGGGCTCCCAGAGGTCGTCCGAGTCGAGGAACGCGACCAGCTCGCCGCCCGAGGCCCTGATGCCCGCGTTCCTCGCCTTGCCCTGGCCGCCGTTCTGCTGAAAGAGATACTTGACGCGCTCGTCGGCGGACGCGAACCCCTGCACGACTTCCGCCGTCCCGTCCGTCGAGCCGTCGTCTACGACGAATAGCTCCCAGTCGTCGCAGGTCTGCCCGACGACCGAACGGATCGACTCGGCGACGTACCTCTCGGCGTTGTACGCCGGCATGATGACGCTGATGCGGCGGCCCATAAAACTACGCGGCGCTCACGCCGAAGAGTCCTGCTTGCTCCCCCCCGGAACTGTCACGGCGCGCCCCAGGCGGTAGGACGCCGAATTCTTAACCCTGCGGACGACCGGCATGATGTCTAAGTGCTTCACCATCGACAGCCTCAGATGCCAGTGGCCGGGGCTCAGCGGCGAGGGCCAGTACTTCGCGGCCTGCCTCCTCATCTCCGCGTTGTACTTCTCGAAGTTGTCGCCCGTCTTGGCCGCGTCGTGGTAGGTGGCGTAGGAGAGCACCGCGTCCACGTTCTTGAAGGCGAAGTGCCTCGCGATCCTCACCCAGTAGTCGAAGTCCATGATGTAGTGCTGGGCCTCGTCCAGGAACCCGACCTTCTCGAACACCTCCCGCCGCCAGAAGATCGACGGCTGGTGCATGTGATAACCCTTCCAGAATTGCAGCAGCCGCCGGAGACCTTCGTACCGCCCCTCGCCCTTGTGGGGCGGCCGCCCGTCGGCGAAGACCTGCACGCAGTGGCCGACCAGCGCGAACGCGCCCGTCCGGTCGGCCAGGTTCTCGGCGACGGTCTTCAGCGCGCCCGGCGCGTAGTAGTCGTCGCTGTTGAGCCAGCAGATGATCTGCCCCGTCGCCCGCCGGAAGCCCTTGTTGATGGCGTGCGACTGCCCGCGGTCGGGCTCGCTCACCCAGTGGGCGAGGTGCGCCTCATACTTCCTGATTATCTCCGGCGTGTCGTCCGAGCTGCCGCCGTCGATGATGATGTATTCGAGGTTGGGGTAGCCCTGGAGCAGCACCGACCGGATGGTCTGCTCGATGAACTCGCCCTGGTTGTAGGAGGGCGTGATGACGCTGATGCGGGGCCACGCCCCTGCGCCGGGCGGGGGCGCGCCCGCCTCGCCCGTCCAGGGCCAGCCCGTCTTCCCCGGGGGTGGGTCTGGCAGCCCAACCGGACGCCCCGAATCGCTCACGCCAAATCCTTTCGCCTGCTCCGAAACCGCACTCAAGTCAAAAGCATAATATAGCAAAAGCCCACCCAACCTGCTAACGGGGCGCGCCGCCGCGCCCGGCCGGCGGCTCGGGTAAGGCCCGGCTTATTTCTGACAGAAGAAGACTTTCCGGTAGTTGGTCGCCAGCGGGTCGGCGCTCAGGCGCGGCGGCTTCAAGACCATCCTCCTGACCAGCGAATCGTCGAAGTCGTTCTCGTCCACGGCCCGCACGCGGAAGCCCGCCGCCCGCACCCTGTCCACGAAGTCGTCGCCGTAAATCCGCAGGTGGTCCCACTGGCCGAAGGCTCTCTCCCGCTCCTCCGGGCTCGTGATGGACGGGTCTTCGTAGGTGGTCGCGGCGTGATCCTTCTGTGGGACGGTGAAGATGGCCGTCCCGCCGCTTCTCAAGATGCGTCGGAACTCCCGCAGCGCCGCGGCGTCGTCCTCGACGTGCTCCAGCACGTCGCAGGCGACGGCCACGTCGAAGGACTCGTCGGCGACGGAGTCCATCCGCGTCAGGTCGAGGTTCAAGTCCACGTCCGCGCGGTTGAGGTCGGCCGTCACGTACCTGCGCGCGAGCCCGCGCAGGTACTGGCTGACCTGCGACTCTGGGGCGACGTGCAGGATGTCCTTGCCCGCGAGGAGGCCGCGCGGCGAGTATTCGGGGAGGTGTTGGAAGCTGGCGAGCAGCAGCCGGTGCCTCGTGTCGCTCTGGCACTGCGGGCACATCGTGCCCTCGTGCCAGAGGTCGTCCGCGAAGCGCGCGCCGCGCCACGCGCAGGCGGGACATTTGACGCCGCTGCCCAACAGGTCGCGCAGCGCGCCGACGGCCAGGCGGCCCGCCCGCTTGAGGGGCGCCGGCGCTAATTGTCTGATCTGCATCTTGAATGTAACCCGGTAGAAACCTGGCGGGAGAGGCTCAGAACATGATCCTGGAATCCCCGGCCTTGAACTTCTTCTCGACGAAATCCCAGCGCACGACCTTGCCGCTGTAGCGCCAGCGACGGGGAACCGCCCTCCACGAAGAGTTTAATAAACGCTTCGTGAGGCGGTTGAGCTGCGCGGGGCGCAGGCCCGTCCGGACGCCCGCCCTCTCCCGCGCGCGGCCGAGCGCACGCGACATCTCCTCCAGATACTCCGACAGGTGCATCCCGCTCTTCGAGTCGTGGCGGCCCCTGAACCCGCCGAGCGGGGTGGCGACGGCGTACAGCTCCGCGGACTCAAAGAACCTGGCCCACAGGTCGGAGTCGATGGCGAGCCGCAGGCCCTCGTCCAGCGCCCCGCCGGCCCTCTGCCACAGCTCCCTCTTCCAGAAGGTTGACTCCTGCTGTATCCATTGTAGCGTACGCCCGTCGTAAAAGTTAGCGTAGTAGAGTTCGCGGTTGTAGGGCTGCGCCGGGACGACGGTGACGAACCCCAGCTCGGGCGAGTGCCCCATCGGGAAGAGCGTCGTCAGCCACTGCATCTCGGGCACGTCCGCGAAGCAGCGCGCGGCGACCTCGAACGCCCACGGGCAGTACATGTCGTCGGAGTTCAGGTAGGCCAGAATCTCGCCCGTCGCCCTTGAGAAGCCTTTGTTGTAGGCGTGCGCGAACCCCCTGTCCTTCTCGCTCTCCCAGTAGGCGAGCTGCCGCTCGTACTTCTCGATGATCTTCTGCGAGCCGTCGGTCGAGCCGCCGTCGATGACGATGTACTCAAGGTTCGGGTAGCGCTGGTCGAGGACACTCTTGATGGCCTGTTCCAGGTACGCCGCGCCGTTGTAGTTGGTCGTCACGACCGAGATCGAAGGGTGCATGGTTGCGGCCGACGACGCCCGCGCCGGCTAGGCCGTCGGCGCGGTCTTGAACTGCTCCTCGCGCTGCCGGCGCGACGCGTAGTAGTGGTGCTGCCTGAACCGGCCGGACTCCTTGACGAACGCCATGTCTACTTGTGAGAGCGCGTTGTCGAGTGGACGGTATTGCAGGTCGTATACGTCGTAGGCGACGAACCCCTTCGACCGCATGAACTCCACCACGTCGTGGAGCTGCGGGCCGCCCTCAAAGAACTTGAAGAACGAGACTTCGAGGAGGACGAACTCCGTCTCCCGAAGGTGCCTCTCGAAGCCGGAGAGCACGTCCAGCTCCGCCCCCTGCACGTCCACCTTGAGCAGGAACGGGGGCCTCAGCCCGCGCTCGTCCACGACGTCATCCAGCGCGACGGTCTGCACCGTGCGGGGGACTCCGTTGACGTTCGCGACCTCCTCCTCAAGGTAGAGCGAGGAGCCCATCAGGTCGGGGTGGACGTGGATCGTCAGCTCGCCCGGCCGCGCCGCGGCGGCGGCCCGGACGAGACGGGCCTGCGACGGGTGCGCGCCGACGAAGGCGTCCAGGTGGGGGCCGTACTCCTCAAGGGGCTCGACGAGCACGTACTCCGCCTCGGGGAAGACGCCGTGGCACTCGGTGGCGAACCACCCGAAGGCCGCGCCCACGTCGATGACGGTGGCCGGGACGAAACCCTGCCCCCTAGCCTGGCGCAGCACGCCCGTGAGCGAGCACCTCGGAGACCCGGCGGCCGCGGGCGCGGGAGTCCCCCCGGAGCCCTTCCGGCGCACCTCGAGGCCGACCACGCCCAGCGCCCTTTTGACGCCGGCTTTCAGCACGTTTGGAATCATAAAAGTTCGAGCGGCGTAGGCGGCGGTCTCAGCCCTCGCCCTCCTCGCGCCGTAGAGTTTTCAGCCACGCGACGGTGCGGGCTATCCCCTCCTCCAGCCCGACCTTCGGGCTCCAACCCGTCTCGGCGTGCAGCCTCGACGAGTCGAGCACGTTGACCGGCACGTCGAACCCGCGGGTCGGCTTACGCACGACCTCGGGCAGCGGGCCGAGCTGGTCGCGGAGGATCGAAATGATGTCGAGCACCGAGTGGCCCCGGCCGCTGGAGACGTTGAAGACGCGGTGCGGGCCGCGGTAGCCGAGCAGCGCCAGCGTCGCCGCGGTCAGGTCATCGACGTGGAGGTAGTCGCGCAGGCCCTCGCCCGTCCCCCACAGCTCCAGCGGCTCGCCGCGCAGCGCGCGGTCGGCCATCACGCCGATCACCCCCTGCCCGATGTGCAGCCTCTGCCCCGCCCCGTAGACGTTCGACGGCCGGATGAGGCAATACTCGACGCCGAACATTGACGCGTACATCGAGACATACTTCTCGACGGCGAGCTTGGTGATCCCGTAAGAGCTGATGGGGTTCGTCTGGTGGCCCTCGTCGATGGGGTTCGACTGCGGGACGCCGTAGACCGTCCCGCCCGAGGAGAAGTAGAGCACCCTGCGGACTCGCGTCTCGCCGAGGCGGCTGAGCCACCGCACCGACGCGATGACGTTGCTCGTGATGTCGTACTCCGGGTCGTCCATCGACGAGCCCGGCACCGTCGTGTGCACGAGGTGGACGACCGCGTCGGCGTCGGCGACGGCGTGCAGCACGTCGTGCGGGCGCGAGATGTCGCCCGCGACGACCTCGACCTCCCGCTCGAAGTCCCGAACCAGCTCGCGCGAGGCGTACAGCTTGTCGAAAATCCGCACGGCGTACCCGCGCGCCGACAGCTCGCGGCAGATGTGGCTGCCCATGAAGCCCAGCCCGCCCAGCACGACGACGCGCCTGCCGGCGGCTTCCGAGTCGGGTTGGAGGGTGGAACTCATGCGTCAACGTCGCGCCGAAGCACCTGCTCGTAATAGGGGATAAGATTATCGATATAGGTGTTGATGTCAAACTCCTCGACGGCCGTCCGGCGCGCCCCTTCGGAAAGCCGCCGCGCCAGCCCCGCGTCTCCGGCGAGCCGCAGCGTGCGCTCGACGACGCTATCGTTGTCGCCCGGCTCGCAGAGGAAGCCGTTGACGGCGTCCCTGACGGCCTCGGGCTGCCCGCCGACGTCCGAGCTGATGATGGGCACCCCGCAGGCCAGCGCCGCCAGGCAGGTCATCGAAAGGTTCTCGGCCTGCGTGGGGTAGAGCAGCACGTCGCACAGGTTGAGCGCCGTCGCCAGCTCCTCGTCGCCGCGCAGGAAGGGGAGCGTGGTCACGGGCATCTCCGGCGTCTCGTACTCGCGTGCGCGCTCGCTCGAATTGCCCACCACGAAGACCTCGATCCGGCCGGGCACCTCCAAGGCCCGCGAACGCAGCAGTTCGAGGAGCGGGAAGAGACCTTTGCGCTTCTCGTCCATGAAGCTGTGGAACAGGCCGACGACGAAGCGCCGCATCGGCCGCACGCCGAGCGCGGCGGCGCACGCCCCGCGCTCCATCGGGCGGAAGACCCTGGTGTCCACGCCGTAGTGGATGCGCGTGATGGGCCGGCTCCCGACGAACGTGGAGGCGTAGTGGCGCGCGAGGAAGTCCGTGTGGACGAGGATGTTGAACTCGGACTCGGTCAGGGCCGCCCTCTTCATCCTGAGCAGGGCGCTCGTCGAGTCGCGGTCGATGCCCGGGTAGGGCAGGTCGAGCTGCGGGCAGTTGCCGCACGCGTCGCGGTAACGCTCGCAGCCGAGCGTGTAGGGGCAGTAGCCCGTCGAGAGGAACTGATCGACCGGCGAGAGGACGATGGGGCGCTTCCGGCTCTCGGCCGCCAGCCACGGGATAGAGACGTAGTGGCCGTGCAGGTTGTGGAAGTGCCAGAGGTCTGCGTCTTTAATCCAGGGGCGACGCCCGAGCGCGAGGGTCGAGGGGAAGAGGAAGTCGTTACGCCCCGTCACGCTCCGGAACTTACGCTCGACGAACCGCTCGCCGGGGAAGAGGGGGAACTCGTGGACGTAGGGCGCGCCCGTCACGCGGCGCAGCGCGTAGAGCCTCGCGTCCACGCCGCGCGCGATGAGGCCCTCGACCGTCTGGCGCACGAGTGTCTCGGCCCCGCTGGAGCGGTCGAAGACGTTGAAGAATGCGACTCTCAAGTGTTCTGCTTCCCCGCCCCTCACTTGACCGCTTCCATGAATAACGAATCGGGTTTGTAGGTCGTGCCGTCGGGCTCGGTGTCGAGTTGAAAGCCGGCCCAGCCCTGTATACGGCTCTCGGCCGCGCCGACGACCCGCGGGTCGCGGAACCCCGCCGCGCGCAGCGCCCGCGCCAGCGAGTGCCGGTCGTACATCCAGAGGTGAACCTCCCCGCCGCGGCGGAAGCGCCCCAACCGGAGCAGCTCGTACTCCTCGCCCAACAACTTTCTTATAGCCGACTCACGCCGGCTCGTGCTCGACTCGCGCCGGAAGGAGGGCCGGCGCACCATCCCGTAGAGCCGCCGGAGCACCGCGCCCGGCGAGCGTCGTTGCGGCGGCGAGGCCCCCGCCGGCACGGACTCTCGGGACTGCGCGGCGCTCTCGATGATGCGCTCCGCCTCGACGCCCACGCGGCCGATGACGAACTCTTTATTAGGTATCTCTTCTTGGAGCAGGTAGGCGGCCATCTCGCCCCCGCTGCGCTCGCGCACCGTCTGGTCGTACAACTCAAGCATCATCCAGTCGTAGTTGTCCCGCCAGGCGTCGTCGCCCCCCTCCGCCTTCTCCAGCGCCTGCAAATAGACCCTCGCCGCGCGCTCAAGGTCGGGCACGGCGACGCGGACGACACCGCCCGGCTTTAAGACCCGGCGGCACTCCTTCAGAAAGGGTTCGGCGTCCGCCTTTGAAAAATGTTCCAGCACGTGAGAGTGGTAGACGACCTCGAACTGTTCGTCGCCGAACGGGACGCCTCTCCGCAGGTCGTGTGCGACGACGGACGGGTCGCCCGCTACGAAGTCCACGTTCGTCCAGGCGGGGTGGAACCGCAGCCCGCAGCCCAGGTTCAGGTACGAACTCATACGCGGAAGGCGAAGATGTTGAGCTGCATGTCCATCCCCAGGCAGAGGTTCCGGCGCAGGAACGGCTGCGGGGAGACGTTGATGGGCTGGAAGTGCAGGCGGAATCCCGCGTCAGCGAGACAGTCGATGAGCTGCCGCAGGGTCTGCGGCTTCACCTCGAAGGAGTGGTACTCGACGAACAGGTGATGCACGTTGTGGAGCGGGTCGGCGCAGTCGGCGGTGACCTCGGCCTCGGCCCCCAGCATGAAAGCTTCTATTTGCTTTTCAGGGTTATGCGCGGCTGACGTTCCGCTAACTCACTTTAAGCAGACAGGGCCATTTCAGCAGGCCCACGCAGGTGCGGAGTCCTGGCGTCAGACCGCGGGCAATTAATCACCCCCGGTTATGAACAAAATGGCGTGCGATCGCCTGAATCGGCCGGAGTCGGAGATAAGCCGCTTCGTCGCCAGACGCGGCTCGATCATAGGTCTGCTCTAACACATCCATATTGAACCAGTCACTCATACGTTGCCGCACCTCATTGACCGGCCATAAGGAATCTTCGCCGTGGGCCTGCAGCGCGTCGGTCTGTATCGTGTTGCTGCCAATGTCGGGCGAGAACTCTTGGAAAGGCCCGCGGCGCAACTGTGTGGGCAATTTTAAAGCCACCCTCTGCTTGACCAGATACTTCCCTCCCTTTTGAATCACCTCCCCGAAAGTACCGCCGATGAGCGCCATCGATGGGTAGTAGCGGCGCAGCATCTCTTTCTGCAGACGACGGTTATCTAAAGCGCAGCGGGGCAGTGACAGACAAAACTGTGCCAGCGACCGATTCATGAAGGGCGTCCCGACGCCTTTCCAGTAATCGTACATCATCGGCTGGTAGTAGGAGAAGCCGAACACATGATTCCACTGAAAGATCAGCCAAGCTCTCTGGAAGAGGCTCCCGGGGATCGCGCTCTCCTGGGCCCCCAGCTCCGCATTGATGGCATCTAGGGCATCACTGAAACCGGCCTTGAGAAGCCGTCTGGCATCCTCGATGGAGCAGCACTGCCATTTATCCATGAGCCTTTCCAACATCGGCCTATCGGCTGATCCGGACATCATGATAGCCGTCTGCGCTCCGGCTAGAGGGTCGCCGGTGAATCCGGTGGTGATCGGCAGATGAACCTCGCGCACGGCCTCTAAGAAGGGCATTTGATACATGCCGTGACAGTGAGTCGCAGAGCCGAACCACTCGAGCCACATACGTGTGTGGCGCGCCAGATGATCCGGATCGATGGGCACTCGTCGCCAGGGGAGTTGAAGCGCTGTGGCGACTTGACGAGCGTATATTGTCTCTATCCAGTCCTTCCGGCCGTAAGTGTAAGCGTGCAGTTCTGCACCCGTCTCGGCGCCGACGGCGGCAATGAGACGTGAGTCCAGACCGCCCGACAACGGCAAAATCCAGGCCGGCTGCGTCTTCAGTGCCTCAGCGATGGCCCGGCGGAACAGGTCGTGCATCTCCTCGACGAGATCATCCCACCCACTCTCCCAACGCTCGGTCGTCGGCTTGACCGTCCACAAGCGCCTCCAGCTAAACCTCTCCCCTTCCCATTCCGCCGCGACATCAGGCGGAACGACTTTCATATCTTTGAAGAGAGTCCAGTCGCCGAGGAAGTGGCCGTTGAGGAGCAACGAAAGAAGGCCCGGCAGGAAAAAATCATCCGGTGAATAGTTGCCCGCCGCGACGACCACCGGCTCTAAGGTGCTGGCGATGCGCCCCTTCCCGACTCGGGCGTGGAAGACCGGAATGCTGCCCGCCCAGTCGTTCCACATTGTCCAACGCCGTCCGTCCGAACTGACCTTCAGCAAGGTGACACGGCCGTCGCAGGGCAACGTAAGACCATCCGCCGCGGCGTCGCTCCGGAACAGCCGCTCGAAGGAATTAACCGAAATATCTCCGACCGGCGAGCCGATGATCACGAGCCGCTCGCCGCCTCCGGTCTCGATCACTAATTCATCGATACGCCCGTGGCCCCATACCTGTAGACAACTCGCGCCGATCTTCAGGCTGCGCGATTGAAGCCAAGGGAAATAGCTCAAGGCGCGGAGCAGTGCGGAGTGTTGGCGTTCACGGGCAGCCGGGTCTAGTTCGAGGTGTATGGAAAACCCAATAATAGAGTTCATCAAGCCCCCCTGAGTTCGACATGCCCCCGCCAGCCCTTAGCCAGTTGAAAATTCAGGAAGGGGTCCGAGGCGTTGGACATCACGGAGCGAAAGGGAGCGAAGTTGGAACGGACGGGAATATCGGTGAGCCCGCCCTCCCAGAGCTTGAGCCAATCTCTCTGCAGCCCTTCCGCGAGCATCTTGATCTTCAGCGGATCGAGGCCCATGAGTCTGCTCGCCACGGCATCTACCGCGAGTGGATTGAAGCCGGCTAAAATGACGCCGCAGGATTTGGCTGTCGGGGCTAACGGCCCCTCTTTCTCGCCGCCAACAATCCCGTCAATGACGGAGAAGAACTTCCGCTGGGGCTCGCGACAGACCTGCCCTTCTCGATCTGCATGAAGAACGATCCGAGTCAGGTCGAGCGCCATTCGCCAGGCCGTATCATTTCCATGCCAACTCCCCCCGACGATGTTCCCCAGGTACTGATCTCCGTACTTACGCCAACCCCTCCGATCAAGGGCGCTCTGCCCGGCGCGGTGAAGACGCCCTAGAACTTTGTAGGCGAGATCGGCCGCCCGATTTTCATGAGCTAACAGGCCGGTATAGAGCCACATCCGGTACCGGTTCAGGGTGTTCTGCAAGAGGCCCAGGTCCGGATGCTCATCGCCGCCCCGTGACGGGGAACCGATGCGATGATGCGGAATGTAATTTTTGTCGCCCTGCGTGCCCACCATCCCCTTGATATTGAGCGTGACGCCCACCTTTTGATGGACCTTCAGCTTGGGGACAGAGATGAAGACGTCTGAGTCAAGGACCGTTTTAGCGACATAGTAACGGTGCCCGTTGAGGTGATGCCTTACGGTCTGCTCTCGTTTGAAATCAGAACCGTACATGAGTCGTACATCCCGGGTGCTAAAACCCGTGAACTCGCTGTCGCCGTTTAGATCAACTTCCACGTACCCGGCCGGGTCGCGGACCTCTCGCACCCGAAGATGAGAGGGGGCGTAGTTAAGGTCGTAATCCCACGGGACGTACAGGTTGCGCAGGTCGAGCACCGGAATCTCGAAGCCCAGACGCTCGCGATACAGATCAACCACAGCCTGAATCCCCGTGACCTTCACCCAGTTGTCGAAGTCGCTGTGAGCCAATGGCGCGTCGGCGATGACAATCCTGCCCCTCCCCCCCAGGGCCTTGTATACATAGTCAACCACTGCCCGCAGCACTGAGCCATGTGTGATGCTGGCGAAGACCGACTCGCCCCGGTTCATGTTTATGTCCATCACCGCGTTGGGCTTGATTACTACATTGGCGCCCGGTTGAACCAGCATCTTCAGCGGGTTCCAGTCCCTAGAACCGAAATGCTCCGCATCAAGGCCGAGGAGTGCAAGAGATTCGCGCACCGCGCCGTATACGCCGTTCGCCGAGCTAACACAAGCTTGGCCCGCCAAGCAATATTCCGGGTACTCCTGATCGGGATGAAATGGAGGGGCTTCAGGGTAGCCCACCAGCGGATCGCTAAAGGCAGAAACTATAGGACTCTCCAACACGTCCGATCTCCTTACCTGGCAGCTTACGAGGCGACAATGTGTGCGTCCTCTTTATATGTTCTCACGGATGATTGCGTCGAGCTGTTCGGCCCGTCGGTCGAAAGTATGATCTCGCAGCGTGCGTCGCTGCCCGGCCGCGGCAATGGCTCGTCGCTCGCTCTCGTGCCCGAGCAGGTATCTCACCTTTTCGATGGCTTCTTTGGAGTTGCGATACGTTACCACTTCCACGTCCGGCTCGAAAAGTTCGGCGAGGTTCGCCTTCCAATCAGTCAGCAGACAGGTGCCCACACCCGTGGCCTCGTACAGACGCATGTTGGAGGCGCTAACGGGTGAGGCATCGATGTGCGTATTGAGAGCAACCCTGGAGTCATGAAGCTGCTGAAACATCGCCAGGCCGAAAACCGGCGGGCGCGCGCGACGGGCAATCCGGCGATCAATGTTGTGTGAAAGAGAAGGGCGCGCCTCCCAGCGGGTCACCTTTCGCACAAACGGCGCGGCAGACAGGAGAGTCCGCGGGATACCCACCCGTTGCGCCATCTGCACGGCATCATAGGCCCACTGGCGGACGGTTATGTGGCGATCTTCCTGCGGCAATGCGCGGGGTACATCCGACCAGATTCGAAGGCCCGTCGCTTTCACGAGATCTACTAAAAGCCTCTCCCTCTCGTTATGAAATTGATCAAGCTTAACGATCGAACCGATGAAGGAGAAATCCACGTTGGGCGACGACCTCGCGTCAATTCTTCCTAGGACGCGCCCCTCGAAGGCGTGATTGATATGGTAGCAGCGGTGACCTTTCTCCCGGAACTGCGGGACGAATTCCGGGATGCAGGTGAGGACCATGTTATATTCACGGAACACTGATGGATCGTTGTAAGGAGCACCACACCAGCCCAAGATGAGGCGGATTGAGCGGCATTCGGATTTCAACTGTCTCAGGAAAGCGGCGGTGAACGTGACGTAATCATTAACGAAAAGAATATCGGGCTGGAAAGCCTTTACCTGAGCTGCGGCGATCTTAAGCAGATAATCGGCGTCACAGTACGTCACCCCCTTCTCTTCCGCCCAACGCTTTTGCATCGCCTCGGCGTTGGCGACAACTTCATCCGTCTCGTGGCCCAACCGGCTCAGCGCCACCGACCAGAAGTCGGCCCCGCCGTAGCAGTCGGCCATGAGGGCGGCGTGTTGGACGGCGTAAGACTGACTACCCAGATCAGGATTCCGGGCATAAAACTGCTCTATGTACGCCGGATAATTGGTCGTAATCCTTTGTAAACGCAAGTTTCGCATACTACGAGGAGCAGCCCGGCAGCGCCGATAAGTTCCGCAGCAGGTTCAGGCCCCGGTGACCACAGCCGAGCTGTGCAAGAGTAATCGTATAGCTTTCCTTTTGCGGAATGTCTATCGCCAGAGGTGGGCGTGGAGGAATACCCACACTCTCGCGGCCTCATCCCACGCCCAGGCTTCGCCGCGGCCCCGACACGTAGTAGAGCGGCTTGATGCCGAAGCGGTCGCGCGACAGGAAGAGGGTGCGCTCGCGCGCGTCCCAGACGGCGAGCGCCCACATGCCGTTGAACTTGAGTTGACAGTCGGGGCCCCAGCGGTCGTAGGCGGCGAGGATGACCTCGGTGTCGGCCTGCGTGCGGAAGGAGTAGCCCAGGCCCTCAAGCTCGCGCCGCAGCTCGATGAAGTTGTAGATTTCGCCGTTGTAGGTGATCCAGTAGCGGCCGTCGGCGAAGCTCATCGGCTGGCGGCCGGCCGGGCTGAGGTCGAGGATCGCCAGCCGCCGGTGGCCCAGCCCCAGCGCGCCTTCGACGTGCACGCCCTCCCCATCCGGCCCGCGGTGGGCCAGGGCGCGCGTCATCGCGCCGACCACCCCGCCGTCAGCCGGACGCCCGTCAAGATTCAGGAGGCCGGCGATTCCGCACATCCCTCTTACCCCGTTCCTTTCTCCGCCGCTCGCCAGGATTTCGCGGCCACGATTCTACACGCCGCGCCGCGCCGAAGCACCCGGCCGGGGCGCGCTCAGGCCCACCCCTCGATGCGCGAAAGCGACTCGACCGCTATCGGGCTCAGGCGGGCCGGGCTCTTCGCCTCCGACGACAAGACCCCGCCCAGGATTTGCGAAGCGTCGAAGATGGTCTGGACGTTGACGCGGGAGATGTGGCGGTCGGTCGAGTAGTCGTCCGTGGGGGCCTGCGGGGCGGGCGCGGGCCTGAGCGTCCTCCTGGCCCGCCGGGCAAGGCCGTACAGGAGGTCGTTGCTGCGGACGATGTTCCCCGCAGTTCTCCTGAGCGACGCGCCCAGACTCTCCGCAGCCTTGTCGGGCCCCGCGGCCGCCGGCTTCGGCTTCGAGTCGCGGTGCTCTTTGAGCAGCGCGTCGAACGCCTCGTCGCCCCCGTAGTAGTCCCTCATGTAGCCGGCCAGGGTCTGAAGCTCCTCGGAGATGTCCTCGTACGCCTCGAAGGACATCAGCTCCGTGAAGAGGGACTTCAGGTAGGCGTCCATGTTGGGCGGGCTGGTGAAAGTCTCCGGGTAGATCTGCTGGAACTTCCGGTACGTCGCCAGGAAGTAGGGGGCGTTGAGATACCTCATCGGGTAGGGCACGCCCTCTATCAGGTCCCGGCCGAAGAGGGAGATGTAGTTCTCGAACTTCTGCTTGCGGTCGTACTGGATGCCCGCGTTGCTGATGCGGCTCACCCCGCAGATGTAGAGCGGCAGGTCGAGCAGGTGGTAGCTGTCGTCGATGCCGAGCAGGTGGCAGGCCGCGGAGTAGTCGGGGAACGGGGGGAGGAAGAAGTAGCCCGTCTTCTCTTTGCACCGGCGCAGCACCGAGCTTGCCACCGCGCAGTTGAGCATCTTGGGCAGGATGCCGTACGTCCTGGTGTCGAAGTTGGAGAAGGCGTCGGCCACCGTCCTGGCCTTCACCTCGTAGAGGTTGCCCGAGCGCCGCTCGCAGAAGAAGGTGCACCGCAGGTTGTCGTCGGGGATGTCGGCGTGCTGGTAGTAGCCCCGCTCCCAGACCAGGGTGTTGATCGAGAACCTGCTCAGCGTCTCGTGGGCGTAGGTGAGCGCGTTGGCCGCGAGCGCGTCGTCGTCGCTGAGGTAGAGGACGTACTCGCCTGCGGCGTGCGACAGGACGTACTCGAAGTTGTCGCACATCGAGAGGTCGCGGCCGGGGTTGACGTACCTCACCCGGTCAGAGTCCCGCATGAACCCTTCGACGACCTCCCGGGTCTCGTCCTGAGAGTTGTTGTCGGAGACGACGATTTCGTAGTCCGCGAACTCCTGGCTCACGGCCGTCTGAAGGGCCGACCGCAGCAGCGAGGCGCGGTTTCTGGTAGGCATCAGGATAGAGAAGAACGGCACACTAACCTCCCCCGTGACTGGGCCGCCCGCCCTCCGGCGGCGCGGACTCACCCCTCACGAACACGCGACCCTCCGTCGGATGGACTGTGGGAATTCTTTGAGGCCCGAAGCGGGACTGAAATTATGTTTACTCTTCGACAACGCTGAACCGATCCTGCCGCGCGGCGCTCAAACTCGCGCCCGCTACGACGGGAGCCTTCTCAGCCAGGCGCCGGGCCAGTGAGTGATGTTCTCGGACAACTCACTCTCGTTGAAAGGCCAGGCCGGCTGCTCCAACACGAACTCCGCGTGCCGTCGCGCGAATTCGGCCGCCGCGGCGGCCGGGTTGTCCCCGGCCCACTCGGGCCGGCCCCGCGGCACGTCGTACAGGTCTTTCATCGACCCGTCGGTCGCGACGATGTAGGAGCCCGGCGTGACCAGGTCGTGGTAAGCCTCCAACTCGTCGAGGACGTGCTGCTTGGTATGGTTTGAGTCGAGGATCACCATAACAGATTCACCCTCGGCTATCAAAGAGTGCACGTGCCGGACGACCTCCGGCGCGGTCGAGCTCCCTTCCACCAGCGTGATGAGCGGGAACATCTCGTGCGCCTCGATGGCCCGGCGGTTATGCGGGCGTATCTCCACGTCCACGCCGACGACCCTCCCCCTGCCCGCCGCCTTGCACAGGCTGGCGTAGAAGATGAGGGAGCCGCCGTGGGCGACGCCGGTCTCGACGATGACGTCGGGCCGCACGCGGTAGACCACCTCCTGCGCCCGGATCATGTCTTCGGGGAGCTGGATGACCGGCCTCCCCATCCAGCTAAAGGTGTAGGGGTACTTCTGGTCCCAGCCGACCCTGACCCACTGGCGGGAGATCAGCTCGAAAGCCTCCTTCGAGTACAGCTCCATGACGCGGACTTCGCCGTCACGCTCTTCGGTCAGAGTCCGCTCCGTCGTGTCTATCGTTAGTCTCATACCCCTCGCGTCAAACGGGCTCGTCAAAAAGCCGCCATTATGCCACGGCCCGCCGGTTCCTCATAATTGACGCGAGCCCGCCTCGCGCGACCTCCACCACTCGATCGTCTCCTCCAACCCCTCGTCGAGGCTGTAGCCGGGTGACCAGCCCACCTCTTCGCGCAGGCGCGCGACTTCGGCCGTCAGCGACGGCGGCTCGCCCGCCGGGGCGGGCACGGCCCCCAGCCGAACCAGGTGACTCCGCCCGAGCCTGACGGCGACCTTGTCGATTACCTCCGCCAGCGAGACCGGGCGACCCGATGCGATGTTGACCGCCCCCGTGACCTCCGACCCGAGCAGCGAGACGAACGCCGCCGCCACGTCCTTCACGTAAAGGAAGTCACGCACCTGTCGGCCGTGCGAGCAGAGCGCCGGTTCGTCCCGCAGCAGCGAGCGGACGACCGAGGCGACCAGCCGCGCCGGGTGCTCGTGCGGGCCGTAGAGGAAGAAGATGCGGCCCCAGGCCGCGCTGAACCCCGCCCGCCCGGCCAGCGCTTCGAGCATAATGCGGAGCGCGTGCTTGCAGGCCCCGTAGGGGGTCGCGGGCGCGAGCGGCGTCTCCGCCTCGGAGCAGTGGCCGCCCGCCCGCCAGTCGTACTCCGCGCACGACCCGGCGACGACCGAGCGCCGCCCCCCGCGCGCCGCGAACTCTTCGAGCAGGCGCAGGCTCGCCCGCGCCCAGCGGAAATTTTCGAGCGAAGTCCAGTACCTGCCCGGCTCCGTGTACCAGGCGAGGTGCAGCAGGTGTGTGGGGTTGACGGCGGCCAGCAGGCGGGCGGCCTCCTGCTCGTCGAGCAGGTCGGTCTGGTGCCAGTTCACGCCGGGGGCGGCGCCTTCCGGCGCGCCCCGCGAAGAGACCGCGTGGACTTCGGAGCCGCCTTGCAGAAGCAGCGGGAGGCAGTGCCGGCCGACGAAGCCCCCGGCTCCTGTGAGCAGAACCCTTCTCATCCCTGAAAGTCGGGGTACTCCCTATCCCTGGCGATGATGATGCGTTCGCCGGGCGGCCACTCGATTCGGAAGGCCGGGTCGTCCCAGCGCACGCCCCTCGCGCTCTCCGGCGCGTAGACGTCCGACATCTGGTAGAAGACTTCCGACCCGTCCTCCAGGGTCTGGAAGCCGTGCGCGAAGCCTTCGGGGACGTGGAGCATGAGCCGGTTCTCGGCGCTCAGCTCCGCCGCCACCCACTGCCTGAAGGTGGGCGAGTCGGGGCGCAGGTCAACGATCACGTCGTAGACGGCCCCCATCGTGCACCGCACCAGCTTGGCCTGC
The DNA here is from genome assembly GCA_035563535.1 of Pyrinomonadaceae bacterium. Classification (GTDB taxonomy): domain Bacteria; phylum Acidobacteriota; class Blastocatellia; order Pyrinomonadales; family Pyrinomonadaceae; genus QHXN01. The sequence goes on along the minus strand of DATMVD010000027.1, from coordinate 63,588 downwards.
GCGTGCGGGGCGAGCTGGTAGTGCATGCCGCGCAGCGTGCCCCGCCTCCGGTTGAACGAGATGTTGCACTCAACCAGCCGCGCGCTCAGGCCGCGCGCCGCGAACTCCGCGCCCGACCAGCTCAGCGCGAAGAAGCCGCGCTCGTCCTCGAACCGCTCCGGCTCGACGAGGAAGGCTCCCTTGAGCTTCGTCTCGGTAAAGATCACGCCGCGCCTCCGCCGCTGTGTTGTTGAGAGAAACGCCGTCCGGCGTCAGACGACTCTCAGTTCGGGAATCGGGACGATGAACCGGCCGCCGCGGCGGCGGTACTCGGCCTGCTGCTCCAGAATCTCGTCGGCGAAGTTCCACGTCAGCAGCAGGCAGTAGTCGGGCATCTCTTCGAGCAGCCTCTCGGGCGGCGAAATCAGAAGGTGCGTCCCCGGCGTGTAGTAGCCCTGCTTGACCGTGCTGCGGTCTACGACGAAGTCGAGCGTCTCCGCGCCGAGACGGAAGTAGTTTAAGAGCGTGCTGCCCTTGGCCGAGGCCCCGTAGACGGCGATGCGCTTGCCCCCGGACTTCAGCCCGGCGAGGAGTTCGAGCAGTTCCCGCCGCAGGCGCTGCACCTCGGCCCCGAAGCCGCGGTAGAAGTCGGCGGAGCCGACGCCCCACCCCTCCTCCTCCCGCAGCATCTCGCGCACGCGCCCCGCGCCGCCTTCGCCCGAAGAATCGGCGGCCCCTTCCCTGCCGACGAAGACGCGCAGCGTCCCGCCGTGGATGGGCAGCCGCTCCACGTCGCGCACCGCCAGCCCGTGCCGCCGGAAGAGCGCGTCGAGCGCCGTCAGGGAGAAGTAGCAGAGGTGCTCGTGGTAGATGGTGTCGAACTCGACGCCGTCTATCATCTCCTTCACGTAGGGCACCTCGATGACCGCGACGCCGTCATCCTTCAAGAGCAGCGCGAAACCCTCGACGACGCCGTTGAGGTCGGCGACGTGCGCCAGCACGTTGTTGGCGTGGATGACGTCGGCGCGCTCGCCCTGCCGGCTCAGCTCCGCGGCCAGCGCCTCGCCGAAGAACTCGCAGAGGGTGCGGACGCCGCGCTCTTCGCGCGCGACCCGCGCGACGTTCTGGGCGGGCTCGATGCCGAGGACGGGGACGCCGCGCCGCAGGTAATACTGAAGCAGGTAGCCGTCGTTGCTGGCGACCTCAACGACGAGGCTGTCGGGGCCGAGGCCGCGCTCCGAGACGAGGCGCGCGACCGTCCGCTCGGCGTGCCGGAGCATGGTGTCGGAGAACGACGAGAGGTAGAGGTACTCGCGGAACAGCTTCTCGGGCGGAACCGTCTCTGTGATCTGGAGCAGCGAGCAGCGGCCGCAGAAGGCCAGGTCGAGCGGGTAGGTCTCCTCCGGCCCGGAGAGCTGTTCTGCCGTCAGCAGCGAGTTGGCGAGCGGCGTCCGCCCGAGGGAGAGGACGAGTTCGAGACCATTCGCGCCGCACGAGCGGCAGACGGCCGTGACGCCCGCGGCCCCGCTCATACGGACGCCCCCAGGAAGGACTTGTACCAGTCGATGGTGCGCCGCAGCCCCTCGTCCAGTGTGAAGAGCGGCCGCCACCCCAACTCCTCCCTCGCGCGCGCGGCGCTCAGGTACTGGTGGCGAATTTCGTTGGTCGCCTCGTTGCGCACGTCGGGGCGGAGGTCGGAGCCCATCAGCGAGAGCACCTTCTCGGCAATCTCAAGCACCGTGACCTGTATCTCGTTCGAGAAGTTGAAGGCGCGCCCCGAGAGAGCGCGGTCTTCGGCCAGCCGCTCGGCCAGCAACGTGTAGACGGCCGCGCCGTCCTCGACGTAGAAGTAGTCGCGCACGAACTTCCCGTCCGAGCGGATGACGGGGCGCTGCCCGCGCAGCACCGAGCGGATCGTCCCCGGCACGATGCGGTTCCAGTTGAGGTCGCCGCCGCCGTAGAAGTTGCCGCAGCGCGTGACGACGACCGGCAGCCCGTAGCTCTGCGCGTACGCCTGCGAGATGATGTCCGAGCAGGACTTGCTCGCGTCGTAGGGGTGGCGACCGCGCAGCGGCGTCTCCTCGTCGTAAGGGAGCGCGTCGTGGTCGCCGTACGCCTTGTCGGAGGAGGCCATCACGATCTGCTTGACGGTGGGCGTGCGGCGGCAGGCTTCCAGGACGGCCCACGTCCCCTGCACGTTGGTCTCCCAGGTCGAGACGGGGTTGCGGTTGGCGATGCCGACGATGGTCTGCGCGGCGAGGTGGATGACCGTGTCCGCCTCGTACTCGCCGAGCGCGCGCTCCAGCACGGCCTGGTCGCGCACGTCGCCGCGCACGACCTTGACGCGGTCGGCCAGAGACGACCGCACCAGCTCGCTCTGCGGAACCCAGTCGCGCACCAGGCAGACCACGTCCGCGCCCAGCTCGACGAGGCGGCGCACGAGCCACCCGCCGACGAGGCCCGTCGCGCCTGTGACGAAAGTGGGGCGGTCAAGCCAGAAGGTGCCCATCGATAATTATCCCGCCTTAAAGCTTAAAGAAGACTCGGCTACCGCCACACCTTCCACGGCGCCTGGTGTTCGCGCCAGAGGGTTTCGAGGTAGCGCTTGTCGCGCAGGGTGTCCATGCACTGCCAGAAGCCCTCGTGGCGGTAGGCGGCCAGTTGCCGGTCTTCGGCCAGCCGCTCCAGCACGTCGGCTTCGAGGTTGGTGTCGTCGCCCGCGATGTAGTCGAAGACCGCGGGCTCGAAGACCATGAACCCGCCGTTGATCCAGCCCTCGCCGACCTGCGGCTTCTCTGTGAACTCGGACACCAGGTCGCCGTCGAAGACCAGGCCGCCGAAGCGGGCGGGCGGGCGGACGGCCGTCACGGTGGCGATGCGCCCCTGCGCGCGGTGGAAGGCGAGCAGCTCCCCGAGGTCGATGTCGCACACGCCGTCGCCGTAGGTGAGCAGGAAGGTGCCGTCCTTCAGCCACGGTTCGAGCCGCTTGACGCGGCCGCCCGTGTTCGTCTCCTGCCCCGTGTTCTTCAGGTGCACGTACCAGTCTTCGCACTCGCTCTCCTGCGACTCGACGCTGCCGCGCCGCAGATCGACCGTCATGCTCCCGCTCAGCGCGCAGTAGTCCACGAAGTAGCGCTTGATGACCTCGCCGCGGTAGCCGAGCGCGATGAAGAACTCCTTGAAGTCGAAGTGCGAGTAGTGGCGCATGATGTGCCACAGTATCGGGCGCCCCCCGATCTCGACCATCGGCTTCGGCTTAATCTCCGTCTCCTCGGCGAGCCGCGTGCCCAGCCCGCCGGCGAGAATGACGACCTTCATCCGGCAGCGTCCCCCACGGCTAAAGATGCCTCCTCGTCCCGCGCGCGGGCCGGCCCCGAAGTCCAGTTGAAGGTCGGCCTGACGACGCCGGGCATCGCCCCCGCGTAAGGCCCGCGCGCCGAATCGCCTTCGAGGCTGTCGATGACCTGGAAGGCCACCGCGTCGCGCTCCAAAAAGTGCAACGTCGGCGTCGGGTCGTAGGAGCTGAGCGCGACGCTGACGATGAGCGTGCCCTCGGCGAGGAAGTTGCCCGGTATCCAGACCGTGCTCACGTGGCGGCCGAGTGGGCGCGGGCTCCGCGCCCACTCGGTCTCGAACTCGTGCGTGACGAACAGGTGGAGCCCCTCCTCGTTGAAGAAGTGGTAATTGGGCACGAGCACGTGCCCCGGCTTCAGCACCTCGAACTCCATCTCGACGCCTACGGGGCGCCGGATGTCCACGGCGTCGCAGACCTCGCCCTCCTCCGTCCTGACGCGCACCGCGCACAGCCGCGCGATCTCGTTGCCCGGGGCCTTCGCCGGGTCGGGCCACGCGCGCGCGGCCGTCGTCCCCAGCCCCGTGTTGAGGTACGCGCTCACGACCTCGTAGGAGGGGCCGTCCGCGAGGACGCGCCCGCCGTCGAGCAGGACGGTGCGCGGGCAGAGGCGCGTCACGGCCGGCATGTTGTGCGAGACGAAGAGCACGGTGCGCCCCTCGTGCCCCACGTCCTCCATCTTGTTGAGGCACTTGCGCTGGAAGCGCGCGTCGCCCACCGCCAGCACCTCGTCCACCAGCAGTATCTCGGGCTCTAAGTGCGCGGCGACGGCGAAGGCCAGGCGCAGGTACATCCCCGACGAGTAGCGCTTGACCGGCGTGTCGATGAACCGCTCGACCTCAGCGAAGGCGACGATCTCATCGAACTTGGACTCGATCTCGGCCTTGCGCATCCCGAGGATGGCCCCATTGAGGTAGACGTTCTCGCGCCCCGAAAGCTCCGGGTGGAAGCCCGTGCCGACTTCGAGCAAGCTTCCGACCCGGCCGTAGAGCTCGACGCGCCCGCGCGTCGGCTCCGTGATGCGCGAGAGCACCTTGAGGAGCGTGGACTTGCCCGCGCCGTTGCGGCCGATGAGGCCGACCACCTCGCCCGGCCTGATCTCGAAGCCCACGTCCTCCAGCGCCCAGACCTCCTCGGCCCCCGCCCCCGCGCCGCCGCGCCTGAACGGAGCCCTGACGGCCTTCGTCAGCGTCTCGCGCAGCGTCTGGTAGGGCTCGCGCCCCAACTCGATGACGTACTTCTTGGCGAGGCCCTCGGCCCTGATGATCGGCTTCATGGGAGCTTGTTAGATGACGTCGGCGAACTCCCGCTCGACCCGCCGGAAGAGGTAGGACGCGCAGACGAGCAGCGCCAGCGTGAAGGAGGCCGAGACCGCGAGGGCGTACCAGTCGAACTCGCCGCCGAGCACCGCCGCGCGGAAGCCGCTGACGATCCCGACCAGCGGGTTGAGCGCGTAGACCCCGCGCCAGCCCTCCGGCACGAGGCTCAGCGGGTAGAGCACCGGCGAGAGGTACATCCAGAGCTGCATCAGGACGGGCAGCGCCACGCCCATGTCCCTGTACTTCACGTTCAGCGACGAGGTGAGCATGCCGCACGCCAGCGCCAGCAGCGTCGTCATGACGAGCAGCGGCGGCAGCGCCAGGAGGGCGGCCGTCGGCGCGACGCGGTAGTAGACCAGCAGCCCGACCAGGAGGAGGGACGACACGGCCAGGTCGACGAGCCGCGCGCCGACGGCCGCCGCCGGGACGACGCCGCGCGGGAAATAGACCTTGGTGATGAGGTGCGCGTTGCCCACCAGGCTCGCGCTGCTGTTCATCACCGAGGACGAGAAGAAGCCCCAGATCAGCAGGCCGATGTAGGCGAAGAGCATGTAGGGCGTGCCGTCCGAGGGCACGCGGGCGAGCTTGCCCAGGAAGATCGTGAAGACGGCCGTCATCAGCAGCGGCTGGATCAAGACCCAGGCGAGGCCGAGCGCAGCCTGCTTGTAGCGCACCTTCACGTCGCGCCAGATGAGGAAATAGAGCAGCTCGCGGTACTCCCACAGCTCGCGGAGGTCGAGTCCCGCCCAGGACTTGCCGGGTTCGATTGTGACCAGCGGCTCGTCGGGGAGGGCGTGCGGGGCGACCCCGGTCGCCGCCGGGGCCTTTGCGGGGACGCCGGCCGCGGGGGGCACGGCCCCCATCGCGCCCGCGTTGTTGCTTGTGGTAGTACCCATCGAGTGTGTGTTCCGGCCGTCCGTCCACTGCGGGGCGCGGCGGCCCCCTCTTAAACCTCAATCGCGGTTGAGATTTTATTGCCTGAGAGGGATTTGCAGTCTAAACAGGCGGGGCAGGTTCGTCAAGCGACGCCGCCCGGCAGGAAGTCCGCGTCGCGCGCCGCGCCGCAGATGGGCCGGAGCCCCCGCGGCCGCCTCTGACTTCGAGGGGCCGCGGGGGCTCCGGGTGGATGAGTCTCTTGAAGAACGGGGCAGGCCCGGCCGGGTCTAAACCCCCGGCCCGGCTGTCTCGCTCTACTTGAACTTGAAGTTCGCCGTGTGCGTCGAGCCGTCGTTGAGCTTGACGGTCAGGACGCGGCAGGTGCCGGCCCACGACTTCTCGGTCTTCCAGTTGTACTGGTAGATGTCCGGGGTGTACGTGAGCGTGCTGGCGCCGGGCGTCTCCGTCTCCTCCATGTCGTTGATCGGGACGTTGTCCGCGCAGCCGACCTGCTGCGACGCCGGGAAGCCCGCGGCCAGAATCCCCAGCCCCTTGTTCCCGCTCAGGCTGAACTTCATCGGGACGGTCTGGCCGCCCTTAACCTGGTTGAGAACCGGCGGGTTGTCCACCGGCGAGAAGAAGCCGGTGAAGTTGTAGAGCACCGTCACGGTGAAGGTCCCCGTCGTCTGGTTGCCCACGGCGTCGGTCGCCGTCACCGTCACCGTCGTCGGGCCGACGTTGAAGACCGTCCCCGACGGGTGGGTGTAAGCGATCGTCACCGTGCCCGAGCAGTTGTCCGTCGCCGTCGCCGCCGGGTACGTGACGGCCATCGAGACGTCCGGCGTGTTGAGCGGCAGGTAGACCGTGACGTCCGCCGGCACGTTCAGGGTCGGCGCCGTGCCGTCCGCGACCGTGATAGTCTGCACGTCCGAGGCCGTGTTGTTGGCGGCGTCCTTCGCCGTGAAGGTGCGCGTGATCACCTTCGGGCTCGTGGCCGAGCCGACGCCCGTGGCGGCCTCGCTCACCGTCACCGTCACGCCGCAGTTGTCGAACGGCGAGGCGCTGAAGATGAGTTCGCCGTTGGCGTCGCGCAGGAACTGGCCGTCGGCCCCGACGGCCGGGCCGCGCGCCTGCGACGGGCTGGCCGCGGGCACCTCGCTCAGGCAGGTGTAGGTCGCGTCGTCCGGGGCCTGGATGATGGGGGCCGTGTCGTCGATCACCGTCACGACCTGCGTGTCGGTCGCCTCGTTGCCGGCGGCGTCCCGCGCCTTGTAGGTCAGCGTGTAGGTGCCGGGGGCGAAGTTGTTGCCCGGCGGCAGGCCGGTGATCGTGACGGTCACCGCGCAGTTGTCGCTGACCTCGGGCTGGCCCAGCTCGCCGGCGAGCGCCACCGTGCAGCCGGTGTTGTCGGAGCCCGTCCCGACCGTGACGTCGTCCGGGGCCGTGATGGTCGGCGGCGTGGTGTCGCCGGCGCAGGTGTTGTCGGTGACGATGACCTTCTGCGTGCAGGTCGCCGTGCGGCCGTCCACGTCGGTGACCGTCCAGAGGATCGAGGTGATGCCGACCGGGTACGGGTCGGTCAGCGGCTTCGGCTGCGCGGGGGTGATGACCTCGCCCTCGGCGTCCAGCACGGCCGGCGTGCTGTCGCTGCGCAGGCCCGTGACTGTCCCGCCGCCCGAGGCGGTGTGGGTGGGCGTGCCCACGGCCACCGTCTCGTCGCCGGAGTCGTCCGCGTCGGTGGCGAACTTGTCCGCCGGGCACGAGATGGTCGGCGCGGGCGTGTCAACCACCTTGATGCTGAAGGTGCAGCTGCCGCCGCCCGTCTCCGAGGTCGAGGTGATGGTGTGCGTGCCGACGGGGAAGAACCGCAGGCCGGTCGTCTCGTCGGGGGCCGGGCTGTTCGTTACCGCCCCGCAGTCGCCGGAGACGCCCGCCGCGGAATACTTCACGAACGCGCCCAGGTCGCCGCCGACCGTCGTGTTCGCCGTCGCCACCACGTCGGCCGGGCAGGTGAGCGCGCAGAACGAGTTCGGGTTGACGACACCGACGCTCAGGAAGATGGCGTCCGCGTTGGAGAAGGGGCGCGGGTCTTCCGTGTCGCTCTCCACCGTGGTCAGCGCGGCGATCTTCGTCCCGTCCGCCGCCGTCACGTTGTAGGTCGCCACGAACTTGGCGAAGCCGCGCCGCGCGAGGGTCTCGATGGTGCACGGGCCCTCGCAGTCCGCGCCGTTCGCGGGCGCGAAGCTCTGGAGCGCGAGGCCCGAGTGGGTGGGCGGGGTGACCACGACGTTCTCCGCGTCGTCGGGCCCCGAGTTGAAGACGTAGACCGTCGCCGTCACCGGGTCGCCCGAATTGACCGTGCTGGCGCCGTCGATGCCCGCGACGATCTGGAGGTCGGCCGCCGGGGTCGGCGCGGAGACGTCGAAGAAGACGGAGGCGCGGCGCGCGCTGGTCAACGTCGAGAGGTCGGCGCGCCAGGTGCCGCGGTTGTCGAACGTCTCGTCGCCGATGATGGTCTGGGCCGTCGAGGGGAGGGTGAAGGAGAAGGTCTGCGTCAGCCCCGACACGCCGAGCGAGCCCCGCACGACGTTCGCCGGCCCGATGATGTTGATGCCGCGCCGGCCCACCAGGATGGCGAGGGGGACGCTGGCCTTCACGCACACGGTGTCGCCCAGGGTGAACTGCTCCTTGGGCGTCATGCAGTCGGAGTCGTAGGTCTCGACGGACTCTGTCGTCAACTGGAAGAACGCGGCCAGGAAGAGGCCTGAGGCGAAGTCGCGCTCGGCGACGGGGGCGGCGGAAAGCGCGGCAGCGTTGTACGCCGCGGCGCGCGGGCCTGTCGGCCAGGCGTATGAGGCGGAGGTATTAAGAACCGTGAAGATGGCGGCGAACAGCGCGAGGACGATGGCGCGGCCCGAGGGCCTGAAGGCCGCGCGCGTTCGCGCGGAAGATGATCTTGTCTTGTCGGGGTGGCGATAATCTGCGTAGTAGTGGGTGGCGGGGCGCATAGTGATCCTCCGAGTGTTACTGTGCTGAGTTGCCCGAGGTGGCGGGGAGCGGAATCAAGGGGCGCAGGGCTGATGCCGAAGCCCGCGTTAGTTTCCGCCACGAGGTGAGCAATTCTGTCGGCCGGCCGCCCCCGCGCGGGGGCGGCCGGCCGACTGGTAGGGGCCCCGCGGCCTACTGCGCGGGCGTCAACTGTATCGACCCGCCCGAGATCGTGCCGGTGATGTTGTTAGTGCCGTACGTCTTGACGGCGTTGTTGAGGGTCATGCTGATGGCCGTCCCGTTCTCGACGAAGGTCGAGCCGCCGAGGTTGGTGGCGCCCGAGTTGTTGATCAGGCCCGTCCCGTTGTGGCTGACGACGGTGTTGATGACGTTGGCCGTGGTGCCGGCCCCGGTCCCCGCCGCCCCGAACAGGGTGATGCCGGACGTGCTGCCGAAGGTGACGGAGGAGTTGTTCAACGTGGCGTGCGCGTTCGTCCGCAGCCGCACGCCGTCAACCTGGTTCGCGATGGTCGAGTTGTTCACGACGGCCGTCACGAAAGGCCCACCGGAGTTCAGCAGGTCGATGCCGCGGTTGGTGCTGTAGATCGACGTGTTGGTGACGAACACGCTGGTGCCGGTGTTGTTGGTGACGCCGGTCTGGTTGACGTTGATGCCCGCGTTCGAGAAGTTGAAGATCTGGCAGTTCTCGACGTTGAGCCTCCGGCCGGACGTGAAGTTGATCCCGTTCAAGCCGAGGGTCGTCCCCGCGCCGTTGATCGAGATGTTGCGCAGCGTGACCGAGATGGTGTTGGGAGAGGCCGTCGCGCTGTCGTTGATGTTGACGCCGTTGGTGCCGCTGGCGAGGATCGAGGCCCAGCCCGAGCCCTTCCCGCCGTCGAGGGTGATGTTCTTCGTGATGGTCACGGCGCCGAACCCGCCCGGATCGAGCGCGTCGATCTCGCCGCCGGCCGCGGTCTTCGAGATGGCCCCGGCGAACGTCTTGCAGGGGGCGGTGCGGCTACAGGGGTTGACGTCGTCGCCGACGCCGGACACCCAAGTCCTCGTGGCCTGGGCCTGCGCGACCGCGGAGAGGGCGAAGATGGCGGTGAGAAGGACAAAAATCTTCAGAGGGGTTCTCTTGTTAAGCATTTCTTTGGTCTCCTTGCTTTCTCGGCAAATTAGGGATGGTGGAAGCGGCGGCGAGGGCGTGCCGGCGCCTGCGAAGGATGGGGCGGGCTAGGCTTAAACGGGAAGCCAAGTAAGATGTCGACTCACCAGAGGCTCTTCCGGGCAGCACCTCCGAATCCGACCGTTAGAAGCGGGGAGAGGTTTTATGATAAATTCGCCGAGTTGTCAATGGGCAGTCGATTTTTTTTTCCGGGGACGGCCCGCACGCCGCAGGCAATCGGAATAAGAGGGGCGTTGCCACACCCGTGGCAACCGCGCGCTGGCCCTTCGTGACCGCGCTCTTACGTCCCGGCGTCCCTTCAACAGCAGCTCGCGCATGACCAAGAAGGCTCTGATCACCGGCGTCACCGGGCAGGACGGGAGCTACCTCGCCGAGCACCTGCTCGCGCTCGGCTACGAGGTGCACGGGCTCGTGCGGCGCGTCGCGCTCGAGGAGCCTGAGCGCAGGCTGGCGCGCATCGCGCACCTCGGCGGGCGGCTGCACGTGCACCCGGCCAGCCTCGAAAGCTACGCCTCGATCTTTCACGTCATCAGCCGCCACGACTTCGACGAGTGCTACCACCTGGCCGGGCAGTCGTTCGTCGCCGAGTCTTTCGCCGACGGCTTCTCGACGATGAACACGAACATCAACGGGACGCACTACATGCTGGCCGCGCTGCGCGAGCTGCGCCCGCGCTGCCGCTTCTACTTCGCCGGCTCGTCCGAGATGTTCGGCAAGGTGCGCGAGACGCCGCAGAAGGAGACGACCCCCTTCCACCCGCGCTCGCCTTACGGCATCAGCAAGGTCGCGGGCTTCGACCTGACGCGGAACTACCGCGAGGCCTACGGGATGTTCTGCGCCTCGGGCATCCTCTTCAACCACGAGGGGCCGCGGCGCGGCTTCGAGTTCGTCACCCGCAAGATCACCTCGACGCTCGCGCGCATCAAGGCCGGGCTCGCCGACGAACTCCGCCTCGGGAACCTCGACGCGCGGCGCGACTGGGGGCACGCCCGGGACTACGTGCGCGCGATGCACCTGATGCTGCAACAGGACGCGCCCGACGACTACGTCATCGCGACGGGCGAGACGCACACTGTGAGGGAGTTCTGCGAGCTGGCATTCGCCGAGGTGGGGCTCGACTACCGCGACTACGTTAGGGTTGACGAGAAGTTCTACCGCCCGGCGGAGGTTGACCTGCTGGTCGGCGACGCGGGCAAGGCGCGCTCCGCCCTCGGGTGGCGGCCCACCTACACGTTCGAGGAGATGATCAAGGAGATGGTGCGGGCCGACCTGGAGGCCGTCTCGAAGGGGGCGGGCGGGATGTTGCCGGCCCCCCTCCCCGAGTTCGCGGCCGTCCCGGCCCCCGTCGCAGACAGAAGCGAATGAAACCCGAGCCACAAGTGAACGCCCCCCGCCTGTCCGTCGTCGTCCCCGTCTACAACGAGGAGGCGACGCTCGGGGAGGTCGTCGAGAAGCTGCTCGCGCTGCCGCGCCTGCTGGAGGTCGTCGTCGTGGACGACTGCTCGACCGACGGCACGCGCGAGGTCGCGCGCGCTCTCGCGGAGGCGCACCCGCAGGTGCGCGTCGCGCGCCACGAGCGCAACCGCGGCAAGACCGAGGCGCTGCGCACCGGCTTCCGCCTGACGCGCGGCGAGATCGTCATCGTGCAGGACGCCGACTTGGAGTACGACCCGGCCGAGATACCGCTCGTCATCGAGCCGATCGTCAACGAGCGCGCCGACGTCGTCTACGGCTCGCGCTTCCTCGTCCGCCGCGCGACGCGCGTGCTCTACTTCTACCACTACCTCGGCAACAAGTTCCTGACCTTCCTCTCGAACCTGCTCACGAACCTCAACATGACCGACATCGAGACCGGCTACAAGGCGTTCCGCGGCGAGGTCATCCGCAACATGCGGATCACCTCCTCCGGCTTCGGCTTCGAGGTCGAGGTGACGGCGAAGGTCGCCAAGCTCGGCTGCGCCATCTACGAGGTGCCGATCAGCTACTACGGGCGCACCTACGACGAGGGGAAGAAGATCGGGCTGCGCGACGGATTGCAGGCGCTCTGGCTCATCTTCCGCTTCAACCTCTTCTGCTCGCTCGGCTCGTCGTTCACGCGCGTGCCCGAGCTGAAGCGGGTCGAGCCCCGCCGCTTCGCCGCCGCGCCCGGCGCGCAGACCTACGGCTGAAGGCGCGCCGTTCATCATCAAATCCCGGAGACATAATGGAGAACATGCGACGAATTTTCGTGACCGGGGGTGCGGGCTTCATCGGCTCGTGCTTCGTCCGGCTCCTGCTCGAAGAACTGCCCGGCTGCGAGGTCGTCAACTTCGACGCGCTGACCTACGCCGGCAACCTCGACAACCTTCAAGAAATTGAAGACGCACGTCACCGCTTCGTCCGCGGAGACATCTGCGACCCCGCGGCCGTCCTCTCCGCTCTGGCGGAAGGCACAGACGCGGTCGTCAACTTCGCCGCCGAGTCGCACGTTGACCGCAGCATCCACTCGGCCGCCGAGTTCATCCGCACCAACGTCCTCGGCACGCAGGTTCTGCTCGACGCGGCGAGGGAGAGGGGCGTCCGGCGGTTCCTTCAGGTCTCGACCGACGAGGTGATGGGGAGTCTGCCCGAGCGCGACGACGCGTTCTTCACGGAGGAGTCCCCCTTCGAGCCCAACAGCCCGTACTCGGCCTCGAAGGCCGCGGCCGAGCACCTCTGCCGCGCCGCACGCCACACGCACGGCCTCAACGTGGTCGTCACGCGCTGCGGCAACAACTACGGCCCGCGCCAGTTCCCCGAGAAGTTCCTGCCGCTGATGCTCTCGAACGCGCTGCGCGACGAGGCCATCCCCGTCTACGGCGACGGCCGCAACGTGCGCGACTGGATTTACGTCGAAGACCACTGCCGCGCCATCCTGGCCGCGCTGCTGCGCGGGCGCGCGGGCGAGGTCTACAACGTCGGCGCGCGCAACGAGCGGCGCAACATCGAGGTCGCCGAGTCCGTCCTCGACGCGCTGGGCAAGCCGCGCTCGCTCATCAGGTTCGTCAAAGACCGCCCCGGCCACGACCGCCGCTACGCCATCGACCCGGTCAAGGCGGAGACGGAACTCGGCTGGAAGCCGCGCGAGACCTGGGAGTCGGGCCTCGCGAAGACCATCCGCTGGTACGCGGAGAACGGGGAGTGGGTCGAGCGCGCGCGCAGCGGCGCCTACCGCGAATACTACGCCAAGCAGTACGGGCAGGAGGTCGGCGCGGGCTGAGGCGGCCCGGCCCGCACGCCCAACGTCCACACTTATGCGAGAGGAACTCCCGCCCGGCGCACGCGCGCCCGAAGACTCTTTCCGCCGCTGGCTCCGCGCACACCGCACGGTCGTGCTCGGGCTGCTCGTCGCCGCCTTCGCGCTGCGGCTCTGCTTCATCTTCGTCGCGCCGCACCCGGCCAGTTGGGCGGGCGACGTGCGCTACCACCTCTCGGCGTCGAACCTGCTGGCCGGCAACGGCTACTCGGTGGACGAGGCGCCGCCCTACCGCCCGAGCATGGCGAGCGCGCCGGGCTACGCGCTCTTCATGGCCGCCGTCTACGCCGTCGCGGGTCAGCGCGGCGACGCCGTCCGCGTCGCGCAGGCCCTGCTCGACCTCCTGACCTGCCTGCTGCTCGCCTACGTCGCCTTCCGGGCTGCGCCGCCCGGGCTCAAGGAGCGCGCCGCCTTCGCCGGCCTCGCCCTCTACGGGCTCGTCTCCTGGTACACGATGGTCTGGACGGCCTGCCTGATGGCGGAGACGCTGACCCTCTTCTTCACGACGCTCACGCTCGCGCTCGCCGCGCGCGGGATCGAGAAGGGGGGGCGCGCCGAGTGGGCCGCGGCCGGGGTCGCGTGCGCGCTGGCGATTTTGACGCGCCCCGACTCGGTGCTGCTGGCCTTCGCCGTCTTCATCTTTCTGGGCGCGCGGCTCCTGCGCAGGCGCTCGCGCGCGGCGCTCCTGACGGCCGCCGGGTTCTGCGTCGCGCTCGGCCTCACGCTCACGCCCTGGACGGCGCGCAACTACGTCGCCTTCGGCATCGTCGAGCCGCTCGCCGACGAGTACGGCTGCGCCGCCGGGTGCTACTTCCCGAAGGGCTACCTCCACTGGGTGCGCACGTGGCTGAGGGACGAGACGCACTTCGACTACGCCTTCGAGGCGGCGTGGCCGACGGGCGTCACCGCCTTCGACGCGGCGCACCTGCCGCGCGACGCCTACGACTCGGAGGAGGAGCGCCGGCGCGTCGTCGAACTCATCGGCCGGCACAACCGCGCCGGCCAGATCACGCCCGACCTGGACGCGGACTTCCGCGCGCTGGGGTGGGAGCGCGTGCGCGCCGCGCCGCTGCGCTTCTTCCTGACGCTCCCGCTCTACCGCCTCGCCTCGATGTGGCTGACGGGCTTCAGCACGAGCCGCCCGACGCCCTACATGATGCTGCTGCGCGTCCTCTCCGTCCTGCCGCTGCACCTGTGTGCGCTGGCGGCCTTCGCGCTGTGGCTGCGCGGGCGGCCGCTGATGTGGCTTTTGCTGCTCGTCGTCGTCGCGCGCAGCGCCTTCTTCGGATTTCATTACGCGCCCGAGACAAGATATATTGTCGAGGCATACCCGCCAATGCTCGCCGCCTGCGCGGTGACGGCCGCGGCCCTGTGGGGCTACCTCCGCGCCCGTCTGCGTCCGCCGGCGGGCTGGGCGTGAAGCGGGAAGGGCCGCGGCCTCTGTCTCGGGCCTCTTAATACCTTATGAAAGTTCTCATCACGGGCGCGGGCGGGATGGTCGGCCGGCTGCTCGCCGGACACTGCCGCGCGCTGGGCGACGAGGTCGAGGCGTTCGACCACGCCGGGCTCGACATCACCGACGAGCGCGCCGTGCGCGAGACGTTCGCGCGCCTCAAACCCGACGCGGCCATCAACTGCGCCGCGTGGACTGAAGTTGACGCCTGCGAGTTAGACCCGCAGCGCGCCTTCCTCGTCAACTCGCAGGGCGTCGAGAGCCTCGCGACGGCGAGCCGGCTGGCGCGCGCCTGCTTCGTCACCGTCTCGACCGACTACGTCTTCGACGGCCGGCGCGAAAATTATTTCTACACGCAGCGCGACGACCCGCACCCGCTGAGCGCCTACGGCGCATCAAAGCTCGAAGGCGAGCGGCGGGCGCAGGCGGCGTCGGCGCGCACCGTCGTCGTGCGCTCGGGCTGGATTTTCGGCCCCGGCGGGAGGAACTTTCTCGCGACCGCTCTGGAGCGCGCGCGCCGCGGCGAGCGCCTGCGGGCCATCTCGGACTCTTACGGCACGCCGACCTACGCGGTTGACCTCGCGGCCCGCCTGCGCGAGCTGGCCGAGTTAGACCTGCCGGGCGTCTTCCACGTCGTCAACTCGGGCGCGGGGGCGAGTTACGAGGGCTTCGCGCGCGCCGCGGCCGAGGCCGCAGGGGCCGCCGGGGCCGAGGTAGAGGGCGTCCCGGCCGACTCGCTCAAGCGGCCCGCGCCGCGCCCGCGCAACTCGCGCCTGCGCTGCCTGCTCTCCGAAGCCATCGGGCTCGCGCCCCTCCGGGACTGGCGCGAAGCGCTCGCGGAATTCGGCAGGCAGTAGGCGGACAGAACAAGTAGACAGTAATCAGTAGTCAGTAGTCGGTAGCGCTCCGCGTGTCGGACGTTGAGGATGAAAGTCGCAAGGTTCGTCATGAAGAGGATTTCTCTACTGACTACTGTCTCCTGACTACTGCTTTTTCCTGATTTGCCTCGAAGCAAGTCTCTGTATATCATTACGGCGCCGGAAATTAGCCGACGTGTGCGCGGTCTGTGCCGCCCGCAAGAGACCCGTCAGGTGAACCACAGAAATAAGAATTATGATGTCGCAAGATAACCGCCTGCTGCCGCTCCCGTCGGAGCAGCTCGACCGTCCACTGCGCGACCTGGCGGCGGCGCCCGTCCCCGTCCCCGCCATCTCGACCGAGCAGCCGCACCTGCGCGAGTACCTGGCCGTCGTCCTCAAGCGCAAGTGGCTCATCCTCAGCCTGGTGGTCATCGTCACCAGCCTCGTCACCATCCACATGTACCGGATGCCCTCGGTCTACCAGGCTTCGACGCAGATCAAGATCGAGCAGAAGGCGCGCAGCGTCGTCGAGACCGGCCGCGGCGGCGCCATCCAGATCCGCAGCAACGACCCGAACTACTGGAACACGCAGCTCCAGATGCTCAAGACGCAGAAGCTGGCGCGCCAGGTCATCCTGCGGCTCGACCTCCAGAACAACCCCGCCTTCCTCGGCGCGCCGCAGGGCACGGGCGTCATCGCCGGCCTGCGCCGCCTCGTCTCGGGCGGCAAGGCGCAGCCGCAGGCGCAGCCGGACGCCGCCGCCGGCGTCCCCGTCGTCAACGACGTGGAGCTGACGGCCGACCAGCTCAGCCCCGAGATGACGAAGAAGCTCGAGCCCTACGAGGACGCGCTGAGCAACAGCCTGATCATCGAGCCGATCGAGCGCACCAACCTCGTCAACATCCACTTCCAGCACACCGACCCGCAGGTCGCCGCCAACGTCACCAACACGCTGGCGACCATCTTCAGCGAGAACGACATCCGCGCCGAGACCTCCGGCTCGCAGAAGGCCGAGGACGTGCTGGCCAACCAGATCATCGAGCTCCAGTCGCGCATCCAGGCCAACGAGCAGAAGCGCATCAACTACAAGCAGGATAGGGGCATCCCGCTCACCGACAAGCCGGGGGCCGACTTCGTGGCGCTGCGCCTGAGCACCTACAGCTCGCAGTTGCAGGACGCCGAGGCCAAGCGCAAGGACGCCGAGTCGGTCTACTTCGCGGCCATGAGGACGCGCGAGGTCTCGGGCGTCTGGTCGATCCCCGAGGTCATCAAGAACGACAGCATCCAGAAGCTGCGCGCCCGCATCAGCGAGCTGGAGGAGCAGTTGGCCGCGCTGCGCGTCGTCTACACCGAGGAGTGGCCCGCGGTCATCAAGCTCAGGAAGCAGGTCGAGGAGCTGAAGGCCCAGCTCGACAAGGCCCCCGAGGAGGTCTTCATCGGCCTCCAGACCCAGTACGAGGCCGCGAAGAAGAAGGAGGCCGAGCTGCGCACCGCCTACTTCTCGGAGCGGGCGCAGGCCGCCGCGCAGGGCATCGCCGTGACGGGGCTGACCGACCTCAACCAGCAGATCGAGACCGACCGCCAGAACCTCAACCTCTACCAGCAGCGCCTGAACGAGCTGCGCGTGACGAACGGCGACCGCGCGGCCGGCAACGTCTCGACGGTCGAGGAGGCGCGCGTCCCGCGCGAGCCCATCGGCCCGCAGCGCGGCCGCAACATCATGGTCGCGCTGCTGCTCAGCCTTGGCGTCGGCGTCGGGCTCGCCTTCCTGCTCGACTACCTCGACGACTCGCTCAAGTCGGTCGAGGACGTTGACCGCCACCTCCACGTGCCGACGCTCGCGCTCATCCCCGCGCCGCGCGAGGCGCGCCGGCTCCTGGGCCGCGGCGCGCCCGAGCCCGAGCCGGGCGCGGCGACCGCGCTCGCGCTCATCAGCGACGTGCGCTCGGCGGCCGCCGAGGCGTACCGCCACCTGCGCACCTCGCTGCTGCTCTCGAGCGCCGGCCAGCCGCCGAAGACCGTGCTCGTCACTTCGAGCCAGCCCTCCGAGGGCAAGACGACCACGGTCGTCAACCTCGCCACCATGCTCGCGCAGACCGGCGCGGAGGTGCTCGTCCTCGACTGCGACCTGCGCCGCCCGCGCGTCCACGCGCACTTCGGCATCGCGAACACGAAGGGCGTGACGAACTATCTCTCGGGCGAGTCGAACGTCTCCTCGCTCATCCAGTCTTACGACAAGCTGCCGAACCTCAAGATTCTGCCCTCGGGGCCGGTGCCGCCCAACGCGGCCGAGCTTTTGGGCTCGGACGAGATGCGCAAGCTCCTCTACGTGCTCTCGGAGCACTTCACGCACATCGTCATCGACTCGCCGCCGGCCATCTCGTTCACCGACGCCTCGATCCTCTCGACGATGGTGGACGGCGTGATGCTGGTCGTCCACGGCGGGCACACCTCGCGCTCGACGGCGCGCCGCGCCAAGCAGCAGTTGCAGGACGTGGGCGCGCACCTCTTCGGCATCGTGCTTAACAACGTGAAGCTGGAGGGGACGGACTACTACTACTCGGGCTACTACTCGGGCTACTACGCGGCCGAGGAGGAGGACGCGCCCGAGGGGGCCGAGGCCGCGGGCGGCGGGGCGCGTTGATGGCGGGCGAGTTCTGCCGCGTCGCCTCGGACGTGGTGCTCGGGCGCGACGTTAAGCTCTACGCCTTCGTCAACCTCTACGGCTGCCGCGTCGGCGACGAGACGCGCATCGGCACCTTCGTCGAGATACAGAAGGGCGCTTCGATCGGCGCGCGCTGCAAGATTTCGAGCCACACCTTCATCTGCGAGGGCGTCACGCTCGAAGACGAGGTCTTCGTCGGCCACGGCGTGATGTTCACGAACGACCGCCTGCCGCGCGCCGCGCGCCCCGACGGCACGCCGCAGACCGAGGAGGACTGGACGCTCGAACGAACGGTCGTCCGCCGCGGCGCCTCCATCGGCAGCAACGCCACCATCCTCTGCGGCCTCGAGATCGGCGAGCGCGCCGTCGTCGGGGCCGGCGCGGTCGTCACCAGAAGCGTCCCCCCCGGCGCTGTCGTCGCCGGCAACCCGGCGCGGATAATCAAAAGCCGTGAACCGTGAACCGTGACAGGAAGGCTCCGCCTCGTCACGGTTCGCGGTTTTCTCTTGTCACGGTTCACGGTTCACGGTTCTTCCTATGCCAGTCCCGTTCGTAGACCTGCAAGCGCAGTACCGCTCGATGAAGGCCGAGGTTGACGAGGCCGTCCAGAGGGTGCTCGACACGTCGGCCTTCATCCTGGGGCGCGAGGTCGAGGCGTTCGAGCGCGCGTTCGCCGAGTACGTCGGCGCGAGTGAGTGCGTCGGCGTGTCGAACGGCACGGCCGCCATCCAGCTCGCGCTGCAGGCGTGCGGCGTCGGCGCGGGCGACGAGGTCGTCGTCCCGGCCAACACCTTCTTCGCCACGGCCGAGGCCGTCTCGACCGCGGGCGCGACGCCCGTCTTCGTCGATTGCGACCCCGTCACCTACAACATCGACCCGACAAAGATTGATGAAGTCGTCACGGAGCGGACGCGCGCCATCATCCCCGTCCACCTCTACGGCCAGCCCGCGGACCTCGACGCCGTGTTCGAGGTCGCCGAGCGTCACGACCTCATCGTCATCGAGGACGCGGCGCAGGCGCACGGCGCGCGCTACAAGGGCCGGCGCGTCGGCGCTCTCGGCCGCGCCGGCTGCTTCAGCTTTTACCCCGGCAAGAACCTCGGCGCGTACGGCGAGGGCGGGGCCGTCGTAACGAACGACCCGGAGGTGGCGCGCCGCCTCCGCATGCTGCGCGACCACGGCTCCGAGCAGAAGTACCGGCACGAGCTGGTCGGCTACAACATGCGGCTCGAAGGCATCCAGGGCGCGGTGCTGAACGTCAAGCTCAAGTACCTCGACGACTGGAACGCGCTCCGCCGCCGGCACGCGGCGCGCTACCGCGAGCTGCTCGCGCCGCTCGCCCCCCCGCTCACGTTGCCGCAGGAGGCCGACTACGCCGAGCACGTCTACCACCTCTTCGTCGTCCAGACCGGCGGGCGGGACAAACTCCAACGATACCTCTCGGCGGCGGGCGTGCAGACGGGCATCCACTACCCCGTGCCCGTCCACCTGCAACCGGCCTACGCGTCGCTCGGCCACGCGGAGGGAGACTTCCCCAACGCCGAGTCGCAGTCGGCGCGCGTGCTCTCGCTTCCGATGTACGCGGAGCTGACCGAGCGCCAGATCAAGTACGTCGCCGACGCCCTCGCGGACTTCTGCGCCGAGACTTCGGCCGCCGCCGGTTGAACCACGCCCCCCGCGCGTTTATTGTATCGGGAGCCCGCGGGGCTCTCTTCTTTTGCCATGACCATCTCCGTCGGTGTCGTCGGCTGCGGCTACTGGGGGCCGAACCTGATACGCAACTTCGCCGAGAACGAGTCGGCGGCGCTGCGCTGGGTCTGCGACAAGGACGCGCGCCACCTCTCGAAGGCCGCGCGGCGCTACACGGCCGCGCGCGCCTCCACGGACTACGGGGAGCTGCTCGCCGACCCGCGCCTCGACGCCGTCGCCATCGCCACGCCCGTCGCCACGCACTACGACTTCGCGCGCCGCGCCCTGGAAGCGGGCAAGCACGTCCTCGTCGAGAAGCCCTTCACGGCGAGCGCGCGCGAGGCCGAGGAGCTGATCGCGCTGGCCGAGCGGCGCGGCCTCACCCTGATGGTCGATCACACCTTCATCTACACGGGCGCGGTCAGGAAGATTAAGGAGTCGGTGGACGCGGGCGAGCTGGGCGAGCTGCTCTACTTCGACTCGGTGCGCGTCAACCTCGGGCTCTTCCAGCGCGACATCAACGTCGTGTGGGACTTGGCCCCGCACGACTTCTCCATCATGGACTACGTGGTCGGCCGCGAGCCGACGGCGCTCCTGGCGACGGGCAGCAGCCACATCGAGCCCGGCATCGAGAACATCGCCTACGTCCAGCTCCGCTTCGGCGACGCGCTCATCGCCAACTTCCACTTCAACTGGCTCTCGCCCGTCAAGATTCGCCGCACCCTCATCGCGGGCAGCCGTCGGATGATCGTCTACGACGACATCGAGCCGACCGAGAAGGTGCGCATCTACGACAAGGGCGTCACGCGCAACGCCTACTCGACCGACGAGGAGGAGGCGTACAAGACGCTCGTCAGCTACCGCACCGGCGACGTGTGGGTGCCGAAGCTCGACCCGACCGAGGCGCTGCACTACGTCTGCGCTGAGTTCCTCGACTCCATCCGCGACGCGCGCCCCTCGGCCTCCGACGGCCGCGCGGGACTGCGCGTCGTCCGCCTCCTCGAAGCCGCGCAGCGGTCGATCAACGACGGCGGCAAATGGATTAAGCTTTAAGGCGTGAACCGTGAACCGTAAACCGTGACAGGATTAAAAACCGTTCTCCTCTTGTCACGGTTCACGGTTCACGAGGAAAGAGATGTCTACGACCGCACCGAAAATGCAGGTTCCCTTACTCGACCTGAAGCAGCAGCACGCGGCGCTGCGCGACGAATTGCGCGACGCCTTGACGCGCGTGCTCGACTCGCAGCAGTTCATCCTGGGCGAGGACGTGCGGCTGCTCGAAGCGGAGCTGGCGCGTTACACGCGGGCGCGCCACGCGGTCGGGTGCGGGTCGGGTTCGGACGCGCTGCTACTGGCGCTGCTCGCATTAGACGTGAAAGAAGGAAGCGAGGTCGTCACGACGCCCTTCACCTTCTTCGCCACCGCGGGCGCGGTCGTGCGCGCGGGCGCGCGCCCCGTCTTCGCGGACATCGAGCCGCGCACCTACAACATCGACCCGACAAAGGTTGAGGAGGTCATCACGGAGCGGACGCGCGCCGTCGTCCCCGTCCACCTCTACGGCCAGATGGCGGAGATGGACGAGATTCTGAGCGCCGCCGCAAAGAGGGGCGTGCGCGTCATCGAAGACGCGGCGCAGGCCGTCGGGGCCGGGGACTCCGAGGGGCGTTCGGCCGGCGCGGTCGGCGACGCGGGCTGCTTCAGCTTCTACCCGACGAAGAACCTCGGGGCGGCGGGCGAGGCGGGTCTGGTGACGACGAACGACGGGGCGACGGCCGAGCGCCTGCGCCGCCTCCGCGTCCACGGCGGCGCGACCGAATACCACCACGACGAGGTCGGCTTCAACAGCCGCCTCGACACCTTCCAAGCCGCCGTGCTGCGCGTGAAGCTCCCGCACCTCGACGGCTGGTCGGGCGCGCGCGGGGAGAGGGCCGAAACTTACACGCAGTTAATTAATGACGCCGGACTCACGGAGTTCGTCACGCTGCCGTTCATCAACCGCGGCGCGCGCCACATCTTCCACCAGTACGTCGTCCGCGTCGCGGCCGCGCGCCGCGACGCGCTGCTCGAACACCTCAAGGCGAACGGCGTCGGCACGAAGGTCTACTACCCCGTCCCGCTCCACCTGCAACCCTGCTTCGCCGACCTCGGCTACAGGGAGGGCGACTTCCCCGAGTCCGAGCGCGCCGCCCGCGAGACGCTCGCGCTCCCGATGTATCCGGAGCTGACGCGCGCGCAGCAGGAGTATGTCGTCGAGACGCTCCGGCGCTTCTTCGCATGAAGGACAGTACCGCGAGCGGTGCTGACGGGAGGCCGTGATGATGAGGCTCAGGCTGACGACGCTCCTGCTCGCGCTCTCGACCCTTATGCTCTCTCCCGCCGCACTCACGGCGCAGGTCAACCGGCGCGAGATGGCGGCGCGCGTGCGCGCGGAGTTCCTGCACGCGTGGCGCGGGTACGAGCGTTACGCGTGGGGGCACGACGAGCTGAAGCCCCTGTCGAAGACGGCGCGCGACTGGTACGGCGAGCCGCTCTACATGACGCAGGTGGACGCGCTCGACACGCTCTTCGTCATGGGCCTCCGCGACGAGGAGCGGCGCACGCGCGAGTTCGTCGTCAGCCGCCTCAACTTCGACAAGGACATCTACGTCCAGAACTTCGAGATCACCATCCGCCACCTCGGAGGGCTCCTCTCGGCCTACCAGTTGACGGGCGACCGCAGGCTCTTACGTCTGGCCGAAGACTTAGGCAACCGACTTCTCCCCGCGTTCGACTCGCCCACGGGCATCCCCTACCGCTTCGTCAACCTCCGCACCGGCAAGGTGCGCGGCGAGGTGACGAACCCGGCCGAGGCCGGGACTCTTTTGCTAGAGTTCGGCACGCTCTCGAAGCTCACGCGCAGGCCCGTCTTCTACGACAGGGCGAAGCGCGCGCTCGTCGAGACCTACAAGCGCCGCTCTGAGATCGGGCTGGTCGGCAGCCGCATCAACGTCGAGACCGGCGAGTGGGTCGGCCGGACGAGCCACATCAGCGGCGGCATCGACTCCTACTACGAATACCTGCTCAAGTGCTGGCTCCTCTTCGGCGACCGGGACTGCCGCCGGATGTGGCTCGAATCCGTCGCCGCCGTCAACAAACACCTCGCCGACGGGGCGGGCGGCGAACTCTGGTACGGCCACGCGGACATGCGCACGGGCGGCCGCACCGCGACCGCGTACGGCGCGCTCGACGCCTTCTTCCCGGCCGTCCTCGCGCTCTCCGGCGACCTGGAGCGCGCGCGCCGCCTGCAAGCCTCCTCGATGAAGATGTGGCGCGCGCACGGCATCGAGCCCGAGCGGCTCGACTACCGCACGATGAAGGTCACGAGCGCCGGCTACCCTCTGCGCCCCGAGATCGTCGAGTCGGCTTACTACCTCCACCACTTCACACGCGACCCGCGCTACCTCGCCGAGGGCGCGGAGATGTTTGAAGACTTCGTCCGCCACTGCAAGACCGAGGCCGCTTACGCCGCGCTCAAGAGCGTCGAGACCAAGGAGAAGGAGGACAACATGGAGAGCTTTCTCTTCGCCGAGACCTTCAAATACTTCTACCTCCTCTTCGCCCCGCCGAAGACGCTGGACTTCCGTACCGTCGTCTTCAACACCGAAGCCCACCCGATTAGAAAGACCTGGGAGAAGAGTAGGCAGTAGGCAGTCGCTCCGCGTTCCGAACGTTGAGAGGTTAACCCGAAGGTTCCGACCGCAGCGCTTTCAACCGCCATCTGCCTACTGCCTACCGCCTACTGCCCGGTTGCATGCCGCGAGGCGGCGCACGTATTCTCGGCGGATGAGTCGCCCCGCCACCCACACAGTCGCCGACGTAGCGCTCGTCGCGCTCGGGATACTCTCGGCCGCCTTCGGGCTCAAGGGCTTTCTGCTGTCGAGCCACTTCATCGACGGCGGGGTGACGGGCGTCTCGATGCTCCTCTCGCAGGTAGCGGGCTGGCCGCTCGCGCTCCTCATCCCCGTCATCAACCTCCCCTTCATCGCGCTCGGCTACAAGCAGGTCGGGGCGAAGTTCGCCTTCAAGAGCGCGGCGGCCATCGGCGGGCTCGCGCTCTGCCTCGCGCTCGTCCACTTCCCCGACGTGACGCCGGACAAACTTCTGACGGCCGTCTTCGGCGGCTTCTTCATCGGCGCCGGCATCGGGCTCGCCATCCGCGGCGGGGCGGTGCTCGACGGCACGGAGGTCGCGGCGCTGCTGGTGAGCAAGCGCAGCAGCCTGCTCCGCGTCGGCGACGTGATCCTCATCCTCAACGTCTTCATCTTCTCGGCGGCCGCCTTCTTCCTCGGCGTCGAGACGGCGCTCTACTCTATCCTCACCTACTTCGCCGCGTCGAAGACCATCGACTTCCTGCTCCACGGCATCGAGCAGTACACGGCCGTCGTCGTCGTCTCGGAGCGGAGCGAGGAGATCAGGCAGGCCGTCATCCGCGACCTCGCCCGCGGCGTGACCATCTACAAGGGCCGGCGCGGCTGGACGGACGTCGAGCAGAACATCCTCTTCTGCGTCGTCACGCGCCTGGAGATCGGCCGCGTCCGCGCCCTCGTCGCCGACTACGACCCCTCGGCCTTCATCGTCGTCTACCCGCTCTCGGACGTGCACGGCGGCGTCGTCAAGAAGTCCGCGCACCACTGAAGCGCCGCCGTGCTATACTCGCGCTTACTCTTGCCGCGGGTTTTCGTTCACCCTTATCGACCGAAGCGCCGACACAATGAAAGAAGAGAACCAGACAGACGCCCTCACGGGAACCGTCAAGGGGCCGGGCGAGCGGCCGCACGAGTACCTGTTCATCACGGCCGACAACGCGCGGGCGCGCATCGGCGAGTTCGTCTACTACGCGGCGCGCGACGGCCGCGAGGAGCGGCGCATCATCGGCAACGTCACCGAGCGGCGGCTGGTGCGCAACCTGCCGGACACGTTCCTCTCAGACCCCGAGACGCCGCCCTCGGTCGTCTCTTCGCTCATCGGTCTGGACGGCGAGGGCTGCGAGCTGTACGAGATCACTGTCGAGACCATCGGCTATTTCCACCCATCCTTGGGCGACTTCGTCAACCCGCGCATCCCGCCGCGGCCGGGTGACCCGGTCTTCCTCGCCTCGTCCGAGACGCTCTCGCGGTGCCTGAGCCCAAGGCGCGCGGGCGAGGTCGGCTCGGCGCACGTCGGGAGCCTCCTGACGCGCGAGGCGAACGAGGTGCCCGTCGTGCTCTCGATTAAGGACGTGGTCTCGACGCACCTCGCCATCCTCGCCTCGACGGGCTCGGGCAAGTCTTACACGGCGGGCGTTCTGGTCGAGGAGTTGATGCGCCCTTACAACCGCGCGGCCGTCCTCATCGTAGACCCGCACGGCGAGTACGACACGCTGCGCTCCATCGAAGACGACCCGCGCTTCCGCGACGAGGGCGACGGCTACAAACCCGAGGTCAGGGTCTACACGCACGAGCGCGTCAAGGTGCGCTTCTCCTCCCTGACCGAGGCGGACGTGAAGTACCTCCTGCCCGAAGGGACTTCGGAGAAGATGCTCCACTTCCTCTCGCAGGCGTTCCGCCAGCTCACGGCGACGCGCCGCGGGGAGCTTTGGGGCTACCACGACCTGCGCGACGAAGTGAAGGCGCAGAAGTACGAGGGCTCAGACCGCGGCGACTCCGGCAACGCGAGCTCGATTGAGGGCCTGCTGTGGCGCTTGGACTCGCGCTTCGACAAGCCGAACTCCATCTTCTCCGACCACGAGCACATCCCGCTCGCCGAGATGTTCAGGCCCGGCCGCTGCACGGTGCTGCAACTCTCCGACATCGAGCAGAACGAGCAGCAGGTCGTCGTCGCCACGCTCTTGCGCCGCGTCAACAAGGCGCGCATGGCGACCGTCCGCGGCGAGTCGCAGGAGGGCACGGACAGCCACCTCCCCTACCCCGTCTTCACGCTCCTCGAAGAGGCGCACCGCTTCGCGCCCGCGGGCCAGACCGTGGTCTCGACGAACATCCTCAAACAGATTCTCTCCGAGGGGCGCAAGTTCGGCGTCGGCATCGGCCTCATCACGCAGCGGCCGGGCAAGCTCGACCAGGACGTGCTCTCGCAGTGCATGACGCAGGTCATCATGCGCATCGTCAACCCCGTAGACCAGGACACCGTCGCCAAGTCGGTCGAAGGCGCGGGCCGCCAACTGCTGGACGAGCTGCCCGCTTTGACCAAAGGCCAGGCCGTCATCTCCGGCGTCGGCGTCAACACCCCCGTCATGTGCCGCGTCCGCGAGCGCATCACCAAACACGGCGGCGAGACCTTCGACGCCCCCACCGAATGGGCGCGCTGGCACGCCCCCGACTCACGCGAGCACCGCGACCAGGACGCCGCCGTCCTCGCCGCCCCCCCCGCCAAACCGAAGAAGCCCGAGCGCGTCCGCGGCTTCCAGATTTGACCGGAGCACACATGTCATCCTCACCCTTAAACAGAGCACCCTCTACCTTCGTCTGCGCCTGCGACAAGTGGGCCCGCTCCGCCTGCGAGGGACTGCCCTTCTTCAAAAAGCATCAGGGCAGGCCGTACTGCGTACTCCACTACCCGGCCAGGGATAAGGTCGCGGCGTTCGACGAGGTGTTGCAGAGAAAGCTCGACGCCGGGGACTTCGACTTCTGCGGCGTCTGGTTCCCCACCAACGCGAAGTTCGGCAAGTTCAGGTTCAACGCGCCCGCCGACTTCACCTACGCCACGTTCAGCTCAAGCGCCAACTTCAACTACGCCGTCTTCGCCGGGATGGCGGACTTCAGGTCGGCCACCTTCGGCGCGGAGGCGTACTTCGGCTCGGTCACGTTCTACGGCGGGGCGAACTTCTACTCCGCGATGTTTAAAGGCGGCGCGTTTTTCATCTCCGCCACCTTCGAGGCCGAGGCCGACTTCTTCTCCGCGGCCTTCAGGGCGACGGCCGACTTCGGCTCGGCGACCTTCAAAGACTACGTCAGGTTCGCCGGGGGCGAGACGACTAAATTCTTCGGTGACAGGTCGTCGCTCAACCTCCAGTTCGTCAGGGTCGAAAAACCCGACCGCTTCTCCTTCCATACACTCACGCTCCGCCCTCACTGGTTCGTCAACGTGGACGCGCGCAAGTTCGAGTTCATCAACTTGAACTGGAACTACGTCGGCGCGCCGCAGGAGATCGAGCACATCGGCGAGAAGGACATCCTGTCGGCGCACATCCTGCTGGCGACCGCCAGCCGGAACCTCGCGGTCAACGCCGAAGAGAACCACCGCTACGAGGAGGCGTCGGGCTTCCGCTACATGGCGATGGAGGCGCAGCGGCTGGAGCGCTGGCACGGGTTCGCGTTCTGGACGTTGGGGTGGTGGTACTGGCTGGCGAGCGGTTACGGCGAGCGCGTGCTGCGCGCGTTCATGGTGCTGCTCGCGGTGTGGCTGCTCTTCGCCGCGCTCTACGCGCAGGTCGGGTTCGTGCGTTGGGAGCCGAGGGTGACGAGTGAGCAGGAGGCGGCGGAGGCGAGGCGGGATGAGGTCGGGCGGCCTCTGCGTGGGTGGAGGGCGCTGACGTATAGCCTGGGCGTGATGACGCTGCAAAAGCCTGAGCCGCACCCCGCCACGGATGCGGCTCAGGCGGTCGTGATGTTGGAGACGATTCTCGGCCCCGTGCAGGCGGCGCTGCTGGCGCTGGCTATAAGGCGGAAGTTCATGCGTTGAGGCGCGCGGTCGCCGCCGTCGCGCCGGAACAGATTCATTCGGATGTGAGGCGTCGCTCGCCCGAGAGTTCGGGCGGCGGCGCTCTCGCTTTTTTGCCCGCCTTTCGCGCGCAGCCTGTGGAAAAGTTTGCGCCCGCCTGATCCTTCCGTTGGCGTCTGTACGCGTATGTCAGTGGGGACGACACCAAACGCGTAGAAGGGCGCGTGTCCCCCCTCCGGGTCATCCCGGGGGAGAGAAGGGACAATCATCTCGGAGTCATAATTATGTTGAGAAGGGCACATCTGCTTTCTGCGGTCATCTCTCTGTCTCTGCTCGGCGGCCAAGCCGTCGCGCAATCCACCCAGCAGGGCGCGCAGCCGCCGGCAGCGGCGCCGCCCGTGACGGCTTCAGCCGACGGCGCGGGCGCGCGCTTCACGGCCCCCGAGGGCGTGTCGCAGGTGCGCCTCGAAATCTACACGCAGGCCGGCGAGCGCGTCTTCGACACGGGCATGCGCCCGGGCAGCGTCCTCGACTGGAAGGCCGCCGACGCCCGACTGGCCGACGGCTCCTACCTCGCCGTGTTGACGGTCAAAGACCTCCGCGGGAAGCTGAGCCAGAGGGTCGGCTCGCTCTCCTTGCAGGCCGGGCAGGTCTCGCTCTCGCGCGGCGTCGCGGCGAGCGCGGCGCAGGCGCAGGCGCTGTCGGCCGAGAGGCAGGCGCGCAAGATCGAGCAGGCGGACGACGAGGCTCTGACGGTCGTCACCACCGGCAAGGAGCGCGCCCTGACGCTTTCGACGCACGACGGGCGTGACGGCCAGGTCGCCTCGACCTCCGGCTCCCTGACCTTCGGCACGGGCGACGTGCTGACCGGCGCGAGCAGGGAGCAGATGCGCGTGACGCCCGAAGGCCGCGTCGGCATCGGCACCGCGGCCCCCGAGGACACGCTCGACGTGGCCGGCACCATCCGCGCGCGCGGCGGCATCCGCTTCGACGACGGCACGGTGCTGACCTCGGCCTCCGGCGTGAAGTCTTCCAACCAGCTCTTCGCGACGAGCGCCGCCGCGCCCTCCGACGGGCAGACGGCCGCCGCCCTGGCCGGCACGGGCACGGTGAACCGCCTGTCGAAGTGGATGGACGGCTCCGGCACGCTCGGCGACTCGGCCATCCTGGAGACGAACGGCCTGACGGTCTTCGGCCGTACGACGCCGCTCTTCCCGAACGCCTCGGACTACCACCTCGTCGAGATGGCCGCGCCGGGGACGAAGACCCCGCTCACACTCGTCGGCGGCAGCGGCTCGGCGGAGTTCTGGAAGGACACGGCGGGCCCGGGCGGCGGCCCGAGCGCGGCCGTCTCCTTCGGCATGGCCGTGCCGGGCGCGGCCGCCTCCAACGACATCGTCTTCTCGGCCTACAACCCCGCCTCGGGCTGGGCCGAGCGGCTGAGGGTGGCGCAGGCCGGCAACGTCGGTATAGGCGTGAGCGCGCCGGCCTCGAAGCTGACCGTGGCGGGGGACGTGCGGGTCATGGGCGCGGGCAGCGGCATCATCTTCGCCGACGGCTCGAAGCTCTCGACCGCCCCGGGCGGCGGCCCCGTCTCGACCCCCTCGGGCACGAGCATCGTCTCGGCCATCAACGACCCCACGACCGCGGGCCTCATCAGCGAGGCGCGGCTGTCGCCGAACGTCGCGAAGCTCAACGGCGCCAACACGTGGTCGGGCGCGAACGTCTTCGGCGCGGGGCTCTCGGCGAACAACTCGCGTGTCACGAACGTCGGCAACCCCGTCAACGCGGGCGACGCGACGAACAAGGCTTACGTTGACGCGAGCTTCGTCAAGTTCGTCCCAGGCGCGGAGCAGCTCTCGGTGGGCGACGCCAACGGCACGGCCCCGATGATCAACCTGCGCGGCGGCTCGACCTGCTGCTCGGGCCCCGGCGGCCACACGCCCGCCTGGTTCAAGGTCTTCCAGAACGGCAGCTTCGTCGCCACCGGCAACCTGGGCATCGGCGTTTCCCCGATGCAGGGCAAGGGCTACCGCACGTCCTGGGACTCGTACAAGGGCGCGTTCCGCTCCGGCTACGCCGACAACGAGTGGGACGACGCCAACGTCGGCTTCTTCTCCTGGGCGGGCGGCTCGAACTCGACGGCCATCGGCCTCTACGCCCTGGCTTTCGGCGACACTAACTCCGCCGAGAGCACGTCGAGCATCGTCTTCGGCAGCGGCAACCAGGTGAAGGGCGCGGCCGGGTTCTCGGCGGGCGCGGGCAACCGCGTGTGCGACACGTACGGCGTCGCGCTCGGCAACAACGCCAAGTCGGGTGGCCCCTACATCAACGGCAAGTGCGACCCCGACACCTTCAACATCCGCGGCCTCGCGGCGGTCGCCATCGGCTACAACGTGACGGCCGACCAGGACCACACGACGGCGATGGGCAAGTTCGCCTCGAACAACGGCTTCACGGGCACCTTCATCTGGTCGGACGGCTCGGCCCAGCAGAGCGCCGACACGTTCCGCAACACGGCGAACAACGAGTTCGCGGTTCGCGCGACGGGCGGCGTCCGGTTCCGCACGAACCTGGGCGGCACGACGGGCTGCAACCTGCCGGCGGGCTCGGGCGTCTTCAACTGCACTTCGAGCCGCGCGACGAAGGAGAACTTCCTGATGGTCAACGGCCGCGACGTGCTCGCTTCCTTGCGCGCCATCCCGGTCAGCACCTGGAACTACATCTCCGAGGGCCACAACGTCCGGCACATGGGACCGA
The DNA here is from genome assembly GCA_035563535.1 of Pyrinomonadaceae bacterium. Classification (GTDB taxonomy): domain Bacteria; phylum Acidobacteriota; class Blastocatellia; order Pyrinomonadales; family Pyrinomonadaceae; genus QHXN01. The sequence continues at coordinate 33,489 of DATMVD010000027.1, read as the reverse complement.
TGGCCGAGGACTTCTTCCAGCAGTTCAAGCTCGGCACGGGCAACACCTCCATCGGCGTGCAGGACCTGGCGGGCGTCAGCATCGCGGCCATCAAGGCGCTCGACGAGCGCACAGAGGAGTTGCAGAAGAAGACGGCCGAGGTCGAGCGTCTCCGCACGGAAGTTGACGAGCTGCGCGCCATGAACGCAGCCTTCGCCACCCGCCTGGCCGCCCTCGAACAGAAGGCGACGCAGAACGCGAAAGAGCAGGACAAAGCCGAAGGCGGCCGCGACTAAGGCGCGACGACCGGCATTAAAGAGAAGAACCGCGCGAAGGTCTTTTACGACTTCACGCGGTTCTTCTCTTTAATGCCGCTGACAGCTAAGCGCGACGCGCCTGAATAAATGGAACCGCCGTCGGCCCACACGATATCCGTCGTCACGAGGGAGAATCGAAGTCGCCGGTCGATTATTCGGTCCGGGTCGGGGGCGGAAAATTTTGTTGACATCTAAGGCGAATGGGCGTATACAGTCCGCGGTTTTTGTCACTCTGGCGTCAGCAAGAGCTTCAAACGCCACCCAAAGCTCCTGTTTCTCACGCTTGATAACTAGGAGACCTCATGCACTCGTTCATCAAACCACCCGGATACAATCTTACCCGACTGAGTTCATTAGCGACGGTTGCCGCCCCTAATTTTAGAGCCGGGCTGAACGGCGCAGCCCCGGAAAACGGCAGGGCACAAAACGACTAGCCGAAATACTCAAAGCCGTCCCTCACGCCGAAGGCCGTGCGTCATAAAAATCATGAGCACCGCAGCTAAAAAACTGGACTTCCTCGCCAGCATCGCCATCATCCTGGTCGCCGTCCTGATGGGCGTCGTCCTGATCAAAAATTACATCTTCAACAGCGGGCCTGCCAGTCACGCGAGGACGGCCGCCGGCAATCAAATTAAGACCGGCGGGCCAATCTCCCTGCCGAATGTGGATTGGTCGGGGCACGGCCACACGCTGTTGCTCGCTATTTCGACTACCTGTCAGTTCTGTTCTGAAAGCGCCGCTTTTTACCGGCGGCTGGCGCAAGGGCAGCGGAGCTATCGCCTCATCGCCATCTCGCCCCAAACAGTCAACGAAACCCAAAAGTACTTAGACCGGCTCGGGGTGGCGGCGGACGGGGTCATGCAAGTGCCGCTCGACTCTCTCGGAATCAGGGGAACGCCGACCCTGGCGTTGATTGACGGTGAAGGTGTTGTCGCCGATGTCTGGGTCGGAAAATTGCCGGCCGGTGAAGAGGCCGGAGTAATCGGCCGGCTCCAAAATTTGACGGCTAAAGCAAGCCGCTAAGCACACGGCGGGTTGGGCCGCGCCGGCCGCTCTGAAGGTCGCGAAGGAGGAACCTCATGTCTGAATCGAAGAGGCTGAAGCTTGGGCTGAAGTTTTTTGCTTTGACTCTACTGGTGGCCTGCCTGCTCTTCTTTCTGAACGGCAATACCCAGACCCTGTTGGGTGCGGCACAGTCGGAGACTCCTATCGTCACGGCAGACCTACAGCCGGACGCGCCTTTGCATATTTCGTCAATCGAAGTGAGCGTCAGCCGGCCGAACGGCGCGCAGCCCGATTTCGAGCAGGCCAGCGTTAGCGCGCTCATCACCAACATCGGCAGCAGGCCCGTCTGCGCCTTCGCCATCGGCCACGGCCCCGCCGGCGTCTCGAACAAGTCGGGCGTAATGTTCCTGAACATCCTGTCGCTCAATCAGGTTTTGCAGCCGGGCCAGTCTCAGTCTTTCCACATCGTCTCTGCTCCGCTGAGCACGATGTCCGGCGGCCTCAGGCTCGCCGTGGATTATGCGGAGTTCGGTGACGGGACAGCCTGGGGGCCTGACAAATTCAATATCGCCCAACAACTGTCGGGCCAACGCGCCGGCGCGAGCGCGGCTAAAGCTCATTTCCGACAGCTTCTAATGAAGGAAGGACTTGTCGCCGCGATTGACAAACTCGGCGGCGACAGCGAGGCCGATGGGCAAGAGATAAGTACCCCGCGAGGCCATTCGCCGGACTGGGAAGCAGGCTTCCGCACAGGGTACAAAATTTCGCGCAATCGTCTGCGGCGCGCACAAGCGAAAGGGGGGAGGGCGGAATTAGAGAATGAATTACAGCAAGCGTATGACGCCTCGGAGAGGAGACAATACCGATGAACCGCCTCTCGTTGCTCTGTCTCGTCTTTATCCTGCTGACGTTGATCCTCTTCGCTTACTCCGTCAACGCCACCCTGACCGGCACTCCCAAATGCAGTTTCATCAGCTACGTGCATGCCGACCCGAAAATTCGCGCGTGGTATCCGAACGGGCTGACCAGGGTCGGTGATGTCAAGTGTGAGGGTAATTTTGAGGGGAAAGTCTGTAACCCCGATCCGCGCGACCCAACCTCCGACGCCTGGTGGCAACATCTGGGCGAAGAGTACGCGCCCGGCTGCGTCTTCATCAACAGGCTACACTGTAGCGAAAACAACACCCGCCTATCATACTCTCTACAGTGTGACTACAACGACACCTCTCCGTCGTTTCAAGTAAATGTCACGTGCCCTGTGGATTGTGTCCCGGCGACAACGCCGAGCAAGTGTTATTCGAAACAGGAGTACTGCTACGCTAACCCGGACGCCGAAGTATGCAGTGACCCTCAGCCTGACACCAGAACGTGCTGGCCCTCGCCCGTCATTATTGACATCGCGGGCGACGGCATCTCCCTGACGGACGCCGCCGGCGGCGTCAACTTCGATTTAGACGCCGGAGGAAATATCGCTGAACGGTTGTCGTGGACTGTCGCCGGTTCGGACGACGCGTGGCTGGCTTTAGACCGCAACGATAACGGACGAATAGACAGCGGGGCGGAGTTGTTCGGCAACTACACGGAGCAGTCCGCGTCGCCTGAGCCCAACGGGTTCCTGGCCCTGGCCGAGTACGATAAGGCCGAAAAGGGCGGCAACAGTGACGGAATGATTGATGAGGCAGATGCCGTCTTCTCCGGCTTGCGTCTCTGGCAGGACACCAACCACAACGGCATCTCGGAGGGGGCAGAGTTGCATACGCTGCCTGAACTGAGGGTAGCCGAATTAGAGCTTGACTATAAAGAGTCGAAGAGAACAGACGAGCACGGAAATCAATTCAGGTATCGGGCGAAGGTCAAAGGTGGGCGGCGCGCAGAGGTCGGGCGCTGGGCTTGGGATGTGTTTCTGGTCTCCGCGCCGTAATCGGCATGATAGGCTTTGGCGGAGCCGTCCGGGGTTATGTAAAAGACTCCGGGCGGCTTTCCTGTTTTATCCAGGCTTGACATTCCGTACGGCTGGCGGTTATCAATTCAGGCATCCCTTGGTGATGACCCGGACTCTAAACAGGCGACATAACTTCTCCTCCGCTCAACCAAACTTTTTTAGAGGACTTCTATGAGACTGAGAAAATTTTTCTGCGCGCTGGCGATGGCGCTCTTCGCCGCCCAGACGCTCCTGCTGCCGACCGCATCGGCCGACGAAGGCATGTGGCCCATTAACAACGTGCCGAGGGCCGAGATCGAACGCAAGTACAAATTCAAGGTCACGGACGAGTGGCTCAGGAAGGTGCAGATGGCGGCCGTCCGCTTCCCCAACGGCTCGGGCTCGTTCGTCTCGCCCGACGGGCTGGTCTTGACCAACTACCACATCGTCGAGGACTTCGTCGGCGAACTCTCGACGGCGCAGAAGGACTACGCCAAGGAAGGCTTCGTGGCGCGCACGCGCGCCGAGGAGTTGAAGATTCCGAGCCTTGAATTGAACGTGCTCGTCGGCATAGAGGACGTGACCGAGCGTGTCAACGGCGCGGTCAAAGCCGACATGTCCGCGGCCGACGCGTTCGGCGCGCGCCGCGCCGCCATCAGCAAGATCGAAGCTGAGTCGCTGGAGAAGACCAACCTGCGCTCCGACGTGGTCACGCTCTACCAGGGCGGCCAGTACAATCTCTACCGCTACAAGAAGTACACGGACGTGCGGCTCGTCTGGGTGCCCGAGTTCCAGGCGGCCTTCTTCGGCGGCGACCCGGACAACTTCAACTACCCGCGCTTCAACATTGACGCCGCGCTGGTCCGCGCCTACGAGAACGACAAGCCCGTGCGCGTCGAGAATTATCTGAAATGGTCCGACAAGGGCGCGAAGGAGGGCGACCTCGTTTTCGTCGTCGGCCACCCGGGCTCCACCCAGCGCCTGAACACGGTCGCGCACCTCGAACAGTTGCGCGACGTGAGCATCCCGCTCCTGATCCGCTGGATGGAGCGGCGCGAGGCCGTGCTGAAGAAGTACATGACGATGGGCGAGGAGCAGACGCGCCAGGCGCAGAACGAATTGAACAGCGTGCAGAACAGCCTGAAGGTCTACCGCGGCCAGCTCGCAGGTCTTCAGGACAAGAACCTGATCGCGCAGAAGCGCCAGGCGGAAGAGGCGCTGCGCAAGGCCATCGGGGGCGACCCGCGCCGGCAGAAGGAATACGGCGACGCCTGGGAGACGATTGCGACGGCGCACAAGGGGTTCGCCTCCTACGCGCGCGAGCGCAGGATTCTTGACCAGGCGGCGGGCTTCAACACCACGCTCTTCAACCTCGCGCGTGCGCTCGTCCGCCTCGCCGCCGAGAACGAGAAGCCGAACGCCGAGCGCCTGCCCGAGTTCACGGACGCGCGCCGCGCCTCTCTGGAACTCGCGCTCTACTCGCCCGCGCCCGTCTACACTGACTTCGAGAAACTGAAGCTCGCGGACTCGCTCGCCTTCCTGGCCGAAGTCCTCGGCGCGGACAGCGAGCTGACGAAGCGCGTGCTCGCGGGCAAGACGCCCGAGGCGCGCGCCGCGGAGTTGATTGACGGGACGAAGCTCAGGGACGTGGAATACCGCAAGCAGCTCGCGGCCGGCGGGGCGAAAGCGATTAACGAGTCCACGGACCCGATGATCGTGCTGGCGCGCGAGATCGACAAGGAGGCGCGCGAGGTGCGCCGGCGCTACGAGAACGAGGTGGTCGGCGTCGAGCGCACGGGCTACGGCAAGATCGCGCGCGCGCTGTTCGAGACCGAAGGCACCAAGCTCTACCCGGACGCGACCTTCACCCTCCGCCTCTCCTACGGCGCGGTCAAGGGCTACACGGAGAACGGCGCGAAGCTCGAACCCTTCACGACCCTCGGCGGCCTCTACGACCGCTCGACGAAGTTTCAGCAGAAATTCCCGTACAACCTCCCGCCGCGCTGGACGGAAAGAAAGTCTAAGGTCGACTTGAAGACGCCCTACAACTTCGTCTCGACCAACGACATCATCGGCGGAAACAGTGGTTCGCCCACCATCAACAAGGAAGGCGAACTGGTCGGCCTGATTTTCGACGGCAACATCCAATCGCTCGTCGGAAACTTCTACTACGACGAATCAGTCAACCGCTCCATCTCCGTCGACTCCCGCGGCATCCTCGAAGTCCTCCGCAAGGTCTTCGACGCCAAAGAAATCGCCGACGAACTGACCAAAGGATAAGCAAAGGGCCGTCCACAAAACGACAGCCGTAATAAAGAGGGGAACCAGTTAGCGACTGGCTCCCCTCTTTTTTGTTTTATTGGCGGGTTATATTGTTCAGAAGTATTATGACGGGCATTGCCTTTGCGATGATCTATCAATAATAGGCATCTACAAAAAACGGATTACGCTCCTGACCGGACGGAACGATAATGCCCAATTCAACCATCTCACCACGCAAATCTCGCCTCGTCTTGATCGTAGTTGCCGGCAGTATCGCGCTAATCCTCTTTATGGGCAATGTGGCGAGCAACTTGATTGCTTCTGATCTTGAAGAGAAGCTTAAGCCGTACCGTTGGTGGGTTCGGGGAGTCTTTATTATTGCTTTAATCGTTGCAGTGGTCGTCGCCGTCAAGGAATCTCGGCGAGTAGCTTCGTCAGGCCATCCGAAAGACGATGTTGATGAAGACGAACAACGTCCCAAGCAGGAAAAAGGCAGGGGAGCAAAGCCGGATCAAATTATTCATCTTTACAATGCTCCTGCACCCACAGGCAGTGCGTTGCATCAACTACCGACTCCGCCCGCTGATTTCACCGGCCGCCAGGAAGAACTGGACGAACTCATGCGCGCCCTTGAGCACGGCGGCGTCACCATCTCCGGCCTGCAAGGCTTGGGCGGCGTGGGCAAGACTACGCTCGCGCTCAAACTGGCACAGCAACTCAAGCCTCGTTACCCTGACGCGCAGTTCTACCTGGACTTAAAAGGCACGAGCAAAACCCCCCTCTCCGCAGCCGACGCCATGTCTCACGTCATCCGCGCCTACGAGCCCACCGCCAAGCTTCCCGAAGGCGAAGCTGAGTTGAGCGCGATCTACAGGTCTTTTCTTCACGAAAAGCGCGCTCTCCTCCTGATGGATAACGCCGCCGACCGCAATCAAGTCGAGCCGCTCATCCCGCCTGAGAGTTGCGTCATGCTGGTGACCTCACGCACGCATTTCACTCTACCCGGACTGTTCGCCAAGAATCTTGACAAACTGTCTGCCGAAGATGCTCAAAAGCTTCTGCTGAAAATCTCTCCGCGCATTGGCAAGCAGGCGGATACAATTGCCAAACTCTGCGGCTATCTCCCGTTGTCCTTGCGCCTCGCAGCCAGCGCGCTGGCCGAGTTCCTTGATCTCGGCGTAGAGGATTACGTGCAGCGATTAACGAGTGTGCAGCAGCGGCTCAAGCTCATAGATGCATCGCTCAGCCTGAGCTATGACTTGCTCGGCCCGGAGATGCAGGAGCGTTGGCGTATCCTGTCCGTCTTCCCTGATACGTTCGATTTGGCGGCAGCCGCAGCCCTGTGGGAGATTGAGCTGGATAGGGCGCAGGATGCGCTCAGCGAATTAGTCAAATACAGTCTTGTGGAATGGGATGAGACCATCGCTCGCTACCGTCTGCACGACCTTGTGCGTTTATTTGCCGACGCACGCTTGAGTGAGAACGAGCGGTATCAGGGACTGAAGCGGCTTGCGCGGCACTATTTGGGCGTGAGTTCAGACGCCGCCGATCTTTATAAAGCAGGCGGCGAGGCACTTAAGCGTGGCCTTGTCCTGTTCGATCTGGAATGGGCGAACATACAAGCCGGGCAGGCGTGGGCCGAGGAACATTTCAGAGAAGATGGCGATGCGGCCTCGTTGTGCAGCAATTATCCAAATGTTGCGTCACGTCTGCTATACATACGTCAACGTCCGCGCGAGGGAATCCGTTGGATGGAAGCGGCATTGGCCGCCGCCCGGTTGTTAAAGGATCGTTCTATCGAGGGAGTGCATTTGGGCAATCTGGGCGCTGCCTATGCTAACGTGGGTGAGTTCCACCACGCTATTGAGTTATACGAACAGGGTCTCGTTATCGCACGTGAAATTGGCGACCGTCGCATCGAAAGCGCTGTGCTGGGTAACATGGGCATAGCCTACGCCGGCTTGGGCGAGACGCGCCGCGCCATCGAATTCTTTGAGCAACAATTAACGATTACCCGCGAAATTGGAGAACGACACAGCGAAGGCAATGCTTTGGGTAGCTTGGGTAATGGCTACGCCGCTTTGGGCGAGACGCGCCGCGCCATCGAATTCTTTGAGCAGTTGTTAACGATAACGCGCGAAATCGGTGACCTGCGTAACGAAGGTAATGCTTTAGGCGGCTTGGGCAATGCCTATGACGATTTGGGCGAGACGCGTCGAGCCATTGAGTTTCACGGACAATGGCTCGCGATTGTCCGTGAAATCGGTGATCGTCGTTCTGAAGGCATGGCACTCTGGAACATGAGTTTGACGCTCGATAAACTCGGCGAGCGAGATAAGGCTATCCTTTATGCTGAAGCCGCGCTCAAAATTAAGGAACAGATGGAAGCCCCAAACACTGCTAAAGTGCGAGAGCAATTGGAAACGTGGCGTAGGCAGGAAGCTGGCGGCAGAGTGGAAGAGCAATGAAAGGCGGCCGGGAGCATTCCCGGCCGCCTTTGTTCAATCGTAGATGTTCGCGCCTTCGCCGTCGGCCCGTCTCTCCTTTCTTCATTCAGTCAGGTTGCGGTTGATGTCGAGGTTGCGGATGGCGGCGTCGAGTTCGGATTGGAGGCGGGCGCGCTCGTCTAAGGCGGCTTTGCGGTCTTTGGAGAGTTGTTCGAGGCGGGACTCCTGCTCGTCGGCTTTGGCGACGTAGCGGGTGATGAGTTGTTTGGCTTCGGCGGTGGCGGTGAGGGCTTTGATGTTCTCGCGGAGGCGGGCCTGATCCTGGGAGATTTCTTCCGCTTCGGCTTCGATGGCGCTGAGGCGGGCGTCGACGGCGGCGATGCGCGACTTGATTTCGATGAGGCGTTCGAGGGAGGCGCGCGTTTGCTGGTCGACGTAGTTGCGGGTGATGAAGAGTTCGAGGTCGGCGCGGGTGAAGTTCGTGAGGACGTAGGAGTCCATCAGCGCCTGGCGCTCGGCGACGGGGAATTCGACGGTCTGGCGCGCGTCCAGCGGGACGCGGAAGCGGTAGAAGCGCGTGCTCTTGCCGTCGGGCTTGCGGGTCTTGTCTGTGAGTTCCCAGCCCTGGTTGACGGGGTGCTCGACGTAGACGACGCGGGGGCGGTCTGTCTGGTTGGTGAGGCGGTAGACCTTCTCGGTCGTGCGGTAGTAGTGGGCCTGGAAGACGCCGCCGACGACCTTGATGAGGAACGTCGGCGCGCGGTCCTCCTTGAGGCGCACGGTGGCGAGCGTGCCCAAATCGAGCGCGAACGAAATAAGGCGCTTCTCGCCCGGCTTCAATCTCTCCATCAGCGCCTCGCCCGCGTAGGCGTCGCCGTCGATGACGGTCATCGAGCCGTCTTCGAGCGTGAGCGGCGAAGTGTTCTCCAGGAGCATCCCGCCCAGAGGCCGGTCCGTGCGGACTCCCTCGTTGAAGATCGAGACGCGCTCGCCGGCCATCTTCGTTTGCAGGATGGGAATCAGCGCCGAGCGGTCGCGCCTGACGGTGACGGGCTGGTCTATGCGGTACTCGAAGAGGTCGCCGACTTCGCTGCCGGTGGCCGCGGCCTCGACGCCCACCTGCTGGCTGCTGATCGCGTCGCTCAGAGTCGTGGTCGCCGCGGCCGCGCCGGACGTGCCGTCCAGGTAGAGGTTGCTCGCGTTGGCGTTTCTGCCGCCGAGCGGGAGCTGCTGCACCTGCCTCTGTGCCGGGTTGGCGTAAGTCCGCGAGAAATCCGTCCCGCCCGAGATTGTCCCGCCGCCCGCGCCGCCGCCGCCGCCAGCCGCGTCTCCCCCGGTCATGGTTATACCTTCGGGGTCGTAGACCTGCGGGTCTAACTTCAGATCGTCGGGGATGGGGACGACGGGGCGGTAGCGGTAGAAGGGTTTCTGAATCGGCTGGATGAAGGAGACGGGCTTGCCGGAGACGAGCGAGAGCGAGACGTTCTCCCAGTCCTCTTCGCTGACGTTGTCCACGATGGCCCAGCCCTGGAAGAAGGGCTGGCCCGAGGAGTCCATGACCACGCGGTAAGTCGTCTTCCAGATGGGCGCGGCGATGGTGTAGCTGACGACCATCTCGCGCGAGCCGACGCCGTCGGAAGTGACGGCGATGGTCTTGGCGTCGCGCCTGCGCGCAGAGGCGGAAGCGTGCGCGAACTCCGTGATGTCGCGCCGCGCGCCCTCGTCCACGAGCTTAATCGAGCGCACCTCCGCGAGTTCAAAGCTCGCCAGCTCGCCCCCCTCCGAGGCGATGACGAGCGCGTGCGTCTTGACCGGGGGCTTCTTCTCGTCCGGCTGCGTGGTGCGCTCCTCGACCGTCAGGATAGAGCCGGTCGCCGTGCGGTTCGCCGTGGAGACGACGACGCGCGCGCCCTGCAACTGGCTCAAAACTCCGGCGAGGCCGCCCTGCACGTCGCCGCCCGACTCGGCGGCGATGGAGAAGGGGATGTCAGCCATGCGCGCCGAGGGCGGGGCCGAAGAGTTGTAGCTGACGGCCCCGATGCGCCCCTCGCCGAGGTCGAGGACGACCATAGACTTCAGCACGTCGTCCACCTGCGACTGCTTGAAAGAGAGGTCTATCTCGGCGCGGCCCGTGACGACGCCGCGGCGCTCGATGTAGGCGACGCCGTTGCTGTAAAGAATCACGCGGCGTATGGGGAGCGAAGAGGCGCGCGGCGCGGCGGCGGCGCTCACTTGTCTGGCGGGGGCCGCGCGCCTGTGGGCGGGGCGCGAGGACTGCGCCTGCGCGTCGAATGAACAGACGAGTGCCAGGGTCAGCAGCAGCAGTTTGGGTCTCATAGGTAGCCTCCAGAGAGATTTGAAGAGAAAGACGGGACTCTTGGGGAGATTCCTTAACAGTCCGGCGGAAAGCTCGCGTGCCGGTTTGGGTGACAACCCAATTGATGCAGGGTTTCGTCTACTGGTTGACCGGAGGGCAAAGGCGGTTCACGCGGAGGCGCGAAGAAAGCACGCAAGGCGTCGAAGCCTTCGACGCCTTGCGTGCTTTCTTCGCGCCTCCGCGTGAAACCTCTGTTCGCGTTCGGCTACTTGTAGCGGTTGAGGTCGAGTGTGAAGCAGACGACTTTGGTCTGGCTGCCTTCGAGCAGGGCCGCGCCGAAGAGGAGCGTGACGGGCTTGCCGTCCTGGCGTATGAACTCGCGCACGAAGGGCGTGCAGGCCCCCGTCTCGCGCATCTCTACGAACGCCTTCTCGTCCAGGTTGAGTTTCCCAGGCCGCGTGATCTGGTCCCAGTGCACACGGCCGAGGCGCAGGTCGTCCTGCGTGTAGCCGAGCGTGTCCAGGAAGGCGTCGTTGGCGGCCGTGATCGCGCCCTTCAAGTCCCAGAACATGATGCCGATCATGTTCGACTCGAAGAGGCGGCGGAAGCGCGCCTCGCTCTCGCGCAACTCCTTCTCTATGCGCTGGCGCTCGATAAGCTCCTTCTTCAGCCGCATGTTGGTCTCGGCCAAATCCTTCGTGCGCTCGCGGACTTTCGCTTCCAGTATGCCCTGCTCTTCGTAGAGCGCCTCTTCTTCGCGCTCAATCTCGGCCACCTGTAGCCGCAGGACGTTCGACTTCTGCTGCATGCGCTGGCGCGCGCTCGCGTCGGCCGTGGCGTCCAGGAGCAGGACCCACGTCCCCTCCTTCCTCTCGAACAGGTAAACGTCCGCGTAGAGGCCCTCGTGCGTCTGGACGTTCGGGAGAAAGACGTTGGGCGTCTCAAGCGGCAAGAGGCCGTGCAGGAAGGTGATGTGTTCCGACACGTCCATGCGCTCGTCGAGGCCCGTCACGTCGTGCGCGCCCCAGTCGCCGCCCCACGCGGTCAGCAGGTTGTTCTCCCCGACCAGCATGTACGCGGGCGAGCGCATGTCCTCGGTCAGTTCCAGAATGAAGTCGCGCACGGGCGCGGGCAGATCACTCATCGTCAACTCTCCATCATCTTCCGGGCCAGGGCCGTGAAAGCCTCCTCGACGCCCGCGCCCGTCTTGGCGCTGGTCTTAATCACCTGCCACCCCTTCTGCGCGAGCGCCTCCACCTCGCGCTCCTCCACCTCCCACTCGTCCGCGAGGTCCGCCTTGTTGATTAAGAAGACGCGCGGCACCTCGCCGACCGCCTCCTCGGCGCGGGCCTGAATCTCCAGGGCCAGGTAGAGCGAGTCGCGGCGCGTGCCGTCGGCGACCAGCAAATAACCGGCCGCGCCGCGCAGGTAGGACTTGCGCAGGTCGTGCGCCTGCTCGGCCCCCTCTATGTCCCAGAGCATCATCATCATCTTCCAGCCGTTGCCCACGTCCAGGACCTTCTTGTCGATCTTGACGCCGACCGTCGTGTGGTACTTGTCAGAGTAGATGCTCTGGACGAAGCGCTGCACGAGGCTCGTCTTCCCGACGGCGAAAGTGCCCAGCATGCAGACCTTCTTCTGTACGATGTTGCGCTCAGCCATCATGGCGAAACAAAACCTCTCTATCGGGCGGAACTCATGATGATCTTAAAAGTCACGCAGCGGTTGGCGGCGCGGTCCGATTCCGTCACCTCGTCGCGCAGCCTCTGCTTCGACCCGGCCGCCACGATGGTCAGGTTGGGCTGCGGCGGGAGCCTCTTGCCCAGCTCCGCGACAATCATTTCGGCGCGGCCGCGGCGCAGCTCTTCGTTGCGCTCCTCCGTGCCGCTGCCGTCCGCGTGGCCGGTGATTTCCAGCCGCACGTTCTTCCCGAGCGCCACCGCCAGCGACTGCAAACGCTCTATGTCCGTCATCAACTGCCGGAACTTCTCCTCCTGGCCGGCCACCAGGTTCGTCTCGTCCAGCACGAAGAGGAGCGACGGCTTGAGTATGCGGTCGACGTCGAGCAGGTTGTCGTCCTTGAGTTGAACGACGCCCGGAATGAAGCGCGCGGCGAGGCGCGTCTCCGTAATCCACTCCCGGCTCGCGAAGCCTTCGGCTTCGAGGACGCCGTCGTTCAGCTTGAGGCTCACGGTCTCAGGCGGCGCGATCAACTTGACGGCGCGCGCGCGCACGAACTCAGGACTCATCGCCTGGAAAGGCTCCCATCGGCTCGCGACCGTCTCGGGCGCGACGCTCGCCTCGGGCAAGAAATCCGCGGGGTCGCGCGCCAGGGGGTCGCGCAGGCCGCCGATGAAATACTTCCCGTCGCGGCTGCCCGTCTCCGTGACGACGATGCCCGGCTCGCCCTTCACCCGCTCGACGTAGTTGTTCCAGCGCCGGCTGCTGCGCACCGCGAAAAAGGCCCAGACCAGGAGCGCTATGACGACGAGGCTCGCGAGGGCGATGAGCGGGACGGGAGCGCGCTCCGGGCTCGCGGCCTTCTTCTCCTCGTCGACCTGCGATTGCAGGCAGTCTTCCAGGAGCGGGCGCGCGGCGTCGAACTCGGAGGCGTCGCCGGAGAAATCGACCAGCCGGTCGCGGAACTCCAGGTGAATCCTCTCCAGCGTCCCCTGGAAGACGAGCCGCAAGTCCTGCGGGGCCGTGCCGCGTATGACGCCGGCCAGGATGGCGAGCGGCCCCTGCTCGACCCAGACGGTGAGGTCGCCGACTTCGAGCGTTTCGAGTTGCTCGCCCTCGGGCGACTGGAAAGAGTCGTGCACGAAGTCCTGTATGGCCGTCAGCATCCCGGAGACCATGTCCGCGTCCTGCGCGGCCGCGCCGCCCGCCACGACGTGCTGCAAGAGCAGCCCGGTCTCTTTGTGTATCAGGAAGACCTGCTCGACCCTGTAGAGCAGCGTGTGGAGCATCACGACTTCGGCGAAGGGCTTGCCCGTGCGCCAGGCCTCGATTCGCCACTTCAGGCCGCGCGCGGAGAAGCTGTAGGTCATCGACTGGTTGAGCGACTGAATCATGCCGCTCAGGGCGACCGAGATGGCCTTGCGTATGGCGGGCCCCATGACGGGGAAGATGGCGTCAACCAGGGGCTGCGGGTTCTTACGGACGGAGCGCTCGATGGCCGTGGTGATGGTCGGCCCCAGGGCCTGGCCCAGTTCTCCGTCCTGCCGCGTGCGCGCGGAGACGGCCGCCGGGAGGACGCGGCTGACTTCCTCCAACTGCCGGCGCGGGTCCGCCAGCCGCTCGTGAATCTCAGCGATCTGCTGCTCCGCCGGCCCGAGCAGCAGACTGCGCAGCTCCCTCATCTCCGCGGCGTCGTCGGCCGCAGGCTCTTGGCGCGGGGCCTCCGTGAGCACGTCATTTGATTGAGGCTCGATCATCGTCACTTCGATTGCGGATTGAAAAACAAACGCTCATTTCTTAAATCCGCGATCCGCATTCCGCAATCGTTCACTCGTTGCCGGGGATTTTGAATTCGTTGTTGAGCCGGAGCGCGACCTCGGAGAAGAGTCCGGCGAGCGCCGCGCGGTCCGTCTTGGCGTTGCCGAGTTCGGCCACCTGGCGGTCCAGCAGCGCGGAAAGCTCGTCCGCCTTCCGCCGTATCTCGTCGGAAAGGTTCTTCGACTGATCCAGAATCTGCTGGCGCAGCTCGCGCTGCGTGCGCGAGGTCTGCTCGTCGAACTGCGTGAGCTTCCGCTCCAGCGACTTGCCCGTGTCCTGCAACTCGCGGGACAAATTCTGCACGGACTCGTCGCGGTCCCTCTGCTCCGCTTGCAGGCGCTCCGAGAGGGCCTCGAACTCGCTCTTGACGAACGACTCCAGGGCCTCGAAGCGCTTGCGCGTGTCGTCGCGCAGGTCCGAGGACTCTTTGAGCAGGCGCTCTTCGAGGCGCGAGAAACGCTTCTCGTAATCGCGCATCTGCACGCCGAAGAGAATCTCCCTGATCTTGTCTATGTTGCTTGTCTCGGTCAGGGCGGCGCCGTTGGCGTCGAGCGAGTCTGCCGGCGCGTCCGACGCCGACTTTTGAAATTCTGTTGCGCTCATGGTGTCACACTTATGGTTTCCGAAAAGGAATTCAACGGGACAACAGGTCTGCCGCGCGCGGGGCTTCAACAGCGAGAGAGTTTCGGCGCGCGACGGGTGGCGAAAGTTACAAGCCTGGACTGTACGGTTACTGTAAGCAGGCAAAAAGCTAACATAGGCTCAAGGTAGCGTCAATGAATTTGGCATGGGCTGCGCGCGCCTGCGGCCTTTCATCCGCCTCGCCGGAAAATGGTACAATCCGCAGCCCATGTCGAAGTGCCCCCACTGCCTCAAAGAGATTCCAAACGACAGAAGCTCCTGCCCGTCGTGCGGGACTGCCCTCGGCGAGCCGACCCAACTGTTCCCCGAAGAGAAGAGCGGCGCGCGGACCCAGGTGGACGCGACGCGCCGCTGGTCGCGCGCCAGAGTCTCGCACTCCTCCGTCTCGTTCGACTCGATAGACGACTCGCGCTTCGCGCCCGGAACCGCGCTCGCCGGGCGCTACCGCATCGTCAGCCTCCTGGGCCGCGGCGGCATGGGCGAAGTCTACCGCGCCGACGACCTCAAACTGGGCCAGCCCGTCGCCCTGAAGTTCCTGCCCGAGACGCTCACGACCGACGGCGCGGCGCTCGCCCGCTTCCACCGCGAGGTGAGGATCGCGCGCCAGGTCTCGCACCGCAACGTCTGCCGCGTTTACGACATTGGCGACGTGGACGGCCAGCACTTCCTCTCGATGGAGTTCATCAAGGGCGAGGAGCTGGCCTCGCTCCTGCGCCGCATAGGGCGGCTGCCCGCGGACAAGGCCGTCGAGATCGCGCGCCAGCTCTGCGCGGGGCTCGCCGCCGCGCACGACAACAAGGTGCTGCACCGCGATTTGAAGCCCGCCAACGTGATGATCGACGCCGACGGCAACGTGCGCATCACGGACTTCGGCCTCGCGGGCCTCGCCGAAGAGATTCACCGCGACGAGGCGCGCGCGGGCACGCCCGCCTACATGGCGCCCGAACAGCTCGACGGCGCGGAGGTCACAATCAAGAGCGACATCTACTCGCTCGGGCTCGTCCTCTACGAAGTCTTCACGGGCAAGCGCGCCTTCGAGGCCGGCTCGCTCGACGAGCTGCTGCGCCTGCGCCGCAGCGACACGCGGCCTTCAAGCCCCTCGTCGTTCGTCAAGGAGATTGACCCGCTCGTCGAGCGCGTCATCCTGCGCTGCCTTGAGCGCGACCCGAAGAACCGCCCGGCCACGGCGCTTCAGGTCGCGGCGGCGCTTCCGGGCGGAGACCCCTTGCAGGCCGCGCTCGCCGCGGGCGAGACGCCGTCGCCAGAGATGGTCGCCGCCGCGCCGAAGGAGGGCGTGCTCCGCCCGGCAGTCGCCCTCGCGCTCTT
This sequence comes from Pyrinomonadaceae bacterium, assembly GCA_035563535.1. Lineage (GTDB taxonomy): Bacteria > Acidobacteriota > Blastocatellia > Pyrinomonadales > Pyrinomonadaceae > QHXN01. Next base: position 17,775 of record DATMVD010000027.1, on the reverse strand, counting down.
AGCCACCGTGCTGGTCGCGCTGGTCTCTTTCGCGCTGGTCTCGAAGAAGATGTTCCTGCACCGCTACCTGACGCCGGAGAAGTCGCCCGACGTGCTCAGGGAGCGCGCGCGAGAGATTACGAAGCGACTCGGGTACGCGACCCCGCCGGCCGACACCGAGTACGCCTTCTTTCACAACGCGGACTTCCTGATCTACGTCCGCGACCACGACCAGTCGTTGAACCGCTGGGACAGGTTAGGGACCGCGCAGCCGTCGGCGATCCGCTTCTGGCACAGGCAGAGCCCTAACTACCTTCAGCCTTACAGCGCCGCCGAGGTTTGGGCGAACGACCCGCCGAACAACGTCCCAGGCATGATTCTCCTGACGCTCGACGCCGGGGGGACACTGTCCTACTTCGAGGCCGTCCCCTCGCAGTCGGACGACGGCCCGCGCGCGGGCGAGGAGCCCGACTGGTCCGCGCTCTTCCGCGAAGCCGGGCTCGACCAAAGGCAGTTCAAGCAGGCCGACTCGAAGTGGACGCCGCCGCAGGTCTACGACGTGCGCGCCGCGTGGGAGGGCGCGTTCCCCGGCCGCCCGGAACTGCCGCTCAGAATCGAGGCGGCCGCCTACCGCGGCAGGCCCGTCTATTTCGAACAGCTCGGCCCCTGGAAGAAGCCGGCCGAGCAGGCCGGGAACGTGATCGAGGGCGGCGAGAGGGTGGGCTACACCCTGGTGGCGGTCCTCTTCCTCGTCGCGTTCTTCGTCGCGGCGTTTCTCGCCTGGAGGAACGTGCGCCTCGGGCGGGGCGACCGCCGCGGCGCGTTCCGCCTGGCGCTCTTCCTCTTCATCACGCGGATGGTCTTCTGGGTCGTCACCACGCACCACGTGCCGACGCCCGGCGAGGCCACGAGCCTGCTCCCGATGGGGCTCCAGGCGGCAACCTTCTGGTCCGTCTTCATGGGGCTGCTGTACCTCGCGCTCGAACCTTTCCTGCGGCGGCGCTGGCCCGAGCGCATCATCTCCTGGAGCCGCCTGCTGGCGGGCGACTGGCGCGACGCCCTGGTCGGGCGCGACATCCTGATCGGGGCCGCCTTCGGCGTCGCCGTCATTACGATCTGGCACCTGGGCGAGCTCGCGCCGCGCTGGTTCGGGCTGCCGCCGAACATCCCGGACCCCATCGCGGAGCCCGGCTACGGCTCGCGCTTCTTCCTCGCGCTGCTGATGACCCAGGTCGGCGTGTCGCTGGCGTTCACCTTCGTCATCGTCTTCGTCCTGCTCTTCCTCTCCATGCTGCTGCGCCGGGAGTGGCTCGGCATCGGCGCGGGCTGGCTCCTGATCTGCGCGGCGGGGATCCTCGTGGTCTCCTGGAAGTCGCCCGTGACGTGGCCGTTTCACGCCGCCATGCTCACGCTCCTCATCGTCGCCGTCACGCGCTTCAGCCTGGTGGTCGCGCTCGTCGCGCTCGTCTTCCAGCACATGATCGTCTTCTTCCCCACCACGACCGAACTCAACGCCTGGTACGCGACCGGGTACGTCCTGGACCTGATCGTCCTGGTGGCCCTGACCGCCTTCGGCTTCTACACCTCGCTCGGCGGCCAGCCGCTCGTCCGCGGCAGACTGCTAGGGGATTAAAGGTGGGCGGTTATTTCACCACAGAGGGGCACAGGGGAAGATAAAAAATTTCAGGTTTGAAATCTCAAACCTTTTCTTGCCTCTGTGTCCCTCTGTGTCCTCTGTGGTTAGTTCTTAAGCCTTCTCTAAGCCCGCGTACTTCTCAATCAGCTTCTTCTGTCCGAAGCCGGGGAAGCTGACGGTGAGTTTGGCGGAGTCGCCCGTGCCCTCGCGGCGGAGCACCAGGCCGCGGCCGTATTTCGGGTGGCGGACGTGCGAGCCGGGCGCGAAGTCGCCGCCGCCGGATGACGGGGTCGAAGAGCCGCCCGCGCCGGCGCTCGCCGCGCGGCGCTTGATGGTCGGCTCGGGCTGAGTCTTGGGCGTGGAGCCCCCGAGCTGTTGCCCGCGCTTGCGGAAGAATTCGGCGATGGAGTCGGCCGAGTCGTAGGTCTTGCCGGTGTACTTGGTGCGCTCGCGCGTGTCGCCGCGCAGCGCCTGCGCCGCGTGTTTGTTTTCGAGCGTCGAGGACGAGCGCGCGAACGAGAGCCACGAGTTGCCGCGCGAGAGGTCTTCCATCAAATCGAGCGGCATCTCATTCAGGAACTGCGAAGGCTCCGACGCCATCTCCTCGCCGTAGACGCGCCGCTTCATGGCGTGCGTCACGTAAAGGAACCTCTCGGCGCGCGTGATGGCGACGTAGCAGAGGCGGCGCTCCTCCTCAAGCTCCGCGGGGTCCGTGGCCGAGCGCGAGTGCGGGAACAATCCGTCTTCGAGGCCGACGATGAAGACGAGCGGGAACTCCAGTCCCTTCGCCGCGTGCATCGTCATCAGCGTGACCGGCGCGTCGCGCTTGTACTGGTCCGTGTCGGAGACGAGCGCGGCGTGGTCTATGAAGTCGCGCAGTCCCTCGCCCTCCTGCTTGTCGTAGTCCACGGCCGCGTTGACCAACTCCTGCAAGTTCTCAAGGCGCGCCTCGGCCTCGTCAGAGTTCTCCGCCTTGAGCGCGTTCGCGTAGCCCGTGTCGAGGATTGCCGCCTTGACCACGTCGGAGACGGGCGACTCGCCAGACGCCGCGCTGGTCGTGGCGGCGACCAGGTTGGTGATGATCTCCTTGAAGTTTTTGAGCGCACTCGTGGCGCGCGGGCTCAAAACTTTGGCCTCCTGCTCGGTGAGGATGCTGATGGTCTCCCAGTGCGAGACGCCGTAGTCTTTCGCGCGGCGCTCCATCTCGTCGAGCGTCTGCTTGCCGAGGCCGCGCGCCGGGCTGTTGATGACGCGCATCAGGGCGATCGAGTCGTGCGGGTTGAGCGCGAGCTTCAGGTAGCTGATGATGTCGCGCACCTCCATCCGCTCGTAGAAGGAGAAGCCGCCGACGATGTTGTAAGCGATCCCGGCGCGCCTCAATGCTTCCTCGAAGACGCGCGACTGCGCGTTCGTGCGGTAGAGCACGGCGGCTCGTATGTCGGGCTCGGCGCGGCGGTGGTCTTCGATCTTGGCTGCGACGAAGCGCGCCTCCGCGTCCGAGTCGAAAGCCTGGTAGTAGCGTATCCGCTCGCCCGAAGGGTTGGCCGTCCACAGGGTCTTCCCCTTGCGCTCCGTGTTGTGTTTGACGACCGCGCCCGCCGCATCGAGGATCGTCTGCGTCGAGCGGTAGTTCTGCTCAAGACGTATGACCTTCGCCTCCGGGTAGTGCTGCTCGAAATTCAGAATGTTGGTGATGTCCGCGCCGCGCCATTTGTAGACCGAATTGTGTGTGAAGATTCCTCCGGCGACGAAATTATGAGTCCTCTCCACGTTAAAGTCGTAAACGTTACCCGTGTATAGCCAGTGCCTGACCGACTCTACTTCGTCCAAGTCAATTCCTGCTTCCGTCTGTACATAAACCTTCATGCCGGGCAGGACGTGCGAGGCCGGGGTGAAGTACAACGATAAACCCGAAGCGAACCCCGCCTTGAGAATCAGGTTCACGTCACCCAAGGCTTCGCTCACCTTATTGTGTAGACGCATTATCTGGCCGAAGTCCTGGGAGGTCGCCCTTATCCGCCAGCCTGTCCGCTTGGAAGCAGTGGGACGAAAACCGGCCAGCCGAAGGCTCTCGGCGTCGGAGTTGTCTGTCCCGAGCACCTCACAGTAGTGCAGGGTATTATGCCGCCCGTCTTTGCAGAGAGTGGCCCCGAAGTTCCGCCGCCTTTTAGTCGTGATGCATTTGGGAACGTGATGCGGGCGGTCGAGAAACATGTTCTTGGACGCCAGCAGGTTCCTCGCCGCGGACTCGGTGTCGAGCCCGGAGAATAACTGGTCGATTGACGATTGCGACATCCTGGCCCCAGGGATGGAGACGAAGATGCAGGTCGGCAAACCGAACTTGGCCGCGTAATACTGCTCCCAGTAGCGGGCCTCTTCCTCGGTGCGGCATGCCTCCAAAAGCCATACCGCGTCGGCACGTTCCTGGTTCGTCCGCTGGATGAACCCGAGCGACGGTTTGTTAGGCCCCTCGAATCGGTAACGGCGCGTGGTCCCGACTCTATAACCCATGCCTCTCTTAAACATCAGGTAGGTGAAAAAGAGGTCTTCTCCCCCCAGCATGTACCGCGCGAAATGCACGTGCTCGGGCGTCGTCGTGACCTCGCGTCCCGATCTCGTCCTGATAGTTACGACAGGTTGGTCGGTGACTTGCCGGCAGAAGACGTCGGCGACACGACTGTATTGAGTGCGACTGTCTCCTCTGGCGCTTAATACCATGTCGCCCGCACGGACATGTTCCGCGTTAAGGACTCCCGCCTTCGTGGAAATCGGAGTTCCTTCGATGACGCACTGGTCTTCGTCGCCGACGACGCAGATGTTCTGGTGCTTCTCGGTGAGGAAGCGGATCAGGGCGAACTGGAGCATGTTCGTGTCCTGGTACTCGTCGACGAGGATGTAGCGGAAGCGGTTGTTGTAGTGCTCGCGCACTTCGGGGACGCGGCGCAGCAGTTGGACGGTCCTGATGAGCAGGTCGTCGAAGTCGAGCGCGTTGTTGTTGACGAGGCGCTCCTCGTAGAGCTTGAAGACGCGGGCGATGGCCGTGCGCTTCTCGTCGTGGTGCTCGACGCGCGCACTGTAACTTTCGGCGTCGTCGCCGTGGCGGTTCTTCGCGCCGGAGATCGCGCCCTGCGTGGCGCGCGCGCCGAGTTGCTTGTCGTCGTAACCCAGGTCTTTAATACAGGCCTTGACGAGCCTGACGGAGTCGTCCTGGTCGTAGATGGTGAACGAGCGCGTGTAGCCCGCGCCCAGAGCCTCTATGTGCTGGCGCAGGATGCGGACGCAGAGGCTGTGGAAGGTGGAGATGAGCGGGGCGGAAGACAGCGGCTTGTCCGCGAGGAGACGCCGGACGCGCTCGCGCATCTCCTCGGCCGCCTTGTTGGTGAACGTGACGGCGAGGATGTTGTGCGGCGCAACATCGCGCTCCGCGATCAGGTAGGCGATGCGGTACGTGATGACGCGCGTCTTGCCCGAGCCCGCGCCGGCCAGGATGAGCAGCGGCCCGTCCGTTTCGATGACGGCCTCGCGCTGCTGCGGATTTAGTGATGATAAAAAGTCCATAAGAAAGTAATCAGTAGTCAGTAGTCAGTAGTCAGACAGTTGTTAGCTGATTACTGACTACTGATTACTGACTACTTTATCAATTTCTGAATCGCCTTGAACTGTTCGTGCTGCGCGTCGCGCATCAATTCGAAGAGGGCCATCTCCGTGGAGGAGGGGATCGCGCCGCTCTGCTGCATCTTGGCGAGCGCGACCTGCTTGTTCTGGGCGGAGCGCGCCGTGATGCAGTCTGTCAGAAGGTGCGCCTGGTAGCCGCGCGCCAAAAGGTCGTGCGTCGTCTGGTTGACGCAGACGTGCGCCTCTATGCCGCAGACGAGGATGTGAACCGCCTGGACGCGTTCGAGCTCGGCCTCGAACGCCTGCGCGCCGCAGGAGCTGAAGGCGGTCTTTTCGATGACGTTGATGTCCGGCGGCAGGACGGCCTGAATCTCGTTGGCCGTGCGGCCGAGCCCTTTGGGGTATTGCTCCGTGATGATGACTGGGACGCTCAGGAGCCGCGCCGCGTGGGCGACGAGCGCGATGCGCGCCGCCGTCTCCGCGAAGTCAGAGATGTGAGAGCGGAAGCTCTCCTGCATGTCTATGATGGCGAGCGCAGTGTGCGCCGGGTCGAGCGTGTGTTTGTGCCGCATGATTTTTCCTCGGAGGGACATTTAAGCACACGGCGTCAGGGGTGGGCAAAAGCAGCGCGGGCGGGCGGTGGAAAAGGAAGAACAAATCACAAATTTCAGATTCGAGATTTCAAATCGGCTCGCTCACGCCGGAGGCGCTGGGGGCGCGAAGGTGTTCGTTTACGGCTTGCCCGCCGCGGCCGGCGCGTAGCGTAGCTCGTAGTCGGCGACGCGCTGGCAGGGTTTCAACTCGACGGCCGGCGCGGCAGGGGCTTCGGCCTCGCGGCGGAGTTGCGCGCGCGTCACGGCGTCCCAGGCGAGCGGGCGCTGGCTCGTCAACTCCGTCTCCGGGACGGGGCGGAGCAGGAGTTTGTAGCGGCCGGGCGCGAGGTTCGTCAGGGTGAATGTGCCGTCGTCTGCGGGGGAAACTTCCGAATAGCGCAAGACGTCTTCGGCGCGCTCGCGCTCCGCGGGGACAAGGTAGACTCTCAGGTTCGCGGGCAGCGCGGCCCCTTCCTCCGCGGCGCGCACGCGCCCGCGGATGCTCGCTCCGTCCTGCGCTATTCGGACATCCACGCCCGCGAGCGTCTGGCCCATTTTGAGTGCGACGACTCCCGCGGGCGGCCCGCCCGCCGCCGCAGCGGCAGTCTTCGGGGCCGCGCCCGGCAGGGAGATTGAGCGTGCGTACCACGTTTCGAGGGGCAGCCGCGCGGTCAGGCGGTAACTGCCTTCGAGCAGATTGCGGATCGTGAACTCACCCTGCTCGGTGGGCGTCGCGCCGCTGACGGGATAGAAGGGCTGGGCGGGTGGCTCCTGGCCCCGCGGCTTCTCCGCGCGTCGCGCGTTGACGGCCGTCTCCACGACGGTGGCAGTGCGGGCTGGCTTCCCGCACTGCTCCCCAGGCGCGGGCTCAAGCCGGACGCGACCCTCGACGGAGGCGAGCGGGGCGAGCGTGAGCGCGAGGCCGGTCACGTTCGCGCCCCTGACCGTGACGCGGCGGGGGATGGACGAGAGGACGCTGCCGCCGCGCTCGTTGCGCCACTGCGAGGCCGTCAAGTCGTACTCCCCGTCGCCCACGCCGCCGAAAGAGAAGCCCCGCCTGATGTCCTGGCTCAGGACCGTGGCACCCTCGAACTCGCCGCTCGTGGACCTCCTCAGTATGACGGAGACGCCGTAGGTCCCTGTGTCTTCGGTCGCGCCGGAGACCGTGCCGCTGACGGTGTGGCCGCGCTCATTGCGGTAGCGTATGTCGATGCCGGAGACTTCCTCGCCGACGCGGACGGTGACTTCGTTGGCCGTGTCGCGCGTGGAGGAAGGGAAGTAGGTCGGGGCGTCGCCGAGGTAGGCGTTGAACGCGCCGTAAAGTCTTTGGCCCCCGCCGGCCGCGACGAGGTAGGTGCCGGCCGGCAGGCCGAAGATGCGGAAGATGCCGCGGTCGTCCGTCAAGCGCTCGGGGATAAAGCTGTAGGCGCGGGGGGTGCCGGCCACGCTGCGCCCCGCCGCGTCGCGCACGCGCAGGGCGCGCACGGAGACGGCGATGACGGGGGCGTCGTTGGCGTCGCGCACGGTCCCCGTAATCACGCCGCCTTTGGCGAGCGTGACGCTCAAGTTATCGCCGGGCCTGTAGTACCTGTCTTCCTCGCCCGTATACGCGCGCGACTCCTGCGAGTTGACGTACCCGGCCAGCAGGACGTTCACGCCGTAGAGGCCGGGCTCCACGTCCGTCACGCGGAACCTGCCCTCGATATCCGTGCTGGCCGCGAGCGGCTGTCCGGGCTGGCGAGCGTAGGCCCTGATGACCTGCACGAGGGCTTCGGCCAGGGGCCGCCCGTCCTCGCCGCGGACGTGGCCCGTGATGACGCCCGAGCGCGAGGGGCCTCCCCCGGCCCGCGCCTTGTCCGCCCCGCCCGCCTGCGCACGCGCCGCGCACGGCGCGAGGACGAGTAAGAGGATAACCGGAAGGAGGAGACTCAAACCCTCCTTCGCGCCTGCGCGACTTTGCGGGAGAAAACAAAACCAGTCACGCAAAGGCGCGCAGGCGCAAAGGTGTTGAGTCGTGCGGGGCGTCGAGGCATTAGTCATTGTCGCCCCCCGTGCGCTTGGCGTTGAGGTCCATGGTGAAGTTCACGTCGGCGGTGACGCCGTTGGCGACCGAGACCGTCTGCCTGACAGGGGGCGGGAACGCGCGCGGAGGCGGCGGGACGTTAAAGTACATCTCAAGCGAAACCTCGTACTCGCCGGCGGGCAGCCCTTCCAGGACGAAGCGCCCGCGCGCGTCAACTTCCACGCCGCGGCTCATGTAGCCGAAGCCGGGGTGGTCGCCGCGGCGGCGCGCGTTGACCCCCAGCCGCGTCCCGTCGGGCAGCGGGCCGTTCGCGATTGCGACCTGGCCGCGCACGACGCCTGTCCCGTACTCGAAGACGACGCGCACGCCCGAGACCTGAGCGCCGGGCGCGAGCTCTATGTCCTGCACGGGGACGCCGTCGCGCTCGAGGCGCGAGAGGATGATATTCGGCGGCGGCGGGTAGGAGGCCAGGTAGACGCGCGCCTTGCCGTGGCGCAGGCCGGTGACGCGGAAGCTGCCGTCCGCCGCCAGCTTGAAGCTCCCGAAGTTGGGGGCGGCGAGGCCGGCCGCCTGCACGCCGACGCCGATTGAGAGCTGCGAGACCCTGGCGAGAACTTTAGGGTCTGTCGTCCCCTCTATGACCGCCACGCCGCTCAGGGAAGCGCCGCGGCGGAACACAACCTCCAGCCCGCTCACGTCCCCGTCCGCGACATCGAACTTGACCGCCTCGCTGTAGCCCTCGGTGTGCCCCTCGGTCCAGACGAAGGCGGCGTAGTGGCCGGGCAGCAGGCCGTCCATGCGGAAGCGCCCCTCCGAGTCGGAGAGCGAGCCCCAGCCCATCGAGTTCATGTCGTTGCCGTCGCTGACCACAGCCCCGTAGCCCATCTGCGCGCCCGCCACGGGCTTGCCGCTCTCGTCCACGACGCGGCCCGTCGCCACGAACGAGCGCGACTTGCGCCCCACGGTGATGTCCGCGTTCGTCACCTCCGTGCCCTCGCCGATTTCGAGGACGGCGGCCTTCGACGCGTCGGCCGCGTCCGGGTGGTAGGTCCGCGAGTAGTAGCCGCGCCCGCCCAGGCCGAACTTGACGTTGCCCTCTTCCAGCGACTCGCCGACGCTGACCGTGTACTTGCCCGGCCGGACGCCGTAGAGGCGGTAGACGCCGCGGTCGTCCGTCTCGTACATGAACGGGTTCTCGTTGAAGAAGCCGCGCGCGCCGCCCTGCTTGTCCACGGGGTTCAACTGGACGCGCTCGCCTATGACGGGCGAGCCGTCGGCGTCGCGGACGCGGCCCGTGATGACGCCGCCGCGCACGAGCGGGATGTCAATCTTCTCGACGGTCTCGCCCTCCGTGACGTTGATCGACTTGGCCGTGCCGCCGAACATGTTCTCGGTCTGGCCGACGTAGGCGGGGGCAATCGCCAGGACGTGGTAGCGGCCGGCGGGCACGCCCGTCAGCTCGTAATTGCCTTCGGCGTCGGTCGCGACGCGCGTGATGGCGCTGCGGTCCGGGCGGAATTCGGAGGGGTAGAGGCTCACGGTGATGCCCGGAGCGCTCTTGCCGCCGATTGTGACGCGGCCCGTGATGATGGCCGTGCCCCGGCTCTTGGGCGCTTGCGCCGCGGCGTGGAGCAGGGCCGCCGCCAGCAGGGCCGGAAGGAAAGCTGCGCGTGCGAGAGAGCGCATGGGGAACTCCTTTTAGGGGCCGTGGAAAACGTCTGCGATGGGAGACACGCGCGAGATTATAGCGGGTTTCATTTTCGCGGGACAGAAAAGTTTGCCGCCGGCAGGCGGCACTGACCTGTGGCTACACTCACCTGCGATTGGAATGCCCGAGGACAATCCTCTCCCGCAACCTCTGCGCGATGAAGAGCAGCGCGGCGCTCGTCAGGCCGATGAGGGCGACGGCCGGCCAGTAGCGGAAGTTCAGGTAGTTGATCTCGTAGAAGATTTTCAGCCCCTTGAGCAGGAAGAAGTCGGAGTTGCTCGCGAGCAGGACGAAGTAGACGCAGAGGAAGGCGACGCCGAAGAGCAGGTAGATGCGGACGTTCTTCTCGCCCTTGTGGAGCGCGACGGCGAAGAAATTGGCGACCGAGGTGACGATCATGATGCTCAGCATCACCATCTGCAAGTCGTCGCCGTCGAGGCCGTAGTATCTGCGTGTGACGTACTCGCCCAGGTAGGCCGCGCTCGCCATGAAGAGCGCCGAGACGACGACGAACGAGTAGAGGTCGCGCGTGAAGTGCTGGTGCTTGCTCGCGTTGTTGTTGCGGAGCGCGATGAAGAAGGCCGGGAGCACTATCGTGAAGATGTTGATGAGCGAGACGCGACGCGGCGTCAGCGGGAAGTCGAAGAGGAAGAAGATGTGAAGCAGGGCCAGGCAGATGACCAGGAAATTTTTGCTCAGGAAGAGCTTGGCCGTCGAGCTGACCGTGTTGACGATCTTGTTGCCCTCGTCGAAGATGGTGGGCAACAGCGAGAAGCGGTTCTTCAGGAGCACGATGTCGGCGACCTCTTTGGTAATCTTGCTCCCCTCCTCCATCGCGATGCCCATGTCGGCCGCCTTGATGGCCGGCAGGTCGTTGACCCCGTCGCCGATCATCGCCGTGTAAATCTTCTCCTTCTTCAGCACCTCTATGATGCGCAGCTTGTGGTCGGGCCTGAGGCGCGCGAAGATGATTTTGTCCTGGACGACGCCGAGTAATTCTTCGTCGGCGACCTTGTCCAGCTCCTGCCCCGCAATCATTTTGTCGTCCTCGATCTCCCAGCCTATCTCGCGCACGACGGCCTGGATGGCGTCGGGCGCGTCGCCCGAGAGAATCTTGAGGTTGATGTCGTGCGACTGGAAGAGGCGTATGGCGTCCATCACGTCGTCGCGGATTTGGTCTGTGATGGAGACGATGCAGATGGGCTCGATCAGGAGCTTGCCCGCGTCGTCGCGCGCCTCCGCCAGAGAGACGCCGTCCGCAAGCCTCCCGAAGAGCACGTTGCGGTAGACGCTCAGGCGGTGCTCGTTGAACAGGGCCTCGGCTCGCCCGCGGGCCGCGGGCGCGACGCGCGGCAGCAGGAGGTCGAACGCGCCGAAGATGAAGGACGACTCGGACCCGTTCGTGCTCGCGCGAATCATGCTCATCTTCTTCTCGGAGCTGAAGGGCATTTCGTCCAGGAGCTTCGCGTCGTCGGCGGACGGGAAGGGCGCGAGCGTGCGCAGCGTCGCGTTCTTGTCCGAGGAGAGTTTCCCGTAAGTCCCCAGAAGTCCCTCGGCCTGCGCGCGGTCGAAGCGGTCATCGAGGAGTGTGATGCGGTTGACCGAGAGCTTGTTCTGCGTGAGCGTCCCGGTCTTGTCCATGCAGACGATCTGCACGTTCGAGAAGGACTCGATGGCGTTCAGCCGCTCGATGATCGCGCCGATTTTACTGATGCGGTAGACGCCGAGCGCGAAGGTGATCGAGGCCATCAGGACGAGCCCCTGCGGGATGAGCGAGATGACGATGGTCGAGAGCCGCCGGATGAAGTCGAGGTTGTCCATGTTCGCGTGCGGGTCGAAGACGAGTTCGAGGAGCACGAGCGCGGCCGAGATGATGAGCAGGGTCTCGACGATGTGGTCCAATTTCTTTTGGAGCGGCGTCAGCGTGTGCTTGAGCTTCTTGGCGATGTCCGTGACCTTGTTAGCGTAGCAGGCGTCGCCGACCTTCTCGGCGATGTAGGTGCCGTTGCCCGAGACGCAGAAGCTGCCCGAGAGAATCTCGTCGCCAGTGCTCTTGTAGATGGGGACCGACTCGCCCGTCAGGAGCGACTCGTCAATCTCCAGGTGGTTGGCGCCTTGCACGCGCCCGTCGACGACCACCTGGTCGCCGCGGCCGAGTACGACGAGGTCGTCCGCGACGATCTCCTTCTGGTCAATCGAGACCTCGCGGCCGTCGCGCACGACCGTGACCTCGCGCTCCAGCAGGAGGTTGACCTTGTCGAGCGCGCGCTTGGCCTTGATCTCCTGCGAGATGGCGAGCACGGTGTTAATCAGGGCGACCGCCCCGACGCCGATGGAGTCGAGGATGAGCGTCGAGTGGCCCGTCCTGAAGTAGAAGAAGAGCAGGAAGCAGATGACGACGAGGACGACGAAGTTGAAGACCGAGAAAAGGTTCTCGAAGATGATCTCCTGCGTCCGCTTCGTGCGCGCCGCCGAGGCGACGTTGACGAGGCCGCGCGCCACCCGGTCCCTGACTTGTTCGGAGGTTAAGCCCGTGAGTTCCAAAATTAATAACCCTGAGTCTGAATGTGGTAAAGAACGTGCGGGCACCCCGCCGTGTAAATGCGCGGCTACCCGCCGCGAGCGCGGCAGATTGTGCAGTCTGCAAGCGTCCTGCACGTTAGTTGAAACCTTCTGCTACTGTTTTTCTATCATAAAGCCAACCCGCGAGAAAGACTATTTCAGGCAAGGCGTGCGTCGGACGCCTCTCAGGCTTCACCGGCGGGCTGGTCTTTCCCGGCGTCGGAGGTTGAGATCGAGCAGGCGGGCGAGGATGTCTGAGCCGGCGAGGGAGGCGTCCCAGCCGTAGGCGGCCGCGACCGTCTCGTCCAGGCGGCGGTGCGCGAGGTCGAGCCAGGTGGGGCGCTGGTTGTAGAGGTTGGTCAGCGTGCGCCGGGCCAACTGCGCGGCGCTCGCCTCGTCGCTCGCGACGAGGCGAGGGTAGTGGACGGTGCCGACGCCGCGCTCGTCCGCGTCCGCGACGTAGCGCGCCCACGGCCCATCAATCGTGCCCGGAAATTGGAGCGCCTCAACCCGCGTCCACTCCGGCGGGTTGAGCCAATTGTTCCGCAACCGGTCTAGCTCCCGAGCGGCAGCGGCAATCGCCTCGCGCTGCTCCTCCGTCGGCTCAGGGAAGGGAAACGTCTCGAAGCAGGTCGTCGGCGGCGGGCCAGTCGGGCTCTTTGGGGTCCGTTCGGTCTGAGCGGTCCAGGATGGCGTCCTTGTTCTCGAAATTGTCCATCCGCCTGAGAATCGGCTCGGCGGGCGTGCCGTAGCCGTTGGCCTGTACCCATTGCAGGTAGCCTATCCAGAGCGTCGTCTGCGCCAGCTCGAACGCGTACGGGTTCGGCTCTATCCCGTAGAATTGCCACGGGCCGACCAGCGGGATGAAGCTGCCGAGGCCGCGGTCGCCGGCGTAGATCAGCACCTCCTTCTCCAAATCCTTCAGCTTCTGCAACGTCACGTAGAGGAAGTTCCCGGAGCCGCACGCGGGGTCCAGCCCGCGCTCGAAAAGTGTGCCGAAGATGTTGGCGATGGCCGTGAAGTTCGTGTGGATGATGACGCGCTCCATGTCGGAGACGACCAGGAGCGGGGGATTTTCGAGCGCCTCGCGGTACTTGAGGAGCTGGTCGTAGGCCGCGGCGAGGTCCTTGTGCCTGCCCTTGTACTCCCAGCCGAAGTGGCCGCGCTTCCAGACGTCTATCTTCAGATAAAGATGGGAAGGTGAAGATTACACATGAATCCGCCGCGTCAGCGGCGCGTGAATTTAGCCCGGCCTTTCAAGGCCGGGTCAGGTTTGAGTTAACGCGCCGCTACGCGGCGGAGCTAATTCCTTCTATTTATTCAGCACGTACTTGAGAACCTGGGTGCGGCCGGCGACGAGCAATTCGTTCTTGTCGTTGAAGGCCAGGCCGTCCGACATGTTGCCGTCCACCTTGAAGCTGTCCAGGTAGCGGCCCTCGGGATCGAAGACGTGTACGCCGCGGATGTCGCTGACGTAGACGCGGCCCTTCCCGTCGACGGCGATGGCGTCCGAGGCGTGGAACTGGCCGGGCTCGTCGCCGGAGCTGCCGAAGCGGTTGACGAAGCGGCCGTCGCGCGAGAACTTGAAGACCGCCGCGCGGTGTGTCGACAGCGCGTAGATGTTGCCGAGCCCGTCCTCGGCGATGCCCTCTATCCTCTCTGGGTCGCCCGTCTGAGTCTGGAGCGCGTCCGCAATGGTGCGCACGACCTGGCCGCTCGCGTTGAAGCGCACGATGTCGTCGTCGTTGACGACGGCGACGAGGCCGCCGTCGGGCGTGGCGCGCGCCTGGTCGAAGTAGGCCCGGCCGTGGTCGCTCGCGCTGCTGTACGCTACCTTGCCGAGCGGGTTTCCGGTCGCGCCCTCGAAGCGCAGGATTTCGCCGCGCTGGACGACGTAGACCGTGCCCTTGCGGTCGGCCGCGAGTTGCCTGAGGGGCATCTTCGGGTCAACCGTCCACTGCGTGATGAAGTTCCCGTTCGCGTCAAACGCCTGCACGCGCCCGCCGTTCAGGTACTCGCCGACGTAAATCCTCCCCTCGCCGTCCACGCCTATGCTGCGCGCGTCCTTGAACATCCCGGGCCCTATGCCCTCGCTCCCGAACTTGAGCGCGACGTGCGCGAAGCCTGGGGCCGTAGGCACTTCGGAGGCGACGCGCGGGCCGGAGGAGGTGTGCGGCGGGGACGAGACGCGCGAGACGGTGTCCGAGGCGTGTTTGAGGCCGACGACGACACCCCAGATTGCTGCGCCGATGCCGGCGACGATGAGGACGACCACGGCGATCATGATCCACTTGAAGGAGCGTTTCGCCGCGTGCGTCAGGTGCTGCACCTGCGGGTGTGCCTGCACCTGGTGCATGCTCACGGCGACTTGGCCCGGCTGCTCGCCCGCGGCCATGCGCTCGACGGCGAGCTTGGCCTCGGCGAGCCCGACGCCGAAGATTTCGCGGTAGAGCTTGATGGCCTCTATCTTGTTGCCGGCGCGAGCCAGGCGCGCGATCTCCTGCAAGTTCGCCGCGCGCTCTTGCAGCCGCAGGAGGCCGTCGAAGAAGCCGCCCGAAGAGGGCTGCGCCGTGTGCCGTGGCCGCAACTCTTCGGGGACGATGCTGCTGCTCCCGCAGAAGGGGCAGCGGACGGTCAGCGCGCCGCCCGCCTCGTATTCGAGCGGCCCGCCGCACGAAGTGCATTTGAAAGGTATGCTCATGGGTCGAAAGTCTTACTCCGGCCGGAAGAGTCCCTCTACTCTTCCGATTGCATCGTCTGCCTGCGCCGTATCAAATCGGCCAAGCCTTCGAGCGCGCGGCGGCCCATCCCCGTGGGGTCTTTCTTCGTCCCCAGGAATTCCTGCGCGTCCGTGATAATCGCCAGCAACTCGCTCTGCACCACCAGCCTGATTTGCGCTTCCTCGGCTTCAGTCATCAGCTTATTCTCCCGCTTGAAATCGTATTCGGATGGAAAGTCAGGGAAGTATAAAGCCTATGGGCTTGTGGCAACAAATTTCGACAAGTCGGGCGGGAGAATTTTGCGTTGTGCCGGGGCCGTCCGAGGAGGCCAAAACCCCCCTTACGGAGTTGACCCCGAGGGCAACTGGCTTTATATTTAAGGCATCTTAAATTTTCGAAAAAGTTAAGTAGTGGAGGGGCCTGATGTCTGGGTCGTACGCGGCAAGAGAGGTGGAGGAAGTCTTGAGCAGTTTTACGGAGATCATGTCCGGGTTGATGATTGACCAGTACCAGAAGCAGTTGACGGAACTGGAACTCACCTTGCCCCAGGCGCAGGTCTTACGGGTGCTCAGGCGCGGGCCGCTGCAAACGGGCCAGTTGGCGGCCGAAATGAAGATTTCGGCCCCGGCCATTACGCAACTAACCGACAGGCTGATCCGTAAAGGATTAATCGAACGCCACGCGGCCGTGGACGACCGCCGCTGCGTCATCGTCGCGCTCTCCGAGGAGGGGCGGCAACTCGTGGACAGGTTCCGCGAGCGGCGGCGCGAAATCTTCGACGAGGCGCTCGCCGAATTGAGCGAGGCGGAGCGCAGGCAGGCGTTCGAGGTGCTCGGAAAAGTGGTCAAAGCGCTCGAAAGTTACGACGCGGGCGCAAGTTTCGGCAACGGGAACACTTCAAACGGAAAGAGACAGAGAAGTTTCTTGAAACAAGGGGAAGAAGAGAGATGAGAAAATTTAAGAAATTAATACTCGCGGTCGCGGCCACGCTGGCTCTCGCGGCCGGGCTCGCGGTCACGGGCCCCGCGGCGGTCAGCGCGCAGGGGCTGGATCAGCAGCAGATCATGAAAAAAGTCCGTAAAGAGCTAGTCAAACTGCCCTATTACGGCGTGTTCGACAACCTGGCTTATAGCGTGGAGGGCGGGACCGTGACCCTTTTCGGGCAGGTCGTGCGGCCTTCGACGAAGGATGACGCGGCGCGCCGCGTGGCGAAAATTGAGGGCGTCGAGCGCGTCGTCAATCAGATAGAAGTGCTGCCGCTCTCGCCTTTAGACAATTCGATCCGCGTGCGGACCTACCGCACGCTGGCCCGCGCGGGCGGCCTTTACCGCTACTTTATGGGGGCAAATCCGTCCGTGCACATCGTCGTCAACCGCGGCCACCTGACGCTCGAAGGCGTCGTCGGCACCGACGGCGACCGCAATCTGGCCTACATCACGGCGCGGGGCATCCCCGGAGTCTTCTCCGTGACGAATAACCTGCGGACGGACCGTGAGGCCAGGGCTTACTGAGGGCCGAATTGAGAGGGAAACGCGCGCCGGGCAGGACGAGAGCCGCCCGGCCGCCCGTTTCCGACAAAGTTTTTTCATGAAGATAACAGGCTCTTGAAATCAAACTAATTGTCGGGCGGGTGCATCATTGTGATTTGCTTTTGAGGCTGCCGTACCGGAGAGGGACGTATGGGGACTCGCGCGAGAGGTGAAATTGTGAGCATGTTGGAGAAAAATGTGAACAAGGAAGGGTTCCGTTCGCTGGTGCTGGGCGACGAGAGGTACAGACCTTTCGACGGCCTCAATCAAGAGCAGGAAGGCGAGACGGTCGCCACGGACAAGCTCGAAGACGTCCTGCAAAAGCTGGACGAGGCGAGTTTGGCCGAGGCGGACCCTGCGGCGCTGCTCCTCGAAGACGTGTCTTCGGGCGCGGCCGAGGAGGGCGGCGAGCCTTTCGACGAGGACGAACTGGACTTGTCCGCGGGCGAGGAGGACAAGGCGACCGACCCTGTCCGCATGTACCTGCGCCAGATGGGGCGCGTGCCTCTTCTGACGCGCGAGCAGGAAGTCTCCATCGCCAAGAGGATCGAGAACGGGCAGATCAGGGCGAACCGCGTCATCGCGCGCTCGCCCATCGCCATCAGCGAGCTGCTCAAAATCGGCGACGAGTTGGAGGCCGGCGCGCTCAGCATACGAGACGTGGTCGCCTTCTCCGAGCAGGCAGACATTGACGAGCAGGAGGACCGCGGCGACGAGTACCTGCGCGTGACGCTCGAAGGCATCAATCGCATCCGCGCGCTCTCGCGCCAGGGGCAGAAGGAGTGGGAGAAGCTGCGCGGGGAGTTGAAGGTGACGCGCGGCAAGAAGTCCAAGAAGCTCCTGCGCATCAAGCGCAAGGCCGTGCGCGCCCGCCTCGACATCGCGCGCGCCATCAAGGAGCTGAACCTTAAAGAGGACACGCGACAGCGCCTGATCGCTTCGATCTACGCCGTGCACAAGGAGGTGCGCCTCGCCGAGCGCGAGATCGACAAGCTGACGGAGAAGCTGAACCGCAAGCGCATCAAGCCGGAGGACGAGAAGGAGTACAAGCGGCTCATCACCGTGGCGAAGCGCCGCCTCAAGCAGGTCGAGACGGACACGTTCCTCTCGCCCGTGGAGGTCAAGCGCTCGCACCAGGCGATTGCCGTCAGCGAGGCGCAGACCACGGAGGCCAAGCGCGAGATGACGGAGGCCAACCTGCGCCTCGTCGTCTCCATCGCCAAGAAGTACGTCAACCGCGGCCTGCAATTCCTGGACTTGATTCAGGAGGGCAACATCGGGTTGATGAAGGCGGTGGACAAGTTCGAGTGGCGGCGCGGCTACAAGTTCTCGACCTACGCGACGTGGTGGATCAGGCAGGCGATCACGAGGGCGATTGCCGACCAGGCCAGGACCATCCGCATCCCCGTC
>DATMVD010000026.1:0-63841 GCA_035563535.1 Pyrinomonadaceae bacterium | reverse complement strand
CGGGTTGGCGCCCGCCGCGACGGTCTTCACGCCCTCGCGGAAGATGGCCTGCGCGAGCACGGTCGCCGTGGTCGTGCCGTCGCCGGCCACGTCCGAGGTCTTCGACGCGACCTCGCGCACCATCTGCGCGCCCATGTTCTCAAGGCTGTCCTTCAGCTCGATCTCCTTGGCGACGGTGACGCCGTCCTTGGTGATTGTCGGGCTGCCGAACTTCTTGTCGAGGACGACGTTGCGCCCCTTGGGGCCGAGCGTGATCTTGACCGCGTCGGCGAGCTGGTTGACGCCGCGCAGGATCGCCGCGCGCGACTCCTCACCGTGAATTACTTGCTTTGCCATAACTGTCTCTTCTCCTTCGATATGACGACTTCAAAGATGCTTGGACACGAAAAAGGCGGCCGTGAGTCCGTAGACTACTTGCCGCCCTTCTTGCCGCCCGAGGCCGCGCCGGCGCGCTCGATGACGCCGAGAATCTCGTCCTCGCGCATGATGAGGTACTCCTCGCCGTCGATCTTGATCTCGGAGCCGCTGTACTTGCCGAAGAGCACGCGGTCGCCCTCTTTCACGTCGAGCTCGATGCGCGAGCCGTCGTCCTTGCGCTTGCCGTCGCCGACGGCGATGACCTCGCCCTCCTGCGGCTTCTCCTTCGCCGTGTCCGGGATGATGATGCCGCCGCGCACCTGCTCGCCCTCCTCGATGCGCTTGACGATCACGCGGTCGTGCAGTGGTTTGATGTTGGTAGCCATAACGCTCCTTTCCGGTTCTTTGTGGATGAGTTGTCTGGTTTGATGACCTTCCGGCTGCTAACGAAAACGCTCTGGATTTGCTAAGGAAATCGCAAATTTTTAGCACTCCGTTTGAAGGACTGCTAAAAATATAGCACTTTAGATTTGTTTGTCAACCAGGAGCTTTCAGGCGGAGTTTGTGCGGGGAGTTATGACGGGCTGCGCGCGTAATTTTGAGGGCCGCGCGCGAATCCGCCGCGTCGGCGGCGTCTGAGTTTAGCCCGGCCTTTCAAGGCCGGGGAGCGGTTTGCGAGATTTCAACGCGTCGCGTCAGCGACGCCTGAACGGCCCGCGCCGGCTCACACGTCGCGGACGCGACGCGACGCGGCCGTTAAATGGATTCCCGGCCTTGACAAGGCCGGGCTACATTCATGCGCCGCTCCGCGGCGTTCTGCCGGGGCGGTCTCGCGCTCTGGTTGAAAAGATTCTACGGCCGTAAAGATACACTCGACAGTCATCAGAGCCGTCTCTACACGCGTCAGAGTCATCTCTACACCTGTTGCGAAGGATTTTACATAAGTGCGATTTATCTCCACACGCGTTTGAATAAATTCTACAAACGTCGGAACGACCTCTACACGCGTCGAGATGGGTTATACATAAGTCGGATTTATCTCTACGCGCGGCAGTATAAATTCAACAAGCGCCGCGACCGTCTCTACACGCGGTTTGATGAACTCTACACGCGCCGGAATCATCTCGACGGCCGAAAATGGCCTCTCGACAGACGCAGAAGAGGTTTCAAACGCTGCTGACGGCCTCTCGGCGGTTCTCGGAGGGGGTTTGACGGGTCGGAAGGTGGAGTCTACGGCTGCGGGCGGCGATTCGCACACGCCGGGCGGGGGTTTCAGCGCTTGCGGCGGGCGGCGGGCTTACGTGGGCGGTGATTGTTCGGGGCTGCTGCTGCGGCGCGCTCCTGCGTGCGGTAGCCGGCGACGCGCTTGGAGAGGGTGTTGCGGTGGATGCCGAGCGTGGCGGCCGTGCGCGAGAGGTGCTCCTTGTGGCGCGCGAGCGCCTTCTGGATGTAGAGCTTCTCGAACTCTTCGAGGGCCTCGTCAAGCATGATCTGGCCGTCGAGCATCTCGTCAATCAGGGCTTCGAGCCGGGCGCGCATAGGCATGGGGGTTCGCTCCGTCCGATCAAATGAAAGTATCAAACGCCGCGCCCTTCCTCTAAAGGGGCGCTCAGGCGAAAAGGTGCTGGTACTGTGTCAGGAAACGTGAGCGCACTTCCGTAGAGGTGCAGAGCGCGAGCAGGCGCGCGCCCTCGGCGAGCGCGGGGCCGGTGCGCGCCCGCTCGACCGCCTCAATCTTGACGGGGAACGCGGTCAGCGCCAGGTAGACGACCGAGCAGACGGCCACGCCGCGCACGAGTCCGAAGCCCGCGCCGAGCGCGCGGTCGAACCACTGGAGCTTCGCGCGCCTGAGCCCCGAGCGTACGGACTCGCCGACGACGAACCCGACGGCCAGCACGATTCCCACCATCAGAAGGAAGCCCGCGGCGTACCCGGCCTCGACCGACTCGACCAGGCCCAGCCCGCGTATGAACGCGCCCGCCTGTTCGTACGTGTGCGAGGCGGCGAAGAACCCGACCACCAGCCCGAGGCTCGCAATCAGCGCGCGCACGAACCCGCGCAGCGCGCCCGCGGCCACGGACGCGCCGACGATGGCGAGCACGAAGAGGTCGAAGAAAGTCATGGAAAAGAAGTAGGCAGTAGGCAGATGGCAGTAGGCAGTTAAAAGCCCGGCTGCCTGAACCTTCTGCCTGAACCTTTGAGTTAATCCTTCAACACGCTTAACGCGGGCGTACTGCCTACTGCCATCTGCCTACTGCGTTAGCGGTTTCCCCGTGAGCAGTCGGTACGCTTCGAGGTAGCGGTCGGTCGTGGCGGCGGCCGTCTCGGGCGGGAGCGGGGGCGCGGGCGGCCGCTTGTCCCAGTCGAGCGTTTCGAGGTAGTCGCGGACGAACTGCTTGTCGAAGGAGGGCTGAGAGTGGCCGGGCTCGTACGCTTCCGCCGGCCAGAAGCGGGAGGAGTCGGGCGTCAGCGCCTCGTCGATGAGAATGACGCGCCCCTCCTCGTCGCGGCCGAACTCGAACTTGGTGTCGGCGATGATGATGCCGCGGCCGCGCGCGTAGGTCTCGGCGTCGTGGTAGAGCGCGAGGGCGGTGTTGCGCAGGTGCTCGGTCGCCTCCCGGCCGACGATGTCGCGCATCCGCTCCTCGCTGATGTTCTCGTCGTGGCCGGTCTCGGCCTTGGTCGCGGGCGTGAAGATCGGCGCGGGCAGTTTGGCCGACTCCCGCAAGCCCTCCGGCAGTTTGTGTCCGCAGACCTCGCCCGTCGCCAGGTAGTCCTTCCAGCCTGAGCCGGCGAGGTAGCCGCGCACGACGCACTCGACGGGGAAGACCTCCGTGCGGCGCACGAGCATCGAGCGGCCGCGGAGGAGGTCGGCCGAGGCGCGGACGGCCTCGGGCATCTGGCTCACGTCGGTCGTGACGAGGTGGTGCGGCGTGATGTGCGCGAGGCGCGCGAACCAGAAGGCGGAGAGCGCGGTCAGGACCTCGCCCTTGCGCTCGATCTGGGTGGGGAGCACGCAGTCGAAGGCGGAGATGCGGTCTGTGGCGACGATGAGGAGGTGACGGTCGTCAACCTCGTACACGTCGCGCACCTTGCCGCGCCGCGCGAGCCTGAGCCCGGGGAGGGAAGTCTCCGCGACTGTCGGAGTGCCGGTCATGTCTTTATTCGGAGCGTGAACCGTGAACCGTAAACCGTGACAAGATAAATACAGGCTTGTTCGTGTCCGCGCGGGTCAGTCTGTACGAAGGAAGCGCCCCCGGCGCGCCGGGATTGTGCTCGCGCCCCTCAAACTTTGTCAAGACCGTGAACCGTGAACCGTAAACCGTGACAAGAATAAAACGGTTCTTTCTTGTCACGGTTTACGGTTCACGGTTCACGCGCGAAGCGCTTCGCGCAAGCGACGAATCTGCGCGGCGTGGTTGTGTGCGTGGTCGGCGTAGATGCGGAGCCAGTCCTCGGCGGTGTAGCGGCCGGACTCGGAGTGCGTGCCGGCGCGCGACCAGTCGGCGTCGGACATCGCGTCGAGGAGTTGGCCGGTGGTGGCGCGTGCGCCGCGCAGTGCGTCGAGCGCGGGCGCGATGGGGCGCTCGTTGTAGCGGAGGCTCG
This sequence comes from Pyrinomonadaceae bacterium, assembly GCA_035563535.1. Taxonomy (GTDB): domain Bacteria; phylum Acidobacteriota; class Blastocatellia; order Pyrinomonadales; family Pyrinomonadaceae; genus QHXN01. Next base: position 59,878 of record DATMVD010000026.1, on the reverse strand, counting down.
TGGCGTAGTGCTCCTGGTCGTAGCCCTGTATCTGCGGGTCGTCCTCGGTCAGGAGTTTGCGCAGGCGGATGGCGCTGTTCATCTCGCTGTCGGCGAGGTGCTGGACGACCTCGCGGGCACTCCACTTGCCGGGGATGGGGTGGGCCGAAAGCGCGTCCTCGTCGAAGCCTTCGAGGCTGCGGGCGACCTCGTCGTAGCCGGCCTTGTACTGCTCGATGAGCGCCTGTCTCTCTTCGTTCGTCATAAGGCTCCTTAAGTCGGGGAATCAGGTCAGAACCGCCCGCGGTAGCGGGTGGGTCTTTGAGATACGACGCCACCCGGTAACAAAGGCCCACCCGCTACCGCGGGCGGTTCTGACCGCTATGGCTTTGTTGTAAATATCACACGCGCGGCGGCTTTTAAAGAGCGAGGGCTAACGACAGGGGTTTGTGCCGTCCCGGACAGTGGCGGCCCCCGAAGATTATTTATTGCTTGAGTTTAGTCGGCCGGTTCGTTATAGTTCTTGGTGTCCCGGGGCGCGTTCCCGCTGAGGCGTGCTCCTTAACCGTTCCGCGATGACTCAAAAATCTGCCGCCGCCAATCCCGACGTGAAGGACACTGGTGAAGAGAAGATCGAGGCGGGCGAGCGCAAGCTCAAGCTCCTCATCATCGAAGACGACGAGAAGATTCTCGAAGCCATCACCGAGTATTTTTCGCGCACGGGCTACACGGTGCAGACCGCGGAAGACGGGCTCTCCGGCGTCCAGGCGGCCTTGAACGAGCGCCCCGACGCCATCGTCCTCGACCTCATGCTTCCTAAAATGGACGGGCTGGCCGTCTGCCGCGAGCTGCGGGAGAAGGCTCCATACATCCCGATCCTCATGCTGACGGCCAAGGACGACGTGGTTGACAAGGTGCTCGGCCTTGAGATGGGCGCGGACGACTACATCACCAAGCCCTTCTCGCTGCGCGAGCTTGAGGCGCGCATCAAGAGCGTGATGCGCCGCGTCCGCGCGGCCTCGCGCTCCGAGACGAGCGAGGACGCCCCGATACTCCGGGGCCGCCTGCGCATCGACCCGGCCAAGCGCGAGGTGACGGTCGGCGACCGGCAGGTCGAACTCACGCCCAAGGAGTTCGAGCTGCTCCGGCTCTTCGCCTCCAACCCCGGCCGCGTCTTCCCGCGGAAGTACCTCCTGGAGAAGATTTGGGACTACTCCTACGAGGGCTACGACCGCACGATTGACTCGCACATCAACCGCCTGCGAGCCAAGATCGAGGACAACCCAGAGAACCCGCAGATGGTTCTGACCGTCTGGGGCATCGGCTACAAGTTCAGCGACGAACAGCGCTGAAGGGTTCCACTCCCGGAGAAGGCCGCCAGAGCCTTCCCTGACCGAGGGCGACGAGCACCGCAGCCCCGCTCGCGACCCTTCCTAACCCAGTCAGACTTCAGACAGTCTCACCCTCCGGCGGGCGCACGCCCGGATGTAAAACTATGAACAAGGAATCGACCGGACACGACATCTCCGTGCTTCTGCGGACGTGGAGCCGCAGCACGCTCGGCTCGCGCTGCGTGCGGCTCGGCCTCGTCGCCGCGGCGGGCGTCTCGCTCGCGCTGAGCGCGCCCGAACACCCGCGGGCGCAGCAGCGCTACAAGGAGCCGCCCGTCACCGTCACCGGCGTCTCCACGTCGGGCAACGTCGTCTCGATCAACGCCGACGGCTCGCTCAACCGCGCGCAGACGTGGCAGGACGCGGAAGGCTTCCACGTCGTGCTCGTCAACGGCGAGGCGGCGAGGGCGGGCGGCGGCGTCAAGGTGCGGCGCGTCGGCAACTCGCTCGAACTGGTCGTGCCGGTTAGGCGCGGCGCGAACGTGACCGTGCAGCCGCGCGGCAACCGCCTCGACCTCGTCGTCACGGGCGGGTCGGGCGCGCTGAGCGTCGAGAACTTCCCTGTCGAGCAGTCGCAGCCGCAGCCCGAGCGCACGCCGGGCCGCGGCCGGCCGGCCCCGCGCGAGGAGTCCGCGGGCGAGGTGCTCGAACGCGTGCAGCAGCCGAAGGCGGAGTCGAAGCGCCGCGGCGCTTCGGAGCCGGCGGCCGAGCCGGCGCAGCCCGCGCCGCAACCGACGGCAGTCCAGTCTGCCACGCCCCCGCCCGCCCAGCCGCACGACCCGGCGCAGCCGAGTTCTAACGCGCCGGGCGATACGACCAACTTGAGCGGCCCCGCGCCGCAGGAGTCGAACAGGCCGACGGTCGCGCAGCCGGCCGCGGTCGGGGTGAAGAACGTCGAGGGCGGGCTCCTGTCCTACCTCCTCTCGCTGCCGTCCCTGTTCGCGGTGGTCGGCGTCGGCGTCGCGGGCTCGGTCGGCATGTTCATCAGGCGCAGGCGCTCGGGCGGCGCGACCGATGAAAGTAACGCGGGCGAGACGAAGAGGGCGTCGGAGAAGTCGGAGAAGAAGCCGAAGCCCTTCGAGCAGTCCAAGGGCGACCGGCGCAAGTCGGACATCGCCGTCCCCTTCGAGCGGCGCAAAGACGGCCGCGGCGCGGAGGACGAGGCGACGCGGCGCGCCCGCGAGTTGGAAGCCGAAGGCGCCGCCAAGCAAGGGCGCTCGGCCGAGTCGAAGTCGCAGACGGCCATGCCCTCCTTCCTTTACGGCTCGTACCGCATCGACCAGGAGGTGGCGAGCCTCGTCGCGGGCGGCGCGCACAGCATCGAGGTGCTCGCCTCGCGCGCGTCGGACGACCGCCGCGCCGTCGAGACCTCTCTGCTCAAGGCGCTGCGCTCGCCCGAGACGGACGAGGACGGCAGGCGTCGCGCGCGCACCGCGCTCGAAGACTACGGCTTCGTCGCGCGCTCGTGCGCCGCGCTCCTGCTCGGCGGCGAGACCTTCGAGCGCGTGAGCGCCGCGCGCGCCCTCGGCGACATGCGGAGCGTGCAGGCGCTCCCGTTCCTGACCGAGGCGCTCTACGACGCCGACCCGCTCGTCCGCAACGAGTGCGTGCAGAGCCTGGGCGCGCTCGGCCTGCCCTCGGCCATCGGCGCACTGCTCGACGCGGCGCGCCGCCACCAGGACATCCCGGCCGCGGTGCTCGGCCCGGCGCTCACCGCCTGCTCGGTCGAGTCGCTTGAGGTCATGCACGGCGCATCCGCTTTCGCGCGCTCGCAGTCCGAGTCTCAGGAGTCGGATGACGTGCGCTCGCTCGTGCCCGCGGCCGACTACGAGGAGCTGCCCGAGTCCTGCGACGAAGAGTCGCTGAGCGTGGCCCTCGTCCGCATCGAGAGCACGGATGCCGAGTCGCGCGTCAACGCCGCGCAGCAGCTCTCGCAGTTCCAGGTGCGTCGCTCGGTCGCGGCGCTCGCGCAGGCCGCCCGCTACGACGCGGAGGGCGCGGTGCGCGCGGCCGCCGTCAACAGCCTCGGGCTCGTCAACCACGAGTCGGTCTTCGCGCACGTCATCATGGCGCTCGCCGACGAGGCGCGCGAAGTCCGCGCCGCCGCCGCGCGCGCCCTCTCGCGCCTCAGCTTCGAGCGCGCGGAGGCTTACGTGCGGGTCATGGAGACGGCCGACTCGCGCCTGTTGCGAGACGTGGCGCACGCCTGCGTCAAGGCGGGCCTCGCGGCGCAGGCCGTCGGTCGCCTGACGAGCGAAGACCGGCGGCAGGCGTACGAAGCCTTCTCGCTGCTCTCGCTCTGCGCGGGCGGCGGCGAGGCCGGGCCGCTGCTCGACGCCATCGGGGCGCACCGCGACGACGAGGCGAGCCTGACCTGCGTCCAACTGCTCGGCGACTCGCTCACGCCGGAGGTCTGCGAGCGCCTGCGCGACCTCGCGTCGGAGGCGGGTATGCCCGAGCGCGTGCGCCGCTCCATCCTCGAAACGGTCGGGCGCGCGCAACTGATCGAGGTCGGGTGAGGCGGAGGCGGGCTTCACGTCCGCGCCCGATTTGTGTGGTGACAACCCGGCCGCGCTATTGCATAATACGGCCGCCCGCAACTGTTTTCCCGAGACTGTAGCGATGCCCCTGAAGTCCAGCTCACAAATGCACAGACACATGCGAACCAAACTGCTCGTCGTGCTCGCCGCGGCGCTGGCGCTCTCCGCGATGCTTTTGGCCGGGGGCGCGAGCGCGCAGCGTCAGGGGAATGCGAACGCCTCGGGCGGCGCGAAGTCCAAGCGCGTCGTGGGCGTGCGCAGCAGCGACACCGGCAGCGGGTCACGCGTGACGATCACGGCCGACGACACGCTCAAGGACTACTCGGCCTACCGCAGCGGCGACCGCTTCTACGTCGTGCTGCCGAAGGCCGCGGCCGGGGCGCGCGGCGGAGGCTCCGGCAAGGGCTACAGCGACATGCAGGTGCAGCAGCGCGGCGACTCGGTCGTGCTCTCCTACCGCGTCCAGCCCGGCGCGAAGCCGCGCGTCGAGCAGAAGTTCAACCGCCTCGACGTGGTCTTCGACGTGCCCGGCGGCGGCGCGCAGCAGGCCGCGACCAGCGACGCCGCGCGCGCGCAGCAGCAGCAACAGCAGCAGCAGACCCCGCCGGCCGAGAACAGAGACCGCGCCGCGCAACAGAACAACCAGACGGCGACTTCGACGCCGAACGCTGTGCCGACGCCCGAGCGCCGCCAGCCCACGGCCGAAGAGGCCGCGAGGGCTCAGGCCGCCAGCGCCGCGTCGGCCAACGCGACCGCAACCGAGCAGCCCGCGCCGGCCGTTGACCCGGCCGCGCAGAACCCCGCGACGGCTTCGGTCGGGCCGACGCAGGAGCCATCGCCGGCCGCGACGCCCGCGACCGAGATCGCGCAGGCGCAGCAGCCCGCGCCGGTCGCGCCCATTACCGCGAGCCAGCCCAGGGCCGGGACTCAGACCGGCTCGTCGCTCGGCACCTTCCTGATTCGGAACTGGGCGCTGGCGCTCGTCTTCGCGCTGATCGTCGTCGGGCTCGGGCTCATCTTCGCCGCGCGCCGCACGGCCGCGGCCCGGCCCGCGCCGGTCGAAAGTCTGGACGACTCGAAGACGAAGCTCGAAGAGCCCCGCGCCTCGCGTGCGAAGGAGGAGACGGCCAGGGCGCTCAAGGACGCTTCGGCAACCGCACAGGCTTCGGCGCTCGACGCCGCAAAGCCCGCCGCCGCCGGCACGCCCGAACCTGTCGGCGCGGCCGAGGCTGTCAGCAAGTCTGAAACCGCCGGCGCGTCAGAAATGGCGTCAGATGTGTCGGCCGAGGACGTGAACCCGCTCGCCGCGGCCACGGCGCTCGCGGGCGGCGCGGCCGCCGCGAAGTCTCGGAAGCAGTCGAGGAAAGATGCGAGGCAGGAGTCCAAGCGGAAGAAGAAGAAGGGCGCGGGCGCCGAAGAGCCCATAGTCGCCGAGACGCCCGCCGACGAGTCCACAGTCGCCGCGCCCGTCGCTCAAGAGCCCGCGGTCGAAGAGCCCGTCGTCGAAGAGCAGGTCGTCGCCGCGCCGGTCGCGGAAGAGACAGCGGCCGTCGAGCCCGTCGCCGATGAGGTTCCCGTTCAGGAAGAGACCGTCGAAACTCCTTCGGTCGAACAGGCCGTGGTTACGGAAGAGGCGGCCTTTGAAGAAAGTGCCGCGGTCGAGGCCCCCGCCGTCGAAGAGGTCGTGCAGGAAGAGCCGGCCGAAGTCGCGCAGGATGTCACGGCCGGAGAGGCCGCGGAGGTCGTCGCGGAGTCGGAGGCCACGGAGCACTTCGTCGCGCCCGCCGTCGAGACCGCCGAGCCCGAACGGCTCGAGGCCGCGGAGCCGAGCGTTGAGACCACGGCCCCGGCCCTCCTCACTTCGGAAGCCGTCACAAGGGAAGTCGCTCCCGTCGAAACAGAGACGGCCGAGCCCCCCGTCGCGGAGGCTGAAGTCGAAGCGCCCGCGCCCGTCACGGAGATCGAGCCGGCGTTCGCGCCCGAGCCCGAGCGCGTGCTGTCGGAGACGCAGAGCCTGCTCGGAGGCTCGCAGTACGACCGCGCGGTCATCGGCTCGCGCGACGCGATGACGCGGCAGATGGTCGCCGCCGAGCTGCTCTCGGCGCTCGCCGGCCGCAACGCTCAACGCCGCGAGCTTGCCCGCGCGGCCTTCGTCGAGCACGGTTACTACGAAGAGACCGCGCGCGACCTGCGCGAGGCCGACGCCCCGGCCGAGCGTTCGGCCGCGGCGCGCTCGCTCGCCATCCTCGGCGACAGCAAGGCCACGCCGCCGCTCGTCGCCGCGCTCGAAGACCCCGTCTCGGACGTGCGCCGCGCGGCCGTCGAGGCACTGGGCGCGCTGCGTGACCCTTCGGCCGTCGGGCCGCTCGAAGCGCTGCTCGAACGCGAGAGGACGGAGCGCTACCGCATCCCGCCCCGAATCATCCGCACCGCCATCGAGTTCTGCCGCGAAGGCTTTGAAGAGACCCCGGCTGCCGCGACGCAGACCGCCATCCCCGCCGTCGAGGCGGGCGAGCCCGCAGCCTCCTCCGAGCCCGCAGCAGCGGCGACCGAGGAGGCCGCGTCCGTCGTCGAAGCGCTGCCGGCCGAGGAGCCCGCGCCCTTCGGCTTCACGCGCGAAGAAGAGGCCGCGACGGTCGAATCCGCTCCGGTCGAAGAGGCCGCGGCCGAGGCCGCGCCGGAGCCCGTCGCGGAGACCGCCGCGCCGGAAGCAGCCGAAGAGTCTTCGGTCTCCATCGAGCCCTTCGTCGAAGAGCCCTCCGAGGTTGAGCCCGCCGTCGCGCCCGAGCCCGCGGCCGAAGCGACCGGCGAGCCCGCGCACGTCCCCGAGCCCGTCCACGCGGAAGAGTCTTTCCGGACGGCCGCCGAGACCGGCGTCGAGCCCTACGTCGAACCCGAACTTCCCTCCGCGGACTTTAACGAAGAAGCCGCCGAGGCGCTTGACGAGGTCGGCGTCGGGCGTGTCGAAGAGTTCTCGACGGCCGGGACTTTCGACCCCGCCCCGGGGCAGCACGAGACCGAACAGGCCACGCTGTTCGACTCTGGAGCCGAAGAGGTCACGCGCGAGATCGAGCCCGTCGCGGCCGACTCCTCGAAGGAGTTGACCCCCGCCGCGGGCGAGTGGTTCGACTTCGACCTCGGCGAGATGGGCGGCGAGGCACAGCCGGCGGCCTCGGAGACCGCCGCGCCCGAGATCGTCTTCGAGACCTCCGCGGGCGAGACGCTCGCGGCCCCGCCCGCCGCGGAGGTCGAAGAGGCCGAGCCCGTCGCCGAAGCGCAGGCCGAGACGACGCGCGAAATCGAGGTCGCGGCCGAGACGGCAGAGGCCCCGCCCGCCCTGCGCGAGCCGGAGCCGACGCACGCGGCCTACGAGCCCGCGGCCGAGAAGCCCGAGAAGGGGCTCGCGCCCTTCGACGAGCTGTCCACGGTGCCCGCCTCCATCCAGCAGCGCATCGCGAGCGACAACCCGCGCGAGCGCGCCTCGGCCATCATCGAACTGTCGCACGTGGACACGGACGAGGCGTTCCAGCAGATCTGCGCCGCGTTCGACGACCCGTCGAAGGATGTCCGCTCGGCCGCGGCCCGCGCGCTCCACGAGCTGCGCGCCGACCGCGCCGAGTCCTTCACGCGCGCGCTGCGCGAGGCCACGCCGGAGCGCCGCCGCGAGATAGGCGCGGCCATCGCCTCCTCGGGCCTCGCCGCCGAGTCCATCTCGCAGCTCACGGGCGAGAGCCGCGAGCGCACCTACGAGGCGTTCTCGCTCCTCTTCCTGATGGCGAAGGCGGGCGAGGTGCAGCCGCTGCTGCGCGCCATCGAGAGCCACCCGAACAACGAGGTGCGCCTCGCCGTCGTCAAGCTGCTCGCGCTCTCCGGCCAGAAGGAGGTGCTCCCCGCCTTCCGCCGCCTCGCGGTACGCGGCTCGCTCCCGACGGAAGTCCGCTCGGCGGTCATGGAGGCCATCTACCAGATAAGTTCGAGCCAGCCCACGCCCGCTTAGTGAATGGTGAATAGGGAATCGTAAATGGTGAGAAGACGCTCTTTGTCTTTTCACCATTTACCATTTACCATTCACCATTCACCATGAAGTTCAAACTCCGCTCAGAATTCAAGCCGCAGGGCGACCAGCCTGCCGCCATCGACACGCTCGTGAGGGGGCTGGACGAGGGCGTGAAAGACCAGGTGCTCCTCGGCATCACGGGCTCGGGCAAGACCTTCTCGGTCGCCTCCGTCATCGAGCGCACGCAGCGCCCGACGCTCGTCATCGCGCACAACAAGACGCTCGCCGCGCAGCTCTACCAGGAGTTCAAGTCCTTCTTCCCCGAGAACTCGGTCGAGTATTTCGTCTCCTACTACGACTACTACCAGCCGGAGGCTTACGTCCCGGCCTCGGACACGTACATCGAGAAGGAGGCGACGATCAACGAGGAGATCGACCGCCTGCGCCTCTCCGCCACCCGCGCGCTCTTCGAGCGGCGCGACGTGATCGTCGTCGCCTCCGTCTCCTGCATCTACGGCCTCGGCGACCCGGACGCCTACTACAACATGATCCTCTTCGTCGAGCCGGGGATGAAGACGACGCGCGAGCAGTTGTTGCAGCGCCTGGTCGAGTTGCAGTACGAGCGCTCTGACGTGGAGTTCGACCGCGGGAGTTTCCGCGTCCGCGGGGACACGGTCGAGGTCTACCCCTCTTATCAAGACCAGGCTTACCGCATCGAGCTGTGGGGCGACGAGGTGGACTCGGTCTCGACCATCGACCCGCTGCTCGGCGAGGTGCTTGAGAAGCACACTTCACGTCTCCCGATCTACCCGAAGACGCACTACGTGATGCCGAAGTCCACCGTCAAGCGCGCGATCAAGACCATCCGCGAAGAGTTGGACTGGTGGGAGCCGCAGTTGATTAAAGAGGGCAAGCTCGTCGAGGCGCAGCGCCTGCACCAGCGGACGATGTACGACCTTGAGATGTTCAAGGAGATGGGCTTCTGCCGCGGCGTGGAGAACTACTCGCGCCACCTGACGGGCAAGCCCCCGGGCTCGCCGCCGCCGACGCTCCTCGACTACCTGCCCGAGAACTCGATGGTCGTCATCGACGAGTCGCACCAGACCGTCCCGCAAATCCGCGGCATGTTCAACGGCGACCAGTCGCGCAAGCGCACGCTCGTCGAGTACGGCTTCCGCCTCCCCTCCGCGATGGACAACCGACCGCTCAACTTCGAGGAGTTCGAGGCGCGCATCGGCCAGACCATCTACGTCTCGGCCACGCCCGGCCCTTACGAGTTGACGCGCACGGGCGGCGAGGTCGTCGAGCAGATCATCCGCCCGACGGGGTTGACCGACCCGAAAGTCGAGATACGCCCCGTCAAAGGCCAGATCGACGACCTGCTCGGCGAATGCCGCACGCGCGCCGAGCGCAACGAGCGCGTCCTCGTCACCACCTTGACGAAGAAGATGGCCGAGGACTTGACCGAGTATTTCGCAGAGGTCGGCGTCCGCGTCCGCTACCTCCACTCGGACATCGAGACCTTAGAGCGCATACGTATCTTGCGCGACCTGCGCCGGGGCGAGTTCGACGTGCTCGTCGGCATCAACCTGTTAAGGGAAGGGCTCGACCTGCCGGAAGTCTCGCTCGTCGCCATCCTCGACGCGGACAAGGAGGGCTTCCTGCGCAGCGAGTCCTCGCTCATCCAGACTGTCGGCCGCGCCGCGCGCAACGCGAACGGGATGGCGATCCTCTACGCCGACAAGATGACCGACTCGATGAAGCGGGCCGTCGGCGAGACCGAGCGCCGCCGCCGCATCCAGGAGGATTACAACCGCGAGCACGGCATCACCCCGCAGACCATCATCAAGCCGGTCGAGGCGACGCTCGTCACCGCCTACGAGGCCGACTACTTCAAGGTGCCGCTCGAACTCGACTCGATAGAGGAGTACACGGCCGCCAACATCGAGGCGACAATCGCCCGCCTCGAACACGAGATGCGCGCCGCCGCCAAGGCCCTGGAGTTCGAGCGCGCCGCAGAGCTGCGCGACCGCGTCAAGTACCTCCGCGAGCGCGAGCTGACGATGACGTGAGGGTTGAGCGTGGCTGTCATACTCGAAACCGAGCGCCTCGTCCTGCGCGAGTGGAAGCCCGAAGACGCCGAAGCCCTCTTCGCGCTCGTCGGCGACGCGGACGTGATGCGCTACGTCGATACGGGCAGGCCGTGGGAGTTCGAGCGGGCGCGCGGGTGGATTGAGAAGCTGAACGTGAGCTACCGCACGCGGGGCTACAGCCGCTGGGCGGTCGCGGAGAGGGAAGGCGGGCGCGTCGTCGGCAGCAGCGGGTTCGTGCCTCTGCCCTGGTCGGGCGAGATTGACTACGGCTACATGCTGAGGCGTGACTGCTGGGGTCGCGGTTACGCGACCGAGATCGGCCGCGCGGCGCTCCGCCACGGCTTCGAGCGCCTCGGCTTTAAGGAGGTCGTCGCCAGCATCGCGCCCGAGAACGACGCCTCGCGCCGCGTGCTCTTGAAGCTCGGCTTCGTCTACCGCGGGAACGAAATGCTGCCGGGCGAGGGGGAGGAGTCGGAGATTTACGTGGCGGCCAACCCGTCGGCCGCAGACGCCGGCGTGGGGAGCACAGACGCGACTTAGACGGACGCTCGATGCTGATTAAACAGGAGCAGGACGAGATTCAATCCTTCCTCGCCGACGCGAGCAACACGGCGGGCGGGCGGGCCGAGCGCGTGCTCTTTCCCGAAAGCGCCGAAGAGGTGGCGCGCGCGCTGGCCGAAGCGTCGAGGGAAGGCACGCCGGTGACGGTGGCGGGCGCGGGCACAGGCATCGTCGGCGGGCGCGTGCCGTACGGCGGCGCGGTGCTCTCGACGGCGAGGCTGAACCGCGTGGGCGAGTTCGTGCGCGAGACTTGGGGCGGCGGGTGGGCGACCGCCGGCGCGGGCGTCGTGCTCTCGGACTTCCAGCGCGAGGCGAAGGCGCGCGGTCTGCTCTACCCGCCCGACCCGACCGAGGGGAGTTGCTATCTGGGCGGGACGGTGGCGACCAACGCCTCGGGCGCGCGCACGTTCAAGTACGGCCCGACGCGCGGGTACGTGCGCGCCTTGCAGGTCGCGCTCACGACCGGCGACCTTTTAGAGATTCGGCGCGGGCGTCTGTTCGCGGGCGCGGACGGGAGCGTCAAACTTCCTCTGGGAGGCGGGAGGAGCATCGAGGCGCGGCTGCCGACCTACACGATGCCCGCGACGCGCAAGCACGCCGCCGGCTACTTCACGCGGCCGGGCATGGACCTGATCGACCTCTTCATCGGCAGCGAAGGCACGCTCGGCGTCGTAACTGAGGTCGAGCTGTCTCTGCTCACGCAGCCCGAAGGCGTCCTCGCGGGCGTCGTCTTCTTCAAGGAGGAGGAGCAACTCCTCGCCTTCGTGCGCGAGGCGCGCGAGCGCTCGCTGGCGACGCGGTTGCCGAGCCTGCCGGACGGCGGGCCTTCGCCCTGGAGGGAGGGGATTGACGCGCGCGCCCTCGAATACTTCGACGGGGAGGCTTTGAACTTCCTGCGCGAGCGCTACCCGCTGGTGCCGCTCGGCGCGGCGGGCGCGGTCTTCTTCGAGCAGGAGACAGACGCGAGGACGGAAGAGCGTTTGATGGGCGAGTGGCTCGGGCTGGTCGAGCGGCACGACGCGCTCGCCGACGAGTCCTGGTTCGGCACGAACGAGCACGACCGCGCCGAGATGCGCGCCTTCCGCCACGCGCTGCCCGTGATGGTCAACGAGTGGCTCGCGCGGCGCGGCCAGCGCAAGGTCTCGACCGACATGGCCGTGCCCGACGCCGCGTTCCCCGAGATGATGCGCTTCTACAGGGAGACGCTGCGCGCGGGCCGCCTGGCCTACGTCATCTTCGGGCACATCGGGGACAACCACGTCCACGTCAACATCCTCCCGCGCGACGACGCCGAAGCCGCGGCCGCGCGCGAGACCTACGGCCGCTTCGTCGAGCGCGCCGTCTCCCTGGGCGGCACCATCTCGGCCGAGCACGGCGTCGGCAAGATCAAGCGCGAGTACCTGCGCGCCCTCTACGGCGAGCGGCACCTGCGCGAGATGGCCGCGCTCAAGCGCGCCTTCGACCCGGCCTGCGTCCTCGGCCGCGGCAACGTCTTCGCCGAAGAGTTCCTGCCCGCGCCCGGCGGGAACTGAGTTGTAAGTCCTCCACTTCTGCTGACGGTCAAACTCATGGTAGAAACTTCCGTCGGCGCGCCCGTCCTGCTCTACGACGGCGTGTGCGGCTTCTGCAACAAGTCCGTGCAGTTGATACTCGGCCACGACCGGCGCGGCGAGATGCGCTTCGCCGCGCTCCAGAGCGACTACGGGCAGGCCGTGGTTGAGCGCCACCCGGAGCTGCGCGGCGTGGACTCGCTCGTCTTCGTCGAGAACGGGGCGGGCGGCGAGCGCGTCCACGTCCGCTCCGACGCGGCGCTCAAGGTCGCGTCATACCTCGGCGGCTTCTGGAAAATCTTCCTCGCCGCCAGAGTCTTGCCGCGGGGCCTGCGCGACTACTTCTACGACCTGTTCGCGCGCAACCGCTATAAGTTCTTCGGCAAGTACGACAGTTGCATGCTTCCGCCGCCCGAGGTGCGCTCGCGCTTTCTCGACGCTTGAGGTCATCGATGTTCCGCTTCACCACGGCAGGGGAGTCGCACGGGCGCGCGCTGGTCGCGATAGTCGAAGGTCTGCCCGCCGGCCTTCCCGTAGATGTGGAGGCCGTCAACCGCGAGCTTGAGCGGCGGCAGTGGGGCTACGGCCGCGGGGGGCGCATGAAGATCGAGCGCGACCGCGTTGAATTCATCAGCGGCGTCCGCCACGGCCGCACGCTCGGCTCGCCCGTCGCGTTGCAGATCGAGAACAGGGACTGGAAGAACTGGACGGCCGTCATGTCGTCCGAACCCGTCGATTCGTCCGAGACGCCCGAGGAGAAGATGCGGCGCGTGAAGCGGCCGCGCCCGGGGCACGCAGACCTCGCGGGCGGGCTCAAGTACGGCGCGCGCGACCTGCGCGACATCCTCGAACGCGCCTCGGCGCGCGAGACGGCCGCCCGCGTCGCCTGCGGCGCGCTCGCGCGTCAAATGCTCGCGGCCCTCGGCGTGGAGATTCGCAGCCACGTCGTGCAGCTCGGCGGCATCCCTTCGACGCCGCTCGAAGTTGACTGGGAGACAATCGGACGCATCCCCGACGACGCGCCGCTGCGCTGCGCGGACGAAGGGGCGCAAGGATTGATGGTCGCGCTCGTGGACGAGAAGCGGCGCGAGGGCGACACGCTCGGCGGCGTCTTCGAGGTCGTCGCGCGCGGCGTCGTCGCGGGGCTCGGCTCGCACACCTCCTGGGAGGCGAAGCTCGACGGGCGTCTGGCCCGCGCCATCATGTCCATCCCCGCGGTCAAGGCCGTCGCCATCGGCGCGGGCGTCGAGGCGGCTTCCTTGCCGGGGTCGCAGGTGCACGACGAGATCGGCTACGACGCCGCCGCGCGCGCCTTCACGCGTCCGACGAACCACGCGGGGGGTCTGGAAGGCGGCATCACCAACGGCGAGGAGCTGCGCGTGCGCGGCTTCCTCAAGCCCATCTCGACGCTGCGGCGCGCCCTGCGCTCGGTGGACATCGAGACGAAGGCCGAGGAGTCGGCCGCCTTCGAGCGCTCCGACGTGACGGCCGTCCCCGCGGCCGGCCGTATCGGCGAGGCGATGGTCGCGCTCACGCTCGCCGAGGCCGCCCGCGAGAAGTTCGGCGGCGACCACGTCGAAGAGATGCGCCGGAATTTCGAGGCGTACCGTGAGCAGATTCGGAAATATTAGTAGGCAGTAGGCAGTAGGCAGTAGGCAGTAGAAGACACTTATTTGGGTTACTCCGAGTTAATTCTTCAACGTCCGAAGCGCGGAGCGGCTGCCTACTGCCTACTGACACACGATGAGTCTCTCCGACATCGAGCAGATACTGACGCGGCTCTCTTCCGATGAGGAGCTGCGGGCGCGGTTCATCGAGAACCCTTTCGCGCTCGGGCGCGAGCTGGGGCTGACGCCCGCCGGGACGCGGCTGCTCAGGCGCGAGGCAGCGGAGCGCTACAACTCTTTCGCGTCCACGCCGCGCGAGCGGCGCTTCGTGCAGGTCAACAAGCTGCTCCCGCTGACGCACCGCGTCCTGCGCGAGCGCTTCACCAACTACTTCGACGGCTACGTCGCCGAGCACGGGGCCCCGGCCGTCGAGCGCCTGTTCGGCGACGTGCTCCGCTTCGCCGAGTACCTCGAAGAGAAGTTGAAGGAGGACTACCTCGGCTCGGGCTGGACGCTCGACCTTTTGCGCTTCGAGAAGGCGCGCGTCAAGATCGCCGACCCCGACCGCCGCCTCGTCGTCCAGACCTTCCGCCACGACATCAGCCGCCTCGTCCGCGGCATCGCGCGCAAGGACAAGGACGCGATGTTAGAGGTCGTCGTCCGGCGCTCGCTCGCCGTCTGGTGGCGGCGCAGGCCGCACGAGCCCGTCCGTTACACAGTCTTCGCCGCGCCGCAGCTCTTCGGCCGGCGTCGTTAGAGGAGCCTATGAGAGAGGTCGAACGCATCGCAGACCAACTGAAGCGCGCGCACGAGGGCGGTGCGTGGCACGGCCCGGCGGTTGACGAGCTGCTGAAGGGCGTCACCGCCGAGCAGGCCGCCGCGCGGCCCTTCGAGGGCGCGCACAACATCCTGGAACTGGTCGCGCACGTCGAAGCCTGGGAGCGCGCCATCCTGCGCCGACTCGGCGGAGACCCCGCGCAGATTTACCAGACGGAAGAAGACTGGTCGTCGCGCTCGGACGTTTCGGAGGAGGCTTGGGCGGAGCTGCGGCGGAAGTTGTCGGAGACGTACGTCGCCCTGCGCGAGGCAGTGCTCAGGCTCGACGACGCCGAACTCGACGAGCCCATCCTCCCGAACATGTCCACGCGCTACGCCACGCTCCACGGGGCCGTGCAGCACGCGCTCTACCACGCCGGGCAGATCGCGCTCGTCCGGAAGGCGCTCGGGAAGAAGTCACTGACCGTGGACTCGGACACCGCCAGCACCATATGAACAACGAGAAGCTTCAGGTCACGCTCGACGCGGGCGTCAAGCGCATCACCTTCAACAACCCCGAGCGGCGCAACGCCATCGACTTCGGGATGTTCGAGGCGCTCGCCGCCGCGGTCGAAGAGTCCGTGCGGGACGAGAGCCGCGTCCTCATCATCTCAGGCGCGGGCGAGGCGTTCTGCTCCGGGCTCGACCTCGGCTCGATCAGCCCGGCCGAGCTGGCAGGCATGGACGTGGCGGCGCGCGTGCGCGAGCTGATAAACCCGCCCGTCATGGGCCTGCGCACGCTGCCGAAGCCGGTCGTCGCGCGCGTGCACGGCCCGGCCGCGGGCATCGGCTTCAGCTACGTGCTCGCCGCGGACGTGGTCGTCGCGTCCGCGGAGGCGACCTTCAGCCAGAGCTTCGTCCGCGTCGGCCTGATGCCCGACGGCGGCGCGACGTACCTGCTGCCCGCGCTCGTCGGCCGCGCCAAAGCCTTCGAGCTGATGGCGACCGGAGAGACCGTCAACGCTACGGAAGCGCAGCGCCTCGGGCTCGTCTCCCGCGTCGTCCCGCGCTCCGAACTCGACGCCGTCTGCGACGAACTGGCCGCGCGCCTGGCCGCCGCGCCCCAGCCCTCGCTCGCGCGCATCAAGGCCGCCCTCAACCTCTCCGAACAGCAGGCGCTCGCCGCCGCGCTCGACTTCGAGGCCGAAGGCCAGGCCGCCTGCTTCCGCTCGCCCGACTTCGTCGAAGGCGTCACCGCCTTCGTGCAGAAGCGCGCCCCGCAGTTCGGGAAATAGTGGTCAGAACCGCCCGCGGTAGCGGGTGGCCCTTGATAACCCGAGCGCGCCGCATCACAGAGGGCCACCCGCTACCGCGGGTGGTTCTGACCTGTTCTGCTGACGCCGATGCAACTGCAAACGCGGCCGCGGACTCTAAACGTCTCGGTGGATGGCCTTTAAGCCTTTGTAGTACACTTGCGCGGGGAAGTTTTTAAGATGGCACTTTTGGACATTGTGAAGTACGGCGAGCCGGTGTTGGAGACGCCGGGCGAGCACGTGACGGAGTTCGACGACCGTTTGAAGCGGCTCGTCTCGGACATGTTCGAGACGATGTACGCGGCGCGCGGGGTGGGCCTGGCGGCTCCGCAAATCGGCGTGTCGAAGCGCCTCTTCGTGATGGACTGCTCCGCCGGGCGCGACCCCGAGGCGCGCGTCGCGCTCGTCAACCCCGTCGTGCTGAGCGTCGAGGGCGAGCAGACGGGCGACGAGGGCTGTCTCTCCTTCCCGGGCATCTTCTTCCAGGTGAAGCGTAGCTTACGCGCCGTCGTCCGCGCGCAGGACTTGAGCGGCGAGGAGTTCGAGTTCGACGGCCTTGACCTCGAAGCGCGCTGCATGCTCCACGAGACGGATCACTGCGACGGCATCGTCTTCCTCGACCGCACCACCCCGCTCAAGCGCGAGCTGGTCAAGCGTAAGATTAAGAGGCTTCAGAAACAGGGCCGCTGGGTCTAAAGGCTGACAACAGTACCGCGAGCGGTAGCGAGCGGGTCGGGGCTTCGAGAGAGACATCCCATCTCGAAGCCCCGACCCGCTCGCTACCGCTCGCGGTACTGTTTTGTGATAGCATGGACGAAATTTAACCCTAACATACGTCATTCATTGTTCCCGACGAGGAGAAGAGTATGCAGCAGATGAAGCAAGAAGAGTTCCGCAACGAGCCTTTCACAGACTTCTCGAAGGAGGAGAACGCGCAGGCGATGCGCGAGGCGCTGGCGCGCGTCCGCGCGGAGCTGGGGCGCGAGTACCCGCTCGTCATCGGCGGTGAAAGGGTGGAGACCGGCGACATCCTTGAGAGCGTCAACCCCGCGCGCAAGACCGAGACGGTCGGCCGCTTCCACAAGGCGACGAAGGAGCTTGCGACGCAGGCGGTCGAGAAGGCCAACGAGGTCTTCCAGACGTGGAGCCGGACGCTCCCGCACCAGCGCGCAGACCTCCTCTTCCGCGTGGCGGCGCTCCTGCGCGAGCGCAAGCACTACTTCTCCGCGTGGATGGTTCACGAGGTCGCCAAGACCTGGCCCGAGGCCGACGGCGACACGGCCGAGGCCATCGACTTCTGCGAGTTCTACGCGCGCGAGATGCTGCGCTACGCCGCAGACCAGCCGCTCACGCGCGTCGAGGGCGAGGAGAACCGCCTCACCTACATCCCGCTCGGCGTCGGCGTCGTCATCCCGCCGTGGAACTTCCCCTTGGCCATCATGGCCGGCATGACCGTCGCCTCGGTCGTCACGGGCAACACCGTCGTCCTCAAGCCCAGTTCGGACGCGCCGACCATCGCCTACAAGTTCTTCGAGCTTCTGGAAGAGGCCGGGATGCCGCCGGGCGTCGTCAACTTCATGGTGGGCGCGGGCGGCGAGGTCGGCGACACCGTAGTTGACCACAGGCTTACGCGCTACGTCGCCTTCACCGGCTCGAAGGAGATCGGCATGCGCGTCTACGAGCGCGCCGCCAAAGTCCAGAAGGGCCAAATCTGGCTCAAGCGCGTCGTCGCGGAGATGGGCGGCAAGGACGCCATCATCGTCGATTCGGACACGGACTACGAAGAGGCGGCGGCGGGCGTCGTGGCCTCCGCCTTCGGCTTCCAGGGGCAGAAGTGCTCGGCCTGCTCGCGCGCCATCATCGTCGGCGAGGCTTACGAGCCCGTCCTCCAACGCGTCATCGAGCGCACGGCGCAGTTGAAGGTCGGAGACCCGCAAGACCCTTCGACGAACATGAGCGCCGTCATCAACCAGAAGGCTTTCAAGACCATCAACCAGTACGTCGAGTGGGGCAAGGAGGACGGCGGCCGGTTGGTGGCGGGCGGCGGCAGCGACGGCGAGCAGGGCTTCTTCATCGAGCCGACCGTCATCGCCGACGTGAAGCCCGGCGACCGCGTCGAGCAGGAGGAGATCTTCGGCCCCGTCCTCGCCTGCATCAAGGCTTCGAGCTTCGACGAGGCCCTACAGATCGCCAACGGCACGGAGTACGGGCTGACCGGCGCGGTCTACACCAACGACCCGCAGAAGCTCGAACGCGCCGCGCGCGAGTTCCACGTCGGCAACCTCTACCTGAACCGCAAGTGCACGGGCGCGCTCGTCGGCGTCCACCCCTTCGGCGGCTTCAACATGTCGGGCACCGACTCGAAGGCGGGCGGCCGCGACTACCTCGGCCTCTTCATGCAGGCCAAGGTCGTCTCCGAAAAGATCCGCGCCGGGCAGACGAAGGCCGAGAAGAGGGACGTTATTTGATGAACCTCCGAGCCGTCGTCGCCGCCGCGCTCGTCGCGGCCTCTCTCCTTCTCGCGCGGCCCGGCCCGCGCGCCGACGCCTCGCCGCGGCAACAGCCCGCGACGACGCAGCAGGAGTCCGCCGTCTTCCTCGTCAGCAAAGGCGACGAGCAGGGCGCGCAGGTCGAGCCCGTCGCGGTCATCAACGGCCGCCGCGAGCTTTCAGAGCCCGCCGCCGAAGGCGCAGGCGAAGGCGCGCTCGCGGCGTTCCTCGCGCGCCACTACCGGCCGGGCGCGAAGTACCGGCTGGTCTTCGGCGGCGCGGAGGCGGGCACGCTGACGATTCGCGCGGCCACGCCCGCCGAGTGCTCCCCGAACGCCGCGAGCGCCGACATCGCTTCGGCGGCGGCGAAGCTCGGCGGCAACGTGATGGCCCTGGCGACCGACGGCGCGCACGCGCCGCGCACGCAGGTGTCGAGGCGCGCGCCGACCGCCGCCGAGCGCACCGCCGCCTTCCGCCTGGTGAATAACTTCCTCGCGGGGAAGGGCGTGCGCGCGTCGGTCATCGGGCGCAACACGAAGACGCTCAACCTCACCGCGACCGACCTCGACGGCGACGGGCGCGAGGAGCTGGTCGGCAGCTACGTCGTGAAGACCGCGCCGAAAGTCCGAGACACGCTCTTCCTCGTCGCGGCGCCGCAGGGGCAAGGCTTCGGCCCCGCCCTGACGAAGTACGCGCGCGTCAACGCCCGCGAGATGATGGATCCGTCGGCGATAGATAGCGTCGGAGAGGGCGGGCTCGGGGTGGAGATTTACGTCGAGCAGTTGGACGTTGACGGCGACGGCGTGGGCGAAGTCTTCACCCTCTCGACCAGCTTCGAGGGCACGTCCTACCGCGCCTACCGCCGACAGGGCAACACCTGGCGCGGCGTGTACGAGAGCTACAGCTACCGCTGCGCGTACTGAGGGCAGTAGACAGTAGATAGTAGTCAGTAGACAGTAGCGCTCCGCGCCGCCGACCACCGACGATGACGACCGCACGGTTCGTAATGAGAATGTACTTCTACTGACTACTGTCTACTGTCTACTGCCTACTTCCTTATGCGCATCATCTTCATGGGCACGCCCGAGTCCGCGGTGCCGACGCTGAGGCGTTGCGTCGAGGCGGGGCACGAGGTTCTGGGCGTGTGGACGCAGCCGGACAGGCCGGCGGGGCGCGGGAACAAATTGAAAGCGCCGCCCGTGAAGGAGTACGCGCTCTCGCGGGGGTTGGCCGTCCGCCAGCCTGCGAAGATAAGGACGGAGGAGGCGCTGGCGCTCTTCGCCGAGCGGGAGTTCGACGCGGCGGTGGTCGTGGCTTACGGGCGGATACTGCCGCCCGCGTTCCTGCGCGCGCCGCGGCTCGGCTGCGTCAACGTCCACTTCTCACTGCTGCCGAAGTACCGCGGCGCCGCGCCCGTCAACTGGGCCATCGTCCGCGGCGAGCGCGAGACCGGCGTCACGACCATGCTCATGGACGAGGGGCTCGACACCGGCCCCGTCCTCCTTCAACGGCCGACGGGGATCGAAGAGGGCGAGACCGCGCCGCACCTGCTCGAACGCCTGTCGCACGTCGGCGCGGAGCTTCTGGTCGAGACGCTGTCGCGGTTCGAGGGGCTTGAGCCGCGCGCGCAGGACGACTCACGGGCGACGCTTGCGCCCATCCTCCGGCGCGAGGACGGGTTGATTGACTGGTCGCTCGACGCCGCGCAAATCGAGCACCGCGTGCGCGGCCTTCAGCCCTGGCCGAACGCCTTCACCACTCACCTCGGCCGCCGCCTCATCGTCTGGCGTGCCGAAGCAAGAGGCCGCGAGGCGGGGCTGGGGGACGCGGCCCCGCAAGAAGAGGGAGCGACCGCGGCGGGCACGCTCGTCGCCGCGCGCGGCGACGACCTCGTCGTGGCCTGCGGCGGCGAGACGACGCTCAAACTCCTTGAGGTGCAGCCCGAGGGCAAGCAGCGCATGCGCGCCCGCGACTTCATCAACGGCTCGCGCTTGCAGGCGGGCGAGAAGCTGGGCTGAGAGGTTATGACAGGGCGCGTGCGCATCGTGAAGCGTGCGGCGAAGAAGGGGGCGGGGGGCCGTCCCGCGGTCTCGCCCGCGCGCCGCGCGGCCTTCGAGGTCCTGCGCAGGGTCGAGGAGGATGGCGCGTTCGCCGCGCCGCTGCTGGCGAACCTGCCCGGCGGGCTTTCTGCGGAAGACCGCGGCCTCGCCTACGAGCTGACGCTCGGCGTGCTGCGCAGGCAGTTGTGGCTCGACCGCGTCGTCGAACACTTCTCGGAGAGGAAGACCGGGAAGCTCGACGTGCCGGTTCGACTCGCGTTGCGGCTGGGGCTATTTCAGCTCCGCCTCCTCACGCGCGTGCCCGCGCACGCGGCCGTCAACGAGTCCGTGCAGCTCGCGCACGCCGAAGGCTTCCGCTCCGCTGCCCCCTTCGTCAACGCCGTCCTGCGCCGCGCCACGCGCGAGCCCGACTTCGACCCCGCGAAAGAGATCGAAGACCCGCTCGAACGAATCGCCGTCGAGACCTCCCACCCGCCGAAACTCGTCCGCCGCTGGGCCGCGGCCTTCGGCACGGAAGAGGCCGCGAGCTTCGCGCGCGCCAACAACGACTCGGCCCCCGCCGCCTTCCGCGTCAACACGCTGAAGGCAGACCCCGCGGCCCTCGTCGAACGACTGCGGGCCGAAGGTCTCTCCGTCGCGCCCTCGCGCGTCGCGCCCGACGGCTGGCGCGTCGAGGGCGGGGCGGGCGCGAGCGCGACGCTGCGCGGGCTCGCGGACGAGGGGCTCGTCTACATGCAGGACGAGGCGTCGCAGCTCGTCGCTCACGTCCTTGGCGCGCGCCCCGGCGAGCGCGTGCTCGACGCCTGCGCCGCGCCGGGGAGCAAGACGACGCACCTCGCCGCGCTCGCCGGAGACTGCGCCCTCGTCGTCGCCGGTGACCTCTACGAACACCGTCTGCGCGTCGTCGCCGAGACCTGCGCGCGCCTCGGCGTGAAGGGCGTCCGCCCCGTCGCGCTCGACGCCGAAGCGGCGCTGCCGTTCGCTGATGAGACTTTCGACCGCGTGCTCGTGGACGCGCCCTGCACGGGCACGGGCACTCTGCGCCACAACCCGGAGATTCGCTGGCGACTCTCGCCCGAAAGTTTCCGCGAGCTGCCCGCAATTCAGAGCAGGATTCTCTTTGAGGCCGCACGCTGCCTGCGCCGCGGTGGCCGCCTCGTCTACTCCACCTGCTCGGTCGAGAGGGAAGAGAACGAGGAGGTCGTCGCCGCCTTCCTTCAAACCCACACCGATTTCACACAGACGCAGGCCACGCGCACCTGGCCCCACCGCGACGACGTTGACGGCTTCTACGTCGCTTCGCTCGAAAAACAGTAGGCAGAAGGCAGATGGCAGTAGGCAGTCGCTCCGCGTGACGTGTGTTGAAGGATAACCCAGACCCCTCAACTTCAAGGTTGTCAACTGCCTACTGCCATCTGCCTTCTGCCTACTGCCTTGCGACCCGCAAGCGGCCGATGTTAGACTGCGCCGGCCGCCTTGTGTCAGTCTTTTGGCGGCAAATTCCCCCGTCGGGCTTGCGAGAGGCATTAGAAGTTAGTGCGGAACATCCTGTCGGCGTTCGGTAAACTGGGAGTCGTTGCGCTGATCGCCGTCGCATTCGCCTTCGGCCTCGTCTCCACCGTCTACCTCTCGCTGCGCAGCCCCGACATACAGGTCCCGGAAGTCGTCAACCAGTCCTACTTCGACGGCGAGAAGACGCTCGCCCGCGCCGGCCTCGACATACGCGAGCGCGCCAAACGCTACAAGGCGGGCGTCGAGCCCGGCCGCATCCTCGACCAGTCGCCGCGCGCGGGCGAGGTCATCAAGGCCGGCCAGACCGTCGCCGTCATCGTCAGCCGCGCGCCCAAAGAGGGCGAGAAGCCGCCCGACGAGGAGATCATCGAAGAGCGGCGCGAGGAGCGCGGCACCGAGGCGCTCAACCAGAACGCGAACGCGAACGCGAACCGCCGCCGGAACACCAACCGGAACTCGAACGGCAACTCGAACGCGAACGCCTCGGCCAACACGAACTCCGCCCCGAACGCCAACTCCGGCCAGGCAGGGGAGAACACGAACGCGGGCGGCCGCGAAGCCAACCGCAACGCGAACTCCGCGCGCCCCTCGAACTCGAACTCGAACGCGCAGCGGCCGCGGAACTCGAACCAGAGCCCGACCAACGCCAACTCCCGACCTCGCACGACGACGAACAGCGCTCGCCCCGCGGGAGCCAACGCCAACCGCCGCCCGAACCTTTAAGCCGCGCGCCTGTCCGGGGGAAGTTCTATGATCGAGATTGCGCCGTCCATCCTTTCGGCAGATTTCACGCGGCTCGGCGAGCAGATCGGGGCGGCCGAGCGCGGCGGCGCCACCATCGTCCACGTGGACGTGATGGACGGCCATTTCGTGCCCAACATCACGCTCGGATTACCCGTAGTTCGTTCGCTGGCCCGCGCAACCCGTTTGCCCCTGGACACGCATCTAATGATTTCTGAGCCGGGGCGCTACGCCGAGCAGTTCGCCGAGGCCGGGGCGCGCATGGTTTCCGTCCACATCGAGGTTGACCCGCACATCCATCGCACCCTCGCGTCGATTCGCAAGCGCGGCGCGCAGGCCGGGGTGGTCATCAACCCGGCGACTTCGCTAAGCGCGCTCGACGAAGTGCTGAATTTCGTGGACTACGTGCTGGTCATGTCGGTCAACCCGGGCTTCGGCGGGCAGGAGTTCATCCCGACCTCGGTCGAGAAGATCAGGCGTCTGAGCCGCACCATCCGCGAGCGCAACCTCGACGTGCGCATCGAGGTGGACGGCGGCATCGGCCCCGACAACATCGCGCAGGTGGCCGCCGCCGGAGCCGAAATCTTCGTCGCAGGCACGGCCGTCTTCGGCCACGACGACCCCGCCGCCGCCACCCGCGAGCTGCTGAACGCGGCGGCCCAATTGGTTTAAGTGACGAGCGACAAGTGACGAGTGACAGGCAAGGGCTTGTCATCAACTCGTCACTCGTCACCCGTCACTCGTCACTTGTTTTTGGAGGTTTTGCTGATGCGATTTCGCAAAGTGTTTATGACCGCCCTGTGCGCCGCGCTGCTGGCGGGCGCTGTGCCGGCCGGGGCTCTGAGGGCCGCGGCTGCGCCGCAGGGCTCGTCGCAGTTGACGCCCATCCAGCGGCTCGACGTGATGCGCTCGAAGCTCGACGTGATGCGCCGCACGCTCAACAGCGCCATCGCCGGTCTGAACGCGAAGGAGAAGGCGGCGGAGGCCACGGCCGACGACCCGCGCGCGCGCCTGGGCGGGCTGGAGAAGGAGGCTGGCAAGCTCCTCAGCGAGATCGCCGAAGTCCGCGGCAAGCAGGAGCGCGCCGAGCGCTACGACACGTCGGTGCTCGACAAGCTTGAGGCCGCGCTCGCCGACCTCGAGCCGCGCGTGCAGGCCGCGATGCGCGACACCATGCGCGACCGCGCCGCCGCCCCGCCCGCCGCCGAGAAGGACGACAAGAAGAAGAAGAAGGGCCCCGGCTTCTTCGGCCGCATCCTCGGCCGCGGCGGCGACGAGAAGTACGACGAGCTGGTCGGCACCGTCGCCCCGGGCCGCGACCGCGAGCTGTTCGAGGAGGCGACCAAGGAGGCGCGCAAGGACGCTTACGAGACGGCGCGCTCGCTCTACAGCGTCATCATCAACACCTACCCCGACTCGGTCTACCTGCCGCTGGCCAAGCTCGCCATCGCCGACACCTTCTACCTCGAAGGGACGACGAGCGCGCTCATCCAGGCCGGCCAGGCTTACCAGGACTGGGTCACCTTCTTCCCGACCCACGGCCTCTCCGACGACGTCTGCCTCAAGATGGGCGAGGTCGAGATGCGCCGCATGGGTCTCGCCAACCGCGACATCTCGCCCGCGCGCAAGGCCGAGCACCGCCTGAAGTTCTGCCTCCAGCAGTTCCCGAAGTCGGGGCTGCGCCCCGACATCGAGCTGCGCCTCGCCGAGGTGCAGGAGAACCTCGCCGACCACGAGAAGGACGTCGGCGACCAGTACTTCAACAAGTACTACCAGCACCGCGCCAACAACCTGAAGGGCGCGCAGTCGCGCTACCGCGAGATCGTCGAGAAGTACAAGAACTACTCGGGCATGGCCGCCGTGCTCTTCCGGTACGCGACGACCTACCTTGAGGAGGAGGAGCCGGACGAGGCGACGAAGTACCTCCAGCAGCTCGTGCGCCGCCACCCGAACAGCGAGTACGCCGAGAAGGCCAAGGAGAAGCTCGCGGCCATCGGCGCGCAGGTGCCCGACCCCGACCCCGACCGCGTCAACCACGAGGAGCCGAAGGGCCCCGGCATGGTCGGCGGCGTCCTGCGCGAGATCAGCGGCGTCGTGCACAAGACGGTCATCAAGGACGGCGTCATCATCAGCCAGTCGAGCAAGGGCAACGACATCATCGCCGACGTGATTCTGAACAACGGGGTGCTGCCCGCCAACTACGACCGCCCCAACCACCGCACCGCGCCCGCGCGCGACCCGCGGCCGCTCCCGCAGCCCGCGCCCGCGCCGAAGAAGGAAGAGGGCAACAGCCTCAAGCCGTAAACGCTCAGGACAGAACCGCGAGCGGTAGCGAGCGGGTGCGGGATACACGCAGATGCCTCTGTGCTGTATCCCGCACCCGCTCGCTACCGCTCGCGGTTCTGTTCGGCTATAATTCTCGGCGTCCCCCCTTGAGCAAGAGCTTAATTTACGAAGCTATCCCGCGAGGCGAGGAGGCCGCGTTGGCACAGACTGTCGAGGGCACGCAGGGCGAGCTGGCGCGCAGGCACGCGACGGCCGCGAACGTCGTGAAGCTGGTCGGCGTCTTCACGCTGCTGCTGATGCTGGTCGCGCTCTCGGGATTCCTGTCGGGGGCCGTCCGCTTCAACCCCGTGGCGGCCAACACGCTCCGCTTCGTCGTCGTCTTCCTCGGCGTCGGCGCCATCGTCTTCCGGCGCACGAGGTTCCAGGCCATGCGCCTTCAGGACATCGCCGCGCTGCGCGGCGCGTCGGGGCTGCTCGAGACTTTGCAGACGACGACCGTTATTGTCGCCGTCATCGCCGCCGTCATCGCGGTGCTCGGCCTCCTCATCAGCGTCATGACGGGCGCCGGGACGGACATGCTCTACTTCGGCGTCATCGCCGTCGCCGTGCTCGTGTACTGCTACCCGCGGCGCGCGGCCTGGGTCGCGGTCGTCCGCGCGGCCGACGGCGGCGAAGGCGACCCCGTCCGGGCCGCGAAAGGAACACTAGCTTGAAGCCGTCTTCACGTCAGGGGAAGCGCGCGGGCCTCCTAGCCTGCGCACTCGCCGCCGTCTGCTCCGCCTCCTCCGCAACCCGCGCGCAGCCTCCGCGCGATGCGGCCCCCGCGGCCCGGCCCGCCACCCAGACGCAGACACAGCCGCAGACTTCGACGCTCTCGCGGCGCGCGCAGGCCTACGCCAAGCTGCTCGAAGGCCAGCGCTACTTCGAGGGCGTGCGCTCGGGGACGCTCACGCTCGAGGGGCTGCGGCGCGCGCAGGCCGCCTTCCAGCAGGCCGCGGAGATCGAGCCTACTCTCTCGGAGGCGCGGGCCGCGCTCGCCGAAACCTACCTCATCACCAACGACCTCCAGCGGGCCGAGGCGGAGGGCCAGGCCGCCGTCCGCGCCAACAACGACAGCTACGGCGCGCACCGCACGCTGGCGCGCGTCTACACGCTCCAGAGCGGGCTGGCCGACAAGAGCCTCGACCGCGCCGCCGCCGACAAGGCCGTCGCCGAGTGGCGCGAGGTCGTGCGCATCCACCCGAACGACGCCGAGGCGCACGCGCTGCTCGCGGAGTTCTACGTCGCGACGGGGCGCGAGAAGGAGGCGGTCGAGGCGCTGCGCAAGTGGGCGACGCTGCCCGCCTCGATGGAGGGCCGCTTCTACCAGGTCATCACGCAGGGGCGCGCGCTCAGCCCCGACGCCGCCAACGCGCGTCTCGGCGAAGTCCTGCTCGGCGCGGGGCAGACGGCCGAGGCCGTCGCCGCCATCCGCCGCGCGATGTCCATCGAGCCCGACAACCCGCGCTACCTGCAACTCCTCGGCGAAGCCTTCGAGGCGGGCGGCTCGGCCGACCAGGGCGTCATCGAGGAGCTGAAGCGCATCGTCGCGCAGAACCCCTCCAACGCCGGGGCCGCCCAGACGCTCGCGCGCGCGCAGTCACGCACGGGCAAGGTTGACGACGCCGTCGCCACACTCAAGGGCTCAATCGGAGCCGTCAAGCCGGGCGGAGACGTGGAGAAGCTCCAGCTCCAGCTCGCGCTCGCCAAGGTCTACGAGGACGCGTCGCGCTTCGACGAGGCCGTCGGCGTCTACGAAGACCTCCTCGCGTCGCGCAACATCAAAGACACGCCGCTCGCCAACGACCGCGAGCGCCGCTTCGCCGTCTCGGTGCTGGTCGAGATCGCCGGACTGCAGCAGCAGGCGGGGCAGACCGAGAAGGCGGTAGCCGCCTTCGACCGCATGCGCGCGCTGCTCCCAGACACGGACCCGACCGCGGACATCCAGAAGGTCGAGTTCCTCCGCACCAACGGCAAGCGCGCCGAGGCCCTACAGGGCGTGCGCGCCGCGCGCCAGCGCTTCCCCGAAGACCTGCGCCTGCTCCGGCAGGAGGCGCAGACGCTCGCCGAACTCGGCCGCGCCGACGAGGGGCTCGCGCTCCTGCGCCCGCGCCTGAAGGGCGACGCGAGCGACTTCGAGGAGTACCTCTTCATCTCGAACATGCTGATGAGCGCCGGGAAGGGGGCTGAGGCCGTCGAGGCCGCGCGCAAAGCGCTCTCGCTCGCCTCGGCCGAAGACCCCGCGCAGACGACGAACGCGCTGATCATGCTCTCCTCGGCGCAGGAGCGCGCCGGAGACACGCGGGGCGCGGAGGAGTCGCTCCGGCAGGTGCTCGCCAAGGACGCGAACAACCCGACCGCGCTCAACAACCTCGGCTACTTCCTGACGGAGCACAACCAGAAGCTCGAAGAGGCGCGCGAAATGATCGAGCGCGCCGTCCGCGCCGAGCCGCAGAACCCCTCCTTCCTCGACAGTTTAGGGTGGGTTTATTACAAGCTCGGCAAACTGAAAGAGGCCGAACGCTATCTAAGTGACGCGGCACGCCGCAACCCGACTTCGGCCACGATTCAAGAGCACCTGGGCGACCTTTTCCAAAAGCTCGGCCAGCAGGAAAAGGCGCAAGCCTCTTGGCGCAAAGCCCTCTCCCTCGCAGCGGAAGCCGCGGACACGGCCAGAATCAAAGCCAAACTGGGCGAGACGAAATAAAGGGTTGATTTCTCTCGCATTTAGAGGCTAAAGTGTGCCCGCCTTCAAACAGTCGCACCCCTTAGAACGTTTGAAGCGCATCTCTCTCCTTTAGTCGCGAAATTCCGTCTTAAGCGAGCTAACTGTTTGATTTTAAGTTAGTTGTCGTGTATCCGGCGTGTGTCAATTCTGTTTCGATGTTTTTAAGGATTGACTACAGCCAAACGATGTTTTAACATTGCCAACAGGTTGACCGCGCTTGCCCAGTCTGGTCACTTGTCGGCCTCCTCCGGCCAGAAGGTTTTGAAAATCAAGGAGTTCCCCCGATGGTTTCAGGGCGGTTCCCCCGCGGCACGTCAAAGGGTTGGGCGGCGCGCGCGGTTATACTCTTATTTTCTTTAAGTTTAACGGCTCCCGTGGTCTTCGGCCGCAACGGCGGCAACGGCGCGCCGAAGGGGACGGGTCGGACGGGCGAGCGCCCCGTGGCGCGGCTCGTCGGGACGGTCTACACGGGAGCGCCCGTGCCCGTGCGCCCGCGTCAGGTCGCGCGCGTCTACGCGCCCGCGCCTGCGGCGGCGACTCGGTCTTACTCGCCGGCCCCGGTCTCGGCCGCAGCCGTGGGGGCGACGGGCGACGAGCGCCGCGCGTTCGACCTCGTCAACCGAGAGCGCCAGCGAAGGGGCATGAGCCCGCTCGCATGGGACGGCAGCCTGGTTCGGCTCGCGCGTTACCATTCGCAGAACATGGCGCAGGGCGGCTACCTGAGCCACGTCGACCGGCAGGGGCAAGACCTGCGGGCGCGCGCTCAGGCTTTGGGGCTGCGCGGCTGGAAGACCATCGGCGAGAACATCGCGTATAATCAGGGCTACGACGACCCGACCGCCTTCGCCGTCGAGCGCTGGATGGTCTCGGAGAAGCACCGCGAGAACGCGATGAGCGCGGATTACACGCACGCGGCCGTCGGCGTCGCGCGCGCGGCGGACGGGTCTTACTATTTCACGCAGGTTTTCATGAGGCGTTAGCGCCGCGGGCCTTAACGAACGTTGAGCAACGGGGCGGCCGGCGCACTCAAAAAGAGGAGGCGCCGGCCGCTCTCAGTGTCAGCAGAGAAGATAAACGTCCCGGCCTTCGCCAAGATCAACCTCGGCCTCCGCGTCCACGGGCGGCGCACGGACGGCTACCACGAGATAAGCACGGTCTTCCAAACAGTCTCCCTCCGCGACACGCTCTCCTTCCGGGCCGCGAACGACGGGAAGCTCGACCTCGTCTGTTCCGACCCTTCGATCCCGACCGACGACTCGAACCTCGTCCTGCGCGCGGCCAGAGCCCTGCGCGAGCGTTTCGGCGTGAGCCGGGGGGCGTCGGTCGAGCTGGAGAAGGTGATTCCGGCCGGAGGGGGCTTGGGCGGCGGCTCGTCGGACGCGGCGGTGACTCTGGCGGCGCTGGCGACCCTCTGGGAGGTAGAGACGGACGCGGGCGAGTTGGCGGAGATCGGCGCGCGTCTGGGGGCGGACGTGCCCTTCTTTCTGACGGGCGGGACGGCGCTCGGGACGGGGACGGGAACAGAGATTCGGCCGCTGGATGACGCACCGAAAATGCACCTCGTCGTCGTCGCGCCGGGCGTGCACGTCCCGACCGCGGAGGCTTACGGGGCGCTCGGCGCTCCCGCCTTGACAAAGGTTGAACCGCTCGTTAACCTTTCTGTTTCGCGCACGGAGGCCGATTTCCCCGATTCACTCTGTGGTGTGTGGTCGAACGATTTCGAGGCCGTCGTGGTGCGGCTCTACCCGGAAATCGGCCGCGCGCGCGAAAGGCTGGTCGAGGCGGGCGCGCGAAGGGTCATGCTCTCGGGCAGCGGCTCAGGCGTCTTCGGTGTCTTTGAAAGCAAGGGGGAAGCGGGGCGCGCGCGTGAGACTCTTCGGGCCGAGGTCGGCTGGCGGGTCTTCGCGTGCGAGACGCTTGGACGCGCCGAGTACCTCGCGGCGCTCGGCCGCGTCGCGGCGGTTCTCCTGCCGGGCGGCGGGGTTTGAAACCGGGATTGGGGAGTCGCCAAGTGGTAAGGCACCGGTCTTTGGAACCGGCATTCGTAGGTTCGAGTCCTACCTCCCCAGCTTAACGGCAGTGACAAGTGACGAGTGACAGGTGACGAGTTAACGGCCTGTCTTATCTCGTCACCTGTCACCTGTCACTCGTCACTGCTTTATGAGCACAACCGGCGGCATCAAAGTCTTCTCGGGGAACGCGAACCGGGCGCTGACGCAGGAGATCTGCAACTACCTGAGCTGCGACCCGGGACTGGCTACGACCGACAGGTTCTCGGACGGCGAGTTCAACTTCCAGATCACGGAGAACGTGCGCGGCGCGGACGTCTTCATCGTGCAGCCGACGTGCCCGCCGACCGACGCGCACCTGATGGAGCTTCTGGTGATGCTCGACGCCTTCCGCCGCTCGTCGGCCGAGCGCGTGACGGCGGTCATCCCGTACTTCGGCTACGCGCGCTCGGACAAGAAGGACAGGCCGCGCGTCTCCATCAGCGCCAAGCTCGTCGCGAACCTGATCACGACCGCGGGCGCCGACCGCGTGCTCACGATGGACTTGCACGCGGCGCAGATTCAGGGGTTCTTTGACATCCCCGTAGACCACCTCTTCGCGGCGCCGGCCTTCATCGGCCACTACATGGATCACAAGCTGCCGAACCTGACGGTGGTCGCGCCCGACACGGGCGGGGCGGAGCGCGCGCGCGCCTACGCCAAGCGCCTCACGTCGGAGGACGGGAGCCCCGCGACGCTCGCGCTCTGCGACAAGCGGCGCGAGAAGGCGAACGTGGCCGAGGTGATGAACGTCGTCGGCGACGTGAAGGGCCGGAGCTGTCTGATCGTCGATGACATGTGCGACACGGGCGGCTCTCTGACGAAGGTCGCGGCGGCGCTCAGGAAAGAGGGCGCCGACCGCATCCACACGTGCTTCACGCACCCGGTGCTGTCGGGGCGCGCGTGCGAGCTTCTGGCCGAGTCGGAGATCGAGCGCATCGTGACGACGAACACGATCCCCCTGCGCGACAGCGCGTGCCGGGAGAGGAAGATTAACGTTTTGAGCATCGCTCCGCTTCTGGCGAAAGCGATTAAGTCGATCCACGAGGAGACGAGCGTCTCCTCGCTCTTCGTGTGAGGCGGAGGGCAAACACTTTACGTGACAGGTCAACCGTGACAGGTGACAGGACTAAAGCTTTCACTCGTCACCTGTCACGGTTTACTGTTCACGGCTTTTAAGGAGTCATCATGGCAGAGAGACAAGAGATAACGGTGCGCGCCGAGCTGCGCGCCGGTCGCGGCAAGAACGACGCGCGGCGTCTGCGCGCGCGCGGGATGGTGCCGCTCACGATCTACGGCGGCGAGGGCGAGCCCGTCGCGGCCGCCGCGCCGCTCGCGGAGTTGGCCGCGATCCTGCGGTCGGGGGCCGGGCACAACGCCATCTTCACGCTCGACGTGGACGGCGTCGGCCCGAGCGAGGTGATGTTCCTCGACCGGCAGATCGACCCCGTCAAGACGCGGCTCATCCACGCCGACCTGCGCCGCCTCGTGCGCGGCCAGGAGGTCGAGGTCACGGTGCGCGTCGAACTCGACGGCGAGCCGTTTGGAGTGAAGGAGGGCGGCGGCATCCTCGAACAGCTCCTGCGCGAGGTCGAGGTGCGCTGCCGCCCGAGCGTCATCCCCGAAGCGCTCCACGCAGACGTTTCAAACCTCGGCGTCCACGAAGTGCTGCACGTCTCCGACCTGCAAGCGCCCGAGGGCGTCACCATCCTGACCGAGCCCGAGACGGCCATCGCCACGGTCGCCGTCGTCCGCGAGGAGCAGGTCGAGGAGCGCACGCCCGAGGAGGAGGTCGCCGAGCCCGAGGTCATCGGCAAGGGCAAGAAGGAAGACGAGGAGTAGGGCTGTCGGCGGTCAGCTTTCAGCTCTCGGCCGGACAAGACTTGCACCTTTCAGGTCGGCCGGCATCTAACGTCACCGGGATTGGCTGAAAGCTGACCGCCCATCGCTGGCGGCTTCATCATGCTCATCGTCGGTCTGGGCAATCCGGGCGAGCGTTACGAGTGGACGCGCCACAACCTGGGCTTCATGGTCGTAGACCTTCTGGCGCGGCAGGCGGGCGCGCAGGTGAAGCGCGCGGAGTGCCGGGCGCTCGTCGGGCGCGCCGAGCTTGAGGGGCGCGCGGTCGAGCTGGTCAAGCCGCAGACCTACATGAACCTGAGCGGCGAGTCGGTCGCGTGCCTCCTCCGCAAGCGCGCGGGGTTGAAAGCTTCGAGCGACCTCCTCGTCGTCAGCGACGACATCGCGCTCCCCTTCGGCTCCATCCGCATCCGGCCCTCGGGTTCGAGCGGCGGGCAGAAGGGTTTGAAGAACATCATCTCGGCGCTCGGCACGGACGAGTTCCCGCGCCTGCGCGTCGGCATCAAGCCGGAGCACCCCGTGGGTGACACGTCCGGCTTCGTCCTCGAACGCTTCCCCAAGGGGCAGCGCGCGGAGGTCGAGCAGATTCTGGAGCGGTGCGCCGAAGCGCTCCGCGCCGTCATACGCGACGGCATTGACAAGGCAATGTCGCTGTACAACAGCAGTGACAAGTGACGGGTGACGGGTGACGAGTTAAGGGCTTGTCTTCAACTCGTCACCCGTCACCTGTCACTTGTCACTGCTTTTCTTCCTTGCTTCTACCCACACGGCAGAGGCTAGACATCCAAAAGGAGGATGATTTTGGCAGAGAAGAGAGTTTACGAGGTCATCTTTATCGTTGACCCCGACACGCAGGAGGAGGAGATGACGAGGCTGACGCAGAACCTCAGCACCGTCGTCACCGACCAGGGCGGCACGGTCACGCGCAACGAGGTCTTGGGCCGCCGCCAGCTCGCCTACCGCATCGGCCGCAAGAACGAGGGCGTCTACGTCATCTTCGAGGTCGAGGGCACGGGCTCCGAGATCGCCGAGCTGGAGCGCCGCATGCGCGTCAACGACGCCATCATGCGCTACATGACCGTGCGCGTGGACGAAGACCGCCAGCGCGCCGAGAAGCTCCGCGCGCGCCGCCAGCGCAAGGCCGCCAAGCGGCCCGGGTTCGCCGCGGCCGCGGCCGGCGGCGGGGGCGCGGCTTCCGCGAGCACCCGCGACGAAGGCGAGGCGTAAGGGGCGCCTCGCGCGTGTCACCTTTGACTTAAGGGTCGGCGGGTCGAGAGGCCGGCGCGCCCTCTCTCACGAAAGAGAGGCGAGCCGCGCGGCCCTCCCCGCGTTTGAAAGAGAGAGATTAAAGAGATGTCGAGAAACATTGAGAGAGAGCGCGATTTCGACGGCGATGACGAGGGAGCGCCGGAACGCCGCCCGCAGGGCGGACGCGGGGGCGGACGCGGGCGGATGCGCCGCCGCAAGGTCTGCCGCTTCTGCGTGGACAAGGTCGATATCATCGACTTCAAGGACGTGAAGCTCTTGCAGAACTTCATCCCCGAGCGCGGCAAGATTCTGCCGCGCCGCATCTCGGGCGTCTGCACCGCGCACCAGCGCATGCTGACCGAGGCCATCAAGCGCGCGCGCAACATCGCGCTGCTCCCGTACACCGCGGACTAGAAGGAGGTTGACTGAAAGATGGCAACGACTAACGTACTGCTGCGCGAGGACGTGGACAACCTCGGCGCCCGCGGCGAGATCGTCAAGGTGAAGGCCGGCTACGCGCGCAACTTCCTGCTCCCGCGCAAGCTCGCGGTCGAGGCGACGCCCGGCAACGTCAAGCAGATCGAGGCCGAGCGCGCGGCGCTCCTGAAGAAGGAGGCGAAGGAGCGCGCCGGGGCCGAGGCACAGGCCGGGCAGATGGGCGGCCTGCGCCTGAACTTCGAGCGCAAGGTCGGCGAGCACGGCCTGCTCTACGGCTCGGTCACGGCGATGCACATCGCCGACGCGCTCAAGGAGAAGGGCTACGAGATCGACCGCCGCCGCGTCCACCTCGCCGAGCCGATCAAGGAGACGGGCGAGTACACCGTCTCGGTTCGACTCCACCGCGAGGTGAACGTCGAAATCCCCGTCACCGTCACCGGCGAGGGCGGCGGGCAGACTACACCCGCCGCCGCGCCCGAAGCGGCCCCCGCTGAGGCCACCGCCACCGGCGATGGCCCTAACGACGAAGCGTCTGAAGCGGCCGAAGCTTAAACTGAACCAGGAACGCTGAACGATGAACTGTAAGACGAGAGCCTTACAGTTCATCGTTCAGCGTTCCTGGTTCATACTTAAAATCCGGGGCGCGTCAACATGATTGTTGTCGCGCCCCTCGGCTTGTAGTATAAAGGCCGGCGGCGCGACCCCTCCGCGCTCCTGCGGGACACGTGCCGCAGGCCGGGAAAGGGGACGCGCCCTTTGCCTGTCTAGCCCAAGTCACTTTTCCACAGGCCGACTCCCGATGGCTCAGTACACAGCCGACCCGTCACGCGAACAGCTCCTTGAGCGACCGCTCCCGCACTCTGCCGAGGCCGAGCGCGCCATCCTCGGCTCGGTGCTGCTCGACAACTCGCTCGTCAACCACGCCATCGAGCTGCTGCGCCCCGAGGACTTCTACGTCCGCGCGCACCAGTTCGTCTTCCGCGCGATGATCTCTCTGAGCGAGCGCGGCAGCGAGATAGACCCGCTCCTCCTCAGCGAAGAGCTGCGCCGTGAGGGCGTCCTTGAGCAGGCCGGCGGGATGACCTTCATCTCGGAGCTGACCTACGGCCTGCCGCACTTCACCAACGTGGCGGCCTACGCGAAGGTCGTCAAAGACCACTCGCTCATGCGCCAGCTCGTCAAGGTCGCCAACAAGATCACGAGCGAGGCTTTAGAGGGCGAGGACGAGGCGACCATCATCCTCGACCACGCCGAGCAGATGATCTTCGCGCTCGCCGACGAGCGCACGCGGCAAGGGTTCGCCCACATCAAGCCCGTCGCCGACCAGCTCCTCGAAAAAGTCCAGGAGATGGCTGGCCGCTCCGCCATGCTCACCGGCCTCACCACCGGCTTCACCGAGCTCGACACCATGACCTCCGGCCTCCAGCCCTCCGACCTCGTCATCGTCGCCGCCAGGCCGTCAATGGGAAAAACCAGTCTGTGTCTGACGCTGGCGCAGAACGCGGCGATACAGGCGGGGGCGGTGGTGGCGATCTTCTCTCTGGAGATGTCGAAGGAGTCGCTCGTCATGCGCATGCTCTGCTCGGAGGGGCGTGTGGACGCGCACAGGTTCCGGAGCGGTTACCTGTCGCGCGACGAGTGGGCGAGGCTGGCGGGCGCTCTGGGGACGCTGGCGGAGGCGAGGATTTTTATCGACGACACGCCGGGCATCTCCGTGCTTGAGATGCGTGCGAAGGCGCGGCGTCTGGCGGCCGAGCAGAAGAAGCTCGACCTGATCGTCGTAGACTACCTGCAACTGATGTCCGGCTCCTCGCGGCGCTCCGAGTCGCGCCAGCAGGAGGTGTCGCAGATTTCGCGCGAGCTGAAGGGCCTGGCGAAGGAGCTGAACGTGCCGCTCGTCGCGCTCTCGCAGCTCTCCCGCGCCCCCGAAGCCAGAAGCGACCACCGCCCGCAGCTCTCAGACCTGCGCGAGTCGGGGTCGATTGAGCAGGACGCAGACCTCGTCGCCTTCATCTACCGCGAGGAGCAGTACAACCGGACGGAGGAGAATCAGGGGACGGCCGAGCTCATTATCTCCAAGCAGCGCAACGGGCCGACCGGCACCGTGAACCTCGCGTTCCTGAAAGAGTTCACACGGTTCGAGAACATGTGGCGCGAGTAGCAGCGCGCACCAGAAATTAACCACGGAGACACAGAGACACGGCTGGTTGCATTATGGTCAACCAGCCGTGTCTCTGTGTCTCCGTGGTTAATTCGTCTGAGCTTTACGCGTCCTGTTGCAGTTCCAGCAGCTTCCTGACGATGTCGCGCGCGGCGTCGGGGCGTGCCAGGCGGCGCGCGCCCGACTGCATGGAGGCGAAGCGGGCGGGGTCGTCGAGGAGGCGGTCGAGCTTGTAGGCGAGCACGGGGAGGTTGTTGCATCGGATGGCGACGCCGTTCTCCAAAAGGTGGTCGGAGTTCCGCTCCTCCTGCCCGGGGATGGGGTTGACGATGACGAAGACCAGGCCCTTGGCCAGCGCCTCGGAGGTCGTCAGGCCGCCGGGCTTGCCGAGGAGGATGTCGGCGGCGCTCATGTACTCGTCCATCTCGGTCGTGAAGCCGATGGGGTTGATGGTGACGTGGTGCGAGGGCGGCAGGCGTTTGCTCGCGGACTCAAGCCTCGACTTCAGCTCGGCGTTGCGGCCGCAGAGGGCGACGATCTGGGCCGGGTGTTTCATCCCGGCCAGGGATTCGAGCATGTGCTCGACGGGGCCGACGCCGAAGCCCCCGGCCGAGACGAGGACGGTCGTGACGTCGGGCCTAAGACCGTGCTTCGCGCGCATCGCGGCCTTGTCTTTCCGCTCGGCGAAGACGGGGTCGATGGGGATGCCGGAGGTCGTCACCTTCCGGGCGGGTATCCCCAGCCTGACGAGGTGCTCGCGCGTCTCGTCGAGCGCGACGAAATACTGCTCGTAGTGGTGGCAGAGCCACATGGCGTGCACGTCGAAGTCCGTGACGACGACGGCCTGGCGGAACCGGACGCGCTGCTTCGCCTTGAGCCAGGAGATGATCTCGGCGGGGAGGAAGTGCGTGCAGACGGTGATGTCGGGCTGGTACTCGCGGAGCATCTTGACGAAGGGGCGCGTGTTGAGCTTGTCGAGCGCGAGGCGGCGGCGCTCGTTCTTCCAGGGCTTGTCGAGGTGGTCGTAGAACCAGCCGAGCAGCTCGGGCGACTTGTTGACGAGGTCGATGTAAGCCTTGGAGTAGAGGTGGCGGAAGAGCTTGTTGGTGTATTGCAGCGTGTCCACGTGCTTCACTTCGGAGGCCGCGTCCGAGAGCTTGAACGCGCGCTCGACGGCGTCGGCCGCGCGTATGTGCCCCGCGCCGGCGGAGGCGGACAGGATCAGGACTTTGTTGAAGGGCATGAGCGAATGATGACGGTGGGGTGAGGAAGGCGTCAACTTCCTGGGAGCGCGGGCATCCCTGCCCGCCATGAGCGCGCCAGCGCGAAGGCAGAGAGGCTTCATCACTCAACCTTGAGTGATGAAGCCTCTCTGCTAAGCGTGCTTGCGGCACGCTTTGGCGGGCAGGGATGCCCGCGCTCCCGGCGTTCAGGCCCGAGGGTAAGTCAGGGCTTGAGCACGACCTTGATGCAGTCGTCCTCCTTGTTGCAGAAGATGTCGAAGCCGTGCGGCGCGTCGTCGAGCTTCATGCGGTGCGTGACGACGAACGAGGGGTCGATGTCGCCGTTCTGGACGTGGCCGAGCAGCTTCTTCCAGTAGCGCTGGACGTGGCACTGCCCCGTCCGCATCGTCAGGGAGCGCTGCATGAAGGAGCCGACGGGGAACTTGTCGATGAAGCCGCCGTAGACGCCGATGACCGAGACGGTGCCGCCGTTGCGGCAGGCCATGATCGCTTCGCGCAGGGCGATGGGCCGGTCGGTCTCCATCATCAGGGCCTGCTTCGCGCGGTCGTAGGCGTACTCCAGCCCGTGCGCGCCCGTGCCGTGCGCTTCGAGGCCGACGGCGTCGATGCAGGCGTCGGGGCCGCGCCCGCCCGTCAGCTCCATCAGCGTCTCGTAGACGTTCGCCTGCTCGTAGTTGATGGTGTCGGCCTTCGCGCCCTCGCGCGCCATCTTCAGGCGCTCGGGGAAGCGGTCGATGCCGATGACGCGCTCCGCGCCCAAAAGGTACGCGCTCGCCATCGCGAACTGGCCGACGGGGCCGCAGCCCCAGACCGCCACGGTGTCGCCCGGCTTGATGTCGCACATCTCCGCGCCCATGTAGCCGGTCGGGAAGATGTCGGTCAGGAAGAGGACTTTCTCGTCGTCGAGCTCCTCCGGGACTTTGAGCGTGCCCACGTCGGCGAAGGGCACGCGCGCGTACTCGGCCTGCCCCCCGGCGTAGCCGCCCGTCAGGTGCGAGTAGCCGTAGATGCCGCAGGTCGAGTGGCCGAACATCTTCTCGGCCATCCACGCGTTCGGGTTGGTGTTCTCGCAGAGCGAGTACATCTCCTGCTCGCAGAAGAAGCACTTGCCGCACGAGATGGGGAAGGAGACGACGACGCGGTCGCCGACCTTCCGGTCGTGCACCTCGGGGCCGACCTCGACGATCTCGCCCATGAACTCGTGGCCGAGGATGTCGCCGGCCTGCATCGTCGGGATGAAGCCGTTGTAGAGGTGGAGGTCGGAGCCGCAGATGGCCGTCGAGGTTATCTTAACTATCGCGTCGCGCTTGTTGAGAATCTTCGGGTCGGGCACCTGCTCGACCCTCACGTCTTGCTTGCCGTACCAACAGTTCGCTCTCATCACGTCCCCCTTATTCTTCCGTCCACTACTTCTGAAGCTGCCCCGCGCCGATGCCGACGCCGAGCGGCTGCGCCGGCCTCTGCTCGGTGTAGCCCTCGCCGACGAGCGTGCCGTCGGAGACGACGATCTCGCCCAGCTCGATGACCTGCTTGAAGCGGCGCAGGTCGATCTGCATCTGCGCGTCCGGGTCTTCGCCGAAGAGCTTGGCGAAGAGCGCGCCGACGGCGCCGCCCGGCGGGTTGTAGTCGAGCTGGACGTGGATGATCGTGCCGCGCCCGCCGGCGGCCTGCTCGAAGCGCACCGTGCCCGAAGTCTCGACCTCCGAGCCTTCGAGCGAGCGCCAGGAGATGGACTGATTTGGCGTGTCTTCGGTGATCTCGGCGTCCCACTCGACGCTGCCGCCCGGGGCCTTCGCAACCCAGTGCGAGCGCCCCTCGCCCGTCTCCTTCACCGATTCGAGGTAGCGCATGAAGCGCGGCAGGTTCTCAAGGTCGCGCCAGAACCGGTAGACCTCTTCGGGAGAGGCGTTGACGACGATGCTCTTGTTCACGGGAACCTTCCCCCTTTCCGTCTGCGCGCCTTCGGGTTCGGCGCTGAGCTGTTGCGCGCAGAGCACGTCGAGCGCCGTCACGGCCAGCACGTTGGCTGTGGCGAACGTGAGCCGCGCCTTGTCGTTGCCGGGCGAAGCGTAGGCCGCGCCCAGGCAGGCCAGGTCGAGCGCGTCGCCCGCGACCCTCGCCCAGAGAGCGCCGGCGGGCCGCCTGCCATGCGTGAAGATGGCGACGCCGTGCGCGATCTCCCTCAGCCCGAGCAGGCGTATCAACCCCGTGTTGCCGCGCACGCCCGCGACCTTCGCCACGCCGCGCGGCGCGAGCAGCTCCGCGAGCCCGAGGCCGATGCTGAACCAGCCGAGCCCGCGCGCCAACTGCTCCTCGTCCACGTACTTCTTGAGGGCGTTCCGCCGCCCGCTGCCGAACTCGCGCCCGTTGGCTGGGGCCTCCGGCCCCGTCAGCCCGTCCTTGACGACAAGCTCGGGCGACGCCTGCGAAGACTGCCCCGAGGCGGCGTCGCCCTGCTCCTGTTTTTTTGTACCAGTCGCCATTTCAAATCCCCCTTGGTTGAAAACTCGCCCGCGGGCGGGCGTCACACACGCGGGAGCGCCGCCCGCACCGTACAGTTCTGAACACAGACGTATGAAGATGCGGGTAAATTATCAGCAGACGTTTGCAATAAGGTTACGAGAATGATGATTAATCAGGTCAGATAGCAGTCGCACACGGTTTTATGCGAGACTGCGGGCGGCGTTCTTCTCATCAAGAGTTACGGCGGCATTGCTTTCATGAATGATTCCGTTATGGCGGGCGGCCGCCCGACGTGGGCGGAGGTTGACCTCGACGCGCTGGCCTGGAACTTCCGCGCGGTGCGCGAGCGCGTCGGGCCGGGCGTGAAGGTGATGGGCGTAGTGAAGGCCGACGCCTACGGGCATGGCGCGGCCGAGTGCGCGCGCAGGCTCGAAGCGGAGGGCGCGGACTGGTTCGGCGTGGCGACGCCGGAGGAGGGGATGGCGCTGCGCCGCGCGGGCGTGTCGCGCTTCGTCCTCAGCTTCGGGGGCTTCTGGGAGGGGCAGGCCGAAGCCTGCGTCGCGGAGGGCATCGTCCCCGTCGTCTACCGCCTCGACACGGCCGCGGGCCTGGACGCGGCGGCGCGCGCCGCGGGGGTCGTCGCCGACGCGCACGTGAAGATCGACACGGGGATGGGGCGGCTCGGCGTGCGCTACGACGAGGCGGCGGAGTTCGCCGAAGCCCTGCGCGCGTTCAAAAACATACGCGTGGACGGACTGATGACCCACTTCGCCGCGGCCGACGAGCCGCGCCGCGACTGCTTCACGACCGACCAACTGTCACGCTTCCGCGAGGCCGTCGCCGCCTTCAGGTCGCGCGGCTTCGACCCGACCTTCGAGCACATGGCCAACTCCGCGGCCGCCCTGTCGCACCCCGAGACGCGCGGCAACATGGTCAGGCCCGGCGGCGTGCTCTACGGCCTCTGGCGCGACGTGCTGCCGCCGCTCGCGGACGCGCCCGAACTGCGGCCCGTGATGTCTCTGCGCACCCGCGTCACACTTTTGAAGCGGGTGCACGCGGGCGAGACCCTCGGCTACGGCTGCACCTACGAGGCCGCGCGCGAGATGACGGTGGCGACCGTGCCCGCGGGCTACGCCGACGGCTACGCGCGCGCTCTGTCGAACCGTGGACGCGTCATCATCAGGGGCGAGTACGCGCCGGTCGTTGGCCGCGTCTCGATGGACTTGACGCTCGTGGACGTGACCGGCATCGAGGGCGTGCGCGTCGGCGAGCGCGTGACGCTGCTCGGCGCGGACGGCGCGTTGCTGCTCCCGGCGGAAGACCTCGCGCAGACGGCCGGGACGCTCTCCTACGAGATCACCTGCGGCGTCAGCGCGCGCGTCCCGCGCCGGCACGTGCAGGCCGCGTGAGGCGGCCGAACAGAACCGCGAGCGGTAGCGAGCGGGTGCGGGTGACATCAGAGACAACTCTTAATGTCACCCGCACCCGCTCGCTACCGCTCGCGGTTCTGTTATTCGGGTCGGAGCTAGCGGACGCGCACGTCGGTGATGAACATGCCGACCATCAGTTGCTCGAAGTGGGCGGCGCGGAACCCGGCCAGGCTCGTGCGGACGGTGCTGTCGGCGGGGACGACGACGAGAATCTCCTTGCCGGTGGCGTGCTCGCGGACGGTGATGGTGCGTGCGTTGCGGTCGATGCGGACGATGCCGCCGCTGATGGAGCGCTCCCGCGAGCCCTCCGACTTGGCGAAGACGCTCGACGAACCTGCGACGAGGACGGCGACGATACCGAAGCTTATGATTGCCTTATGAAGTCTCTTCATCACACCTCTCCTTGATTCGGCGCGTGCGTTCAGGAGCGCGCCGGCCGTGTATCAGTTCTTCAATCGCCCCGCGCGGGGCGGCCCTTCCGAACCCTCGGCCCCCGACCTCCCGGGGCCCGTCATCGGGTTCATTAACGCGAGGCCGCGCGTTTAAGTTCCGGCCGTTTGGAAAAAATATACGGGCGTATGAAGCGTGCGCGCCGGGCGTTGGAGCTGCCCGGCGCGCACGCCGGAGGAGGGAATAGCCGCGCGGTGTGGCTCGCGGCGTGTGGTCGGGGCGAGTCTTTGCGTCCGCCGCCGTCGTCGGGCTTCAGCGGAGGACGAAGTTGTACGAGATGCTCCCCGTGACCTTCACCGCCCGGCCGCCGAGGACGGTCGGCGTGAAGCGCGCGCGGTAGGCCGCCTGCACGGCCGCGTTCAGGAGGAGCGGCGGGCCGTTCGTCGCCTTCGCGGAGACGACGCGCCCCTGCTCGTCGATGACGATCTGCACGGCGACCGTCCCCTGTATGTTCGCGACCTTCGCGATGGGCGGGTAGGGCGGCGCGGGCTTGTCGATAGCCTTGCTTGTGATGAGCGAGGACGTGAGCCTGACCGGGCCTTCCACGGGCGGCGGGGGCTGGGGCGGTCGCGCAGGCGGCGGCGCGGACGCGGGCGGCGGGGGCGTCTCGCCCGGCTCAGTCACCGTCGGCCCGGCGTTGTTGCCCGCGCCGTGGCGCGGGCCGCCGGGGTGGGAAGGGCCGACGGGGCCGCCGGGCTCCTCGGGCGTGAAGTTCCGGGGGCCGAGGACGAAAGCTTGGTTCGTGCGCACTACGGGCGTGTGGGCGTTGGCGATCTTCTCGCCCTTGTAGGGCGTCACCATCGAAGCCTCGATGCGCATGGCGACCTGGTCGGCGCGCGCGGGGCTCGAAGCGGCGCGGCGCTCCTCCCGGCGCGGCTCCTCGCTGCGGGCTTCCGCCGGGGGGAAGCGCATCATCGAGATCAGCTCGTATTCAGGGTTGTAGTCGAGCCCGGCGTTGTATGCGTAGACGCTGCCGACGCCCGCCGCGGCGAGCAGCAGCCCGTAGAAGGCCGTGGTGGCGAGAAAGAATCTGCCCTTGCGCTTGAGGTCGCCCGCGTGCGACCCCGACTCGATCAGGTTGCTGAACATCAACACTCTCCTTCGTCGAGCCGGTGCCAGCGGGTCGCGTCAACTTAGAAACCGCCGCGCCGCGCCGGTTCCACAAAAACAGAACCGCGAGCGGTAGCGAGCGGGTGCGGGTGACATCAGAGACTGCTCATGATGTCACCCGCACCCGCTCGCTACCGCTCGCGGTTCTGTTTGACTCTTTGATAGGATTGACGCGCTCGGGACAAGCAGGGGTTAGACGCTCGCAAAGAGAGGACGAACCCTTATGAGCCTTCAGACAGCGACGGCCGCGCCCGCCGAGGAACTCAACCCGTTCAAGATCGCGCAGCAGCAGTTCGACGTGGCGGCCAACTACCTCGACCTCGACGACTCGATGCGCCAGGTCTTGAAGAACGCCAAGCGGCAGCTCATCGTCTCCATCCCCGTCAAGATGGACGGCGGTCAGGTCTGCGTCTTCGAGGGCTACCGCGTGCAGCACAACGTCGCGCGCGGGCCGGCGAAGGGCGGCATCCGCTTCCACCCCGGCGTCACGCTCGACGAGGTGAAGGCGCTCGCCTCCTGGATGACCTGGAAGTGCGCGACCGTCGGCATCCCCTACGGCGGCGGGAAGGGCGGCGTGGTCTGCGACCCGAAGTCGATGTCGAAGGGGGAGCTCGAAAGATTGACGCGCCGCTACGCCTTCGAGATCGCGCCCATCATCGGCCCCGACCGCGACATCCCCGCGCCCGATGTCTACACGGACGAGCAGACGATGGCCTGGATCATGGACACCATCTCGATGGTGCGCGGCCACACGGAGCTGGGCGTCGTCACGGGCAAGCCCATCGCGCTCGGCGGCTCGCAGGGGCGCGGCGAGGCGACGGCGCGCGGCTGCCTCTACGCGGTGCGCGAGGCGTGCCGCGTGCGCGGGATAAAGCTGCGGGACGCGCGCGTCGCCATCCACGGCTTCGGCAACGCGGGGGCGAACTTCGCGCGGCTCGTCTCAAGCGAGGACGGCGCGCGCGTCGTCGCCATCGCCGACTCGCGCGCGGGCGTCTACAACGAGCACGGCATCGGCGTCCAGGCCGCGCTCCGCCACAAGGCCGAGACGGGCACGGTCGCGGGCCTGCACAACGCGGAGCCCATGCCGCGCGACGAGGTGCTGGAGGTCGAGTGCGACATCCTTCTGCCGGCGGCGCTCGAGAACAGCATCACGCTCGCCAACGTCGAGCGCGTGCGCGCGCGCATCGTCGCGGAGCTGGCGAACGGCCCCGTCACGCCTGGCGCCGACCGCGTCCTCTTCGACCGCGGCGTCTTCCTCCTGCCCGACATCCTCGCCAACGCGGGCGGCGTCACCGTCAGCTACTACGAGTGGGTGCAGGATCAGTACAGCTACTTCTGGACGGAAGACCGCGTGCGCGAGACTTTAGAGCAGACGATGCGCACGGCCTTCGCCGTGGTCTACGCCGAGGCCGAGCGCTTCCGCGCGGACATGCGCACCGGCGCTTACATCGTCGCCGTCAGCCGCGTCGCCGAGGCGACGAGCGTGCGCGGGATATTTCCGTAAAAGGGGGAGGGGATGGACGACAAGATAACCGTCTACGAGAAGCCGACCTGAACGAAGTGCCGCGAGGCCGACAAACTGCTCCGTGAGAGCGGCATAAATTTCGAGAAGGTCAACTACTACCTTGAGCCGATTGGCGAGGCGAAGCTGCGCGAGCTGATAGGGAAGATGGGAGTCGCACCGCGCGAGCTTCTGCGCACGGGAGAGGCCGTCTACAAGGAGCTGGAACTAGGCAAGCGCGAGGTGTCGGACGACGAGCTGATACGTCTGATGGCCGAGCACCCCGAACTCATCCAGCGCCCCATCGTCGAGCGCGGGCCGCGCGCGGTGCTCGGCCGCCCGACCGAGAGAATCAGGGAATTGCTGTAGAAAACACCTGAAAATCTTGACCGGCCGCCGCCCTCTCGTGTCAAGCGAGAGGGCGGCGGCCTTCGCGCTTGACGCGGCTGAAGGG
The DNA here is from genome assembly GCA_035563535.1 of Pyrinomonadaceae bacterium. Taxonomy (GTDB): domain Bacteria; phylum Acidobacteriota; class Blastocatellia; order Pyrinomonadales; family Pyrinomonadaceae; genus QHXN01. Next base: position 15,829 of record DATMVD010000026.1, on the reverse strand, counting down.
GCGGCCGCGGGGTGGTAAAATGTGTCGAACTTCGGCGACGGTTTATAGAGATTGTCGGTTAACAGAGATCGAATTTTAAGACAAGGATGAGTTGAAAATGGCTAAGGCGGCGGGGACGGTTTACGTCTGTCAGAACTGCGGGAAGCAGTCGGGCAAGTGGCTGGGGAAGTGCCCCGACTGCGGCGAGTGGAACTCGTTTGTGGAGGAGCGCGCGCGCGCCGCGGCGGGCGCGGCGAAGGGGATGGCCGCGCGCGGCGGGTTTCGCCTGAGAGAGGTGAGGCCCGTCCGCTTCGGCGAGATCGAGTCGCAGGACGACGCGCGCGTCTCTTCGGGCGTGACGGAGTTCGACCGCGTGCTCGGCGGCGGCATCGTGCCGGGCAGCTTGATTCTCATCGGCGGCGATCCGGGGATAGGCAAGAGCACGTTGCTGTTGCAAGTCGCGGACCGGTTGAGCAAGCAGAACGAGCGCGTGCTCTACGTGTCGGGCGAGGAGTCGGAGCGGCAGATCAAGATGCGCGGCGAGCGTCTGGGCGTCGAGGCCGAGAACCTGTTCCTGCTGCCGGAGACGAACCTTGAGAACATCCTGGACGAGGTCGAGCGCAACGAGCCGGGGGCCATCATCGTCGATTCGATTCAGACCGTCTTCTCGTCGAAGATCGAGTCCGCGCCCGGCTCGGTCTCGCAGGTGAGGGAGGTGGCGGGGCAGTTCCTGATGCTGGCGAAGAACCGCACCATCCCCGTCTTCCTCATCGGCCACGTGACGAAGGAGGGCTCGATTGCGGGGCCGAAGGCGCTCGAACACATCGTGGACACGGTGCTCTACTTCGAGGGCGAGCGCCACCACAACCACCGCATCGTGCGCGCGACGAAGAACCGCTTCGGCGCGGCCAACGAGCTGGGCGTCTTCGAGATGACGGGCGAGGGGCTTGTCCCCGTCGCCAACCCCTCGGAGATGTTCCTGCACGGCCGACCCGAGAACGTCGCCGGCTCGGTCGTCTCGGCCTGCATGGAGGGCACGCGCCCGCTGCTCGTCGAGGTGCAGGCGCTCGCCTCCGACTCGTCGTTGAACAACCCCGCGCGCACCGCCCAAGGCTTCGACAGGAACCGCCTCGCGCTGCTACTGGCCGTGTTGGCGAAGCGGGTAGGCGTCGAGGGCCTGCTCAAGTCGGACGTGTTCCTCAACATCGTCGGCGGGTTCGAGGTTGACGAGCCGGCCGCCGACCTCGGCGTCATCGCCGCCATCGTGTCGAGCTACCGTAACATGGTGGTTGACCCGAAGACGGCCGTCTTCGGCGAGGTGGGACTGACGGGCGAAGTGCGCGGGGCGATGCAGGCGCAGGCGCGCGCGCGCGAGGCGCAGGCGCTCGGCTTCAAGAAGATAATCCTGCCGGCCTCGAACACCGCGGGGCTCGAACGACTCCTCGGCGTCCGCGTCGTCGGCGTCAGGTCGGTGGAAGAGGCTCTGGACGAGTTGTTTTAAGGAGCGGGGTTTTAAAGAGCATGTCGGTTCACTTCATTCACGATCTGGGTCAGGAAGCTTTAATCAAGCCTTACGCGCCGGTGGGGGCCGTGTGCGGTTACGAGTTCAGGGAGGCGCACGAGGTCGTCGCGCCGGAGTCGGAGGGGGACGTGTGCCCGGAGTGCCTCGCGTGGTCGAAGAGGAACAGGTACCAGAACCGCAGGTGCGCGGTCGAGATGAGCGCCGCCGCCGGCCCGCCGGAGGCCGGGCCTGGGTCAGCGGAGACCCCGATTTCGGCAGAGACAGACGCCGGATAAAGTGTTAATATCTCCGGCGTCATGCGGACGAACACGGTTCTCATACGCCTCGTTTTCATAGGAATCCTCATCGGTGCGGGGTACCTGCTTGACCCGATCGGGCACGCGATGCCCGGCCGCACGCACCTGCTCGGAATTCCCACCCACTGCTTCTCCGCGCTGCTCGCCCTCGTCATCTCGGCCTTCATCATCTTCCTGGAGATGCGCATCCAGCAGGCGTCTCTCAAGACGCTGATCGGGGCCGGCATCGGGTCGATGATGGGCATCGTCGGGGGCGTGCTGATCGGCTTCCTCATCAGCTACCAGGAGGCGGGGGCCGTCCACCCCTCGACCAAGGTCTTCCTGACTCTGGCGCTCGCCTTCATCATGGCCTACATCGGGCTGATGGTCGGCGCGGCGAAGGGGGACTACCTCGACCTCTCGGCCTTGGGCGGCATCTTCAGCGACAAGGCCACGCGCCGCGACGTGAAGATCCTCGACACCTCCGTCATCATCGACGGGCGCATCGCCGACGTGGCCGAGACCGGCTTCCTCTCCGGCACCATCGTCGTCCCGCAGTTCATCCTCCGCGAGTTGCAGCAGGTGGCCGACTCGCCCGACTCCTCGAAGCGCCAGCGCGGCCGCCGGGGCCTGGACATGCTCAACCGCTTGCAGTCGAACCCCTCGCTCGACATACAGGTCGTGGACACGGACTTCCCCGCGGTGAAGGAGGTTGACTTAAAACTCCTAGAGCTGTCGAAGAGCCTGGACGGCGTGGTCGTCACGAACGACTTCAACCTCAACAAGGTGGCGCAGCTCCACGGCATCCAGGTCTTGAACATCAACGAGCTGGCGAACTCCCTGAAGCCCGTCGTGCTGCCCGGCGAGGCGATGCGCGTCTTCATCCTGAAGGAGGGCAAGGAGTACAACCAGGGCGTGGCCTACCTCGACGACGGGACGATGGTGGTGGTGGACAACGCGCGCCGCATGATCGGCAAGAACGCCGACATCGCCGTGACGAGCGTGTTGCAGACGACGGCTGGCAAGATGATCTTCGGCCGCCTCTGGGAGGACGCCGAGAACGGCAGCCACCAGCGGGAGTCGCGCGACATCCACACCACCAATCCGCCGCGCCGCTCCTTCCAGCAGCGCGAGCCGCGCTCGTCACACGCCCCCGTCCGCAGCGCGGAGCCCGAACAGTCGTGAACCGTGAACCGTAAACCGTGACAAATAAAAAACTGTCTTCTTCTCGTCACGGTTTACGGTTCACGGTTCACGCTCCTGTCACGGTTTACGGTTCACGGTTCACGCTCTTATGAACGTAGCGATCATCGTCGCCGCCGGGCGGGGGAGCCGGGCGGGTGGCGCGCGGGCCAAGCAGTTCCGGGAAATCTCCGGCATCCCAATCATCATTCACACGCTCTCGCGGTTCGAGTTGTGCGAGACGATTTCTGCGGCGGTCGTCGTCCTGCCCGGGGACGCGTGCGGGGAGTTCCAGGCGCTCGCCGCGGGCCACGGCCTGCGCAAGGTCTCGCGCGCGGTCGCGGGCGGCGAGACGCGCGCCGAGTCGGTCTGGCGCGGCCTGGAAGCCTTGCCCGGGGAGGGGGTCGAGGTCGTCGCGGTGCACGACGGCGTGCGCCCCTTTGTCACGCCCGCCGAGATCGACCGCACGGTGCGCGAGGCTTCGGGGCACGGGGCCGCCCTCCTCGCCGCGCCGGCCGTCGAGACGGTGAAAGAGGTGGAGGACGGCAGGGTCGTCCGCACGCTCGAACGGGCGCGGCTGTGGCAGGCGCAGACGCCGCAGTGCTTCCGCGTCGAGCTTCTGCGCCGCGCCTACGGGCAGCCCGGCGCGCTCGGCCCGGACGTGACCGACTGTAGCGCGCTGGTCGAGCGGCTCGGCGAGACCGTCCGCGTCGTCGAGGGCGGCGCCGACAACATCAAGATCACGACCCAGCGCGACTTCGCCATCGCTGAAGTGCTGATGAACAAGTTCAGGTATCAAGGCTGAGAAGTAGGCAGTAGGCAGCACGCCCGCCTTACGGACGTTGAACTGCCTGCTGAATCACATGTACCGAATCGGCATCGGGCACGACACTCACAGGCTGGCGGAGGGGCGGCCGCTCGTGCTGGGCGGCGTCCACATAGAGTCGGGGCGCGGGGCCGAAGGGCACTCGGACGCGGACGCCCTGGCGCACGCGCTGACCGACGCGGTGCTCGGGGCGATGTGCGAGGGGGACATCGGGCAGCACTTCCCCGACAACGACCCGCGCTGGCAGGGCGCGGACAGCCTTCAGCTCCTCGCGCGCGTGATGTGGCTGGCGAGCGAGCGCGGCTACCGCGTCGTCAACGCCGACGCGACCGTCCTGATCGAGAGGCCACGCCTCCGGCCCCACGTGCAGGAGATGCGGCAGAGGCTCGCCGAAGTGCTCGGCGTCGGAGTCGATTGCGTCAGCGTGAAAGCCAAGTCCGGCGAAGGGCTCGACGCCGTCGGCGAGTGGCGCGCCGTCACCGTGCAGGCCGTAGTCCTCCTCGAACGTACATGAGACCACAGGACATCATCAGGAAGAAGCGCGACGGCGGCGAGTTGTCGCGCGAGGAGGTCGCGTCGTTCGTGCGGGGCGTCGTGGACGGGTCGTGGGCCGACTACCAGGCGTCGGCGCTCTTGATGGCCGTCTACCTCTCGGGGATGACGACCGGCGAGATGGAGGCGCTGACGCAGGCGATGCTCGGGTCGGGCGAGGTGCTCGACTTCTCGGAGATCGAACTCCCCAAGGCCGACAAGCATTCGACGGGCGGCGTCGGCGACAAGACCTCGCTGGTGATAGCGCCGCTCGTCGCGGCGTGCGGCGCGGCCGTGCCGATGATCTCGGGGCGGGGCTTAGGGCACACGGGCGGCACGCTCGACAAGCTCGAAGCGATACCCGGGTACCGCGTCCACCTCGACCTGCCGGAGTTCCGGCGAATCCTGAAATCGGTCGGGTACGCGATGATGGGGCAGACCGCCGAGATCGCGCCCGCCGACAAGAAGCTCTACGCCCTGCGCGACGCGACCGAGACGGTCGAGTCCATCCCGCTCATCGTCGCCTCCATCATGTCGAAGAAGCTCGCGGCGGGCCTGGGCGCGCTCGTGCTCGACGTGAAGACGGGCAGCGGGGCCTTCATGCGCGACGAGGGGCGCGCCAAGGCGCTGGCGCGCGCGCTCGTCCGCACGGGCCACTCGTGCGGCGTCCAAACGGAGGCGCTCCTGACCGACATGAGCCAGCCGCTCGGCGGGGCCGTCGGCAACGCGAACGAAGTGCAGGAGTGTATCGCGATTATGCGCGGCGAGGCGGGCGACGAGGCGCGCGACGTGCGCGACCTGTCGTTGGAATTGGCCGCGCGGATGGTCGCGCTGTCGGGCGTGACCGCCACGCTCGAAGAGGCGCGGCAGAAGGTGAGCCGCGCGCTTCAGTCGGGCGCGGCGCTCGAACGCTTCCGGCGCAACGTCGAGGAGCAGGGCGGCAACCCGCGGGTGTGCGACGACCCTCAAATGCTTACGGACTTGACGGTGCAGGAAGTCAGGGTAGAATCCGAGCACGCGGGCTACGTCGAGGCGATTGACGCGGCGGAGGTCGGCCGCGCGGTGGCCGCAGTCGGCGGCGGCCGCGCGCGCGTCGTGGACGAGATAGACTTCGCGGTCGGCTACACGGCGCGCGCGCGTGTCGGCCAGCAGGTGAGCGCGGGCGAGCCGCTCGGCCTGCTCTACTGCCGCGCGGGCGCGCACGCCGAAGCGGCGGCCGCGCGCATCCGCGCCGCGTACACGGTCGGCGATGCGGCACCCGTTCAAGTCCCGGAACTCATCAAGGAAGTAATCGCGCAATGAAGCTGAGAGTGTTACTGGTCGCGGCCCTCGTGTGCGCCCTCCTGGTTGGCGGCACGTCTTGCAAACAAGAACTGCGCGCGGAGGAGAGGGGCAAAGTCCGCGTCGGCATCGTCTTCGACATCGGCGGCAAGGACGACCGCTCCTTCAACGCCGCCGCCTACGAGGGCGTCAAGTGCGCCGAGACGGGGCGCAAGCAGGACGGCACGCCCTGCGACAAGCCGAGCCTGGGCATCATGCTGCGCGACGTGGAGCCGGGCAACCCGACCTCGATCGAGCCCGCGATGCGCGCGTTCGCCGAGCGCGGCTACGACCTCGTCATCGGCGTCGGCTTCGCGCAGGCCCCCATCATGGAGATCGTGGCGAAGGACTACCCGAACATCAACTTCGCCATCGTGGACGGCGCGAGCCAACTGCCGAACGTCGCCTCGCTCGTCTTCAAGGAGCACGAGGGCTCCTACCTCGTCGGCATGATCGCCGCGAAGGAGTCGAAGACGGGCGTGCTCGGCTTCATCGGCGGCATGGACATCCCGCTCATCCACCGCTTCGCCAAGGGCTACGAGGAGGGGGCGAAGGCCGCGCGGCCGGACGCGCGCGTCATCACCAACTACGTCGGCGTCACCGACGGCGCGTGGAACAACCCCGGGCGGGGCAAGGAGCTGGCGCTCGCGCAGATCGACAAGGGCGCAGACGTCATCTTCACCGCCGCCGGCAACTCCGGCCTCGGGGCCTTCGACGCCGTCGAGCAGGCCGGGCGCGACTCGACGGGGCGCGCCAACCGCTTCGTCATCGGCGTGGACTCGAACCAGAACGGCGTCAAGCCCGGCTTCGTCCTCACCAGCATGGTCAAGCGCGTGGACAACGCCGTCTACCAGATCGTCTCCGACGTGGTGAAGGGGCAGTTCAAGGGCGGCTTCCACACCTACGGCCTTGAGGTCGAAGGCGTCGCCTACTCGATGGATCAGTTCAATAAGCCGCTCATCCGCCCCGAAGTGCTCCAGCAGGCCGAGGAGGCCAAGCGGAAGATCATCGCCGGCGAGATTAAAGTCACCGACGCGATGTTGCAGTAGCCGTGCTCGCAGGGGAGAGAGAACTGTACCAGCGCTTCGTCAAGTACGACGACGAGGTGCTCCTGCGAATCCTGACCGTCGAGCGCGCGCAGTACCGCAGCGAGGCGCTGGCGGCGGCCGAGCTGGTCTTGATGCACCGCAGCCTCGCGCCGCCGCCGCCCCTCCCCGCGCCCGAGCCGCCCGGGGCGCACGTCAAAGGGGGCGCGAAGAACCCGTACGAGCCCATCGACCTGTTCGTGGACGCGATTCTCTTCGGCTCGCTCTACTGGGTGACGGGGATGCTGGGCGAAGGGACGCTCCTGCCGGGGGCGACGCTGCTCGACGGCGTCATGCGCCTGCTGCTCAGCGCCTCGGTGACGGTGGTCGTGATATACCTGCGCCACGGGTGGAGGACGAAGGAGTGGTGGGGTTAGTCGCCGGAAACACATGCTTGAATTAAGGGCCATCACCAAACGCTTCGGGGACGTGCTGGCGAACGACCACATCGACATACGGGTCGAGCCGGGGACGATTCACGCCATCGTCGGCGAGAATGGGGCGGGGAAGTCCACGGCGATGCGCATCGCCTACGGCTTCTACACGGCCGACTCCGGCGAAATCATCGTTGACGGCGAGCCGCGCCGGATCGAGACGCCGCACGACGCCATCCGGCTCGGCATCGGCATGGTGCACCAGCACTTCATGCTGGTGGACACGATGACGGTGGCCGAGAACATCGTGCTCGGGGCGGAGCCCGGCTCGGCCGCCGCGATAGACCTGGCGAAGGCGTCCGAGGAGATACGCGCGCTCTCGAACGAGTTCCGCCTGTCGGTCGAACCGAACGCCCTCGTCCACGACCTCTCGGTCGGCCAGCAGCAGCGCGTCGAGCTGCTGAAGGCGCTCTACCGCCGCGCGCGCCTGCTCATCCTCGACGAGCCGACGGCCGTCCTGACGCCGCAGGAGGTCGAAGAGTTCTTCGCCATCCTCCGGCGCATGCGCGAGCAGGGCAAGACCGTCATCATCATCACGCACAAGCTCTCCGAAGTGCTCGCCATCTCGGACGACGTGACGGTGATGCGCGACGGCCGCGTCGTCGGGCGCGTCAGGACCGCGGAGACGAACGCGGCCGAGCTGGCGCGGATGATGGTCGGCCGCGACGTGCTGCTGCGCGTCGAGAAGCCGGACGCGCGGCCGGGCGAGACCGTGCTGAGCGTGCGCCACCTGACGGTCACCGTGAGCGGCGGCGAGCGCGGCCTGCGCGACGTGTCGTTCGAGGTGCGCGCGGGCGAGATCGTCGGCGTGGCGGGCGTCGAGGGGAACGGGCAGACCGAGCTCATCGAGGCGCTCGCGGGGCTCGTCCCGGCCGCGCAGGTCGGGGGCGAAGTCCTCTTCCGCGAGCGCGACATCACGAAGACGAGTGCGCGCGAGCGCTACGAGATCGGGATAGCGCACGTCCCCGAAGACAGGCACCGGAGGGGCCTGCTGCTCGACTTCGACCTGTCGGAGAACTCGATCCTCGGGCTCCACTACCGCAAGCCCGCGGTGAGCACCAGCCCGCTCCTCGACCTGCGCGGCATCCGCGCGCGCGCCCAGCAGCTCATCGGCGACTTTGACGTGCGCCCCGCGAACCCCGACCTCCCGGCGCGCTCTCTCTCGGGCGGCAACCAGCAGAAGCTCATCATCGGCCGCGAGTTCGGGCTGAACCCGAAGCTCCTGCTCATCTCGCAGCCGACGCGCGGCGTGGACATCGGGGCCATCGAGTTCATCCACCGCAAGCTGGTCGGGCTGCGCGACGAGGGCTGTGCCATCCTCCTCGTCTCGGCCGAGCTGGAGGAGGTCACCTCGCTCGCCGACCGCCTGCTCGTCATCTACCACGGCCGCATCGTCGGCGAGGTTGACCCCAGGCAGTCCACGCAGGAGGAGATCGGACTCCTGATGACGGGGGGAGAAAAATAGTAGTCAGTAGCCAGTAGTCAGTAGTCAGTAGGCTCCGCCCGGCGAAGGTTGACGCTGACAATCGTCTGGTTCAACTGGGAAGGCTTTTCTTCTGACTTCTGACTCCTGACTCCATTAATCCTATGAACCTTCTCCGCGAACTCCTTTTCCCCGTCATCGCCGTGGTGGTGGCGTTCGTCGTGGGCGGCGTCATCGTGTGGGTCATCGGCGACAACCCGTTCGAGGTCTACGGGCTGCTGCTGGGGAGCGCCTTGACGTGGCCGGACGGCATCGGCTACACGCTCTTCTACGCGACGCCGCTCATCTTCACGGGGCTGGCGGTGGCCGTGGCCTTCCGCTGCGGGCTTCTGAACATCGGCGCGGAGGGGCAGCTCTACGTCGCCGCGTTCGCCTGCGCGTGGGTGGCGATTAAGTTCGGCGGGGCGGTCTTCACCCCGCAGGCGGGCTCGCCCATCTCTTATGGCTGGGCGAGCCTGCCGGCCGTGTTGCTGATACCGCTGGCGCTGGCGGCGGCCGTCGTCGCGGGCGGGGCGTGGGGCGCGATACCGGGCTGGCTCAAGGCGCGGTTCGGGGCGCACGAGGTCATCACGACCATCATGCTCAACTTCATCGCCGTGGCGCTGGTCAGCTACTTCACGCAGTACTACTACAAGGCCCCGGGCGACCCCATCATGCAGAGCGTCGCCGTCGGAGAGGCCGCGCACATCCCTCGCCTCGGCGCGTTCGTGCCGGGGCTCCCCGAGAGGCTGCCGCTCAACGTCGCCTTCCTGCTCGCCATCCTCGCGTGCGTGCTCGTCTACGTCTTCCTGTGGCGGACGAAGTGGGGCTACGAGATACGCGCGACGGGCGCGAACCCTTCGGCCGCCGAGTACGGCGGCATCTCCGTGCGCAAGCAGATCATCCTGGCGATGGCCGTCTCGGGCGCGCTGGCCGGGATGGTCGGCATCAACGAGGTGCTCGGCTACCGCTACCGCTACTACCACGAGTTCTCGGCCAGCTACGGGTTTACCGGCATCGCGGTGGCGCTGCTCGGGCGCAACCACCCCGTCGGAGTCTTCCTCGCCGCGATACTCTTCGGGATGCTCATCCGCGGCGGCATCTTCGTGGACGCCTTCTCCGAGAAGGTCACCAAAGACCTGGTCGAGGTCTTGCAGGCCATCGTCATCCTCTTCGTCGCCGCCGAAGCCCTCTTCCGCGGCCCGTTCAGCAGGTTCGGACTGCTGAAGAGGTCAAAAATCTGAGTAGTCAGGAGACCGTAGTCAGTAGCGCTCCGCGCCGCGGCCGCTGACACTGGCACACGGACGATTCGTTACGGTTCTTCTGCTGACTACTGATTACTGACTACTGTCTACCTATGAATCTCATAGACATCTTCAACTTCGGACTTCTCCTGTCGGCCCTGCGGCTGGCGACGCCGCTGCTGTTGGCGGCGCTCGGCGGGATGTTCTCGGAGCGCGCGGGCGTCATCAACATCGCGCTCGAAGGGCTGATGCTGGCGGGCGCGTTCACGGCCGCGGCGGTGACCTTCTGGGCGGGGAGCCCGTGGGTGGGGCTCGTCTCGGCGGTGCTGGCTGGGATGGCGATTGCGGCCGTCCACGCCGTCGCGTGCATCCGCTACCGCGCCGACCAGGTCGTGACGGGGACGGCCATCAACATCCTCATGATCGGCGTGCCGGCGCTTCTGAGCGGCGCCTTCTTCCTCTCGTCGGGCTCGACGCCGCAGGTCCCGCAGGAGAACCTGATACCCTGGACGCCCATCGTCATCGCCGCCGCGCTCGTGCCGCTGGCCTACTACGTGCTCTACTACACGCCCTTCGGGCTGCGCCTGCGCGCGGTGGGCGAGAACCCCGAGGCGGCCGACGCGGCGGGCGTCAGCGTCAACCGCCTGCGCTACGCGGCGGTGCTCATCTCGGGCGCTCTGGCCGGCGTCGGCGGGGCCTACCTGTCCATCGGCCAGTCGTCGCTCTTCACGCGCAACATGAGCGCCGGGCGCGGCTTCATCGCGCTCGCCGCGCTCATCTTCGGCAAGTGGCGGCCCGTCCAGACGATGCTCGCCTGCCTGCTGTTCGGCTTCACAGAGGCCGTCGCCATCCAGCTCCAGGGCGTCCCCCTCCTCGGCGGCGAGGAGATACCGAACCAGTTCATCCAGATCATCCCCTACGTGCTGACCATCGTCGTCCTCGCCGGCTTCATCGGCACCTCGCGCGCCCCCCGCGCCCTCGGCATCCCGTACCAAAAAGAGAAGTAGACAGTAGTCAGTAGGCAGTAGACAGTAGTAAATTAGTTCCGAGCGGCAACCCCCTTTAATCGTTAGCCCGACAACCGTGCACAGGGTTTTTCTACCGACTACTGACTACTGACTACTGTCTACCCTTATCCTATGGCTCTCTCGCTCAAGCCGGAACACCTGCGGCGCTACAAGGACATGGCGCTGCTGCTCGTGCGCTACGGCCGCGCCGACCTCGTCCGCAGCGCCGGGCTCGAAGAGGCCATCGAGGGCTCGCAGCCCGACGTGCAGGTTGACCCCGAGAAGCTGGAGAACCTCTCGGCCGACGTGGAGCGGATGGGGCCGACCTTCATCAAGCTCGCACAGCTCCTCTCCACCCGCGCCGACCTCCTGCCCCAGCCCTACATCGAGGCGCTCACGCGGCTGCAAGACAAGGTCGAGCCCTTCCCGTTCACGGAGGTCGAGCAGATCGTCGCCAGCGAGCTCGGCGTCCGCATCTCGAAGGCGTTCTCCTACTTCGAGTCGAGCCCCATCGCCGCCGCCTCGCTCGGCCAGGTGCACCGCGCGGCGCTGCGCGACGGCCGCGAGGTCGTCGTCAAGGTGCAGCGCCCCGGCATCCGCGAGGAGATGTCGAAGGACATGGACGTGCTCTCGGACATGGCCGCCTTCCTCGACTCGCACACCGAGGCGGGCCGCAAGTACGAGTTCGCGCCGCTGCTGGAGGAGTTCCGCAAGAACCTCCTGCGCGAGCTGGACTACCGCCTGGAGGCGCGCAACCTCGTCATTTTCGCCAGCAACCTGCGCGAGTTCGACCGCATCATCGTCCCGCAGCCCGTCGAGGACTACACCACCTCCCGCGTGCTGACGATGGACTACATCAGCGGCAAGAAGATCACGATGCTCTCGCCGCTCGCCAAGATCGACCTCGACGGCTACCAGCTCGCGCAGCACCTCTTCCAGGCGTACCTCCACCAGATTCTGATCGACGGCTTCTTCCACGCCGACCCGCACCCGGGCAACGTCTTCCTGACCGACGACCGCCGCATCGCGCTCATCGACCTCGGCATGGTCGCGCGCATCGCGCCGCGCCCGCAGGAGCAGCTCATCCAGCTCCTGCTCGCCATCAGCGACGGCAAGGGCGACGACACGGCCGACATCACCATCAAGATGGGCGAGGCCAAGCCCGGCTTCGACGAAAAGTCGTTCCGCCGCGCGGTGGCCGACCTCGTGCTCGAGAACCAGAACGCGCAGTTGGAGAACCTCGACGCGGGGAAGGTCGTGCTGCGCATCCAGCAGATCGCGGGCGAGTCGAACTTCCGCCTGCCCTCCGAGTTCACGATGATCGCCAAGGCGCTCCTCAACCTCGACCAGGTCGTCCACACGCTCGACCCGAAGTTCGACCCGAACTTCGCCATCCGCTCCTACGCCGACGTCATCATGGAGCGGCGCTTCCGGAAGAGCCTCTCGGCCGGCAACCTCTACGGGACGGTGCTGGAGCTGAAGGAGTTCGTGGACAAGCTGCCGGCGCGCGTCAACCAGCTCGTGGACACGCTGACGTCGGAGGGCATCCGCATCAACGCCGACGTCATCGACGAGCACAGCTTGCTTGCGAGCCTCCACAAGATAGCCAACCGCATCACGGTGGGTCTGCTGCTCGCGGCGCTCATCGTCGGGGCGGCGCTGATGATGCGGGTCGAGTCGAGCTGGACGATCCTCGGCTACCCGGCCATCGCCATCATCTTCTTCCTGCTGGCGGCCCTCGGCGCCATCGTGTTAGTAATTAACGTCATGTTCTTCGACGAAAAGGATAAGGGCGAGCAGGACAAGTGAGCGCACAGGAAGGCCAGCACCCTGAGACACTCTACGAGCGCGCCGAGCACGCCGCGCGCTTCATACGCGCGCGCGCGGGCGAGGACGTGCGCGTCGCCCTCGTCCTCGGGAGCGGGCTCGGCGCGTTCGCCGACGAGCTGGAGGACGCGCGCGCAATCCCTTACTCCGAGATTCCGGGCTTCGCGCGGCCGACCGTCGAGGGGCACGCCGGTCGCCTCGTCGTAGGCCGGGCGGGCGGCGCGACCGTCGCGGCGATGCAGGGGCGCTTCCACTTCTACGAAGGCTACACGCTCGAAGAGGTGACGTTCCCCGTCCGCGTGTTCGGGCTGCTCGGCGCGAAGAGCCTCGTGCTGACGAACGCGGCGGGCGGCCTGAACAACTCCTACGAGCAGGGCGCGCTCATCCTCATCAGCGACCATTTGAACCTGATGGGCACGAACCCGCTGCTCGGCCGCAACGACGAGCGCTTCGGCCCGCGCTTCCCGGACATGACCGAGGTCTACGACCGCGAGTACCAGGAGGCGGCCATCGCGGAGGCGCGCGAGATGGGGCTCGAACTGAGGCGCGGCATCTACGCGGCCCTGACCGGCCCGTCCTACGAGACGCCCGCCGAGATACGCATGATGCGCCTGCTCGGGGCCGACGCCGTCGGCATGAGCACCGTGCCCGAGGCCATCGTCGCGCGCCAGATGGGCCTGCGCGTCCTCGGCTTCTCCTGCATCACCAACATGGCGGCCGGCGTCCTCGACAAGCCCATCAACCACGACGAGGTCATCGAGACCGGCGAGCGCGTCCGCGAGACCTTCGCGGAACTCCTGCGGAGGGTGATACCGAAACTACAGTAGACAGTAGACAGTAGTCAGTAGTCAGTAGCGCTCCGCGCTCGGGCCGCTGACGCTGACACGCGAACGGTTCGAGAGAGAGGTTTTTTCTACTGACTACTGACTACTGACTACTGTCTACTTCGGAGCGAAGCGACGGATGATCATCGGCATCTGCGGCGGGACGGGGTCGGGGAAGACGACGGTGGCGAGCCGGATTCTCGAATCGGTGAGCAAGGACGAGGTCGTCTTCCTCCAGCAGGACTCCTACTACCGCAACCTCGACGAGCTGCCGCTCGACTTCCAGCGCACGTTCAACTTCGACCACCCGGACGCCATCGACAACGACCTGCTCGTCAGGCACGTCCGCGCGCTCAGGGCGGGGGACGCCGTGGAGCTCCCCGTCTACGACTTCAAGACCTGCGCCCGGCGGCCCGAGACGCTCAGGATCGAGCCGCGGCCGATCATCATCGTCGAGGGCATTCTGGTCTTCAACGACGAGCGGCTGCGCGGCGAGATGGACTTGAAGGTCTTCGTGGACACGCCCGACGACATCCGCTTCATCCGCCGCCTGCGCCGCGACATCGCCGAGCGCGGCCGCACCGCCGAGTCGGTCATCGAGCAGTACCTCTCGACCGTCCGGCCCATGCACATGCAGTTCGTCGAGCCGTCGAAGCGCCACGCCGACGTGATCATCCCCGAGGGCGGCCACAACCTCGTCTCCATCGCGCTCATCTCCGGGCGCATCCGCGAACAACTCGCAGACGCGCGGCGCGCCCCGGCCGCGGGCGCGCGCGTCGCCGTCAGCCTCAGCGCCGAACAGGGAGGGTGAGTGAGTCAGGAGCAGCAGCAACACGACGGGGCCGACGCCGGCCGGCTGGTCGAGGCGGCGACGGGCGCGCGCGAGTGCGCGCTGGCGCGCTACTCGAACTTCTGCGTGGGCGCGGCCGTCGAGGCCGACGACGGGCGCGTCTTCACGGGCTGCAACATCGAGAGCGCGGCCTACGAGCTGACGATGTGCGCCGAGCGCGTCACCATCTGGAAGGCGCTGTCGGAGGGGGCGCGACGCTTCCGCCGCATCGCCGTCGTCGCCGACACCGAGCGGCTGACGCCGCCCTGCGGCGCGTGCCGCCAACTCATCTGGGAGTTCTGCGGCGACATCCCGGTCGTCCTCGCCAACCTGCGCGGCGACTCCGAGACCCTGCGAATGAGCGAACTGCTCCCGCGCCCCTTCGACGCCGACTTCCTCGCCGAGACCGGGGCGAAAGAGTAGACTCATCTCCCGCCGGAGCGGGGCCGTCCCGCCGCGGAGTAGCGCGACCACTAAAGGGAGCGAAGGCTCTGTCCCGCGGAACGAACGATTCGTTAACGGGCACGACCCATTCGTTAACGGGCACGACGGATTCGCTAACGGGCACGAACGATTCGCTAACGGGCGCGGCCGATTGGTTAACGGGAACGACGAATTCGTTAGTGGGCACGGACGATTCGCTAATGGGCACGAACGATTCGTTAACGGGAGTAAATCAGTCGTTCCCGTTAACGAATCGTTCGTTCCCGTTAGCGATTGAGTGGCGGGGAATCCCCGGCGCTGAAATTAACCTAACGCTGTCATAGGTTTACGCGCCGGGCCGGGCGGCAGGCGGCGAGACGTGGCGAAAATGGCGGAGGACGAGAAGGCGGGCGGCGAGGGCGAGGGCGGCTCCGGCGAGAAGGCCGGCGGCGGCGAGACGACGCCGGTCGAGCGCATCCTCAACCGCTGGGTCGGCGACGCCATCCACCTCTTCCTCTCGCTGCTCTCCGTCTTCATCCTCGCCGCCGCGGCCGTCGCCGCCTACGACACGGCCGTCAACGAGTTCCCGAAGCTCCTCGTGCCGGCCGACGAGTACGACGTTCTACAGAAGATCATCCAGAACATCCTGCTCATCGCCATCGCCGCCGAGCTGGGGCTGCTCCTCCTGTTCCACCGGACGAGTTCGGCCATCGAGGTTATCATCTTCGTCATCGCGCGTAAGATCGTCACCCCCGACATCAGCGCGCTCGACCTGCTGCTGAGCGTCGCCGCGCTGTGCGGCCTGCTCGTCGCGCGCTTCTACTTCCTGCCGGGAAAGCCTAAATGAATCTGCCGAAGAGACTGGCCCTCGCGGCGGCGTGCGCCGCCCTCTGCTGTTCGCTGCTCGCGCCCGCCGCGGCCCAGAGGCGTCGCGGCCGCGCCGAGCGCGTTGACCTGCTCGTCTCGGGCGGGACGGTCGTGACGATGGACGCCGCGCGGCGGGTCATCGAGGACGGGGCCGTCGCCGTGCGCGGCGGGCGCGTCGTGGCCGTCGGCCGC
>DATMVD010000025.1:0-160370 GCA_035563535.1 Pyrinomonadaceae bacterium | reverse complement strand
CATCGAGCGCACCAACTCGTGGCTGCAAAACTTCCGCCGCCTCGTCGTCCGATACGAGCGGAAGGTCAAGAACTTTGAAGCGCTCGTTCATCTGGCTTGCGCTTTGGTCGCCCTCAAAAGGGTTTCGGGATGACTTCTAATGCCGTCGCACCCGCACACGTGAGTTTATTCGCCGACGCGCACCTCTTTCTGCGCGCGGGCCATGAAGGCTTCGATGTCGGCGACGGTGCGCGGGAGCGCGGCCGACATGTTGTGGTAGCCGTTCGCGGTGACGACCACGTCGTCCTCGATCCTCACGCCTATCCCCTTGTACTTCTCGAACGCGGGGCGGACGGCCGCGATGAACTTCTCGTTCTCGGGCGTCTTCGGAAGGTGGTCGAGCGCGTCGAGCCGTATGTAGATGCCCGGCTCGACCGTGAAGACCATCCCCGCGTCCAGACGGTCGTCGCCGCGCGCGCTCACGTCGTGGACGTTCATCCCCAGCCAGTGCGAGGTGCCGTGCATGAACCAGAGGCGGTACTGCATGCCGCTCCTGTCGGTGATGAGCCCGAGACGCAGCAGCCCGTCCTTGATGACTTCGGCCGCGGCGTTGTGCACGTCCGAGAGGTGCGCGCCGGGCTTGATGGCGCGGAAGGCCTCCTCCTGCGCCGCGAGCACGACGTTGTAGATTTCGGCCTGCGGCGGCGTGAACTTACCCGAGACGGGAAACGTCCGCGTCACGTCGGCGCTGTAGTGCTCGTACTCGGCCCCGGCGTCCATCAGCAGGAGGTCGCCCGGCTTCACGCGCCCCTGCGACTCGTGGTAGTGGAGCGTCGTCGCGTTCGGCCCGCAGCCGACGATGGAGGGGTAGCCCCAGTTGTCGGCGTTGCGCCGCTTGTAGGTGTAGTCCAGCTCGGCCTCGACCTCGTACTCCCACCGCGCGCGCGAGGCGACGGCCTGCGCGCGCTGGTGCCCCTCGATGCTGATGTCCACGGCGTGCTGCAACAGCCGCAGCTCGTACGGCGACTTGCGCTGCCGCATCGCGGCGAAGACCTCCCACGCCGAGCGCACGCTCAGGCCCGCCGGGTTGCCCATCCACGCGGCCGAGTATTGGAACTCCTGCCGGAACTCCGGGTTCCTCTCGCCCCGGATGAGGAGGTAGAGCGTGGCCTCGTTCTTCGCCATCGCGGCGAGGAAGTCCTGCGAAGGCGCGGGCTGTGCGGCGGACGGCGCGAGCAGGACGGCCTGCGGCGCGGGCCTGTAGGTGAGGCGCGAGCGGACGGCCTGCATGAAGGGCTCGAACTCTCTGGCCTCCCAAATTTCGCCGAGGCCGGAGGCGGCGCGCGCCTCCTCGGGAGAGTACATGTGCCCCGTCCAGGTCTCGGCCGCGGGGTTGCGCCGCGGCAGGAAGAGTATCTCGCGCGCCGGCCCCTCGGCCCCCCTGTACATGACTAGCGTCGCGCCCGGCTGCCTGAGCGCCGTCAGGTAGTAGAGGTTGTTCTCCTGCCGGAACTTGTAGTCCACGTCGTTCGTGTAGACGCGCGGCTCCGCGCTGAAGAGGACGAGCAGGGAGTTCGGCCCGAGCTTCTCCATCACGCGCCCGCGCCGCGCGCGCAGCTCCGCGTGCCGCTCCTCCTCCGTGAACTCGGGCGCGGGCGGCGCCGCGCGAATCACCGGCGGCGGCGGCCCCACCCGCGCGCGGGCGGAGGAGGGACTGAACGGGAGCGTTAACGAAAGGGCGCAGACGCAAAACAGCACCGCGACGGTTGTTCTGTTCTTCAAATCAGGTAACTCCTTCGATATCTGCAACAGTACCGCGAGCGGTAGCGAGCGGGTCGGTGTCACTTCATGCGGGCCGCACGACGGAAGACGCACCCGCTCGCTACCGCTCGCGGTTCTGTTAATACCCGACCGGCTCGCCGTAGTTGCGCGGGTCGCTGGCCCCGAGGCGGACGCCGGTCTTCTCCTCGATCATGATGCCCTGCGCGTCGCCCATGTAGCGCGGCTTCTGCGTGAGCCGATGCCCGCGCGCTTCGAGAGCGCGGAAGGTGTCGGCGCTCATGCCGAAGGGCTCGTAGGTTATCTCGTCCGGCAGCCACTGGTGGTGTATGCGCGGCGCGTCGATGGCCTGCTGGATGTTCATGTCGAAGTCGATGACGTTGACGACGACCTGGAGGACTGTGTTGATGATAGTGGGGCCGCCGGGGCTCCCCACGGCGAACCAGAGCGAGCCGTCCGGCCGCAGCACGAAGGTCGGCGTCATGGCCGAGAGCGGGCGCTTGCGCGGCGCGACGGCGTTGCGCTCGCCCTGGATGAGGCCGAACATGTTGGGCGTCCCCGGCTTCGCGGCGAAGTCGTCCATCTCGTCGTTCATGAGGATGCCCGTGCCCTTAATCACCACCTTCGAGCCGTAGCTGTCGTTGAGGGTGTAGGTGTTAGACACGCAGTTCCCCTCGGCGTCCACGACGGTGAAGTGCGTCGTCTCCTCCGACTCGTAGCCGGCGGGCTTGCCGGCCTTGACCTCGGCGCTGGTCGAGGCGCGATCCATCTTTATCCCGCGGCGCAACTGCTCGGCGTAAGCCTTGTCGATGAGCCCGGCTACGGGGACGCTGACGAAGTCGGCGTCGCCCATGTACTCGGCGCGGTCGGCGAAGGCGCGGCGCATGGCCTCGGTCTGGACGTGGTAGCGTTCCGAGCTGGTCGCGCCCATGTGGCGCAGGTCGAAGCCTTCGAGGATGTTGAGCATCTCGATGAGCACGGCCCCGCCCGAGGAGGGCGGCGGCATCGAGATGACCTCGAAGCCGCGGTAGGTCGTGCGCAGCGGCGCGCGCTCCTTCGCGACGTAGTTCTTCAGGTCTTCGAGCGTGATGAGGCCGTCGTGCGCGCGCATGTCCTCGGCGATGAGGCGCGCGGTGCGCCCCTCGTAGAACTCACGCGGGCCGAAGCGCTGGATGCGCGCGAAGGTCGCGGCCAGCTCGGGCTGACGCCAGACCTGGCCCTCTTCAAAGAAGCGGCCGTTGTTGAGGTAGACCTTCTTCGTCTCGGGGTAGAGGCCGAGGTCTTTCTCGTTGGCCCTCAGCGAGCGCGCGAGGCTGTAAGGCAGCGCGAAGCCTTCGGCGGCGAGACGGCGGGCGGGCTCGACGAGCTGCGCCCAGGTCAGCTTCCCCGAGCCGTACTTCTTCAAGGCCAGCTCCATCCCCGCGACCGTCCCGGGCACGCCCGAGGCGCGGTAGCCGACCAGCGACCCGCCCTCGCCCTTCTTCAACTCCCCCTTCTCGTCCAGATAGACGTTGCGGTGCGCGGCGGCCGGGGCCATCTCGCGGTAGTCGATGGCGGTCGTGCGCCCGTCGCGCAGGCGGATCATCATGAAGCCGCCGCCGCCGATGTTCCCTGCCGCGGGGTAGGTCACGGTCAGGGCGAACGCGACCGCGATGGCCGCGTCCACGGCGTTGCCCCCGCGTTTGAGGATGTCAACGCCGGCCTGCGACGCAATCGTGCTGGTCGAGGCGACCAAGCCGCGCCGCGCCCTCACCGGCGGCCGCGACGCGGCCCGCGCCGCGTTTAGCAGAGGCGCGGCGGGCGAGACGAAGAAGAGCAGCGCAAGGAGCAAACGGACGAGATTGTTTCTGGCGGTCATGGTCGGAGTCTCGCAGTCTTGTTTGTCAGCTACCGCAGTTCGAGTTCCATGTACAGCGTGCCTTCGACGGGGTTGAAGCGGTACGGCTCAATCTCCTTAAATCCGAGCGAGCGATACAGGGCAATCGCCGAGCGCATCGAGGGGAGCGTGTCGAGGCGCATCCTCTCATACCCGATGTCGCGCGCTTCGCTGATGATTCTCTCCGCCAGCGTGCGGCCGAGCCCCGTGCCGCGGAAGGCGGGGCGCAGGTACAGCCGCTTCATCTCGCAGACCGCGTCGTCAACCTTCCGAAGGGCGACGCAGCCCGCGGCATCCTCCCCTTCGTAAGCGAGTATCAGGCGGCCGGACGGCGGCGCGTAGTCGCCGGGGAGCGTCGCCAGCTCCTGCGCGAAGTTCTGGAAGCAGAGGTCAACGCCGGTCGCGGCCTCGTACTCCTTGAAGAGCGTGCGCGCCTCTTCGACCTGTTCGTCCGTCTCCGCGCCTGCCAGTCTCACGCCCACACCTCAGAGGCTCGCGACGAGCGCGGCCAGCAACGCCCCGCGGCGCGCGACCGCGTCGGCCCGTATGTGCTCGTGCTCGGCGTGCGCGCCGTCGCCGTCCACGCCCAGGCCGTCGAGGACGGCCGCGCCGCACGCCGCGGCGAAGTTCCCGTCCGACGCCCCGCCGACGCTCGCCTCGCCCAGCTCCACGTCGAGCGCGGCGGCCACGTGCCGCGCCTTCTCGAAGAGCGCGCCGACCCGCTCGGTGCGCTCCATCGGCGGGCGGTTGATGCCGCCCGAGATTTTCAGGCGCGCGCGTCCGTCGAACGACCGCAAACCCCGGATTGCTTCGTCGAGTCGTTGGGCCTCGGCGGTCGTGCTGAAGCGCACGTCGATCTCGGCGCGCGCCTCCGCCGGGACGACGTTGGCGTGCGTGCCGCCCGAGACGACGCCGACGTTGACGGTCGTGCCCGCCTCCGGCTTCGCAAAGGCCGACACGCGCTCGATCTGCCGCGCGATTTCGAGGACGGCGTTGACGCCCTTCTCCGGTTCGAGCCCCGCGTGCGCGGCGCGCCCTTCGACTTCGAGCGTGAAGAGCCCCGTCCCTTTGCGCGCCGTCTTCGCGCGCCCCCCCGTCGCGGGCGGTTCGAGCACGAGCACGTACTCCGCGCGGCTCGCCTCGCGCTCGACCAGCCTGCGCCCGTCGAAGCTGCCGGACTCTTCGTCGCAGGTCAGCAGCAGCACGACGGGTCGCCGCGGCTTCAAAGACAACTCGGCGCACGCCCGTATCGCTTCGAGCGCGACCGCGCAGGCGGCCTTCATGTCGTAGACGCCGGGCGCGTAGATGCGCCCCTCCGCCTCGCGCCAGGGCCGCGCGGCGAGCGTGCCCCTCGGGTGGACGGTGTCCGTGTGCCCGAGCAGCAGCAGCGGCCTCTCGCCGGTCGAAGGGTCGTCGAAGGCGCGCAGGACGAAGTGCTCGCCGTACCCGTGCGGCGCGGCGAAGCGCTCGAAAGACGCGAAGCCTTCAAGCTCGGCCGCAGCCTTCGAGAGCAGCGATACGACCGCGGCGCTCCCCTCGCCGTCGCCCGACGGCGACTCAATCTCGCAGAGCGAACGAGCGAGCGACAGAACGGGGTCGCGCCTCCCATCGAAATGCCGGCGCAGGCGCGCGGCGTCGGAACTATTCAGTTCAACTGACATTCAGTGTCTCGGTGCGCACGGTCAGGCGCTCGACGAGGTCGCGTTTGATTTCAAACCCGATGCCGGGGCGGGCGGGGGCGACAATCGTCCCCTGCGGCGTGACCTTGACGGGCGGGTCGATGATGTCCTCGGCCCAGTAACGCGCGCTCGCCGACACGTCGCCGGGCAGCGTGAAGCCGCGCAGAGTCGCCATGGCGATGTTGTGCGCGCGGCCGATGCCTGACTCCAACATCCCGCCGCACCAGACGGGGACGTTCGCCGCGGCGCACACGGCCTCGACGCGCGCGGCCTCCGCGTGTCCGCCGACGCGGCCGAGCTTGACGTTGACGATGCGGCACGCGCCCAGTTCAAGAGCCTTGCGCGCGTCCTCGGCCGAGCGCACAGACTCGTCGAGGCAGACGGGCGTCCGCAACTGCCTCTGCAACTTCGCGTGGTCTTCGCGGTCGTCGTAGGCGAGCGGCTGCTCGATCATCATCAGGTCGAACTCGTCGAGCGCGCGCAAGGTGGGCGCGTCCGCGAGCGTGTAGGCCGAGTTGGCGTCAACCATCAGGCGTATGTCGGGGAAGCGCGCGCGCACCTTCTCGACCACCTCCCTGTCCCACCCCGGCTTGATCTTTATCTTGATGCGCTGGTAGCCCGCTGCCAACTCCTTCTCGATCTTTTCGAGGAGCTGTTCGGGCGTGTCCTGGATGCCGATGGAGACGCCGCACGGGATTTCGTTTCGCACGCCGCCGAGGTGTCGCCAGAGCGGGACGCCCAGCCGCTTCGCCTCCAGGTCCCAGCAGGCCGTCTCGACCGAAGCCTTCGCCATGCGGTTGCCGCGCGCGCGCCGCATGAGCCCGCCGATTGCCGCCGCGCCTTCGGCCTCCTGCCCCAGAACCATCGGCGCGAGGAAGAGGCGCGTCGCCTCCCACGCCGAATCGATCCACTCCTCGCTGTAGAAGGGGCCTTCGCCCGCGGTGCACTCGCCCCACCCTTCGGCCCCGTCCGCGTCCACGGCGCGGACGAGCATGATGCGGCGCTCGACGGTGCGGCCGAAGCTCGTCTCGAAGAAATGCACGAGCCGCAAACGTATCTCGCGCAGCTCGACGGTGCGGATGTTCATGAGGGCTAAGATTAGCAAAACGGAACCGCGAGCGGTAGCGAGCGGGTGCGGGTGACATCAGAGACAACTCACGATGTCACCCGCACCCGCTCGCTACCGCTCGCGGTTCTGTTATTAGTCGCCCGCGGCCTGCGTAATGTCAGGGCCTAGGTTCTCGGTGGTCACCGTCTCTTCACCTTTGAGCGCCGCGTGCATGGTGTGCCAGGAAAGGCTCGCACACTTCACCCTGACGGGGAACTTGCGCACGCCGCTAAAGACCGTCAGGTGTCCGAGGTGGTGGGGATTTACTTCGGGGTCGAGTTCGCCCAGAACCATTCGGTGAAACTCGTTGAAGAGGACTTCGACATCATCACGCGACTTGCCCTTCACGCTGCGCGTCATCATGCTCGCGGAAGCCTTCGCGATTGCGCACCCTTCCCCCTCGAAGCTGATCTCCTTGATGACACCGTCTTCGACGTTCAGGTAGACAAAGAAGTGGTCGCCGCAGGTAGTGTTGTGGCCTTCCGCCGACCGGTTAGCCGTCGCAAGCTTGCCGAAGTTTCGCGGCTTCTTTTCGTGCTCACGAATCTGCTCGTTATAAAGTTCCAGGAGTGATGACATCTCAGCCCAAGACCTCGATGACCTTAGCGACGGCCTCCGCCAGGGTGTCCACCTCTGCCTTAGTGTTGTAAAAGGCGAAGGAGGCGCGCGCCGTCGCGGGCACGTTGAAATGCTGCATCACGGGCTGCGCGCAGTGGTGGCCGGCACGGATGGCGACGCCCTCATGGTCGAGTATCGTTCCGATGTCGTGCGGGTGAATCCCCTCGATGACGAAGCCGAGGACGCTCGCCTTCTCGCGCGCCGTGCCGATGAGGCGCACGCCCTCTATCGAGGACAGCTTTTCGGTGGCGTAGCGGAGCAGCTCGTGCTCGTGCGCGTGCGCGGCCTCGCGGTCGATGCTGTTGAGGTAGTCGATCGCCGCGCCGAGCCCGATGGCCGAGGCGATGGCCGGCGTCCCGGCCTCGAACTTGTCGGGGATGGCCGCGTAGGTGCTCCGCTCGAACGTCACGGTGCGGATCATCGAGCCGCCGCCGAGGAACGGGTTCATCTTCTCCAGCCACTCGGCCTTGCCGTAGAGGACGCCGCTGCCCGTCGGCGCGAACATCTTGTGCCCCGAGATGGCGTAGAAGTCGCAGTCCAAATCCTGCACGTCAACCTTCAGGTGCGGCGCGCCCTGCGCCCCGTCAACTAAGACCGGCACGCCCACCTTGTGCGCGCGCGCCGCGATCTCCTTGACCGGGTTGATGGTGCCGAGCGAGTTCGAGACGTGGCCGACGCAGACGAGTCTGGTTCTCTCGTTGAGCAGCGCGTCGAACTCGTCGAGTATCAGCTCGCCCGCGTCGTTCATCGGGATGACGCGCAGGCGCGCCCCCTTCTCCTCGCAGAGCATCTGCCACGGCACGAGGTTCGAGTGGTGCTCCATCTCGGAGACGACGATCTCGTCACCCTCTCTCACGAACTTGCGGCCGTAGCCGTGCATGACGAGGTTGACGCCCTCGGTCACGCCGCGGACGAAGATGCACTCGCGCGCCTCGCGCGCGTTGATGAAGCGCCTGACCTTCTCGCGCGCGCCCTCGAAGGCGCTCGTCGCCCTCTGGCTCAGGTAGTGGACGCCGCGGTGGATGTTCGAGTGCTCCTCGCGCAGGTACTTCGCCCCGCGCTCGATGACGATGCGCGGCACCTGCGCCGACGCCGCGTTGTCGAGGTAGACGAGCGGCTTCCCGTTCACCGTCTGCCCGAGCACGGGGAAGTCCTCGCGCACGCGCCCGACGTCCCAGCCGCCGCCTGAGGTGACGGCCGCGCCGCCCTCTTCCATAGTCTTCTCTGTCGCGATCATCTCTTCTATGCCTCAAGCCGCGCGTGCAGGCGGTTCAGGATCGCCTCGTCCAATTGCGCGCGGATGGACTCGTGTTTGATATTCCCGACGATCTCCTCGGCGAAGCCGTAGGTCAAAAGGTTGCGCGCGAGCGTGGGGTGCAGGCCGCGGCTCAGGAGGTAGAACAGCTCCTCCTCTTCGAGCTGGCCGACGGTCGCGCCGTGCGCGCACTTCACGTCGTCGTTGAAGATTTCGAGCTGCGGCTTCGTGTCCACGCGCGCCTCCGGGGAGAGCAGGAGGTTCTTGTTGTTCTGCTGCGCGTCCGTCCCCGCCGCGCCCTCGTGGACGTAGACGCGGCCGTTGAAGACCGCGCGCGACTTCCCGTCGAGGATGCCCTTGTAGGTCTGCCGGCTCGCGCAGTTCGGCTCGCGGTGGTCGATGAGCGAGTGCGTGTCCGCGTGCTGCCCGTCGCCGACGAGGTAGAGGCCGTCCACGCGGCACTCCGCGCCCGGGCTCACGAGCGCGACCTCGACGTTGTGCCTTGAGAGCCGCGCGCCGAGCGTCACCGTCGTCAGGTCGTACGCGCCGTCCTTCGAGACCTCCGCGCGCGTCGAGGCGACGTGGTACGCCGAGTCGGCCTCGGTCTGCACCTTGTAGTGCGTCACGCGCGCGCCCTCGCCGACGAAGACTTCGACGACCGCGTCGGTGAAATACTCCGCGTCCCCCGCCGCCGCGTACGTCTCGATGATGTCGAGCCGGCTGTCGCGCTCCGCGACGATTAGCACGCGCGGGAAGGTCGCGACCTCGGCCTGCGTGGTCAGGAAGAGCAGTTGCACCGGCGACTCGGCCACGACGCCCACGGGGACGCGCAGGAACGCGCCGCCGCCGAGGAAGGCCGTGTTGAGCGCCGTGAAGGCGTCGGCGCCCTCGCCCGACAGCCGGGCGAGATGATTCCACAGAACCTCGCCGTGCTCGCCCGCGAGCGCCGCGCCGAGTTCTTCGACCGTGACCTGCCCCGGAATCGCTTCGAGCGAAGAGTGCTCCGGGCTGTAGACGCCGTTGACGAAGACGAGGCGGCTCCTTCCCGCCTCGGCCGAAACGAACGTCTCGACCGCGCCACTCTCAAGCTCGACCTTAGCCGTCGCGGTGCTGAACGACTTCCGCGCGATGGGCGCGACGTTCGTGTACTTCCATTCCTCTTCGTCGGTCGTCGGGAAGCCCGTCTCCTCGAAGCGCTCGAACGCGCCCTCGCGCAGACGCGCGACCCAACCCGGCTCGCCTTCGCGCGCACCTGTAAACTCGCGGAACGCGTCCGCGTAAATGTTCTTCTCTTTAACTGCTTGTGACATCAATGGTGACTCTTATTAAGCGCCGGCCGCGGCTTCCTTGATCCAGTCGTAGCCTTTCTCTTCGAGTTCGAGCGCCAGCTCCTTGCCGCCCGTGCGCACGATGCGCCCCTTGTAGAGGACGTGGACGTGGTCTGGGACGATGTAGTTGAGGAGCCTCTGGTAGTGCGTGACGAGGACGACGGCGTTCTCGGGCGTCCGCAGCTTGTTGACGCCCTCCGAGACGATGCGCAGCGCGTCGATGTCGAGCCCCGAGTCGGTCTCGTCGAGCACCGCCAGCTTCGGCTCGAGCACGGCCATCTGAAGAATCTCGTTCCGCTTCTTCTCGCCGCCGGAAAAACCCTCGTTGACCGAGCGCGACATCAGCCCCGCGTCCATCTCGACCACTTTCGCGCGCTCCGCCAGAAGGTCTTTGAACTCCAGCGGGTCAAGCTCTTCTTCACCCAGGTGCTTCCGCTTCTCGTTGTACGCGAGGCGCAGGAACTGCGCGTTCGACACGCCCGGCACCTCTACGGGGTACTGGAAGGCGAGGAAGACCCCCTCCCGCGCGCGCTCGTCGGGCTCAAGTTCGAGCAGGTTCCTGCCCTCGTACAGCACCTCGCCCTTCGTCACCTCGTAGGCCGGGTGCCCCGCCAGAATCTTCGCCAGCGTGGACTTCCCCGACCCGTTCGGCCCCATGATGGCGTGAATCTCGCCCTTGTTAATCGTCAAGTTGATGCCGCGCAGTATCTCCTTACCGTCCACCGTCGCGTGCAAGTCTCGAATTTCTAACACTAGTAACTACTCCTCAAGTATCTGTGTTTATGAAGGGTCTGGAATACCGAGCGCGCGACAGATGGCGCGTGCCGTCCCCGGCGGTATCTCACGATGACGGGGCACGGCGGTAGCCTTCTTCGTTTGCCGGTTGATGTAAAGCGTGTGTTCCTTACCTTCGCGGACGAACTCGCAGCCGTGGGTTTCAAGATGCCGGATGAGGTCGCGCCGCTTCATACCGCCTGAAACTCGACCTCTTCGCGCTCGCCTGCAGTGCCCTCAGCCAGGAGGCGATTCCCTTCCAGAACCATCTCAATCGCCTCCTCCAAATTCGCCCGAGCCTCCTCGCGAGTCTTCCCGAGGGAGATCGCGCCGGGCAGTTCCACGACCGAAGCCTGCACCAACTCTCCCGCCTGCTCGTAAACGATGGTCAGTCGCATTTGCATCCCAGACGCGCCCTCCTTAGCCGACGCTGTTCTCAAGCTTCAGGCCTAGGAGCCGCTGCGCCTCGACGGCGAACTCCATCGGCAGCTCGCGGAACACGTCCTTGCAGAAGCCGTTGATGATGAGCGAGACGGCGTCCTCCTGCGAGATGCCGCGCTGCTGGAGGTAGAACAACTGCTCCTCGCTGATGCGCGAGGTCGTCGCCTCGTGCTCGACGCGCGCCGTGTTGTTCATGACCTCGATGTAGGGGAACGTGTTCGCGCCCGAGCGGCCGCCGATGAGCATCGAGTCGCACTGCGTGTAGTTGCGCGCGCCCTCCGCGCCGGGCAGCACCTTGACGAGGCCGCGGTACGAGTTGTTCGACTTGCCCGCCGAGATGCCCTTCGAGACGATGGTCGAGCGCGTGTTCTTCCCGATGTGGATCATCTTCGTGCCGGTGTCGGCCTGCTGCGCGTGGTTCGTCAGGGCCACCGAGTAGAACTCGCCGATGGAGTTGTCGCCCTGCAAGATGCACGAAGGGTACTTCCACGTGATCGCCGAGCCGGTCTCGACCTGCGTCCAAGAGATCTTCGAGTTGCGGCCGCGGCACGCGCCGCGCTTCGTCACGAAGTTGTAAATGCCGCCCTTGCCCTCCTCGTCGCCCGCGTACCAGTTCTGCACGGTCGAGTATTTGATCTCCGCGTCGTCGAGCGCGACCAGTTCCACGACGGCCGCGTGCAACTGGTTCTTGTCGAACTTCGGCGCGGTGCAGCCTTCGAGGTAGGAGACGTAGGCCCCCTCCTCGGCGACGATGAGCGTGCGCTCGAACTGGCCGGACTCCTGGTTGTTGATGCGGAAGTAGGTCGAAAGCTCCATCGGGCAGCGGACGCCACGGGGCACGAAGACGAACGAGCCGTCGGAGAAGACCGCGCTGTTGAGCGCCGCGAAGTAGTTGTCGCCGACGGGCACGACCGAGCCGAGGTACTTCTTGACGAGTTCCGGGTAGTCCTTAATCGCCTCGGTGAAGGAGCAGAAGACGACGCCGTGCGCCTTCAGCTTCTCCTTGTAGGTCGTCGCCACCGAGACGGAGTCGAAGACGGCGTCCACGGCGACGTTCGCGAGCTGCTTCTGCTCGTTCAGCGGGATGCCGAGCTTCTCGAACGTCCGCAGAAGTTCGGGGTCAACCTCGTCGAGGCTCGCCTTCGTCGCCTTCTGCTTCGGCGCGCTGTAGTAGATGATGTCCTGGTAGTCCACCTCGGGGTACTTGATGTTCGGCCAGTGCTTCGGCTCCGCCATCTTCAGCCACTGGCGGTACGCCTTGAGGCGGAACTCGAGCATCCACTCCGGCTCGCCCTTCTTCTCGGAGATGAGGCGGACGGTCTCTTCGCCCAGGCCCCTCGGGATCATGTCCGACTCGATGTCGGTGACGAAGCCGTACTTGTACTCTTTATTTGTCAGCAGCTCGATTGTGCTCATCTGATGCTCGCTTCCCTATCCTGACTTATGAAAACTTACTGCGCGCCCTCGGCCGCGACCGTCGGCGCGGGCCGCGCGCCCTGAATCTGGTGGAGCACCGTGTCCACGCTCCGCTCGCTGCCCGTCAACTGCGCGAGCGTGATTGCCGACAGCGCGCGCTCGACCGCCTCGTGGACGTTGACGATGACCGAGCGGATGCCGCAGTCGCCCGTGTGGACGCACGAGTCGAGCACGCCCGGGTAGGTCTTGCAGTGTCCGTCCACCTCGCCCTCGTCCAAAACCTTGATGATCTCGCTCAGGCGAATCTCGGCGGCCGGGCGCGCGAGCGTGTAGCCGCCCTTCGTCCCGCGGGTCGAGTTGACCAGGCCCGCCTTGTTCAAGAGCCACAGAACCTTGCCCGCGTTGGCCTGCGAGATGCCCTCGCGCTCTGCAATCTGCCCGAGCGTTAGCGCCTCGCCCTCGCCGAGCCGCGCCAACTGCAAAAGGCACCGCAGACCGTAC
The DNA here is from genome assembly GCA_035563535.1 of Pyrinomonadaceae bacterium. Lineage (GTDB taxonomy): Bacteria > Acidobacteriota > Blastocatellia > Pyrinomonadales > Pyrinomonadaceae > QHXN01. The sequence goes on along the minus strand of DATMVD010000025.1, from coordinate 147,616 downwards.
TCTTCCTGTGCCGAGACCTTCATAAAGCACCCGATTCGCGTTAAGTCTTTACGCAGAGATATCTTAGTCATACCTGACTTTTTTGTCAAGATTACTCGGATGTCGCTCATCGGAACGAGTTTGTACCCCTACGCATGAGCATACCGCGAACCGTTTAGAGGCGGGCTGTGCCCGCCGGCGCTGGCTGCGATGTGTCACGCGACGGCGGGCGGAGCCCGCCTCTAAACGGGTGGTAGGCTAATCGGCAAACTGCTCTAAAGTGTTGAATAACTGCTCTTTAGAGTGAGAACCTTGCAGTTTTTTGTGAGAATGACCCGCCTCCACAATCCGGCGTTCACCCCCTCGGCCGCAAATGTTGCGCCCGGGGGCTGAAAGTCGGGGGAAAAAGGTGCGCCGTCGAGGTTTAAAACCGGGAGGTTGAGGCTTTGAGTCGCAATTTCCGAGAAAAAAGGGGGGAATTTCCACCTCCGAGCCTCAACGTTCGAGAAAAAAGCTCGGACGTTCAAGCTCCGAGCCTCGACGTTCGAGCTTTTTTCTCGGAGTTTCGAGAAAAAAGCTCGGGAGTTCGAGAAATTTTCTCGGGCGTCCGAGCTATTTTCTCGGAGGTTCGAGCAGGAGAGCTCGGCATTCCGAGAAAATAGCTCGGACGCCCGAGCTTTTTTCTCGGCGTTCCGAGCTATTTTCTCGAACTCCCGAGCTTTTTTCTCGGAATGCCGAGTTTTTTTCTCGAACTTTCGGCCTCAGAGGCGGAATTATGCCGCGCACACGACCGGGTCAGTACCACCCGCGGTAGCGGGTGGGCCTTTATCACCCGGATGTGCCGCATAATAAAGGCCCACCCGCTACCGCGGGTGGTTCTGACCGCTATTGCGCTCAGCGCCGCCACTCGTCGATGAGGGAGGCGACGAGGCCAGACCAGCCGGTCTGGTGCGAGGCCCCGAGCCCCATGCCGGTGTCTCCGTGGAAGTATTCGTAGAAGAGGATGAGGTCGCGCCAGTGCGGGTCGGTCTGGAATTCTTCGTACCAGCCGTGGGCGGGGCGGCGGCCTGACGCGTCCCGCGTGAAGAGGCCGATGAGGCGTTCGGCGAAGCCGCGCGCCATCTCGTCGAGCTTGACGGGCGGCTCGCCGGGGACGGGGCTGTCGATGGCGAGTCGGTGTCCGTAGGCTTTGCCGAGCTTGCGCAAGCTTTCGACCATCATGAAGGTCGTGGGGAACCAGACGGGGCCGCGCCAGTTGGAGTTGCCGCCCTTCAGCATCTCGCGGCTCTCGGCCGGCTCGTAGGCGACCTGCGCGTCGCCGAGGCGGAAAGGGTGCCGCTCGTGCCACTTCGAGAGGCTGCGCAGGCCGTAGTCGGAGCGGAACTCCGAAGGGTCCCAGACGCGTTCGAGCAGGCCCCGCATCTGCTCCTGGTTGACGATGGCGAGGACGTGCACGCGCTTGCCGTCGTGCTCCACGGTCGTCACGCAGCGCTGCACGATGTCCTGCCGGTTCGCAAGGAACCAGCGGAAGTGCTCGGTGAAACTCTCGAACGGCTCGATCCAGTCCTCTTCGAGCCGCTCGACGGCGTAGAGCGGGATGAGGCCGACGAGCGAGCGGACGCGGAACTTCTGGTGCGTGCCGTCCGCGTGCGTCAGCACGTCGTAGAAGAACTTGTCCCGCTCGTCCCAGACCTCTACGTCGTCCGTGCCCATCGTCTTCATCGCCGCGCCGATGTACGCGTAGTGCTGGAAGAACTTGGTCGCCAGGGCCTCGTAGACGCGGTTCTCCTTCGCAAGCTCCAGAGCGATGCGCATGAGGTTGAGGCAGAACATGCCCATCCAGCCCGTCGCGTCCGACTGTTCAAGGCAGGAGCCTTCGGGCAGGGCGTGGCTGCGGTCGAGGATCGTGATGTTGTCGAGCCCGAGGAAGCCGCCCTCGAAGACGTTGTTGCCCTGCGCGTCCACCTTGTTCACCCACCAGGCGAAGTTGATGAGGAGCTTGTGGAAGCACCTTTCGAGGAAGTCGCGGTCGGCCCTGCCCGCCCGTATGCGATCCATGTTGTAGACGCGCCAGACGGCCCAGGCGTGGACGGGCGGGTTGAGGTCTGAGAACTCCCACTCGTATGCGGGCAGTTGCCCGTTCGGGTGCTGGAACTGCTCGAAGAGGAGCATCCAGAGCTGATCCTTAGCGAAGTCCGCGTCCACGAGCGCGAGCGGGACGCAGTGGAACGCCAAGTCCCACGCGGCGAACCACGGGTACTCCCACTTGTCCGGCATCGACATGACGCGCATCGAGTTGAGGTGCTTCCAGTGGACGTTGCGAATCCACCTGTGCGACTCGGGCGGGGGCCACGCCGGGTTGTCGCCGTTGAGCCAGTCGTCCACGTCGAAGATGTAAATCTGCTTCGACCAGAGCATCCCCGCCAGCGCCTGACGTTGTACCCGCTTCTCGTCATCGGTCGCCTTCGGCGGGTGCAGCTCTCCGTAGAACTCGTCGGCTTCGAGACGGCGTTCCGCGATGATTTCATCGACCTCGCGCAGAGGTTCTTCCAGCGCCTCGTCCGTCAGGCGCAGGCGCACGACAACCGAGCCGCCAGCCGGGACGTTCAGGCTCGGGTAATGGAGACAAGCCTTCGTCCCCACCGGCTCGGGGTTGACCGCCGTGCGTTCTCCGTTGACGACGTGGCGGTGGAAGGCGTCCTTGACGTAGGGCCGGCGGCTCTCCGCGCCCCAGATGCGCGGGCCGTTCGTCTCGTTGAAGGTGAAGAGCGGGAGGCCGCCCTCTTCGGCGTAGAGGTAGCGCGTGCCGAGACTGTACTCGAAGGCGAGGCCGGGCACGGGCCCCGCGTCGGTCGCCTTCAGACAGGTGAAGTCGGGGCCCGCGGGGCCGAGCGTGACGGAGGGCTCGGGTCTGGGTTCGGGATACCAGGCCCAGGTGTTGCGGAACCAGAGGTGCGGCAGCAGGTGCAGCGGCGCGTCCTCCGGCCCGCGGTTGAACGCTTCGACGCGGATACCGATGTCTTCGTGCGAAGCCTTCGCGTACTCGACGAACACGTCGAAGTAGCGGTCGTCGTCGAAGACGCCCGTGTCGAGCAGCTCGAACTCAGGCGCATGCGCGCCGCGCCGGCGGTTCTCCCGTATCAGCCGCTCGTAAGGGTAGGCCGCCTGCGGGTACTTGTAGAGGAACTTCATGTAGGAGTGCGTTGGCGTGGAGTCGAGGTAGAAGTAGTACTCCTTCACGTCCTCGCCGTGGTTCGCCTCCTCCGCGACGCAGCCAAACATGCGCTCCTTCAGGATGGGGTCGCGCCCGTTCCACAGAGCGAGCGCGAAGCAGAGCACCTGATAGCGGTCGCAAATCCCCGCCAGCCCGTCCTCGCCCCAGCGGTACGCGCGCGAGCGGGCGTGGTCGTGCGGGAAGTAGGCCCACGCGTCGCCGTCCGCCGAGTAGTCCTCGCGCACCGTCCCCCACGCGCGCTCCGACACGTACGGCCCCCACTCCCGCCAGGGCCGCACGTGCGCGTCACTCTTTTCGTAGAGTCTTTCCCGCTCTCTGCTCAATGCACTTTACACGCCTTCGAGATTGCTTGCTGCGGCGCGTTCGACGAACCATTCGAGCGTGCCGTCGTGCGGGCGGATCAGTTGGGAAGGAAGACGGGACGGGTCGCGGTCGCCCTTAAGGACTTCGCGCAGGCGCTCGGCCTTACCCTTACCCGTGACGAGGAAGGCGACGTGGCGCGCGGCGTTGACGGCCGGCGCGGTGAGCGTGACGCGCCAAGCGCCGAGCTTCTCGACCCAGTTCGGCGCGACCCACAGGCGGTCTTCGCCGAGCGCGGCCGTGCCCGGGAAGAGTGAGGCCGTGTGCCCGTCGTCGCCCATGCCCAGAAGGACGAGGTCGAGCCGCGGCCACTCGACATCTCCGAACACCCCGCGCATCTCCCGCTCGTACGCGCTCGCGTTTGCGCCCGCGTCGCCGACTCCCTCGATGCGGTGGACGTTCTCGGGCGGGATGGGGACGCGCGACAGAAGGGCCTCGCTCGCCATGCGGTAGTTGCTCTCGGCGTGGTCGGGCGGCACCATCCGCTCGTCGCCGAAGAAGACGTGGACGTTCGGCCAGTCGATGCCGTCCCCGAACTCCTCGCCCGCCAGCAGCTCGTAGACCCTGCGCGGGGTCGAGCCGCCCGAGAGCGCGACGGCGAAGAGGCCCCGCGCCCCGACGGACTCGCGCGCCAGTTCCGCGACGCGTGCCCCCGCCCCGCGCGCGAGCGACTCCGCGTCGTCGAAGAGGAGCACGCGCGGCTCGGGCGCGGACGGACTCATTCCCTCACTCCCCGCCCATGAGCGCGGCGCGCGCCGCGCCGTAGAGGGCGGTCTTGTCGTCGAGGATGACGCGCACGGGGATCGACATGACGAGCCCCGACATGCGCCCCTTGTCGCCGTAGTTGCGCATGAAGGTGCCGTCGGTCAGCTTCGGCATGATCTTCGGCGCGATGCCGCCGCCGACGTAGAGCCCGCCGACCGACTTCAGGAGCAGCGCGAGGTTGCCCGCCATCGCCCCGTAGACCTCGACGAAAATCTCCAACGTCAGGACGGCCAGCTCGCTCCTGCCCGCGAGCGCGGCGCGGGAGATGGCCGCGGTCGGGTCGCCCGACCTGATCTCCTCGGCCAGCCACGCGGGCTCCTCGCCGTGCCCCCGGTCGCGCAGGAAGGTGTAGATGTTCTGGATGCCGATGCCCGACAGCACCCGCTCGTACGAGACGCGGCCGCCGATCTGCTCGCGCAGGTACATCATCAACTCGAACTCGCGCTCGCCGCGCGGGGCGAAGTCGATGTGCCCGCCCTCGGAGGGCATCGGGTGGAAGCCCCGGCCGTCGGAGTAGATGGCCGCCATCCCCAGCCCCGTGCCCGCGGCGATGAGCGCGCGGTGGCCCGCGCGTCCGCCCTCGCCCTCGTTGAGCGTGTAGAGCTGCTCGGGGCCCAGCTCGCCGATGCCGAAGGCGGTCGCCTCGAGGTCGTTGATGAGGCGGACTGAGGGGACGCCGATGGCCTCGGCCAGTTTGAAGTCGAAGACCTCCCAGGTGAGGTTGGTCGCGTCCACGTGGCCGCGCACGACGGGGCCTGCGACGCCGAAGCAGGCGTGCGTGATGCGCGCCTGCGGGTGCCGCCTGACGAAGTCCGAGAGAATGGCTTCGAGCGAGTCGTAACGCGCGCTCGGGTAGCTTTGCTGCGCCAGGGGGGCCCCGACCCTTCTGCCCTCCCCGACCTCGAAGAGCGCGACGTTCGTCTTCGTCCCGCCGATGTCACCCGCGATTATCATCTCTGTCCGAGAGGCTCCCCCGCCTGGATGTTAAGTTTAAGACCCGTGCCCGAGCGCCGCGAGCAGCCGCGCCGCCGCCGCCACCGCGCGCTCGTAGACCTCGTCCCTCGAAAGTATATCTAGTTCGGCGCTCAGGCGCTCGCCCTCGCCGCGCGCCTCGTAGCCCAGCACGCGCTCGCACGCGTGCCCCGCGCCGCGCAGCCGCGCGGCCGTCCGCAGGCGTCGCTCTTCGAGGAGCAGTTCGACGGAGAACTCGTCGCCCGCCCCGGTCGAGAGCGTTAAAGACGTGAGCCAGCCGTCGCGCCCCGCCACGTCGTCCGTCGCCGCGAGCACGGCGTCGATCTTCCTGTCGCCGTCTCGCAGGGTGAAGTGGGCGCGGCCGTCTTCGACCCTCGCGCCTTCGTCCGACACCCGCCAGCCGAGGCACGAGGCGACCCAGCCGAGCGCGAGCAGGGCCTTCGGCGCGATCTCTTCGTGCGAACGGTCGGGCGGGTCGTACTCGATGACGATTCTTTCAATGCGCGCGAGCGAGTCGCGGTAGTCGGCCACGTCCCAGAAGCCCGCGACGAGCGCGCGCCAGGAGGTCAGACGCCCCCAGTTCAAGTCGCTCAGGCGCATCCGCCGCTTGCCTTCGAGCATCTCCGCTAGGCGCAGCAGGTCTTCGTGCGGCCGGTCGAACGAGGCCGAGTCGATGACGACGCGGTCGGCCATGCCCGCGAGGCGCGTGAAGAGCCTGTCGTCGTAGTGCGGGATGTCCTTCCACCAGAGGAAGACCGGCACGTCGGGCACGAGCAGCGGCGCGACCGCCGACGAGGCCGTCTCCACGGCCGGGCCTGCGGCCTCGATGGTTATCTGCTCGCCGCAGATGCGCTTCGCCCCGCGCGATGAGAGCTGGCAGCGCGTCGAGACGAAGGCGTCGAGCCTCGGCTCCTCCGCGCCGCGCTCGGCCGCGAGCACGATGGCGCGGCACGGGTGGCGCTCGACGACTTCGCTCAACAGGTCGTCCACCTCCGCGCGCTCCGCCGCGCCCTCGGCGTAGACGACCAGGTTCAGCACGCACGCGCGCACGACGCCCGCCGCGCCGCCTTCTCCCGCGGGCGCGGACATCTCCGCCCACATCGCGTTCAGCTCGCGTTCGAGCTTCGCGGCGTCGATGCCCTTCGCCAGAGAGACTTGGGTTGTGCTGGCCTGTGTCTCCATGATTGAAAACCGGGTCAGAACCGCCCGCGGTAGCGGGTGGGCGTAACGTAACCCGTGTGATTGCCGACAGCGCGGCCCTCATCAATCAACCAGCCGTCAGCGCAAGACCCACCCGCTACCGCGGGCGGTTCTGACCGCTGTGACCACGTCGCTCATTTACGGCCTGCGCCAGTGTCGGCCGTGCTGTTCGAGCAGCTTAGCAGAGGCGTCCGGCCCCCACGAGCCGGCCTCGTAGTTCGGGAAGTCTGCTTCGCCCTTGCGCGCGCCCCACTCTTCGAGGACGGGCATGACGAGTTCCCAGCCGCGCTCGGTCATGTCCTTGCGCGCGTACAGGGTCGAGTCGCCGAGGATGCAGTCGAGTATCAAACGCTCGTAGGCTTCGGCGAGTTGGACGCCGAACGAAGCGCCGTATCTGAAATCCATGTTTACGTCGCGGATGCGCGTGGCCTGCCCCGGAACTTTGGCCGCGACGCGCAGCGTTATCCCTTCGTCGGGCTGGATGCGGATGACGAGCTGGTTGGGCGCGAGGTCGTCCATCGCGCGGCCGAAGAGCGCGTGCGGCGCGTCGCGGAACTGGATGGCGATCTCCGTGACGCGCTTCGCCAGCCGCTTGCCCGAGCGTATGTAGAAGGGCACGCCCGACCAGCGCCAGTTGTCGAACCACATCGTCACCATCGCGTAGGTCTCGGTCGCGGAGTCGGCCGCGACGCCCTTCTCCTCGCGGTAGCCGGGCACGCCCGCGCCGCCGATGCTCCCCGCGCCGTACTGCCCGCGCACGCACTCCAGCCGCACGCGCTCGGGCGTGAACTCGCGCGCCGAGTGCATGGCCTTGATCTTCTCGTCGCGCACGTCCTCGGCCGAGAGCGAGGCGGGCGGCTCCATCGCCACGAGCGAGAGCACCTGGAAGACGTGGTTCTGGATCATGTCGCGCACCACGCCCGACTTCTCGTAGTAGCCGCCGCGCCCCTCGACGCCGACGGTCTCGGCGTTCGTAATCTGGACGTGGTCAACGTACTGCCGGTTCCAGAGGGGCTCGAAGATGCCGTTGGCGAAGCGGAAGACGAGGAGGTTCTGGACGGTCTCCTTGCCGAGGTAGTGGTCGATGCGGTAGACCTGCGACTCTTCGAGGTGGCGCAGGATCTGCTCGTTCAACTCCCGCGCGCTCTCAAGGCTCGTCCCGAAAGGCTTCTCGATGATGACGCGCGCCCAGCCCCGCCCCTGTTCGAGGAGCCCGGCCCCGCCGAGTTGGGCGACGGCCTCGGCGTAGTGCTCGGGCGCGACCGAAAGGTAGAAGAGGCGGTTGCCGCCGGTTCCGCGCTCGCTCGCCACCTCTTCGAGCCTCCGCGCGAGTTCCCCGTAGCTCTCCGGGTTGTCGATGTTGGAAGGGAGGTAGTGGAGTCCGGCGGCGAAGGAGCGCCAGACCTCCTCGTCAACCCTCTTCGACTCGGAGAACTCGGAGACGGCCGCCTTCATCTTGCCGCGGTACTCTTCGTCCGACATCGGCGTCCGCCCCAGGCCGACGACGGCGAACTCGGCCGGGAGCAGACGCTCCTGCACCAAGCGGTAGAGCGCCGGAATCAACTTCCGCTTCGCGAGGTCGCCGGACGCGCCGAAGATGACGACCGCGCACGGCTCGGCCGCGCGCCCCAGCCGCATCCCGACGCGCAGGGGGTTTTCGACGACGGTGGCTGTGGTCATATGAAAATCAGAAGGCAGTAGGCAGTTTGAGCGCCGCGTAGCGGCGGCTGAATTTAGCCCGGCCTTTCAAGGCCGGGTCGGCTAACCGCAAACAAGATGTGCGTCGCGTCAGCGACGCCTGAACCAATCCGGGCCGTTCAGGCGTCGCTGACGCGACGCGGCCGTCTTCGCTTCTATTTACCCGGCCTTGAAAGGCCGGGCTAAATTCACCTCGCCGCTACGCGGCGGACTCACACCGGACTTGCGATTAACTGCCTACTGCCATCTGCCTACTTGCTCTGCCCCTCCAACAGCTCCTCCCACTCCGTGTGGACGAAGCCGGCGTCGGGGCGGTCGGTTCGCTGGTAGGTGTGCGAGCCGAAGAAGTCGCGCTGCGCCTGCGTGAGGTTGAGCGGCAGGCTCTCGGTGCGGTACGCGTCGAAGTAGCCGAGCGAGGCCGAGAAGGCCGGGATGGGGATGCCGGCCTGCGCGGCCGTGGCGACGACCCGCCGCCAGTTGGCCTGCGCGCCCTGGATGTAGGCGTCGAACTCCGGGTCGAGCAGGAGGTTCGGCAGGTCCTGGCGGCGGTCGTAAGCCTCCTTGATCTTGCCGAGGAAGCGCGCGCGGATGATGCAGCCGCCCTTCCAGATGCGCGCCGTCTCGCCGAGGTTGATGCCCCACTTCCAGTTCTCGGAGCCGGCGCGGATGAGGTTCATGCCCTGCGCGTAACTGCAAATCTTCGACGCGTAGAGCGCGTCGCGCACGGCCTCGATCATCTCCCCGCGTTCGCCCCCGAACTTGAAGCCCTGCGGCCCGCCGAGCTGCTTGCTCGCCTCGACGCGCTCGTCCTTGCGCGCCGAAAGGTTGCGCGAGTCAACGGCGGCGTTGATGGTCGGGATGGGGACGCCGAGGTCGAGCGCGACGGCGCTCGTCCACTTGCCCGTCCCCTTCTGCCCCGCCTTGTCGAGCACCAGGTCAACGAGGGGCTTGCCGGTCTCGGGGTCTTTGACGCGAAGTATCTGATAGGTAATCTCGATGAGGAAAGATTCCAGCTCGCCGCGGTTCCACTCCTCGAACACGTCGGCCATCTCGCCGGCCGACATGCCGAGCACCTTGCGCATGATGTCGTACGACTCGGCGATGAGCTGCATGTCGCCGTACTCGATGCCGTTGTGCACCATCTTGACGAAGTGGCCCGCGCCGCCCGGCCCGATGTAGGTCACGCACGGCCCGTCGTCCACCTTCGCCGCGATGGCCTCCCAGATGGGGCGTATCTGCTCGTAGGCGTCGCGGTCGCCGCCCGGCATGAGCGAAGGCCCCAGCAGCGCGCCCTTCTCGCCGCCCGAGACGCCGGAGCCGATGAAGTTGAGCCCTTCGGCCTTCAGCGCCTTCTCGCGCCGCTCCGTGTCCATGAAGTAGGAGTTGCCGCCGTCGATGATGATGTCGCCCTTTTCGAGGTAGGGCTTAATCTGGTCGATAGTCCAATCGACGGGGTCGCCCGCCTTCACCAACAAGATTATCTTGCGCGGGCGTTCGAGCGACTTCACGAACTCCTCGGGCGTGTGCGCGCCGACGAACTTGCCGCCCGCGTACTCGTTCATGAAGGTCGTGACGCGGTCGGGCTCGTCCTTGCTCGGAGGGCGGTTGTAGACGGCGACCGTCCAGCCATTGCGCTCGATGTTGCGCGCGAGGTTCTCGCCCATCACGGCGAGGCCGATCATGCCGATGTTCGCGGTCTTCGGTGTCTGTTCAGGTGTCGCCATAGGAACCTCAGTATTCAGTAGTCGGTAGCCAGTAGTCGGTAGAAAAACCTTTCGGCAGTTAATCGTCAGCACCGGTAAGGCGAAGGCCCTACTGACTACTGACTACTGACTACTGCTCCCACCGGGACTGCCTCGCGGATGACCTCAAAGAGACGTTTCAGGCCCGCCGTCACGTCCGAACCTATCTCGACGCGGACGGCGCGGCGGCCGCGCGTCGAGAGCGAGCGGAAGTCGCCGAGCGCCTGCGCCTGCTTGAGCGTCGAGAAGGTGTAGGGCTCGCCGGGTATCTCCACGTCCTTCGCGTCCTGCGCCGTCACCTGGATGAAGACGCCGCTGTCGGGGCCGCCCTTGTGGAGCTGACCCGTCGAGTGCAGGAAGCGCGGCCCATACCCGGTCGTCGTCGCGCAGCGCGTCGCGTCGCGCAGGTGCGTGCGTATCTGCTGGACGATGCCCTCAACTTCGTCCGACTCCTCGAAGTAGTCGAGCAGCGCCACGTAGTCGCCGGGCTTCACGCGCCCGAGGTGTGCCTTGAAGATGCCGGGCACGCCCTCCGCGCCGAGCGCCGCGCGCGTGGCCTCGTCGCCGTAGACGGTGAGGCCGTCGCCTTCGGCGAGGACGGGCTGCTCTTGCAGGCTCCCCTGCTGCTTGAAGGCTTCGAGCAGCTCCTTCGTCGCATCCTTCGACTCCTGCACGTTCGGCTGGTCGAAGGGGTTGATGCCGAGCCGCCAGGCCGCGACGGCCGTCGCCATCTCCCAGAGGAAGAACTCCTCGCCGAGGTCGTACAAGTCCGTCAGCGTGCGGTAGACGACCGGGTGCCCCGCGGCTTCCAGAGCTTTGAGTTTGGATTCGACTTCGCTGTCGAGCTTGCCGACGGCGATGGAGACGAAGAGCCGGTCGTCGCCGTAGACGGAAGGCGCGGCCAGAGGCTCGCCCGCGACGGGCACGACGCCCTTGCCTTCTTTCCCCGTCGATTCGGCGACGAGCTGTTCGACCCAGAGGCCGAAGCTCTCGACCTTCGGGTCGGCGACGATGGTCAGCTTGTCGCGGCCCGCCTTCGCGCACTCGCCGATGATGGCCCCGAGCTTCGTCCCGGGGTTGTCCCACGCGGAGACGACCTGCGAGCAGGAGTTGATGACGCGCCCGGCGCGGTCGAGCAGCTTCCGTATGTCAACGCCCATCAGGGCCGCCGGCGCGATGCCGAAGTAGGAGAGCGCCGAGTAGCGCCCGCCGATGTCCGGGGGGTTGAGGAAGACGCGCTTGAACCTGTCGCGTATCGCGTCGCGCTCCATCTGCGTGCCGGGGTCTGTGACGGCGATGAAGTTCTCGCCCGGGTTCTCCTTGGCCTTGCCGACCTCCTCGTACCAGTAGCGGTAGAACGAGAGCGGCTCGGTCGTCGTGCCCGACTTCGACGAGACGACGAAGAGTGTGTCGGCGGGGTCTATCTTCTCCCTGAACAGGGCGACCGTGTCCGGGTCGGTCGAGTCGAGCACGAGCAGTTCGGGGTAGCCCTCCTGCCTCCCGAAAGTCCTCCGCAGGACTTCGGGCGCGAGCGAGGAGCCGCCCATGCCGTTGAGGACGACGTGCTTGAAACCCTTCGCGCGCAGGCGGTCGGCGAAGGCTACAAGCTCGTCCTCGACGCCGATCATCTGGTCGGCGACGTTGAGCCAGCCGAGCGAGTTCCTGATGATTTTTTGATGTTCCTCCTCGGACTTCCAGAGTGCGGCATCTTTACGCCAGACGCGGCGCATCACGTCGCCCTTTTCGGCTTCCTTGATGGCCGCACTCACCGCGTCAGCGTATTTTCCCAACGACGCCGTCAACCTTTCGTTGATGCCGGACAGCAGGGCGTCGCGCTTGGCCTCGATGGACTCGGAGAGCGTGTCGAAGGAGTTGACGAAGGCCGCGAGGCCGTCGCGCTGGAGCTTCTCGGTCACCTCCTTCAAGTCGATGCCGACCTCGGCGAGCTGGCCGATGAGGGCGCGGCATTCGTCCAAGCCCTCTTCGAGTGTCGGCTCGACGCGGCCGTGGTCGCGGATGGCCGTGTAGGTCGCGGGCGGGACGGTGTTGACCGTCTCGGGGCCGATGAGGTTATCGACGTAGAGCACGTCGGAGTAGTTCGGGTTCTTCGTCCCCGTCGAGGCCCACAGGCAGCGCTGCGCCTGCGCGCCCTTCGCCTTCAGGTCGGCGAAGCGCGGGCCATGGAAAATCTCCTTGTACTTCTCGTAGGCGAGCTTCGCGTTGGCGACGGCCGCGCGGCCGCGCAAGCCTTCGAGCCGCTGCTTCTCCTCGGGCGAGGAGGCGTGGCGCGCCTTGTATTCGAGGTCGGCGTCAATCGCCGTGTCCACGCGCGAGACGAAGAAGCTGGCGACCGAGGCGATGTGGTCTACGTTCTTCCCCTCGGCCGCGCGGCGCTCAAGACCTTTGATGAAAGCCTCGGCCACCTGCTCGTAGTTCTCGATGGAGAAGATCATCGTGACGTTGATGTTGATGCCGCGGTAGATCGACTCCTCGATGGCGGGCAGGCCCTCCTGCGCCGCGGGAATCTTGATCATCAAGTTCTTGCGGCCGACGCGCTCGAAGAGGCGCGCGGCCTCGTCGATGGTGCCCCGCGTGTCGTAGGCGAGCTTGGGGTTGACTTCGAGGCTGATGTAGCCGTCGAGGCCGTCGGTCTTGTCGTAGACGGGCTTCAAAACGTCGGCGGCGTTGCCGATGTCTTCGACGACGAGGTCTTCGTAAATCTCGCCCACGCCCTTGCCGGCCTGGACGAGTCTGCTCAACTGCTCGTCGTAGTCGGTCGAGCCGGTGATGGCCTTCTCGAAGATGGTCGGGTTCGAGGTGACGCCGCGCAGGTCGTCCTCCTCGATCTTCTTCCGGAGGTCGCCGGTCGTGAGCATCGCGCGGCGTATGTTGTCGTACCAGATGGACTGGCCGAGCTTCATGATTTCGACGAGTCGGTTGCTCATAAACACTCTCCTCAAGCGGGGTGAAAACAAGGGGGCGGACGTTCTTAAAGTGATGTTACTACGGGGCGAGGGGCTACACTTCGGCCACCGCCGCGCCGTGCGCAACGCCCGGCTGTATCCCTTTCAAACGACGCTGTTACGAGTTGGCGGCGATACTATCACATGAGTTCTGACGCCGCCAACATAGCGGTCAGAACCGCCCGCGGTAGCGGGTGGGTTTTGCTTAACCGGGCGCGCCGTTTCGCAAAGGCCCACCCGCTACCGCGGGCGGTTCTGACCGCTATAACAGAGCCGCCCGCCTGCGCTTGCGGCGCGGCGGGCGGCTGCGGCTTTCGGGTTTTAATACTCTCTTACTGCTGCGCGGAGGCCGACTCGGCGGCGAAGAGCGCGTCGTCGGTCTTGACGCCGAAGGTGACGGTGAGCACCTGCGACTCTTCGACCTGCCGGTCGCCCGCGTAGAGGACGGAGCGGTAGGGGACGAGCGTCTGCTGCACGACGCGGTAGTCGTGGAAGGTGCGGCGGTACTTCGTCCCCCCCTCCTCGTATTCGAGCCAGAGGACGCGCGCCGACTTCGCGCTGATATAGTAGCGCGTCGAGCGCTTCTCCTTGTCCGTCAGGTCGAGCACCCAGAGGTCGAGCCCCTTCTGCGTCTCCTTGCCGTTGTACTTGACCGTCGCGCCGCTCTCCTTGTAGCGCAGCAGCGCGTCGATGCCGTGGACGCGGTCGGTCATCAGGCTGGTCACGTCCTCCTGCTTCGGCGTGAAGGGCGTGCCGCGCAGAAGGCCGGTCACGCGGCCCTCGTTGAGGACGAGCGAGTACTGGAGCGAGGCCATCCGCTGGTCGAAGCGAATCTTGTCCTTCTCGTAGGTCTCGCCGCGCTTGAAGGTGCGCTCGTAAGAGATCTCCTCGGGGCGGCCGTCCTGGCCCGTGCGCGTGATGCGGCCGCGCTCGACGCCCGAGCGCCTGATCTGCGTGAGCATGGGGCGCGAGCCGTAGAAGAGGATGACCGTCTCGGCGACCTGCTCGGCGGTCGGGTTGTCCTTGTCCACGCGGACCGGCTTCGGCGGCTCCTCCTTCTTCGGCTTCTCCTCCGCCTTCTTCTCCTTATTCTCCTGCACGGCGGCGGGGGCGGCCGCGAGTGGCACGGCCGCGGCGGCGATTAAGAGCGCCGCCAGCGCGCACACCAGTAAGCGTCGTAACACTGAGTTCTTCTCCATTCCTGAGTTATCGCCCGGCGGTTCCGGCCCCGGAGCCGCGCCTGAGGAGAGGTTCGGCGGCCGAACAACGGCGGATTGTAACACATCCGCGACATCCAAGCCCCAGCGGCCGCGCGCCGCCTTTCAGTCCAAAACAATTGATGCCAATGGCCTTGCGGCGGATGCCCGCCCGCGCTTTGACAACCCCGCGCGCGAGCCTGTAAAGTCCTGTGTTTCCAACGATGCAAAGGAATTCAGGAGTCAGGAGTCAGGAGTCAGAATGAAGGGGCGAGGCCGCTTTTATTCTGACTCCTGACTCCCGGCGCCTGACTCCCTTCTTTCAGCGAAAGGACAGGAACCGTGAAAAAAGTAGGACTTCTGGTCGGCCGCGAGCGGACGTTCCCCGTCTCGCTCATCGAGAGCATCAACGAGCGGGGCGGCGGCGAGGTCGTCGCCGAGTTAGTCAAGATCGGCGGCGTGCGCCACGACGCGGGCGTCGGCTACGACCTCATCATCGACCGCATCTCGCACGAGGTGCCCTTCTACCGCGCCTTCCTCAAGCGCGCCGCGCTCGAAGGCACCATCGTCATCAACAACCCGTTCTGGTGGTCGGCCGACGACAAGTTCTTTAATTTCTCCCTCGGCACGAAGCTCGGCGTCGCCATCCCGCGCACCGTCCTACTCCCGCAGAAGAACTACATCGAGGGCATCACCAGCGAGTCCCTGCGCAACCTCGAATTCCCGCTCGACTGGCAGGCCATCGCCGACTACGTCGGCTTCCCCGCCATCATCAAGCCCTTCGACGGCGGCGGCTGGAAGAACGTCTCCCGCGTCAACGACCTCGAAGAGCTTTGGAAGGTCTACGACACGACCGACACGCTCTGCATGACCTTGCAGGAGATGATCGACTGGGATCAGTTCGTGCGCTGCTACTGCATCGGGCAGGAGGACGTGCTCATCATGCCCTACGACCCGCGCAAGGCGTACCTCTCGGGCGAGCAGTACGTCCACGACCCGACCTACCTGGCGACCGAGGTGGCGCAGCGCGTCGCGCGGGACGTTTTGACGCTGAACCGCGCGCTCGGCTACGAGATCAACACGGTCGAGTTCGCCATCAAGGACGGCGTCCCCTACGCCATCGACTTCATGAACCCCGCGCCGGACGCCGAGCTGGCCTCGGTCGGCGAGTTCTACCACAACTGGCTGACGAAGGCCGTCACCGACCTCGTCTTCCGCCGCCTCTCGGAGCCGCGCCCCGAGCGTGTCTACCGCTGGGACAACCTCCTCAACCCGCAGCCGGAGCCGCCGGGGGCGACCCAGACGCTCGCCGCCGCGGCCTCAGCCGCGCAGTCGGCCGCCGACTCGGTGCTCCCGCAGTCGGTCCGCGACCTGCCGTCGAACGTCGTCAACTCGGTCACGGAGTTCCTCGGGCAGGCGACCGGCGTCGTCTCCTCCCTCGTCGATTCCGTCTCGGAGGCGGCCACGCCGGGCGCGCAGTCGGGCGGGCAGAGCGAGCCCGCGGTTCAGTTCGCGCCTGAAGCGCCCAAGGGCGCGACCAAGCGCCCGCGCGCCGCCGCCGGCGCAAAGAAAGGCGCAGCTAAGGGCTCGACCAAACGCCCGACCACGACCCGCTCGAAGAAGTCCACGGACGAAGGGCCGACCGAGGCTTAAATCCGAATAACTTATTCGGCGCACTTGCGCAAAAAGAGGAGGGCGACCGGTGTGATCGCCCTCCTCTTTCTATCGATGGCCAGGGACGGAGTCGAACCGCCGACACCGCGATTTTCAGTCGCGTGCTCTACCAACTGAGCTACCTGGCCGCAAACCTTCTCGCGCGAACAGAAGGCAGAGTATAGGGGGGTCGTAACCTGCCTGTCAATCGGCGCGCGGCCGCACGTTTTTTGTCAAATGCGTCACAAAAAATCGTTGACATTTTTTCGGCTCGGAGTATAATCCGTCGCGTCTGAGGGTGGTGCCGGTTGCCAAACAGCCGGTGCGTCCCGCGAGGGACAACCAGCCGAAGCCCGAACATCGACAGTGCCCGCCCGTGCCAGCTCGACCGCCGTACGTGCCCCCCACGTCGCTACCTTCGAGCTGGCACTCTTATTTTGCCCGCAGGCTTTTTCACACCTTTTTACTTTTCCCCGAAGAACTCCCTGAATATTTCGTCTAAATCCGCCGTGTTTTCGTATTCGCGCGATTTGACCCCGCCGCTGCCGGCAATCATGGCCGAAAGGGCGCGGCCGGAGCTTTTCCGAAAAAGGCAGAGAATCGGCTTACCCCACTCCACCGCCCTGCCTACCTCGTAACCGACGCCCAAGCTCGGCGTCGTCACCTCCGCGACCAGACAGTCCGCCTCTCGCAGCCAGGCAAGGTCTCGGTCGTGTATCTCATTGTCACGGCCGTCCTCGCCGAACGAACTCAGCCCCGAATCCCCGACGTGCTCCGTCAGCACGCTGCCGTACGCGCCGAGCCGACCGATGATGTCGAGGTAGAGGGCGTGGTCTTCGCGCCCGCCCCGGATTGAGCCGGCGAAATATATCTTCATGTGTAGGCTTCAGATGCCTGAGCGCGACTTGAGGAGTTCGTACTGACGAGCGGCCTCCGCGACGACCTCGCGCTCGTCGAGCGTCTGAAGCTCGCCTTCGCGGAGCACGACGCGCCCGTCTACCAGTACGTCGCGCACGTCGCGCGCCTCGGCGGCGTAGACGACGGTCGAGACGACCTCGGGGCGCGGCGTCGTGTGCAGGCGGCCGAGTTCGAGGACGGTGATGTCGGCCAGCTTGCCGGCCTCAAGGCTCCCGATCTCGTCTCCGAGCCCGAGTGCGCGCGCGCCGTCGAGCGTCGCCATCCGCAGCACACGCGCGGCGGGCAAGGCGTCCGCGCCGCGGCTCACCTTCTGTAGCAGGGCCGCCGAGCGCATCTCCGTGAACATGTCGAGCCGGTTGTTGCACGGAGCGCCGTCCGCGCCGAGCGAGACAGAGACGCCGCTCGCGAGCAGCTCGGAGACGGGCGCGACGCCCGAGCCGAGCTTCATGTTTGAAGAGGGGCAGTGCGCGACGTGCGTCCCCTTCGACGCGAGCAGCCCCACCTCGCCGTCGTCCAGATGGACGCAGTGCGCGAGCAGCACGTGCGGCCCGGAGAGGCCGAGCGAATCGAGATACAGGACGTTCCGCATCCCGGTCTCGCCCTCGACCAGCTCGCACTCCGAGACGTTCTCCGAGGCGTGCGTGTGAACCATCACGCCGCGCTCGCGCGCGAGCGACGCGACCCGTTCCAGCAGTTCCCTCGTGCAGCTCACCGCGAAGCGCGGCGCGAAGCAGTAGCGAACGCGGCCCTCGGCGCGCCCGTGCCACCGCTCGAGCAGCGCGAGCGACTCGCGTACGGAGTCCTCGGACGCTTCCCTTAACCCGGCCGGCACCTCCTCGCCCTTGTCCATCATGCACTTGCCGACCGTCGCGCGGAAGCCGGACTCCTCGACGACCCGGAAGACCTCTTCCGTGTGGTTCACGGTCTCCATCGTCAGCGCGCAGGTCGTCCCGCCGCGAATCAGCTCGGCGACGCCGAGCCGCGCGGAGGCGCGCAGCGATGCGGGGTCGTGCGCCGCCTCCAGAGGCCACACGCGCCGCTTGAGCCAGTCGAGGAGCGCGAGGTCGTCGGCCGCGCCGCGGAAGAGCGTCTGGCAGAGGTGGACGTGCGTCTGCACGAAGCCGGGCAGCACGGCGCAGCCGCGCGCGTCAATGGTCACGTCGGCGGCGACGTTCGACAGGTCGCGGCCGACGGCCTCGATGCGACGCCCGCGCACCAGCACGTCGCCGTCCAGAACCCTTCCGGCGGCGTCCAACGTCACGACGGCGCCGCCCTTGATGAGGACAGTCTGCTCCATCAGAAGTAGGCGAAGAGAGTTTTAAAAGCGGAGTCTCTTGCCGCGCGATTATCCACGAAAAGCCGTAAACCGTAAACCGTGAACCGTGACGAGAGAGGAGATGACTCCTTCCTGTCACGGTTCACGGTTTACGGTTTACGGCTTTTACCCTACTCGGACTCTTCGCCGTGGACGGGGATACCGAGCGCCTTCTTCACGTCGTTCTGGATGCGGCCGAGCAACTCCGCGTTCTCCCTCAGCGTCGTCTTCGAGTTCTCGCGGCCCTGGCCGAGCCGCTCGCCGCCGTAGGAGAACCACGCGCCCGACTTCTCGACGACGCGGTTGGCCACGGCGAGGTCGAGCACGTCGCCCTCGCGCGAGATGCCCTCGCCGTACATGATGTCGAACTCGCACTCGCGGAAGGGCGGCGCCACCTTGTTCTTGACGATCTTGACCTTCGTGCGGTTGCCGACGACGCGGTCGCCGTCCTTGATCGCGCCGATGCGGCGGATGTCGAGGCGCACGGAGGAGTAGAACTTAAGCGCCCTGCCGCCGGTCGTCGTCTCCGGGCTCCCGAACATGACGCCGATCTTCTCGCGGATCTGGTTGATGAAGATGAGGCAGGTGTTCGTCTGGCCGACGATGGCCGTCAGCTTGCGGAGCGCCTGCGACATCAGGCGCGCCTGAAGGCCCGGCAGAGAGTCGCCCATCTCGCCGTCCAGCTCCGCGCGCGGCACGAGCGCCGCGACCGAGTCCACGACGATGACGCCGACGCCGTTCGAGCGCACGAGCGCCTCGGCGATCTCCAACGCCTGCTCGCCCGAGTCGGGCTGCGAGATGAGCAGCTCGTCCACGTTGACGCCGAGCTTGGCGGCGTACTCCGCGTCCATCGCGTGCTCGGCGTCGATGTAGGCGGCCACGTCGCCCGACTTCTGCGCCTCGGCCACGATGTGGAGGGCGAGGGTGGTCTTGCCCGACGACTCCGGCCCGTAGATTTCGATGATGCGACCGCGCGGGATGCCGCCGACGCCGATAGACGCGTCGAGCGAGATCGAGGTCGTCGAGATGGCCGGGATGTCGATTACCTCTTTGTCGCCGAGGCGCATGATCGAGCCCTTGCCGAATTTCTTTTCGATGTTCGCGAGCGCCGCCTCGACCGCCTTGCCGCGGTCGGCGCCCTGCCTGTCAGCCATAGTTGCTACCACTCTTTCTCGTCCCCTTTTCTCACGCTGTTAAATTTGTGTCCTAAAGCTTAAGACCGGGACAGTCTACCACAAACGGCGCGAGAATGGAACAGTGTTTCACGCTTGCAACAAATATTTTTTCATCCTGGCGGAGATGAAGCCGGAGGTACTCGCCTGAAGCCGGGACAATATACGACAGCCGCCCTTTTCAAGTCGAGCCCGACCTTAGATGCGCGACGGGCGCAATCAGTACGGCAGCAGCGAGCGTGCGAACTCGCCGACGCACGCGACGAGGTCGGGGCGGCCGGCGTGCTTTTCGATCTCCGAGACGAGGGCGGAGCCGACGACCGCGGCGTCGGCGTAGGCCCACACGTCGGCGACGTGCGCGGGCGTGGAGACGCCGAAGCCGACGGCGACGGGCAGGTCTGTGACGCCGCGCACGCGCCCGACGAGGCGGCGGGCCTCGGCGCTCATCTCTTCGCGCGCCCCGGTGACGCCCGCGCGTGAGACGGCGTAGACGAAGCCGCCGGCGCGCCCGGCGATCATCCGGAGGCGCGCGTCCCGTGTGGTCGGCGCGACGAGGAATATCTGGTCGAGGCCGCGGCCCTTAAGCACCGCGTTGAAGTCGGCAGACTCTTCGGGGACGAGGTCTGTGGCGAGCACGCCGTCCACGCCGACCCGGACGCACTCGTCGGCGAGGCGTCTGAGGCCGAACTGGAGGAGCGGGTTGAAGTAGCTGAAGAGGATGACGGGCACGTCCGTCTCGCGCCGCGCCTCGGCGAGCATCTGAAGTACGTCTCCCAGTCCGACGTTGTGGCGCAGCGCGCGCTCGGCTGCGCGCTGAATCGTCGGGCCGTCGGCGACGGGGTCGCTGAAGGGCACGCCCAGCTCGATGAGTGTCGCGCCCGCGCGCGCCAGCTCGACGACGAGGGCGCGCGACGTGTCGAGGTCGGGGTCGCCGACAGTTATGTAAGGGATGAAGCCGCGGCGGCCGTCGGCTCTGAGTTTGTTGAAAGCCGCTTCGATTCGACTCACGCCGTATCTCCGCCCGCCAGTTCGGCCACGGTCTGCACGTCCTTGTCGCCGCGCCCCGAAAGGTTGACGACGAGCGCCTCGCTCCGCCTCATCTCGCGCGCGAGCTTGAGCGCGTGCGCGACGGCGTGGGCGGATTCGAGCGCGGGGATGATGCCTTCGAGTTTCGAGAGCAGGGCGAAGGCTTCGAGCGCCTCTTCGTCCGAAGCGGAGACGTACTCGACGCGCCCCTCGTCGTGGAGGAAGGCGTGTTCGGGGCCGATGGACGGGTAGTCGAGCCCCGCCGAGATGGAGTGGGTCGAAGCGATCTGCCCGCGCTCGTCCTGTAAGACGTAGCTCATCGTCCCCTGCAACACGCCGGGGCGGCCGCCGCCCGCCTGATTAAATCGCGCGGCGTGCAAGCCCAACTCGGCTCCGGTTCCCCCGGCTTCGACGCCGACCATGCGGACGCCTTCGTCGTTCAGGAAAGGGTGGAACAGCCCTATCGAGTTCGACCCGCCGCCGACGCAGGCGACGAGCGCGTCGGGCAGGCGGCCCTCTTTTTCGAGAAACTGCGCGCGCGCCTCGCGCCCGATGACGCTCTGGAAGTCGCGCACCATGAGCGGGTACGGGTGCGGCCCGAGCGCGCTGCCGAGAAGGTAATAGGTGTCGGCGACGTTCGTCACCCAGTCGCGCAGGGCCTCGTTGATGGCGTCCTTGAGCGTGCGCTGGCCTGCGTCCACCTCGCGCACGTCCGCGCCGAGCAGGCGCATGCGGAAGACGTTGAGCCTCTGCCGCCGCACGTCCTCCGAGCCCATGTAGACGACGCACGAGAGCCCGAAGAGCGCGCAGACCGTCGCGGTCGCGACGCCGTGCTGCCCCGCGCCCGTCTCCGCGATGACGCGCTCCTTGCCCATGCGGCGCGCGAGCAGGACTTGCCCGAGCGCGTTGTTTATCTTGTGCGAGCCGGTGTGCGAGAGGTCTTCGCGCTTGAGGTAGACGCGCGCGCCGCCCGCGTGCTCGGTCAGGCGCGCGGCGTGGAAGAGGGGCGTCGGGCGGCCCGAGAAGTCTCGGAGCAGCCCCTCGAACTCGCGCCGGAAGCTCTCGTCGTCTCGCGCCGCGTCGAAGGCTTCGGTCAGCTCTTCGAGCGGGGCCATCAAGGTCTCCGGCACGTAGCGCCCGCCGTAGCGCCCCCAGTGCCCGCCCGCGTCCGGATTTACAGTCTGCTCGCCCATCGAAGTCACTCTAGCCCAGGCAGAATCTTTTTGGAAACGAAAGAACAGCCACAGAGACACAGAGGCACAGAGATTTAGAGCGGTTTGCGCATCACCTTACCCTTCGTTTAGAGGCGGGCTCCGCCCGCCGCGGCCAGTCCCATCGCGGCACGCGGCGGCGGGCATAGCCCGCCTCTAAACGGTAGAAGGTAGATTCAAACGCAACCCGCTCTAGAATGAAAAATCTCTGTGCCTCTGTGTCTCTGTGGCTACTTCCTCTAGCCGCGCGCACCCGCCGCCGGGCCGGACGCGGAGGCGAGCACGGCGCGGTTGCGCCCCTCCTGCTTGGCGAGGTAGAGCGCGGCGTCGCTGGTGCCGAACAGCTCGCGCTCGGTGCGCGCGTTCTCGGGGCACGAGGCGACGCCGACGCTGACCGTGACGCCGCCCACCTCTTCCATAGGGCGCTCTGCGACGGCTTGGCGCACGCGCTCGGCCGCGGCCAGGGCCTTGTCGCTCCCGACGCCCGCTAAGAGCAAGGCGAACTCCTCGCCGCCCAAGCGCGCCGCCGTGTCGTTGTCGCGCGAAAGCTCCGCGAGCACCTCGGCGACCGTGCGGATGACGCGGTCGCCGGCCGGGTGGCCGTAGGTGTCGTTGACACGCTTCATGTGGTCGATGTCGAGGAGCAGGAGCGCGCAGGGGATGTCGTAGCGCCGCCAGCGCTCGACCTCCTGCTCAAGCGCCTTGCGGAAGCGTCGGCGGTTGGCGAGCCCCGTCAAATAATCCCGGTCGGCCTCCGCGCGCAGGCGGTCAACGGTCAGCCTGTACGAGACGAGCTGCGCGGCGCGCGCGGCGAGCAGGTTGAACTCATCGGGGAGCTGGAAGTAGTCGGACGCGCCCGCGGACATCGCCTCTTCGCGGCGCGCGGGCGTCGAGGGGTCGAAGCCTGCGAGGATGACGGGCACGGGCTCCTGCGCGTCGGAGAGCGTGCGCGCCATCTCGTTGGCGCTGACGCCGCGGACGGCGGCGTCGGCGACGACGACGTGCGGGCGCGTGCGCTGGAGCGCGACGAGCGCCTTGACGCCGCCCGCCACGCCCGCGACGCAGAAGCCGCGCTCTTCGAGCCCCGCGCCGAAGGCGCTCACGCGCGGGTCGTCGGTCACGAGCAGTAAGCGGCCCTGGTCGCGCGTCGGCTGGCGGCGGCCGTCGATGAAACGTGCGGTGGCGGTCATCAACTGGAAACTCGGGCGAAAGAGATTATT
The DNA here is from genome assembly GCA_035563535.1 of Pyrinomonadaceae bacterium. Taxonomy (GTDB): domain Bacteria; phylum Acidobacteriota; class Blastocatellia; order Pyrinomonadales; family Pyrinomonadaceae; genus QHXN01. The sequence continues at coordinate 124,991 of DATMVD010000025.1, read as the reverse complement.
GATTGTCAGCCCAAACGGTGGGAGGCGAAGTCGGGGCTCAACGCACGGCACAACTACCGAACCCCTTGCTCGTTCGCCGCCAGAATAACCGATGGGGTGGGAGGAGAGTCAAGTATTAAGTGAGCGGTGAGCGGTGAGCAGTAAGCCGTTGAAAGAAATCCAGAAGCGACCGCCTTGACTCAACCGCGGCTTACTGCTCACCGCTCACCGCTCACTGTCCTCACCTGCTCGACGAAGCGGCGCATGAGTTCGGGGCTCTTTCTTCCCGGTGCGGTCTCGACGCCGCTGCACACGTCCACGGCGTAGGGGCGGACGGCGGCGACGGCCGCGGCGACGTTGTCGGGGTTGAGGCCGCCCGCGAGGAAGAGTCGGGGGACGCGCTCGCGCGTGAGGCCGGCGAGAGTCCAGTCGAAGGTGTGCCCCGTCCCGCCGCGCGCGCCCGCGACGTAGGCGTCGAGCAGGACGGCGTCGGTGCCGAAGGCCGCGGCCGATTCGGGCGTGTAGTCCGCGCCGACGCGCAGCGCCTTGATCGTCGTCAGGCCGCGCAGGCTTTGACAGAACTCGGGCGTCTCGTCGCCGTGTAATTGAACCGCGCCGAGTCCCGCCTCGCGCGCGATGCGCTCGACGGCGGGCGCGGGCTCGTTGACGAAGACGCCGACGCAGGTCGCGCCTTCGGGCAGACGCTCGATTATCTCTCGCGCTCCGGCGGGCGTGACGTAGCGCGGGCTCCGCGCGTAGAAGTTGAAGCCGAGCAGGTCTGCGCCCGCGCCCAGCGCCGCGAGCGCGTCTTCGAGGTTCGTGATGCCGCAGACCTTTACGCGAGTCATCCACACACTCAGAGGGCGGCCTCGCCCCAGCCGCCCGCGCCCGCCAGATAGCGCAGCGCCGCCTCCGGGTCTTCGGCCCGCATCAGCGTCTCGCCGACGAGGAAGGCGCGGAAGCCGCAGGCTCGCAGGCGGTCAACGTCGCCCGCGCCGCGCAGCCCGCTCTCGCTGACGAGCAGCGTCCCGGCGGGCGCGAGTTCGGCCAGCCCGATTGAAGTCTTGAGCGAGACCTCGAACGTGCGCAGGTCGCGGTTGTTGACGCCGACGACGCGCGCGCCCGCGCCGAGCGCGCGCCTCAACTCTTCGGCCGTGTGGACTTCGACGAGCGCGTCCATGCCGAGTTCGTCTTCCGCCAGGCGGAGCAAAGCGGAGAGCGCCTCGTCGTCGAGAGCCGCGACGATAAGGAGCAGCGCGTCCGCGCCCGCGGCGGCCGACTCGAAGACCTGATACTCGTCGAAGATGAAGTCCTTGCGCAGGACGGGCAGCCGCGTGCTCGCCTTCGCCTCCTTAAGGTCTGCGAGCGAGCCGCGGAAGAAGTCCTCCTCCGTCAACACCGACAGGGCCGCCGCGCCGCCGCGCTCGTATGCGCGCACGGTCTCGGCCACGGACGCGCCCGCGCGAATCTCGCCCTTCGACGGCGAAACGCGCTTGAACTCCGCGATGACATTCACGCGCCCCGCGTCCTCCAGCGCCCGACGAAAGTGGTTTTGAAGGGCGTTCTCCCGGACGTAGAGGGCCTCGCGCCGCACCTCCTCAAAGGGCCGCGCCGCCTTCGCCTCGGCCAGACGCGCCGCCTTCCGTTCAATTATCTTTGACAGAAAGTCGCTCGACATTCGCCCTCACCCCTTAGACGCCTTCACGAGCCCTTCGAGCTTCGCGAGCGCGGCCCCGCCGTCGATGCTCTCGGCGGCGAGCCGCGCGGCCCCCTTCAAATCGCTCGCGGCCCCGCCGACGTAGAGCGCCGCGGCCGCGTTGGCGCAGACGAGCGCGCGCCCCGCGTCGCGCCGCTCGCCCGAGAGAATCGAGCGGATGATAGACGCGTTCGCCTCCGCGTCGCCGCCGCGTAAAGATTCGAGCGGCGCGGGCTCAAGCCCGAACTCCTCCGGCGAAGTCTCAAAGACGCGCACCCCGCCGCCCGAGACTTCCGCGACCTTCGTGCGCGCGGCGAGCGTCACCTCGTCGAGCCCGTCGAGCCCGTGCACGACCCACGCGCGCTCCGACCCCAGCACTCTCAACGTGTGCGCGAGCGGCTCGACCAGCGCCTCGTGCCAGACGCCGATGACCTGGCGCGGCGCGCCCGCCGGGTTCGTCAAAGGCCCGAGCAGGTTGAAGGTCGTGTGCACGCCCAGCTCCCGCCGCACGCCCGCGACGCGCGCCGTCGCGCCGTGGTAGAGCGGCGCGAACATGAAGCAGACGCCCAGCTCGTTCAGACACTCTTCGGAGACCTCGGGCGGCGCGGAGACGTTGACGCCGAGCGCCGTGAGCACGTCCGCGCTTCCGGAGCGGCTGGTCGCGGCGCGGCTCCCGTGCTTGGCGACGGGGAGGCCCGCGCCCGCGATGACGAAGGCCGCCGTGGTCGAGACGTTGAAGGTCTTGGCCGCGCTCGAACCCGTCCCCGCGGTGTCAACGAAACGTTCGTGCCGCGCGTTGATGCGCACCGCGCGCCCGCGCATCGAGGAGGCGAGCCCCGCCAGCTCCTCCACCGTCTCGCCCTTCACGGCCAGCGCGACGAGGGCCGCGCCTATCTGCGCGTCGGTCGCCGTGCCGTCGAGCAGCACGTCCAGAAGCGCCGCCGCCTCTTCCCTCCTCAAATCCTCGCCGCGCATCAGGCGCAGCGTGAACTCGCGCAAAGGCGGCCCCGCACCCTCGTCCCTCCGCGCGGGCGTCGGCAGAAGCCACTGCGGCAGAGTCTTCCGTCTGAGAGATTCTTCGGACATAGACCACAGTGCGCCGCGTCAGCGGCGTTTGAAGATTCGGCTTCCGTCGTTTATAGCTTCAGGAAGTTGGAGAGCAGCTTCTTCCCTTCGGTCGTCAGGATTGATTCGGGGTGGAACTGCACGCCCTCGACCTTGAGGCGGCGGTGGCGCAGGCCCATGATGACGCCGTCGGGCGTCGTGGCCGAGACTTCGAGGCAGTCGGGCAAACTCTCGCGCTCGACGACGAGCGAGTGGTAGCGCGCGGCCGGGAAGCGGTATTCGAGCCCCTCGAAGATCGTCCGCCCGTCGTGGCAAATCTCGGCCGGCTTGCCGTGGACGGGCTCGGGGCCGCGCACGACGCGCCCGCCGAAAATCTGCCCGATGGCCTGATGCCCGAGGCACACGCCGAGGACGGGGACGTGCCCCGAGAGCGCCCCGATCATCTCCAAAGTCACGCCCGCCTCGTCCGGCGTCCCCGGCCCCGGCGAGACGACGACCCGGTCGGGCTGTATCTCGTCCTCGACCTCACGCACCGTCACCTCGTCGTTGCGGCGCACGACGACCTCCGCCCCAAGCTCGCCGAGGTACTGCACGAGGTTGTACGTGAACGAATCGTAGTTATCGACTAGCAGAACCTTCTCGCCCATAAACAGATTTCAAATTCTCAAGCCTTCCTCTTCGCCGCCTCCGCCTCGCGCAGCGCCTTCTGCACCTCCGTGCGGCCCGCGCTCGTGGCGTAGGTGAGCGCGGACTTCCCCGTCTTGTCCTTCAACGAAGGGTCTGCGCCGCGTTCGAGCAGGAGCCGCACGAGGCGCTCGCGCCCCTTGAGCGCGGCCGTCATCAGGGCCGTGCCGCCGCCCCCGTTGACGACGTTCGGGTCCGCGCCGCGCTCCAGCAGGCGCGTCACCAGCGCGTCGTTGTCGTAGTAGACCGCCCACGTCAACGCCGTCCCGACCGACTCGTCCACCTGGTTCACGTCGGCCCCGGCGTCGAGCAGCAGCTCGACCGCCTCGGGCCGGCCCTTCGCGACGGCGTACATGAGGGCGGTCGAGCCGCGCGACTCGGGGTCTGTGGTCTGCGCGCCGAGGTCGGGCTTGAATTCGAGAATCGTCTTGACGGTCTCCGCCGACCCGTTGAGCACCGCGCGCATGAGCGGCGTAAACCCACGCCGGTCGCGCCCGTTCACGTCCGCCCCGCGTTCGAGGAGCGCGCGCGCGGCCTTCGCGTGGTCGAAGCGCGCGGCCAGAAGCAGAGGCGTCTCGCCCTCCTGGTTCCGCACCTCCGGGCTCATCCCCGCGATGAGGAAGAGCTTGACGCCGACCTCGCGCCCCTCCTTCGCCGCGTTGAGGAAGTCGGGCTCCTTATACGCGTACCCCCGCAGGAACAGCTCGCGCCGCGCCGTGTCCGGCCCGATATCTCTGTCACGCCCCCCGTCGCCGCAGGCGGAGAGCAGTAGGCAGAAGGCGGAGAGCAGTAGGCAGTAGGCAGTAGGCCGCAGGCAGTTCGGATGGGAAGACGGCTTTATTCTATCCGCAGTTGTGTTTGGTCGGGAGGCGTTGGACACAGAGACACCGAGGCGCAGAGACACAGCTCGAAGACAGTAATTCAACAAGCCGTGTCTCTGTGCCTCTGTGTCTCTGTGTTGAGCTTCGCTCCGCATAACTACCCGACTCCTAACAATAACGCTCTTAACTGCCTGCTGCCATCTGCCTACTGCCTACTGCCTTTCACAATCCTTTTTCCGCCATCTCGACTGCGTTAAGTACGGCGCGCGCCTTGTTGACCGTCTCTTCGTACTCGCGCTCGGGGACGGAGTCGGCGACGATGCCGGCCCCGGCCTGGACGTGGGCCGTGCCGTCGCGCACTACGACCGTGCGGATCGAGATGCACGAGTCGAGGTTGTCGGCGTAGTCCACGTAGAGCACGGCCCCCGCGTAGACGCCGCGCGGCGTCGGTTCGAGCCCGGAGATAATCTGCATTGCGCGCACCTTCGGAGCGCCCGTCACCGTGCCCGCGGGGAAGCAGGCCGCCAGCGCGTCGAAGCGGTCTCGGTCGTCGCGCAGGCGCGAGCGAAGGCCCGTGACGAGGTGCATGACGTGCGAGTAGCGCTCAAGCGTCATCAACTCGCCCACCTCGACTGAGCCGTAGTCCGAGACGCGGCCGAGGTCGTTGCGCCCGAGGTCTACGAGCATCGTGTGCTCGGCCACCTCCTTCTCGTCCGCCTTCAGCTCCTCGCCGAGCAGCCAGTCCTCCGTCTCGGTCGCGCCGCGCTTGCGCGTGCCCGCGATGGGCCTGTAGTCGAGGCGCTGGCCGCGGCAGCGCACGAGCATCTCGGGCGAGGCACCGACGACCGTCTCGCGCCCCATCCGCAGGAAGTACATGTACGGCGAAGGGTTCGTCGCGCGCAGCGCGCGGTAGATTTGCACCGGGTCAACATCGCACGACTTAGAGAAGCGCTGCGAGAGCACGGCCTGGTAGCAGTCGCCGGCAGCGATGTGCTCCTTGATGCGGACGACCGCCGCCTCGAACTCCTCGCGCGACCAGTTCGACTCGAACCGCCCGCGCCCATTCTCTTCCCCGCGGCCCTCATCGACAAACGACGGCGCGGCCGGGCCCTCCGACAGAAGCCTCTCGACGCGCCCGGTCTCCGAGACGGCCGCCTCGTAGAGCCCGCGCAAACGCTCGCGGCTCTCGGCGGCCTCCTCGGTCATGACGCAGGAGGTAATCTCTATCTGCTGGCGCACGCGGTCGAAGGCGAGCACGGTGCGGAAGAGCATGAAGACCGCGTCGTCCGCGCCCGCGGCCGGCCGCAGGTCTTTCGTGAGCACCGGCTCGAACCAGCGCGCCGCCGTATAACCGACGTAACCGACGGCGCCGCCCGCCATCGGCGCGAGCCCGGCGCGGCGCGCGAGCTTGCGCGCGCGGAAGTAGTCGCGCAGGAAGTCGGTCGCGCGCACGCCGCGCAGTTCTTCGGTCTCGCCGCCGCGCTCGACGTAGGTCGTCTCGCCGCGCCCGCGGACTATCAATTCCGGGTCTGCGCCGATGAATGAGTAGCGCGCGATGCGCTCGCCGCCCTCGACCGACTCAAGCAGGAAGGCGTGGCCCGCCCCGCCCGCCACGCGCAGGAACGCTCCCACGGGCGTCTGCAAGTCCGCGAGCACGCTCCGCACCACCGGCACCACGTTCCCGCGCGCCGCCTCCTGCTCGAACTCCCCGAATGTCGCGGGCGTCAACCCGATCATACCTCTATACAGTCCGGCTCAGACCGCGCCCGCGTCAAGTCTTTTCTCTGTGGGTGAGGGAGCCCCCGGCGACGCAGGTCTCAGGATGTGCTCTCGCGCGCGTAGGATTCGAGACGCCCGCACCGCTCGCAGCGGTACGACATAACTTTGTAGACCCGCTTGTCATCTATGTCGAGCCCCATCCAGAAGCTGCGTTGGGGTACGCCCTCCACCCACTTCTGCTCCGCGGGGAAGTCGTAGCTGCCGCGGTCTAGGACGAAGCCCTCCTCCATCACGCCGCCGCAGCCCGCGCACTTCAACGCCTCGGCCATCTCTTCACCTCCTCTTTACGACCCCACCATCCGGTTGCTGCCGAGCCAGTGGCCGCCGTCCACGACGATGACGGCCCCGTTGATGTAGGCGGCGGCGTCGGAGCAGAGGAAGACGGCGCACTGCTCGACATCGCGGATGCGGCCGAAGCGGCCGAGCGGGATCTGTTTGCGAAGCCTCTCCTTGATCGGCTCGGGGACGAGGCGGCTCATGCCTTCTGTGTCCTCGATGGGGCCGGGGGCGACGGCGTTGACGCGGATGCCGTGGTGCCCCCACTCGACCGCGAGGTTGCGCGTCAGGGCGTCCACGCCCGCCTTCGCCGCCGAGACGTGGAGCTGCATCGGCGTGCCCAGATAATGGAGCGTCGCGCTGATGTTGAGAATCTGGCCGCGGTTCTTCTTCAGCTCCTCGAAGGCCGCGCGGCAGACGTTGAAAGTCCCTTTGAGGTCGATGTCCACCACCGTGCCGAAGCCGTTGGGCGACAGCTCCGACGCCTTGCAGAGGAAGTTGCCGGCCGCGCCGTTGACGGCGATGTCGAGGCGGCCGAAGCGCTCCAGCGTCGCCGCCAGCGCGCGCTCTACCGCCGCGTAGTCGCGCACGTCGGCGGCGACGGCCAGCGCCTCGCCGCCCGCCTCGTTGATCTTCGCCGCGGCGGGCTCCAGGTGTTCGAGCCTGCGGCTGACGAGCGCGACGTGCGCGCCCGCCTCCGAGAGCGCGCGGGCGACGCCGCCCGTGATGCCCGTCCCGCCGCCGGTGACGAACGCGACGCGGCCCTTGAGAATGCCGTCCGCGAATATGTTCCGTGCCTCTTCGTTCATGCGGCCTTCAAAGCCTCCTTCAGAGTGAAACGCCCCTCGTAGAGCGCCTTGCCGACGATGGCGCTATCGACGCCGCACTGCTTGATGGTCTTCAGCCGCGCGATGTCTTCGAGCGACGAGACGCCGCCCGACGCCGTCACCCGCAGGCCGGACTCGCGCGCGATGGCGCACGTCTGTTCGAGGTTCGGCCCCGCGAGCATCCCGTCGCGCGACACGTCCGTGTAGACGATGCGGTCAACGCCCGCGTCGGCCACGCGCCGCGCCAGCTCGACCGCCGTCATGCGCCCCCCGCGCTCCCAGCCGTGCGTCAGCACCCTCCCGTCGCGCGCGTCGATGCCGACGCAGACGCGCAGGCCGAAGAGCTGGACGAACATCTCCAGGGTCTCCGGCGACTCGGCGGCCAGCGTCCCGACGACCACCTGCGCCGCCCCGTACTCGATCAACTGCTGCACGTCGCCCACGCTTCGCAAGCCCCCGCCGAACTGGATGGGGATGCCGACGGCGCGGATGATGCGCCGCACGACCTTCCGGTTCACGCCGTTCTTGTCGGCGAACGCGCCGTCCAAGTCCACGACGTGCAGCATCCGCGCGCCCGCCTCCTCGAACCCCCGCGCGATGTCCACCGCGTCGCCGTCGTAGACCTTCACCTCCTCGCGCCGCCCCTGCGTCAGGCGCACGCACTTCCCGTCCCTCAGATCGATTGCCGGAATGATGAGCATGGGTGGTGAATAGTAAATAGTAAATGGTAAATGGTTTTATCTATTCACCATTTACCATTCACCATTTACTGCTTTTTAGGTGTCGGCGCGGCCTTCCCCCCCTCGTCGGCGACGTTGGGGCTGATGGGGGGCGGGGCGGGGGCCCCGTTCTCGTCCTCCTTCGCGCCGCCGCCGAGCTGCTGGTCTACGGCGGCGGCCCCGCCCTGCGCCTCCTCGTTGTCCGGGTCGTGGCGGAGCGCGCTCTGGTAATCCGTCAGCGCCTCCTGCAGCTGGCCGCCGCCCTGCTCGATCTTCGCGCGCCTGACGTAGGCGCGCGCCAGCTCGACCCGCGTCTCGGCGTCCGCGGGGTTGCGTTCGGCCTGCTTCTCAAGACGTTCTATCTCGCCGTCGAGCTGCGTGATGTCGGCGGGCGACGCCGCGCCGTTCGGCTGCGCGGAGGCCGACGGCCCCGCGTTCGCTTCCGCGCCCTTCTGCGCCTCGCGGCGGCAGCCCGCGTGGGGCGCGGCGAGTGCGACCAGCAGCGTGAGGGCGGGGATGGCCGCGCGCCTCTTGAGCGAGATGGACTTCATACGGAACTAGCTCCCCTGGACGAACGGGCGCGACTGCACGATGAAAATCTGTCCGCGCATGTAGACCCACTCGATGTCCTGCTCGCGCCCGCCGAAGACGCTCTTGATCTGCGTGGCGGCGCGCGCCAGTTTGCGCACGACCTGGTCGGTGAGCACCGCGCGCTCGCCCGAGATGGGGACTTCTTTGACGCCGCCCGCCTCGTCGAAGGTGAGCAGGCTCTCCTCCTCCGAGCGCGTCAGGACTTTGACCGAGTTGGCGCGCGGGAGGTAGAGAATCTGCTCGGGGATGCGCCTGCCCTCGACCACCTTGATGCCGAGGCCCCGCTTGGCGCTGATGTAGATGGCGCCGCGGTTGTCCGCGTCGAACGGGTCGGTCGTGATCATCACGCCCGCGCTGTCGGCGTTGACGCCCTCCTGGACGAGCACGGCCATGTACGCCTTCGAGTGGTCGATGTTGGCGCGCTCGCGCGCCTCGTACGCCTCGAAGTTCCAGAGCGAGGCCCAGACGGTCTTGACCGCCTCGACCAGCTTCTCGTCCTCCTTCACGTTCGGCACGGTGTCGTAGAGCCCCGCGCCGTTGAAGTTCGGCAGGTCTTCGACGTTCGAGCTGCTGCGCACGAAGAGCCCCTTGCCCGCGTACTCGGCGCGCGCCTTCTTCAAAAGCGCCTCGCGCAGCTCGTCACTCACCTTGCCCGCCTTGAAGCGCTCGCGCATCCCAGCGAGTTTCTCGCGGCGGTAGGCCGGGTCGTGGACGAACTTCTGGTCGCCCATCATCTCGACGAGCGCGTCTTCGAGCCCGTTCTCCCTGACGAACCGGTCGTAGTAGTGGATGGGGATGCCGAACCCCGCGGGGACGGTGATGCCCGCGAGGCGCGAGCGCGCGACCTCGCCGAGGTTCGCGGACTTCGAGCCGTAGGCGTCGGCCATCCGCCTGGTCTGTCGCGCGAGGTCGAGCAGGCGGCGCTCTTCGAGGTTGAAGCGCGGCGTCATCGCCTTCCGGAGTTTGACCTGCTCTTCCTGATACGCCTTCAGCTCGCCCATGTCCGCGCGCTTGATGGTGTACTTGTCCTGGAAGGTCTCGAACGTGACCCACCACGTGTCGTACTGCTTGAGCAGCTCGTGCGCGTTCTTGATGTAGGCGTTCGGCACGCCCCAGCCCTTCACCAGGAGGTTGATGTGCGAGAGCGGCGTCGAGGGCTTCGAGATGATGACGCCCGCGACGGGCGGCAGGCTGATGGGCACCTCGTTGAGGACGAGTATCTCGTTGGAGCCGATCTCGACGTGCTCGTCGAGCTTGTCGATGATGTGGATGCGGCCGATACCTTTCGCGAGGTTGAGCGGCTGGTACTCCTGCTCGCGCGCGATGTCGCTCTGCGTGACGCGGTCGAGCCCCGCGATCCCCGCCGACGCCTCATCCTGCCTCATGGAGTTCGGCTTGTAGGCGACCGAGTCGAAGAAGGTCTTTCTGATGGTGTCGGCCGTCAGCTTTATCAGCTCGGCCGGGATGAGGTCGCCCTCCCAGAACTCGAACGTGTAGCGCTTGACGGGCGACTGCCACGCGAGCGTGCCGAGGATGAAGCGGCGGTTGGCCTTGAGGTAGTTGTTCCGGAAGAACTCGTCGCCGCGTTCGAGCGACAGGTACGTCCCGTTGACGAAGTCCTTGTGGAAGCGGAAGCGCTTCGAGTTGGCGTAGTAAATCTTGTCGCCGTTCTTGCGGTCGATGACGAAGATGACGTGCGGCAGCGCGTAGGGCTGGTCGTTGTAGACGCGCGCCATGCGGTCGAAGTCCGCGCGCGAGTTCAGACGTTCCAGCCAGCGGTCGGACGCGGCGGCCGCCTGCCTCGCGGCCGGGCGCGGCTGCTGCGCGCTCGCGGCGGAGAACAGCAATAGGGCGAGACAGAGCGCGGACAAGCGCCTTACGTTCGACTTCATAACCCTTCCCCTCCCTGCGTCAGCTTCGCGCCTTCGTGGCGGAGCAATTCTACCAGATAGTCTATGTGCCGGCGTTCGGTGAGGAAGCTGTTGACGTTGATGCGCAGCGCCCTCCGCCCGTGCAGCACGGTCGTCGCCAGCCACGCCCCGCCGGAACGCTCCACGCGCTGCTGGAGGGCGCGCTGCAACTCGTCCTGCTCCTCGCCCGACTTCCCGCGCGCCCGGGCGGGCAGGAAGCGCGCGCAGCAGAGCGCCGTCTCGACCTCGCCCACGCGCTCGAACTCTTCCAGCTCGTCGAAGCGCGAGGCGAGGTAGTTGACCAGCTCAATCTGCCTGTCAACGACCTCCGCGTAGCCGCGCACGCCGAGCGACTTGAGCGCGGCCCAGACCTTCAGCGCCATCCCGCGGCGCGTCCCCAGTTGCCCGTAGCGGAAGAAGTCGTACTCCACGTCCGCCCCGCCGCGGTTCTCGCTCAGGTACTCGGGCGTGATGTCGAAGGCGTCGCGCAACACCCGCCCGCCGCCGCGGACGAGCAGCGCGCCGCACTCGAAGGGGACGAACATCCACTTGTGCGGGTCGAAGGCGACCGAGTCGGCGCGCTCGATGCCGCGCAGCCGCCACTTATGCTTTTCAGAGAAGGCCAGAGCGCCGCCGTAGGCCGCGTCCACGTGGAACCAGAGTTTGTGTTCACGCGCGATGTCGGCCAACTCGTCCAGAGGGTCAACGACGCCGGTCGAAGTCGCGCCCGCCGCGCCCGCGACGCAGACGGGCGTGTGTCCTTCCTTCAGGTCTCGTTCGATAGCGTCGCGCAGAAGGTCTGTGCGGATGTGGAAGCGCTCGTCCGTGTCTATCTTCCTCAGGTTCTCGCGGCCGAGGCCGAGGATGTCCACGCTCTTGACGAAGGAGTAGTGGCACTGCTCCGAAGCGTAGGCGACGAGACGGCTGTCTGAGCCCTGCGCGCGCAGGCCGCGGTCGCGCGCGCCTTCGACCGCGCGGTCGCGCGCGCACTTGAGGCCGACGAGGTTCGCCTCCGACCCGCCGCTCGTCAACGTCCCGAACGACCCGGGGCCGTAGCCTATCAGTTGGCAGAGCCAGCGCAGCACGCGCGCCTCGACGACGCTCACCGAGGGCGAGTTGCGCCACGCCGCGCCGTTCTGGTTGATCGCCGAGGCGACGGCGTCGGCCCAGACCGCGACGGGCAGCGGCGTCGGGTTGAAGAGCCCGAAGTAGCGCGGGCTCGGGATGTTCATCGCGTGCGGGACGAGGTCTCGTTCGACCTGCGCGAAAATCTCTTCCGCGCACGCGCCCTCTTGCGGGAGCGGCTCGTCGAAGAGTTCGACCAGCTCTTCGGGCGACGCCTTTGAGCAGACGGGCGCGTCGTCGAGAGAGCGCGCGTAGTCGGTGATGAGCCGGAGGGCGGCGCGGCCGAGGCGCTCGTGTTCCTCGGCGAGCGTGCGCGTGTCTGGGACGGGGCTGTTGTTTGCTTCTGACATCCGTTAAGCTTCGGACTGGGTTGGGGAGATGGCCGAACGAAAACTTACACCACGCGGCGAGTTTGACAAAGCGCTGGCGGAGCGCGCGGCCCGCTTCGGCGTCGAGTTAAATGAGGAGGCGCGCGCGGGGCTCGGCGACTACTTCGAGCTGGTCGCGGCGTGGAACCCGCGCCTGCACCTCGTCGCGCCCTGCCCGCCCGCCGAGTTCGCCGCGCGCCACGTGCTCGAATCGCTCACGGCGCTCCCCCACATACCCGAGGGCGCGGCCCTGCTCGACGTGGGCTCCGGCGCGGGCCTGCCCGCCATCCCCTGCCTCGTCGCGCGGCCCGATCTGAAGGGCGTGCTGGTCGAAGCCTCGCAGAAGAAGGCGGTCTTCCTCCGCGAGGCGCTGTCGAGGCTCGACCTCTCCGAACGCGCCCGCGTCGTCGCCGAAAGGTTCGAGAAGATTGACCCGCCCGAAGCCGACTACCTCACCTGCCGCGCCATCGAGCGCTTTACCGAAATGCTGCCCATACTCCTCACATGGTCTGCGAGCGTGATGACGCTGCTGTTGTTCGGGGGCAAGGGTCTGCGCGAAGTGCTCGAACGTGAAGGGTTGTTATTTGAGGGTATGCAAATACCTGAATCAGAGAGGCGCTATCTTTTTATTGTGCGACGTGGCAAATCAGGTCAGAACCACCCGCGGTAGCGGGTGGGCCTTTGATATTCGGCGCGTACGGTTAATCTATAGCTGTTTGCATTTGAGTGTGACCAATTCAGCGTCCGTTTAGAGGCGGGCTCCGCCCGCCGGCTCCAGCCGCGGTGCTCGCGACGGCGGGCGGAGCCCGCCTCTAAACGGTCACACTCAATTGCAATCCGCTATAGGGCCACCCGCTACCGCGGGTGGTTCTGACCTGGCAAGCAAAGGGGCGGGACTTCGGTAAGTCCCGCCCCTTTGCTTGACCTCGAAAGCTCTCTAACGGATCACGCTGATGCCGATGAGCTGCTGGCCGTTGACGACGTAGTCGGCGGGCGGCAGCTCCTTCTCGTTGAGCGGCGAGAGCACCGTCGGCGTGTAGCCGCCCGAGGCGCGGTCGCTGTTGAGCGTGGCGACGAAGGAGGGCGGCAGGTTCGGCATCTCGTCCGTGCCGATGACCGCGCCCGTCGTGATGCGGAAGAGCTTGACGTAGAGGCGGTCGTTCTTCTTCATCTTGTTAATCGCGCCGACGAGCTGCCCCAGGTCCTGCGGGACGAAGCTCTGCGAGGCCGAAGCCTGTTGCAGCGTGCCGCCGTCGCCGACGAAGAGGACGAGCTGCCCGGGCGGCACGTCCGCCGGAATCTGGACGGGGATGCGCTGGACGAACTGCTTGCCCGACTCGGTGCGGACGTAAGCCTGCACCTCGACGGTCTGGCCGCTGCGCACCTCGCTGCGGTCGAGCGCGATGCGGTCGAGCGTCGCCACGCGCCGCACGTCGGACGCGGCGAGGTCGAGCGTAATCGGCCCGAGTTCGACGCCCTCGAACCCGCTCGACAGGAGCGCCTGAACGGGCGCGGCGATTGAGCCGGCGGCCGAGATGCCCGCGCCCTGCGCCGAGAAGCGGCGCTCAAGGAGGATGGGCTCCTGCCCCTTCAGCTCGATCTTCCCGCGGACGCTCACGGTCGAGTCGCCCAACGAGCGCTCGCTCGAAGTGAGCGTGCTGTAGATGGTCATGTTGAGGAGCAGCGGGGTCAGGAACTCGTCGTTGGCGACCTCGTAGCGGAAGGTCTGCACCTGGTCGCGGCTCGTGTGCAGGTTGATGGTGACGGGCACCATCTTCGGGGCCTGGCCGAGGCGGCCGTAGATGCCGGTCGAGCGATCCTGCGAGATGGAGCCGACCATCTGCCCCGCCACCGAGAGCTTGAAGGAGTTGAGCATGTTCGGGACTACGGTGACGACCTTCGACTCCGACATCGGCATGTCGGCCGAGCCGAGGCTCAGGAACGGGTGGCCGAAGGCGTAGACGCGCTCGCCGTCGCGGTGCGTCACCGTGCCCGAGGCCGCGACCGAGTAGTCGCCGCGCACCAACTCGACGCTCACGGACGTGCCCGGCGCGAGCGTCTGCTCCGTCACCTTCCCCAAAGGCGTGATGGCCGAAGAGCCGCCTATCCCGGCGACGGGCAGAAGGCCCTGCGACTGGAACTGCGGCGTGAAGTGCGCGACCGCCTGCGCCGAGAAGCCGTTGAAGACGAGCGGCGTCGCAATCGGCGCGAACTGCTGACCCAACAGCGCCGCCAGCGGCGAGCCCGTCGCGACCGGCGCGACGAAGTTGACACCCGCCGCCTGCCCCTGCGGGAGCTTCGACTTCCAGTCAACGCCCGAGAGCTGTGCGTAGGAGACGGCGCGCGGCTCGCGGAGGAAGCCCATCTGGTCGCGCCCCTCGCTCGACTGCCGCCCCTGCTCGAACATCTCGATCATCTGCTTGATGGGCGTGATGCCGGCGATGGGCTCCTTGGCGAAGGGGAAGGCGTAGGCGATGGCCCCGACGAGCTTGCCGTCGATGTAGACGGGCGAGCCGGACATCCCCGCGAAGACGCTGGTGCGCGCGACCTGCGGGCCGGAGAGCCGCGCGATGATGACCGACTTGCGCGGCGCGGGGAAGCCGGGCAGCACGCCGAGGACTTCGAGGTTGAACTCCTCGGGCTCCGACCCCGCGAAGACCGTCCGCGCGACGCCCTTCTGCCCCGTGCGCACGTCTTCGAGCGGGTAATACTCCGCGCCCTTGCTTGAGGCACCCGATGTAGTGCCCTGCGCCAGCCCGGTCAGTTGCAGGGCGAGGAAGAGGGCGAACAGGACGACGGCGTTTCTTCTCATCAAATTACCTCAAGGGGAGGGCGCAACGGTTGAAATACGCGGCGGTTCGGGGATTTTCGCTTCCGCCCGAACACCTGTCGAAGGTGGAACGAGAAAGGAGCCCCGCGCTTGCCGACTATAACTTCGCCTTTCTCAAAGGGTCAAGCCGCATGTTGCCCCAACAATGATGAACTCGAAACCTCCCGGGTTGCTTTGGTTAAAGCCTTAAAACAGTAGGCAGTAGGCAGACGGCAGTAGGCGGTTGAAACCCTGCCGTCGAAACCTCCGGTATAATTCTCTCAACGTCAGTAACGCGGAGCGGCCGCCTGCTGCCGTCTGCCTACTGCCTGCTGCTCTATGTTAGACACCGAAGGCTTCATTTTGATCGGCGGAGTTTCGAGCCGGATGGGCGAGGACAAATCCCGCCTCCGGCTCGGGGGTCGGACGTTCGTCGAGATCGCGTCCGGCGCGCTCACGCGCGTTTCGAGCAGGGTCAGGGTCGTCGGCTCGCGCCCCGGGGCCGAGTCGCACGGCCTGCCCGTCGTGCGCGACGTACACGAGGGGCTCGGCGCGATGGGCGGCCTGCACGCGGCGCTCGCGGCCTGCGAGACGCCCTGGGCGGCGGTCATCTCCTGCGACCTGCCCTTCGTCACGGCCGAACTGTTCGAGCGGCTCGCCTCGCTGCGCGGAGACGACACGGACGCGGTCGCGCCGTTTCAGGAGGACGGGCGGCCTCAGCCCCTCTGCGCGCTCTACGCCGCCGTGCGCTGCCTTGAGGCGGCCGAACGCCTCGTCCGCGCGGGCGAGCTGCGCCCACGCGCTCTGCTCCGAGAGGTGCGGACGCGCTGGGTGCCCTTCACAGAACTCTCCGACCTCGACGGCTCGCGCCTCTTCTTCGACAACGTCAACACCCCCGCCGACTACGAAAAGGCCGTAAGCCGTAAACCGTGACGAGAGAAAATCCGTATTCAACCTGTCACGGTTTACGGTTCACGGCCTTTTGCCTTTACAATACTGGTGCCATGTCTCCTCGACGCCGAACCGGACGGAAAGCCTTAACGGCGCTGCTCCCCATTCTCCTTTTGGTCGTGCTCGCGGCGGCCTGCGTGTCGGCGTGGCTGGTCTATTCGGCGACGCGGCCGACGCGGCGCGCCTACCTCGTCACGCCCGAGCAGTTCCTGCGGCTGAGCGACCGCGGGTTGCGCGCGACGGAGGAGACCTGGCCGAACCGCGACGGCACGCAGGCGCGCGGCTGGCTCATCCGAGGCGCGGAGGGTGCCCCCGCCGTCCTCCTCCTCCACGCCTACGGCGCGGATCGCTCCTGGCTCCTCAACCTCGGCGTGAAGATCAACGAGACCTCGAACATGACGGTGCTGCTGCCCGACCTGCGCGGCCACGGGCAGGAGCCGCCCGTCTCGGCCACCTCGTTCGGGTGGTTGGAGGCGGACGACGCGCAGGCCGCGCTCGAATACCTGCGCGGCTTGAAGTCGCCGCAGGGCCGCCCGCTGGCGGGCCCGGGGCTGGGCGTCTACGGCGTCGAGGAGGGGGCCTACGCGGCGCTGGCGGCTGCGCGGCGCGACGCGGCCGTGCGGGCGGTGGCGCTCGACAGCGTGCCCGACAACCCCGACGACGTGCTGGCCGGGGCCATCCGCGAGCGCACGGGCTTCGACAACCGCGTTCTGCTGGCGCTAGCGCGTTTCGGCACGCGCGTCTACTTCGCGGGGCGCTACGAGTCGGACGCGGCCTGCACGCTGGCCGAGGGCCTGGGCGACCGGCAGGTGCTCCTGCTCACGGGCGAGGGCGCGGGGCGTCTGAAGCAGACGACCGAGACGCTCGCCAACTGCTTCCCCGCCCGCACCAACGTCGAGACGCACACAGACCTCACGCTGACCGGCCTCGGCCTCGGCTCCACCTCCGCCGAAGAGGACGAAGCCTACGACCGCCGCCTGATCGACTTCTTCGACCGGACGCTGAGATAAACAGTAGGCAGTAGGCAGATGGCAGCAGGCAATTAAGACAACAAGTCTTTAACTGCCTGTTGCCATCTGCCTACTGCCTACTCTTAACGTACACCAGCGCGTGTCGGCCGTTGAAGGCGACTCGCTTTGACTCAAGGCCCGGGTCTTCAAACAACTGGTGCTCGTTGTCGTGGGGGACGATGACGAGGGCGCCGCCGCCTCTGCCCCGCGCGAACTCGGCGACCTGGTTCGCGCCTTCCAGCTTGAGCGGCTCGCCGTCGGCGCCGTAGGCGAGGCGGCCGGCGGCGTAGAACTCGGACGTGCGCTCGACGGTGTGCAGGTTGACGACGGGCAGCCCCCCGAACCCTCGGGCGGCGGCCTCGGCCAGCGTGTCGCCCATCGTCTCCTCCCGCGTCGCGCGTTCGAGCACGCCGCCGGCGACGACCAGCACGACCGTCAGGAGCGTCGCGCCGACGACCGCGATGGCGCACAACTCCCTCCGCCGCGGCGTGAGGAGCGTGACGAGGGCCGTCAGCCCCGACGGCAACAACAGCGCCGCGACGTAGAAGGGCGGGAGTCCGCGCAAAGCCTCGCCGAACTCGCCGACGTGAAAGACCAGAAACGCGACGCCCGCGGCGAAGGCCAGGAGCGCGAGCAGCCCCGTCAGCCTCATCGCCAGCGTCCCGCCGACGCCGCGCAGGTAACGGTGCAGCCCGTCGCCCGCCAGCAGCGCCGCGCCCGGCAGCGCGGGCAGAACGTAGCCCGGCAGCTTCGACCCCGACGCCGAGAAGAAGAGCACGGGCACAAGCAGCCACGCCAGCGCCAGCACCCGCAGTTTGCTCGCCGCGTCCTCCGCGCGCGCGTTCACCCCCGCGGCCCCCGCGATCCCGCTCACGAGAAACGCCGTCCAGGGCAGCGCCAGCCCCAGCGTCACAGGCAGGTAGAACCAGAAGGGCTGCGGGTGGTGGTACTTGTTCGAGACGTAGCGCGCGAAGTGGTGCTGCACGAAGAACTCGTCCACGAACGCTTGCCCGTGGCGCGCGATGACCGGCCCGTACCAGGCGGCCGCCACCAACAACGCGAGCAGCGCGCCCCACGGCACGCCCAACCTCAAGAGCCCCGGCCAGCGCCTCCTGAAAACGCTGTAGATGACGACCACCGCGCCCGGGATGACGACGCCCACCAGCCCCTTCGCCAGCAGCGACGCGCCGACGAAGATGTAGAGGCCCACCAGCCACGTCCTGCGCCCCGCGCCGCGCTCGACCTCGGAGCAGTAGAAGCACGCGAGCGCGCCCGTCACCGTCGCCGTCAGGAGCGTGTCGAAACTCGACGCGCGCGCGAAGACGAGGAGCCCCAGCGTCGAAGCCGCGACGGCCGCGCAGGTGACGCCGAGGCCGCGCAGCCCCTCGCCCGACTCGAACTCCGCCCGCCGCGCGGCCCAGCCCGCCAGCAGCACCGTCAGCACGCCCGAGAGCGCCGACCCTACGCGTGCGGCGAACTCCGTCACCCCGAAGAGCCCGTAGGCGACCTCCATCAGCCAGTAGAGCAGCGCGGGCTTCTCGAACCACGTCTGCCCGCCGAGCGTCGGCGTCACCCAGTCGCCGCGCGCGAACATCTCGCGCGCCACCTGCGCGTACCGCGGCTCGTCCGGCCCCAGCAAAGGCACCGCCCCGAGCCCGTAGAGGTAGGCCCCGCAGACCGCCCCGAACAGCACGACCCACGCGCGCTTTGCAAGCAGGAAACGTTGCAAGTATAGTCACCCGGAAAAGTAGTCAGTAGACAGTAGTCAGTAGACAGTGGGTTTGGCAAGCCGCGCAGTCGTTGTAATTCCCGACAACCTCCACCGTCTCTTCCTACTGTCCGAAGTTCTAAGTTCTCCTACTGTCTACCGACTATTGTCTACTGACTACCTATGAACCTACTTCGCACCGCCGTCGTCGGCGTCGGCTCCCTGGGCCGGCAGCACGCGCGGATACACGCGGCGCTGGCCGCCGAGGGCAAGTCCGAGTTCGTCGCCGTCTGCGACCTCGCGGAGGCGACCGCGCGCGCCGTCGCGGAGGAGCGCGGGACGCGTTGGACGGTTGACTGGCGCACCCTCGTCGGCGAGGTGGACGCCGTGAGCCTCGCGACGCCGACCGAGTCGCACGCCGAGATCGCCTGCGCGCTGTTGGAGGCGGGCGTCCACGTCCTCGTCGAGAAGCCCATCTCGCGCACGCTCGAAGAGGCCGACCGGATGATCGGGGCGGCCGCGCGCGGCGGCGCGACGCTGATGGTCGGCCAGCTCGAACGCTTCAACCCGGCGCTCGTCGCCCTGAAGCCCCACGTCAGACAGCCCGTCTACTTCGAGATACACCGCGTCGGCCAGTTCACCGCGCGCTCGCTCGACATCGACGTGGTGCTCGACCTGATGATCCACGACCTCGACATAGTCCTCTGGCTCGTCGGCCACGACGTGGAGGTGACGGACGTGCGCGGCGTCGGGCTGCCCGTGCTGACGAACCGCGTGGACGCGGCCAACGCGCGCATCGAGTTCGCCAGCGGCGCGGTCGCCAACATCACCGCCTCGCGCGTCGGCACCGAGAAGATTCGCAAGATGCGCTTCTTCCAGCCGCACGACTACATCGCCGTGGACTACGCCACCCGGTACGCCTCGATCAGCAGCCTCGCGCCGCCCAGTGCGACCGGCTCCTGGCCCGGCGTGCAGGTCAGGAACCTCGACATCATCGACGTGGAGCCCCTGCGCACCGAGATCGAACTCTTCCTCGAAGCGGCGAGAGAGAGAAAACCGGCGCCCGTCACCGGAGAGGAGGGTCGCCGCGCCCTCGCGCTCGCCGAGCGCGTCCTCGCGCGCATCCACGAACACCCCATCATCGCCGGCATGAAGATGCAGTTTTGATGACAGCCACCGACGCCGCCCCTTCCAAAGCAATCTCCGCCATGCTCGCCGGGCGCATCGAGGCCGGCGACTTCCCTTCGGCCGTCTACGTCGTCGCCGAGGCGGGGCGCGTGCGCTTCGCCGACGCGCTGGGTGACGCGGTGCGCGAGCCGGAGACGCGCCCGGCGACGCTCGGAACCGTCTACGACCTCGCCTCCCTGACGAAGCCGCTGGTGACGGGGATGCTGCTCGCCCAACTCGTCGAGCGCGGCGCGGTCGGTCTGGACGCGCCGGTCGCAGAGTACCTCGGCGAGTTTGGAGTTGAGGACAAGCGCGCGGTCACAGTCCGCCACCTTCTGACGCACACGTCGGGCCTGCCCGCCTGGCTGCCGCTCTACCTGACGGCGGGCGGCGAACGCGAGCGCGTGTCGGAGATTATCGCCGCGCGGCCGCTCGAAGGACGGCCGGGCGAGCGCGTCGTCTACAGCGACCTCGGCTTCATCACGCTCGGACTCCTCGCGCAGCGGGTCGCGGACGCGCGGCTCGTCGAGCTGACGCGCCGCGAAATCTTCGACCCGCTGGGACTCAAGCGCACCTTCTTCAACCCCGAAAAAACAATCCAGACCGAGGTGGCCGCGTGCGAGTCGGGCGGCAACGCGTACGAGCGCGGCATGTGCGAGGCGCAGGCGGGCGCGGACAAAGTAGAGTGGCGCGAGCGAACCATCTGGGGCGAGGTGCACGACGGCAACGCATACTTCCTCGGCGGCGCGGCCGGGCACGCGGGTCTCTTCTCCGACGCGCGCGAGACGCTGCGGCTGGCCTCTCAGTTCCTCCCGCGCACGACCAGTCTGCTCAAACCCGAGACCTGCCGCCTCTTCAGCCGGAACATGACCGAGGGCTTGAACGAGGCGCGCTCCTTCGCGTGGCAGCTCGCGGCGACGCCCGAGGCAACGGCCGGGCCGCGACTCCCTCCGGAAGCCTTCGGCCACCTCGGTTTCACGGGCACGAGCTGCTGGATAGACCCGGCGGCCGAGCGCGTCTTTATCCTCCTCACCAACCGCACGCACGCGCGCCACCCGCCCTTCGTCAACATCAACAGCGTCCGGCGGCGCTTCCACACCCTCGCCGTCGAAGCGTTGGAGCCGCACGACGAAGGATGAGCCGCCCGTCCGCAAATAAAGGTCAGTACCGCCCGCGGTAGCGGGTGGGCCTTGCAGTGAGCGCTTGACGATTGATGACTGTCGCACTCTCATCAATCAGCAAGCCGTCGTCGTAACGCCCACCCGCTACCGCGGGTGGTTCTGACCTGATTCGTTTTGTTGTAGAATCCTCACGCGCGCTCCCCTCCGATCACGGCGCGGTTGACGTGAGCACAAGACCCCGATGCGTTCCTCCTTCAAGAGTTTTCTGATTGCGGCGCTGCTCACCTGCGCCCTCGTCTCGCCGGCCCTCATTCTCAGAGCACAGGACGGCCGGCCCGCGACGAGGCCGCGCCGCGCGACCGCCGAGTGGCCGACGACTTCGACGAGCGAGCCCGTGACCGTCCCGGAGGTCGAGCCGGAGGTCGTCCGCCTGACGAGGGAGCCCGTCATCCGCATCGGGCTCGCGACCGCCGCGCGCAGCGTGACCGTCTCGACGACCGGCGGCGTGCTCAACGCCACGGACTCGGCCGAGCAGCCGCTCCCGCTCGAACTCGCGCGCGTCCGCATCGAGCCGCGCTCTTACCCCGCGCTGACGACGCCCGCCGCGGAAGAGACGGGCGGCGTCCAGACCGCAGCAACTTCGTCGAACGAGTCCGCCCCGACGGCCGCCGCGAAGTCGAATCTCCCCGCGCAGGCGAAGACGGAGCGCGATGCGGCGGGCGGCGTCCGCCTGACTTCGCGCGCGGCCGCGCCCGTGCGCGGCGAGGCGCTGTACGAGCCGGGCTCCGCGAAGCCCCTGCTCGACCTGCGCGTGCCCGTGGTCTTCGCGCCCGTTGACCCGGAGCTGCACCCCGTCCGCTACAACGAGAAGCCTTACCGCGGGCGGCTCGAAGTCTTCGCGAACTCGAAGGGGACTCTGACGGTCGTCAACGTCGTCCCGCTCGAAGACTACGTGCGCGGCGTCGTGCCGAACGAGCTGTCGCCCGGCGGCTGGCCGGAGTTGGAAGCCTTGAAGGCGCAGGCGGTCGCGGCGCGCACCTACGCCGTCAGCAACCTCGGCCGCTTCGCCGCCTCAGGGTACGACCTCACGCCCGACACGCGGTCGCAGGTCTACGGCGGCCGCTCGACCGAGCACCCGCTCACCGACCGCGCCGTCGCCGAGACGCGCGGCTGCATCCTGACCTACAAGGGCGCGCCCGTGAACGCCCTCTACACCTCGACCTGCGGCGGGCGCACGGAGGACGGCGAGAACATCTTCGGCGGCGCGCCGGTCGCGTACCTGCGCGGCCGCGAGTGCGCGCTTGAAGCGGGGGCGCGCTTCGCCTCGCTCGAACTGCGCACGTCGCGCGAGCCCGCCTCGGTCAAGTCGGCCGAGCACCAGACGAGCGCGCGCGACGCGGCGCTGCTCGCCGTCCACGGCTTCCAGACGCCCGCGCGTCTGAACGACGGATGGCTCGCGTCGAACGTCACGCCAGAAGAGGTGCGAGATTTACTGGCCCGCGTCGCTTCTCTCGCGCGACAGGCGGCCCCGAACGTGATGACGGACGCGACGCGCCCCGGGGGTTTCGCCTCCGCGCTCACGTCGGCGCTCGACGGCGAGAGTCGCGGCGCGTCTTTGCTGAACAGCGCGGATGTCGAATACCTGCTCGCGTTCCGCGACGCCGACGAAGTCCCGCAGCAGAACCGCGCCGACGTGGCCGTGATGCTGCGCGAAGGCCACCTCGCGCTCCTGCCCGACGGGTCGCTCCGCCCCCGACAGCCTCTGACCCGCGCCCGCGCGCTCCGCGCCGTCGCGCACGCGCTCGAAGCGCGCGGCCTCCTGCGCTTGCAGAGGGCGGCGGCGCGAACGGGGACGAACAACGCGCTCGCGTTCCGCCCGGCCGGGGGCAAAGATTTGAGCGTGACGCTGGCGGCGGACGCGTACCTCTTCCGCGCCTTCGGCGAGGCGCTCTTCGCCGCGCGCGAGGTTCGGTTCGTCGGCGGCGAAGCGGTCGTCTACCACCTGAACACGCGCGGCGAGGTTGACTACCTCGAAGTCCGGCCCGCGGCGGGCGGCGCCGCCTCAGACCGCGCGTCGAAGTACACGAACTGGACGGAGACGCTGACGCCTCAGGGGGTCATGTCCCGACTGTCGCGCTCAGTCCCCGCGGTCGGGGCGCTGCTCGATCTGCGAGTGCGGAGGCGCGGCGTCTCGGGGCGCGTGCTCGACCTGGAGGTCGTCGGGACGGCGGGCACGGCGCACGTCCGCGGCGGGCGCGTGCGCTCGGCGCTCGGGTTGCGCGAACAGCTCTTCGTCATCGACCGGACGTTCGACGAGAGCGGCAGGGTCTCGAAGTTCACCTTTACCGGCCGCGGCTGGGGGCACGGCGTCGGGATGTGCCAGGTCGGCGCTTACGGGCTGGCGCGCGCGGGCCTCTCGTATGACCGCATTTTAAAGATGTACTATACTGGCACCGAATTAAAGAAGCTGTACTGAGAGCGGCCTTCGCCCCCCTTCCGGGGCAAGCACACGAGCCCGTCGAAACGAGCCGGGCCTCATTTAACAGGCATCGTTTTCCCGAACCGCCACAGCGAGCGAGAAGATAGCGCGTGGGCCACGACGTTTTCATCAGTTATGCGTCGGAGGACGAGTCCGTAGCTGATGAGATCAGTCGGGCCTTGGAGGCGCAGGGCATCCGCTGCTGGTACGCCCCGCGCGACATACCCTACGGCTCGGACTTCGCGGAGGCGATCTTCGACGCCATCTCGGCCAGCCGGCTCATGATCGTCATCATCTCGCCGGACGCCAACAACTCGCGGCACGTCGAGCGGGAAGTCCGGCTCGCCTCCGACGACACGAACATCCCCATCATCCCTTTCCTCATCAAGAACGCCTCGCTGAGGAAAACCTTCTGGTATTACATCGGCTCCGCGCACCAACTGAACGCCTCCGCGCCGCCGCTCGAACGCCACCTCGAACAGTTGGCCCGGCAAGTCCGCCTACGCCTCTCCGACGCCGCGCCGCCCGAGGTGCGGGACGGGCACGCAGACGACGCGCAGGCCGACGCGCCGCCGACGGGAGAGAGCCCGCTCGCAGTGGAAGAGAACGGTCAGCGGGCAGGCGAGAACTTGTCCGGCGCTCAGACGCTTCGAGGCACGGTAGAAGAGGGGCCGCGGCAGACGACGCCGGCCGTGGACGAGCGGGGCGCGGTGCGAAAGCTCTGGCGCGAACTCGCCCTCCGATTACGCGTCCGAATGTTCCGCAGGCTTGTTACGGCAGCCGGCGTCATCGCCCTGATTACCGCGGGCCTTTTGGTCGCCTATCTAAATCCCCGGTGGGAATTTTTCGGCGGGGCCGCCACCCCCACCCCGACCCCGCAGCCCGCGCCGACGCCCGAGGCTTGGGCGTTGAAGTACCCCTTCAAGAAAGAAGGCAACACCAATCCGTCGGTGACGTTCCTGCCGGGGGGCAAGACCTGTGTGGTCAAGCCCGGCGACAAGACTGCGAAGCTTTTGGATATCTACACGGGGAAGTCAACCCTGCTCGCCACCTCCTCGTTGAATTCAGGAGGTATGGACACGAAGCCCTCGCCGGATGGCAACATGCTGGCCGTATGGGACACAGCCACGGCTGCGGGCGCCGAGAACCGGATAATGGTCTGGGACCTTAGCACCGTGACGCTGAAGCAGACACTGCCCGGCCACAATAGTTTGCTCTACAGCACCGCCTTTTCCCCCGACAGCAGAAGGCTCCTGAGCACGGGATATGACGCGCTCGTGAAGCTGTGGGACATACAGACCGGGGAGCTGAAACTGCAAGTGCCGGTGGTCAAGGTCGGCAACCCGGATGACGGGACGGGATCGTTCCTAACGAATTCGACGTTCGCCGAAGACGGCTCGACCCTGGCAATCTACGCGCGGGGCCGGGACAGAACTGTCAAGCTGTACGACGCCCGAACCGGCGCGCAGAAGCGGACGCTCCCGCCGCAGCCGAAGCCGATCACCTACGTCTCCTTCACGCCCAACAGCAAGGGCATCGTCACAGACGACGGCTCCGACTTGAGGATGTACGACGTGGAGACCGGCGTGTTGAAGCAGACGATTGCCGGTAACGGCCGGCGCTCGCCCGTCTTCGGATACTCACCGGACGGCATGACGATTATCACGACGCTCCCCGAAGACAAGACGGCACGCGTCTACGACGCGGTGACCGGCATCTTCAGGTACTCGCTGTCGGGGGTCACGTCCGCGCGGTTCTCCCCGGACGGCGCGCTCCTCGTAAGCGTCGGCGAGGACAGGCAGACCAGACTATTAGACACTCAAACCGGGAAGCCCAAGTCCGTCCACCAGGGCAACGTCAGGTTTCTCCCCGACGGCAAGGCGTTCGTCACCTGGGCGAGCGGGGCCGACAGCATCAGACTGCTGGACGGGCAGACGGGCGAGATGAGACGCGCCGCAGAATCCGGAGGCGCTTCTTTCAAAGACGTCTTGTTTGCGCCCGACGGCCGCGCGCTGCTGATTATTGATGACCGCGCGGGTTCGCCGGCCATGCTGTGGAACGTGCAGACCGGCCTTTTCCGCCAGGTCAACGCGGCAGATAGCGGCGCGAGACGAATCTTCTCGCCCGACGGCAAGACGCTGGCTATCTGGGGGCCCGCGTCCGGCAAGGGTTCGCCGCCGAAGGGTAAGGGCGCGACGAAGGGCACGACGCCCACGCCCGAAGACCCTCGGCCGAGGCAGGTCAGTCTCTGGGACACGACCACCGGCGCGGTGCAGGTCATCGAGGGGGAGGAGAACGTGCGCGAAGTGGTATTCTCTTCGGACGGCGGCGCCGTGCTCGTACTTCGCCAGACTTCCGTCGAACTCTGGGTCAGGGTCAACCCGCCGGTCGGGGCCAATATCGTGGGGTAGAACCTCCGATGCGTTTCTCTCGTGCACAACTCGTCGGCGCGCTGGTGCTGTTAGTTGTCATCTGGCTTGTGATTGCCTTCCGCCTCTTCACCCTTTCCCTTTGAGCGCAGAACCCGAGACAGAGAGACCCATCGTCGCCGTCGTCGGCCCGACCGCCTCGGGCAAGAGCGACCTCGGCATCGCGCTCGCCCTGCGCGTGGGCGGGGAGATCGTCAACTGCGACTCAGTGCAGGTCTACAAAGAGATCGAGATCGCCACGGCGAAAGTCCCGCCCGCGGAGCGACGCGGCGTCCCGCACCACCTCATCGACTTCGTCCCGCCCGAGCGCAACTACACGGCCGCCGACTGGGCGCGCGACGCGCTCGCCAGGATCGACGAGATTGAGTCGCGCGGCCGCACGGCGCTCCTCGTCGGCGGCACAGGCTTCTACCTGCGCGCCCTGCGCGAGCCCTTCTTCGAGGCCCCGCCGACGGACGCGGGGCTGCGCCGCCGTCTCGTTAGTCTGCGCGAACGCCGCGGCGCGGAGCACCTGCACAAACTCCTGCGCCGGCTCGACCCCGAAAGGGCCGCGCGCCTCGCGCCCCGCGACTGGTCGCGCGTCCAGCGCGCCCTGGAGCTGCGCCTGCAAACCGGCGAGAAGCTCTCCACACGCCTGGGCCAACGCCTCGCCCCGCCGCCGCAGGCCGCGCGCCTGCGCGTCTTCGCCCTCAATCCCCCGCGCGAGGAACTCTACCGCCGCATCGACCTGCGCGCGGAGTCGCACTTCCGCGCCGGACTCGTCGAAGAGGTTCGCGGGCTGCTCGCGCGGGGCGTGCCCGCGGAAGGGAGCGCGCTCGGCGCGCACGGCTACCGCCGCGTCGTCGAGCACCTGCGGGGCGCGCGCACGCTTGAGAGCGCCGTCGAGCAGACGAAGCTCGACGTGCGCCACTACGCCAAGCGGCAGCTCACCTGGTTCCGGCGCGAGCCCGGGGTCGAGTGGGTCGAGGGCTTCGGCGAAGACCCGGCCGTGCGGGAGGAGGTCGCGCGCCGGCTCGGAATCTAAGGGCGGGCGGGCGAATCTCTCTTTTCTGTCAACTTTGGACGTTAAACCTTTGAACTTTGCAGGGGCAGGGTGTAATCTGTCCGAACCCAGGTACCACTCAAATTTCAAGCGGGGGCGTCTGTGGACACAAAATCAACTCCCCAAAACATTCAGGACGCGTTCCTGAACACCGTGCGCCGCGAGAAGGAGACCGTCACGATCTACCTGATGAACGGCGCCAAGCTCTCGGGGCGTATCCGCAGTTTCGACAAATACTCCGTGCTGCTCGAATCGGCGTCGCAGGAGCAGCTCATCTTCAAGCACGCCATCTCGACCATACAGCACGCGCGCCGCCAGTCGGGCGAACACCGCCCCCCGCACCAGCCCGACCACTCTGCGGACGCGGGCGAGGCGACGCACCGCACGGATAGCTGAGCGCCCTCCCCCGCCGGATTCTGAACGGAGAAATTTAAACAGTCTTGGCCTCAGCTTTCATCACCTTCGAGGGCATCGACGGGTGCGGCAAATCCACCCAGCTCCGCATGCTCGCCAGCGAGCTGCGCCTGCGCGGCCAGGAGGTCGTCTCGACGCGCGAGCCCGGCGGCACGCCGCTCGGCTCGCGCATACGGCAGCTCGTGCTCGACGCGGAGGAGCAGGTTGACCCGCTCGCCGAACTCCTCCTCTACGCCGCCGACCGCGCGCAGCACGTCCGCGCGCTCGTCCGCCCCGCGCTCGAGTCCGGCCACGTCGTCCTCTCCGACCGCTACGCCGACGCCACGGTGGCGTACCAGGGGGCGGGGCGCGGCTTCCCCGACGCGATAATTTCTGAAGTCGTCGCGCTGGCGACGGGGGGCCTGATGCCCCACCTGACGCTCATCTTCGACCTGCCGGTGGACGAGAGCCAGCGGCGCGCGCGCCGCCGCACGAACACCGGGCGCAAGGCCGACCGCCTCGACACCGAGGACGCCGCCTTCCACACGCGCGTCCGCGACGCCTACCAGCGCATCGCCGCCGCCGAGCCCGAACGCGTCCGCATCATCGACGCCTCCGGCTCCGTCCAGGAGACGCAGGCGCAGGTCATGCGCATCGTGATGCCCTTCTTAGAGGCCAGAGCCTAGCCTCGTCTTTTATGTTCGATTCACTGGTCGGGAACGAGCGCGCGAAGGAGACTTTGCGGAGGATGCTGCGGCAGGGGCGCGTCCCCGGCGCGCTGCTCTTCGCGGGCGAGGAGGGGCTGGGCAAGCGCTCGTTCGCGCTGGAGTTGGCGCGCGCTCTTAATTGTAGAGATAAGCGCGGCGTCGAGGGCTGCGGCGTGTGCCCCGCGTGCGAGCGCATCGTGAAGTTCCATTACCCTGCGGCCGACGACAGGGATGAGTACAAAAAGGTAATTTGGAGCGAGCACAGGGATGTGGGGATCGTCCGCCCTTATAACCGGAACATCCTCGTCGATGCCGTGCGCGACCTTGAGCGCGAGAGCAACTTCCGCCCGGCCGAAGGCGCGGCGCGTTTCTTCCTCGTCGAGAACGCGGAGAGCTTGAACGAGGCGTCCTCGAACGCGCTGCTCAAGACGTTGGAGGAGGCGTCGCCGACCACGCACATCGTCCTCATCACCTCGCGCCCCTCGGGCCTGCTCCCGACCATCCGCTCGCGCTGCCAGACCGTCCGCTTCGCCCCGCTCTCGGCCGAGGAGTTGGAGGGCTTCCTCGTCCGTGAAGGCAGGCGCGCGGGGGGCGAGGCGCGGCTCGCCGCGCAGCTCGCCTCGGGGCGACCCGGCGTCGCGCTGGGCCTGAACCTCGACACGTACCGCGCGCGGCGCGAGGCGATGCTCGGCGTGGTCGAGGCGCTCGCCTCGGGCGGAGACCGCGTGCGGCTGCTGCGCGCGGCCGAGGAGTTGGGGGACGCGAAGAACAAGGACGAGTACGAGCCGCGCCTGGACGCGCTCGAAATACTCGTCCGCGACCTCTGGCTGCTCGCGCTCGGCGGCGGCGGGGCGCTCGTCAACCAGGATTTGCGCGAGCGGCTGGCGCGGATGGCGGAGGGCCTCGCCGCGGCGCGCGCCGCCCGTTGGCTCACGCGCATCGAGGAGCTGCGGGGCCAGCTCGCCGTCAACGTCAACCGCCGCGCCGCCACCGACGCGCTCTTCCTCTCGATGTCCGCCGACTGAGCTTCTAACGCCGCCGCCCGTAACCGGCGTAGGGGTTGGGCATCCGATGCCCCTCCCGCCCGACGTGGCCCGTCCCGTCGCCGAAGTTTAGCTGGTGGAGTTGGAGCACGAGCTTCCCCGGGTCGGTCGCCACGCCCTTCGACTTCCACCTCTCCCACTTGAAGGCTTCGCTTTCAGGCACCTTTATGACGGCGCTCTCGCCCGGCGCGAGCGGAACGTCTTCGGGCCGCGCGACGGCCTTGAAGCTCCCCAGGGCGGGACTGCCGAACCTCAACTTGAAGACCGGCGGCAACCCGCCCAGCTTCGCGCCCGGCAGGTGGAGCAGGAGCGAGACGAAGTAGACGGGCTTGCGCCCCGTGTTCGTCACCTCCACTTCGAGGTCGCGCAGCCAGCGTTCGTTCTCCGGGTCGGCCACGCGCTCAAGGTTCTTCACCGCGGCCTTCAAAGGCAGTCGCGCCGGCAGCGCGACGACGACCTCCCTCACACGCTCCTGCCCCGCGACCGGCGCGCCACCCGCGGCGCACAGAAAGAGGCCGAGGCATAAAAGTCTCCGACGAATCATCGCTTTTACCTTTCCGCGTTGAGCTTTCGGGGGCGAGAGCTTCGGTGAGACCAAAGGAGGGGCAAGACAAAGTTATGTCTTCGCGGCGCGCTGTGTCAACGAGAAAGTGCAGAAACAGAACCGCGGGCGGTAGCGAGCGGGTACGTGTCACTTCATAGAGGCGCATGAAGTGACACGTACCCGCTCGCTACCGCCCGCGGTTCTGTTAATGGCCGGCTTACTTGATCTGAACCAGCTCGGGCAGGGCTTCGGCCTGCGGCGAGTCGCCTTCCCTGACCAGCTTCTCGGCCTCGGCGACGAACGCCTCGACGATGTTCGCGCCGGAGACCTTCCGCATGGGGCGGCCGTCCTTGAAGATCATGCCGACGCCCTTGCCGAAGGTGACGCCGAGCTGCGAGTCGTGCGCCTCGCCCGGGCCGTTGACCTCGCAGCCCATGATGGAGAGGTGCAGCGGCTCCTCGATGTGCGCGAGGCGGCGCTCGATCTCGGTCACTATCTCGACGAAGTTCTCGACGTCCAGACGCCCGCACGTCGGGCAGGCGACGACCGTCACGCCGCGCTTGCGCAGCTCAAGCGACTTCAGAATCTCCCACGCGACGCGCACCTCCTCCCACGGCTCGGCGGCGAGCGAGACGCGGATGGTGTCGCCGATGCCTTCGTGCAGGAGGACGCCGAGGCCGATGGCCGACTTGATGGTTCCGCCGAAGGGCGTGCCCGCCTCGGTCACGCCGAGGTGGAGCGGGTAGTCAACCTGCTCGGCGAGCAGGCGGTACGCGGCGACCGTGCGCCGCACGTCGGAAGCCTTGAGCGAGACGACGATGTCCTGGAAGTCGAGGTCTTCGAGGATGCGTATGTGTCGCAGGGCCGACTCGACCATCGCCTCGGGCGTGGCCGTGCCGTACTTCCTGAGCAGGTCTTTTTCGAGCGAGCCGCCGTTGACGCCGATGCGGATGGGCACGCCGCGCTCCTTGGTGGCGCGGACGACCTCGCGCACGCGCTCGACGGAGCCGATGTTGCCGGGGTTGAGCCGGAGCTTATCGACGCCCGCTTCGAGCGCCATAAGGGCCAGCCTGTAATGGAAGTGTATGTCGGCGACGAGCGGCACGTCGGGGACAAGGCGGCGAATCTCCTTGAGCGCGACCGCCGCCTCCGCGTTCGGGACGGCGACGCGGACGACCTCGCAGCCCGCGCGCATCATCTCCTCGATCTGACGGACGGTGCCCTGCACGTCCGAAGTGTCCGTCTTCGTCATCGACTGGACGGCCACGGGCGCGCCCCCGCCGATGAGCACGTTTTTGACCCTGACCTGTCTCGTCTGTCTCATGCCTTCCCTTACGACTCTCTGAACCGCAAAGTTGCTCACGCGGTGAATGGTAAATAGTAAATGGTGAATGGAAGGGTCGAACCTCCATTCACCATTTACTATTTACCGTTCACCCTTCTCACTTCTGCTGCGTCGCCGCGGGCTTCTCCTTCGAGCGGAAGAGGCCGGGGGCGAACTTGGTCACGTCGTTGATGATGACGAAGCCCATCAGCAGCAGCAGGAAGACGAAGCCGACCTGCTGGATGCGCTCGCGCACGCGCAACGAAATCTTCAGCCCGAAGAGCGCCAGCGCGCCTTCGACCAGGAGCATGAAGAGCATGCCGCCGTCGAGCACGGGGATCGGGAGCAGGTTGAAGATGCCGAGGTTGAGGCTCAGGAACCCGAGCATGTTGAAGACGCCGTCCCAGCCGTAGTTGGTCGCCGCGTCGTAGGAGGCCGCCGCGATGGCGATGGGGCCGCCCACGGCCTCGCCGACGGGCATCTGCCCCGAGAAGACCTGGCCCAGGGCCATCCCCGTCAGCCGCAGGATTTCGACGTTGGCGGCGACGGCGACCGAGAGCGCCTCGCCCGGCCCCACGCGCTCCAGGGGCCCGGCCGGCGGCTGCTGGAACGTGACGCCCAGCAGCTTGCCGTCGATGCGCTCCGCGGGCGCGGTCAGCTCCAGGCGCTCGCCGCCGCGCTCGACCGTCATGCGGAGCTGGCCCGGGTGCTTGCTGATGTACTCGCGCACCTGCGGGCGGTTGCGCGCCGTCTCGCCGTCGATGGAGATGAGGCGGTCGCCCTTCCTGAGCCCGGCCTGCGCGGCGGGCGAGTTGTCCACCACCTCGTTGATGAGCACGGGCTCCGTGCCGAGGTCGGGCATGAAGTCGAGGTCGCCGATCTCGTGGCCGCCCTCCTGCGTGACGGTCGGCTTGATCGAGAGCTGCACGCGCTGGCCGTCGCGCTCGACGACGAAGGGGATCGACTGGTTGCGCTTGACCGTCGCCACGACGTTCATCCAGCGCCACGTCGGGCTCTGCTCGTTGTCGAACGAGACGATGCGGTCGCCCGCCTTCAGTCCCGCCGCTTCGGCCGCGCCGCCCTGATCGACCTGGCTGACGAAGGGCGAAGGGGCCGCGGGCACGCCCACGGTCATCGCGCCGACGAACGGGATGGCCAGCGCCGTCAGGATGTTCATGACGGGGCCGGCCACGCCGACCATGAACTTCTGGTAGCGCGGGCGCAGGTCGAAGCGCTCCTTGGCGGGAATCTCCTCCGCGCCGCCCTCCTCGATGCCGGCGTTCGAGTCGTCGCCGCCGAGCTTGACGTAGCCGCCGAGCGGGATGAGCGAGAGGCGGTAGTCGGTCGTCCCCCACTTGCGCCCCCAGAGGCGCTTGCCGAAGCCGACCGAGAAGGTCTCGACGCGGATGCCAAGCATCTTCGCGACGATGAAGTGGCCGAACTCGTGCAGGATGACCGCGGAGCCGAGGATGAAGACGAAAGCCAGGTAACCGAGCATCTTATTTAAGTCTCTTCAAAGTTGGGCCGAGCCCGTAAAAAAATTAGAGGCGGAGCCTCCCCGCCCGGTTGTACCGAAAAAGTTTACGTGCCGGGCGATGAACCGTCAAACAATAAACCACGGAGACACGGCTCAAAGGACATACAGCTTCAAGCTGTGTCTCTGTGCCTCCGTGGTTCAAGCCGTTAAGCAACAGCCTTCGTCCCTTCGGCCAGGCGGGCAATCTCCGCGGCGGCCGCGGCGCGCGACCGTTTGTCCACTTCGAGCACCACGTCGAGGCTCGCGACCGGGCGCGTCTCGTGCGCGTCCATCACGCGCTCGATGACGCGCGGGATGTCCGTGAGGCGTATGCGCCCGCCGAGGAAAGCCTTGACCGCCTCCTCGTTCGCGGCGTTCAACGCCGCCGGGAGCGTGCCGCCCGCGCGCAGCGCCCGGTAGGCCAGCGCCAGGCACGGGAAGCGCCCGAAGTCGGGCGGCTCGAAGCGGAGCGCGCCGAGCCTCGTCAGGTCGAGCGGCGGCAGCGTCGCGCACGCGTGGCGCTCGGGGTACGTGAGCGCGTACTGGATGGCGTGGCGCATGTCTGTGACGCCGAGCTGCGCGATGACCGAGCCGTCCACCAGCTCGATCATCGAGTGGACGACCGACTCGGGGTGGACGACCACGTCGATCTGCTCCGCGCCGAAGCCGAAGAGCCAGCGCGCCTCGATGACTTCGAGCCCCTTGTTCATCAGCGTCGCCGAGTCGATGGTGATCTTCGCGCCCATGTTCCACGTGGGGTGGCGCATCGCCTCTTCGACCGTCGCCCCGCGCATCGCGCTCAGAGGCTTCTCGCGGAAAGGCCCGCCCGAGGCGGTCAGGATCAGCCGCCGCACCTCCTCGCGCCGCTCGCCGCGCAGGCACTGGTGGAGCGCGTTGTGCTCGGAATCGACGGGTAGGATTTCTGCGCCCGACTCGGCGGCCGCGCGCGTCATCAGCTCGCCCGCGATGACGAGCGTCTCCTTGTTCGCGAGCGCGACGCGCTTCCCCGCTTCGAGCGCGCGCAGGGTCGGGACGAAGCCGACCGCGCCCACGGTCGCGCTGACGACCGTCCGCGCCGCCGCGTGCGTCGCCACCTCGACCATCCCCGCCTCGCCGACCGCCAACCGCGGGACGGGGACGCCGCGCCTGTTAAGTTCTTCCCTCAGACGCTCCGCGCACTCCTCGTCCTCGACGGCGACCAGCTCCGGCCGGTGCCGCTCGACCTGCGCGGCCAGCCGCTCGACGTTGCGCCCCGCGGCGAGCGCCACGACGCGGAAGCGCCCGTCGCCAAAAGACTCGACCACGCTCATCGTGTTGCACCCGATTGAGCCGGTCGAGCCGAGTACCGCTATGCCCTGTGTGTCCATGCTCCTGATGCTGCGGATTAAGGGTTGCCGCCCTGACCGCCGCTCAGCATCCTGTTGACCGTATCGATGAGCGCGTTCAGCTTCTCGTCAGTCCGCTTGTTGATTACTGCCTATGCCTTAAACGTGCGTGTGACGACCTGAATGAGCGTCGTCTGCATGTTCGCATACTCGCCGAGCTGCCGGTTTGTCTCAGCGAGTTGTCGGTTAGTCTCCTCAATCCTCGCGCCCAGTTTCCGGTCTACTTCCTCGATTCCTGCTTCCAGGTTAGCCTGACTCTTGAGGAGGAAATCTATCGCTCGCTCAAACTCGTCACCAGTCATGACACACCGCCTTTCTTCTCCAGTCGAAGGTAAATTCGGCGCGTTCGGCTCAAACTGGCGGGTTTAAGACTGACGCCAATAGTACAGGGCGAAATAGTAGAGGAGCGGCGCGTTGAAGAGCAAGCTGTCGAGCCGGTCGAGCAGGCCGCCGTGGCCGGGGAGGATGTTTGCCGCGTCCTTGGCGTCGGCGCCGCGCTTCAGGGCGCTCTCCGTCAGGTCGCCGACCACGCCGAGCACGTTCATCATCGCGGCCAGCCCCAGCGCCGCGGGCAAGGACAGTTCCGGGAAGAACCAGTAGTGCGACAGCGCCGCCGCGAAGAGGCTCGCGGCCATCCCGCCCGCGGCCCCCTCCCAGGTCTTGCCCGGGCTCACCTTCGGCGCGAGCTTGTGCCGGCCCAGCGCGCGCCCCGTGTAGTAGGCGCCCGTGTCCGACCCCATCAGCACGAGGAAGAAGAACGAGAGCATGTGCGTCGAGAGCGTGTGACTGAGGTACGCGCCGCCGACCCAGTACGGCCCGAGCAGGCCGGGGTCAACGTACCTGATGCCTTCGTCGCCGAACCCCGTCCGCACGCCGACGAGGTGCAGGCCGAGGAAGGCGACGTAGAAGACGCCGAGGACGGTCGAGCCGACCGACAGCACCATCTTGTTGAAAGGCCCCCCGCGCAGCATCTCGGCCGCGAGCGCCCCGATGATGAAGAGCGGCACGATCACGTAGAGCAGAATCAGCTCGTTGAAGAGGAAGGTGACGAAGAGCGCCGCGACCGCCGTGTACCCGACCACGATGTCGGGCTTCGCCCCGACCCTCCGGCAGAGGAACCAGAACTCGTAGAGCGCGACCACGACGGCCGCCAGCGCTATCGCGACGAACAGAAATTTCAACTGCGGGACGACGATGGAGGCGATCAGGACGGGCAGCGCGATGGCGGCGGTGATGAGTCGGGAATTCATTTGTAGCTGTCAGCGGTCAGCTTTCGGCTTTCAGCCGAAAGCCTTTCACCTTCAGTCGTGCCTAAATTTTAAACCAATAGACTTTTATAACCGGGGTTGGCTGAAAGCCGAAAGCTGACCGCTGACAGCTACTTCGCGTTCGCCACCAGCTTCAACCCGCCGAAGCGGCGGTCGCGCCGCTGGAAGTCGGCGACGGCTTCGAGCAGGTCGGCGCGGCGGAAGTCGGGCCAGAGCGTCTCGGTCACGTAAATCTCGCTGTAGGCGGCCTGCCAGAGGAGGAAGTTCGAGATGCGCAGCTCGCCGCTCGTGCGCACGAGCAGGTCGAGCTCGGGCAGCCCCGCCGTGTAGAGGTGGCGCGCGATCTCCTCCTCGGTCAACTCCTCGGCGGCGCGCCCCTCGGCGGCGAGCGCGCGCGCGGCGGCGCGGACGGCGTCCACGATCTCGGCGCGGCCGCCGTAGTTGAGCGCGACGCTCAAGACCATCCCCGTGTTGCCGGCCGTGCGCTCGACGGCGCGCTCAAGCTCGCGCCGTACGCTCTCGCGCAGGCCCCCGATGCGGCCGATGGGCTGGAAGCGTATGTTCTGCCGGTGTATCTCTTCCAGCTCAAGCCGCAGGTAGCGCTTGAGCATCCGCATCAGCGCGTCCACTTCGAGGCGCGGCCGCTTCCAGTTCTCGGTCGAGAAGGCGTAGAGCGTGAGCGCGCCGAGGCCGAGCCGCGCGCCGGTGTCCACGGTCGAGCGCACGGCCTCGACGCCCGCGCGGTGGCCCGCGACGCGCGGCTGCCCGCGACGGGCCGCCCAGCGGCCGTTGCCGTCCATGATGACCGCGACGTGGCGCGGCAGGCGCGACCAGTCGAGCCCGGCGAGCAGCGACTCCTCGCGCGAACCCCTCTCGACCACGTCGGCGAAGTTTGCGAGCATAAGGATTGAAGGGGCTTGAGAACCGACGCCCCGCCGCGCATCTTAATCGCAAACCACTCTAGAGTGCAAAGTGGGAACAGAACCGCGAGCGGTAGCGAGCGGGTGGCGCTTACTCGTTACGGGCCTTTAGCGCGGTACGTACCCGCTCGCTACCGCTCGCGGTTCTGTTAGTACTTCACTTCGACGAGCGTGAGGCCGTGCGCGGGGGCGGTGACGACCCGTTGCGGGCGCTCGCCGGTCTCGATGGCCCGGCGAATCTGCTCCGTCTCCATCTCGCCGCGTGCGGCGGCCAAGAGCGTCCCGGCGATGGAGCGCACCATGTAGCGCAGGAAGCCTTCGGCGCTCGCGCGTATCTCGACGAGGCGTCCGCGCCCGCTCGTGCGTTCGCCGACTTCGAGCGCGGTCACACGTCGCACGCGCGTCTTCACGTCGGACTGCGCGGCGGAGAAGGCCGTCCAGTCGTGCTCGCCGATGAAGAGGCGCGCGGCCTCGCGCATCCGCCCCACGTCGAGCGGGCGCGACTCGTGCAGCGCGTAGCGCGACCAGAAGGGCGACATGAACGCCTCGTTGAAGACGCGGTAACAGTATGTCTTGCCCTTCGCGTCGAAGCGCGCATGAAAGTCGTCGGGTACGGGCGTCGCGCCGAGGACGCGCACGTCGCGCGCGAGGTTGCCGTTGAGCGCGGCCGCCAGCCGCCACGGCTCCATCTCGCGCCGCAGGTGCGCGTTCGCCACCTGCGCCTCGGCGTGGACGCCCGCGTCGGTGCGCCCCGCGCCGTGGACTGCGACCTCCGCGCCCTCAAGCAGCGAGAGAGCGCGCGCCAGCTCGCCCTGCACAGTCCGCGCGCCCTCCTGCGTCTGCCAGCCGCTGAAGTCCGTCCCGTCGTACTGGATTGTCAGGCGATAGTTCATACGTGTTCGTTCGAGCGGGAAGGGCCTCCGCCGGGGCCGCACACGGCAAGAGTCCCGACGGATAATAACATCCGTCGGGACTCTCATCTCCCGCCCTCGGCCGGCGGCCCGCGCGACCGCCGGGCGCGGGTCACGAATCTGCTTCCACCCGGCGCTCGGGCCCTGCCGTCGCGTACAGGCCGGCCGCCAACAGTTTGCGGAGGTCTTGCGCGCGGTGCGCCAGGAGATTCTCCTGAACGTCCGCGACCGCAACCTCCGTGTCACTCGCCTTGCCGATCTCTTCGGCCATCGTTCCGAGTTCTTTGACTAACGTCTTCTGAAGCTTCTTCAGCTTGCGTCGCACGGTTTCGACGGAGCTGCCCGTTTCGTCGGCGATCTGCTGGAGCGTCTTATTCTGAGACCACTGCGAAGCGATGGTCTTCTCCTCCGGCGTGAGCGAGTCGAAGATTTCGCGCACCGTTTGGTCTATCTTTTTGATTTGACCCTCCGTGACCGACTCCTGCCGCCTCTGCTCCGCCTCCGTCCTCAAGGTTGAGCACGGCGTCACTATCTTCCTCCCGCCCCGCTTGCACTCCGTGTTCTCGTGCACGACGCTGTCGCGGTACTCGTCCGCGAAGCGCTCGTCCCTGAGCACGTTGAGGCAGTGGCGTTTGGCGACCGTGTAGCACCAGGATTTAAGTACGGCGCGCCACGAAACCCGGCGGGGGTTCTTGAGCGTGGTTATCTTGCGGCGTATCGTGCCGCCGACCACGTCCTGCACGTCCCGGCCGTGCCTGTCGTGCTCGACCTTGTACTTGCGCCAGGCCCAGTCGGCTATCATGTAGAGGAGCACGTACAAAAATTCCTGCCTGAAAAGCTCGTCTAGCGCCTCCTCGTCCCCGTCCGCCGCGGCCGAAATAATCCGTTCGAGCGCGGCGTCCTCAACCTCCGGCCCCTGCATGATATCTCTCCTTCCCGGGTCAGCACGCTAACCCTTTTAAGAGTCAAGTCTGCGCGCGAGGTGCGCGGTCGAAGAATTCCCAAGGAGGCAATGTCGAACGAGCACGTTGGGCGAGCCCAACTTCCATTCACGGGGTTGGGGCTTGCCCGAATGGCTTGAGGGTTTGGGGGTCAGGTCGCGCCCCGTCGTTCAACGTCTTAGACACCCCCGGGAATCCGTCTGTTCCGAACATTCCGCCTTCACAGGTATAGAGTTTCCTGCCGTCAACTGTGTGACGTGCCCGGCCGCTTTTTTTCGCGGCTCGACTGTGGCGGAATTGCCACACTCAAGGGGTGTGAAGAGGGATAAAAGGCGAGGGGGCGTGATATCTCACGCCCCCCCTTAAGCCGTCCGCTCGCGGCCGTACGTCCGTGCGGTCTCAGCGCTTGTAAATCTTACCCTCCCGCGGCCACGAGCCCGGTCTGTGCGGCCCCGACGTGGACGGGCACCCGCGCCGCTCTCGACGCGATGCTTACGACTTTGGGGCCGTTGGCGGAGGCGGACGGGCTCAACGACTGTAGAGGGATGCCGAGTTCGTCCATCATGCGCGCGTCCCACTCCTCGATGGGGTCGAGGCCGGCGATGTACTTCCGCTCGTCGTTGCGGATGGGGTTGCGGACGCTGAGTATCTCGGGGCCGGAGGCGAGAATCACCCTCTTGTAGTTCGGCATGCTGCTCTGCCAGAGCTTCGAGCCGTAGTGCCGCGCCATGTTCGTCAGACTCCCCAACTGCCGGCAGAGCCTCTTGAAGTGTTCGACGACCTCGGCCGGCTCCATCCCGACGGGGCGGTGGCAGAGCGTGTAGCCGTCGTAGTCGCGGCTCACGGTGCCGGGCAGGATGCGCCCCTCGCGCGCGAGCTGGCGGTAGAAGGGCGTCTCCGGGTAGGGGCAGACGATGCCGAGGAACGTGATGTTGAAGTAGCGCAGCTCGGACAGGTAGTCGGGCAGCCGTTCGAGGTACTCGTGGGTGTCGCCGTCCGAGCCGACGAGCAGGCCGAACGAGAGCATGATGCCGTTCTCGAAGCAGCGGCGGATGACGCGGTCAACCTCCGAGATTTTGTTCTGCCCCTTGTTCATCGACTTGATGGAATCGGGGTTGAGCGACTCCAACCCGGTGTAGACGTAGCGGCAGCCCGCGCGCGCCATCAGCCGCACGGTCTCCTCGTCCTTCAGCACGTTGAAGGTGAGCGCGCAGCCCCAGGTCTTCTTCAGAGGCGTCAGCGCCTCGCACAGCTCGCGCAGGTAGCGCGGGTTGCCGCCGAGGTTGTTGTCGAGGAACGAGAAGGTGTTGTCGAAGAGACCGAAGTAGTTCTTGTTCCAGCGCATCTTGAACTTGACCTCGTCAACGACCTGCTGCACGGGTCTGTAGCGGTACTTCTCGTGCCCCGTGAGCACGCAGAAGTTGCAGGTGAAGGGGCAGCCGCGCGAAGCCTCGATGCCGGGCAGGCGTATCTTGTTGGTCTTGAAGTCTACGAGGTCGTAGCGGTAGGGGCGAATCTCCGCCGGGCCGCCCCCGCGCAGGTCGTAACGCCTCTTCAGCTCGCCCCGCTCGAAGTCCGCGATGAGCGCGGGGACGTTCGGCTCGGGCTCGCCGGTGACGACGGCGTCGAAATACTTCTCGCAGTCGTCGGCGAAGTGCAGGGCGTGCCGGCCGCCCGCGACCGTCTTGACGCCGCGGCGGCGCAGGAGCGTCGAGAGCACCTTCGTGTGCTCGTAGTAGGAGTGGAGGTAGGAGAAGAAGACCAGGTCCCAGTCGCGGTCTAAGGGTATGTCAATCTCCTTCTCGTTGTAGACCTCGACCTCCGCGCCGTCCGGGCACAGCGAGGCGATCAGTTCCGGCACCGACGACTGCATGACGCCGCGCTCCTTCTGCGGCCGTCGCGTCGGGTGCGTGTAAGTGCTGATGACGGCGATCCTCATGATTCCCTCCTTGGTTCGTTCCGCGAGAGTGTATGAATGTTATGAAAGGCCGCGCTCGGCCGCCTGCGCCCCGATTGCCCTGCCCTCTTCTCGATGTGAAACGTGCCGAAGAGGTAGTCGAAGAGCGGCGAGGTGACGCCGAAGCGGACGGTCGCGTCGTAGTGGTGGTGTTGCAGGTGGTACTTGCGGAAGTAGCGCGTCAGGCGTCCGCGTGAAGTGCCGTGGTGCGCCTGGAAGTCGAGGTACTCGTAGAAAAAATATCCGGCGATGAGCCCCGTGAAGAGGTGCGTCGCCGCCTGCCAGCTCCCCGTCAGCGCCCACCCCAGAAGGACGTAGGCGACGCAGACCGGGAGGCTTTCGCCCAACTGCACGTTGAGGCGCTGGAGCGAGTTCGGGTCGGCGTGGTGGCGCAGGTGCGTCAGGTTGCCGGGCAGGTTGAAGCCCTCCGCCTTCGGCTCGCGGTGCAAGACCCACCGGTGTACTGAGTATTCATAAAGACCCCACGTCAACAGGCCGACGACGAAGAGCCCCGCGGCCGATACGATTGACGACGCGCCGCTCCTGACGACGGCGTACTGCATGACGGAAAGGACTGCAGTGTAGAAGATGAAAGGCTTGTAGAGCTGGAACCGGTCTACCTGCCGGTTGCGCTCGCGCCTGGTCTGCTTTGCTCGACTCATGAATCCACCTTGCTCCGGCTATAAGGGTCTGGCCCGTTTGACTGTCGATATAAACCTGACGAATCAATGAGGCAGCACGTAGGAATGACTGCTCGACTCGATAACGCGTGAATAGTCATCGAATGGGATCACCCTGAGCGCAGATGCTCAGGTCAGAACCGCCCGCGGTAGCGGGCGGCCCTTGATTACCCGGCGGCTTCGGATAGCAAAGGGCCGCCCGCTACCGCGGGCGGTTCTAACCCGGTCGCGGCAGCCGTCGATTGAATGCGCGGGAACTCCTTCACGTTCCGCGCGAGACCTAACGCGCCGAACAAGTGGATGACGAGGTAGGAGAGGTCTAACTGGCGCGCGCCTATTCCATGTCGCGCCGAGCGCGGGCAGGCGTGGTGGTTGTTGTGCCAGCCCTCGCCGAGCGCGAGCAGGCCGACCCACCAGACGTTGCGGCTCCCCTCGCGCGTCTCGAACAGGCGCGACCCGAACCGCGCGTCGTGGCAGACGGAGTTGACCATGTACGTGCTGTGCATCCAGCAGACGACCGGCAGGAAGAAGACCAAAGGGACGGCCGCCCACCCCAGGGTGAAGCCGACGAGCGCGACGGCCGCCGCCTGCGGGGCCAGACGGAACCGGACGAGCCAGTGGTAGTAGCGGTCGCCCGCGAGGTCTTTGCAGTATTTACGGTAGGCGTGCGGGTCGGTCGAGGCGTCGTCGATGATCCAGAGGATGTGTCCGTACCAGAAGCCGCGGCGCGGCGAGTGTACGTCGCCCTCGCGGTCGCTGCGCCCGTGGTGTATCCGGTGGTTGGCGACCCAGAGCAGGGGGCTCCCCTGCCCCGTCAGCATCGCCACGGTCACGAGCGCGTACTCCAACCACCTCGGGCACTCGAAAGACCTGTGGCTCAGCAGGCGGTGCAGCCCGATGGTCGTGCTGAACCCGATGGTGAAGTACGCTGCGACGGCGAGCGCGACCAGACCGGGGCGCGCCGGCAGCAGAAAAGCAGACGCGGCGATGAGGTGCGCCACGCACAGGTACGACAGAACCAGATAGTTGACTTTGATGCGCGCGCGCCCCGCGCGCACGTTCCCCTTCGCCCGCCCTTGCTCGCTCATCACGCCCTCTTGTTTTGTCAGGCTTGGAATACTCTCAAACCCCAACGCGTGAAGGAGCGGCGAGCAGGATCAGCTCTTCAATTGCTATTTACAGTTGAAGGTAAATCAGGAGGATTGAACCACAGAGACGCAGTTCCGGGCCTTGAGCTATGGACAGGCTGTATCTCTGTGGTTCAAGACTGCTTCCTGCTGCCGGGCTTGACGGCCGGGACGCCCCGGGCGCAGAGGGGGCAGTCGGCGGGCGAGACCGCCGGGACTTCGAGCGTGGCGAGGGCGACGCGCGGGACGCCCACGTCCGCGCGCCCGCCCGAGCGGTCGATGATGGAGGCGGCCCCGACGACGAGCGCCCCGGCCGCGCGCAGCGCGTCGCAGGTCTCGCGCGTCGAGCCGCCGGTCGTGATCACGTCTTCGACGACGAGCACGCGCTCGCCGGGCCGAACGTTGAATCCGCGGCGCAGGGTCATCCGCCCCTCCTCGCGCTCCGCCCAGACGGAGCGCACGTTCAGGGCGCGCGCAGTCTCCCAGCCGATGATGATGCCGCCGATGGCCGGGGCGGCGACCGTCTCGACCCCGACGCTACGGAACTGCTCGGCGATGGCGCGGCCGAAGGCTTCGGCCTCCGAAGGGTGCTGGAGGACGAGCGCGCACTGAAGGTACTGCGGGCTGTGTAGGCCGCTTGTCAGCACGAAGTGCCCTTCGAGCAGCGCCCCCGTCCGGCGGAACCTCTCGACGACTTCCTCACGGTTCATCCGCTATTTCCTTCCCTTTCCCGCGCCGCTCCGCTAAACTGCGGCCCGATGGAGACCTTCCGCAACCTCGTGCCGGACTCGGCGCTCGTCGAAGAGACTATCAGGCTTTTGCACTCAAACGGCGGGCGCGCGCCCGCGACCGAGGTCTGCGCCAACATCCTCGAACTGCCCGACCTCGAAGAGGCGGCGGCCGCCTCGCTCGTCCTCGAACTCATCGGCGAGGACTGGCGTCTGCGCGTCACCGAAGACGGCAACGCGGTCGAAGTGCTCTGCGAGGACGACGAGTGCCGGGCCCTTACGGAGACCGACTTCGTCGTCTTCGACATCGAGACGACTGGGCCGAAGATGCCGCCCTCGCGCATCATGGAGATCGGCGCGGCGCGCGTCCGCTCCGGGCGCATCGTCGCCGAGTTCCAGACGCTCGTCAACCCGCTCATGCCCATCCCGCCCTTCATCGCGGGGCTGACGGGCATCCGCGACGAGATGGTCTCGGGCGCGCCGACCTTCGACGAG
The DNA here is from genome assembly GCA_035563535.1 of Pyrinomonadaceae bacterium. Taxonomy (GTDB): domain Bacteria; phylum Acidobacteriota; class Blastocatellia; order Pyrinomonadales; family Pyrinomonadaceae; genus QHXN01. The sequence goes on along the minus strand of DATMVD010000025.1, from coordinate 82,496 downwards.
GTCGTCCCGCGCTGGCTCGACTTCGCGGGCACCTCCGTGCTGGTCGCGCACAACGCCGTCTTCGACGTGCGCTTCATCAACCACGAGGTCTCGAACGTCTTCCCCGGCCGCCGGATGATGAACGCGCACATCTGCACGGTCTCGCTCGCGCGCCAGCTCCTGCCGGAGCTGAGAAGTTTCCGACTGGGCGCGCTGGCCGAGCACTTCTCCGTCCCGCACCGCACGCGCCACCGCGCGGGCGACGACGCGCGCGCCACCGCCCGCGTCTTCCTACACCTGCTCGAACACCTCGCAGAGAACGGCGTCCGCGACCTCAACGGCGCGCGCCGCTTCCAGAAACAACTGCCCGAGAACGGGAACGGGAACGGCCACGCCAGAGAGGCCGGCAATCATTAAAACTTCAGTCGGCCGTCGGCGCCCCGTCCTCTTCGACTTCCGCGGGACGTTCGCCCGTCCTCTTACGCTTTAACAGACCCCGCAGCACGAACACGACGACGACGAGCGCGGCGACGCCGAGGCCGACCGCCGGGTAGTTCTCGGCGAGCACCTCTTTGGCCTGCTCGCCGTAGCGGACGGCGAGGTAGCCTTCGAGGAAGAAGCGGAAGGCGCGCCCGACGGCGACGGCCGCGGCGAAGCGCACGAGGCTCAGGCGGAAGACGCCCGCCGTGATGACGAAGAGCTTGAACGGGAACGGCGGCGGCAGCACCGACGCGACCAGCACCGAGAGCACGTCGTAGCGGTCAACCAGCTCCTTCACGCGCGCCTGCTTCCGCGGCGGGAATTTTTCCAGCGCGCGCCGGCCCGCGCGCTTCGAGATGTGGTAGAGGATGACGCACCCGATGACCGACCCGGCCGTAGCCGCCAGCGCGTAGAGCGGCATCCGCGCCGGGCTCTGCGCCGATAGGAAGACCATCAACGCGTCGGGGCCGCCGGGCAGCGGGACAAGTGCCGAGTCCAGCAGCGCGATGGCAAACAGCCCGAACGCGCCGAACGGGATGAGGAAGGCTTCAACTGCCTTCAGCCCATTCTTGATTTTACGGAGCAGCCATTTCAAGGCTTAACTCGCGTCCCCTTCCTTCTCTTCCGCTATCTCGACCGCGGTCTTGCGCGGCGCGCGGACGTGTTTGAACAGCACGTACCCGCCCACGCCGACGACGAGCAGCGCGCCGACGCCGCTCACGACGTAGATGCCGTTCTCGCGCATGAAGTCGATGACCTGCTCGCCGTAGAAGACCGCCAGCGTCCCCTCGACGATGTAGCGCACGCTGCGCGCGATCATGATCGTCGTCATGAACTTCCAGCGCGGGAATTCGAGCGCGCCCGCCGTCGCCACGAAAATCTTGAAGGGCATCGGCGGCGGCAGCAGCGCCGGCACGGCCAGCGCGAGGAAGCCGAAGCGCGCGTAGGCGCGCTCGACCTTGGCGATGTTCTCGGCGCTGAAGCGGCGGCGCATCACGGCCTGGCCACCGCGCCGCATGATGGCGTAGAGCACGTTGCAGCCGATGACGGAGCCGGCGGCGGCGAAGAGCGGGAAGTAGAAGACGGACTTCGGGTCGCTGTAGCAGCGCGCGACGACGAGGTAGTCGTTAATCTCGGGCAGGCTCAGCAGTGAAGAGTCGAGCGCGCCGATCAGCACCATCGCCGGGGCGGCGTAGTAGATCGGCACCTCCTTGATGAAGTCGTGCAGCCAGCGGACGACTTCGGCTATCCACTCGTACATGGTTTAGTGAATAGTAAATGGTTAACGGTAAATAGACAAAAGCCGCGCCCGCCGACGTACAGCCCGACGCGGGCGCGGCTTCCATTCACGATTTACCATTCGCTATCTACTTGACAGGGGTGAAGACGGAGGGCGTGTCGTAGGTGACGCCGAAGGTGACGCCGGAGCGCGGGCTGAACTCGGTCAGGCCCTTGATGCCCGCGGCGTCGAAGCGCAGGCCAGCCGCCCTGACCCGCAGGCCGAGGCGGAACTCGCCGAGCGACTCGGTGCCGAGCGGGGCCGTGCCGCCGCGCGTGTTGAGGCGGCCGTTGACTTCGCTCGCGATGTCCACGGTCTTGTTGACGCGGAAGATGCCGCCCAGCCCGTAGAGCAGCATGTCGTTCTGCGTGAAGAGCCGCGTCGGCGCAGTGTAGATGCCGAGGCCGAGGTTGCCGAACGTGTTCAGGCGGCCCTCACGCCCGAACTTCTTCCCGACCAGAACCATCCCGAACGCGTTCGTCTGGTTGAGGCCGATGCCGCGCGACTCGTTCGAGTTGGGCAGTTCGACGCCAAACTTGAAGCCCAGGGAAGGCCCGCGCCGCGTCTCGTTGCGCAGCTTGATCTTCGTCGAGAGGCGGAAGTCGCCCGTGTCGTTGGTCGAGTTCTCGCCCGCGGGGACGGAGAGCGGGACGGCCGACGCGCCCCGCGTGTTGATGCTCAGGAAGTTCTGCGCCACGCCCTCGATCGAGAACTCGACGTTGGGCGAGAGGCCGACGTGGACGCCGATGACGCCGACCCGCGTCAAATCGCCCGTCAGCCCCGACGTGGGGAACTTCGCGTCCTGCATGAAGTCGATGCCGACCTGCACGCGCAGAGAGCCCGGCTCAAGTACGTCCACGTCCTCCGTGATGAGCGGCCGCTGCTGCGCGCGCGCCGAGGCGCACAGCACCAGCGCGAACGCGAGCGCGCAGAAGAGACGGGCGGCTTTCGAGAGTTGAGAAGGCATGTTCGGCTGTTAACGTGCTCGCCAGAAGGAACTCGGGACGACGGCCGGATTGTAAAGGCCGCCTGGCTGCGCGTCAACAATCAGCCCTCGTCCTGCCTTTTAAGAGCGGCGCACGGCCTTTTCGTCACAAACCTCTTCCCCTTTGGAAAAATTTGGAAGACGATGCGGGCGGCGAGCGTCTATTGGGCCGAAGTCCGGGCGGAGGAGAGGATGGAGAGCGTCGTCTTGATGGGCGAGGAAGCGCGGGGCGAGGCGGTCATCGAAGCCTGTAAGCTGGGCGACCGTGACGCCTTCCGCCGCCTGTTCGAGCGCCACAAAGACCGCGTCTACTCCGTCGCACTCTACTTCTTCGGCGGCGACGAGGCGACGGCCGCCGACGTGACCCAGCAGGTCTTTCTCAAGCTCTTCACGCGCATCGGGCAGTTCCAGGGCGAGGCGGAGTTCACGACCTGGCTCTACCGCCTGACGACGAACGCCTGCGTGGACGAGCAGCGCAAGCGCCGCCGCGTGCAGCAGTTCGGGGAAGGCTTCGAGCTGAGCGAGCCGCGCGAGAGGAGGACTCAGGAAGAGAGCGTCGCCCGGGCCGAGGTCAGGCGCTCGGTCGAGCGGGCCGTCGCCGCACTGAAGCCGAAGTTGAGAGTCGTGATGTTGTTGAAGTATTTCGAGGAGATGAGCTACGAGGAGATCGCGGGCGTGCTCGGCCTGTCGAAGGGGACGGTCGCGTCCAGACTCAACCGCGGCCACAAGGCGCTCGCGCGCAAGCTGGGACACCTGCGCGGCGAGCTCGTGCGGGACGAGCGGGAGGGATGATGTTCGGCAGGCATTACAGTAAACATCTCTCGGCCTACGCCCACGGCGAGCTTTCGTCCGAAGAGACCGCGCGCGTCGCCGCGCACCTCGACGCTTGCGCCGCGTGCCGCACGGAGTTTGAAGAGGTCAGGCTCGGCATCCGCCTCGCCGAATCGCTCCCCTCGGCCAAAGCGCCCGCGAGTCTCTGGGAAGGCATCGAGGCCGCGCTCGTCGAAGAGGGGAGCCGAGAGAGACGGCGCGGCTCTCAAACTCAACCCCTCGTCCCCTCCCGCCGACGAGTCTTCGCCCCGGCGTTCGCCGCGCTGCTGGTCGCGCTCGCCGCGGGCGGCGCGTGGCTCTACCTGCGCGCGCAGCGGCCCGGTTGGGAGGTGGCGCGCGTCGAAGGTTCTCCGCGCGTCTCTTCAACTCTCATCAACGACCGCGGGCGGCTGCGCGTCGGCGAGTGGCTTGAGACCGACGCGGCCTCGCGCGCCGAAATCGCCGTCGCCAACATCGGGCAGGTCGAGGTCGAGCCGAACACGCGCGTCCGCCTCGTCGAGACGCGGCTCACCGAACACCGCCTTGAGCTTCAGCGCGGCACGCTGCACGCGCGCATCTGGGCCCCGCCGCGCCTCTTCTTCGTCAACACGCCCTCGGCCGTCGCCGCAGACCTGGGCTGCGCCTACACGATAGAGGTTGACGACGAAGGGCGCGGCCTGCTGCACGTCACCTCGGGCTACGTCGCGCTCGAAACGGAGGCGCGCGAGTCCATCGTCCCCGCGGGGGCCGCCTGCCTGACCCAGCCGGGCGCGGGGCCGGGCACGCCCTTCTTCGAGGACGCGCCCGAAGCGCTCGTTAAGGCGCTCGCCAGGTTTGACTTTGAGAACGACCGCGCCGCGCTCGACGCCGTGCTCGACGGCGCGCGCGCGCGCGACACGCTGACGCTCTGGCATCTGCTTTCGCGCGTCCCCGCGGACGACCGCGGGCGGGTTTACGAACGGCTCGCGGCCCTTGCGCCGCCGCCCGCGGGGGTGACTCGTGAGGGCGTCATAGGGCTCGACCGCGCGATGCTCGACGCATGGAAGGACGGACTCGACAAAGATTGGCTGTCATGGGGCGAGAGCATGCCCGCCGTCCGCCGCGTCTGGCGGAAGCTCTGGCGATAACAATGAAGGAGGCGTTTATGTCATCAGGACGTGAAGTCAGATTCTTCGACCGTCGTCTGTTCCTGCACGGCGCGGGCGCGGCCCTCGTCGGCCTCCCCGCACTGAGTCTCACGGCCTTCGGCTGCAGCCGGAGCCCGGGGGCGCTCGCGGGCTCAGCATCGGTCGAGAAAGAGACGGCGGCGCTTTCGTGGACGACCGTGCTCACGCAAGCGGGCGAGCCGGGCGAGCCGATGATCGTGACCGGGAGAATCTTCGCCGCCGACGGCAGGACGCCCGCCGCGGGCGTGACGCTCCACGTCTACCACACCGACGCGCGCGGCCTCTACTCCGAAAGAGACGGCCGGGGCGGGCCGCCCGACCCGCGGATTAAAGGCTCGGTGAAGACCGACCGAGACGGCCGCTACGAGTTCCGCTCCATCCGCCCCGCGTCCTACCCGGGCACGCGCAACCCGCAGCACATTCACGCCAAGGTCTTCGGCGCGGGTTACGCCGAGCGCTGGATTCCCGAATACTGGTTCGACGACGACCCGCTCGTCAACGACGACATGCGCGCGCGCCACGCGGGCCTCGGCACCTTCTCGCCCATCGTCACCGTCAAGCGCGGCCCCGACGGCGTCTCCGCCTGCGTGCGCGACATCAAGCTAGAGAAGACTTAGAGCGGTTTGCGCGTGAGCTTCATTCATCCGTTTAGAGGCGGTCTTCGACCGCCGGCCCGAGTGACATCGCAGCTTGCGGCGGCGGGCAGAGCCCGCCTCTAAACGGTAGCTAAACTCATGCGCTAACCGCCCAGTTCCCACCAACACTTTGAAGCTCTATGAGGTCGGCCGCGGCAGTAGCGCGACCGTCAGGGAGGTCGTGTGTCTTGGGCAAAGGATCGCCATGTCATTAACGAGACTCTTACTCTACGCGGCGGCCCACGCGTTGCTCTGTCTGGTGCCGGTGTCCGCATCGGCGCACCCCGCGACGGGCATCGTCGTTGACGCGCGGGGTCGCGTCTACTTCAGCGACCTCGAAAACATCCGGCGGCTTGAGCCCGACGGGCGGCTCTCGATCTTCCGCCCGGGCGTCCGCGGCCGGCACGTCCACGAGCTTTCCATCGACAGGGACGGCAACGTCTACGGCGGCAACTCCTCCTGGCGCGACGCCGAGGGCAACACCTTCCACGTCGAGCAGAACAGGCACACCAACGTCGAGACGCGCATCCTGAAGCGCACGCCCCGCGGCGAAGTCTCGACGCTCGCGGGAGGGGCTTACGGCCACGCGGACGGGCGCGGCACGCGGGCGCGCTTCCGGAGCGTCGGCGGGCTGGCCTTCGGCCCCGACGGCTCGCTCTACGTCACAGACGCCGGAGACCTGCGAAGGGTCTCGCCGGACGGCGAGGTGAAGACTCTGGCGACGGGGCTCGAAGAACAGTTCCCCGACGACGCGCGGGCCGGGTACGGCGGACTGATGGGGCTGGCCGTCGATGCGGGCGGCAACGTCTACGTCGCGGACTACGGCCGCCGCCGCGTGTTGAAGGTCGCGGCTGACGGGAAGGTCGAGCGTGTCGTCCGCGCGGAAGCCCCCTGGTCTCCGGCGGGCGTCGCCTTGACGGGCGACGGCAGAGTCCTCATCCTCGAAGTCGGCTTCACCCCGCCGAACGTCTTGGAAGGCCCGCGCGTGCGCGAGCTCTCCCCCGACGGGAGCCTGAAGGTTCTCGCGACAGTCGGGTCGAAGGAAACGGTCGCCACCCGCCTGACTTCGTCGAACAAAGCCGACGTGAACTCCACCGACGAGCATGACCACAACGTCAAGCCGGTGGAGCGCGCGCTCGGCCTCTACTTCGGGCTCGGCCTCGTCGCCATCGGGGCCGTCGCGTGGCTCAAAGGGTACGTCGGGAGGTCAGGTCATGCGTAAAGTCTTGAAGGCCGCCGCGACATTATGCGGCGTAATTCGACGGGCTGTGTCTTCGTGTCTCCGAGTCTCCGTGCTGAACTGCGCGCCCAACTACGCCCGACCGTCGGTGTGCTAACATCTGTCATCGAGCGATGGCAGACAGACCTCTACTTCTCGGCGGCGAGTGGCGCACGACTGCGAGCACGCGCGAGGTGCGCTCGCCTTACAACTCGGAGCTGATAGCGAACTTCGCCGTCGCCTCCGAAGCCGAAGTCGAAGAGGCGCTCGCCGCCGCCTCGCGCGCGGCCGCGGAGATGCGCGAGCTGCCGCGCCACCGCGTCGCCGAGGGCTTGCGCGCCGTTGCCGACGGCGTCCGCGCGCGCGCCGAAGAGTTCGCACGCACCATCGCTACGGAAGCCGGCAAGCCCATCAAGACCGCGCGCGCCGAGGTCGAGCGCGGCGTGATGACCTTCACCTACGCGTCCGAGGAGGCGCGCCGCTTCGCGGGCGAGGTCGTCCCGCTCGACGGCCAGTCAACGGGCGCGGGCCGGACGGGCTGGACAGAGCGCTTCCCGCGCGGCGTCGTCTTCGGCATCACGCCCTTCAACTTCCCGCTCAACCTCGTCGCGCACAAGGTCGCGCCCGCGCTCGCCGGCCGCAACGCCATCGTCGTCAAGCCGAGCCCGCGCACGCCCCTCACCTCGCTCCTGCTCGGCGAAGTCTTCCTCGAATCCGGCCTGCCGCGCGCAGCCTTGCAGGTCGTGCCGATGGAGGTCGAGACCATCGACGCCGTGCTCGAAGACGAGCGCGTCAACATGATCTCTTTCACCGGAAGCGCGGAGGTCGGCTGGCTCCTCCGACGGCGCGCGGCCCGCAAACCCGTCGCGCTCGAACTCGGCGGCAACGCGCCCGTCATCGTGGACGAGACCGCCGACGTTAAGTTCGCCGCCGAGCGCACCGCCGCCTCCGCCTTCGCCTACGCCGGACAGGTCTGCATCTCCGCCCAGCGCGTGCTGGTGCACGAGAAGGTGTCGGAAGAGTTCACCGACCGCTTCGTTAACATCGCGCGGTCGCTCAAGTCCGGCGACCCGCTCGACGAGGCCACGGAGCTTTCCAACATGATTGACGAGGCGGCGGCTAAGCGCGCCGAATCCTGGGTCAACGAAGCCGTCGGCGCGGGCGCGCGCCTGCTGTGCGGCGGGAGGCGCGAGGGCTCTCTGCTCGAAGCGACCGTGCTGACGGACGTGCACGCCGAGATGCGCGTCTGCTCCGAGGAGGTCTTCGCGCCCGTCGCCACGCTCCAGACCTTCGGCGACTTCGGGGAGGCTCTGGCCGAGGCGAACAACACGCGTTACGGCCTGCAAGCCGGAGTCTTCACGCGCGAGACCGCGCGGGCGCTGCGGGCGTTGCGCGCGCTCGACTTCGGCGGCGTCATCGTCAACGACTCGCCCGCCTTCCGCGTGGACAACATGCCCTACGGCGGCGTCAAACTCTCCGGCGCGGGCCGCGAAGGCATCCGCTACGCGATGGAGGAGATGACCGAGCCGCGCCTCATCGTCATCGACCCGGAGCACTGAGACGCCTTGGAGATTTCCGACTGCGAGATTTGCGCCGCGCTCCCCGACTTCGCCGCCGCAGACCTGCGCGAAGGCGAGAGGCTGCCCGACGCTGCCTCGCGTCTGGTTGACACCTACCCCTGGCCCGAAGGCTTCTGGGACACTTCCAAGGAGTACGAGGTCACGAAGAAGTGCCCGCTCTGCGGCCGACTCTACACGTACAACTACTACTACGAATTCTCGGTCGGCCACGTCGAGGAGCGCGTCTGGCTTGAGCGTCATAGCGGTCAGAACCGCCCGCGGTAGCGGGTGGGCGTAGCATATGCCGAGCGATTGATGACAGCGCGGCTCTCATCAATCATCAAGCCGTCAACGTAAGGCCCACATGCTACCGCGGGTGGTTCTGACCCGGTTTTTCGCGTAAGATTCTCACGCCTTTGACACCTTCCGCCTTGAGGTTTCACCCGATGAAAGCAGTCGGCCCTATCGCCCGTCTCGTCCTCTCGCTGTCTCTGCTCTTAACGTCGTTCCTGCCCCTCGTCCCGGCGCAGACAGCCGCGCCGCAGGCCGAAGCCCCGGTCGTGAGCCTGCCGGGCCTGAAAAAGGCCGTGAAGGTGAGGCGCGACGAGCGCGGCGTCCCTTACGTCGAGGCCGAGGACGAGTTAGACCTCTACTTCGCGCAGGGTTACGTGACGGCGAGCGACCGCCTGTTCCAGATGGATCTGTTCCGGCGCTCGGCGCGCGGCGAGTTGTCGGAGATTTTCGGGAAGCTGACGCTCGAAGAGGACAAGCGGCGGCGCAACTACGGCTTCGCGCGGGTGGCCGACGCGGCCGCCGCGCAGGCCGACCCCAGGTCACGCGCGGTGATGGAGGCTTACGCCGCGGGCGTCAACGCCTACATAGATTCGCTCGACGACAAGAGCCTGCCGCCGGAGTTCCGAATGCTCGGCTACCGCCCGCGCCACTGGACGCCCGCGGACACCGGCTCCGTCGTCAAGAACTTCGCCGAGGCGCTCTCGACGACCTGGACGCTCGACCTCGCCCGCGCACTCTTCGCGGGCCTCCCGCCCGACAAGGCCGCCGCGCTCTTCCCCGAACACTCCCCGCTTGACGTGCTCGTCGTCGGCACGGACAAGACCGACAGGAAGGGCTTGAAGCCCGCGGGCCGCACCTCTGCCCTGCCCCTTCAGTCGAACTTGAAAGAACTGCTGTCCGAACTCTCCTCCGTCCAACAGACCGAGGAGCGCACGCGCGCGCGCATCGGCCTGAACGCCGAAGACCTCGCGGCGAGCAACAACTGGGTCGTCTCGGGTAAGCGCACCGCCTCGGGCAAGCCCCTGCTCGCCAACGACCCGCACCTGCCGTCTTCGGCCCCTTCAATCTGGCACATGATTCACCTGAGCGCGCCGGGCCTGCGCGTCGCGGGCGTCACGGCGGCGGGCGCGCCCGGCGTCATCATCGGCCACAACGAGCGCATCGCCTGGGGCCTGACGAACCTCGGCCCCGACGTGCAGGACTTGTACCGCGAGACGTTCGACCCGCAGAACCCGCGCCGCTACCAGACGGCGAGCGGCTGGCGCGACGCGGAGGTGCGCCGCGAGGAGATAAAAGTCCGCAAGGCGTTGGTGGGGACTGAGACCGAAGTCGTCCCGCACGAGGTGACTGTCACGCGCCACGGCCCCGTCATCTTCAGGAAGGGCGCGGACGCTTACGCCCTGCGCTGGACGGCGCTCACGCCCGAGGCCACAGAGTTCACGACCTTCTACAAACTCAACCGCGCGCGCAACTGGAAGGAGTTCGCCGACGCGCTCAAGGACTACGGCGGCGCGACGCAGAACTTCGTCTACGCAGACGTTGACGGCCACATCGGCTACTACGGCGCGGGGCTTATCCCCATACGTTCGAGCGGCGACGGAAGCATGCCTTACGACGGCGCGAAGGACGAGGGCGAGTGGAAGGGTTTCATACCGCACGCCGAGTTGCCGCACGTCTACGACCCGCCCTCCGGCATCATCGTCACGGCCAACAGCCGCGTGGTGGGGCGCGACTACCCGCACTTCCTCACGCGCGTCTGGGCGTCGCCCACGCGCTCGCGCCGCATCTACGACCTGCTCACGGCCAAACAGAAACTGACCGTAGAAGACTTCCGCGCCGTGCAAGCGGACGCCTACACCATCTCCGGCGCGACCTTCGCGCGCGAGGTCGCCAGGGTCGCGCGCGAGGCGGGCCTCGACAAGCAGGGCGAGAAGTGGCGCGAGACGGTAAAACTCTTCGAGTCGTGGGACGGGCAGCTTGAGCCGGACGCGCGCGCCCCGCGGCTCGCCGTCGAGATGGCGGGCGCGTTCCGCCAGAAGATACTCGCCGGCGCGCTCGGCGCGGACTTAGCGAAGGAGTACCGCTGGCCCACCAGCGCCATCTTCTTCGACCGCGTCATTCAGGAGCGGCCCCGGGAGTGGCTGCCGAAAGAGTTCGCCTCATACGCCGAGCTGCTCGACGCCGCGCACCGCGAGACCCGCGAGTCTCTGACGAAGTCGCTCGGGGCGGACGAGACGAAGTGGACGTGGGGCGCGCGCCTCTCCGTCAACTTCCCGCACCCGCTCAAGGACGTGCCCCTCGTCGGGAAGATGTACCAGATCGCGCCCTTCCCGCAGCGGGGCGGCGGCGGCGGCATCTTCGCCGCGCCGAACGTGGGCTCGTCGGTCTCGATGCGCCTCATCGCGGACGCCTCCGACTGGGACAGGACGCGGCAGGGCATCGCGCTCGGCGTCTCGGGCGACCCGCGCAGCCCGCACTGGCGGGATCAGCTCGAAGACTGGCGCGCGGTCACGCCGCGCGTCTTCCCCTTCACCGCCGCGGCCGTCGCGCGCTCCGCACGCCACACACTGACGCTCGCGCCGAAATAGAGGAACAGAACCGCGAGCGGTAGCGAGCGGGTTCGTGATACTTCGACGGCCTGCGTCAGGTAAGTAACACCCGCTCGCTACCGCTCGCGGTTCTGTTGCGGGCCGCCGCACTAAAAAATGAGTGAGGAGCAAAGCGTCCGCCTCTTCTGCGCCGTCGAGCTGCCCAACGAGATTCGGGCGGCGGCGGCCGCACACGCCGCGCGGCTGCGCCGAGACTTCCCCGACGCGCGCGCGAGCTGGGCGCGACCCGAGGGACTTCACATCACTCTGAAGTTCGTCGGCGAAGTCGAGCCGGCGCGCGTCGAAGACCTTTCGCGCGCGGCCGGCGCGGCCGTCGAGGGCTCCAAGACCTTCCGACTCTCAATCGAAGAGTCGGGCACCTTCCCGCCGCGCGGCGCCGCGCGGGTGCTGTGGCTCGGCGTGAAGGATTCGTCGAACCAGCTCGCTCAACTCCAACGCCGCCTCGAACAGGAGTGCGAGGCCGCCGGCTTCCCGCGCGAGCCGCGCGCCTTCAAGCCGCACCTCACGCTCGCGCGCCTCCGCACCCCGAAAGACGCGCACGCCCTCTCCGAAGCACACCGGCACACGACCTTCGGCCCCTTCGATTTCGAGGTCAACGAGCTTCTCGTCATCCGCAGCGAACTCGGCCCCGGCGGCTCGCGCTACACGCCGCTGTCACGCCACGCGTTCTAGAGAGGTGTGCGTTTGAGTTTACCTCCTACCGTTTAGAGGCGGGCTCAGCCCGCCGGCTCGACGTACATCGCAGGTCGGGCCGGCGGGCTGAGCCCGCCTCTAAACGATTGGTCAACTGATTAGCAAAACGCTCAAACAATCAGTCTAACCACAGAGATACGGAGGCACGGCTTTGAAGTCACATCGCTTCAAGCCGTGCCTCTGCGTCTCCGTGGTTGATTCTTCAGCTCAGGAGTTGGGCAACTGCCGCGGGCGGCCGGGCGGCAACTGCTGGCCGCCGCCTTCGTCGCGGCGCTTCTCGCCTGTCTCGGAGAACATCTCTTTGAGGGCTCCGATGCTGGAGAGCATGGCGGTCGTCTCGACCGGCATGAAGATGACCTTCGCGTTCTGGCCGCGCGACATCTCCTTCAGGCTCTCGATGTAGCGCTGCGTGATGAGGTACTGCGCGGGGTTGCCGTGTTCGAGCATGACGCGCGAGACCTGGTCGATGGCCTCGGCCTCGGCCTCGGCGTTACGCAGGCGCGCCTGCGCCGCGCCCTCCGCGGCGAGGATGGCCGACTGCTTCTCACCCTCCGCGCGCGTCACCGCCGCCTGCTTCTCGCCCTCGGCACGCGTGATGGCGGCCTGCTTGTCGCCCTCGGCCTGGAGGACGAGCGCGCGGCGGTTGCGCTCGGCCGTCATCTGCTTCTCCATCGTGAGGCGCACGTCTTCGGGCGGGGTGATGTTCTTCACGTCCACGCGCGTGACCTTGACGCCCCACTTGTCGGTCGCCTCGTCGAGGATGATGCGCAGCTTCGAGTTGATCTGGTCGCGCGAGGAGAGCGTGTGGTCTAAGTCCATGTCGCCCATCACGGCGCGCATGCCGGTGATGGTGAGCTGGACGAGGCTGCCCACCAGGTCGGCGACCTCGTAGACGGCCCTCGTCGGGTCGGTGATCTGCCAGTAGACGACCGAATCGACGTGGATGGTCACGTTGTCGCGCGTGATGACGGGCTGCGGAGGCATGTCTATGTACTGCTCGCGCAGGTCTATCGAGGTCAGCCCCGGCCGGACGTTCGTCCAGTAGACGCCGCGCGGCTTGTCGAGGAACGGGACGATGACGTTGAGCCCGCTCGTCGCGACGCGGCTGAAGCGCCCCAAACGCTCGATGAGCATGACGGTCGCCTGCGGCACGATCTTGATCGTCTTGGCCGCGACGACCAGCGTCGCGATGGCTATGAAGAGGAAGAAGATGAGAATGCCTATTTCCATGTGCCCTCCGGGAGTTGCGAACAAGTTCAGATTTGAAATTTCAAATTTTCAAGGCAGGTTCGGGTCAAACTATACCGGATTGGCTCAGGCTTTTGGAAGGATTATGTGTGGAGGCTGCCAGCCACCGAGCGCCTCTTCAATCACCCTCGCGGCCGCGAGCACGCGCCGCTCCTCGTGCGGGCGGCCGACGACCTGCACGCCTACGGGGAGCCCCGCCGCGGTGCGCCCCGCGGGCACGCACGCGGCCGGCAGGTTGAAGACGTTCGCCGCGTGCGCGTGGGAGAAGGCGCGGAAGGTCGGGACGCCGCGCCCTTCGATCTCGACGCGGCCGAACTCTTCATGAAGGAACGCGGGGACGGCCCCGACCGGCGCGACGAGGAGCGGCGTGTGCTCCATCCAACGCAGGAGCGCCCCGCGCGCGCGGTCGCGCTCCTCCCACGCCGAGAGCACCTTCTCCAGCGGCGGCTCGCCCCAGCGCGCGGCGCGTTCGAGGATGACGCGCGCGGCGCGCCCCGCCTCGTCTTCCCTCCCCGCGTAAGCCCCGCGCACGAACCGCTGCGTCGCGTACTCGAAGAGCGAGAGCCACAGTCCCGTCGCCTCGCCGACCGACGGCGGAACCTCCTCCGCAACGTCCAGCCCCGCGCCGGCCAGCGCGCGCGCGGCGCGCCCGACGGCCTCACGCGTCTCCGCCGTCACGTCCGTCGAGCCGTCGTCCGTGTAGACGGCCGCGCGCAGCCCCTCCAACGTCTCGTGCGATTCGTTCTCGCCCGAGAGCACACGGTAGAGGAGACTCAGGTCATCGACCGTCCGCGTGAGCGGGCCGAGCGTCGCGCCGAGCGAGTGCAGCCCCGAGGCGGGCGGCATCTGGCCGCCGCCCGGCACGCGGCCCGCCGTCGGCTTCAGACCCGCGACGCCGCAGAAGTGCGCGGGGATGCGTATCGAGCCCGCGAGGTCGCTCCCCATACTCCCCGCGGTCATGCACGCGGCCACGGCCGCCGCGCAGCCGCCGCTCGAACCGCCCGGCGTGCGCCCCGCGTCGTGCGGGTTGTTCGTCCGCCCGAAGACGGGATTCTCGGACGTGTAGTCGAGCGCGAACTCGGGGCAGTTCGTCTTACCGATGATGACCGCCCCCGCCGCGCGCAGACGCGCGACGGCTGGCGCGTCCTCTTCGGGCACGTACTCCGCGCGCACCCGCGACCCGAAAGTCGTGCGCAGGCCCCGCACCTCGACCGTGTCCTTCACCGTCAGGGGCACGCCGTGGAGCCCGCCCGACGCCTCCCCGCGCAGAACGGCCGCCTCCGCCTCGCGCGCGCGTTCGAGCGCGTCGGGCGCGAGCGTCACGACCGCGTTGAGCGCCGGGTTCAAGCCCTCGATTCGGCGCAGGTATGCCTCGACCGCCTCGACCGGCGAGACCGCGCGACCGCGAATCAACCGAGCGAGTTCAGTCGCGGGTAGATTTGTTAACTCTTCAGACAGTGGTGCGCCCCTTCCTCGTAAGCCCGGTCAGTACCGCCAGCGGTAGCGGGCGGGCGTTACGCTGACGGCTTGATGATTGATGAGAGTGCGACTGTTATCAATCGTCAAGCGCTCATTGCAAGGCCCACCCGCTACCGCGGGCGGTTCTGACCGCTACCCCCGCGCAGAAACTCCTCGGCCTCCGCGCTCGAACGCAGTATGTAAATCTGCCTGCTCTCGGAGAGCGCCCGGAGCCGCTCAAGTACCTTCGGGCGGCTGCGCCGCGGGTAGTTCCAGACCCAGAGCAGGAAGGTCAGAAAATCCCTGTTGAGCTGTTCGCGGCAGCCCTCGCCCATGTCGGGGCGGCTCGTGCCCCTGTACCTCAGCGCCCGCTTGATGATGCGCCACACGCAGACCGTCCGCGGCAGGTCGAGGAAGACGACCGCGTCGCAGGCCGCGAGCCTCACGTCAAGCGTGCCCGAGTAGTTGCCGTCCATGACCCACTCGCGCCCTGCGCACAGCCCCTCGACCTGCCGCCGCCACTCGTCCTTCGGCGGCTCGACCCAGCCCGACCGCCAGTAGACGCGGTCGAGGTGTATGACCGGGAGCCCGAGCCTCTCGCCGAGACGGCGCGCGAACGTGGACTTGCCCGCGCCGCCCGAGCCTATCACCAGCACGCGCTTCATCCCCGTTCGCCGTGGCGCTGGAGAAGCTCGATGAACTTCCGCGCGGCCGTCGAGAGCGAGCGGTCGCTGCGGTAGACGACGCCGACGGCGCGCTCCCACTCCGGCTCGACGAGCGGGACGACGGCGAGTTGTCCCGTGCGCCCCTCGTCCAGGACGGAAGGGCGCGGGACGACGGCCACGCCGAGGCCGACTTCGACGGCGCGCTTGATCGTCTCGATGTTGTCGAACTCGGCGGCGCGCTGGACCGTGACGCCGTGCCCGCGCAGGATGCGGTCGGTGGCGCGGCGCGTCGGGATGTCGCGCTCGAAGTGGATGAAGTTCTGCCCCTGCAGGTCGGCCGCGCGCAGCTTCTTGCGCTTGGCGAGCGGGTGCTCCGGGCGGCAGATGAAGACGAGGCGGTCGCCGCCGAGCGGCACGACCTCCAGCCCGCGCCGCTTCTCGGGGTAGGCGACGACGCCGAGGTCAACGGCCCCGCTCAGAACGTCGCGCACGACCCGCGTCGTGCGGCTGTATTCGAGGTCGATCTTGGCGCGCGGGTAGAGCGCCATGAACTCGCGCACGACCGGCGGCAGCTCGTGCAAGCCCACGCTGTAGACGGTCGCGACGCGCACCGTCCCGCCGACCGCGCCCGACAACTGGCGCATGCTCTCCACCAGCCGGCCGTAAGCCTGCAAGACCTCGCGGCTGGCCTCGTAGAAAGCCTCGCCCTCCTGCGTCAGGTGCAGCTCGCGCCGCCCGCGCACGCGCTCCAAGAGGCGGCGCTTGAACTTGCCTTCGAGCCCGCGCACCTGCTGGCTCACGGCCGACTGCGTGACGAAGTTGCGCTCGGCGGCCTGCGAGAAGCTTTTCGTCTCCACCAGGTCGCAGAAGATTTTCAGCGTTTCGATTTGCATGACTGTTAGCTAAGAGCCGTTAGTTTTAGCTCGATGCCTTGTACAACGAAGCCGGTCTACGAATTGTTTTAGCTAAAAGCCGGCGGCTAACAGCTAACAGCTTTAATAAGAATCTCTCAGATGTTTGCCCTATATTTTTCATTTTATCTTATAACCGCGCTGGACTAAAATTCAGTCATAGGAGTAGGCCCTATGGCCGGACAACTGACATACGCGCCCGGGCTGACGCTGGGCGAGGCGCGCGCGCGACTGTTCGCGCTCGGCGGGCTCGGGGAGGACGGCGGCTACGGCGACGCCTGGGTCGTGCTGAAACTCTGGCGCATCCCTCTGGCGTTCCCGAACACCGACGGGCGGAGGCGCGCCGTCAGGTTCCACGACCTGCACCACGTCCTGACCGAGTACCCGACGACGTGGCGCGGCGAGTTCGAGATCGCTGCGTGGGAGGTGGCGGGCGGCATCCGCCGCTACTGGGTGGCTTGGCTGCTCGACCTGCTCGGCTTCGCCTGCGGGCTCGTCGTCTACCCGCGCGCCACCTACCGCGCCTTCGTGCGCGGCCGGCACAGCACGAACCTCTACGGCGAAGAGTGGGACGAGTCGATACTCGGCCGGAGGGTGGGCGAGCTGCGGCGCAGGCTCGGGCTAGATGAAGAAGAGGCCGAGGCGACGCGGGACGACAAGGTCTCGTTCGCCTTCTGGGCCGCGGCGAGCGCGGCCGCCTACGTCGCGACGGGCGCGCTGATGCTCGCGCCGGCCTTCGCGCTGGCCGCGGCCGTGTGGCTGTACCTGGCGCGCTAGCGCGATTGCTTTTCCGCGGCGCGTCGTTATAATCATGGCCGACCTACCAGACAACAAAGTAACAACGCTGCGGCGCGCATGCTGCGAAGGAGAGGCACTCTGACATGGCCGTCCGTCTGAGCAGTACGTTCGTTTTCAGGAAGCTCCACCAGTTGACGGGCATCCTCCCGCTCGGCGTCTTCCTGCTGGAGCACTTCTACACCAACTCGAAGGCGATGACCGGCCCGGCCGACTTCAACAACGCCGTCCGCGACCTCCAGTCGATCCCCTACATCATCTTCATCGAGATCGGCGGCATCTTCATCCCGCTCATCTACCACGCCGTCTACGGCCTCTTCATCACGTGGGAGATGCGGCCGAACAACGTCGCGTACCCGTACCCGCGCAACTGGTTCTACACCATCCAGCGTATCACTGGGCTCATCCTCTTCTTCTTCATCACGTTCCACGTGCTGAACTTCCGCTTCGGCCTCATCCCCGGCCTCAATGAAATCTCGGTCGCCGAGCGCCCCGACCTGGCCTTCAGAATCGTCAGCGAGGAGTTCAAGAACAACGCCATCTTCCTCGTCTACGTCCTCGGCATCACCGCGACCGTGTGGCATTTAGCCAACGGGCTGTGGCTGTTCGCGGTGGACTGGGGCATCGTCATCGGCGAGCGCGCGCAGCGCTACGCGGGCTACGCCTGCATCGCCTTCGGCCTGCTGCTCCTCGCCGTCGGCATCAACGCGCAGGCGGCCTTCAGGTGGGAAGGTGGACTCCTCGGACTGATAGGACTCGCACAACATGGCTAACAACGGTATCAGGATTGCCATCGTCGGCGGCGGCCTGGCGGGCCTTGCGGCCGCGATGAAGATCGCCGAGGCGGGGCACGCGGTAGACCTCTTCTCGGTCGTGCCCGTCAAGCGCTCGCACTCGGTCTGCGCGCAGGGCGGCATCAACGGCGCGGTCAACACGAAGGGCGAGGGCGACAGCCCCTGGAAGCACTTCGACGACACGGTCTACGGCGGCGACTTCCTCGCCAACCAGCCGCCCGTGCAGAAGATGTGCGAGATGGCCCCGTCCATCATCTACCTCTTCGACCGCATGGGCGTCCCCTTCTCGCGCACGACCGAGGGGCTCTTGGACTTCCGGCGCTTCGGCGGCACGCTTCACCACCGCACGGCCTTCGCGGGCGCGTCCACGGGGCAGCAGCTCCTCTACGCCTTAGACGAGCAGGTGCGGCGGCACGAGTCGTCGGGCAAGGTGAAGAAGTACGAGCACTGGGAGATGCTCTCACTCGTCCTCGACGGCCACGGCGTCTGCCGCGGCCTGGTGGCGATGGAGCGCGCGACGCTCGAGCTGAAGGCGTTCCCCGCCGACGCCGTCATCATCGCGACCGGCGGGCCCGGGCTCATCTTCGGCAAGTCCACGAACTCGATGGTCTGCACAGGCTCGGCCGTCTCGGCCTGCTACCAGCAGGGCGCGCGCTACGCCAACGGCGAGTTCATACAGGTTCACCCGACCTCCATCCCGGGCGAGGACAAGCTGCGCCTGATGTCGGAGTCGGCGCGCGGCGAGGGCGGGCGCGTGTGGGTTCCGAAGACGCAGGGCGACAAGCGGCAGCCCTCTTCGATACCGGAGTCGGAGCGCTGGTACTTCCTCGAAGAGAAGTACCCGGCCTACGGCAACCTCGTCCCGCGCGACATCGCGACGCGCGAGATTTTCCAGGTCTGCCTGGACGGCTACGGCGTCTACGGCGAGAACCAGGTCTACCTCGACCTGACGCACATCCCGGCCGAGACGCTCGACCGCAAGCTCGGGGCCATCCTGGAAATCTACGAGATGTTCGTCGGCGACGACCCGCGCCACGTGCCGATGCGCATCTTCCCCGGCGTGCACTACTCGATGGGCGGCCTGTGGGTTGACTTCGAGCAGCGGACCAACATCCCCGGCTTGCTCGCCGCGGGCGAGTGCGACTACTCGATCCACGGCGCGAACCGCCTGGGCGCGAACTCGCTCGTCAGTTGCGTCTACGGCGGCTTCGTCGCCGCCCCGGCGGCAATCGAGTTCGCCAAGAACGTCGAGCGCAACGGGGCGGACGGCTCTCGGATTTACGACGACGAGCTGAAGCGCCAGCAGGAGATCAACGCGGGGCTCTTGAAGCAGGCGGGCTCGGAGAACCAGTACGTCATCCACGACGAGATGGGCAAGTGGATGACGGACAACGTGACGGTCGTCCGCTACAACGACAAGCTGAAGGCGACCGACGAGAAGCTCCTGGAACTCATCGACCGCTACCGGCACATCTCGCTCAACGACTCGAACATGTGGGCGACGCACGCGCTGCCGCACGCGCGCCAGCTCTACAACATGCTGCAACTGGCGCGCGTCATCACGCTCGGCGCTTTGAACCGCGACGAGTCGCGCGGCGCGCACTACAAGCCCGACTTCCCCAACCGCGATGACGAGAATTTTTTGAAGACGACCATCGCCGAGTTCTCCGGCGAAGGCCCCGTCTTCTCCTGGGAGGCCGTGGACGTGGGGCTCATCGAGCCGCGCAAGCGCGACTACACGAAGGGCAAGCAGAAGGCCGCGGGCGCGACGGGCGGCCAGGCCGAGCAGTCGCCCGCGAAGGAGGGCGCCGCGCAGGTGCCCGCCTCCGGCTGGGAGCAGCGGCCGCCCAACACCTCCGGCCCCGCGACCTGGGGCCAGAAGAAGGAGGCCGTGGACAACGCCGTCGCCGGCGAGACCACCCCGCGCCCCGAGCGCGGCGACACGATTGACGAAGCAGGGGGGAAGACCGAGAAGCAGTGAGGACTTTAAACTAAGGGAAACCGACGCCCGATTCAGGTGAAAGCCATGTCAACGCTGACGGTCACACACGTGACACCCGAAGAGTACCTCGCCGCCGAGAGGTTATCGGAAACCAGGAGCGAGTACATCGACGGAGGTGTTTACCCGACGACCGGCGCGACCCTGAATCATACCGTCATAGTTTTTAGCATAGGGGCAGAACTGACCCCACAACTTCGGTCAAGCCCCTGCCGCGTAGTCGGGATAGATTTGAAATTTCGTCTGCCGGACTCGCGGAAGTTCTTCTACCCGGACGTGACTGTCGTTTGCGGTGAGCCGCAGTTCCATGACGACCGAAAGGACATCATCCTCAACCCTGTCCTCGTCGTCGAAGTGCTCTCCAAGAGCACGGAGGCTTTCGACCGCGGGGCGAAGTTTGAGGCTTACCGGACGATTGAGTCGCTGAAGGAGTATCTGCTCGTCGCGCAGGACAGGCCTTTCATTGAGCAGTTCGTCAGGAACGATGCCGGGAAGTGGGAGTACGCGTCGGCCATCGGGCCGGAAAGCTCGCTGACGCTGCCGTCAATCGGTTGCACTTTGAATCTGGGCGCAGTCTATGACAAGGTGGATTTCAACTCATGAGCGCTGAAGCGAAGACGGAACAGCACCATCAAGGCTTGCGGAACCCGCCGCGGGAGGTGATCTTACGCATCCGCCGCCGCGACAAGCAGGGCGGGCCGGCGCGCTGGGAGGAGTTCGCGCTCCCCTACCGGCCGAACCTCAACATCATCTCCTGCCTGATGGAGATCAGGAAGAACCCGGTCACGCGCGACGGCCGGAAGACGACGCCGCCCGTCTGGGAGATGAACTGTCTGGAGCAGGTCTGCGGCATCTGCACGATGGTCATCAACGGGCGCGCGCGCCAGTCCTGCTCGGCGCTCGTCGATAACCTCGACCCGCACAGCCCGATCACCCTGGAGCCGATGTCGAAATTCCCGAACGTCCGCGACCTCGTCGTTGACCGCTCGGAGATGTTCGACCACCTCAAGCGCGTCCAGGCGTGGATCGAGATCGACGGGAGTTACGACCTCGGCCCCGGCCCCCGCATGTCGCAGGAGGACGTGCAGGAGCGCTACGCCTACTCGCGCTGCATGACGTGCGGCTGCTGCCTCGAAGCCTGCCCGCAGTACGGCGACGGCAACTACATCGGGCCGCAGGCCATCGCGCAGGTGCGGCTGATGAACATGCACCCCTCGGGCAAGATGACGCGCGACGAGAGGCTCTCGGCCATCACCGGCGACGACGGCATCACCAACTGCGGCAACGCGCAGAACTGCGTCCGCGCCTGCCCGATGTCGATCCCGCTCACCAAGGCCATCTACGAGGAGAACCGCGAGACCGTCATCCACGGCCTCTTCGGCTGGTTCCGCAAGTAGACCTCTCACCTTACCCATCCCCGGACACACGGAGGGCGAGGCCGGCGACTTCAAAGTCGGCCCCGCCCTCACTTTTAGATGGTGTTGGAATCCGCGCCGTCCGCCGCGCGTCTCGTCTCACACCGGGGGTTCTGAGGTCGGCTGTCGCGCCATTTACATTAACGTCGCCCCGCACCTGGGGCAATGCTCTTTGTCCACGTACGGCATGTTGGTCTGCACCTCCTTCCCGCACCGCGAGCAAAACTTCGTCCACCTGATTAGCCCGAACACGACGAAGGCGAGCACCGGCGCGAGGAAGACGAGAAGCTCGAGCGGCGTCCCGGTCAACGCCATTGTCAGCAGGACGCTCGGGGCGAACAGGATCAGGTGTCCGCGGAAGAGCCTCCGCTTCAGAGGCGGTCTCAGTTCCAGCACGTAAAGGATGTAGACGTGCGCCGCGACAAAAATAAAAACTACCGCTAACACCCACTTGTTCATAGCGACACCATGCGGAATAGCTACCGCTCGCGGTTCTGTTTCAGGAGGGCCACCGTCGCGCCCCAGCCGCCGGCCTCGGGCGGGGCGTCCGAGAAGTGTTCGACGAAGGGGGCGCGCGCGAGCGCGGCGCGGACGGTCTCGCGCTGCACGCCGACGCCCTTGCCGTGGATGATGCGCACCTGCCGGTAGCCCTTGAGGTGTGCTTCGCGCAGGTACTCCTCGACGACGGCGCGCACCTCGCGCGGCGGGACGGAGTGTAGGTCGAACACGTCCCCGATCTCCAGACGCACCGGCTCGGGGAAAGGGTCGAAGGGGTCAACGTCCGACTCTTCGTCCTCGACGACCTCCTCCTTCCGCCCGCCGAAAAGCCTTCTGAGTAGTGCGGAGAGTCCCATAAGCCTACCTTGACACCTGTCCGACGCGCTCGTTACACTCGCGCTCTTCCAACACCGACAAAGTGCGCGCCGGGACGGGCGCACCGGCTGTGACGCGCGGCACAGCTCTGGGCGTCAGATTATGCCTCAATCCGTCGCGCGGGCGCTCTATTGAATCGAATTTTGAGGGACGAAAGGGAGAGAGAGATGGGCAAGAGAAACAAGATCACAGTGGTCGGGGCCGGCAACGTCGGGGCGACGGCCGCGCACTGGCTGGCGAGCAAGGAGTTGGGCGACGTGGTGCTCGTGGACATCGTCGAGGGGATGCCGCAGGGCAAGGCTCTAGACCTGGCGCAGGCCGCGCCCATCGAGGGGTTCGACGTGGCGCTCGTCGGCTCGACCTCCGACTACGCCGCGACGGCGAACTCCGACGTGGTCATCATCACCTCGGGCCTGCCGCGCAAGCCCGGCATGAGCCGCGACGACCTTTTGAAGACCAACGCCGGCATCGTCACCAGCGTCACCGAGGAGATCGCCAGGCACTCGCCCGACTCCGTCATCATCGTCGTCTCGAACCCTTTGGACGCGATGACCCAGGTGGCCTTCCGCAAGTCCGGCTTCCCCAAGCACCGCGTCATCGGCATGGCGGGCGTGCTGGACTCGGCGCGCATGCGCTGCTTCCTCGCGGAGGCTTTGGACGTGTCGGTCGAGAACGTGACGGCCTTCGTGCTCGGCGGCCACGGCGACACGATGGTGCCGCTGCCGCGCTACTCGACCTGCGCCGGCATCCCCGTCACCGAACTTCTGCCGAAGGAGCAGCTCGACGCGATTGTGAAGCGCACGGCCAACGGCGGCGCGGAGATCGTCGGGCTGCTCAAGACCGGCTCGGCCTACTACGCGCCGTCGGCCGCGGCCGTCGAGATGACCGAGGCGATCCTCAAAGACAAGAAGAAGATTCTGCCCTGCGCCGCCTACCTCGAAGGCGAGTACGGCATCAACAACCTCTACGTCGGCGTCCCCTGCAAGCTCGGCGCGCGCGGGCTGGAGCAGATCATCGAGATCAGCCTCACCAACGAGGAGCGCATCGCGCTGCACAAGAGCGCGGCGGCCGTGCAGGAACTCGTTGACGTGCTCGGCATCTAGAATAAAAGAAGGCTGTGAGTTGAGCGCCGCGTCAGCGGCGCTTGATTGTAGCCCGGCCTTTCAAGGCCGGGTTGAGATTGAAGCAACAACGCCGCGTCGCGTCAGCGACGCCTGAACGTGCGAGTCGGTTCAGGCGTCGCTGACGCGACGCGGCGCGTTAACCGCTAACTTTCCCGGCCTTGAAAGGCCGGGCTACAATCAAGCGCCGCTGACGCGGCGTTCTCCGAGCCGCTTCGATTAGAATGAGTTTGTGCCTCGACCTGACTCAATCATGAAGGCGCTGCTGCCGCTCATCCTGTCCCTCTCATTCACCCAGGCCGTCGTCCACGCGCGGCAACCCGCGCCCTCCCAACTCGTCCCCAAGTTCCCTTTCCCGCAGAGCGGGCTGCGTCTCGAACGTCGGACGCGGCCGGGCGCGTTCCTCGACGTGCTCGGGCGCAGGTCGGCCGTCTTCGGCTACGAGCACCGGCAGCTCGAAGCGTGGGCCTACCCTTTGCAGGTGCTCGACGGGTTCGAGCTGTCTTTCAAAATCGAAGGCTACCCGCTTGAGTTCAAAGGCCCCGACACGGCGGCCCTCATCGACGTGCGCCCCGAGGCGACGACCATCACCTACTCGCACGCCGCCTTCACCGTCAGGCAGACCGTCTTCGCGCCGCTCGACGAGCCGGGCGTCCTGATGCTGCTCGACGTGGACGCGGCGCTGCCCGTCACGGTCACGGCCCGCTTCCGCCCGCGCCTGAGGCTGATGTGGCCCGCAGGGATGCCGACCGCCTCGCTCTCCTGGGACGAGAAGCAGCGCGCCTACTTCATCTACGAAGAGACGGGGCGCTACGCGGGCATGGTGGGCAGCCCCGCCGCGCGCGACGTGTCGGTCATGCCCTACCAGGAGGAGCCGCGCGGCGTGCCCGCCGAGTTTCGTTTGGAGGCGACGGCCGCGGAGCTGAAGTCGAACTTCATCCCCATCGTCATCGCCGGGAGCGTGAAGGGGCGCGACGAGGCGCGCGCGACCTACGCGCGCCTGCTCGGCTCGGCGCGCGCGATGTACGAGAAGAACGTCGGGCACTACCGGCGTCTGCTCGACGAGACGACCGCGGTCGAGACGCCCGACGCGCGGGTCAACGAGGCTTTCGCGTGGGCGAAGGTCGGCATCGACAAGGGCTTCGTCGAGAACCCTCTGCTCGGGCGCGGGCTGGTCGCGGGCTTCCGCACGGCGGGCGAGTCCGAGCGCCCCGGCTTCGCGTGGTTCTTCGGCCGCGACGCGCTCTGGACGGCGCTGGCGCTCAACTCCTACGGCGACTTCGAGGGCGCGCGGGCGGCGCTCGACTTCCTGAAAAAACACCAGCGCGCCGACGGCAAAATCCCGCACGAGATTTCGCAGAGCGCGAGCCTCGTCCCGTGGTTCACCGACTACCCGTACGCTTGGGCGAGCGCCGACGCCACGCCGCTCTACGTCATTGCGCACGCGGACTACGCGCGCGCGAGCGGCGACGTGAAGTACCTGCGCGCCAACTGGGAGTCGGTACTGAAAGCCTACCGCTTCACGAAGGCGACCGACACGGACGGGAACGGGCTGATCGAGAACACGAACGTCGGCCACGGCTGGGTCGAGGGCGGCTCGCTCTACCCGCCGCACGAAGAGATTTACATGCAGGGGCTCTGGGTCGAGGCGCTGCGCGGCGTCGGGGAGATGGCCGGGCTGTTGGACGACGAGAGGCTCGCGGCCGAAGCGTCCGAGACGGCGGAGCGCGCGACGGAGGCGGTCGAGAAGACCTACTGGCTGGAGGAGCGCGGCTTCTACGCCTACGCCACGAACCTCCCGCGCGCGGAGCCGCGCGAGGCGGACAAAGGCCCGAACCGCGAGCGGCGGCAGCGGCGCATGAGCGAGTTGGACAAGTTGAAACTCTGGGACGAGGAGACGGTGCTGCCGGCCGTCCCGCTCTGGTTCGGCGTGCTCGACGACGAGCGCGCGCAGTTAGAGATCGACCGCATCGGCTCGGGCCACATCGCTACCGACTGGGGCGCGCGCATCATCTCGGACGAGAGCCGGCTCTATGACCCGCTCTCTTACCACAGCGGCTCGGTCTGGCCCCTGTTCACCGGCTGGGCCAGCATGGGCGCGTACGCTTACGGCCGCCCTCACGTCGGCCTTCAGGCCCTGATGTCGAACGTGCTCCTGCGCGAGCAGGGCGCGCTCGGCTACACGACCGAGCTGCTCTCTGGCGACTACAACGCGCCCTTCGGCCGCTCCTCGCACCACCAGGTCTGGTCGGAGGCGATGGTCGCCACGCCGCTCCTGCGCGGGCTGCTCGGCGTCGAGGTAGAAGACGAAGGCACGACCGTGCGGTTCGCGCCGCAGCTCCCAGCCGACTGGGACAGGCTGCTCGTCAAGCGCGTGCGCGCGGGGGGTGGGGTCTTCAACATCTCGCTTGAGCGCAAGGTCGGGGAGACGGTCATTGTGCTCGACCTGCCCGAAGGCGAGGAGGCGCGCAGGCTTCCCCTTGTGAGGTTCGAGCTGGCCCCGGCCTTCCCGCTCGACGCGCGCGTCAGGTCGGTCGAGGTCAACGGCGCGCCGGTCAAGTTCACGACCGAGCGGACGGGCGACGTGCAGTCGGCCCTCTTCGAGACAGACTCGCAGCACGGGCGGCCCTCCTTCCTCTGGGGCAACGCCGTGATAGTCGTCGTGAAGTATGAGGAAGGCTCGGACGTTTTCATCGCGCGTGAGACGCCGCGGCCGGGCGACACGAACGCGGGGCTGCGCGTGCTCCGTTCGCGCGGGGAGACGGCCGGGCTGCGGCTCCTGCTCGAAGGCGTGCCGGGGCGCGAATACTCCCTCTCTGTGCGGAGCCGCCGGGCGCTCGGCCTGCCCGCCGAGTCGGGGGGGCTGTCTTTGTCGGCCTCGGAGGGCGGCGTGTGGAGGCTCAGCGTGAAGTTCGCGGGCGAGCCCGGGCGCTACGCGAGGCGCGAGATAGTCCTGCCGTTTAAAGGCGCATCACTGCGATAGCGGTCAGAACCGCCCGCGGTAGCGCGTGGGCCGTTGTTATCCGGGCGGGCCGTGTCGCTAAGGCCCACCCGCTACCGCGGGCGGTACTGACCCGGCCTGCGGAGGCTGCGCGGCTCCGGCGCACCGTGTCATAATGTGCGCGAACCCGATGGACGAACAGTCGCAGGCGAGAGAGCTTCTGAAATCTTTGGCGGAGGATTTGGCCGAGTCGGCCTCGTACCTCCGCGAGCTCGGCGTGGAAGGCTTGGAGGGCCTTGACGCTCAAACGCTCGGAGCACCCGCGGCCCCCCGCGCGGAGAGCGTGAAGGCGCAACGTCCAGTCCCGCCCGCTCTCAGGCGTAACGCGAACGCCGAGCGGCCGTCGGCGACGTTGCCGCCTCCGCCGCAGAGAACGACTTTGCCCCCGCCGCCTCCCCCGAGTCCGGCCGCGAGGCCGAAGCCGACCGGTGCCGCCGAGTCGCCTGACATTCTTTACCAAGCGGCTATGCCCAAGAAACCCGTCCGCAAGCCTTCGCCCGACCCGCCCGCGCCGCGCGAGACGCTCTTCGGCGACATCACGCCGCAGGACGACCTCAGCCTCGGCCGGCCGGGTGAGACCTTCGAGGACATACGCGCCGACGTGGGCGAGTGCGTCCGCTGTCCTCTGCACCAGGGCCGCAACACCATCGTCCACACGGAGGGCCAGACGACCGCGCGCCTGATGTTCGTCGGCGAGGCCCCGGGCGCGGACGAGGACGCGAGCGGCCGTCCCTTCGTCGGCCGCGCGGGACAGCTCCTCAACAAGATCATCGAGGCCATCGGCCTCAAGCGCGAGGACGTGCTCATCGGCAACGTCAACCGCTGCCGCCCGCCCGGCAACCGCACGCCGACGACCGACGAGGCGCACACGTGCAAGCCCTTCCTCCTCCGCGAAATAAACATCGCGCGCCCCGACGTGATCGTCGTCTTAGGCAACACCGCGATGAAGAACCTGCTCGACACGAAGGAGGGCATCACGCGCCTGCGCGGCCAGTTCCAGGACTACCGCGGCATCAAGGTCATGCCCACCTTCCACCCGGCCTACCTCCTGCGCGACCCCTCGAAGAAGCGCGAGGTCTGGGACGACATGAAGAAGGTGCGCGACTACCTCAACGAGACGAAACGTGAAGCGAAGAGTTAAGCGTCTGACGACGACGCCGCGTCGCAACGCCATTACGTCGCGTCGCAATAGCATTACGTCGCGTCGCAATAGCATTACCGCGCGTCGCAACGCCATTACGTCGCGGCGTAACGCCATTACGATGCCGCGTAATGCCATTCCCACGTGACGTAATGGCATTTCCACGCGGCGTAATGGCGTTGCGACGCGCGCGCAGACCATTCTCATCCGGCGGAATGCTATTCCGACGCGCGGGAATGCCATTCCCGACGCCCGGAATCGTGTTCCGCAGCCACGCAAAGCCATGCAGGACTCACTTTTCAGCGGACAAAAGCCCGAGCCGACCGAATCGGTCGCGGAGGTCAACGACGAACTGCTGAAGCGCGCGAAACGCCTGCCGGAGTTCAAGGAGCGCATCTTCATCTTCGGCGAAGGCAAGACGGGCGCGAAGGCCGCGGTCGTCGGCGAGTCGCCGGGCCCGCCCGACATCGAGTCGGGCCGCCCCTTCATGGGGCCCGCCGGGCAGATGCTCGAACGCATCCTCTCAAGCATCGGCCTCGCGCGCTCGGACTGTTATTTAACTAACGTCATCAAGGTCATCAGCCAGGGCGACGAGATCACGCCCGAGTGGCTCTCGCTCTTCACGCCCTACCTCCACCGCGAGCTCGCGGCGGCACGGCCTCGGGTCGTCATCGCCTTCGGCAACACCCCGACGCGCGCCCTGCTCCGCACGAAGAAGCCCATCTCGCAGATGCGCGGCGAGTTCCACGACTACGACGGCACGCCTTTAATGCCGACCTTCAACCCCGCCTACCTCCTCCGCGACCCGACCAAGAAGCGCGAGGTCTGGGAGGACATGAAGAAGGTGCGCGCCCTGCTCGCGTCGCGCTGAACGTCGGACAGACCATCTTGCCCGCTCCCGGCGGCGACGGTATACTTTTCGGCGACGCCGAATACAGTGTTTACGAAGGTACGTTGAAGGTCATGCAAATCTTTCTTAGCTACGCCGAGTCCGACGAGGCGCTGGCGCGTAAGGTCGCCGACGGCCTTGAACAGGCCGGGTTGCGGGTGTGGTACGACAGGCGCGAGATTCTTCCCGGCGAGAACTGGTTCGACAAGACGGCCAAAGCGCTGCGCGAGTCCAACGGCATGGTCGTGCTGCTCACCCCCTCGGCACTCCGCTCCACCCCCGTACGCCGCGCGATAGAGTTCGCTCTGGGGGAGAAGGCTTACAGCCACCGCCTGATTCCGGTCATCGTCGGCCCCCCCGAAAAGCTCCCGAAGAAGGAGCTTCCGTGGATTTTAGAAAAGCTGCAAACGGTCAACCTCCCCGAGCGGGGGAAACAGGATAAGGGTATTAGACAGATCGCCGAGGCTCTCCTCGAAGCCGCCTAGTTAATCCGCAACGCGACAGACCGATGCCGCCCGTCAAAGTCTTCCTCTCACACTCAGACCGCGACAGGAAGTTCGTGACGGGGTTAGCCAAAGTGTTGCAGCGCCACGGCGTGCAGGTCTGGTACAGCCGCACCAGCATCAAGGCGGCGAGGCAATGGTACGAGGAGATCGGCGCCGCGCTTAACAAGTGCAACTGGTTTCTCGTCGTTCTCACCCCCGACGCCTTGAAGTCCGACTGGGTGAGCGACGAGGTCGTCTACGCGACGGTTACGAGGCGTTACAAGGGAAGGATCATTCCGCTGGTCTACAAGCCCTCTAAATACAAGAAGAAGTTTTGGACACTCGCGAACATCGAGGCGGTTGATTTCACCACCAAAGGGGCGAAGCGGTACCGTGACCTCCTGAGCCTGTGGAAGATCGAATACCAGCCACGCCGCAAATGAGCCCCGAGCCCCTTCGACGACTCGTCACTTCGAGCTGACCTTTCTCAACGTGCAACGTCCTGCTTCTAACGCCCCCTCCGCACATTCGGCCTTGCGCGACGCCCAGCCCTGCTACGCAGAGGTCGCGCTGCCTTTGCGGCTCGCGCAGACCTTCACCTACAGCCTGCCTCTGGCGCTGCGCGAAGACGCGCGCGTCGGCGCGCGCCTGCTCGTCCCCTTCGGCCGACAGCTCCTGACCGGCTACGTCGTCGCGCTCCACGAAGAGCTTGACCCGGCGCTCGGGTTGGAAGAATCGGAAATCAAAGAGGCCGAGGAACTGCTTGACGCCGAGCCCCTGCTGACGCCCGAGGTGTTGGAGATAACGCGCTGGATCAGCGACTACTACGCCGCGCCGTGGGGCGAGGTGTTGAAGGCGGCGCTGCCCGCGGGTCTCAACGCGGGCGTCGATCAGGTCGTCACAATCACGCCCGAGGGGCGCGACGAGCTGGCGCGCCTGCCCGAGCGCAGGGCCGCGACCGCGAAGGCGCGTCTGTTGCAGTTGGCCGTCGAGGCCGACGGCTCGACGACGCTGCGCGAGGCCGCGCGCGAGCTGGGCCAGGCGCGCGCCGCCAAGGCCGCGCGCGAGCTGACGCGCACGGGCTGGGTCACGGTCGCGCACAGGCAGCGCGGCGCGCAGGCCCGCCCGAAGCGTCGAAAGGCCGTCCGACTTTTACCACCTTCCGACGACGGCGGCGCGAACGGCGCGCGCGCGTTGACGGCGGCGCAGCAGAAGGTCGTCGAGACTCTCATCGGCGAGGGCGGGGAGATGCTCTTCGCCGAACTGCTCGAAGCCGCGGCGGCCAGCGCCTCGACGATTCAGACGTTAGAGCGGCGCGGGCTGCTCGAAGTCTTCGTCCGGGAGGTCAGGCGCGACCCGCTGGCCGGAGCCCGCCTGCCCGACGCGGACGACCTGCGCCTGACCGACGAGCAGGGGCGCGCGCTCCGCGCCATCGACGAGGCGCAGAACGAAGACAAGTTCGCGGCCTTCCTCCTCCACGGCGTGACGGGGAGCGGCAAGACCGAAATCTACATCCGCGCCATGCGCGAGGCCCTGCGGCGCGGCCGCACGGCGATGATGCTCGTCCCCGAGATCGCGCTCACGCCCGTCTTCTCGCGCCGCCTGCGCGCGCACTTCGGCGACGCGGTCGCCATCTTCCACTCCTCGCTCACGGCGGGCGAGCGCTTCGACGAGTGGGGCCGCCTCAAGCGCGGCGAGGCGCGCGTCGTCATCGGCACGCGCTCCGCCGTCTTCGCGCCCGTCCGCGACCTCGGCGTCATCGTCGTGGACGAGGAGCACGAGGCCTCCTACCGGCAGCAGGAGTCGCCCTACTACAACGGCCGCGACACAGCCGTCATGCGCGCGCACCGCGAGCGCGCCGTCGTCGTCCTCGGCTCGGCCACGCCCTCGATGGAGACTTTCCAGAACGCGCAACTGGGCAAGTACCGCTACCTCCAACTGCCCAGCCGCATCGCCGGCCGCGCGATGGCGCGCGCCGAGATCGTGGACATGCGCGAGGCGTTCAAGTCGAAGGGCAAGCCCGAGGTCTTCTCGCCCGAGTTGCTCGAAGCCATCGAGGAGACGCACGCGCGCGGCGAACAGTCGATAGTCTTATTGAACCGCCGCGGCTATTCGAGCTTCGTCCTCTGCCGCTCGTGCGGCGAGCGCATCAACTGCCCCAACTGCGACGTGACCCTCACCTACCACCGCAGCGAGCGGGGCCTGGTCTGCCACTACTGCAACCTGCGCCGGCCCACGCCCGACGCCTGCCCGGCCTGCGACGGCCCCTTCATGTACTTCATCGGCGAGGGCACCGAGCAGATCGAGGAGATTCTCCGAAAGCGCTTCCCCGCCCTCCGCATCGCGCGGCTCGACCGCGACACGACGGCGCGCCGGACGACCTACGAGCAGGCCATCCTCCGCTTCGGCGCGGGCGAGCTGGACATGCTCGTCGGCACGCAGATGATCGCCAAAGGCCACGACTTCCCGAACGTGACGCTGGTCGGCGTCGTCTCGGTGGACGCCGGCCTCGCCATGCCCGACTTCCGCTCGGCCGAACGAACCTTCCAGCTCATCACGCAGGTCGCAGGCCGCGCGGGCCGCGGCAAGCTCCCCGGCCGCGTCCTGATTCAGACGTACCACCCGCACCACTACGCGCTGCGCCACGCCTGCGCGCAGGACTACGAAGGCTTCTTCGAGGAGGAGATTAACTACCGCCGTAACCTCTCTTACCCGCCCTTCGTCGCGCTCGCCTCGCTGCTCGTCCACGGCGAAGACCTCGCGCGCGTGCAGGCGACGGCGGCCGTCATCCGCGAGGCGCTCGACCGCGCGAACGCGGAGCGCGGCTGCCGCGTCCTCGGCCCCGCCCCCGCCCCGCTCGCGCGCCTGCGCGGCGAGCACCGCGTCCAACTCCTCCTCAAGTCGCGCAGCCGCCCGCGCCTCCGCACCCTCGTCGAAATGGCCCTCGGCGAAGCCGCCGCCCGCCCCGGCTGCGACATCAATTCGGTCAACGTCGAGATCGACCCCGTCAACCTCATGTAACACACACCCGCTCGCTTCCGCCCGGGAGTTGTTTGTGCGATAACTCTGCGCATGAGACTGAGCGAGCTTGCGCGCCTGACGGGCGCGCGCGTCGAAGAGAGATTCAACGACATCGACATCCAAGGGGCCGCCGGGCTGGACGACGCCGAGCCGGGCCACGTCACCTTCCTCGCCAACCCGCGCTACACGCCGCGCGTGCAGACGACGCGCGCCTCGGCCGTCTACCTCGCCGAAGGGGCGGAGGCCGCACGGGAGGACATCGCGGTGCTCTACGCGCGCGACCCGTACCTCGCCTACACGCGCGCGCTGCGCCTCTTCCACCCGGAGCCGGAGTTTGAACCCGCCGTCCACCCGGCGGCCGTCGTTGACCCTTCGGCGCGGCTCGGCGCGGGCGTCGCCGTCGGCGCGTGCTCCGTTCTGGGGCGCGACGTGACGGTCGGCGACGGCGTGCGCATCTTCCCGAACGTGACCGTCTACGACGGGGTGACAATCGGCGAGGGCTCTGTTCTGCACTCCGGCGTGGCACTGCGCGAGGGCACCGTCGTCGGCGCGCGCGTGATCATCCATAACAACGCCGTCGTCGGCTCCGACGGGTTCGGCTACGCGAAGGACGAGGAGGGGCGCTGGCTGAAGATTCCGCAGACGGGACGCGTCGTGGTTGAAGACGATGTAGAGATAGGCGCGGGCACGACCATCGACTGCGCCTCGGTCGGCGAGACACGCATCGCGCGCGGGGCGAAGATCGACAACCTCGTCCAGATTGGCCACTCGTGCACGGTCGGCGAGGACTCTCTGCTCTGCGCGCAGGTGGGCCTGGCGGGCAGCTCGCGCATCGGCCGCCGCGTCATCCTCGCGGGCCAGGCAGGCGTCGCCGGGCACCTCGAAATCGGCGACGACGTGGTGCTGACGGCCAAGAGCGCTACGAGCCACAACGTCCCCGCCGGCCGCGTCATCTCTGGCATCCCCGCCTTCGACAACCGCGAGTGGCTGCGCTCGACCGCCGCCTTCCGACGCCTCGGCGACATGCAGCGCACGCTCCGCACCCTGGAGGCGAGGCTCGCGGCGCTGGAGAAAGACTCGGCCAACCCTTAAAAATTTTCGCGCCGGGATAATACCTCCTCCCTGCGCGATACGCGTTTCTGGTGGCCGCACGTCGTCGGGCAATCCGGCCCGGCGCTAGCAGACTAACGAGACGCGGGGCGCTGCCGGCCGCGACCCGGTCTGTTTGAGTTATTTTCCGCAGCAGCCGAGCGATTTCGCGCAGGGCGGGAGGGGCCGGAGAAAATCTTTCGGACGACTCTTGACAGGGAGAATCCTCTTGGCCATAATACGAAATTGAAATCCAATTTCAACACAGTGAAATTGGAGATCACAAAAAATAACCTCGTAGGAGTCATCCCCAACCATGTTTTCGGGAAGCAGCAAGGCGGCGGGTAGTCCCCTCGAAGCCGCGGGCGCAGGGCAGAAGGTCGAGGTCACGTTCGAGCCGCAGGAGGGCGGCGGCGAGGTCGTCGCGCTGAGATATTTGACGTGGACTGACGGCCTCGGCTGGTGTTGCCAGAAGACGATCCGCGTCGGCGGCGAGCAGCTCGACGAGCTGCACCGCGCCGTCACGGTCGCGCGCCACCGCTACCGCCGGCAGCGCGCAGAGGCCGGCGAGCCGACGGCCCCCGCGCAGGTCATACAGCTCCCCTCCCTCTCGTAGAGTTTTTGCTCCGCACGCTAAAGGCGGCAGGCGCGTATCGAAAACGCGCCTGCCGCCTTTTCATTTAACCCGGGGTCTTACTAACCGACCTGCCGGAGCGTGATCCGCTCCTTCGTGACACTGGCCTTGCGCTCGCTCGTCAGCTTCTCGAACTCTTCGATGTGCTTCTGCTCCGACGCGATGCGCTCTTCGAGGAGGAACTTGGTGGCGAGTTCGGCTTCGGTGCAGGAGCGCCAGGAGGCCATGTACGCCTCCATCGCCGCGCGCTCAAGCTCAAGGTCCTGGCGCAGCATCTCGCCGAGGTCTGTGGACTGCCGAATCTCGCCCGGCTCGACGGTCGGCACGCCGCCGAGCGCGACGATCTTGTCGCCGAGCGTCTCTGCGTGGTCGCGCGCCTCCCCGCTCAGGTCGCGGAAGAAGCCGCGGAAGACTTCGCGCTCCGGCCCCGTAACGAGGAAGCTGTGCTGCATGTACTGGATCACGCCGGCCAACTCAAAACTGAGCGCGCGGTTCAGATTTTCAATCAACTCCGCATTCGCCATCATCGTCTCCTCTGGGATTTAGCCGCCTGTCTCAACTTCGTGGGAACGGCCCGATGATAGCCACGCCGCCCCTTCGTGTCAACCTATTTGTTGAAAACAAAGGAGTTGGCATTGACATTCAATTTCAAAAAACAGTAGGCAGCAGGCAGATGGCGGTAGGCAGCCGCTCCGGGTGATGGACGTTGAGTGATTAATTTTGAAGTTTCGACGGCGGCGCTTTCGACGGCCTACTGCCATCTGCCTACTGCCTACTGTTAAGTGACGGCTCCGCCGTCCACGATGATGATTTCGCCGTTCATGAAGCTGTTACGGTCGCTCACGAGGAAGGCGGCGATTTCGGCCAGCTCGGCGGGGCGGCCCATGCGGCCGGCGGCGGCCCAGAACTGGTGCATCTGGATGAGGCGTTCGGGCAGCTCGTGCGCCAGCTCCGTGTCGAAGATGCCGGCGGCGATGGCGTTGACGGTGACGCCGAAGGTCGCTGCCTCGCGCGAGAGGCACTTGGTGAAGCCGATGACGGCGGCCTTCGACGTGGCGTAGTGGACGGCCGTAGGGAGCGCGCGGATGGCCCCGATGGAGGTGATGTTGAGGATCGAGCCCTTCCGCTGCCGAATCATCTGCTTGTAGATCGGCTTGGTGACGGCGAAGAGGCTGTTGACGTTCGTGTCGATGACCGAATCCCACGCGCGGTCGGTGGTGGTGGCGAAGTTGTCGCCGCGGTTGATGGCGGCGTTGTTGACGAGGACATCCAAGCCCCCCCACTCCTGCACGAGTCCCCTCGTCATGTGCTTGAGGCCGTGGCGGTCTGTGACGGAGATTTTGAAGGCTTGGGCGCGGCGGCCGTGCGACTCGATTTTGGCCTTCGTCTCTTCGGCCAGGTCTTCGCGCGAGTGGTAGTTGAAGGCCACGTCGGCGCCCTCGCGCGCGAAGACCTCGCAGATGGCGGCTCCGAGGCCGCGCGTGCCCCCGGTCACGAACGCACGCTTCCCTTCCAGAAGAAGACTCAAGGCGACAGTCTCCCGTACGACGCACACGCGCGCCTGAAATGGATTTGCGCGCGTTTGACTGATGTGTAGAGCGGGTTCGATTAAAGCTTAAAGGCGGAGGGTGCGTCAACTTCGCCGCCCGGTCAGGCCGTGCCTGTCTCGAAGCGCGCGGGCTCCTCCTCGGCGTTGAGCGGGGCGGGGATGAGCGCCGTGATCTCTTCGACGATGCGGCGGGTCGAGTCGGGGAACGCGAGGCTGGCGGTGGCGGCGCGCAGGTTGGCGTAGTAGCGCGAGTCTTCGACCATGCGGCGCACCTCGGGCACGATGTCGGCCGCCCGCTCGAGCAGGACGCCCGCGCCGCGGCGCGCGAGCATCGTCGCCGCGCCCGACTCCTGCGGCATCGGCGGCGTGGTCGCGTCGGCGATGATGGGCAGGCGGCATGCGAGCGCCTCGAAGGTGGTCAGGCCGCCGAGCTTCGAGACCATGACGTTCGCCGCCTGCATCAGGCGCTCGACCTCCTCGGAGTAGCCGATGACCTTGACGGGGAACTTCGCGGAGGCCGCGATGGACTCGGCCTCACTCCGCAGCTCCTCGTTGCGGCCCGCGAGGAAGATGGCCTGCACGTCCAGCTCGCCGCGCACGAGTTCGCGGAATATCTGCGGGATGTTGCCGCCGCCGACCCAGCCGGCGTTGACGAAGACGGTGAACTTCTGCGGGTCGAGCCCCAGCTCGCGCCGCGCGGCCTGCGCGGAGCGCTCGTCGGGCAGCTCGAACTTCGGGTGGACGGGCATCCCCGAGACCTTGATGCGCTCGGGGCGGACGCCGTAATCGACCAACTGCTGCTTGGCCTCCTCGCTCGCCACGAGGTAGAGGGTCACGTCGTCGCAGGCCCAGCCCTTCCAGAAGCCGTAGCAGGGGTCTGTGACGACCGTGACGAGAGGCACCTTGTCGGCGAGCCCCAGTTCTTTGAGGACGCGGGCGAAGATGTGCTGCGTGAGCGGGTGGACGCTGACGACGACGTGCGGGCACCAGCGCTCGAAGAGGTCGCGGACGAAGCCGATGCTGCGGCGGTGGAAGAACTCGCGCGTCTCGGGGCGGAAGCGGTTGACGCACCAGTAGAGGTACTTCATCCAGTGCTGCCGGTTCCGCAGGACCCAGTTGTAGAACGCCACGAGCTTCGCCGACAGATGGTGTGACTCCTCGACCGCCTTCACGACGCGCACGGCGTATGAGTCGCCGCCCCAGAACTTCTGCACGCCCGCGCAGATGGCCGCCGCGGCGGACTTATGCCCGCCGCCTGTATCGGACGAGATGATCAGAATTTTCGGGACTTTTGCCTGTGACATGCGCGCTCGCTAATGCGATTCAACCGCCTCCGGCTCACTTAAAGAGCACGGCGGCTTAAAGCAACTGTCGAAACTCCTCAACCTCTATCCCTGCGTCCCGCAGAATACCTCTCAGGGTGCCGGGAGGCAGGGTCTTACCCGAATGAACAGGCACGGTCACGCGACGCTGATCCGACGCCCGCCGGAGATGTACGTGACTACCCTTTTGTCTCTTCACCTCAAACCCGGCGCGTTCGAGGGCGCGTACCACTCCACGGCCTTCGACGCGTGGAAGCTTCTCACTCATGCTGCGGACGGAATGGAGAGCTTGGCGACGAAGAACGGCTCGGGCTCGGTCGGCACCGTCTCGCCGTCCTCAAGCATTGACTCGACGTGAAGCTCGACCGCCTCGACGATGTTGGCGTGGGCCTCCTCAACCGTCGCCCCGAATGAATGGCAACCGGGCAAGGCAGGCACGTAAGCGTGAAAGCCGCCCTCGTCCGGCTCAAAGATGACGGTGAACTCGTAAGCCATATCTTAAGCCTTGACGGTCAGACCGTCAGCCGCCTCTCCGTGCTGCGCGAGCTTGCGGCTCGCCTTCTTCATCTCGCGCTCGAGGCGCTTGATCTGGATGAGGTGCTTCGGGTTGAAGGGGAGCGACGGGTAGTAGCTGTTCGACTCGTGCGTGCAGAAGCAGCCAGCGGCCGCCTCCTTGCGCCGCGCCTTCATCGCCTCCGAGCGCCAAAGCGTCTGGAAGTTCCAGTCGTGCTCGCGGAGGTTCCCGACCGGCGTCTTGTTCTCGCAGGAGGAGACCGTGCCCTCGTCGTAGATGACCGCGCCGGCCGTGCCCGCGTAGCAGGTCATCTGCGCCTTCTGCTCGCGCTGCGCGCGGTCGATGAGGCCGTGCATGTAGATGTCGATGGCGGCCTTGAAGAAGCCCGCCTCGCCGCCGTAGTTGTTCTTGAGCGCGGCGTGGCGCGAGTCGTCGTCGATCATCCGTGCCAGCCGCGCGTAGCGCTCGTGGTCGATGTCCAGCTCGACGGGGTCGGCCGAGGGCGGGCGGATGTAGTTGAAGTTGACCTTGTCGGGCTTCAGCTCGTACTTCAGGAAGTCGTACCAGTCGAAGATGGTCTCCTGGTTCGAGTGCATGAAGCAGGTGCAGGTCTGGATGTCGAGGCGCGGGTACTCGCGCTTGATGTTCTGGAGCCGGCGCGCGGTGTCGATGGCGATGTCCCACGAGCCGGGCTTCTGCCGAATCTTCTCGTGCTGCTCCTTGAGGCCGTCGATGCCGAGCGCGACGGTGACGTTGAGGCCGGGGCACTCCTGGAGGATGCGCGTCACGTCCGGGATGATGCGCTTCTGAATCTGCCCGTTCGACATCAGGTAGACGGATTCGAGCCGGTTGTGTTTGTGGAAGGCGCGGACGATCTCGGGCAGGTCTTTGCGCGTGAAGGGCTCGCCGCCGGCGAGGATGAGCACGCCGAGGTTGCCGCCCAAAGTCTGGGCGATGCGCTCGATCTCGTGCGTCTTCATCTGCAACTTCTTGCGCGGCCGGTCGTCCAGCTCGTCCGTGAAGAAGCAGTGTGTGCAGCGCATGTCGCACACGCTCGTCACCAGGATGTTCAAAAGCACGGGCGCGAAGGGCTGGCCGAGCGCCAGCTTCGCGTAGCGTTTCAGAAGCTCTCTCGTCGTGTAATCCATTAAAGTCCTTCTTCTCCCCGCCGGCCGGGAAAATCAAACGTAACAGATACGGGATTAATCCCCAAGTGTCAACGCGCCGTCGCGGACGGCAGCCGGCGAATCTTTTTGATGCCCGGCTCGGCCGCAGGGTAGGCCGCGAATCCGGGCTCCGGGGGCTAAATTTCCCTCGGCGCAAAAAGTTTGGACAAAGCCGCGGCGCGTATTACAATCCGCAGCCGTCAAAGGGCTCCGGCAGGTTCAAAGCCCCCTTCTACTTGAAGCGCCGCCCCGGCCCCCGCACGCCGCCGGACGGTCGCCAATCCGCACTCCGCACACGCACGCCGCCCCTTCCGTGGAGGAAACGGCATGAGCACCAGCCCACGCTTTGAAGACGACGCCTTCATCAGCTACGGCCACATCGACAACACGCACCTCGAAGACGAAGACCGGGGCTGGGTGGACAATTTGCACGAGCGGCTCGAATACCGCCTCGGCGAGCTGCTCGGCTACAGGCCGCGCGTCTGGCGCGACCCCCGCCTGCCCGGCAACGTCTACTTCGCCGCCGAGCTGGAAGACCGTCTGGGGAAGACGGGCGTGCTCGTCGCAGTCCTCTCGCCGGGCTACGTGCAGTCGGGCTGGTGCCTGGGCGAGCTGCGCGAGTTCTGCCGCGTCGCGCGCGAGAACGGCGGCCTGCAAGCCGCGGGCGGACGCCTGCGAATCTTCAAAGTCGTCAAGACGCACGTCGAGCGCGGGCTGCACCCGGAGGAGTTTCGGGGTCAGCTCGGCTACGAGTTCTACCAGTTGGATCAGCAGACGGGGCGGCCCGTCGAGTACGGGCAGGGGCTCGGCAAGCACCGCGACCAGCGCTACTGGGACAAGCTCAACGACCTCGCCTGGGACATCAAGCAGACGCTCTCCGCCATCAAGCCGCCGCCGGGGCCGGTCGTCGCCGCCCCCTTCCCTTCCGGGTCGAAGGGCGCGGTCTACCTGGCCG
This sequence comes from Pyrinomonadaceae bacterium, assembly GCA_035563535.1. Lineage (GTDB taxonomy): Bacteria > Acidobacteriota > Blastocatellia > Pyrinomonadales > Pyrinomonadaceae > QHXN01. The sequence continues at coordinate 43,743 of DATMVD010000025.1, read as the reverse complement.
AGACCTCTTACGACCTGAGCGAGGATCGCGACCGCATCAAGCGCGAGTTGCAGGAGCGCGGCTACGAAGTCCTCCCCGACCGCGAGCTGCCCTACAAGTCGCCCGTCTACCAAGAAGCGGTGCGCGAGTACGTCGGGCGCGCGAAGCTCTCCGTCCACCTCGTCGGCGCGAACTACGGCATCATCCCCGAGGGCGCGAAGGGCAGCTCGGTCGTCCGCCTCCAGAACGAGATCGCCGCCGAGCGCAGCGGCGACCCCGCCTTCAAACGGCTCATCTGGCTGCCCGAGCGGCTGGAGCCGCAGGAGGAGACGCAGGCCGGCTTCATCGAATACCTCAAGACGAGCGCCGACCCGCAGCGCGGCGCGGAGCTTCTACAGACGACGCTCGAAGAACTCAAGAGCGTCATCCAGTCCCGCCTCAGCACGAACGGCCACCGGCCGGCGTCGGCCGCGATTGACACATCGGCAATGCAGAAGAAGGTCTATCTCATCTGCGACCGAAGGGACGTGGAGGGCGTCGCGCCCGTCTGCGACTACCTCTACGAGAGCGGCTGCGAACTCCTCCTCCCGCTGCTCGACGACGCGGGCGACGACGCGCAGGCCATCGAGATTCACAAGGAGAACCTGAAGAGCTGCGACGGCGCACTCATCTACTACGGGAGCGCGAACCAGGCTTGGTTCGACTTCAAGCGGCGCGACCTTGAGAAGGCCGCCGCCTACGGGCGCGAGCACCCGCTGCGGGCGCGCGCCGTCTACGTCACCGGCGAGAAGACGCCGCACAAGCAGCTCTTCAACGCGCGCGACCCCGTCGTCCTGAAGAACTTCGGCGAGTTCAGGCATGAGACCCTGAAGCCTTTCCTCGACCTCCTCGGCGGCGCGGGGGCGGAAGGAGGCGCACTATGACCGCAACGAACCCCTTCCCCGGACTCCGGCCGTTCAAGTCGGGGGAGACGCACCTCTTCTTCGGGCGCGACGGCCAGAGCGAGGAGCTGATACGCCGACTGGGGCGCACGCGCTTCCTGGCGGTCGTCGGCACTTCGGGCAGCGGCAAGTCTTCGCTGGTGTGCGCGGGGCTCCTCCCCGCTTTGCAGGGCGGGCTGATGGCGAGCGCGGGGTCGGACTGGCGCATCGCTTCGTTCCGCCCCGGCCACGACCCCGTCGGCAACCTCGCGCGCGCGCTCACCGCGCCCGAGGTCTTCGGCTCAGAAGAGGCGCGCGAGGCGGAGATGCAGGCCGCGCTCACGGAGGCGACTCTGCGCCGCAGCGGCCTCGGCCTGCTCGAAGTCGTGCGGCAGGCGCGCGGCGCTTCGGGGCCGGGCGGCCGGCCGCGCCTTCAGCCGTACGAGAACCTGCTCGTCGTCGTTGACCAGTTCGAGGAGCTGTTCCGCTTCCGCCAGCTCATCGAGGTCGAGAACTCGAAGGAGGACGCGGCGGCCTTCGTGCGCCTGCTGCTCGAAGCAGGCAGCAGGCCGGAAGAGAAAATCTACGTGGTGCTCACCATGCGGTCGGACTTCCTCGGCGACTGCGCGCAGTTCCAAGGGCTGCCCGAGGCCATCAACGACGGCCAGTACCTCATCCCGCGCATGACCCGCGACGAGCGGCGCGAGGCGGTCACAGGCCCCGTCGCCGTCGGCGGCGGGCGCATCACCGACCCGCTCGTCAACCAGCTCCTCAACGACATGGGCGACAACCCCGACCAGTTGCCCATCCTCCAGCACGCGCTGATGCGCACGTGGGACTACTGGCTCACGCACCGCCGCAACGGCGAGCCGATTGACCTGCCGCACTACCACGCGGTCGGCGGGATGGGCGAGGCCCTGTCGCGTCACGCCGAAGAGGCTTACGGCGAGCTGGGCGAAGCGGGACAGGAACAGTCCGCGCGCCAGCGCATCGCCGAAAAACTTTTCAAGGCGCTCACCGAGAAGGGCGCGGACAACCGGGAGATACGCCGCCCCGTCGAGCTGTGCGAGGCGGCCGCGATCACGGAGGCGTCCGAAGGGGAGGTCGCCGCGGTCGTCGAGGTCTTCCGCCGACCGGGCCGCTCCTTCCTCATGCCGCCCGCGGGCGTGCCGCTCGACTCCGACTCGCTCATCGACATCTCGCACGAGAGCCTGATTCGCAACTGGGAGCGCCTGAAGAAGTGGACGGACGAGGAGGCGCAGTCGGCGCGCATCTACAGGCGGCTCGCCGAGACGGCCGTGCTGCACAGGGCGGGCGAGGAGGCACTGCTCAAAGACCCCGCGCTCCAGGTCGCGCTCGACTGGCGCGAGAAGAGCAGGCCGAACGCCGTCTGGGCTCGCCGCTACCACCCCGAGTTCGAGACGGCGACGAGCTTCCTCGACGCGAGCGTCGCCGCGCGCGAGGCCGAGCGGAAGGAGCTTGAGAAGCAGCGCCGCCGCGACGTGTCTTACAAGCGCACGCGGCTCGCGGCCCTCTTCCTCGCGCTCTCCTTCCTCCTCGCGGCCGCCGCCTCCGTCTACGCCTACAACCAGAGCGTGTTGGCGGTGAGGAGTCGTGACCAGGCGTTCGACGCACTCAGTCGTGCGGAGGTAGCCAAGGAGGAGGCCGACATCGCGCTCGGCGAAGCAAGGCAGCGCAAGGCGATGGCGGAGGCGCAGGCCGTAAGGGCGCAGGAGGCGATGGAGGAGGCTCTGAGACAGAAGGCCGAGGCGGAGGCGTTGAAGGCCGAGGCAGACCGCCGCGCGGCGGCCGCGGGCGAGCGCGAAATGCAAGCCAACGCGGCCTTCCGCAAGGCGGAGGTGGCGCGACGAGAGGCTGAGGAGAAGAAGCAAGAGGCCGAAGCGCAGAGCGCACGCAACGCTCTGGCGGCGGAGAAGAATGCGAAGGAGGCCGAGGATACGCGGCAGGTTCTCTACCCGGCCGCCATGAACCTCGCGCAGCAGGCTTACGAGGCGAACGACTTCGAGCGCGGGCGCGAGATGCTGAACCTCCAGACCTCCTTCATCCGCAACACGCCCGGCTTCGAGTGGTTTTACCTCTGGCACCTCCTCAACGGCGAGAAGGAATCTTTGGACATCCCCGGCGGCACCTACGGCCTCCCCGTCGCCGTCTCCGATGACGGAAGACTGCTCGCCGCCGGCGCGGGCCAGACGGTGAAACTTCACGCCCTCGGCGGCGACGCCCGACCGGACTTCGATCTGACCATCCCCGAAGAGAAATTCCAGGTCGCGGCCCTCGCGCTCTCGCCCGACGGCAGGCTGCTGGCCGTCGGCAATTCGGAAGGGGACGCGTCGGGGGTGAAGCTGTTCGACGTGGCGACGCGAAGAGAGGTCGCCACGCTCAAGGGTGACGGCTGGGGCACAGAGGGGGTCTTCTTCATGCCCGACGGGAAGCGGCTCGTCAAAACCGGGCGGCGCGGCGTCTGGCTGTGGGACTTTGCCTCCGCGGGCGAACCGACCCCGCTCGTCCCGGACAAACGCGACATCAACGAATTCGTCGCCTCACTCTCCCCCGACGGCAAGCTGCTCGCCACCAGATTCCATCCCTTCCCCCGGGCGCACCAGCCCCCGCCGCCGGACTCCCCCTTACTGCTCTGGGACGTGGCCACGCGCACGAAAGTCGGCGAGCTGCCTACTAACGCCCGGCTCGCCGCCTTCTCACGCGACGGGAGGCTGCTCGCCACCAGCACCGGATACGATGGAGCCGTGAGTCTCTGGGACGTGACGACTCGACGAGAACTGTTCAATGTCAGAACCCAGACAGGATTGTCCTCTCTTGCTCTCTCCCCGGATGCGAAATTGATTGCCGCCGGATACTTCGACGGCACCCTGAAGTTATTGAGCGTGGGGGAAGACTCGGCGACGCCGCTCATGACTCTGAGCGGTCACGGGAGAGAGGTAGCCCCCCTGAGATTTACGCCCGACGGCAGACTCCTCGTCAGCGGCGGCCGCGACGGCACGGTGAAGACGTGGGACATCGCCGCGCTGGTCGCGGAGTTGACGCCGCTGCCCATCTCCTCGACCCCGTTCACACTCCTCTCTCACTCGCCCGACGGGCGTTCTCTCGCGGTCGGCGGCAGCATCGTCCGGCCGCCGGCCGCGGGCGCGCCAGGCGCCGCCGAGAGGCTCGAAGAACAGGATGAGGCCGGCGTGTCCTCCGCCTTCTCGCCCGACGGGAGGCTACTGGCCCTCGGCACGACCCGACGGCTCAGGCTGTTCGATGCCGCCACGCGTCAACAGCTCGGCCAGCCCCTGCTGGAAGGCGGGGAGGTGCTCTCCGTCTCCTTCTCCCGCGACGGGAGGCTGCTGGCCGCCGGCAACACTTCGGGCGTGGTGACGGTGTGGGACACGTCCGCGCCGGGGTTTAAGAAGGTGGCCGAGCTGAAAGACAGTATTGAGGGCATGGTCGAGGGGCTCGCCTTCTCTAACGACGGCAAGCGCGTCGCCGTCCGCGTCCACTCCATCGTGTCGTTGTGGGACGTGGCGAAGGCGGAGATGCTTGCTCAGCTCCCGACTTACGAAGGTGCTTCACCCGTTGCCATGGCCTGCTCCCCCACACAGCCGGTGCTGGCTCTCGGCCTCAGTGACGGGAAGGTTCTGCTGGTTGACGACGAACGACTCAACCCTATCGCCGCCGTCAGGGGCCATAAATCCTCAGTCAAGGCTCTCGCCTTCACCCCGGACGGCAGGAGGATCGCCAGCGGAGACTTCGAGGGATTCGTGAAACTGCGCGACGCGGCTACGCTACGCGAGGCGCTCACACTGCGCCTAACAAGCTACGTTCAGTCCGTCGCCTTCTCGCCGGACGGCCGAATGCTCGCGACGCTCGACGGTTCTTCCAATGTGAGATTCTGGCGCGCCGCAGCCGACGCGGAGGTCGAGGCGAAGGCTCAGGCGGAGAGCAAATAGGCAGTCGGGCGGGCGCGGGCCGTCAGCCGGTCTGGGCGCGCTCCTCGCGGACGTTGATGCCGAGGGCCTTCATGCGGCGGTAGAGGTGGCTCCTGTCCATGCCCATGAGTTCTGCGGCGCGCGAGACGTTCCCTTCGGCTTCGGCGATCTTGGCGCGGATGAAGTCTCGCTGGTGCGCCTCGCTGGCGTCGCGGAAGGAGGAGAAGCGCGCAGGCGTCGCGGGCGGCTCCTCGCCGCCGAGCAGCGGGAGGTCTGAGGCCGAGACGCGCTCGGCCGTGTGCATGATGACGACGCGCTCCACGGTGTTGCGCAGCTCGCGCACGTTGCCCGGCCACGAGTAGGCGCGCAGCGCCTCGACCGCGTCCGCCTCGAAGCGCTTCGGGCGCTTGTTGTAGGAGAGCGAGAAGCGCCGGTTGAAGTGTTCGACGAGGAGCGGGACGTCCTCGGCGCGGTCGCGCAGCGCCGGCACCTCGAACGGGATGACGTTGAGGCGGAAGAGGAGGTCTGCGCGGAAGTTGCCGCGCTCGATCTCGACTTCGAGCCGCTTGTTCGTCGCCGCCAGCACGCGCACGTCCACCCTCATCGACGTGGTCGAGCCCACGGGCTCGAACCTCTGCTCCTCCAACACGCGCAAGACCTTCGCCTGCATCCGCGGGCTCATGTCGCCGACTTCATCCAGGAAGAGCGTCGCGCCGTCGGCCGCCTCGAACTTCCCGCGCTTCGGCCCCGTCGCCCCCGTGAACGCGCCGCGGACGTGGCCGAACAGCTCGGACTCGATCAGCTCCTCCGGCACGGCCGAGCAGTTCAGCTCGACGAAGGGGGCGGAGGCCCGCAGGCTGCGAGCGTGGATGGCGCGCGCGACCAGCTCCTTGCCCGTCCCCGACTCGCCGTAGATGAGCACGCGCCCGTCGGTCGGCGCGACCAGCTCGATCTGCTTGCGCAAAGCGCGCATCGCCACCGACTCGCCGACCATCGCCCACTCGTCGCGCAGCTCCTCGCTCAGGGCCGCGTTCACGCGTTCGAGCCCGCGCTGCCTGAGGGCGTTGCGCACCGTGAGCACGGTCTTCTCGATGGAGAGCGGCTTCTCGACGAAGTCGAACGCCCCGAGTTTCGTCGCGCGCACGGCCGTCTCGATGGTGGCGTGCCCCGAGATCATCACGACGGCCGCGTCCGCCCCCTGCTCGCGCATCCGCGCCAACGTCTCCAGCCCGTCCAGACCCGGCAGCCACACGTCCAGCAGCACGCACCCGAACGCGCGCCGCGCGAACGCCTCCAGACACTCCTCGCCCGACCCGACGGCCTCGCACTCGAAGCCCTCGTCCTCAAGGACGGCGCGCAGCGTCTCACGTATCCCGCGCTCGTCGTCAACGATAAGAACTGAATCGGACATAAACAGTCGTAAAGCCGGGAGCGCGGGCATCTCTGCCCGCCAAAGCGTGCGAAAGCACGCTTAGCCGTCGTCCGTTATCACCCGACGTTGCGGTGTAAAGCCTCACTGCCTTCGCGCTGACGCGCTCATGGCGGGCTGTAGGGTGTCCCGCGCTCCCAGCCTTAGCCCCTTTGATTTTCCCGCGCCTCTTCGGCAACAGGTAATTCAATAATCATCCTCGCCCCGCGCGGCCGGTTCGACTCGGCGCGGATGCGGCCGCCGTGCTCGGTCATGATGCGGTGGACGATGGCGAGGCCGAGCCCCGTCCCCCGCCCTCGGGTCGAGAAGTAGGGCTGGAAGAGGCGCGCGATGTCGTGGCGCGCGATGCCGTGGCCGGTGTCGGCGACCTCCGCGATGAGCAGGCCGCGCGCGGGGTCGTGCGCGGTGGCGACCGTGATGCGCCGCTCGCCGTCGGCCGCCGCCAGAGCCTCGACCGAGTTGTCGATGAGGTTGACGAAGACGCGCCGTATCTGCTCGCTATCGAGCAACGCGCCCGGCAGCGTGGGCGCGAGCAGCACGTCCATCCGCACGTCCTCCAAGCGCTCGCGGTAGAGCGAGACGGCCTGCCGCACCACCTCGTTCAAGTCCGCCGGCTCCAGACGCGCGTGCGGCAGCCGCGCGAAGCGCGTGAACTCGTCCACCATCGACTTCAGGCCCTCGACCTCGCGGCTGATGGTCGTCGTGCACTCCTCGACGACGCGGGCCACGCGCTCGCGCTCGTCCCCGTGCCCGTTGCCGTTGCGGGGTTGAGTCGAGACCGCGGCCCCTTCGTCGGCCGACGCGCGGCGGAAGTTGCGCGCGATGCGCTCGGCGGAGAGTTGGATGGGGGTGAGCGGGTTCTTAATCTCGTGCGCGAGCCTGCGGGCGACCTCGCTCCAGGCGGCCGCGCGCTGCGCCGCGAGCAGCTCGGACAGGTCTTCGATGACGAGCACGACGCCGCGCCGTCCCGCACTTTCGCGCGGCGCGAGCGCCGTCGCCGTCAGCGCGACGGGGACGACGCCGGCCGCGCCGCCGCTGTTGACGCTCGCCCAGCCGTTGCCGTTCGACTCCGGCGCGGCGGCGCGCGCCAGCTCCATCTGCTCGGTCGCGCGGCCCCGCGCCCGCGCGCGGTGGAGGACTCGTTCGAGCACGTCGAGGTCGCCCGCGCTGACGACCTCGGCGAGCGGCGTGGCGGGCGCGGGCGCGTGTTCGAGCCGGAGCATGACGAGCGCGGCGGCGTTGATCGTCGTCACCCTGTTCTCCTCGTCGAGCGAGATGACGCCGGTCGAGACCGTCTGCAAGACCGTCTCGATGTAGTGCCGCCGCTCTTCGAGCGCGAGGTTCTTCTCCCGCAGCTCGGCGGCGTTGGCTTCGAGCCGCGCGCGGTTCTCGGCGAGCTGCGCCGTCATGTCGTTGAAGGAGTCGGCGAGCACGGCCAGCTCGTCGTCGGTGATGGCCTCGACGTGGTGAGTAAGGTTGCCGGCGGCGACCTCCTTCGCCGCCTCGGCCAGCGCGCGGATGGGCGTGCCGATGCCGCGCGCCAGGTGGATGGCGCTCCACGTCGCGGCGAAGAGCAGCATCAGTGTCAGGAGCCCGAGCGTCGTCACGCCGAGCACGCGCACCTTCCGCTGGTTGCGGCGGAAGTCCTCGAAGGTCTGCGCGCTGGCGACCAGGCGCACGAGACTCGCGTCGTCACGCCGCGCGCGCGAGGCCACGAACCTGCGGCCGTCCCCCAGCGGCGCTGCCACCAAGTCCACAGGCCGCCCGTCGTCGGCATTCAACGTCACGACTTCACCGGCTAGGAATTGCGGGCGCAAGGGTTCGGGGACGTTGATGCTAAGGCCGGGCTTCCCATCCTGCGGGACGCCTTCGCGCGGCCATATGTAACCTTCGGCCGAGAGAATTGCGGCGAACGTCAGTTTGCCGTCTTCTCTAATCGCGGGGATGGCGGTCTCTGCCTGTTCCGGTGTCAATCCTCGCAAAGTCGCGGCGGCCGCGGCCGCCACCTCGCGCAGGCCCTCCGCCTGCTGGTATGTGTCCTCATCCTGCGCGAGCCGCGCCTGCCGCACCACGTCGCCGGGGAAGAAGCTGAAGAACTTCTCCATCGAGCGGTTGAAGAACATGTAGGAGAAGAGCGCCATGCCCGTGATGGGCAGCAAGGAGACGGCGATGAAGTAGACGACGAGGCGCGTCTTGATCTTCGACCCGAGCATCGAGGCGCGCCGCTCGCGCCGGAGCTTGAGGAGGCTGCGGATGAAGATGAAGCTGAAGAGGAAGAAGGCGACGAAGTTGAGCGTCGAGAGCGCGTAGATGAGCAGCGTGTCGCTCGCCGTGTCGGGCGTGAAAATCTCCCACAGCCCGAAGAGCTGGAGCGAGACGAGCACCGTCAGGAGCAGCAGCGTCAGCCCGCCGAAGAGCCACGGCGCCCCGCGCCGCTTCGGCTTCGACGCCTTCTCCCCCGCCAAGTCGCTTCCCTTTTCAGTCATCTCTTCTCAGTCCGCGCGGGAGTTTACCACGCGCCGCCTCGCACTCGCATTCTCGTCTTCCCGCACGGCTTTCGGTTATATTCGTGCCGGCCCTTCAATCCTACGGAAGCTTGCGTGTGTGCATGGCCGACTTCTTCTACAACGACGCGGGGCGGCTGCGGAGCGTGTGGCGCTTGGCCGTCTTCACCGTCGCGTACCTCGCCGTCACGACCGGCGCCTTCCTTCTGACCGACTTCGCGGGCCGCCTCCTGCTGCCCCGCGACGCGTACGGATTTATCTTCGAGGGGTGGCCGGGCTTCCTTATTCAGTCGTTCCTGCTGTTCGTCACGGCGGCGGCCATCGGCTGGGGGTGCGCGGCGGTGCTTGAGGAGTTGCCCTGGCGCTCGCTGGGCTGGGCGCTGCACCGCGGCTGGCTGCGCGATACGCTCCTGGGGACTTTGGGCGGCGGCGTCGCAGTCTGCCTGGCGGCAGTCGTCGGGCTGGCGGCGGGTGGCTACAGCTTCGCGTTCGCGGACTCGACGGGGGCGGGGCTGGCGAAGACGCTGGTCGGCTCCTTCGTCATCTTCCTGCTCGGCGCGGCGGCCGAGGAGATGCTCTTCCGCGGCTACCCTTTTCAGACGCTGCTGCGCTCGTGGCCGGTGTGGGTGGCGCTCATCCCCCTGTCCGTGCCGTTCGCGCTGGTGCACCTGGCGAACCCGAACGTCGCGCCGGGCTTCACGTTCGCGAACACGGTGCTGGCGGGCGTGTGGCTCTGCGTGGCCTTCTGGCGGACGCGGAGCCTCTGGCTCCCGCTCGGCCTGCACTTCGGCTGGAACTGGGTGCAGGGGGCTCTGCTGGGCTCGCCGGTGAGCGGCATCAAGGGCATCACGCCCTACCCGCTGCTCCAATTCACCGACGCGGGGCCCGCCTGGATCGGCGGCGGGGCCTACGGCATCGAGGGCGGCGCGGCCTGCACGCTCGCCCTCGTCGTCGCCACCCTCTTCACCTGGCGCACCGGACTGCTCAAGGCCGACTCTGAGTTAAGGCAATATACCGACAGCGAGAACCCCAATCCGGAGGTGCCGCACGTAACCCCGACTTGAGTGCGGCGACAGGATTTTTAAACACGCTCGTCAATCGGCACGTAGGGCACGCCGCGCGGGCCGACGTACTCGGCGCGCGGGCGGATGAGGCGGTTGTTGGCGTACTGTTCGAGCACGTGCCCCGTCCACCCCGAGATGCGGCTGACGGCGAAGATGGGCGTGAAGAGGTCGAGCGGGATGCCCATCAGGTAGTAGGCCGAGCCCGAGTAGTAATCGACGTTCGGGTAGAGCTTCTTCTCCGCGAACATCAGCTCGCGCAGCTTCTCTAAAATCTCTATCCAGCGCGTCTCGCCCTTCGCCTCGGCCAGCTCGCGCGAGAACCTGCGCAGCCACACGGAGCGCGGGTCTTCGGTCTTATAGACCCTGTGGCCGAAGCCCATGATCTTCTTCTTGCCCGCGAGGGCTTCGCGCAGCCACCCCTCGGCGCGCGCCGGCTCGCCGATCTCGAGCAGCATCTTCATCACGTTCGTGTTCGCCCCGCCGTGCAGAGGCCCCGAGAGCGCCGCAATCCCCCCCGTCACCGCGCCGTACATGTCGGCGAGCGTGCCCGCGATGACGCGCGTCGTGAAGGTCGAGGCGTTCAGCTCGTGATCCGCGTGGAGGATGAGGCACACGTCGAAGATGCGCGCCTCGCGCTCGTCGGGCTCCTCGCCCTTGAGCATGTAGAGGAAGTTCCCCGCGAGGTTCAGGTCGGCGCGCGACTCGACGGGCTCTTTTCCGTCGCGCAGCCGCCCGAACGTGGCGACGACGACGGGGAGCTGCGCCGTCAGTCTCGTCGCGGTGCGGAGTGCGCCGTCGCGCGAGAGGTCGCGCGCGCCCGGGTCGTAGAAGGCGAGCGCCGAGACGGCCGTCCGCAGCGCATCCATCGGCTCCGCGCCCGCGGGAAAGCTGCGCATCAGCTTGACCACCTCAGCGGGCAGCCGCATGTCCGCCGAAAGCTCTTGCTTGAGCGCGTCGAGCTCGGCGCGCTTCGGCAGACGCCCGTGCCAGAGCAGGAAGACCGTCTCCTCGAAGGTCGAGTGCTCGGCGAGGTCGTGGATGTCGAGGCCCTGGTAGATGAGGACGCCGTTCAGCCCGTCCACGTCGCCGATGGCCGACTCGGCCGCGACCACCCCCTCAAGCCCCCCGCCCGACTTCGCGGCCGGCTTGCTCTCTGCTTTGTCCATCTCGATGTGTCCTTAAGACTTGAAGTGATTTGAAAATAACAAAGAGGCGCGCGGTCTTACAAGTACAGTATGCAGTAGGCAGATGGCAGTAGGCAGTTAAGGCAATAGCTTTCTAACTGCCTACTGCCATCTGCCTACTGCATACTCTCTTTTACTTCGACCTTATCTCCGCGCTTCGCGCTGAGCACGCGCGCGGCCGAGTCGCGGAAGACGGCGACTTCCAAAAAGCCCGCGCTGCCCCAGACGGCGAAGGGCTCGCCCGCGCCTTCCGCGTCCTCGGCGAAGAAGCGGCGGAAGCGTCGCACCTCGCGCCCCTCGATGCGGAGGCGCGCGCCGCGCGCGACCGACTCTTCGCTCAACTCCACGGGCGTGATGTTGGTGACGAGGTTGCCGAAGCGGTCAACGTGTATGACGGCCCCGACGAGCGTCCCGTCCGCGCCCCTTTCGACCGCCGCCGAAGGCAGGCGCACGAAGTCGAAGACCTCCGGCCCCAGTTCCTCCGCGCGCGCGCCGCGCGAGAGCGCGCCCGCGACCGGCGCGAAGATGTCGCGCCCGTGGAAGGTCGGGCTCACTTCCCTTCTGAAGTAACTCGCGTTCGTGAGGTGGAAGACGCGGAAAGGCTGGACGCGCTCGTAGACGTGGCCGAACAGTCCGTTGTCCGGCCCGACGAAGATGTGCCCGCGCCCCTCGACCACGATCCCGCGGCGCGCGGAGCCGACGCCCGGGTCAACGACCGCGACGTGCACCGTCCCTTCCGGAAACGTCTCGAAGGCCGCGCGCAGCGTGTAGGCCGCAGACTCCACGTCGTAAGGCGGCACCTCGTGCGTGATGTCAACGACCCGCGCCCCGGAGTTCGACGCCAGCAACGCCCCCTTCATCGCCCCGACGAAATAGTCGGCCGTCCCGAAGTCGGTGAGTAGGGTGACGATCATAGTAGGCAGTAGGCAGTAGGCGGTAGGCAGTTGAAAGCGCCGCTATCGAGTGTCCCGGGTTAACCCTTCAACCTCCGAAACGCGGAGCGGCTGCCTACTGCCATCTGCCTACTGCCTACTTCTTTATCTTCTTCCCGTCGTGCGGATGCGGAGCTGCTGGCCGGGTTCGAGGCGGATCTCTTTGCCGCGCTGGTTCATGACGCCGGCCGTGCCCGCGCTGCCGCCGATGACGGCCCCGATGGCCGCGCCCTTGCCGCCGCCCGCAATCGCCCCGATGACCGCGCCGATGGCCGCCGCGCCGCCGACCTTCGCCACGTCGCCCTTGGTCGTGTCGTTGCCGCGCACGCCGCCCTCCTCGTCAACGTCGGCCACGCCGGTCGGCTCCGGCTGCAAGACCTCGACGACCTGCGCGCTGAACTCCTGCCAGTCGCCCGCGCCCGGCATCCTTATCTGCTCGAAGTCGAGCTGGAGGAACGCGCGCCCCTTCGCCTTGCCCGGGCGCTGCACGTCCGCGAGGCGGCCCGCGACGACCGCGCCCGCGAACTCCTGCGGCTCGACGACGCGCGCCTCGAAGCGGTCGCCCTTCTGGCTCACGTCGGTCGTCAGGCGGTTCGACAGCTCGACCGTCAGGAAGACGTTCGAGGGCACGGCCGACGGCCCGCCCGTGTTGCTCTCGCGGCCCGGGTCAACGCCGCCGCCGTTGCGCGAGACGCTCTCGCTCTCCTGACCGGGGTCAACTCTCCCGGCGGGAGCGGGGGCTGGGCCGCGGTCTCCCTGCGACTCGGCCGCCTGCGTCGCGCCGCGGCGCGTGACGCCGCCCGGGGGCAGCTCAGAGTTGAAGCCCTGGCGCGCGTAGCCGGCCGCGTAGCCGACCTCGTAACCCTGCTGGTAGCCGTCGCGGTAGTCTTCGAGCGCGCCGTAGGCCGAGATGTAGGCGCGGTCGGCGCTCTGATAGTCGGCCCTGTCCTGGTAGCCGGCGCGGGCGCCCTTCAACTGGTCGCCCCAGCCCGACTGATAGCCGTCGGAGTAGCCCGTGCGGTAGCCGCGCTCCAGAGCGCCGTAGGCTTGCGCGGAGGCTTGCGGCGTCCGCCACGCGGCGGCCGAGACGGCCGAGAGCGCGAGGGCGAGCGCGAGGGCGGCGGCCGAAAAACGTCTGCTGGTCTTCATCTAATCTTCTCCTCGGGTTCGGGGCGGCGAAAGCGGCCGTGGCGAGCTTACAACAGCGAGCCGCCGCCTCCAACCGCCTTGACGCCCCAACTTTGGGCGACATAGACTCCGGGCATACGGTACGACTCGAAAGGCCAAGCGGGAGAGCTTGCCGCCGCGTTGGATGCCCCGAGAGCCTTCGAGGGTTTATCATTATTTTTGAGCATTTATGCGCCGAGTTTACCTTGACCACAGCGCGACGACGCCGGTTGACCCGCGGGTCGTCGAGGCGATGCTCCCCTTCCTGACCGCGAAGTTCGGGAACCCTTCGAGCGTCCACTTCTACGGGCAGGAGGCGCGCGCGGCCGTTGACCGCGCGCGGCGCGAGGTGGCGGGGCTCGTCGGCGCGCGCCCGAACGAGGTGGTCTTCACCTCCGGCGGGACGGAGTCGAACAACCTCGCCGTCCGCGGCCACTGCGAACAGAACGCGGAGCACGGCCGCCACGTCATCACCACGGCCATCGAACACTCCTCCGTCCGCGGCATCTGCGAGGCGCTGGAGCGCCGCGACTGGGAGGTGACGCGCCTGCCCGTCTACGGCGAAGGGGTCGTAAGAGTCGAAGACGTGCGCGCGGCCCTGCGTCCCGAGACGGTGCTCGTCACCGTCATGCTCGCCAACAACGAGATAGGAACCGTCCAGCCCGTCGCTGAGATCGCCGCTCTCGTCCGCGAGCGCCGCGAGGCGGGGCAGAAGTTTCTGCGGCTCCACACGGACGCCGTGCAGGCCGCGTCGGGGATGCGCGTGGACGTGGACGAGCTGGGCTGCGACCTGCTCTCGATGTCCGCGCACAAGCTCTACGCGCCGAAGGGCGTGGGCGCGCTCTACGTGCGGCGGGGGGTGCGGCTCGCGCCGCAGAACATCGGCGGGCACCAGGAGCGCGAGCGGCGCGGCGGGACGGAGGCCGTGCCCCTCGTCGTCGCCTTCGGCGAGGCGGCGCGGCTCACCAGACTCGAACTTGAAGAGAGGGCCGAGCGCGTGCGCCGCCTGCGCGAGCGCTTCGAGGCGGGCGTCGAGTCGCGCGTCTCGGACATCGTCCACAACGGCGACCGCGTGCGCCGCCTGCCCGGCGTCTCGAACATCTCGTTCCGCTTCATCGAGGGCGAGGGCCTGCTCATCAACCTCGACATGCAGGGGGTCGCCGTCTCCACGGGGTCTGCCTGCTCTTCGGGCTCGCTCGAACCCTCGCCCGTCATCCGCGCCCTGGGCCGCGACGACGAGCTGGCGCGCGGCTCCATCCGCTTCAGCCTCGGCAAGGACACGACCGAGGAGGAGATCGACTACGTCCTCGAAGTCCTGCCCCGCGCCGTCGATAACCTGCGCCGACTGTCCCCCCTTTACCAGAAGGCGCAAGGCCCGCGCGCCTGCACGCCCGCCTGAGTCCGTGGCCTACTCCGACACTTTCAAAGAGCACCTGACGAACCCGCGCAACGCCGGCACGCTCGAAGGCGCGGACGCCGAGGTCGAACAGTCGAACCCCGTCTGCGGCGACCGGCTGCGGCTCGCGCTCCGCGTGCGCGGAGGGCGCGTCGAGGCCGCGCGCTTCCTCGCCTACGGCTGCCCGCCGACGCTCGCCTGCGGCTCCGCGCTCGCCGGGATGTTGGAGGGGATGACGCTGGACGAGGCCGGGCGCGTCACGCGCGCCGACATCACCGAAGCCGCCGGCGGCCTGCCCCCGCGCAAACAGCACGCCGCCGCCCTCGCCTTCGAGACTCTGCACGAGGCGTTAAAGCTCCTTCAGACTTAAGCCCGGTTTAATACATCCGGCGGGGTGAGCTTCCGCAGGGTTCGCCCCTATTTTTTCTCGGGGAAGATTTGAGCCTTCAGCTTCTGCTTGCCCGGCTCGCCGACCACTTTCACCTCGACCTTACCATTGCCCTTGGCGGCCGCGGGCGGCTCGTAGCCCACGACGTACCTGGCGCGCATGTTCTCGGCGATGGCCAGGACGGCCTCTTCCAACTCCCCGCTCTTCTCGGCGTAGAAGACCTGCCCGCCCGTCTCCGTCGCGATCTTCATCAGGAGGTCTTTTGCACGCTGCCGCTTGCTCGCCGTGATGAAGCCCTGCTCTTTGTCGAGCGCGCCCGTGAGCCCGACGCAGAAGACCTGCACGCCGGCCTCCTTGAGCAGCTTCAAGACCTGCTCGACCTTGTAGAAGCTCACCCTGTCCTCGCCGTCCGACACGAGGAGCAGCGCGCGGCGACTCTTCCCGTCCGCCGCCCGCGACGCGTTCTTGGTGATGTAGTCGCCGGCGAGGTGGAGCGCGTCGAGCATCGCCGTCTGCCCCCTCTCGACGAACATCCGGTCGAGAGCGCCGTTGAGGGCCGACTGGTCGGCGGTCATGGTCTGGATAATCTTGATGTTATCCGACGAGACGAACCGGACGACGAACGCCTCGTCGCCGGGGCGGTTCCGCTCCACGAGGTACTTGGCGGCGGTGACGACCGCGCCGATCTGCGAGCGGAGCGAGCCCGAGTTGTCCACGACGAGTCCGTAGCTGACCGGCTGCGGCTCCTTCTCTAAAGTGACGACGGGGCGTTCGACGCCGTCCACGTAGACGCGCACGTCCTCCTTCGTCAACCGCGGCGCGGCGCGCCCCTTCCCGCCCGTCAGCGTCACCTCGACGCGCGCCGTCGCCTGCTCCTGCGCGTAGCCGACGGCCGACGCCGCGGACAGAAGCGCGGCGCACACTAACGCGCGTGAGAGTCTGCTCAGATACATCGAGAGGCTTTCTCCTTAATAGGGGTCAGAACCGCCCGCGGTAGCGGGTGGGCCTTTGTTAGGCGGACGTGCCGTGTCGCATAGGCCCACCCGCTACCGCGGGCGGTTCTGACCTGATTTTCTTCAGGGAGGTGAGGCGCGGCGCGGGCGCGTCTCGCTGGGGACGATTGATTGGCTCTGGTGGTATTGCGGGCCGCAGCGCCTGCGCGGCTCGTTGCCGATGCGGAAGGTCTGCGTGCGTATGACGGGGCAGGTCGGGACGGCGATGAGCCCCGTGGTCGGGTCTACGTCGAGCGTGACCGTGCCCGACAGGTGCGACGAGTCCTCGTCGTCGCCCGTGCGGCCCGGAGGGTTGGAGCGGTCGCGCCGCGCGGGCGGCGGAGTCTCTTCGGGGTACGGCGGCACGTAGACGGGCGTCGCGTCCGGCAAAGGCACGTCCGCG
This sequence comes from Pyrinomonadaceae bacterium, assembly GCA_035563535.1. Lineage (GTDB taxonomy): Bacteria > Acidobacteriota > Blastocatellia > Pyrinomonadales > Pyrinomonadaceae > QHXN01. The sequence goes on along the minus strand of DATMVD010000025.1, from coordinate 27,438 downwards.
TCCGGCAAAGCCAGCTCTTCGGGCGTCGCCAACTCGTCCGGCTCAAGGCTCTCTTCCGTGGGCGCGGTGCCCTTGACGAAAAGCTCCGTGCGCTTCTCGGTCGTCTCGGGGCCGGGGAGTAGGCCCGTGGCCGGGTCGATCTCGACGTGCTCGATGTCGGGCGGCTCCTGCCAGTCGCCGCCCCACTCGGGGTGCTGTTGGAGCGCCGCCGACATGAAGTCCGTCCAGATGGGTAGGGCCGAGTCGCCGCCCGTCATCCCCAGGTCAGACCCGTCGTCGAAGCCGACGTAGACGACGCAGACGAGGTTCGGCGTGAAGCCCGCGAACCAGCCGTCGCGCGACGTGCCGGTCTTGCCCGCGACGTTGGCGCGCAGGCCGCGCGCGCGCACCTTCGCCGCCGTGCCGCGGTTCACCACGTCCTTCATCATCGAGTCCAGGATGTAGGCGACCTGCGGGCGCATCACCTCGTTCTTCTGTCCCTGCGGCGCGGCGATGGTCGTGCCGTTCCCCGTAGTCACGCGGCTGATGCCGACCGGCGTCACGCGCGTCCCCAACTGCGCGAAGGCCGTGTAGGCCGAGGCTACTTGCAGGGGCGTCGCCTCGTTCGTCCCGAGCGCCTGCGCGAGGTAGTTCGCCTTCGGCTTCGGCAGGCCCGCCTTCGCCGCCATCGTCATCACGCGGCTCATGGTCAGCTCGGCGGCGATCTTGACGGTGACGACGTTGAGGCTGCGCGTCAGGGCGTCGCGCACCGTCACCTCCTTGTTCGAGAAGGTGTCGCCGAAGTTGCCGGGCGAGTAGTCCTGGCCGCCGGCCGTGAAGGTCGTCTGCTCGTCCTTGTAGGTCGTGGCCGCCGTGATGGTGCGCGGGACGGGGTCATAGGCCGTGTTGATGGCGGTGGCATAGACGAACGGCTTGAAGACCGAGCCGGGCTGGCGCATCGCGTCGGTCGCGCGGTTGAGCTGGCTCTTCTCGTAGTCGCGCCCGCCGACCATCGCGACGATCTCGCCCGTGTCGGCCTTCATCGCGACGAGCGCCGCCTGGAGCGTGCCCGCGGGGAAGCGCCGGGCCTGCACCTTGTCGAGCGCGGCGAGCTGCTTGACGAGCGCCGAGTAGGCCGCGCGCTGCAAGTCCATGTCGATGGTCGTGTAGATGCGCAGGCGCTCGGCCGCCGACGTGTCGGCGATGATGTCGGCGAGCTGGTTCTGCGCGTAGTCCACGAAGTAGGGGGCCTCGGAGGCGTCGATGCGCCCCTTCGCGGGCGCGAGCTTGACCTCGGTCGCCATCGCGCGCGCGCCCTCGACCTCCGTGATGGCTCCGGCCTCGACCATCTGCTTCAGCACCTGGTTGCGCCGCTCGAAGGCCGTCTCGGGGTACTTGTAAGGGTTGTAGCGGTTCGGGCTGCGGATCATGCTGGCGAGCAGCGCCGCCTCGGGCAGCGTCAGCGCCGTCACGTCTTTGTTGAAGTAAGCCTCGCTCGCCTCGCCCACGCCCTTGATGGAGAAGCCCGAGCGCTGCCCCAGATAAATCTCGTTGCAGTAGAGCGCGAAAATCTCCTTCTTGTCGAGGCGCGTCTCGAGGATGAAGGACATGTAAGCTTCGGACGCCTTGCGCTTGTAGGAGCCCTCGGGCGAGAGGAAGAGGTTCTTGACGAGCTGCTGCGTGATGGAGGAGCCGCCCTGGCGCGAGAGGAAGGAGTTCGGGTCGGCGTCCACGCGGCGGATGGCGGCGCGGAGGATGCCGCGGAAGTTGACGCCGTAGTGGTCGAAGAAGTTGCGGTCTTCGGTGACGACGATGGCCTTGACGAGCTGATCGGGCAGGTCGTTGAAGCCGACGACCCGCCGCCGCTCGCGCTGCGCCCCGGAGACGGCGCTGATGAGTTCCGGCTCAAGCCACACGCTCTGCACCTTCGCGCCGTTGGCGTCGAGGTCGCTGATGGCCGTGACGGTCTTGCCCCCGCGGCCGAACTGCACGCGCACGTGCCCGAACTGGGCCTTGCCGTCGATCTTCGAGTCCTTGCTCGGCTCTATCTCGACGTTAACGCCGTCAACGCTGAAGCGGCCGCGCGCGGTGTCGGCCTGCTGCGCGCGCTCGACGTAGCCCGCGCGCTTGAGCCTGCCCACCAGGTCTTCGACCGACAGCCCCTCCCCCGTCTTTATCTGCTTCGGCGCGGCGTAGATGCCCGCGCTGCGCGTGAAGACCTCGCCGCGCAGAAGCTTGTCGATGCGCTCGGAGAAGACCGTGTAGTAGTAGGCGAGGACGGCGGCGACCGCGATGGTGACGAGGGCCGCCGGGATGACCGTCGCCGGGCGGATGAGGCGGCGGCGCCAGCGACGCCAGAAGCCCTCGGGGGGCTCCTCGAACCTCACGACGCGCGGCCCGCGCCGGCGCGCGCTCGCGGCCGGCGGGACGACATCTTTCGGCGGATGACGCAGAGCCATCGTAGTGAATAGTAAATCGTAAATCGTGAATAGTAAATGCAGGAGTCAGTAGGCTCCGCCCGATGTGCGTTGACGACGACATCTTAGCAATTCGACCCCGGAGGGTTTTCTACTGACTACTGTCTACTGACTCCTGACTACTTAGCTGTTTGACACCTCCCGCCCCTTTAGCTAACTTTGCGCGTTAGCCTTGAGACCGAGGTTTGGATGCCGCCGCGGAGTCGCACGGTTCGATGCCGCCCCCAGCAGGAGGACTGAAGTAGATGCTCAGGCCGCGCGCGAGCCTCTTCTACTCGCTGTCCGCGCTCGCGGGCGTGGTGGCGTTCGGGTCGGTCGGGTTCACGCTGATCGAGGGCTGGTCTCTCGCCGACAGCCTCTACATGACGGTGATGACGGTGACGACCGTCGGCTACGGCCCGCCGCTGCCGCTCTCGCCGGCCGGGCGCAACTTCGCGATCTTCTTCATGGTGCTCGGGGTGGGCACGGCCGGCTACCTGCTCTCGACGGCCGTCCAGTCGCTCGTCCGCTCCGAGATTCTGGCGGCCTACGGCGAGCGGAGGCGGCGGGCGGAGATGTCGAAGCTCCAGGGTCACTACATCATCTGCGGCGCGGGGCGCGTCGGCCGCCGCATCGTCTACGAGATGCGGCGCGCGGGCGTCCCCTTCGTCGTCGTCGAGAGCAACGCGCTGCTGGCCGCCGAGCTGAAGCTCCCGGACGCGCAGCTCCTCGTCCGCGACGCCACGCTCGACGAGACGCTGGTCGAGGCGGGCGTCGGGCGCGCGACGGGACTCGCCTCGTGCCTGCCCGACGACGCCGACAACCTCTACGTCGTGCTGACGGCGCGGACTCTCAACCCGAAGCTGCGCATCGTGGCGCGCGCGGTCGAAGAGTCGGCCGAGCCGAAGCTGGTGCGCGCCGGGGCGAACCGCGTCATCGCGCCGACCATCATCGGCAGCCACCGCATGGCGCAGGCGCTCCTCAAGCCCGCAGTCGCCGACTTCATGGACTCCATCACGGCCGACACCCTAGACCTCGCCTTCGAGGAGGTCGAGGTCGCCGTGGGCTCGCTGCTCGAAGGGCGCAGGCTGAAGGAGACGAACATCCGCTTGCAGCTCGACGTCGTCGTCGCCGCCATCCGCCGCGCGGGCGGCGAGATGATCTTCAACCCCTCGGGCGACACGCAGATTCGCGCCGGCGACCTGCTCATCTGCATCGGCCGCTCCGAGTCGATGCAGGAACTCGGGGCGCAGGCGCGGGGGCCGAGGAAGTGACCGAGGCCGTCTCCCTGAACTAAACTACGGTGGTGAGTCGTATCCTCAGTCCCGAGAAGATCGAGCGCGTCGTCGTGCGCGGCGTCAATTGGGTGGGCGACGCGGTGATGACCGCGCCCGCGCTGCGCGAGCTGCGCCGCCTGCTGCCGCGCGCGCGCGTGACGCTGGCGACGCGCCCCTGGGCCGAAGGGATTTTCGCGGGCGCCGACTTCATCGACGACTTCCTCGTCACGTCGAAGGCTCCCGGCCGACCGGCGGCCCTCTTCCGGGAGGCGCGCGAGTGGCGCGCGCGCCGCTTCGACCTCGCGGTTCTCTTCCCCAACTCGTTCGCGCCCGCGCTGGTCGCCGCGCTCGCGCGCGTGCCGCTTCGCGTGGGCTACGCGACGCAGGGGCGCGCGCCGCTCCTCACGCACCGCGTCGGCGTCCCCGTGTGGCGCGGACACAGGCACGAAGTCTTCTACTACCTGCACCTCGTCGCGGAGCTTGAGCGACAGCTCTACGGCACTTCGACGGTCGAGACGCGGGAGCCCCAGACGCAACTGCGCGTGTCAGACGCGCGCCTGCGCGAGGCCGAGTCCCTTCTGCTTGAGAGCGGCGCGCGACCCGGCCGCCCGCTCGTGGCTTTGTGCCCGGGCTCGACCAACAGCCGCGCGAAGCGCTGGCCGGCCGAACGCTTCGCCGCCGTCGCGGAACTGCTGGCGGAGAGGACGGGGTCGGAAATCGTCCTCGTCGGCGCGGCCGAGGAGCTGGAAATCTCCGAGGAGGTCGCGCGCCGGATGCGCGCACGGCCCGTCGTGCTGACGGGCAAGACCGACCTCGCGCTGACGGCGGCCGTGCTGAAGGCTTCAGACCTGCTCGTCACGAACGACACCGGCCCGGCGCACGTCGCGGCCGCGGTCGGCTGCCCCGTCGTCGTCATCTTCGGGCCGACGAACCCGGACACGACCCGGCCGTACTCGACCACGGCGGAGGTCGTCAGGCGGCCGCCTGACTGCGCGCCCTGCATGCTGCGCGACTGCCCCATCGACCACCGCTGCATGACCGCCGTCACCCCCGAAGAGGTCTTCGAGCGCGCCGCGCGCGCCCTCGGGCTCGGGCGGAAGGTCGAGGTGGCGCGTTGAGCGGCGCGCGGCGCGCGGTCTTCATCGACCGCGACGGGACGATCTCCGAGGAGGTCGGCTACGTCAACCACGTCTCGCGCTACAGGGTCTTCCCCTTCGCGGCGGAAGCAATCCGCACGCTCAACGAGGCGGGCTGGCTGGCCGTGCTCGTCACCAACCAGGCGGGCGTGGCGCGCGGCTACTTCGCGGAGGAGATGATCGGCCGCGTCCACGGCGTGCTGGCCGAAGAGTTGGAGCGCGGGGGCGCGCGGCTCGACGCTGTCTACTACTGCCCGCACCACCCCTCGGTCGGCGAGCCGCCGTACCGTTTCGACTGCGACTGCCGCAAGCCGCGGCCCGGCCTCATCCGCCGCGCGGCCGATGAACTCGGCGTTGACTTACGGCGGAGCTGGATGGTCGGCGACCGCTACAGCGACACGGAGCTGGCGCGCAACGCGGGCACGCGCGCCGCCTTAGTCCTGACCGGCTACGGCCGCGGCGAGTACGAACACCAGAGCCACGCCTGGCAGCACCGCCCCGACCTCGTCGCGGAGAACCTGCTGGAAGCGGTGAAGAAAATAGTGACGAGTGACGAGTGAAAACATTAAACCGACGGTTGAGCGTTTGAGCGCGCTGGTGCGGGCGTTCGAGGGGCGGCGCGTCGTCGTGCTGGGCGACCTCATCGCCGACCAGTTCGTGTCGGGCGAGATCAGCCGCGTGTCGCGCGAGGCCCCGGTGATGATCCTGCGGCACGAGCGGACGGAGACGGTGCCGGGCGGGGCGGCCAACTGCGCGATGAACCTCGCGGCGCTCGGGGCGCGCGCCGCAATCGTCGGCGTCGTCGGGGAGGACTCGGCCGGGCGCGAGCTGCTCTCGAAGTTGGAAGGGGCGGGCGTCGATTGCTCCGGCGTGGTCGTCGTGCATGGGCACAGCACGACGACGAAGATGCGCATCCTCGCCGGCCACGCGCACTCGACGCGGCAGCAGGTCGTGCGGATGGACTACGAGGGCGGCGCGCTTCAGGACGAAGGCGTACTCTCCGACATCGCGTCGAACGTCGGCGCGGCGTTCGAGGAGGCGGAGGCGGCGGTCGTCTCCGACTACGACTACGGGGTCGCCTGCGAGACGACGGTCGCGCCTCTGCGGAGTGCCGGGAGGCGCGCGCCCGTGGTCGTCGATTCGCGCTTCCGGGTGCGCGAGTTCGCGGGCTTCGACTCGGCCACGCCGAACGAGGACGAGGTGGAGCAGGTCGCGGGCCGCCGCTTCACAGACGCCGCGGAGTTGGCGATTGAGGGCGAGCGCCTGCGCGCCGAACTCGGCTACAAGTCTCTGCTTATCACGCGCGGCAAGCACGGGATGCTTCTGCTGGAAGAGGGCGCGCGGCCGCTCCACCTCGAAGCGGTCGGGTCGCACGACGCCGTGGACGTGACGGGCGCGGGCGACACGGTCATCGCCACCTACGCGCTCGCGCTCGCCTCCGGCGCGGACTTCCAGACGGCCGCGCGCCTCGCGAACCACGCGGGCGGCGTCGTCGTCCTCAAGCGCGGCACGGCCTGCGTCTACCCGCAGGAGCTTCTGGCCTCGCTCGAACACGAAGGACAGGTTTGAAGACGTTGACGATGAGAACCCCGCTCACGGCTTTCATACTTCTGCTCGTACTCGCGCCGGCCTTGCAGGCTCAGGCGCGCCGCGCGCCGTACGGCCTGCCCGCGGGCGCGGTCGTCGTCGAGGAGCGCGCGCTCGAACTCAACGACGGGAAGAAGAGGGCGCTCGTCCTCTGGATGGTCAGGCCGAAGAAGTACCCGCGCGGCGACGAGGAGGAGAGTTACACCTGCCCCGAGGAGACGCGCGGCAGCTTCTACCGCGGCCCCGCGCGCGTCTCGCTCGTGGACACGGCGGCCGGCCGCGTCGTCAACACGTTGAAGGTGTTGGAGGACGGCGAAGACGCGTTCGACCTCCCCTACCGCATCCACGCCGGCAGTTACTACCACGTCGAGGGCGTGGCCGCGGGGCGCGAGGGGCGGCCGACCATCCTCCGGCTGCGGGACTTTAACGGCGACGGCCGCGCGCGGGAGTTCGCGCTCTACAACGCCTGGGCCTGCATGGGGCTGGGGACGGCGCTCTTCGGCTACAGCGAAAAGCGGGACAGGGTGATACAGTACACCGCGAGCCTCGCCGTGACGGACTCCAAGGGGAAGAAGAGCACGGAAGTGCTCGACTGGGTTGACTACCTTTTCGCGAAGGAGCCGAACGCCCCCGGCCGCTGGAAGTACGAGATCGACTACCGCGGGCGCGGCGGCTCGCTCGACAGCTACGAGGTTCACTACAACCCCGCGGCCGAGCGCTTCGAGGGCACGATGATATCAACCACGGACGGGCAGCCCTGAGCGAGATGAGAGAGACGGACGAGCAGACGAAGACGACGGCCGCGGCGCGCATCCTCGAGCGCAACCGCCTGATCGCGCGCGTCGCCATCGCGCGCAGAGGGGGCGCGCGCGTCGTCTTCGCCAACGGCTGCTTCGACCTCCTGCACGTCGGACACGTCCGCTACCTTGAGGCGGCGAAGGGCCTCGGCGACCTGCTCGTCGTCGGCGTCAACTCGGACGAGCAGGTGCGGCGGCTCAAAGGGGAGGGGCGGCCCTTCGTCCCCGAGCGCGAGCGCGCCGAGGTCATCGCCAGCCTGCGCGCCGTGGACTACGTCACGGTCTTCCACGAGCCGACCGTGACGGAGCTTCTGCTCGCGCTCCGCCCGGACATCCACGCCAAGGGCACAGACTACACCGAAGACTCAGTCCCCGAGCGCGATGTGGTACGATCCTTCGGCGGCCGCGTCCAAATCGTCGGAGACCCGAAAGACCATTCGAGCACGGAAATGCTTGGGAAAGTAAATGGTGAATAGTAAATCGTAAATGGTTTTTGAGGGCCGCCGGGCCGCGCGGTAAGCAACGCCTGGCGACCCTTCCCGCACCATTTACTATTCACTATTTACCATTCACTCGCGCATGCACATTCTTTTCGTCAAACTCGGGAGCATCGGCGACGTGGTGCACACGCTGCCCGCGCTGGCGGCCGTGCGGCGGGCCGTGCCGGGGGCGAAAATTTCGTGGGTGGTTGAAAGACGCGCAGCCGAAATTTTAAGGGACAACCCTCTTTTAGAAACCCTCATCGAAATCGATACGAAGGGCTTGAGGCGCTGGCCGTTGTCTGGGGAGACGCTGCCGGCAACGCGTCGGCAGTTGCGGCGGTTACGCGCCTCACCCTTCGACCTTTCCATAGATTTCCAGGGGCTCCTTAAATCCGCACTCGTCTCGCGCCTCTCGGGCGCCCGGCGTCGTGCGGGTTTTTCGCGTGAGCATCTGCGCGAACCGGCGAGCCGCTTCCTCCTGACCGAGACGGTCAGAGTCCCCCAGCGCCTCAACGTCATCCGCAAAAATCTGGCGCTGGCCTCCGGCGCGCTCGGGGTGAAGCTGCCGATCGCGGCCGACACGTTCGAGTTCCCCGTCCGCGTCTCGCCCGTGCACGCGCGCGAGGCGGACGAGGTCGTCCAAACGGTCGGAGAAAGGTTCACGATTTTGAACCCCGGCGGCGGCTGGCCGACGAAGCTCTGGGACGCGGGCCGCTTCGGCGAGCTGGCCGACACGCTGCTCGTCCGTGAGGGCATGCGCTCGGTCGTCACCTACGGCCCCGGCGAGCGCGAGCTGGCCGAGCGCGTCGTCGCTTCGAGCCGGGCGGGCGCGGCCCACGCGGCCTCGCCTTCCTTGAAAGGTTTCTACGCGCTGGCGCGGCGCGCGGCCGTCTACGTCGGCGGCGACACGGGGCCGACCCATCTGGCGGTCGCGGCGGGCGCGCCCGTCGTCGGCCTGTTCGGGCCGACCGAGTGGTGGCGCAACGGCAGCCCACGCGAGGATGACATCTGCGTCGAGCGCACGGACATCAGCTGCCGCGTGGACTGCCACAGGCGCGCGTGCTCGCAGTGGGTCTGCATGGAGTTGGGCGTGAGCGAAGTCGCGGCGGCGGTGGGCGAGCGGCTGCGGCGGGCCGAGAGAAGTTCCCCGGCGGTCGAGGTGCGTGCCGGTGGCGCGTAGGGGCGGGACGTGGGTTCAGCGCTGGCGCGTCCCGCTCGGCTTCGCCTGCGCGGCGGTCTTCATCGTGCTGGCGCGTCCCGACCGGCGCTCCCTTTTGATAGGCGGCGCGGTCGCGCTGGTCGGGCTCCTGATACGCGCCTGGGCGTCGGGGCACATCAGGAAGAACGCGCGGCTAGCGGTCTCGGGGCCTTACGCGCACACGCGGAACCCTCTATATTTGGGGAGCTTCATCCTCGGGCTCGGGTTCACGGTCGCGGCCTCTTCGAGCCTTCTGCTCTTTCTCATCCTCGGCGGGTTGTTCGCCTCGCTCTTCCTGGGCATCTACTGGCCGGTCATGCGCGTCGAAAGTGCGACGCTCGCCGAGATGTTCGGCGAGGAGTTCAAAAGTTACGCGGCGGCAGTGCCTCTCCTCTTCCCGCGTCTGACGCCTTACAGGGCGGGCGACGCCCAGGCCGTCAGGTTCGACCCGTCCCTCTACCTGCGTTACCGCGAATACCGCGCGGCGCTCGGACTGCTCGTGGCATGGTGTGTGCTTTGGCTGAAAGCGGTTCTGGCTTTCTGACCTGAACAAGCACACGAAAAGAAGGGTTTAAGAAGGGTGTACGCTATGCCTCGCAGAATTCTGTCCAAAATCACCGCGACGACGACGACGGCGCTCATTCTGGCCGTTGTACTCTCTTCGGTCGTACTGGCTACGGACACGCCCAAAGAGCGTACACCGCCACGCACTCCGGCCGCGATGCCCTTCGGGCCGTCGGAGGAGCTGGTCTACGAGGGCGAGTTCACGAAGATGCTTTTGCGCGGCATCAACGTCGCCGAGCTGCGTTTCAAGGCGCAGCGGCCGGCGGCTTCCGCCGTCGCGGTCGAGGGCCAGGAGGCCGCGCCGGCCCCGCTGGTTTTGACGACCGACGTGATCTCGAAGGGCTTCTTCACGAAACTCTTCGGGATGACCTTCAAGTTCCACGCCGAGTCGCAGGTCGAGCCGAACGACTTCTACGCCCTGCGCACCATCAGGAAGGAAGAGCAGGGCAAGCGGGTGCGGACGAGCGAGGCGGTCTTCGACCAGGAGGCGCGTAAGGTCGAGTTCACCGAGCGCGACCCGAACAACACTGAGGCCGCGCCGCGCGTCATCACGGCCGTGCTCGAAGGGCCGACGCAGGACATCGTCTCGGCCATCTACTTCCTGCGCACGCAGCCGCTCACGCCGGGGCAGACCTTCAACATCGCCGTCAGCGATTCGGGGCGCGTCTTCCAGGTGCCGGCCACGGTCTTCGCCGAGAAGAAGAAGATGAAGAGCGTACTCGGCAAGGTCGAGGTCGTCCGCGTTGACGTGGAGATGTTCGGGCCGGGCCGCCCCGTCGCAGAGGGCAAGGGCAAGATGTCCATCTGGGTGACGAACGACGAGCGCCACGTCCCCGTCAAGGCGCGCCTCTCGCACGACATCGGCACGCTCGACATCACCCTCAAGAGCATCCAGCGCGAAGAGGCCCAGGTCGCCCAGCGTTAAGAAGAACAGCGGTCAGAACCGCCCGCGGTAGCGGGTGGCCCTTACTACAAAGGCTTGTCGATTGAAGAGAGAGCGACTCTCGGCAATCGGCAAGCCTTTAATGCGAGGGCCGCCCGCTACCGCGGGCGGTTCTGGCCCGGCTCCCGCCCGCAACCCGCGTATCCGCACACACCCTGATTTGACTCTCGCCCGATTCGTGATAGGTTAAATCCGACTTCCCTATCAGCCGACGGAGCAGCCCTTTTAGATGACGACCGCGCTGGTCATTCACGGCCACTTCTACCAGCCGCCGCGCGAGAACCCCTGGACGGAACTGGTCGAGCGCGAGGCGGGGGCCTCGCCCTTCCACGACTGGAACGAGCGCATCCACGCCGAGTGCTACCGCCCCAACGCCTTCGCCCGCATCAGCGACACGCACGGACGGGTCGAGCGCGTCGTCAACAACTACGCGCGCCTCAGCTTCAACTTCGGCCCCACGCTGCTCAACTGGGTCGAGCGCCACCAGCCCGAGACCTACGCGCGCGTCATCGAGGCCGACCGCGCGAGCGCCCTGCGCCACAAAGGCCACGGCAACGCCATCGCCCAAGGGTACAACCACTCCATCCTCCCGCTCTGCAACGAGCGCGACCGCCGCACGCAGATCCGCTGGGGGCTCGCCGACTTCCGCCGCCGCTTCCGGAGAGAGGCCGAGTCGCTCTGGCTCCCCGAGACCGCCTGCGACGACGCGACGCTCGCGGCGCTCGTCGAGGAGGGGCTGCGCTACGTCATCCTCTCGCCCCACCAGGCCGAGGCCGTGCGCCCCTCGGGCTCGGAGGCGTGGCTGGACGTTTCCGACGGCCGCATCGACACGACCGTCCCGTACAAGTACCTGCACCCCGACGGCTCGGGGCGCTCCATCGCGGTCTTCTTCTACAACGGCCAGATCGCGCGCGGCATCGCCTTCGAGGGGCTGCTCGCTTCGAGCCACGGCCTGCTCGCCGCCTGCTCGCGCGCGGCGCGCGGCGGGGCGCAGATCGTCAGCGTGGCGACCGACGGCGAGAGTTACGGCCACCACTTCCGCTTCGGCGACCGCTGCATCGCTTACGCTTTGGAGGTGGAGGCCGAGCGCTTCGGCCTGCGCGTGACGAACTACGGCGAGTTCCTCGACGAGCACGAGCCCGCGCACGAAGTCCGCGTCAAGCCGGGGCCGAACGGCGAGGGCACGGCGTGGAGCTGCGCGCACGGGCTGGGCCGCTGGACGCGCGACTGCGGCTGCAACGCGTCGGCCCCCGGCGGCTGGAATCAACTTTGGAGGACTCCGCTGCGCGCGGCCTTCGACCTCCTGCGCGACGACCTCGCGCCGAAGTTCGAGGAGGCCGGGGGGGAGCTTTTGCGCGACCCCTGGGCCGCGCGCGACGAGTACGTCGAGCTGCTCGGCCCCGGCGGCGCGGCGCGGCGCGAAGAGTTCCTGTCGAGGCACGCGCGCCACAGTCTCTCGGACGACGAGAAGGTTCGGGCGCTGACCCTGCTCGAAGCGCAGCGCGCGACTCTGACGATGTACACGAGCTGCGGCTGGTTCTTCAACGACATCTCCGGCATCGAGACCGTCCAGACCCTCCGCTACGCCGGCCGCGTCGTCGAGACGATGGAGGCGCTCGGCCTCGCGCCGCCCCTGGAAGCCTTCCTCGAAATACTCTCCGAGGCGCAGAGCAACCTGCTCGAACGCCCGACGGGCGCGGACATCTACCTGCGCACGGTCGCACAGTCGCGCGTCACGCCGCAGCGCGTCGCCGCGCACGTCGCCATCTGCGACCTGCTCGAGCCGGAGGCGCAGGAGCCGGAGTGCGAGTCGGCGGGCTACGCCTACCGCCGGCTCGACTTCCGCAAGCAGCGCCACGGGCGCGTGACGCTCGAGACCGTCCGGCTCGCGCTCGAAGAGGAGGCGACCGGAAGGCGGCACGAGTTCGCGGTCGCCGCGATGCACTTCGGCGAGATCGACTACTACTGCGCGCTCCGCCCCTTCGGCTCCGCGCGGGAGTACGGGGAGGCGGCCGAGCGGCTCTGGCCGCACCTGCGCGCGGCCTCGCTCCCGGTGCTGCTGCGCGTCGCGCAGAGCGAGTTCGGCCCCGAAGAGTTCGGGCTCGAAGCGCTGCTGCCGCAGGGGCAGGGCCACCTCTCGCGCATCGTCTTCGGCAACCTCGTCGCGCGCTTCATGGAGGAGTACGAGAACCTCTACGAGCGGAACCGGCGCGTCATCGAGCGGCTTCAGGAGATAGGCTTCCACCCGCCGCGCGAGCTGCGCCTGGCGGCCGAGCTGACCGTGGGCCTGCGTCTCGAACGGGAGATACGCGGGCAGCGCCACGGCGCGGGCGACTACCGCGCGGCCGTCGAGATCGCGCGCGACGCGGCGCGCCACGGCTACCGCATCGACCGCACCTCGGTCACGCGCGTCTTCGAGGAGACGGTGACGGAGGCCGCGCGCCTCGTCGTCGCGCGCCCCGAGGCGGAGAACACCCGCTCGGCCCGCGCGCTCATCGAACTCGGCCGCGAGCTGGGCCTCGAAGCGAACCTCGAACGCGGGCAGGAGATCATCTACGAGGCGGCGCGCGCGGGCGTCCCGCTCTCCGAGGAGGCGCGCGACTTCGCCCTCGCGCTCGGCCTCGCCCCCGTCGCTTTGGAGCGGTCGGAACAGACGGTCTTAGTCAAAGGTTGAGGGAGGGTGTACCGATGTCGAACCAGCCGGGGGGCGCTTACCCGAACGTTTCGCGCGTCGAGTTGGAGCGCCTGCTCACGGTCAACTCGCCCGACCCGCACGCCCTGCTCGGCGCGCACCCCACGGCGGGGGGCGTCGTCGTGCGCGCCTTCCGCCCCGACGCCGTGCGCGTCGAGGTCGTCATCGACGGCGAAAGCCCGCGCGAGATGGCGCGCACGCACCCGGCCGGCCTCTTTGAATTACTTCTCGAAGGCCGCGCGGAACTCTTCCCTTATCAACTGCGCGCGCACTACCCGGGCGGCGGCGTCTACACGCACCGCGACCCTTACGCCTTCCTGCCGACGCTCGGCAGCTTCGACGAGCACCTCTTCGGCGAAGGCCGCCACTGGCGGCTCTACGACAAGCTCGGGGCGCACGTCCGCGACCTCGGGGGCGTGCGCGGCGTCTCGTTCGCCGTGTGGGCCCCGAACGCGGACGGCGTGAGCGTGGTCGGCGACTTCAACAGTTGGGACGGCCGGCTCCACCAGATGCGGCGCTTAGGCGCGTCGGGCATCTGGGAGATTTTCATCCCCGACCTCGGCCCCGGCGCGCTCTACAAGTACGAGATGCACAGGCGCGGCGGGCTGCCCTTCCTCAAGGCAGACCCCTACGCGCTCTTCGCCGAGGTGCCGCCCGACACCTCTTCAATCGTCTTCCAGCCGACCTACCGGTTCACGGACGACGCGTGGCTCGAACAACGTCAGCGGGCCGACCACCTCCGCTCGCCGCTCAACATCTACGAAGTCCACCTCGGCTCGTGGCGGCGCATCCCCGAGGAGGGCAGCCGCTCGCTCACCTACCGCGAGACGGCCCCCGTGCTCGCCGACTACTGCCACCGGCTCGGCTTCACGCACGTCGAGTTCCTGCCCTTGAAGGGCTACCCCTTCTCCGGCTCCTGGGGCTACCAGGTGGCGAACTACTACGCGCCGACGGCGCGCTTCGGCGACCCGGACGACTTCCGCTACCTGGTTGACTACCTGCACAACCGCGGGCTGGGCGTCATCATGGACTGGGTTCCCGCGCACTTCCCGAAGGACGCCTGGGCGCTGGCCCGCTTCGACGGCACGGCGCTCTACGAGCACGCCGACCCGCGCCTCGGCGACCACCCGGAGTGGGGCACGCACATCTTCAACTACGGGCGCAACGAGGTCAGAAACTTCCTCATCGCCAACGCCCTCTTCTGGCTCAGGGAGTGCCACGTGGACGGGCTGCGCGTGGACGCCGTCGCCTCGATGCTCTACCTCGACTACAGCCGCGAGGCCGGCCAGTGGGTGACGAACAAGTACGGCGGGCGCGAGAACCTCGAGGCCGTCGATTTCATCCGCCAACTGAACGACGCCGTCCACGCCGAGGTGCCCGGCGTGATCATGATCGCCGAGGAGTCAACCTCCTGGCCGCTCGTCACGAAGGGGACGGATCAGGGCGGCCTCGGCTTCGACTTCAAGTGGAACATGGGCTGGATGCACGACACGCTCAAGTACTTCGAGCGCGACCCCATCGCCCGCCGCTACTTCCACAACAACCTGACCTTCGGCCTGACCTACGCGTGGAGCGAGAACTTCATCCTCCCCTTCTCGCACGACGAGGTCGTGCACATGAAGGGCTCGATGCTCAACAAGATGTTCGGCGGGCGCGAGTGGAAGTTCGCCAACCTGCGCGCGCTCTACGGCTACATGTGGGCGCACCCGGGCAAGAAGCTGCTCTTCATGGGAGGCGAGATCGCGCAGTGGCGCGAGTGGAGCGAGGAGCGCAGCCTCGACTGGCACCTGCTCGAAGACGACGCGCACCGCGGCGTCAGCACGCTCGTCCGCGACCTCAACCGCCTGGTGAAGGAGCACCCCGCGCTCCACCAGCTCGACGTCGAGCCGCGCGGCTTCCAGTGGATCGACGTGAACAACCACCTGGAGAACGTCGTCGCCTTCATGCGCATCTCGGCCGGGGGCGGGCGGGTCGTCTGCGTCGCGAACTTCTCGGCCGCGCCGCGCAACGGCTACCGCTTCGGCCTGCCCGAGCCCGGCACCTACCGCCTCATCCTCAACACCGACTCGTCCTACTACTCCGGCGGCGACCGCCTCCACATCGACTGCGTCGAGACCGAGGAGCAGCCCTGGCACGGCCTCCCCTACTCGGCGGTCGTAGACCTGCCGCCGCTCACCACGCTCTTCTTCGAGTCGCCCCAACGGACGCCCGACGGCGCACAAGACCCGGACGCCTGCGCCCCGCCCGACCCCGGCCCGCCCGTCCCCGTGGACACGGGCTCGCCCACCCCTCTGACACAGGAGGCGCAAACGCCGAAGGCGGCGAAGGCGAGGAAGCGCGCGCCGTCGAAGAAGAAGGAGGCGGACGCGGCCGGCGGGGCGAAGCCCGCGAAGGCCCCGCGCAAGGCCGCCAAACGCGCCCCGCGCAGGAAGGCCGCCGAAGAAGAACCCGGTGAATAAAGGCGCGCGCAAAACCGTAGAGCCGAGTCCGAACAGCGGCCCCCTCATCATCGGCCACCGCGGGGCCTCCGCGCACGCGCCCGAGAACACGCACGCCGCCTTCGAGCTGGCCTTCGAGTCGGGGGCCGACGGCATCGAGTTCGACGTGCGGCTCGCCGGCGACGGCGTCCCCTACATCTTCCACGACGCCACGCTGGAACGGACGGCCGGGGTTCGCAGGGAGGCCGACATCCACCGCTCGACGACGCTCTCGCAGATGTACGTGGGCCAGTGGTTCCTCGGGCGACACCCGCCGACCACGCCCGTCGAGTACGCCCGGCAAAGGATTCCCACGCTCGCGCAGGTCTTCGAGCGCTACGGCACGCACACGCTCTACGCGGAGATGAAGTGCGAGGACGCCGCGCGCCGCCCGGCGCTCGCACGCGCCGTCGTCGAGCTGATTCACAAGCACGACCTCGCCCCGCGCGTCATCGTCAAGAGCTTCGCGCTCGACTCGCTGCGCGAGGTGAAGCGGCTCGCGCCGGAGGTTCGCACCGCCGCGCTCTTCGGGCGCAGTTGGCCGCGCCCGCTCGTGCCGCCCGCGCGCATCATCGCCGAGGCCGTCGATTGCGGGGCCGACGAAATCTCCCTGCACCGCTCGCTCCTGCGCGGGCGGACGGTCGAGGCCGCGCGCCAACTCGGTCTCGAAGTCCTCGTCTGGACGGTCAACACACCGGCCTCCCTCCGCCGCGCGCTCAAGCTGGGACTACGCGCCGTCTTCACGGACTACCCCGGGGAGATGCGCGCGTCGCTTGCCCGACTCCTCGCGGAAGGCGCGGCGAGATAGAGCATGGCCCCCGCCGAGCAGTCACAGGACCGAATCTACACGCGCCCGCCGCACTTCTCCGTCCACCTCCGCGCCGGCCGCCGACTCCGCTGGTCGGGCGGCGCGCGCGCCGACTACGCCGCACTGCTCCTGCTCGGCGGCGTGATGCGCTGGCGCGCCTCCGCCTCGAACCCCGAAGCCCCCGACGACACGTCGGCCCCGGAAGGCGACTCCGAATCGGGCGAGCTAGAAGAGGGCGGCGCGCTCCTCGCCGCGCCGGGCGACGACGTGAGCGCCGCGTCCGCGGGGGCCGCCGAGTACGTCCTCGTCCGACTCTCGCCCGTCTTCGTCACCGACTGCGCCGCCCGCGCGGGGCTCGCGCGCGCGGAGATGGTCGTCACCTTCCGCGCGCGATCCGTGAGGGGCGACGCGCGCCTCGCGCGGCTCGCGCGCGACCTCGCCGAGGAGCTGCGCGAGGAGGCGGCCGGGCAGGAGCTGGTCGTCGGGGCGCTCGTCGAGCAGGCGCTCGTCCAACTGCTCCGCCGCTACGCGAACCTGCGCCGCTCGGCCCACCTCGAACTCTCGCGCGCCGGGCTCGTTGACCGCCGCATCCGCCTCGCCGTCGAGCTGATGCACGCGCACCTCAACCGCGAACTCTCGCTCGAAGAGATCGCGCGGGCCGCGCACCTCTCGCCCTTCCACTTCGCGCGCCTCTTCAAGAAGCTGACGGGCGCGACGCCGCACGCCTACCTCGCGTCCCTGCGCGCCGCGCGCGCGCAGGCGCTCCTCGCCGAGACGGACCTCCCCGTCACGGAGGTCGGCGCGCGCGTCGGCTACATGAGTTCCAGCCACTTCGCACGCGCCTTCCGCCAGGCCACCGGCCTCTCACCCCGCGCCTACCGCAAGGCGCTGGTGCGCGGGTAATAAAGGTCAGAACCGCCCGCGGTAGCGGGTGGGCCTTGCGGTGACGGCTTGTCGATTGATGAGAGCCGCGCTGTCGTCAATCACACTGCCTCCGTCACGCCCACCCGCTACCGCGGGCGGTTCTGACCTGATTTTTTTTTGCAAGAGCCGTCTTCCCCTCCCGTTCATCCCGCAGAAAGCTTCGGCCGGGCGAGTCGGCCGTCAACAGTTCCGGAGGAAAGGAAGACCGACATGAAGCGTCTCTTTTTGCGACTCCCGTCAGCCCTTTTGACCTTCGCCCTCGGCCTCGGCATGGTCACGGCGCTCGCCAACACCTACGCGCCCGAGCCGAGCGACCCGGCCCCGAACCCGCACGCGAACGCCGAGAAGACCCTTGAGATGGTCTTCGTCCTCGACACGACGGGCTCGATGGGCGGGCTCATCGACGGCGCGAAGCAGCGCATCTGGGGCATCGTCAACGAGGTCATGCAGTCGCCCGGCAAGCCCAACGTCCGCGTCGGCCTCGTCGCCTACCGCGACAAGGGCGACGTCTACGTGACGCAGGTGCTGCCCATCACCAACGACCTCGACAAGGTCTACACCACGCTCATGGAGTACCGCGCCGACGGCGGCGGCGACGGCCCCGAGGACGTGCGCCGCGCGCTCGCCGACGGCGTGCGCAAGGCCGGCTGGTCGAAACCGCAGGCGAACACGGCGCAGATCCTCTTCCTCGTCGGCGACGCCCCGCCGCATGACGACTACGTGCAGGAGCCCGACACGCTTGAGACGGCGGCCGAGGCCATCAAGGTCGGCATGGTCGTCAACACCATCCAGTGCGGCTCGGACGAGACGACCCGGCAGGTCTGGCAGCAGATCGCGCGCCGCGGCGAGGGGCAGTACTTCGCCATCGCGCAGGACGGCGGCGTCCAGACCATCGCCACGCCCTACGACTCGCGCCTCTCCGAACTCGGGAACAGACTCGGCGCGACCTACCTCGCCTACGGCGGCGGCGCCGGCCCTGCCGGCGAGCGCTTCCGCGACGAAGCGATGGCGCGGCAGGTCTCGACCGAGACGACCGTCGCGGCCGCCGCCCCCGCCGCCGCGCAGGCCGACCGCGCCGTCAACAAGGCCCTCAACCGCGACGCCTACGTCGGCGACCTGCTCCAGTCCATCGAGAACGGCTCGGTCAAGTTCGACGACGTGAAGTCGGAAGACCTGCCCGCCGACTTGCAGAAACTCCCGGCCGGCGAGCGCAAGAAGGATGTCGAACGCCGCCTCGCCGAGCGCCAGAAGATTCGTGACGAGATCGTCTCGCTCAAGAAGCAGCGCGACGACTTCATCGCCGCCGAGCGCAAGAAGCGCTCCGGCACACAGACCGGCTTCGACGCGGCGGTCGCCTCCGCGCTCAAAGAGCAGATGGCAAAGAAGGGCATCAAGTAAAAGCGCGTGAACCGTAAACCGTAAACCGTGACAGGAAGGGGTCAACCCCTTCCTGTCACGGTTTACGGTTTACGGTTCACGCGCTTTTACTACTGCGGGCCGAACCTCCGCCGGTACTCGATGGAGGTGATGAAGGCTTTGACCATCTCGGCGGCGATGTAGTTGCCGTTGAACTCTTCGAGCTTCGAGAGCCAGTGGTTGTAGCCGTCGAAGTTCGCGTCGGGCGGCTCGGAAGGCCCGCGCCGCAGGTAGCCGAAATACTGCGCCAGCACGAACGCCCTGTTCCTCTCGCGGCGCGAGAACTCCTCGTTCTCGACCACGGCCCGCAGCGTCTCGGCGCGCGTCGCCGCGCCCGACCCGAGCGCCGCCGCCAGCGCGTCGCGCTCCGCCTGCGTGAGCGAGCCGCCGGTGTTCGCGTTCAGGGCGTCCACGAACTGCGCGGCCGTCATCGCCGCGGGGTACGCGGCCAGGAAGTCGGCGCGCTGCACGAAGGCGCTCAGGTACGCGCGCTTGTTCGCCTCCAGCGTCTGCTCCCAGTTCGGCGCACCCACGACGACGCCGAGCCCTATCTGCTGCGTGTCCTTCAGGAAGGTCTTCTGCGCCAGCGCCTCGCCGCTGTTGAAGGCCGCCTTGTAGGTCTTGTAGACGAGGTAGCCCGTGTTCTGGAACTCAATCGAGAGGAAGAACGCGGCGCTGACGTTGACGCGCTTGACCTCGCGGCACTGCTGGTCGGCCCCGCACTGCTCAATTTCGTTCGTCCAGAAGGCGAGCCCCTCGGCGTCCGGCTCGCGGTTGAGGAAGTCGTGGTAGTGCTGCCGGACGAAGAACTCCGACTCGTCTATCGGGTTCGTCGAAGGCTGCGAGAACTCGTCGTCCCTGATCTCGACGAGCACCGAGGAGGGCGCGGCGAGGACGGCTCCCACGGGGTCGCTCAGGTTGACGGTGAAGCCCTCCCAGCCCTCTTGAATCCGGTCGTCGTTCAGGAAGACGGTGAAGCTCTTCATCGTCTCGTTCGGCGCGAAGGCGAGCGTGCCGGCCGCGTACGTGTAGTCGGAGCGGTCGGAGGCCGGGGCGGTCACGTTGGTGGTGCCGGTCGAGTAGTTGACGGTCGCCGGGCCCGTCGTGTCGCCGCCGCGCAACACGTCAATCTTCAGAGCGTTGTTAACGTTCTCGTCCACGAGGTAGTGAATCTGCGCGATGCGGACGGTCATCGCCGTCGCCGTGAAGTCGGCCCTCTGCCCCGCGGCCGGCAGGTTGTTGACGGCCGTGCCCGCCGGGCTGAAGCGGTAGCCCTCCTTCGAGGGCGTCACGACGTAGCTCGCGCCCGCCGTGAGCCCGCCGAAGAAGTAGTTGCCGCCCTCGTCGGTCTGCGTCGTCTGCGCCGCCGCCCCCGAGAGCGTGACGGTCACGCCGCCCAGCCCCGGCCCGAAGCTGCCGCCGACGACGCGCCCGGAGATGTGTGGCGCGGCGTTGCATTGGTTCCGCAGCACGACGCCCCCGCGCGTGTAGTCGGCGCCACCGATGTCAATGCGCGCGTCGCCGTCGAAGTCGGCGGCCACGAGGCCGGAGATGCCCGGGAAGGTGTCGCCGCCGCCCGTGTCGGTGACCAGCGGCGCGCCGAGCCCGCCCGACCCGTCGCCGAGCCGCACCGTGACCCGCGGCCCGCCCGTCGAATAGGCCACGTCCGGCTTCGCGTCCTTGTTGAAGTCCGCGGCGACGACGTTCGGCAGCCCGCCGGCCTCGGCCGACGACTTGAAGGCGAAGTGGCCCGCCCCGTCGCCCAGCATGACGGTCACGCCGTTCGTGAAGGTCGGGTTCGACGGCGTCGAGTTCGGGCCGGGGATGACGGTCGCGGCGGCGATGTCGGTCTTGCCGTCGCCGTCGAAGTCGGCCGCGGCGACCGAGAGCGTCACGCGCGCGCCCTCCGAGACGATGGGCGCGCCGAAGCCCCCCGCGCCGTCCCCGAGCCGCACCGACAGTGTCCGCGCGTTGCTGCCCCCACCGCCGTAGATGAGGTCGGGCTTGCCGTCGCCGTTCACGTCGGCCACGCCGAGCACGAGGTCGAACGTGCTGCCGCCGACGGGCGCGGCCTGCGTGAACCCGCCCGCGCCGTCGCCGAGCAGAATCTGCGCGCCGTTCGAGTCGGGCGTCGAGACGACGAGGTCGGCCTTGCCGTCGCGGTTGAAGTCGGCCGCCTTCACGTCGCGCGTGCTGGCCGTGCCGGGCGACTGCAAGGGCGCGCTGAAGTTGACGTTGACGGCCGTCGGGAATCCGCCCGCGCCGTTGTTGAAGAAGACGCGGACGTAGTTCGAGGAGAACTGCGTCATGGCGACGTCGGGGCGGCCGTCGCCGTTGAAGTCGGCGAGGTCGAAGCCGCCCGGCACGCCGAGCCCGAGGTCGAAGGCGCTCGCCGTGAAACGGCCCGCGCCGTCGTTCAGCAGCACGGAGCCTTGAATCCCACCGCCCGTATTCCCGGTCGAGAAGACGAGGTCGGGGCGGCCGTCGCCGTTGAGGTCGGCCGACCTCACGCGGGAGGGGCTACTACCGGGCAGGAGGTAATTGGCGAACGAAAAGGAGGGCGCGCCGCACGAGTCGAACTCCTGGTAGACGGGGACGTTCTGCCCGGCGATGGTCAGACGGCCCGCGCGCGGCGCGGTCGTCGGCGCGACCGTGAAGGTGACCGTGCCGCTGCCGGTGCCCGACGCGCCGGAGTTGACGGTTATCCAGTCCGTGTTGCTCGCGGCCGTCCAGGGGCAGCCTTGCTGCGTGTTGACCGTGACCGAGCCCGCGCCGCCCGACGCGCCGAAGCTCTGCGTCTGGGGCGTGAGCGTCCACGTGCAGGCTGTGCCCGTGAAGTCCGCGAACTGGTCGGCGCTCAGGTTGTCGAAGGTGCGCGAGGGCGGCTCGAAGGAGACGTTCTCCTTCGAGGGCGTGACGGTGTACGTGCCGCCCGCCGGCAAGTTCTCGAAGATGTAGTAGCCGTCGGCGTCGGTCTGCCTCGAAGCAGACTGCGACCCGCTCAGGGTCACGGTCACGCCTGGGAGCGCCGCGCCGCCCGGCGCAGTCACGCGCCCGCGTATCGACGGCGAGGCAGAGATTCTCGTCGTCTCCGAGTCGCCGTTGTTGGCCGGCGTGTGGTCAGGCTCGTTGGCCGTGACGACGGCGGTGCTCGTGGCGTCGCCGGGCGCGTTCGCGTTGACGTTGACGACCACGCTCGCGCCCGCGGACGCGGCCAGGCCGCCGAGCGCGCACGTCACGACCTGCCCGCTCACGCCGCAGGAGCCCTGCGTCGGCGCGGCCGAGACGTAGGCGAGCGACGCGGGCAGCGTGAAGGTCACGCCCACGCCGGTCGCGGGCGACGGCCCCGCGTTGTTGACGGCCAGCGTGTAGCTCAAAGCGCTGCCGACGAGGGCGGGGTCGCGTGAGTCGGTGACCGCGACCGACAGGTCGGCCTCCACGCCGAACTTGGCGACGAAGGCGTCCGACCTCCCGCCGCCGTACGTCCCGCGCGCGGCGTTAGAGAGCGGCAGGTTCGTTGAGGAGGTGGTTCCGGCGACGTAGACGCCGCCCGCCCCGTCGAGCGCGACGGCGTTGGCGGCGTCCACGTCCGACCCGCCGAAGCAGGTCGAGTAAACGAGCGAGGAGCCGGCCGGGTTGAACTGCGTGACGAAGGCGTCGGAGAGGCCCGCGAACGCCGCGCCCGAGCCGGCCAGCGGGAAGTCCTGCGACCCGGCCTGTCCCGCGACGTACGCGCCCCCGTCCGCGCCGACGGCGACCCCGAAAGCCTGGTCGGAGCCCTGGCCGCCGAGGTAGGTCGAGTAGACGAGCGCCTGCCCGTCGGGCGAAAGCCGTGTGACGAAGGCGTCTTGAAAGTCGTTCTGCCCGAGCGCGGACTTGTAGGCGTTCGCCAGGGGAAAGTCGTTCGAGTTCGTGAGGCCCACGACGTAGGCGCTGCCGTCCGCGCCCGCGGCGACGCCCGCGCCCTGCTCGGTCGAGCCGCCGCCGAGGTAGGTCGAGTAGACGGTGTTGCCGCCCGAGTCGAGCTTGAGGACGAAGGCGTCCTGCACGCCGCCCAGCGCCGGCTGCCGGGCGTTCGCCGTGGGGAAGTCCGGCGATGCGGTCGTGCCCGCGACGTAGGCGCTCCCGTTCGGGCCGAGCGCGACCGAGCGCGCGTCGTCGCTCTCCGAGCCGCCGAGCAGGCGTAGGTATTCGAGGGCCGCACCCGAAGGGTTGAACTTCATGACGAACGGGTCGGCTCCCGCGACCGTGCCCGCGAGGACGGCCCCGGGGCTGCCCGGCCGCGCCGCGAGCGCGAGGACGCCCCTGTTCGCCAGACCCGCGTTCGACGGGGCCCAGTTCGTTCCGCCGTCCGTGCTCTTGTAGACGCCGTAGCCGGTCGTCGCCGCGTAGACGGTCGAAGGGGAAGACGGGTCAACCAGGATCGCGTTGACGCTGGGCGTGAAGGTCTGGCCGCCGACGGTGGCCGTCAGCCCCGCGCTGCTGTTCACCCAGCTCGCGCCGCCGTTCGTGCTCTTGAAGATGCCGGTCGGGAAGCCGCTAAAGGCGGTGAAGAGGGTCGAGGGGTTCGAGGGGTCGAGCGCGAGCGTGCGGAGCAGGGGGATGAAGCCGGCGTCCTGCGGTAACCCGTTGTTGACCTGCGTCCAGCTCGTCCCCCCGTTCGTCGTCTTCAGCACGCCGCGGTTCGGCGTCGCCGCGTAGACGGTCTGCGGGTTCGACGGGTCGATGACGATCTCGTTGGCGCCCGGCCCCGCGCCGGGGATGCCGAGGTTCAGTTCCGTCCAGCTCTCGCCGCCGTTGGTCGTCTTGAAGATTGCGAACCCGGTTCCCGCGTAGAGGGTCGCGGGCGTCGTGGGGTGGACGGCGAGCGTGTTGACTAGGGGGATGGAGATTCCGTTCGCCTTCGCCTCGAAGGTGAGGCCGCCGTCCGTGCTCTTGTAGACGCCGGAGCCGCCGCTCGTGCCCGCGTAGACGACGGAAGGGTTCGAGGGATCGACCACAATGGCCCTCGTGAAGAACACCACGGTCGAAGGGCTCGGCTGCCCCCCGCGCTGCCAGCTCGCGCCGCCGTCAGCGCTCACGTAGACGCCGAGGTTCGTGGCCGCGTAGACGACCGCGGTGTTGCTCGGCGCGACCGCGAAGTCGAGGACCGTGCTCGCCGTCAGGCCCGACGCGCTCGCGCCCCAGCTCGCGCCGCCGTCCGCGCTCCTGTAGACGGGGCTGCCGGCGCGGTCGGCTCCGGCGACGTTCGCGAAGTCGAGCGAGTCGGTGCGGCCGGCCACGTAGGCCGCCCCCGCCGCGTCCACCGCGATGGAGCTGACCTGCTCGCTCCCCGCGCCGCCGACGTAGGTCGAGTAGACGAGCGCCGTCCCCGACGGGTTGAGCTTGGAGAGGAAGGCGTCGCCGAGGCCGGACTTGCTCGTCTGGAAGCCGCCCGCCGTCACGGGAAAGTCGGTCGAGGCCGTGAACCCGCCCAGGTACGCGTTGCCGGCCGAGTCTACGGCGACGGCGTTGCACTGCTCGTCGCCGCCGCCGCCGAGGTAGGTGGCGTAGACGAGCGACCTGCCGTCCGCGCTCAGCTTGAGGATGAAGGCGTCGTTGAAGTCGCCCTTCGAGGTTTGCAGCGCGCCGCCGGTCACCGGGAAGTCGGTCGAGGAGGTCGTGCCCGCGACGTAGGCGCTCCCCGCGGCATCGACGGCGATTGACGTGCCGGTGTCGGCGTCTGCCCCGCCGAGGTACGAGGAGTAGACGAGCACGGGGTCGATGACGAGCTCGCGCGTGCGGTCGTACGCGCCAAGGTCGAAGCGCACGCGGCCGCGCTTGTCCAACACGTAGCCGGCCTTCACCTCCCTGCGCCCGCCGTCGAACTCCTGGTAGGCCACGGGGCGCTGCTGCCGCACGTCGCCGACTTCCGTCGAGATGACGAGGTCGCCGTTCTCTTCCACGCGCGTCGAGCGCGCGCCGTCGAACCGGAGGCGTATGCGCGAAGGGTCTGCGCCGGGCGCGACGACGAAGTCGTATTCGAGCCGCCCCTGCCGCCCGTAGTAGACGGCGTCGATGCCCCTGTAGACCGACTCGTACCTGACGCGCCCGAACGTCGGCACGCCCGTGCGCCACCCGCGCGCTTCGCGGCCGCGGAGGTAGTTGCTCCGGCCGGGCAGCGGGTCGTGCCCCTCCACTTTCGGCGAGCGGCTCGCGCCCTCCATCACGAGCCGCAGCGTGCCGGAACGCCTCTCCTCACCCTCCGCGGCCTTCGCGCGCAGGCGCAGCACCGCGCCCCTCTCCGTGAGGAAGAGCGTGTAGCCGCTGCCGCGCGCGAGGAACTTCACCGACCCGTCGGTCTGGCCGCGGTTGGCCTCGAACCAGAGCGGAAGTTGGCCGTAGCCTTCGGCCAGGCGCGGGCCTTGGCCGCCGCGTTCGGGCGCGTTCGTGCGCCGCGCTTCGGCGCTGCCCGCCGGGGTCGAAGTCTGTGACAGAGAGAGCGCCGCCAGCAGCAGGCAGGCCGCGACGAGGGTCGGGCGCGCGCGGCCCGAACGAGACTTCTTAAGACGGGAGGGGGCTTGGGGCATGACGGGCGACCTCTTTTCTGAAAGCGTGAGAACGACTCTACGCACACCTCCGCGCGAGAGGGACTAACGCTTTATGGTTCCTTGGTTCAGGGAGTGTGAACACGGACAAATGCGCGACGCCCACCGGGCGCGCGCGAGCAGAGCGTGGGTCTTCACTCGCGCGCGCGATTATAACGGAACGCCCCCGCGCGTCGGAAACGTGCGTGCGGTTTTGAACGCCCGGCCGCGTGTGACTCAAAAAGAATTTCACCACCGAGACACAGAGGCATAGCTTGTCGCGTAACTCCGTACAAGCTGTGCCTCTGTGTCTCGGTGGTTCAAAGCACTCCGGCCACGCTCAACTGTAAGCAGCAATAGTGTCCGCTCAACACCCCGCCCCGCCGTCGCACAGCACGGGATAAAGGACCGTCGTCCCGACAATCACCGCCGCAGCCGCGGCCGCCCCGATGATTATCCACGAACGCGCCGAGAGGCCGCCCCCAGGCTTCTTCACCTGCTCCACGTCGGCATACGCCACCGTCCGGGGCGCGCCGGTCTTCGCGTCCGTGATGGTGAAGTTGTCCTGACCGGCCGCGCTGATGGAGCCTTTGTATTTGGTGCCGTCCTGCAACTTCACCTCGACGCGGCGCTGAGGGTTCACGCCTAACTTCTGCACCTCGGCCCGCGCCTTCTCGGCGGGGCGGTCGGCCCCCTGTGACTGCGCGCGTGCCGGCCCGTAGCCGATGGCCGAGCAGCAGAGTATTCCCGAAATCATGATTGCGAACGCCCTTCTGAGCATGAATGAGTTCTCCTTCAATGACTAAAATCTATCCAGACCCGCTAACGCTCTATCATGTACCGTGCCAGTCTCCGGCGGGCGTAAACGGGTGGGAAATGACGGGGTGTTCGGTGCGAGTCGAGCCGTCGGCCTTGAAGGCGGAGGGTTAACTCCTCCCTTAGTCAGGTTTTTGCTGCACCCGCCCGGACAGCAAGCCGCCGTCCGTATTGCGCAAGAAACGGCAAGACGCGCGGGGCCCGAGCCGCTATCCTTCTCGTATAAACTTGAGAAGGAGACCAGCAGCTTTGTCAGCAGAACAGAACGGGGCCCCGGCCTCCGAGCAGAACGGGGTCGAGATCGAGCCGGCCAAGGGCAAGCTCGGCGTGCTGCTCGTCGGCCTCGGGGCCGTGAGCACGACCTTCATCGCGGGCGTCGAGGCCGTCAAGCGCGGCATCGCCGAGCCCATCGGCAGCCTCACGCAGATGGGCGCCATCCGGCTGGGTAAGCGCACCGAGAACCGCAACCCGCTCATCAAGGAGTTCGTGCCGCTCGCGGACTTGAACGACATCGTCTTCGGCGCGTGGGACATCTTCCCCGACTCGGCCTACGAGGCGGCGCTCACCGCGGGCGTGCTCGAAAAGGAGCTGCTCGCGCAGCTCAAGCCGCAGCTCCAGAAGATCAAGCCGATGAAGGCCGTCTTCGACCAGTCCTACGTCAAGCGCCTCAACGGCACGAACGTCAAGGAGGGCGCGAGCAAGTTCGAGCTGGCCGAGCAACTGATTGAAGAGATCGCCGAGTTCAAGCGCCGGAACAAGTGCTCGCGCCTCGTCATCGTCTGGGCCGCCTCGACCGAAATCTTCCTCAAGCCGCACGCCGTCCACAAGACGCTGAAGTCCTTCGAGCAGGCGATGCGCGACAACCACAAGGCAATCGCGCCCTCGATGGTCTACGCCTACGCCGCCTTAAAGTCGGGCGTGCCCTTCGCCAACGGCGCGCCGAACCTGACCGTGGACATCCCCGCGCTCGCCGAGCTGGCGAACACGAACGGCGTCCCCGTCTGCGGCAAGGACTTCAAGACCGGGCAGACCTTAATGAAGACCATCCTCGCGCCCGGCCTCAAGTCGCGCATGCTCGGGCTGCACGGCTGGTACTCGACCAACATCCTCGGCAACCGCGACGGCGAAGTGCTCGACGACCCCGAGTCGTTCAAGACGAAGGAGGAGTCGAAGCTCTCGGTGCTCGAATACATCCTCCAGCCCGAGGTCTACCCGCAGCTCTACAAGGACTTCTCGCACGTCGTCCGCATCAACTACTACCCGCCGCGCGGCGACAACAAGGAGGGCTGGGACAACATCGACATCTTCGGCTGGCTCGGC
>DATMVD010000024.1:0-43105 GCA_035563535.1 Pyrinomonadaceae bacterium | reverse complement strand
AGGCGGCGCGAGCATCGCGTCGCGGCGTGCTACGAGGCCCGCGTCGAGGTGGGCACCGCGATTCTTGACCGGGAGATCGGGACGGGGAGCCTCGGCCCGCTCACCCTCTACGGGCACACCCACGACCTGAGCCCGTCGGGGTTGGGCGTGGTCATCCCGGCCGTCGACGTCGGGCCGCGCCACAGCGGGGAGCACCTGCCGGCGCGCGTGAAGGTCGAGCTCGCGGGCAGGGGCGTCGAGGTGGAGGCCGAGGCCGTCCACTGGGGGCCGCTCTCCGAGCTGGGGCTCGGCACGGGCGTCCTCCTCGGGGTGAAGTTCACGGAGGGCGGGGAGGCACTCGCAAGGCTCCTGCGCGAAAATCTACCCGCGCCGGACGAAGGGCGGTAAAAAGTGAGCGACGAAGACCTCAGCAAAGTCAGGTGCACGCCGACCGACCCGAGCCTGGAGTTCGACGTCTTCGAGGTGGTCAGGCTCCGGCTCGCCGAGGCCCTCGCGCGCCGCGATTACGGCCCCCTCGAAGCCGAGCGAATCGCCCTCTACGTAGTGAAGGGCGTGCGCCCGGTCTCACAATTCCTGAAGGTGCTGACCAGGGAGAAGGCCCCGGGCGACGACGAGATCGTGGAGGCCCTGACGCGGGCGCTGGACGAGGCCCCGGCGCTAGTGCGTGCGACGCGGCTACTGCTGAAGGCGGACGAGGACGAAGGTTAATCGAGCGTGATAACAAGAACAAACGCCGCGTGAAGCGACCTGACGCCATCGCGCATCCTCTCTGTCGGTTGCGGGCGAATGAGCTACAGCCATTTCGCAAGCCTTCACGCAAGCCTCAGTCCCCGCACGACGCCTTCAAAGGAGGGCCGGTAATTCTCGAACTCCTCCTCCGGGGCCACGGCGATCAGGTAGAACAACCGCCCGTCGGAGGTGAAGAGGGTGTGGACGAAGTTGACCTCCACCTTCCCTGTGACCGGCGAGGGGCCCGCGACCACCGCCGCGTACGCCTCGCGCCCGGCGAGGGCGACCCGCCGCGGCGCGCCCTGCACTTGGAAGTCGGGGTTCGCCTTGAGCTGTTGTCGCAGGAAGGCGTCCGTCGCGGCTTCGAGGTCATCGCCTTTTACGGCGACTGCCCCGACGAAGAGCCCGTGCGTGATGTAGGCGGCCCCGTCCCGCCGACCATAGGCGCCGGCGGGCGCCAACATGTATTCCGTCTCACTCACCTGGAGCGCCTCCCAGTTCCGCGGGTAATCGAAGGCGAACGAGCCGTCGGCGGCGCGGAATTCGGCCGCCCCGTCGGGGCGCGGCGGGCGCGCGGCCGGCTCGACCTCTTCGGGCTCACGCGGCCCTCTGCGCTCCGGCTCGGCCGAGGCGGGAAGCCGCCGCCCGGTGAGCCGCGCCTTCGCCCGCTCGAACTCAGGTGTCGTGCGGATCGGGTCGGGTCGCACTTGGAGTGAGGGCAGGAGTTCGTTGATCGAGGCGACGCGGTTGCCCGGGTCGGGGTGGTCGCTCAGGAACTCCGGGACGCGCTGCCCGCCCGCTTGCGCGAGCGTCTCGAAGAAGCCGGCCATGTCGCGCGGGTCGTAGCCGGCGACGGCCATCAACTGCGCGCCGCCGAGGTCGGACTGCCGCTCGGCCGTCCGCCCGAACTTGAGGAAGAGCATGTTGGCGCCCGCCCCGCCGACCGTGTCGATGACGCTGCTGAGGTCCTCGCCGTCGCCGATGACCGAGCGCAAGACGCCGAGCCCGCGCCGCGCGACGTAGGCCTTCGACGCCTGGCTGGTGCCGTGGCGCAGCGCGACGTGCATGATCTCGTGCGCGAGCACGCCGGCCATCTCGCCCTCGTTGCGCGCCGCGGCGATGGTGCCCGCGTTGACGAAGATGAAGCCGCCCGGGAGCGCGAAGGCGTTGACCTCGCGCGAGGCGACGACCCGAAACTGGTAGGGGAACTTCTCTCCGGGCGCGTGCGCGGCGAGCCTGGCGCCGAGCCGGCCGACGTAGCCGGCCAACTCTTCGTCCCTCAGCAGCGGCGCCTCGCGCGCGATCTGCGCCGCCGAACGCCTGCCCAGCTCCACGTCCTGCTCGGGGCTGAAGAGGTTGAAGCCGGGCCGGAAGTGCGGTGCCGCCGGGGCGCTGTCCGCGGAGCTGCCGCTCCCCCACGGACGCCAGCCCCCGCAGGTCGTCTGGGTCAAGAGCAGCAGTGAGAGCGAAACGCGCAGCCAGAGGCCGCGTCGTGGCACATGTAGCGTCGGCTTGGTCTTCACCTGCGGCGCCTCATGAGGAGGAAGAGCAGGACGAGCACGATGGTTATCAAGATGCTGCCCGGCCAGAGGAAGAACCCTCCCTCGCTACTGTACCCGCCGACCACACACGCGGTCTGGGAGGGCACGAGCAGAAGAGCCGGGACTGTCATTCGCCTCATAAAATTCAAACCTTTCTACCCTTCAATCGTGTCACATCGATCTCAGAAGAATGCGCTCAGGAGTGAGAGCGCCAGGCTGAGGATCAGCGACAGCAGAAGCATTGAGGCCAGGGGGGCGTAGACGCGCGTGCGCCTCCCCTCGTAGCGGATGTCGCCCGGTAGCCGCCCGAACCAGGAGAGCTTGCGGGAAAACAACAGGGGCACGACCAACAGGACTAAAGTTAGCGCCGGCAGGAGAGGCAGACCGCCAGAAATGAACATGGAAATCCCCTTGTTGTTGACCGTCCGCGGTACACACGGACTCCGGCAACGGGAGCCCGTTTGCGCGGTTTCGATACGAACGCTGCTTGAGTAAATAGTGGGGCAGAACGCGTGCCACACTCCGTCCAGATAACATCCTTGAAGTCGCCGTGACAGGGCGGCCGGATTCGGCATTGACCACCTTCCCGCTGACGATCTACTACGGGCCGACGGTTCACATCACCTCGTTCCGGGCGGTGCCGGACGGCGTGGACATCGCCGCGCAGTTCTCGCCCGCGCCGGGCACCAAGCAGACCGTCCGAATCCAACTGCCGTGGGGTCGCAGCGTCCTACAGCTCACGGCCAAAGGTGAGCAGCCGAGCCGGACGGCGACCGACTCCGGTTTACTCTTGACACCTCACTCCGGTCGGCATATGTTGTGCGCGCCGCCTTCCCCCTCATTCTCGTAGCTCTTTACGCGTCTGGCGTCGTCAGCGCTCACGTCCCTTCGACACCGTCTATGCCTGACCCCTTCACCGGTCGATTCCGCAACCAGACGCAGAGAGGTGTCGCACCGCACAATCCTGCACGCCCTCCACGTAGAAACATGCCTGCCCCTTGTAGCGCGTCGGGCTACTCAACCCTGCGGCCCGGCACTCCACCTCAACCGCCCCGAGCCCCTCGGGGCCATCCAAAGGGAGGATTTCATGGCAACCAAAAGTTCGGCAAAGAAGAGTTCGGCGAAGAAGGGCTCGAAGCGAGCCGCCGCCAAAGCCTCTGAGCAGTCCGCCGCCAAAGCCTCGAAACCGACTAAACAACCTTCCACACAATCGGCAGCCGCCGCTCCAAACATAGTTGGCTCAGACCCGTGCGCGCTGCACTACCTGTACTGCGACCCGCCGACGCCGCCGGAGCGCTGCCCCGTCTGCTGCGAGCTGGGGCCGCTTAGCGCCGACGAGCGCGCCAAGTGCTCCTACAACATCCGCGTCGAGGCGGCCAAGCTTGCCATCAACCCGCAGCGCCACCCGTGCAACGGCGACGAGGCGTGCTTCCAGGGCGTGACCCTCGAAGGCGAAGACCGCAGGTGCGGCGACGAGTTCGTCGGCCTCTTCATCGCCAGCTTCACGAAGGGGCTGCCGCATAACGAGTTCGGCGAGGTGGACAGGAACGCCTACTGCGCCCTGCTACGGGCGATAGCGACGGGCGACCCCGCCGACTTCGAGGCGGTGCCGCTCGGGTGTACCCTGCCGCAGTGCATGCCGCCCGACGCCCCGCCCGAATGCCGGCGGCCGTCGCGCATGCTCGAAAGCCCGCAGGCCGCCTTCGCCTTCGACCTCGAAGGCGCGGACTCGCACGCCGTCACGATGAAGCCTGCCCCGAGGTTCGACAGCGAGGAGGAGGTCGCCGAGATCGCCGAGAACTACTGGATGGCGCTGGCGCGCGACGTGCCCTTCACCGAGTACGAGACCGACCCGCTCATTAAGGAGGCGGCCGACGACCTCTCCAAGTACGTCTGCTTCCGCGGCCCGACCAACCCGACCTACCTGTTCCGCGGCGTCTACCTCGGCGAGCAGGAGGGGCCGTACGTCTCGCAGTTCCTCTACAGGGACACGCCCTACGGCGCGCAGTTCATCCCGGCGATGATCCGCACCGTGCTGCCCGAGGTCGATTACATGACGGCCTACGGCGACTGGCTGGAGGTGCAGAACGGCTGCGACCGCGACCAGATGTTCTGCGACCCCGTCCCGCGCTTCATCCGCAACGGGCGCGACCTCGGCCAGTACGTCCACGTAGACCTGACTTTCAACGCCTTCCTCAACGCCGGGCTGATACTCATGCAGGGGCGCGACCCGCTGCGGCGGTGCGAGGCGCGCCCCGGCATGGGTGTGGAGTTCGCGCGCTGCCTGCCCTACGTCAACCCTTCGGCGCCCATGCCCGAGCAGTTCCCCGACAAGTCGGCGACGCAGATCGGCTTCGCGACGTTCGGCCCGCCGCACCTCGCCGGCCTCCTGCTTGAGACCATGAACCGCGCGCTCAAGGCCGTCTGGTTTCACAAGTGGAGCGTGCACCGCCGCCTGCGCCCCGAGGAGTTCGGCGGTCGCATCCACAACCGGCTCGTCAACGGCCGCCCGTACCCGTTCGGGCCGGCCAACTTCGCGCAGTTGCAGAGCGTCGTGCTGCCGCGCGTCTTTCAGCACAACACCCTACAGAACAATAACCGCCGGCGGCTCCCGCCCGGCTTGCCGCTGCCCCCGGGCTCTACGCCCAACGGGGGCACGTACCTTTTGCCGATGGCCTTCGCAGAGGGCTCTCCCATCCACCCGGCTTACGGCGCGGGGCACGCGACCGTCGCCGGGGCGCTCGCGACAATACTCAAGGCGTTCTTCCCGGGCGAGCAGTTGATTCTCGACCCCGTGGTCTCGACGCCCGACGGGCTCTCGCTCGTCCCGTGGGAGCCGGCCGTACGGGACGGCGTGCGTCTGACAGTCGAAGGCGAACTCAACAAGCTCGCGGGCAACATCGCGCTGGGTCGTAACTTCGCCGGCGTCCACTGGCGCTCGGATTACACGGAGTCCATCCTGCTCGGCGAGCAGGTGGCGATCAGCATCCTGTGCGACCAGCGGAACACCTACAACGAGGCTTACGAATTCAGGTTCCGCGGCTTCGACGGCAGGCTCATCCGCATCCACCCGGCCGGGCCGGATGAGAGGTGCCCCGCGAGCCCCTTCGAGCCGGCCGAGGAGGCCGAGACGGACGAAGATGTAATCAGACGGCGTTGCGACCGGAGACGCCGGCCGGGCGCCCCGAGTTGTTGAAGGCGCAGAGTGAGTGCCGCCACCGTCAATTCACCGCGCCGTAGACTCTAAAGGGTGCCGGCCCCGCCCTAGCGGGGCCGGCACCCTTTCAATTCTCGCCACTCCTCACTCCCGGCACTCCGCCGCAGACTTTGTTCGTGCCCCGTAGAAACCTGCCGCGTCAACAACAACCCACTAAAGCCCCCGCCCTCAGGCGGCTCAAGTTTTCCTCAAGCCGACTTAAGTCCTTGAAAACTACGGCGCTTAAAAGTTGACCGCGCAGTCCGAGAAATTTTCTCCGCGCTCAAGTTTCGCTCAATCCCTCTTGACTATCTTCTACACGCTGCGGGAGGGCCCGACCGGCCCCTCCGAACCGAGAGGGTTACTCTCGACGACTTTGCCCATTCGTCCCGACGGCGAAGCAGTCAGTTTAAGAAGTCAGTAAGTACCTCGCGTTTTCTGTCCGGAAGGGTGACTCTGCCCGCCCTGCTTGAAGCCCCGACGGGGACCTCCGTGCCTCCGTTCAAATGCAAAGGAGTGAGCCATGTTCGCCACCCAGAGACGCTTCTTCGTCGCCGTACTGGCAGTTTCACTGTTAGCCGCTTCCACGTTCTTCGGCACGCAGCGGAGCGCGCGTGCCCGAGGCGCGGCCAGGACTGTCATCGTCGAGTTGCGGGGCGACCCCGTAGTCGTCGCCAAGCACCGCGCCGAGTCCGAGGGGCGTGACTTCGACGCCCTCGCCTACCGACGGCGGGTAGTCGCCGAGCAGGACGCGTTCCTCGCGCGCGTGGCGGCCGCCGGCATCCCTCACGCCGTCGCGGGCGTCAACGCGCCGAACGGCGAGGTGACCGCGCCCATCCAGTTCCGCTTCAACTACGTCTACAACGGCGTCACGCTCGAAGTGCCAGAGGCGGCCGTCCCCGCCCTGCGGGGGCTCGACGGCGTGAAGGCCGTCCACGAGGCGACGGAGGTGCGCGCCGACCTCGACCGCGCCGTCGATTACACGCGCGCCTCGCGGCTCTACGGCTCGCCGCCGAAGCTCGACCAGTTCGAGGAGCGCGACACGGGCGGCCACCACGGCGAAGGCATGATCATCGCCGTCATCGACACGGGTGTTGACTGGACGCACCCGATGTTCGGGGGCGACCCGACCCCGCCGCAGTTCGGCGTCGGCCCCGCGTTGGCCACACGCAACCAGAAGGTCATCTACTACCTGAACCTGACCGCGGGCGCCGTCTCCGACGACTTCGGCCACGGCACCCACGTCGCCGCAGACATCGCCGGCTACCAGGCGATGGCGCCCACCTACGGCGCGGACGGGACCCCCTACACCGGCCCCGCGGCCAAAGTCCACGGCGTGGCGCCCCGCGCGCGCATCATGGCCTACAAGACGCTGAGCGGCGTCGGCCTGGGGCTCAACCCCTCGACCATCATGGCGGTCGAGGACGCCGTGCAGCCCTTCACGCTGAGCGGCTACCCGAAGCCCGTCCCGCACGTCATCAACCTGAGCCTCAGCACGGCCGCGCCGGCTGGCAACAACCCCGACCACCCGACGGCCGTCGCGTGCGACAACGCGACGCTCGCGGGCGTGACGGTCGTGGCGTCGGCCAGCAACGAGGGGCGCCCCGGCGACACAACGCCCGACGGCGAGGCGACCATCGGCTCGCCCGGCTCGGGCCGCCGCGTCCTGACCGTCGGCGCCAACAACGACCCGGGCTCGATGGTCAGGAACCTCGCCATGGACCGCGTCTTCGTCAGCGGCAACCCGCCCGACACGGCGGACGTGCTCGACCCGGCGGGCGTCAACCGCGCGCAGGCCGGGCTCATCGACGCCACGAACAAGGCGACCGCCACCGGCCAGCGCGCGAACATGACGCTCGGAGAGGTGAGCGGCGCGCCCTACCTTACGAACGCCATCGGGCAGTACTACGTCTACGCCGGCACCATTTCGGCGACCGCGCCCACCGACGTTCCCGACTCCGTGGCGGGGCGCATCGCCGTCGCGCGCATCGGCCCCAACACGCCCTTCGGCGCGGTGGCGGCGGCGCTGGCCGCGAAGGGGGCCGCCGCGGCGCTCTTCATCCGGCCCACGACCGAGGGCATCAACGGCGTCCAGACGACGATTCCCGTCCACGTCATCGCGGCGCCGGACGCCGACTACCTCTTAGACCTGCTCTCCTCCACCGACGATGACGCGGGCGACCCGGCGCGCGGCGCGCTCTCGGAGTTCCCAATCCGGCTCAACCCCGGCTCGTTCCAGCCCGCGATGGCCGACTTCAGCTCGAAGGGGCCCGTCGGCGGCTACGGCCAGGTCAAGCCCGACATCACCGCGCCCGGCGTCAACATCCTCTCGGCAACCGTGCGCGCCGGCAGCGTCGCGGCCAACGGCGGCTTCATGCTCGACCCGACCGGCTACACCTCGGCCTCGGGCACCTCCTTCAGCGCGCCCGTCACGGCCGGCGTCGTCACGCTCATTAAGCAGAAGAACCTGACCTGGACGCCGGCGATGATCCGCGCGGCGCTCATCAACACGGCGACGAACCTGCGCCGCGCGGACGGGACGCCTTTGGCCGACGGCGCCAACTCACTCAACGAGCAGGGCGGCGGGCTGATCGACGCCGCGGCGGCCGCCAACGCGAAGGCGCTGATGGGCGCCGGAGCGCCGGGCCCGACGGGTGACGCGCCGCCCGCACGCCCCTTCGCCATAGGCGTCAGCCCGCTCGTCGGTAGGTCGCCCGGCAACCCGGACTTCAGCGCGAGCTACAGCTTCGGCAACGTGCCCGTGGCGGGAGTCATCGGCGAGTCCGCGCACACGAAGGCCGTCCAGATTCACGACATCTCGGGCGGCGGCGCGGGCACATACCGGCTCTCCGCGAACAACGTCCGCGCGGTAGACGGCACGGCGTTCCGGGTGGAGTTGACGGACGCTACGGGGAACGCCGTCTCCGAGGTGGCGGTGCCCGAGGGCGGCTCGGCCGAGTTCAACGTCAGCCTCGTGGCGAACGGCGAGGCGGTGCCCGACGGGACGCAGGTGCAGTGGTACGTGACGGCGACTCGCACGGACGGCGGCCAGCGCCTGCGCATGCCCTTCTACTTCCGCGCCTTCAAGCCGGCCGTCGCGGTCGCCGCGCCCGAGTTCGGCGCCGTCGCCGGCAACGAGGTCGCGGAGAACCCGCCCGTGGACATCGACGGCGCGTACCGCCTCCAGTTCGCCAAGCCCTCGACGGGCGCGCAAGCCTCGAAGCTCCGCGTGCAGGAGTCTGCGGACGGCGGCGCGAACTGGACGACGCTCGCGGACGTGGACGCTTCGCAGACGGCTTTCGACGTTTCGGGTCGCGCGAACGGCACTTACCAGTACCGCGTCCTCGCCCTCTACCCCGTGCAGTACGGGCTGATCGCCGGGCCGGCGAGCGCCGCGCGTTCCGTGCGCGTAGACCGGCGGCTGGAGGCGGACGTCTCCTCGCTCGTCGAACTCGTCAACCAGAGCATCGTCTTCGGCGCGGGCTTTACGGAGCTGACCTCAGCGCTTATGAACGGTTCCGCGGGCACGACCGTGTACCCGCCGGCGCGCCTCCTCATCACCTCGATTAGCTCGGCCGGCGGGCAGGTGCGCGTGAGTAACGCCGACGCGGGCGGGGACGGCGTGAGCGGGGCGGCGATCTTCGACTACGCCTCGGCGGTCGGCCCCGACCTGACGCCGGGCGAGACGAGTGGCACGCGCCTGATACGGTTCAGCAATCCGAGGAACGAACTGTTCACCTTCACCGCGGCCGTGCGCGCGCACCTGCCCGACCCGGCCTACGCGGCCGGCGGCGGTTCCGGCGGCGGGACAGTCGCGGGCTCTGCGTCGGGCGGCGGCGACTCAGGCGCGCAGCAGGGGGCGACGGCCGGCGGCGACCTGAGCGCCGTGCGGACGACGCTGACGTTTACCGTCAACCCGCTGACCCGCACGGTGAGACTCGTGAAGTAAACGGCCAGCAGACGAATTCCCGACGAATCTTTATGACCACCTTTGCACAGACGTGGAAGAGGAGAACCGCTATGAAGACCGTGAGAGCCATCCTTCGACGTGACCGCGCCGGCCGCCCGAAAGGGGCGCGCAGGCTGCTCTTCATGCTCATGCCGCTCGCCATCGTCGCGGCGCTGCTTAACCCTTTCTTCGCCCGGCAGCAGGCCGAGGCCGCGGGCGGCGCCGCCGCGAAGGACGCGGAGTTCGACCAGAACAAGAAGCGCGTCCCCGACTTCGACGTAAACCAGGTGAAGCTCGCCGCCCGCCTCCCTTCGGCCGCGCAGGTGCGCGCCCTCGAAGCCTTAAAGTCGAACCTCGGCGACCGGTCGGTGACGGCGCGCTGGGACAAGTCCACGGGGTCGCTCGACATCCTCTACGACTTCGCCTCCGCGCCCTCTCAGGCCGACCCCGAGTCGGCCGCGCGCTCGTTCATACAGGCCAACGGCGCCCTCTTCGGCCTGACCGACGCCGGCACGCTGCGCTTGAAGAGCAACGTCGAGGCGCTCGGCGGCAACCTCCTCTATTTCGAGCAGGTGCACGCGGGGCTGCCCGTGGCCTCGGGCGGCGTCGGCGTCGTGATGGACGGCGAGCGCCGCGTGAGGGCCGTCTCCGGGCCTTACTACCCGAACCTCTCGGTCGCCGCCACGCCCTCGCTCGGCGGGGCGGCGGCGGTCGCCGCGGCGCAGGCCGACCTTGCGAAGTTCAAGGTCGAGTGGTCGAGCGCGGTCGCGGGCGTCATGAACCCGGCGATGGACGCGCTGGCCGCCGAACTCGGCCCCGTCGCCACGCCGCGGCCCGAGCTGAACGTCATGCCGACGCCCGCCGGCCCGCGCCTCGCCTACACCTTCGTCCTCTTCTCGCGCAACCCGTTCGGCATCTTCCGCTACCAGGTGGACGCGCGGAGCGGCGAAATCCTCTACCGCGTGGACGGCGTGAACTACCAGAACCCGCTCCCGTACACGGCCGACATCTACCCTTCGAGCCCGGTCCTTAAGAACCCCGACACGGGCGAACTCGACACGGACGACGAGGGCGAGCCGAAAGGTCTGCTGCGCGTCAACCTGCGCAACTACAACCCCGGCACGAACGCGACGGCCGTCGAGGGGATGATGAGCGGCCCGAACGCCCTCGTGCGCAGCATGCTGGCCACCAAGCAGCCGTTCGCGCAGGCCGCGCTCGGCACCTTCCACTTCCGGCAGAACAACCCGCCGCTCGAAGCGCAGCCCAACGAGGCCGACGACCTGGCGGAGCCGGCGCAGCACATCGACATGGTCAACAACTTCTTCTTCGTCAACTACCTGATGGAGTACGTCAAGCACCTGCACGTCGCGGGCGACCGCGCGCACTCGACCTTCGGGACGGGCCACTTCCCCGACACCTTCCCGAACAGCGACAAGCCGCTCGTCGGCCTCGTCCACTTCCCGAGCGACCAGGGCGCGGCCGGCCTCAGCGGCCCGCTCGACACGTCGAGCCCCGACGCGGCGCTGCGCTCCGCGCTCGGCATGGACAACGCCTTCTCCTACAGCCAGACGGTCGGCGGCCAGACCGTCAACCCGACGGCCTACGGCCACGGCTACGTCTTCAACGACCTGGCGAAGGACGGCCCCGTCGTCTACCACGAGGGCATGCACTCCATCTCCAGCCCCATCGCCGGGCTGGCGAACGTCCCCGAGGGTCGCGCGCTCAACGAGGCGCAGGGCGACATCTGGGCCTACACCATCACCGACGACGAGGTCTTAGGCAACTACATCGTCAACAGCCCCATCCGGCGAGCGCGCGCCCGCCAGGCGGGCGCCAACCCCGACCTGCGGCAGTGGTTCCGCCACGCCGACTCGGGCCTCAGCTACTCGCAGCTCGGAACCTACCGCGGCACCAGCTTCGAGGAGCACCGCGACGGCGAGATCGCGGCCGCCGCGTGGTGGGACATCCGCGAGCTGCTGCTGATGTACCAGCAGGGCGGCCCCTACAAGCGGCCCAACCTCATCACGGGGCAGGTCGCGGACTCCATCCCGCTCGGCAAGGAGACCTTCGAGCGGCTGATGCTCGGCATGACCTACGTGCTGGGCACGATGGACCCGGACACCTTCGTCCGCGCGCGCGACGCGATGATCATCGCCGACTCGTTCCTCTACCCGGCCGACGCCTCCGACCCGGACACGACGGGCCAACACCGCTCGCTCATCGAGCGCGCCTGGGCGGCCCGCGAGGTCGGCGTGAACGCAGCGCCCTCGCTCGGCGGCCAGCAGACCATCTCGACGCGCGTCTCGGACTTCGCCGCCGGGCAGGGGAGCCTCGGCGCGCCCGAGGGCGTCTCGGCCGAGCTGACATCGCCCTCCTCGGTGAAGGTCACCTGGCAGCCCGTCGCCGGGGCCTTCGGCTACGAGGTCCTGAAGCGCAACGTCGGCAAGGAGAACCAGCGCGTCAACCCGCCGCTGCTCGGGCGCGAGTACGTGGACGGCGACGGCACGACGGACGGCTACCTCCACATCGACTACGTCCCGGCCTCCCAGACCAGCTACGAAGACGGCGGCCCCATCGAGGGCGGCAACATCCCGCTCGGACTCAAAAACCCGGTCGGCTCCGAGTACGTCGTCCGCGCGCTCAGCGTCAACCCGAACAGGCAGATGGGCGTCTCCGCCTACAGCGCGGCGGCGAGCGTGCCGACGAAGGCCGTAGACGTGACCGACAGGCTCGAACAGAGCTACAGCAACATCGTCTTCGGCGGCGGCCGTACCGAGCTCGACCTGCGGCTCAGGAATCCGGGCGTCGGCGGCTTCGACGGGACGGCCTACATGCCGGTCGCCGTTCACGTCGTCTCGATCTCCGACCCGACCGTGACGGTCGCCAACGCCGACAACGCAGGGTCGGGGCAGGGCGGCAGCGTCGCCACCTTCCACTTCACGCCGACGCTGCGCGCCGGACAGACCTCGGACGCGCGCCGGCTCATCTTCTACAACCCGAAGGTGCGCATGTTCACGTTCGACGCCGTCGTCACGGCGCGCGTCGAGGCCCAGCCGGCGGAGGCCACGCGCTACGAGCCGGAGCCGCCGCCGAACCTCTCGAACTACGAGCTGAAGGAGTTCACCGACGTCTTCACCGGCATCGTCCCGGCCTCCGACGCCGGGCTCGAAAGGGCCGCCGGCGTGACCTACGTGGACGTGCCCTTCACCTCGAAGGAGAAGGCTATCCACGTGCGGGCCGAGTTGAGGTCGAGCCTGGGCCTGCCGGTCGACCACCGCGTCGATATGGACTTCTACCTGCTCGACGCGGGCGGCGGCGTGATGGCCAGCTCCGAGACCGAGTTCGCCGACGAGCAGGTGGCCGCGCCCATCAAGGGGAACACGCAGTACATCTTCCGCGTGGTCGGCTGGGCCGGGGCGGCGCAGGACTTCAAGATCACGAGCACGCAGACGGCCTACGTCCTGAAGTCCGGCGGCTCCGGCTCCTCGTCGGCGCTGACGGCGGGAGGCGGCACGCAGACGTTCCTCGCGCGCTACACCGTCAACCCGCTGACGAAGAGCGTCAGCGTCCAGCTCGTCAAGGCGCTGAAGTAGGACAACGGCGCGGCCGTAGACGCGGGGTGCCGGCCGGCGGGAGACAGCGTGTCTCCCGCCGGCCGGCACCCCGCTCCGCGCAGAACCTCTCGGCGGCGCTGTTCGTAGCGAACTCCGTAGGGTACTTTCTTGGGTCAGCGGTCAACGATTCTGTCGGCGGGAGTACGGGCATGCTGCCGCGGGGTGCCGCGAACGGGTGATGCGGAACGGCGAACTTCTAACCAGGCTCACGATCTGGGCTGCCGTCGCGGGCTACGGCGTCGGGGCGGCCGCCTTCGCGCTCTCGAGAGGGAGCCGGGGGTGGGATCGTGCGGCGCGGGTGGCCTGGACCGTCGGCTGTGTCAGCCTGCTGGCGCACGCGGCATCCGCCTTCCATTTCTACCACCGGTGGAGTCACGATGCGGCCCACCTCGACACGGCTCGCCAGACGAACGAGGTGTTCGGCCTCGACTGGGGCGGCGGGCTATACATCAACTACGCGCTCATGGCGGGCTGGGTCATAGACGTCTCGTGGTGGTGGCTTCGCGGCCTCGACTCTTACCGCCGCCGCCCGTGGCCCCTTACGGCAGCGTGGCACGGGTTCCTGGTCTTCATCTTCTTCAACGCGACGGTCGTCTTCAAGAGCGGGCCGGCGCGTTGGGCGGGGCTCGCCGTGTGCCTGGGGCTGTGCGCCGCGTGGTGGCTCGCCGCCCGCGACCGTCTGACTCGCCGCGCGGGCGCGGGTTCGCCCGCGACAGCGGAGGACTGAAGGCTTGGACTCTATACCGGCAGAGGTACGCCGCCCGGCGCTCGGCCCGCTCCGCCTCCCGTTCTACTACGGCTGGGTGAACGTCGCGGTCGCCGCGCTGGCGATGGTCGGCACGCTGCCCGGCAGGACGCAGGGGCTCGGACTCATCACCGAGCCGCTGCTCAGGGAACTGGAGATAGGCCGCGTCGCCTACGCGCGGATTAACCTCTTCGCGACGCTCCTCGGCGCGCTCTTCTGCCTCGGCGTCGGCCGCCTCATCGACCGCTTCGGGGGCCGCGCCGTGCTCACCGCCGTGTCCGCTGCGCTCGGCGCAGTCGTCCTCTGGATGAGCGGCGCGGAAGGCGTAGCCGCCGTCGCCCTGCTCATCACACTTACGCGGGGCCTGGGGCAGAGCGCCCTCTCGGTCGTCAGCATCACGATAGTGGGCAAGTGGTTCGTCCGCCGACTCAACACGGCGATGGCCGTCTACACGGTCGCGCTGAGCGTCGGGTTCATGGCGGCGTTCCCTTCGGTGGGCGCGGCGGTCACCGGGTACGGCTGGCGCGCGGCGTGGGCGGGCGTCGGGTTGTCGATCCTGCTGGGTCTTGCCCCCGTCGGCTGGCTACTCGTGCGCCGGTCGCCGGAGGCTTGCGGCATCACGCCGGACGGCGAGGGCAAGGAGGAAGAGGGTGCGGGCGAGGGGGCGGGCGGGCACACCCTGTGGCAGGCGCTGGGGACACCGGCCTTCTGGGTCTTCGGCCTGTCGAGCGCCGTCTACGGGCTGATCGCCTCCGGCATCGCCCTCTTCAACGAGTCGATCCTGGCCGAGCGCGGGTTCGACGCCACGGTCTACTACCGCAGCCTCGTCGTCGTCGCGATGACCTCTCTGGCCGGGAACTTCCTCGGCGGGTGGCTCGCCTCTAAGTGGAGGATGAACCGGCTGCTGGCGCTGGCCCTGGCCCTGTTGGCGGGCTCACTCCTGGCACTGCCGCACGTTAAGACCGGAGCCCACGTCGCCGCCTACGCCGTCGTGATGGGCTTGGCCGGCGGCTTCGTCATCGTGATCTTCTTCAGCTTCTGGAGTCTGGCGTACGGGCGCTCACACCTCGGCCGGATACAGGGCGCGGCTCAGGCCCTGACGGTTGTGGCCTCGGCTATCGGGCCTCTGCTCTTAGCCGAATGCGTAACCCGGACGGGCTCTTACGCGGCGATCTTCTACCTGCTGGCCCTGGTCGTGTTAGCACTCGGCGCAGGCGCGTGGTTCGTCACCCTTCCGTCTGGGCCTCGCCGCTAGACTCTCTTTTCGGCCGGCCTACTCCGCCGGGGTCGGGCATGATGATACCTGCGGCCCGCGCCTCCCGCGTTACACGGTGAGGCCGGCAGTAGATCGCCCGCCGAAAACTTTGATTGAGGGGGGGGCGCCCCCGTGGGGGAAGAAGGGAATGAAAGGACGTCCTGGCATGACGCGCCGTCAGGCGCTCGCCGGCGTGGCCGCCGTGGCCCTCGGCGGGGTCGCACGGGGGGCAGACACAAGTGGTGCGGGGAGGGCAGAAGCTCCGGCGGTCGGCGACGGTGCGAAGGCCGGCCCCGCGACGACGGACGTGACGGGGTGGGGCGTCATGAAAGAGCAGCGGAAAGCAGGTCACCGAGGGGCCCGGACGATCATCGGTAAACTGTCCGGGAAGAAGATCGCCATCCCCGACGTCGACGCCCCGCCGATGCCCGCTCTGGCCCCTCCGGGCGTCGTCCATGACGGAAAGAAGGCGGAGAACTTCGGCGAGATCGACTCGTCCGAGGGGTACCCGGACGTGAGGAGCTTCAGAAGAAAGTTCGGGCTGGTCATCCCCGCCACGAACACGAGCATGGAGCACGAGCTGTGGTCCATCATCTTCAGGAACCAGGGGCCGGGCGGCCTGCGGGGCGTCGGCCTCCACACCTCCAACGTCATGACGCCGAAGCCGAAGCTCGAGACTGAGGCGGACCTGGTCGAGTACAAGAGGCAGTTCCTGGGCGGGTTGAGGGTTGCGGCGGACGCGGCCGCGCTGGCGCAGCCGCAATACATGATCATGGGCATGAGCCTGGAGCACATCCTCGGGGGCGTCGAAGAGATAAGGGCGCCCGTGGCGGAAATCGAGGCCCACACTGGTCTGGCTTGGGCCACCTGGCACGACGCCGCCCGGGCGGCCCTAACGAAGTACGGGGTGAAGAGGATCGGCATTCTAACCCCCTTCGATAAGAGGGGGAATGAGAACGCGGCGCGGATGTTCGAGGAGCTGGGATTCGAGGTGGTCACGAGCGTCGGCTTCTCCTGCGCCAACGCCCTCCACATCGCGCACGTGCCGGACTGGGCCAAGGAGAAGGCCATCCTGGAGCTGCTGGCTACCGACGCGAACAGGCTGGACGCGGTCGTTCAGTGCGGGACGAACATGAGCCTGATTGATGTCGCGGAGAGGTTGGAGCCGGTGGTCGGGATACCGATCCTGGGGATCAACGCGACCACCTTCTGGTACGCGCTGCGGGAGAACGGGTTCGAGGGGCCGCTGAAGGGCGCGGGCAGACTGCTGCAAGAATTCTGAACCGGCACGAAAGAGATGACAAATCAATGCCCCCTGCCTGGCTCAAA
This sequence comes from Pyrinomonadaceae bacterium, assembly GCA_035563535.1. Taxonomy (GTDB): domain Bacteria; phylum Acidobacteriota; class Blastocatellia; order Pyrinomonadales; family Pyrinomonadaceae; genus QHXN01. Next base: position 26,747 of record DATMVD010000024.1, on the reverse strand, counting down.
GTAATTACCGCAACACTACGCACCTGAACTGCGGGCACGAACCTTGAAGTCCTAGATGGGGCGCAGTCTAAAAACGCGTGCCGGGCTCGGCCGTGAGCAGCAGATCGATGGCCCAACCCTCACCACCCGCGCCGGGCTCGACGGCCACCGACAGTGTTACTTCCAGCGCGTTCTGCGGCGATAGCAACGTGCCGCCGAGCGAGACGCGAGGGCCGCTCAGCAGTTCCTGCGGGGAGGTAAGGCTCGGGCCGCCGCCGGGAATCGATTTGCCGGCCCCGGGGCGGCCGTCGAACATTGCCGGCACCCTTAGAGCCTCGGCGTCAGCGGCGACCAGCTTCCCGGCCGGCCGGGCCTCGACTACGGATAAGTCCGCTAACTTCGCCCCGTCAGATTTCGCCGCCGCGAGAAGCCGGTAACCGGTGTTAGAGCGGATCAGGATGGGGATGCTGACCCGCGCGAGGCCGCGCTCGGTGCCGGATATGGTGATGACCAGAGCGCGGCCCACGCCGCTGCTTGAGGCAGCACGGGCGCCGTCATCGGACGCCCTCGCCCCCTGGTCGAATGAGAGTGCGACTGTTCCGCTCACGACGCCCGACACCGCGACACACGCGCCGCTCGTCTGCGCCCGAGCGACGCCCGCCAGGCAGAGCGTCGTCATCAAAAGGAGGTGTAATCTGCGTGAGGGAATGAAGGTCATCTCCGACGCGCCTCCTTTAAAAGGGACTGTTCGGTGAGCCGCGTTAACCTCGCGGCCGACTTCCAGTTCGCGGAGGCGGCGGCCGCCGCCTGCCCCGCGTCGAGATCGATCACCTTGAGGGGGTCGGGCGTGAAGCTGTTCGCGGAGACCACGAGGCTCTGCGCCTCGCTGACCTTGTAGCGCCAGGAGAGCCCGTCCGCATACGCCTGTCGCGCGCCGGACAGCCGGTAGAAGGTCTGGCCGCGCGGCATCCAGGCGAGGAGGACGCCTGTGATGCGCAGGGCTTCGGCGAACTCGCCGTCCGCCCCCGCAAAGCCGGCCGCCGCTGTCGCGGGACGCCCCACGCGGCTCACGTCGGGCGCGGCGGCGGGGCTGAACCCTTCGAGCTGCCTTAAAGTCTCCATAACTCGTGCGGCGAGCAGAGAGTCATTCGCCCGCGCCGCCGCCATCTCCCGGAGCGCGGACTCGGAGAGCGCGTCCGCCTCACCCCTCTGACTCTTCACCACGGCCTCGGCCCAGCGCGCGTGCAGGCGCGACTTAGCGAGCAGCAGTCCCCGGACGGTTCCGTCCCGGAGGCCGAGGCAGAGCGGCCGATAGATGTCCGGCCTTTCACGCCGGCAATCTGCCGCCGTAACAACCCCGGCGGCCCGCGCGCTCCCCAACTCCTCGGCGAGGAAGACCGCCGTGGAGAGGTCTGTGCTCAGGTCGCCCGGCCGCAGCTCGGCCGCCTTCACGAAGAGGTCGGGGTACATCTTCGAGGCGAGCTTTCGGTAGGCACCGGCGTCGCCCGCCTCTGCCGCCTCATGCAGGAGCCGGAGCTTCGCCAGAAGCTTCTCGGCCTTACGCACGTCTCCGTCGCTCACCGCACGCACGCCGGCCGGCGCCTGCGCGGCCGCGAGAAATGAGGGCGTGAGCACGAGGACGGCGCAGGCCGCCACGCCGAAGCTAAGCAGGCCGCGCGGGCGCCGACGCGGGCCGACGAGGATGGATTTAAGCGGCGACACTATCAAGCCTCTCCCCGACGATCTCAGTCGTCATCTCGTGGACGCGCGCGATGTCGGCGCGTGTCAGGCGCAGGAGCGCGAGGCGGTCGGACGCCAGCGCGTCGAGGTCTGCCAACTCGCTTGAGTTGTTCGCGCCCGCGACGGCGTCGGCGACCTGCAGCAGGAGCGCCGCCGGGTCGTTGACGTGGTCGAGGTCGTGGTGCGCCTGGATGGCGAAGGAGCGTGTGGCGGGCACGCCGCACGCGTCCAGAATCCACTGCCCGACCTGCGCGTGGTCAACGCCGAAGGCGGCGACCTCCTTGTCGACGGCGAAGGGGTGCCCGAGCCAGGAGATGCCCTCGGCCCGTTCGGGGAAGAGCGAGTGCAGCAGTGCCTCGCCGAGGTCGTGCAGGAGACCGGCGGTGTACGCCTCTTCGGGGCCGAGCGCGCCGGTCTTCTCCGCCAGGAGCATCGCCGCGGCGGCGCAGCGGCGCGAGTGGCCGTGCAGCGCCTCGGCCTCCGGGCCGCGCCGGATGTTCGTGCTCCCGCGTCTCACGACCTCTCGCAGGGCCTCGACGCCGAGTCGCGCGCAAGCCGCGTAGAGGCTCAGCGTCGTCTCTTCGTCGCGCAGGCCCTCGTTGGCCGCGCGGAGGGCGGAGGCGGCCAGCGCGGGCTCGCGCTCGACCACGCGCACGAGTTCTTCGAGCGGGAGCACGTGCAGAGCGGGCGGGCGCGCGAACGTCAGGAAGCGCGAGCCGAAGTCGCCGCGCGCAATGCTCGCGCGTATCTGCGCCAGGGCTTCAAGCCCGCAGAACGCGGCCACGACCTCGGGGTCGAACTGCGAGCCGGCCCCGTCCTGTAAGGTGCGGACGGCCTGCGCGTGGTCGAGCGCGTCGCGGAAGGGGCGCGGGCTCGTCATCGCGTCGTAGGCGTCGGCGACGTGGATGATGCGCGAGGCGAGCGGGATCCGCTCGCCCGCGAGCCCCGCGGGGTAGCCCGTCCCGTCGTAGTGCTCGTGGTGATGGCGCACGGCCGCGGCGACCTCCTCCATCTCGGGCACCGCGGCCAGCAGGCGCGCGCCGCGCTCCGAGTGGAGGCGGACGACCGCGCGCTCCTCCGCGTCGAGCGCGGCGGGCTTGAGCAGGACGGAGTCGGGCGTGCTGATCTTGCCCACATCGTGCAGGAGCGCGGCCAACGAGAGTTGTTCGAGCGCGGGCACGCTCAGAAGCATGCGCCGGCCGATGGCCGACGCGTAGCCGCTGACGCGCCGCGCGTGGCCGTAGACGTAGCGATCTTTCGCCTCCAGGGTGTCGGCGATGGCTCGCACGACCCCGCGGGTCATCGCCTGGAGCCGCCGCGCCAGGCGCTTGTTCGTCTCGTCCGCCTCGTGGCGTGAGCGTATGACCTCGTAGTGCTGCAAGGCGCGCACGACCGTGAGGCGCAGGTCTTCGTCCTGCCACGGCTTCGTCGCGTAGCGGTAGACCTGCCCGCGGTTGATGGCGTCGGCGAGCGCCTGCGCGTCGGCGTGGGCGGTGAGGACGATCCTGACCATGTGCGGGCGAAGCCCGGCCGCCTGTTCGAGAAGCTCCGTGCCGCTCATGCCGGGCAGGCGCAGTTCCGTCACCAGCAGCGCCACGTCGTGCTGTTCGAGCAGGCGCAACGCCTCCTCGCCTGTCCCCGCGCTCAGCACGTGACAAGTGAGTCCGAAGAGCCTTTCGAGCCGCCGGAGGTCGGCGGGCTCCTTGTCCACAAACATGATCTTAACGGGCATCGTCGCGTCCTCGTTGCGTTCTATCCTTCAGCAGACCCGACGCGCCTATTGCGAACACCGTTCCGCACCGTCGCGCCGGCGCGCGTGCGGATTCCCCGCGGCTTTCGCGTCCTCCTCGCGCGCCGCGTATCAAAAATTTGACGCGGAGACCGCGGCGTCATGGTTCCGACATCATGTTTTTGACATCCCGACCGCGGCGGCCCTGAATAAAGAAAGCGCCCGGAAGATAACTCCGGGCGCTTGTCGGTGAGGCCGATGGTGTGGGGCGCGTCAGGCGACGAGCGTGAGCTGCTCGCCGCCCGCGCGGCTCAGCTTGCGGCGCGTAATCTCCTGCGCGATGTCGCAGATCTGCGACATCGCGAACGGCTTCGTCAGCACCCACTCGACGCTCGCGGCCTTTTCCTCGTGCGTGCTGACGAGTTCGCCCCAGCCCGTGATGACCGCGAGCGACACCTGCCGGTCACGCTCGCTGACGTGGCCGAGCAGCTCCCAGCCGTTCATGCCGGGCATCCCGATGTCGGTGATCACCGCGTCGAATCTGCCCGGCTCGAACCGCGCCAGCGCCTCCGCGCCGTTCGCGGCCAGCGTGACCTCGACCCCCTCGTCTTCGAGGATGTCGCACAGCAGCTCGCGCACCGGCGCTTCGTCGTCCACCACGAGAATCCTCGTTATGCTGCACTTCCCGTTCCGGGCGTCGAGCGCGCCCGCCTGCGTCCCCGCGCCCGGCGACGGCGCGGCGCAGCCCACCGGCGGGAGGATGACGCGGAACGTCGAGCCCTTGCCCGCTTCGGACTCGGCCCGAATCGTCCCGCCGTGACGGCGAATGACGCCGTAGCTGACCGAAAGCCCGAGCCCCATGCCCTCGACGCCCTTCGTCGTGAAGAAGGGATCGAAGACGCGGGAGCGGACCTCGGGGCTCATGCCGCAGCCCGTGTCCTCGACGGTGATGAAGACCTTCTCTTCACGCAGCTCGGCGGCGAGCGTGAGCCGGCCGCCGCCGGGCATCGCATCCACCGCGTTGAAGATCATGTTGACGAGCACGTCGCGCAGCTCCGAGGCGTCGCCCAGCACGTGCGCGCCCGAACGGTTCGAGACCGCGAAGTCGATGTGAGTGCCGGCGGCCTCGGCCTTGTCCTTCCAGCGCGGGCGGGTGATCTCGCTCACGTCGGACAGGAGCTGGTCGATGGAGACCGGCTCGAAGTCCCGATCCTGCCGCTGGCGCGCGAAGTCCTGGATGCGCTTGACCGTCTTCGCGCCGTCGTGCGCCGACTGGACGATCAGCTCCAGCCCCCGCCGCAGCTTCGGGTCGGAGGTGTGCTTCAGCAGCAGCTCGGCGCGGCCGCGGATGACGGCGAGGCAGTTGTTGAAGTCGTGCGCGACGCCGGAGGCGAGCGAGCCGACGGCCGAGAGCTTCTCGACCTGCGAGAACTGCACGCGGATGCGCTCCTGCTCCTCGACGTAGCGCGAGAGCTCCTTGACGTAGAGGCGCGCCTGCTCGGCCTGCGCCTCGGCCGCCTCGACGTTCTTGAGGTATGTCCGGTAGGCGAAGACGACGACGGCGACGATGGGCAGGATGAGGACGACCGAGTAGATGCCCGTCGCGTTAATGAGCCGCGCGGCGATCATCGCCGCCGAGGCGGCCGCGGCCGTCGTCACCGAAATCCAGAGGTACGACTCGCGCCACGTACCCCAGACCGGCTTCGAGTCCCGGAGCGCCTCGCGCACGGCCGCGAGCAGGGAGTTCGTCGCGTACTGCACGAGCGCCAGCACGCAGAGCAGGCCGACGCTGCGCGCCGTGAACTCCCCCGTGACCGCGGCCGGGATGGGGCCGAAGAGGGCGCGCCCGACCCACACCGCGGTGAAGGTCGAGCAGCCCATCAGCCCCGCGTTGAAGAAGACCGTGAGCCAAGTCTTCGTGATGCGCATCGATGAGGAGAGCGCTTCGACGACGGCGAGCAGAATCGCGGCCTCGCCGTCGTAGAGCAGCATCGTCAGGAAGATGAAGGTGTCCGTGGCGGTCACCTCGCCCTTCACGCGCGGAATCTTGACGATGGCGCGCGCCCCGAGGCCCACGGTGACGAGCGCCACCGCGGCGAAGCTCCAGTCGAGTTGAGACCAGCGCATGCCCCACGCCGAGAAGAGGCAGGCGGCCGCGCCCGCCGCGCCCGTCAGCGCCATGAACCTTTCCTTCGCCCCGCGCGCGAACGCGTCCGCCTCCACACCGCCGCTGCTCATCAAGCTGCCCATCACTTTCATCGTCTCCGCCGTCTTATCTTCAACAATTTCCAGCCCCGACTCGATTCTCAGTCTCCGCCCGCGAGCGTGTCCGTCGTCGTCGTCGTCCCGTCCGAGGCGAGGATGCCGTCGCTGGCGAGAATCCCGTCTCCCCCGAGCAGCCCGTCGGAAGCGAGAATCCCGTCGCTGGCGAGGATGCCCGTGCCGAGGAAGAAGCTGCCGCCGCCGAGCGGCTGGCCGTCGCTCGTCCAGATAGAGTCGGAGGCGAGGATGCCGTCGGTGTACATGGTCGTATCGCTGGCGAGTATCCCGTCTGACGCGAGGATGCCGTCGCCCAGTATTGATCCGAGGTCGTAGACCTCCTGGTACTGCGTCACCAGTTCGAGGCCGCTCACGTATGTGTGCCCGGCGACGGCCCCGCCCGCCCAGGGGAACTGGAAGGAGGCGATGGTCGTCGAGTGCGTCGGCGCCGAGCCGGTCAGCAGCGGGTCGCCGAGCGACAGCCCGCTTGAGCAGTCCGTGCGCGTAAGCGCCGCGAGGCGCACGGCACCTTCTACGTTCAGCTCGCCCGCCCCCTGCTCGAACATGTTGAAGCCGGCCAGGGGCTGCGCCGTGTACATCAGGAGCATCTTGACCATGTTCGGCGTGAGCGAAGGGTTGGCCTGCAAGAGCAGCGCCGCGGCCCCGGAGACGAGCGGCGTCGCCATCGACGTGCCGCTCAGGCGCATCATGGCGTGGTCGGCGTTGCCGTTTGAGTAGGCCGCGAGTCCCGGGTGCGCGGTGACGAGTGCGTTGCCCGCCGACTGGGCCGAGACGAGTTTGTTGCCGGGCGCGACGAGGTCGGGCTTGACGAGGTTGTCGTGGTGGACGACGTCCGACGAGTCAGTCCAGTAGGAGCGCGTCGGCCCGCGCGAGCTGTAGGTCGTCACCCCGTCGTCCGAGCGCGCGTCGGTCTCGAAGGTGTTGGCCGCGCCGACCGTGACGGCCGAGGGCTCGATGCCCGGCGAGTGAATGAGCCCGTATACTTTGTCACCGTCTTCGTTCTTCCCCTCGTTGCCGGCGGCCGCCACGACCACCACGCCCGCGTCCACGAGCTCGCGCACGGCGAGGCAGAGCGGGTCGTACAGGTACGAGTCAACGGCCGACGTGCCCAGCGAGAGGTTGACGACGCGGATGTTGTAGGCCGCGCGGTTGTCCATCACCCACCCGAGCGCGTCCAGCAGCCCGGAGGTCGTGCCCACGCCGTCCGCGTCGAGCGCGCGCAGGTTGATGACGTTCGCGTTCGGGGCGACGCCGGTGTAAGCGCCGCCGGCCACCGAGCCGTTCCCGGCGGCAAGCGCCGCGACGTGCGTCCCGTGCCCGAACGGGTCGGTCGCGGCCGAGCCCGAGCCGGTGAAATCAACGTCGGCGACGACGCGGCTGTTGCCGTTCGAGTCGTCAAAAGAGTCGTGCGCGTGGGAGACGCCGGAGTCGATGACTGCGATGCCGATGCCCGTGCCGTCGAGCGTATAGCTGCCGCCGCCGGAGGCCGGCTGCGTGCGAACCGCGTCCGCGCCGGTGGTTAGAGACACGTGGCCGAGCAGACGGGTCGGCCTGTCCTTCGAGATGTATCTGACCCAGGGCAGTTCGGCCAGCGCGGGTAGCCCGGCCTCAGGCAGCTCGATGGCCGCCGCCTTGAAGCTGCCGAAGCGGCGCAGCACACGCCCGCCCCACTCGGCCGTGAACTGTTCGAGCAGGGCGTCGGGCTGCCCTTCGGTCTGGACGATGGCGCGCACCGACTCGGCGGCGGACGACACGCTTGCCCATTGTCGCGCGGAGGAAGACGGGCGGAGGTCGGGAGATATCTTTACGGCGGGCGCAGACTGGCCCCCGGTAAAGGAGACCGGTGCACTGTCTTCGGCGTGGGCGACGAGTCGAGGTGCCGCGCACGGGGTCAGTACCAGCGCCAGACTGAGCAGAGTGATCAGCAGGGGGGAACTTTTGGGGGTCATCACTTGTCCTCGCTTGCACGTGGTGGGGGTGTCGGGTCCCGTGAGAGCTCAGGCCGTCGATTGAACGTGCAAATCTCGTGCAACGGCTGCGGCGCACGCGGGCGGTGGGTCGGGGCGGGGAGTGAAGGGAGGACTAAACTTCCGCCTGTGAAGGTTTTCGGACTCACACGGGTGTGCGGCCGGTGCTCGTGCCTTTGGCGCGGGGCGCGGGCGGTATCGGTAAACCGACGGTCTTTTCTACACGGCGTCAAAATTTTGACGCCGCGCGCCTGCGCCCGCTACCCCCTTTGCGGGTCGTCCGCGTCCTTCCCCCATTCGATGCCGAGGCGCTTCAGCTTCTCGACGAAGGTCGTGCGCTTCATGCCGAGCAGTTGCGCGGCGCGCATCTTGTTGCCGCCGGCCTTGGCGAGCGACTGCAACAGCAAGTCGCGCTCCACCTTCGTGACGACCGCGTCGAAGTTGATTCCCGCGTCGGGTATGTTGGTTGGCCGTTGTCCCCGCGCGGTCTCCGTGATCGGGGTCTCCGCCGCCGCCTCGCGCACTTCCTCCGGCAAATCTTGCAGGGTGATTTCGGCTGCGGTACCCGTCAGCACCGCGGCGCGCTCGACGGCGTTCTGGAGCTGGCGCACGTTGCCCGGCCAGCGGTACGCGGCGAGCGCCGCCCATGCCTCCCCGCTGAGGGACTTGGTCGGCAGCCCGGCGCCGGCGCAGAACTTCGCCAGCAGGTGCTCGGCGAGCGGCCGTATGTCCTCGCGCCGCTCGCGCAGGGGGGGCAGGCTCAGGTGCACGACGTTGAGGCGGTAGTAGAGGTCGGGGCGGAAGGTGCCCTCGTCAATGCGCCTCGGCAGGTCTGCGCTGGTCGCTGCCACGACCCGCACGTCCGCCTTCTCGGTGCGCGACGACCCGAGCCTCTCGTACTCGCGCTCCTGCAAGACGCGCAGCAGCTTCGCCTGAAGGGGCAGGCTCATGTCGCCGATCTCGTCGAGGAAGAGCGTCCCGCCCTCGGCCTGCTCGAAGCGCCCGGCGCGCGCGCCTTGTGCGCCGGTGAATGCGCCCTTCACGTGGCCGAAGAGTTCGTCTTCAAGTAACTGCTCGGGCACGGCCGCGCAGTTGAGCGCCACGAGCGGCTTCCCGCTGCGCGGGCTCATACTGTGGACTGCGCGCGCGATGACCTCCTTGCCCGCCCCGGTCTCGCCCGTCACCAGCACCGTCGTCTGGAACGGCGCGATGGCGCGTACCTGTTCGAGCAACTTCCGCATCACGGGCGCGTCCGCGATGAAGTCCCCCGCCGCTGCGCCCGCGCCGCCCTGCGTGACGGCGCGGGTCCGCGCCGCGCGCTCGGCGGCGACGCGGATCGTGCCCAGCAATCCGTCCAGCGCGAAAGGCTTGGTGATGAAGTCTGTCGCGCCCCGCTTCATCGCTTCGACGGCGATGTCCACCGTGCCGTAGGCGGTAATGACGATGGGCAGGATGTCGGGCCGCAGCCGCCGGCAGTGTCGCAACAGGTCGAGCCCCGACATTCCCGGCAGCGTCACGTCCGTGACCATTACCTCGAACGGCTCGTCCCGCAGCAACCCGACGGCGGCCTCGGCGCTAGACACGCCCCGCGCGTCGTACTCCTCCATCGCCGCCGCCTCCAGGAGGACGTCACGCAGACGCTCGTCGTCTTCAACGAATAAGATTTTGACATTCATAAGGGTGGTGGGGCTTCAGACGTCCGCGGTGAGGGCCGCGCTAACCGTCGTACAGAGTACGCGCTCCGCAGAGCCTTTGCAAATGGCTCCGAGCCGGCTGCACGCTATGCCCGGGACAGCGAAGGAATCTGCCGGACAGATCTCCTTCTTGCACCCGCCTGCCGGAGTCCGGCGTCATCGGACGCAGCGCCACACAGACGCCGCCAAGTTTGTGAGAGGCAGGGGGGGACGGGTGTCGGCCCGCCCCTCCCTTTTTTCGTTGACACCGGCGTCCTCCGTACATATCGTCCCTCCGTCCTGACTTCACGTCTCAGCCGACGGGAGCGCACGCCGGCCTCACGTCAACCTCCACGTCACCTTGCAAGGGGTCTCATGCCGTGAGTAAGCCGAACCACCCGCGGTTGCCTCCCGCTTCAGCCCGGGAGACCTTTAATCCTCCCCGGATACAACAGAGGCGGCCCACCCCCGCGTCGCCTCCCGCCTCCCGCCCGCAGCCGGTGCCGAAGGTCTTACAGAGGAAGTCGGCCGCCCCCCTCACCTCTTACGACCGCCGCGTCGCCCAGCCGTGCGCGTCAGTTTTTGAGCAGAGTCAGGTATATAATACCCGGCCGTTAATAACTCGGAGCGCCGGAATCCATAGAGGGGCGGGCGGTCGCTGAATGTGTCGTCGCGCCTCAGGTCTACTTCGTTACATGCCTGTTCCCGAGACGACATCCGCCGAAGCCTTCTGGCGCTACGCGGGAGGGACGTGCCTGTACGAGGGTCGGGGCGAGGCGTGGCGGGACATCAAGGCATGGCTCACCGCCCTGCCGCCTGCCGTCGACACGCTGCACATCCCTTCGGTCAGCGAGCCGTTTCTCGCCTGGACCACCTCGGGCGAGGTGGACTTCGAGGAGCGGGAGGGTGGCCAGCCCTGGGTCACCAACCGGATCAGGAAGGGCTCCTTCTTCCTCACCACGGGCGGGGCCCCGTACGACGTCCGCTGGAAGGCCGTGAGTCCCGAGCCGTTCGAGACGATGCTGGTCTTCATCGAGCTGCCGGTGCTCCGGCGTGCCCTGGAGGAGGTCTTCGGCCCGGACGCGACCCACGCGCGGCTGCGAGACGCTTCGGCGTTTGACGACGAGGCCCTGAATTCGTTGTTAGGGCTGCTGCGCGGGGAACTGATGCGCGAACAGGCGAGCCCCCTTTTCGTGCAGAGCCTCGCCCGGATGATCGCCGTCCACCTCGCCCGCGAATACGGCGAAACGGGGGAGGAGACACACGGCAGCAGTCCATCACTCCCCGGCCACAAGCTCCGGCAGATCACGGACTGGATGGCCGAACACTTAGCCGAGGAGTTCAACCTCGACCGGCTGGCGGCTCGGGCCGGGCTGAGCAGGTTCCACTTCCAGCGCCTGTTCAAGGCCGCCACGGGCGTCACGCCCTCGTGCTACCACATCGACCTGCGGATCAATGAAGCCCGCAGGTTGCTGCGCGAGACGAAGATGAGCGTGGTGGACGTGGCCCTCGAAGTCGGCTACACAAACCCCAGCCATTTCGCGCAGCTCTTCCGCAGGGAGACCGGCCTCTCACCCAGCGACTACCGACGGCAACGCTAAAGCCCGCCCCTCCGGCAGGAATCGCGCGTTTTCGCGCCGTTTTTAACCGCCCACGTCCTCCCTCGCGCCCCCGCCGCCGTTTCGAGCAAGATCGCAACAGGTAGAGCAAAACCCCCTGCGACGGCCGGGCGGGATGGGACTACACTCCTCTCCAGTCAGGAAATTAGGAGGAAGGTTCCATGAAAAAGCTCATCACGCTGTTAGCACTTATGATCGGTTCACTCCCCGCGGCCGCACAGGACATGTCCGACGGGGCGGCCAACTTCTACAAGAGCGACAAGGTGACCGCGCAGAAGGTCACGTTCAAGAACCAGTACGACATGAAGGTCGCCGGGAATCTCTTCATCCCCAAGACCCTGAATCAGAACGTCAGGAATCCCGCCATCGTCGTCGGGCACCCGATGGGCGCGGTGAAGGAGCAAAGCTCGAATCTGTACGCCCAGAAACTGGCCGAACGGGGGTTCGTTACCTTGTCCATAGATTTGTCCTTCTGGGGCGAGAGTGAGGGGCGGCCCCGCAACATCGTCTCTCCGGACATTTACGCCGAGGATTTCAGCGCCGCGGTGGACTTCCTGGGCACCCGGCCGTTCGTAGACCGGGAGAGGATCGGCGTTCTCGGAATTTGCGGCAGCGGGAGCTTCGTCATCAGCGCCGCCAAGATCGACCCGCGCATGAAGGCAGTCGCCACCGTCAGCATGTACGACATGGGCTCCGCCAACCGCAACGGGCTCAGGCGCTCCACGACCCTCGAACAGAGGAAGAGAACCATCGCGGAGGCGGCCGAGCAGCGCTACGTGGAGTTCACGGGCGGAGAGACCAGATACACCAGCGGGACCGTGCACGAACTGAACGAGAACTCCAACGCCATCGAGCGCGAGTTCTACGACTTCTACCGCACTCCGAGGGGCGAATACACCCCTAAGGGTTCGTCGCCGAAGCTTACGACGCACCCGACGCTTTCGAGCAACGTCAAGTTCCTGAACTTCTACCCGTTCGAGGACATCGAGACGATCTCGCCCCGACCCATGCTCTTCATCACGGGCGCAGACGCGCACTCCAGGGAGTTCAGCGAAGACGCCTACAAGCGCGCGGGCGAGCCGAAGGAGTTACTTGTCGTCCCGGGGGCCGGCCACGTCGATCTGTACGACCGGGTGCAGTTGATCCCCTTCGACAGGTTGGAGGCTTTCTTCAAAACGAATTTGAAATGACCCAGGCGCTTCAGGACGTTCGGGTTCGTGCGGCAAACAACGAAAGCAGAACTGGCGGTATGAGAGGATAAGTGGAATGCGCGGAGTTGTGATGTACACCGCGGGCGACGTGCGGGTGGAGGAGCGCGATGACCCGAAGATCATCGCGCCCACCGACGCGATCATCCGCCTGTCGGCGACCTGCATCTGCGGGTCGGACCTGTGGCCGTACCGCGGGGTCGAGCCCGCCGACCATCAGGTGATGGGCCACGAGTACGTGGGCGTCGTGGAGGAGGTCGGCCGCGAGGTGAAGAACGTCCGTGTCGGCGACTTCGTCGTCGGGTCGTTCGTCATCTCCGACAACACCTGCGAAATCTGCCGGTCCGGCTACCAGTCCAGGTGCGTACACGGCGAGTTCGTTTCGCAGACGATCGGCACTCAGGCCAAGATGGCCCGCATCCCCTACGCGGACGGGACCCTCGTCTCCGCGCCGGGCCGGCCCGACCCCGCGCTGGTCCCGTCGCTGCTGGCGGCCTCCGACGTGCTCGGCACTGGCTGGTTCGCGGCGGTCGCCGCCGAGGCGGGGCCGGGGAAGACGGTCGCGGTCGTCGGTGACGGCGCGGTCGGCCTGATGGCCGTCCTCGCCGCCAGGCAACTCGGCGCGGAGCGGATTATCGCGATGTCGCGCCACGCGGAACGGCAGGAACTCGCCCGCTTCTACGGCGCGACCGACATCGTCGAGGAGCGCGGCGACGAGGGTGTGGCGCGGATCAAGGAACTGACGAACGGGCTCGGCGCGCACTCCGTCGTCGAGGCCGTCGGCACGCAGGAGGCGACCATGCAGGCGATCAATGCTACCCGGCCCGGCGGGTACATGGGCTTCGTCGGCGTCAACCACGGCGTGTCAATCCCCGGCATGGAGCTGTTCTTCTCCGGCATCCACCTGCACGGCGGCCCCGCGCCGGTGCGCCGGTTCCTGCCAAACCTGATCCGACTCATCTGGGATGGCGAGATCGATCCCGGCAAGGTCTTCGACCTCACGCTCCCGCTCGAGCAGGCCCCCGAGGGCTACAAGGCGATGGGCGAGCGCCGTGCGATCAAGACTCTGCTGACTCTGTAGGGGCGTGCGGCGGTGACGAACAGTATCCGGCGCAGCCAAGCCGGCCCGTACACGGGGCGTGTCGTCGTTAACGGAGCCGAATCAGGCAAATGGCAAGAATATTTATCACCGGCTCGGCAGACGGTCTCGGGCAGTTGGCGGCAAAAGCGCTGATCGCCCGGGGGCACCGGGTTGTCCTTCATGCACGCAATGAGAGGAGGGGACGAGAGGCTCTGGACAAAGTGCCCGGCGCGGAAGGTGTAGTGACGGCCGACCTCGGCTCAATAGGCGAGACAAAACAGTTGGCTTCAAAGGTGAATGCCCTGGGGGAGTTCGACGCGGTTATCCATAACGCGGGTGTTTATAACGCTTCGGCAGAAGAGATATTCACCGTCAACACGTTAGCGCCGTATATTCTGACGTGCCTCATACAAAGACCGAAGCGGTTGATCTACCTGAGTTCCGACATGCACTTGCAGGGGCGCTCAAAACTGGATAGTTTCAAAACTGAGACCGGCCGTATAACCTACTCCGATTCCAAGTTGCACGTGCTGATGCTCTGCATGGCGGCAGCACGGAAGTGGCCGCAGGTTTACGCCAACGCGCTCGACCCCGGCTGGGTCCCTACAAAGATGGGCGGGCAGGGTGCACCCGACGATCTGCAAAAGGGGTATGAGACGCAGGTGTGGCTCGCCGTAAGCGACGATGAGAAGGCGAAGGTCAGCGGGCGATATTTTTATCATCTAAAGGAACGCCGCCATAACCCCGAAGCCGATGATGCGTCGTTGCAGGAGAGATTTCTAAGCCTGTGCCAGGAGATGACAGGCGCTTCCTTCCCATGAAGTTGACGCCTCGGTGCAACCGTCCGGCTGGCGGATCGGTCTTTAGTTACACGGCAAGTCCGGTCGAACTCCCTGATCCGACTCGTGAACGTGAGCCTCGTATGGCGCCACCCGACTCCCAGTCCGGTCTCATAGTCCGGCGCGCGACGCCCGCCGACCTGCCGAGCATCGGCCGTCTCGGCGCGCTCCTCGTCGAGGAGCATCACGGCTTCGACCCGCAGCGCTTCCTGGCCGCGAGTCACCGGACGCCGACGGACTACGCGTCCTTCATGAGCACTCAGCTCGAAGACCCGGACGTGGCCGTCCTCGTCGCCGATGATAAGGGGGAAGTGATCGGCTATGCGTACGCGGCCGTCGATGGGTACGACTACATGGCACTGCGCGGGCCGGCGGGCGTCCTGCACGACGTCGTCGTCGAGCCGGGGCATCGCGGCCGGGGCGTCGGCCGGCTGCTCGTAGACGCCGCGCTGGCGTTCTTCAGGTCGCGTGGCGTGCCGCGCGTAGTGCTCTCGACCGCCGAGCGGAACGAGGCGGCGCAAAGGTTCTTCGCGAGCGCGGGGTTCCGCCGGACGATGATCGAGATGACGCGCGAGCTGGACGATCCTGCGGATGAACTACTACGCGGAAGCCCTGGCGGATGAGGCCCGGATGTCGCTGGGCGTGGGCGCCCTGACCGGTCTCGGCGAGGGCCGGGTGGCCTTCGTCTCAAGGAATGACGTGGCGGCGGCTGCCGCGGGCATCCTCGTCGGGGAGGGGCACGCCGGGGCGATCTACAACGCCACCGGCCCGGCGGCGCTGACGGGGGCCGAACAAGCAGCCCTGGTCGCCGAGGTCACGGGCAAGCCGTTCGCCTTCGCCGCCGTCACCGAGGGATAGCTCAGGGGCGGCCTCGCCGGGTCGGGGCTGCCCGAGACGGTAGTGAAATTAAGAAGCCTCAGCCGCTTCATCCAATCTGTTATGCCACGTTAGTGCCGGCGGCAGCAGCGGGCTGAGTTAATGCACTCGGCCCGCCTGCCGTGATTTTGCCGTGAGCGAAAATATCTTCTCGCGGGAATGGTTCGGCCACCAACCCCATCGCCTTCTCCATCGCTTGCGGGGACGTATGCGTGTAATCACCCGTCATCGTGGGCGAGGAGTGGCCGAGGACGACGAAGGTTTGCACCCTCCCCGTGAGGTTGACGTGCTCCCAACGCGGTGAGAGGGTCTCGCCGCGCCTCATGCCGGTGAGCAGCGCCGGCCTCGCCGCCGGGGCGATGTGCTCGCGCCTAACGGTCAGCTCCGCGAAGAGCAACCTCCTAGCTGCGAGTTTGAAGAAAGTCCTTGACTAATAATTTGAGATGACCTAATTTTGCAGCCGCTCTACCCCAAACGTGTGAGATTGACTTGCCCCGGTTCGAGTCCGTTCCATCGGAGGTCGGCGTCTTAAGTCCCGTTTCACTTCGCCCGCAGTGAACCTCCCGCTGGTCGGTAGCCTCAAAGTCTTACTTCATCATTGAACTCTCTGGCAGGCGGAGCCGTCTCGTCAAGACGGCGGCGCGGCGCCCTGAAGAGGGCGCGCCGCCTAAACACCAACTCACTTAACCCAGCGGCAATTCTTCTTCGCAGTTCCGAACGGCGGCGGGCCATCCCGGCGCCACCGCGGGCAACCACAACGCTTTTGTCGAGCGTAAGGAGATGAAGCGTCATGGCAGAAATGATTATTCCGGGGACATACATCTCGGTGCGCGCCGAGGGGCTGATCTCCGCCGGGAGGATCGCGACGGGCGTCGTCGGGGTCGTGGGCACGGCGATGAGCGGCCCCATCGGCGAGCCGGTCACGCTCTCCGGTTTCGCCGACGGGCGTGAGCTGTTCGGGCTGCCGGACGACTACGCGCAGCCCGACGACGGCGCGAACCCTTTGAGCCTCGTGCGGTCGCTGGCGCTGCTCTACAACAACGGCGCGTCGTCGGTCATCGCCGTCCGCGTCGCGGGCGGGACGGCGGCCAGCGCGACCTACGCCGTCCGCGACAAGAACGGGGATTCGGTCGCCGTCCTGACGGCGCGGACTCCGGGCACCTGGGCCAACGACATGCAGGTCTCGGTCGAGCCGGCCGAAGACGACTGCCGCGTCCGGGGCGAGACGCAGGCCGAGACCTTCGCCAAGCTGCGCTACGCGCCCGTCCGCCCGTCGCCGGAGAACCGCCTCCGCGTCCAGCGCGGCGCGACCCGTCGCACCGACACGCTGCAAGTCGTCTACAAGCAGGTCGTGACGGTGGCGGACGTGGCGCCGCAGGCCGGCACGAACCCGCCTCGCTACTTCCTGCCGGGCGTCACCTCGGACAGCCCCGTCGAGGAGGTGGCGGCCGTCAACCGCGTGCGCGTGCTCGACGCCTCCGGGGGCGAGGTCAGGTCTTACTCCGACCCCAACATCATCTACGGCACCGACGCCCCGCAGAAGGGCGAGCTGCGCGTCAACAAGACCTCGGGCGAGCTGGTCTTCGAGGCGTCGGAAGTCCCCGCCCCCGCGCAGCGCGTCGAGGCGAGGTTCGGCCAGGGGCACGCCGACCCTTCGGCCGGGCAGGTGCTCGTCACGACCTGGAGCGGCGACCTGAAGTTCGCCACGGGCGAGGCCCCGAAGAAGGGCGAGGACACGCTCGTCGCCTCCTACGTCGTTGACCGCGCCCGCTGCGTCCGCGTCAGCCTGTCGGACGGCGCGACGGTCGAGCGTTACACCGTGGCCGACGGCGAGATGCTGGCGAAGCTCGTCAACGAGTCCTCGTCGCTCGCCGCGGCCGAGCCCGACGCCACGCGCGGCGGGAACAGCCCGGCGCCGGGCGCGGCCTCCTACTTCGGGACGGGCAGCAACACGGCCGGCAACAACGGAGCCGACGCCGGCCGCGACGAGTACGCCGCAGGGCTCGACCTGCTCTCGAACATGACCGTCAACCTCGTCCTGCTCGCGGGGCAGGACGCGGCGCGGATGGGCGACGTACTGTTGGGGCACCTCAACCAGACGGCCGAGAGCGACCGCGAGCGCATCGGCGTCATCGGGGCCGCGGGCACCCGCGCCGCGGACTTCCTCGGCCACACCCTGGCGGACGAGCGCGTCGTGCTGGTCGCGCCGGGCATCAAGTACCCGGACGGGCTCGTGCTGCCGCCTCCTTACGCCGCGGCGGCCGTCGCCGGCACCATCTCGTCTTTGCCCGTGCAGGCGAGCCTGACGAACAAGACGGTCAACCTGCCCGGGCTCTCCGTCGCCTTTAACCGCGGCGAGCAGGAGCAACTCATCCGCCGCAACGTCCTGACGCTCGTCGATAAGGAAGGCTTCCGCGTCGTGAAGGGCGTGACGACGGCCGGCGAGGGGACGCCGTTCTCCAGCATCCCGACCCGCCGCATCGTGGACTACGCCAAGTACGGCGTGCGCTCGGCCGCCAACTCTTACCTCGGCAAGCTGAACAACTCGCGCGTCCGCGGCGCGCTCAAGGCGACGCTCGACGCCTTCCTGACCCGCATGGTCGAGGACGAGGCGCTGACGGGCTACGAGCTGGAGGTGACGGCCACGCGCGCGCAGGAGATCGCCGGCGAGGTCAACGTCGCCATGACGCTGCTGCCGACGTTCAGCATCGAGTACATCCGTGTCACCATGATCCTCAAGTGAGGAGCGTTGAGGGAGGAGTCCCGTAATGGCTAACGATGTCTTTCGCGCAACCGACGCGGTGCTCGTGCTCGCCGTGGACGACAAGAACACGCCCGAGGGGGCGGCGGCCGACGCCCCCATCACCGACTTCGGGCTGAGCAACGCCGTCGGGCGGCTGCGCGGCGTGACCGTCCGCGTCACGAGCGACGTGCGCCCCTTCTACGAGATCGGCCGCCGCTACCCTTCGGCCCTGCGCGCCGGGGTCATCCAGACGAGCGGCACCATCGAGCGGGCGCACATCAACGGGGCGCTGCTGCTGCTCCTGCTCGGCGACGGAGCCACGAGCCCGCCGCCCAACGGCACCTTCGCCCAGCCGGCCTTCAACATCATCTGCCGGCTGGAAGACCCGGCGCGGCCGGGCGAGGAGTTGCAGGTCACCGTCTTCGGGGCCAAGTTCTCAAGCTGGAACTACAACGTCCCGATGGACGACTTCGTCATGGAGGGCGTCACCTTCCAGGCGCTGCGCGTCGCACTGGGGTAGGCGGGAAGTAGAACCCTCCCGCCCGAGACCGGCCGGCCGCCCCCGCGCTTATGAACGCCAAACGTCAGGAATCCGCGCACCCCTCGGTGCTGACCGCGCAAGACCTGCTCGCGGGCGGCCAGCTCGTCCACGAGGTCGCCGTCCCCGAGGCCGTGCTCCGCCCGCGCGCCGACGCCGCGGACGACGGCGGCGCGGCCGGCCTCGTGCGGCTGCGGCCGCTCAGCGTCGGCACGCTCGCGCTCATCTCGCGCGCGGCGCGCGACGACGCGCGACTCGTCCCGCTGCTGATGATCAAGGAGTCGGTCGTCGAGCCCGCGGTCTCTCTGGAGCAGGCGCGGCAGATGCACGTCGGGCTGGTGCAGTTCCTCGTCGAGCAGATCAACGTCATCAGCGGCCTCGGGCCGGACGGCAGCTCCTACGACGGCGTGCTGCAATCGCCGGTCGGGCGGACGCACCTCCTGCTGGCGAAGCACTTCGGCTGGACGCCCGAGCAGGTGGCGCAGCTCACGCCCGCGCAGGTCATGGTCTACCTCGCGGGCATCGAGAAGCTTCTGGCCTTCGACGAGGGGAAGGAGCGCCCCGCCGAATGACGGAGCTGTTCGAGACAGGAAGTCGGATTCTCGCCCACGGCCGCCGCCTGTTCGCGCCGCCGCCGCTGGCCGAGATGCCCGCGGCCTACGCCTCGCTCCTGCGCGACCCCGCCGAGCTGCTCGAAGAGTTGTGGGGCGGCGTCGAAGACACGGGGCCGGCGGCGGAGTCTGGAAGTCCGCGTCTCGCACGCAGGGACGGCGGCGGCGCGACGCCGCGCGAACCGCTCTCGGGTGGGTCGCAGTGGCTCTTGGACTCGCCCGTCAACGTCGCGCAGACGCCCGCGTCCGTGTCGCAGGCGGCGCCGCTCCGCCTGTCGGAGGGTCGGCCGCGCGCGCCTCTGTCGAAAGAGGCAGGACGCGCCCCGAAGGCTGCGCCGCGGGGGATTGAGATACGGCAAACCGTCGTGTCAGACCAGGTCGGTGCGGAGCGGGATTACCTGTCGGGGCCAAACGTGCCGCCGCTCGAACTCGCGCCTGAAGCGGGGTCGGCGTCTCGCGGGCCGCGCCCCGTCTCCGGTGACAGGCCGGCGAAGATCGTGGAGTGGCCGGCCGCGCGACCGGCCGCCGCGGGCGGCGCCGGACTCGCGACGCCGGGCAACGTCCTACAGGAGCGGGAAGAGGAGTTGACGGGCGACCCGGAGCTTCTGAGGCTCAGGCAACAACTGGAAGTCGAGGAGGGGAAGCGGCGGCTGCGGCAGGAGTGGCCGCAGGAAGTCTCGGGCGGCGGGACGCAGGTGAGTCGCCCTTACGCCGACCCGGCGCCCGCCCCCGCCCCGCAAACGGCGACGAGCTTTTCAAGCGTCGCGCAACTTCTGAGCAAGAACGTCGCGCGCACCGAGACTGACGCGGCGGCCGCCCCCCGTGAGCCGGAGGTCTTGAAGGGCGACGACCCGCCGCCCGTGCCCCGGCGCGCCGAGGAAGAGGCGCGGGCGGGCGGGTCGGGACGGGCGGAGACGGCGCACCTCGTCGATGAGGTGTTGGAGGAGTTGTACGAGCGCCTGAGACTTGAATTCTCGCGCACCTACGGCACGACCGGGGGTTAAAGGGGATGGCCGTCAGGATCGGTGAGATCGAGCTGGAGAAGCTGACGCTGGTCGAGGTCAGGGAGCGCGCGCGCCTGTCGCACCACTCCGTGCCCGGCCTCGCGGGCGACTTCGTCCAGACGTTCGGCCGCCCCTCGGTCGAGGTGCTGATGAGCGGCACCTTCTTCGGCCCCGACGCGCTCGACAACCTCGCGGCGCTGCGCGCGCTCCACCAGGGGCGCGAGCCCGTGGACTTCTTCGCCGACGCCGTGGGCGAGGGTTACTTCACGCAGGTGCTCATCTCGCGCCTCGACCTGCGGCAGCGCGCGGGACGGCCCGACGAGTTCGACTTCGTCTGCGAGGCGGTCGAGTACGTCGAGCCGCCCGAGCCGGCGCTCGCGGACGCGGCGCTCGGGCTCGACGCCGGCCTGCTCGAAGAGGCCGGCGCCTTCATGGACGACGTGCAGAACGCCGTCGAGCAGGTCTCGGCGCTGACCGAACTGATCGCCAACGTGCCGTCGTTCGGCGACCCGACCTCGAAGCTGGCCGAGCTGCCGGCCGACTACATCGGCGAGGCCGGCGCCGCGGCCGAGTCGCTGGCCGAACTCAAAGACCTCTTCTGAGCCGCGCCGCCGCAAGAGTATGCCCGAAGGTTCGACCCACGTCCTGAGCAGGCTGCCGAGCACGTCCGGCGCGGAGCAGACGAGCGCCAGCGTCGAGTCCGGCCTCGGCGGGCTGCTCGGCGCGCTGGGCTCGCTCTCGCCCACCGACCCGAAGTCGCCGCTCGCCGCCGTGGCCTCCTCGCTCGGCGAGGTGAGCGCCAAGCTCAACTTCAACCCGGAGCCGCTCAAGAAGCTCTACCCGGACGCACTCTACGTCATGAAGAACGCGCTGCCGGCCGACTCGCTCGAATACGTCCGCTCGATTGAGGAAGCGTACCGCGCGGCGCAGGACTTCCTCAAGAACAGCGCGCTCGTGCGCGAGATCAAGCCGGGCGCGACGCTCCAGGACGTGGCGCTCGCCGCCATCAAGGACGCGCTGCGCCTCTTCGACGAGAACCAGATAAAGCTCCAGCAGAACCTCATCGACGCCGACACGCTCAAGGAGTTCGCCGACACGCTCGCCGCCTTCGCGCGCTTCCGCGAAGAGTTCCCCGAGCACGCCGCCGACTTCCTCCCCTTCATCAGCCGGAACCTCTTCGGCCTCGACCCCGACCTCCTGAACGACGCGCTGGGGCACCTCGCCGCCTCGCTCAGCGTGTTCGATAGCCTCGACCCCGCGGCGGTCGAGGCGGCCGTGGGCGAGGCGCGCCGGGCGGTGGACGAAGCCTTCAACGAACTCGCCCGACTGGTCGCCGCCTTCGACGCCGCAGACCCGGCGGCCTACGTCCTGCTCGAAGTGCGCCTCGGCGCGCTCGACGCGGCGGTGCGCGCGCTCCACGCGGCCGTGCTGCCCGTCTACCAGGCGTTGCAGCGGGCGGTCGAAGCGCACGGGTGGGACGAAATCTTCCCCACGCTCAAGAGCCTGCTCGAAGCCGTCACGTTCGAGGCGCCGCCGACCGTGGAAGACGCCGTCCACGCCCTCGCCACGCTCTTCGAGCGGCTGCTGGGCGGCGTGCAGGCAATCGCCGTCCCCGACGAGATCGTCGCGCGCACCGAGGCGATGTGTCAGGACTTCTACGACCTCTTCGCCTCCTCCTCCGTCGGGCAGGTGCGCCGCCTGCTGCGCGAGTTCCTCGAAAAGATTCAGAAGGCGGTCGCCTCCGTGCCGACCGAGGACGTGCAGAAGGTCGTCGAGGAGATGCTGGCGCGCGTCAGGGAGGAGATCGACAAGCTCGGCATCGGCGACATCGCCCAGACCATCGAGAAGGGCTTTCAGGAGGCCGAGACCTTCATCACCGGGCACATCAACGAGGCGCTGAAGGAGGACGTGCGCGGCGCGGTGCAGGGGCTCCTCGACGACGTGAAGAACCTGCCGCTCGACACGCTCTTCAGCAACATCGACGCGGCGGTCGGGCGCGTGCAGGAGCTTCTGAACGAGCTGGACGCGGCGCTCAAGGACGGCGTGGAGGACTTGAAGAAGATTCTCGCGAAGCTCGAAGAGCTGAGCTTCGCGCCCGTCGGCGACCGGATCGTCGCCGAGATCGACGACCTCAAGAAGCGCGTCAAGGCGATGAACCCGAACGCGCTCTCCGACCCGGAGAAACTCGCCATCAAGGCGGCGCTCGCCTTCCTCGAAGGCTTCGACCTCGAAAACATCATCGAGCAGAAGGCGAAGGAGGGCTTCGACGCGGCGCGCTCTTCGGTCAAGCCGCTGCTCGACGAGCTCGAAGCCGTGCTCCGCCGCCTGCGCCAGCAGCTCGAACCCTACAACCCGACGCGCTTCGTCGGCGCGCTCAACGAGCTGCTCGACGAGGCGCAGAAGCTCGCCGACAAGCTCGACGCCAAGCCGCTCCTCAAGCCGCTCTACGAGCAGGTGAACGAGTTCGTCAAGCGGCTGGAGGCGCTCTCGCCCGGCTCGCTCCTCGACCCGCTGGCCGCGCCCTACAAAGAGGTGGTGGGCGCCGTCAACCAGCTCCAGCCGGAACGGCTCATCGCACCCCTCAACGCGCTCTACGCCGAGGTGGACAAGCTCATCGACCTGGTGGACGTGACGCCGGTGCTCGAAGAGCTGGATCGCAGGCAGAAGGAGCTGTTCAAGAACGCGAACGCCGCCCTGCTCAAGGCGCTCGACGACCTCGACCTCCCCTCGCCCTTCAAGGAGTTCTTCGCCGAGGTGCGCCCCGCGGTCGCGGCGATGACCGGCGCCATCTTCGGAGACCCGGACACGGAGGTCGAGCGCCTGAGCCGCGACCTGCCCGCGGGCCTCGACGTGACCGGCGTCTTCAGGCCGCTCGACAAGGTCTTCGACGAGCTGATGAAGATGCTGGCGGGCGTGCCGGCCGACGACCTCACCGCCGCCTTCGAGACGCTGCGCAAGGTGTTCGGGCCGGGCTTCAAGGCGCTCGACCCGCGGAACCTGCTCGACGCCCTGCGGCGGGGCGAGCGCCGCCTCGAAGAGTTGTCGCCGCGCCTCCTCTACGCGCTCCCGCTCAGCCTGCCCGCGCTGCGGGTCACGTTCGCGGCGCGCGTCTCGGCCGCGCCGCCCGCGCGCAAGGAGGAAGCGCAGGCGGCGCTCCTGCGCTTCGACGCCGTCATCAAACTGACCAGCCCGACCGAGTCGCAGAGCCTCCTCGCCGAGCTGAACAACGCGCACCGGAACCTCTTGAACACGCTGCGCGCGCGCGTCAACTCGCTCGAAGCCTCGGGGGCCGAGGCCGCCTACGGCCGCCTGCGCGACCAGCTCAAGCGCGTCCTGCCCGACTTCCTCCAGCGTGACGAGCCGCTCGCGCACGCCGACGTGCTGGAAGGGATCGAGACGCTGCGCCCGACGCGCAGGGCCGGCGAGCTGAAGGAGGTCTTCGAGCGCTTCCTGCAACGGCTCCGCCCGCTCCAGGCCGCGGTCGAAGAGGCGGGGCGGAAATTCTTCAAGGCCATCCGCGACGTGCTCGACCTCGTCAACCCGCTCTCGGTCAAAGACGCGGTGGCCGACATCTACGAGACCATCCACGAGAAGGTGCGCGTCCTCGACCCCGAGAAGCTGGCGGCGGCGCTGCGCACGAGCATCTTCGAGCCGGTCGAGAACGCGCTCAAGGCGCTCGACCCGGCCGCGCTCAAGGCGCGGCTCAACGCGGCGTACCAGAAAGTCCTGAAGGCCGTCGTTGACAACATCCGGCCGATCCTCGACGACATCGCCGCGGCGCTCGACGAGCTGCTGGAAAAGATTCGCGCAGAGGTGAAGAAGATTCTCGGCCAGCTCAAGGAGACCGTCGGGCAGGCGCAGGCCATCTTCGACGGGATGGTGAAGCAGGTCGAAGACCTCGTCTTCGTCGAAGTGCTCGACCGCCTCCGGCGGGTGCTCGACAACCTCGGCGTGAGTTTCGAGAAGGAGCTGTCGCGCGTGCGCAAGGCGTTCGACCAGATGCTCGCCGCGCTGCCGCTCGACATCGGCCCGAAGAAGGTGTCGGCCTCCGTCGAGGCCGCCGCGTAAGCAAAGTGAAGAGATGACTGTCCCGCAGGCACAACTTACGCAGACCGCCGTCGAACGCCTCGAAGCGTTCCTCGCCGACGAGCGCCGGCAGCGCACGCGCCGCGAGCACGACGGGCGCCTCGCCGAAGTCTGTGAGGCGGGCGGCGGCCTCTTCCTCTACTCTTACGACGCGGCGGGCGACCTCGCGGAGATTCAGGAGGCCGACGGCGGCCGCGTCTCTTTCGCCTACGACGAGCAAAGGCGGCTCTCGCTCGTGCGCGACGAGCGGTTCGGGACGACCCGTTACCGTTACGGCGAATCGGGGAGGCTCTCCGAAGTCGAAGACGACGAGACGCGCGTGCGCTTCGAGCACGACGAGGCGGGGCGCCTGGTGCGCGCGCTGCGCGGCACGGCGGGGGCGGTCGTCTACGAGTACGACGCCGAAGGGCGCGTGACGCGCGCGCGCACCGCCGCCTGCTCGACCGAGCACGTCTACGACGGCGCGGGCCGCGTCGCGGAGATTCGACAGACGCTCGGCGGCGTCCCTCTAACGCTCTCGCTCTCCTACGACGCGGGAGGCCGGCTGGCGGAAGTCCGTCTGCCGGGGAGCGGTGAGCCGGTCGTCTACGAGTGGGACGAGCGCGGCCGTCCGTCGGCCGTGCGGCTCGGCCGTCGGCCGTTCGCGCGCTTCGAGTACGACGGCGCGGCGCGCTCGGCCACGACGCGCTTCGCGAGCGGCGTGGTCGAACGTTCGTTCCACGACGCGGCCGGCGGGCGCGCGCTGCGGCGCGAGGTCGTGCGCGGCGGCGAGGTGCTCGCGCGGCGCGTGAACGAGTACCACCCGGAAGGGCGGCTCCGTTCGGACGGCGAGCGGAGCTACGAGTACGACGCGCTCGGCCGCCTCGCGCGCGCGCGGAGCGAAGACGGCGGCGGCGAGTGGGTCTACGAGTACGACTCCTGCGACAACCTGCTTCAGGGCGCGCGCGAGTTGAGCTACGACCGGCGCGGGCGGCTCGCGTCGAAGTGCTCAAGGGGCTCGGAGCACGCCTACCGTTACGACGACGCGGGCCAGCTCACCGAAGTGCTGCGCGACGGCGAGACGCGCGCGCGTTTCATTTACGACCACAAGGGCCGGCTGGCGGCGTCGGAGGCCGGCGCGCGCCGCGAAAGATACCTCTACGGCCCCGGCGACGAGCTGTTTGCGGTGACGGACTGGGAGGGGAGCCCGCTGCGCCTCCTCGTCCGCACGCCCTTCGGGTGCGTGGGCGAGGTGCGCGGCCCCGTAGAGTCGGGCGCGGCCTTCGCCATACATCAGGACGAACGCGGCGGCTGCTTCCTGCTGACGGATGAGGATGGTCGGGTCGCGGCGCGTCCGGGCTTCGACCCGTTCGGCGCGCCGCTCTCGGAAGACGAGGCCGAGTCGCCGCACACGTTCGGCGGCCGGCGCTGGGTCGCGGAGGTCGGGCTCTACTACTTCGGCGCGCGCTGGTACGACCCGGAGGCGGGGCGCTTCCTCACGCCGGACACGTACACGGCGCGCCCCGACGACGCGCGCGTCGTCAACCCGCTGTGCGACGCGGCGGCCCAGGCGGGCCTGCGTGAAGCGATGCTGCCGGGCTGGCTCGCGCGGCCGCGCCTGCGCAACCGCTACGCCTTCTGCGCGAACGACCCCGTCAACTGCTTCGACCCGAACGGCCACTGGTCTTTCGGCTACGTGCTGCTCTCCGTCCTCGGGGCGATCTGGACTTTGCCGAACACGGTCTTCGGGCTGCTCGTCGAGATCACGTGCCTCGTCGGTGAGGTGCTGCGCTGGTTCGTCTGGGTCTTCACGGCGGGGAACGTGAGCTGGGCGACGCCGGGCTTCGACGCGGCCGCCTCGGGCAGGCTCAACGCCTACGCGCTCGTCTTCGAGGGCGGCTGGCTCGGCTCGATCCGCAGCATCCTCGGCATCACCTTCGGCAACGTCTTCTTCGTCTACAAGGACTGGCGCACGGAGATCGCCAACTCCGGCCTCCCCGACCCGGTGCAGCCCGACGCCTACGTCGGCACCGACGTGAAGATTCCGCGCGAGGACGTGCTCTACGAGCACGAGCTGCGGCACACGTTCCAGTACCAGCTGCTCGGGCCTTTCTTCCACCTCGGCATCCCGCTCTGGGGCGCGTACGAGTGGGAGGTCATCTGCTTCGGCTACGAGGACGCGTGGATGGAACGCGACGCGCGTCGCTACGGGGGTTACTGAGGCGATGGCGGCACTCAACCCGGCTTTCCAGATCACCGTCGGCTCGGCGCGCTCGTCGAGCGCGAACCCCGTCGGCATGCCGCGCCGCCTGACGGTCGAGCGCGACATGAATGTCCCGGCCGACTCCTGCGAGCTGCTGCTGGCGCAGGCGGTCGGGGCCGAGCCGGGCGAAGAGGTGCGGGTCGAGCTGGGGATGGGCGACGACCTGAAGCGCGTCTTCACGGGCGAGGTCATCGAGGTGCGGCCGTCGCTCGAAGGCTTCCGCCTCCGCGCGCTGGGGAAGATGAACGCGCTGCTGAAGCTGCGCGTCTCGGCCGTCTACGAAGGCCGGCCGGCCGGCGACATCGTCCGCGACCTCGTCCGGCGCGCGGGCCTTTCCTACGGCAAGCTCGGCGACGGCCCGACCCTCCCCATCTTCTACGTGGATCAGCGCGCGAGCGCCTACCGCTTCGCGCGCGACCTCGCCGAACGGCTCGGCTACGAGCTGTACACAGACCGCGAGGGCAAGGTGATGTTCCACGCGCTCGGCGCGGCGGCCGGGCTGGACTCGGGCGTCGGCGGGCTCGGGGGGCTG
>DATMVD010000023.1:0-189880 GCA_035563535.1 Pyrinomonadaceae bacterium | reverse complement strand
GGCCGCGCGGGCGCGGCCGCGGCGCGCGCGAGACGCCGCCTCCCGTCAGTCCCCTGAGCGACGAAATCCTGACGTGGGCCGAGGTCAGCCTCACGCACCGCGTGCGCCACGGCGTCTACCAGCGCGACGGCCGCCTCGTCTCGCTCCTGACCGACTTCGGCCACCTCAACCCCTGCTACCCGGACGCGGCCGCCGACGAAGAGACCATCAACTACGTCGGCAACGGCCGCCACGGCGACCAACGGCTCACCCCGCCCAACATGGCTTTGCTCGACGCCGTCCGCACCGGCCACGCCGTCCCGCTCTTCAACAAGCTCGGCGTCGGCCGCTGGCAGCACATGGGCTTCTGGCGCGTCGCCGACGCCGAACACCGCTACGACGAGTCGGAGAAACGTATGCTCTGGCGCTTCACGCTCAAGAGGGTGAGAGGGTCGGGGGCCCGGCCGTGAGGGGGGGCGGCCCCCCGCTTTTGTAAACCCCGTGTAAAACTTTCGCCGCGCCGCCCCGGACGGCGGGCTCTCGACTTCAGACTGTCGCGCGCTTTTGTTAAGCTTTGACTTCTTCCCGCAAGAGACTGTCCGAAAGGAGATTTATCAGGAGCCATGAGAAAACTTTACGCCGCCGCGCTGCTCGGCGCGCTCGCGCTGGCCGCCGCGGCCGCCCCGGCCGGGGCCTCCGACACGACGGGCGGGGCCATCGGGGCCACGGTCGCCGACTTCACGCTGCCCGACGCCGACGGGCGCGAACACTCGCTCGCCTCGCTCAGGGGCAAGAACGGCACGGTGCTCATCTTCGTCTCGACGCAGTGCCCGATCTCGAACGCCTACGACGCGAGGATGGAGAAGCTCTCGCAGGACTTGCGCGCGCTCGGCGTCAACGTCGTCGGCATCAACTCGAACGCCACCGAGTCGCCGGCCGACGTTAAGCAGCACGCGGCCGCCAAGAAGCTCTCCTTCCCGATCCTGAAGGACGGCGGCAACCGCATCGCCGACCGCCTCGACGCGCGCGTCACGCCCGAGGCTTACTTCCTCGACGCCTCGAACAAGCTCGTCTACCGCGGCCGCATCGACAACTCGCGCAACGGCGACGCGATCAGCTCGCAGGAGCTGCGCGAGGCGGTCGAGGCCACGCTCGCCGGCAGGCCCGTCGCCAAGACGGAAGTCCGCGCCTTCGGCTGCTCCATCAAGCGCGGCTGAGTCAAAGCGGTTTCAGGTTTCGAGCCGCGGGTTCCGAACTTAAAAGACAGGCCGCCGCGCGAGCCGGTCGTCTTTTAACCCGGAGCCCGCGGCCCGGGACTCGAAACTTTTCCTTCTTGGGTACCGACATGAAGCCACACCTTCGTCTCTTCCTTTCCCTCTGCGCCGTCGCCTCCCTGATGTGGGTCGGCCCGCGCGCCGCGGCGCAGGGCGCGCCGGACGGCTTCAAGGTGACGGAGATCAAAGAGGCCGAGCTGAAGTCGATTCTGGAGTCGAGCGCCGGGGGCGGGCGCGCCCTGCTCGTCAACTTCTGGGCGACGTGGTGCGGGCCGTGCCGCGACGAGTTCCCCGACCTCGTCAAAATCCGCGGGCGCTACAGCGCCGACCGGCTCGACTTCGTCACCGTCTCGCTCGACGACATCTCCGACCTCCAGTCGAACGTCCCCGACTTCCTGCGCCAGATGCGCGCCACGCACATCCCGGCCTACCTGCTCAACGCCGACAACCCCGAGGCCGCCATCTCGCTCTTCGACCCGGCGTGGCGCGGCGAGCTGCCGGCCACCTTCCTCTACGACCCGCGCGGCCAGTTGACCTACAAGCACCGCGGCCGCATCAAGCCGGCCGAGCTGCAAGCCGCCATCGACCAAGCCCTCGCCGCCAAGCCCGCGGCCGAAGGGCAGGGCGCGACGCCGCAGCCGACTAATTCGACGCGGCCGACAACCCCGGCGACGCCGCCGGCCGCCGGGCTCGAACAACTGCTCGCCTACGACGCGGGCGCGCCCATCGACCTCAAGGTCGTCGGCACGGAGCGGCGCGACGGCGCGGTCGTCGAGGACGTGACCTTCGCCGGCGTCGGCGAGACGATACAGGCCTACGTCGTCCGCCCGGAGGCGGGCGCGGGGCCTTTCGCCGGCGTCCTCTTCGTCCACTGGTTCGCGCCGCCCGAGCCGACCTCGAACCGCACGCAGTTCCTCGAAGAGGCCCGCGCGCTCGCGCGCCGCGGCACGGTCTCGCTCCTCATCTCGACCTTCTGGTCAGACCCCGAGCGCTACAAAGCGCGCCGCTGGCAGACCGACTTCGAGAACTCCGTCACGCAGGCCAAGAACCTGCGCCGCGCGCTCGACGTGCTCCTCTCGCGGCCGGGCGTGGACGCGGGCCGCGTCGGCCTCGTCGGCCACGACTACGGCGCGATGTTCGGCGCGCTCGTCTCGGCCGTGGACTCGCGCCCCAAAGCCTACGCGCTCATCGCCGGCACGTCGCGCTTCGCCGACTGGTACCTGTTCGGCTCCTCGACCGGCGTCCCCAAAGGCGAAGACCTCACGCGCTTCCGCGAGCGGCTTTCGCAAATAGACCCGGTGACGGCGCTCGGCCGCGCCAAGGGCGCCTTCTTCCTCCAGTTCGGCGAGCAGGACAAGTACACGCCGCGCGACAACTTCCTCGACTTCTACCGCGCCGCCCCCGAACCCAAACGCCTCGCCACCTACGCCTCCGACCACGACATGACGGCCGACATCATCCGCCACGACCGCACCGTCTGGCTCGCCGAACAACTCAAGCTCAATTAAGAATTAAGAATTGGCTGTTGGGAATCCTCAAGGGCGTTTCGCAGGCACGTCATTCTTAATTCTTAATTCTTAATTCTTGACTGACTCTCCCGGCGTTTGGAGAAAACCGCGCCAGCCTTTATCCTGTCGGGTCTTCTTATCCTGGCTTTTTTCGACCGACATGAACCCTGAAGCCATCACGCCCGATGTGGTCGCCGCGCACAACCTGACGCCCGAGGAGTTCGCGCGCATCCGCGAACTGCTCGGGCGCGAGCCGACCTTCGTCGAACTCGGCATCTTCTCCGTGATGTGGTCGGAGCACTGCTCCTACAAATCGTCGCGCGTCCACCTCGGGCGTCTCCCGACGACGGGCGAGCGCGTCATCGTGCCGCCGGGCGAGAACGCCGGCGTCGTGGACGTGGGCGACGGCTGGTGCGCCGCCTTCAAGGTCGAGTCGCACAACCACCCCTCCTTCATCGAGCCGTTTCAGGGCGCGGCCACCGGCGTGGGCGGCATCCTCCGCGACATCTTCACGATGGGCGCGCGCCCCATCGCCTCGATGAACTCTCTGCGCTTCGGCACGCTCGCGCACCCCGTCCACGGGCGGCGCAACCGCGCGCTCCTCGCCGGCGTCGTCTCGGGCATCGCGCACTACGGCAACGCCTTCGGCGTCGCCACCGTCGGCGGCGAGGTCGTCTTCGACGACGCCTACTCGCTGAACCCGCTCGTCAACGCCTTCGCGCTCGGCCTCGTCCGCCGCGACCAGATTTTCTTCGGCAAGGCGGAGGGCATCGGCAACCCTATTTTGTACGTCGGCGCGAAGACGGGCCGGGACGGCATCCACGGCGCGACGATGGCCTCGGCCGAGTTCGACGAAGAGGCTCTGGAGAAGCGCCCCACGGTGCAGGTCGGCGACCCGTTCCTCGAAAAACTTCTGCTCGAAGCCTGCCTCGAAGCGATGCGGGCGGGCGCGGTCGCCGGGATTCAGGACATGGGCGCGGCCGGCCTCACCTCCTCTTCGTGCGAGATGGCGGCGCGCGCGGGCAACGGCATCGAGCTCGACCTCTCGCTCGTCCCGCAGCGCGAGGAGGGGATGACGGCCTACGAGATCATGCTGTCGGAGTCACAGGAGCGCATGCTCATCGTCGCCCACAGCGGACGCGAGCGGCAGGTCATCGACATCTTCCGCAAGTGGGACCTCGACGCCGTCGTCATCGGCCGCGTCACCGAAACCGGCAGCGTCGTCGTCATCCACGAGGGGGAGAAGCTCGCAGACATCCCTTCAAAGTATCTGACGGATGAAGCGCCGCGCTACGAGCGCCCGATGCGTCCGCGCGAGGGCGGCGGCGGCAGTCAGGTTCCGAGCGACGGCGGCGGGAACGCGTCGGTCGTCAACGCCGGCGAGCTGGACGAAGTGCTCGAAGCGCCGAGCGCGGTCGTCTCCGGGCCGGAGAGCGACTTCAACGAAGCCCTCCGTCAACTGCTCGCGTCGCCGAACCTCGCGTCGAAGTCGTGGGTCTACCGGCAGTACGACCACATGGTGCGGACGAACACGGCGGTGCTGCCCGGCGCTGACGCGGCCGTCGTGCGCATCAAGGAGACGCGCCGCGCGCTCGCCATGTCGCTCGACGGCAACGGCCGCTACTGCGCCGTCAGCCCCCGCGAGGGCGCGCGCCTCGTCGTCGCCGAGTCGGCGCGCAACGTGGTCTGCGTCGGCGCGCGCCCCCTCGCCATCACCAACTGCCTCAACTTCGCCTCCCCGGAGCGGCCCGAGGTGATGTGGTCTTTCTCCGAGGTCATCGACGGCATGGCCGAGGCTTGCGAAGCCCTGGGCACGCCGGTCGTCTCCGGCAACGTCTCCTTCTACAACGAGACCGAGGGGCGCGGCATCCACCCGACGCCCGTCATTGGCATGGTCGGCCTGGTCGAGGACGTGCGGCGCGTCGTCACGCAAGGCTTCAAGCGCGAGGGGCACCTCGTCGCGCTCGTCGGGGAGAGCCTCGAAGACCTGGAGGCTACCGAGTACGAGGCGACCGTCCTGGGCCGGGCGGTCGAAGATTTGATCGCCTCGGGGGCGCGCGTCCCCGCGCTCGACCTCGGGCGCGAGCGGGCCGTGCAGCGCGCCGTGCTGCTCGCGGCCGAGGAGGGCCTGCTTCAGTCGGCGCACGACTGCTCGGACGGCGGGCTGGCCGTGGCGCTCGCCGAGTGCTGCTTCTCTTCGCTCGGCCGCCGCGCGCTGGGCGCGACCGTCACGCTCGACGAGCGAGTGTCGCCCGCCGC
Organism: Pyrinomonadaceae bacterium; assembly: GCA_035563535.1. Taxonomy (GTDB): domain Bacteria; phylum Acidobacteriota; class Blastocatellia; order Pyrinomonadales; family Pyrinomonadaceae; genus QHXN01. Next base: position 184,860 of record DATMVD010000023.1, on the reverse strand, counting down.
CTCGCTCTTCGGCGAGACGCCCTCGCGCGTCCTCGTCAGCTTCGAGGAGTCGCAGCGCACGCGGCTGGAGCGCATCGCCGCGCAGGCCGGCGCGCCCCTCAAGGTCATCGGCCGCGCGGGCGGCGCGCGCCTCCGCATCAACGTCGGCGGCACGGAACAGGTCTCGCAGGACGTGTCCGAACTCGAAGCCGTCTGGCGCGACACGCTCGGCAACCGCCTGCAAGCCGAAGTCATCGCCACAGCCGCGGAGTAGTAAAAGATAGTCTGTTAAGCCCCGAAGGGGCGAGATGAGAAAGCCAGGGGCAGAGCGAACGTAGTGAGCGCCGCCCCTGGTAACGTCGTGATAAATACGTCGAGCCCCGAAGGGGCGGAATAACATCGACGGTTATTCCGCCCCTTCGGGGCTCACTAATCTTTCGCGGTTGTTGACCAGGGGCGTTGCCCCTGGCTTTCTCATAACGCCCCTTCGGGGCTTGCGCGCCTCTCAATCGCGACGCGCGACGATGTCGAATGAGACCTTCAGGCGGTCGCGGACGCGGACGGTGCCGTGGAAGGCGGAGGTGGCGGGGACTTTGAAGTCGCTGCGCTTGAGGTCGAACTCGCCGCGGGCGCGCAGCTCGTCGCCGCGCAGCGTGACCTCGGCGGGGATGTTGACGCGCCGCGTGACGCCGCGCAGCGTGAGGTCTCCGCCGAGCTTGAGCGCGTAGAGGTCGCCGCCGCGCGGCTCGACGGAAACGTCCGTGCTCTTGAAGGTGATCTCGGGGTACTTGTCGGGCTCTAGGACGATGTCGCGCAGCTCGCGGTCGATGATCTTCTTCTGCTCTTCGGTGAAGACCTCGCGCGTCTCCGCGAGCGAGGCGGCGCGGACACTCAGCGTCAGCGAGGCTGGGTTGACCGAGCCGGGGGTGAGTCGCGCCTCGCCCGTGAAGTCGCGCGCTTGGACTAAGTGGTCGTGCCCCTTGAACCAGAGCACGCCGCCCGCGAAGGCGCGGATCATGAACTTGCTGCGCGCGGCGTCGAGCCTGTAGACGGCCGCCGCCTGCCGCCCGGTCGGACTCGCTGCGCGCTTGATGACGGACGCGCTGTTTGCCGTCCCGCCTGACCAACTTGATAGGGCGAGCAGCGCGCCGAGCGCGAACGTCGAGAGCTTGAAGAATCTCATCATGGTGAACCTCCTTGCGTATCCCCTCCGTCTTGGGTACTCCCACCTTCGAGTGTGAGCCAGTCGCAGAGTCTCCGGGTCAACATCTCGCCTGCGACGCGGTGGCCCTCCTCGTTCCAGTGGCCGTTGCCGCGCTGCGCGCCGAAGCCGTGGAGGAAGGCCCCGTGCCGGTCTGCGTAAGCCTGTAGGTCGGGCGCGAGGTTGTAGACGGGGAAGCCCTCGCGCTCGCCCAGGCTACGGAAACGCCGCTCGGCGTAGAAGAGGTCGGCCGCGCCGACCCGCCGCGCGAAAGCCTCGCGCGCCGCCGCGTCCGGGAAGACCTGTATGCCGTTGCTGAGCGTGACTACGTAGAAGCGCGCGCCGCGGCTTTTGACCTCCGAGTTCATCTCGGCCAGAAGCCTCTCGGTCAAGAGCCACGCGTCGCGCCACGTGTCGTCCGGCGGCTCGCGGTAGATGACGTTGGCCGTGCCCAGCTCTTCGGCCGGCGCGTCCGCCGCGGGAGCCGTGACGTTAGTCCGGGCCGCGTCGGCGGTCTTCGCCTCACCCGGCGCGTTCGAGCCGTCCTTCTCTTTCGCCAACCTCCGCCGCTCGCGCCAGGCGTCGAGGCGCGACTTGACGGCCCGCTGCCCTTCGTGAATCGCCTGCACGAAGCGCAGGCGCGCGCGCAGCCAGCGGCCTAGGCGGTTGAGCGCCGAGTTGCGCAGGCGGAAGGCGGCCGTGCGCCGGAACGAGTCGTCGAGCGTGAGCCGGTCGCCGTCGAGGCGGAAGTACGGAATCTCTTCCGTCAGCTTCAGCGCGCGCGAGTTGTCGAGCACGTCGTTGTTCGTCGTCACGGCGAGCAGCACCACGTCGGGCGAGTAGGCCCACACCTTCTCGCGCAGCGTCAGAAGCTCCTGCGCCGTGCCGTAGCCGGAGACGCCGAAGTTGATGACCTCGACCTCGCGCCCTTCGAGCGCGGGACAGTCCTTCAACTTCGTCTCCAGCACAGACCAGAACGCCTTCTCGCGCTCGACCTGAAACGCCTCGGCGTACGAGTCGCCGACGACGGCGATGCGGAGCGTCCCCGCGGGCTTACCCTTCGCGTGCTCGCGGTCGCGCAGGCCGTCGGAGTTGATGCTGACGTACGCCTCGCCCTCGCGCCGGTAGCGCCCCTCGACGCCGGGCCAGAGCGCGTAGCCGCGCACCTCGTCCGGCCGGTAGAAGACCGGGTAGGTGTAGCCGACGAGGCGCAGGAAGAGCTCGAAGACGAGCAGCGCGAAGAGGACGCTCAAGGCGACGACCAGGAGCTTCACGCGCCAGCCGGGCCTCGCCCTCCCCTCCGACTCTCTTCCGGCGTCCGGGATGCTTTCGGGGTTGTTCATCTGCCGTCGGCGGCGAGGATACAACACGCGAGGCGGCGCAAAAAGTTAGCAAAGACCGGCGGCCTTCGTGTATGCTGCCGCGGCACGACCGAGCATCACTCCCGAGATGCACCAGCACGTCATACTCAACCGCCGCCTTCTGGAAGCCGGGCGCGCGCGGCTGCGCGCCGTCACGGCGGCCGCGCTCTACGGGCGCGGCGTCTTCACGACGGTCGCCGTCCACAAGGGCCGCCCCTTCCTCTGGGACGCGCACTGGGCGCGCCTGCTCGCGCACGCCGAACGCGCGGGCGTCGAGTGCGACTTCGGCGACAACGAGACGGCGCTCCTCCTCTCGCGCCTGGTCGAGGCGAACGAAGTCTCGGAGGGCCGGGCGCGCGTCCACCTGCTGGCGCGCGCCGTGCGCGGGCGCTGGAAGGCCGGGGAGGAGGGGCGCGCCTCAGACCTCCTGATGATGACGGCCGACGCGTGGCCCGCGCCCGAGTCCCTGGCGCTCACCGTCTCGCCCTACCGCGTCAACACCTGCTCGCCGCTCGTCGGCGTCAAGACCGTCAACCGCCTCGAACAGATCATGGCGTGGGAGGAGGCGAAGTCCAGGGACTTCGACGAGGCGGTCGTCTGCAACGAGCGCGGCGAGGTCGCCTGCGCGACGACGGCCAACCTCTTCTGGGTCAAGCACGGGACGGTCTACACGCCCGCGCTCGCCGCCGGGGCCGTGGCCGGGACGACGCGCGCGCGCGTCATCGAGCTGGCCGCGGAGCTGGCCGTCCCGCTCTCGGAGGGCGCGCACACCCTGCACGACATGGCCGAGGCCGACGAGGTCTTTCTCACCTCGGCCGCGCTCGGCGTCGCGCTCGTCACCACGTTCGACTACCACCGCTACACCGTGCCCGTCGGCAGCCCCGCGCTCCGGCTGCGCGAAGCCTACCGCCAGCTCACGCTCGACCCGGAAGCGTCCGCCCCCGTGCCGGAACAGAGCCGCGTGCCCGAGTGAGACGATTGCGGGATGCGGATTTCGGACGGCGGATTGACGAGGGCCGCGGGGCTTTGAATTCCGCAATCGGAAATCCGCATTCCGCAATCGTTGGTTTTGTGTTAATCTCGCGCCGCAATCCAAGCAGCACCCAGAGAAAAACTCGGAGGATTGAGATGTTCGACCCAACCTTGCATCTTCCCGTGAGCCTCGCGATGTTCCAGGACATCTTCCACGCGCCCTCGGGGGAGGAGATCGTGCGCATCCTCTTCCGCTGGGCGCACTTCGTCGCGGGCATCACCTGGATCGGGATGCTCTACTTCTTCAACCTCGTCAACGTCAACTTCATGAAGGCGCTCGACGCGCCGACCAAGAAGGTCGTCGTCCCCAACCTGATGCCGAAGGCGCTCTGGTACTTCCGCTGGGGCGCGGTCGTCACGGTCGTCGCGGGGCTCGGCTACTACGCGATGTACATCCTGCGCGGCGACGTGATCAACGCCAACAGCGACGGCGCGGGCGCCAACACGTGGCTCATCCTCCTGCTCTGGCTCGTCGTCTCCGGGGCGGCGTGGGCCGTCTTCGCCTTCGTGCTACTGCCGAACCTGAACAAGGACGGGAAGATTCTGGCGGCGGCGACCGCGGGGCTCGTCATCGCGATGGCGGTGGCGCTCATCTGGCTCCTCGACTCGCAGTTGACGGGGCGGCGCGACCACTGGGCCAGCAACAAGACGCTCTCTATCGGCGTCGGCGGCGCGCTGGGCATCATCATGCTCCTGAACGTGTGGGGCATCATCTGGCCGGCGCAGAAGCGCATCATCGCGGCCACCGAGGCCGGCGCGCCGCCCGACGCCGCGCTCGCCCGCCGCGCCTTCCTCGCCTCGCGCACCAACGCCTGGCTCTCCTTGCCCATGCTCTGGTTCATGGGCACCTCGCACGGCGACTACATCATGTTCGGCAAGAACGCCGGCTGACGGATTAGAAACAGAACCGCGAGCGGTAGCGAGCGGGTGCGGGTGACTTAATGAGATGTCTCTTAAGCCACCCGCACCCGCTCGCTACCGCTCGCGGTTCTGTTTTATAATTCGCCCAAGTTTAAGCCGAAGCGACAACCCGGATTCATGGAGCCCGCGCGCCGCGCGTCGGCCGCCTCGCTTTTGCGAGTTGCCGCAGTCATAACAAGGAGGATGGGATGGCAGACGTGAAGCTTTACACGGCGAAGCAGTTCGATTTGAGCGGGCTGAACGGGATTTCCGACCAGACCCTGGAGATGCACTTCAAGCTCTACGAGGGCTACGTCACGAACACCAACACGCTGACGCAGAAGATCACGGAGATCCTCGCGGACGGCAAGGTCGATCAGGAGGAGGTGCCCGCCTACTCGGAGCTGACCCGCCGCTTAGGGTTCGAGTACAACGGCATGGTGCTGCACGAGTGGTACTTCGGCAACATGAAGAAGGGCTCGACGACCACCGACCCCGAGAAGGACTCGAACTTCTACAAGCTGGCCGAAAGCTCGTTCGGCAGCTACGACATCTGGAAGGCTGACTTCGTCGGCATCGGCAAGATGCGCGGCGTCGGCTGGGCCGTCTGCTACCAGGACCCGACGAACGACCGGCTGTCGAACCATTGGATTACGCTGCACGAGGTCGGGAACGTCGCGGGCTTCGTCCCCGTGCTGGTGATGGACGTGTGGGAGCACGCCTTCCTCCTCGACTACAAGCCGGCCGACCGGCCCAAGTACATCGAGGCGTTCTTCTCCAACATCGACTGGGCGTCCTGCGAGCAGCGCCTCCAACAGGGCGTCAGCTCGCGCCCCGCGGCCGCCGCCGCCAAGAGCGAATAAGGTCAGAACCGCCCGCGGTAGCGGGTGGCCCGTCATTAACCGACAGCGCCGCATAAGGTAAGGGCCACCCGCTACCGCGGGCGGTTCCGACCTGTATTATCAACCGGAGGATTTTGATGAAACTCTCTCGACTGCTGCCCGTCTTGTGTGCGCTCGCGCTCTCCGCCGCGGGGCTCGCGGGCTGCTCTTCGGACATGAACGCGAACACGGCGAACGCGAACGCGAAGGCTTCGTCCGCCGGCTCGCCGACGCCGGCCGCGCAGGCGCTCTCGGTGGCCGAGCGCCCGCAGAATATTAAGGCTCAGATGCAGCAGCGCGGCGAGCAGGACGAGGCCGCGCCCGCGCTCACCATCGTCGAGCCGAAGGAGGGCGCGACCATCCAGGGCTCGACCGTCAAGGTGAGCCTCAAGCTCGCGGGCGACCTCAAGGGCTACCAGCCGCACAAGAACCCTGACGGGACGGGCAACCACATCCACGTCATCCTCGACAACCAGCCCTACGAGGCTTACTACGAGCTGGGCCAGCCCTTCGAGCTGCGCAACGTCGCCGAGGGCCAGCACACCATCCGCGTCTTCGCCTCGCGCCCCTGGCACGAGAGCTACAAGAACGAGGGCTCGTTCCAAATGGTCTCGTTCACGGTGAAGGGCGGCGGCAACCCCTCGCAGCCGACGACGACGAGCGGCGGCCAGAAGATGGCCGACAACTCGAACGCCGCGAGGCCCGCCGCTTCGCCGGCCGCGTCGCCTTCGGCCGAAGGCAAGGAGATGCAGCCCACGGTGGCCGGGCCGGTTGACCGCGCGAAACCGCTCCTGACCTACAGCCGGCCGAAGGGCGAGTACAAGGGCGCGGACGCCGACGCCATCATGATCGACTTCTGGCTCTCGAACGCGAAGCTGCAAGGCGACGGCGGCGACTACCGCGTCCGCTACTCGGTGGACGGCGGCGAGGCGAAGTACCTCGACAAGTGGGAGCCCATCTGGCTCACCGGCTGGACGGCCGGCAAGCACGCCGTCAAGCTCGAACTCCTCGACAAGTCCGGCAACGTCGTGGACAACGGCGGCTACAACTCGACCTCGCGCGACATCACGGTGGTGAAGTAGTCAGTAGTCAGTAGTCAGTAGGAAAACAGAGGCGGCGCGTCCGGTTATTAAGCCGAGCGCGCCGCCTGTCTTTTCTACTGGCTACTGACTACTGACTACTGCCCTTCACTGCGCGCCGAGCTTCTTCTTCTCGGCCTGCGCCTCCTGGTAGAAGCGGTCGGTCGGCTTGGTCGAGGAGATGACGGCCTCGAACTCGCGGAGCGCCTCTTCGCGCCGTTCGAGGTGCGCGAGGATGCGGCCGCTGGAGAGGCGCGCGCGCGCGACGACAGAGGGGTCCGTCTCGGGCGTCGCGAACAGCAGCGCCTGGCGGAAGTGTCCGAGCGCGGCGTTGAGGCGCTCGGCCTGAACCGCCTCGTCGATCGCCTCCTGCGCCAGGAGCGAGGCCGCCTGCCCCAGCGCGAAGTAGACGAGCGGCTCGCTCGCGTACTCGCCCTTCAGCGCCGCGAGCCGCGCGTTGGCCTCCTCGTAGTTGCGCAGGCGCAGCAGCTCGCCCACGTCGTTGAGGCTCTTGACGAGCGCGGCGCGGCGCGCGTCGGTCGGCTGCGCCTCGGCGGGCTCGACGGCCGTGGCGAGCGCCGTCGAGCGGCGCTCGCGCACGCGCGCGACCACGGGCGCGTACTCGCCGGGGCGCTTCAGCTCGCGCTCGACGGTGAAGGCCGCGACCATGTCGGGCATGAAGTTCGCCACGTCGAAGCCCGACGACTCGAAGCCGCGCAGTTGGTCGGCGAAGTGGAACGAGAGCACCGCGCCGCGCTCGTAAGCCTCGGCCAGTTGCGCCGTCGTCGAGTCCTGGATGGCCGCCTGCCTGTCCTTCACCTCCTTCAGCACGGCGTCCTTCGCCGCCTGGTCTCCGGCGGCCTGCAAGCGCTGGCTCGTGTCGAGCTGGAGGGCGCGCAGCCGCACGCGCTCGTCCATGCGCGCGTCGGCCGCCGCCACGAGCGAGCGCGCGACCGTCAGGAAGACGTCCGGGCCGAACGTGCGCCCGCTGCGCGCCTGCTCGGCTTCGAGGAGCCGCTTGATGTCGGGGCGGCGCGCGGCGACCTCGCGGCTGAAGCGCGCGACCAGGGGGTCTACGATGAACTGTACGTAGGCGCGGCGCGTCTCGGAGAGGCGCGGGTCGGTGTCGGGCGGGACGACGACGAAGTAGTCGTCGCCGACCGCGCGCAGGTTGATCGCGCCGGGCGCGGCCAGCAGGTCGGGCACGACGCGGAAGCGGCGCGCGTGCTCGCGCAGGACGGTGGTCGTCTTCTGCTTCTCGTCCTTCTTCTTCGCCTGCGAGGGCGCGGGGACGACGACGCGCTCGCTGACGAGCGTCTCGGGGCGCGTGTTGAGGTAGGCGAGGACACCGCGCGCCATGTCGATGGTCACGGCGCGCAACTGGTCGCCCGCGGCGCGGTGCATGTTGAGGTAGTTCGGGAGCCGCGCCTCCATCCCCGAAGACTTGTAGAACTCGCGCACGAGCGGCACGAAGTCGAGCACTTCGAGCACGCCCGTGGGCAGGTCTTCGGAGCGCGCGGGGGCCTCGAAGGCGGGCGGCTGGCCGAGCGTGTAGGCGAGCGAGATGTAGCGCGCCGCCTGCTCGGCCGGCGTGTAGTGGACGGCCTCGTTCTGCGGCGTCGCGGGGTTGTCGGCCACGTCCTTCAGAGCGTTGCGCGCGTAGAAGTCCTGCATGCGCTGGCGCAGCGCCGCGTCCATCCCCGCCTGCTCGCGCCGGACGAGCTGGCGGAAGACCGAGGGCGGAGTGCCCGCGGGCGTCGGGTCCCAGCCCGCGGCGTCGAGCGCGGCCATCATCACGACGAGCCGCGCGTCGGGCGCGATCTCGATGCCGTAATCCGTGAGCCCGAGCGAGGCCGCGGCCGGAGCCGGGCGCGGCTGTTGTTGGGCCGGGGCGGGCGTCTGCTTCGGGGCGGCCGCCTGCCGAGCGGCGGCCGCATGCGCGCACAGGAGCGCGGCGAGGGGGACGGTCAGGAACAACTTCTTCATCAGAGACCTTCTAAAAATAGTCAGTAGTCAGTAGAAGAACCTTTATCGCTCGAACCGCGCGGTTCCCATCGTCAGCGGCCGCGGCGCGGAGCGCTACTGTCTACTGGCTACTGACTACTGTCCTTAGACTCCGGATTCCCTGCGTGGGTTGGCGCAGAAGGTAAAGGGTAACAGGCAGGCGGCCGGCGAACAAACGGCTGTAGGCGGAGGCAGGGAAGGACGTAAACCGTAAACCGTGACAAGTAGCAGCCGCGAACCACCGTGAACCGTGACAAGAAAGAGCGGGTCTTAAACTTGTCACGGTTCACGGTTCACGGTTCACGGCTCTTCACGCTTACTGGAAGCTGTTGAGCGCCGAGGGCTCGTCCGAGTAGGTGTCGAAGACCGTGAGGAGCTTGGTGATGACGAGCAGCTCCTTGATCTTCTCGCCGAGGCCGAGCATCTTGAGCTGGCCCTTCTCCTTGCTGATGGCGGTGTGGCTCGAGACCAGCTCGCCGATGCCGCTCGAATCCATGTAGCTGACGCCCGACAGGTTCAAGAGCACCTTCTTCTTCCCCTCTTGGATGAGGCGGCGGACGGCGCTCCGGAGGGCGACGTTGCCCTCGCCGATGGTGATCTTTCCTTCGAGGTCGAGGATCGTCACGTCCCCTGCCTGGCGCTCGCGGATGTTCAGTTCAGCCATTGCGGGAAATCTCCTTGGATACAAGTAGTCAGTAGACAGTAGTCAGTAGACAGTAGAAGAGCGCCTTTTGTCGGCAGTCAGGTTTACAACGTCAATGGCCGTGGCGCGGAGCGCCTACTGACTACTGACTACTGACTACTGTCTACTTCTTCTTAATCATTCGCACCAGGGTTCCGCCCCCGGCGGGGCTCTCCCAGGCGACTTCGTCCATGAAGGTGCGCATGAAGAGGATACCACGCCCCGAGTCCTTGAGGATGTTCTCCTCGGCCGTCGGGTCGGGGAGGTGCGACGGGTCGAACCCCGCGCCGCGGTCGCGCACGGTCACGGTGAGCCCGTCGTCCGTGCCCGTCATCCCGACCTCGACGGGGACGCTCTCGTCCTGCCGGTTGCCGTGCAGGACGGCGTTGGTGACGGCCTCGCGCACGGCCAGGTCGATGCCGAACAGCGCGTCCTCGGCGAAGCCCAGCCTCCGCGCGGCGTCCGCGACGGCCGCCGCCGCCTCGCCGATGGCCTCGATGCGACTCGGCAGTTTGAGTTCGACGGTCTCTTCGGTCACAGGCTCAAGGGTCGGCCGCCCCGGAAGCACAGGGCACGGACCGTCGGGAGCGGCCTCAAACCTCACGCTTTAAAGCTCGACAGGAAGCCTGCACGGTTTAACACGCCCGCCGCGCGGCTGTCAAGAAAGTAGGCAGTAGGCAGTAGGCAGTAGGCAGTTAAGAGAGCCGCTGTCGAAACTTCCGCATTAATCCTTCAACGTCCGAAACGCGCGGCGTGCTGCCTACTGCCGTCTGCCTACCGCCTACTTTCTCTGCTACCATTACCCGCATGAGAATCCGACCGGCCGAACGCCTGCGCGGGCGCGCGCGCGTCCCCGGCGACAAGTCCGTCTCGCACCGCGCGGCGATGCTGGCGGCGCTCGCGCACGGGAAGACCACCATCGAGAACTTCTCTTCAAGCGCCGACTGCTCCTCGACGCTCGAAGTCCTGCGGCGGCTCGGCGTGGTCGTGGAGCGCGACGGCGCGACCGTCCGCGTCGAGGGCGCAGGCGCGGACGGAGGGGGGCCGCAGTTTCGTCAACCCGCGGCTGAGCTCGACTGCGGCAACTCGGGGACGACGATGCGTCTGATGGCGGGCGTGCTCGCGGCGCAGCCGTTCGCGTCCACCCTGACGGGCGACGAGTCCCTGAGCGGCCGGCCCATGCGGCGCGTGATGGAGCCGCTGGAACGGATGGGCGCGAAACTTTCGGCCGTGGACGGCCACGCGCCGCTGAAGGTCGAGGGGCGCAGGCCCTTGCGCGCGATACGCTATGAGATGCCGGTCGCCAGCGCGCAGGTCAAGTCGTGCGTCCTGCTCGCGGGGCTCGGCGCGGAAGGTCGCACGGAGGTCGTCGAGCCCGCCGCGCGGACGCGCGACCACACGGAGCGCATGCTCCGCTGGTTCGGCGTAGAGGTCGGGACGGAAGAACTGTCCGAAGAGTCCGAAGACGGCGGGCGCGTCCTCGTCTCGGTCGAAGGGGGCTCGCGTCTGAGGGCGCGCGACCTCGTGGTGCCGGGCGACATCTCTTCGGCGGCGTTCCCCCTGGCGGCCGCCGCGCTGCTGAAAGGGTCGGAGCTTGAGCTGGAAGGGGTCGGCCTCAACCCGACGCGCGCGGCCGTGCTCGACACGCTGCGCGGGCTCGGGGTCGGGCTCACGGTCGAGGACGAGCGCGAGACCTCGAACGAGCCGACCGGCCTGATACGCGTGCGCAGCACCGGCGCGCCGAAGCCTTCGGCGGAAGGCGCGAACGTCATCCGCGGCGGGACGGTCGCGCAGCTCATCGACGAGCTGCCCGTGCTGGCCGTCGTCGGCACGGCCGTCGAGGGCGGGCTTGAGATACGCGACGCGCGCGAGCTGCGCGTGAAGGAGTCCGACCGCATCGCGACGACGGTCGCCAACCTGCGCGCGATGGGGGCCGACGTGGAAGAGTTCGAGGACGGCCTGCGCGTCGAGGGGCCGGTGCGCCTGCGCGGCGCGCGCCTTCAGTCCTACGGCGACCACCGCATCGCGATGGCCTTCGCCGTCGCCGCGCTCGCCGCCCGTGGCGAGACGGAGATCGAGGGCGCGGAGGAGTGCGTCCGCGTCTCCTTCCCCGAGTTCTTCCCGCTGCTCGAATCCTTGACCGAGAGATGAGCCGCCGCCCCGTCGTCATCACGGGCTTCATGGGCGCGGGCAAGACGACCGTCGGCCGCGCGCTCGCGCGCATCTTGGGCGAGACGTTCATCGACCTCGACGACGCCGTGCGGGAGCTTGAGGGCCGCGGCCCGCGAGAACTCATCGACGAAGAGGGCGAGGACTACTTCCGCGAGGCCGAGACGCGGGCGCTCGGCCGCGTGCTCGGACGGGGCGAGGCGCGCGTCGTCGCCACTGGCGGCGGGGCCTGGACGCTCGCGCGCAACCGCGCTCTCACGGCCTCCCACGGCTGCCTCTCGGTCTGGCTCGACGCGCCGTTTGATTTATGCCTCCGGCGCATCGAGGACGAGGGCGCGCGCGACTCGCGCCCCTTCGCGCGCGACACCGAAGTCGCGCGGCGTCTCTACGCCGAACGTCTCGCGGCCTACCGCCAGGCAGACCTCCGCGTCTCCGTTTCGCCCGCAGCGGACGCCGACGAACTCGCGGCCGAGATCGCCGCAGCGCTCGCCGCCGCGGGTTGAGGATGGCACGCCGCGGCACTCAGGAGAGCACCTTCGAGATTCTGGCGCCCAGCCTGTCCTCCAGCTCGTCCAAGCGGTTCAGGTCGTAGACCAGCAGGCGGGAGCCGACGAAGTCGAACGGGACGCGTTTGGGGTCTTGCGCGAGCAGTATGATTTTCCTCCCGAGCACGTCGGCCAGCCCCACCTCGTAGGCGACGTTAGGGTTGGCTGTCGAGAGGTCGGCGATGACCAGCCGCGCCTCGCAGATCCCCTGCCACACGTCCTCCATCACGTTCCGGCCGACGGCCTCGTCGGCGATTTTGAACTTCAAGCCCTGTTCCTCGACGGCGGCCTTGATCGTGCGCCTGACGTTCTTTGACCAACTGGGGCTGTAAGGCATCAGGACGAAGCAGTAGTCCTTCCTCGCGGCGTAGCGCCCCTGCCAGCAGGGCTTGACGAGCATCCGGCCGTCCCGCTCCCTTTCCCGCGCCCGCTCCCGCTCCTGCTCTAAGTGGAGCGCCCTGATCGACTGGCCGAGGATGTCAGCGTACTTGCAGAGCAGCCGCTCGTCGTCGTCCGAGAAGGGGATGCTCTTGGGCTTCTTCGAGAGGCGGATCACGCCGTAGACTTCCTGGTGGAATTTGATCGGCGCGGCCAAGAAGTTTGAGTGGTGCGCCATGAACTCCAGGTGCTTGCCCATCCAGCGCAGCGCAGGGTCTATTTTCCTTAACTCCTTGTCGTTCTCGATGTCGTTAATGCGTAGTGGCTTGCCGTGCAGCAGGATCCACCCGGTCAAGCCCTCGCCCTTCTTGTAGGTGGCAAGCCCCAGCTCTTTTTCGAGCGGGTTCTTCTTAGAAGCGTAACGCAGCACGTACGAGTCGCCCTCCTCCTCGCGCAAGAAGATGGTGCAGCCGTGGGAGTTGAGGATGGCGGGGATCAGGTTGACGGCCATCTTGAAGTAGGCGTGCATTACCTCGGGGCTCGTGAAGGCGACCGGCTCGATGAGGCTGTTGTAGCTCTCCGCCCTCTCGATCAGCTCGGCCATCTTGAGGATCTGCGCCAGCTTCCGGGCGAAGGTGGTCAGCAACTCCTTGTCCCGCTCCGTGAAGTGCGTGTTGGGCTTGAGGGTCTTGGCGATTCGCAGGACGCCGACCGTCACCCCCTCGACTTTGATCGGGACGCCCAGGAAAGCCCTCAGGTACGCCCGCTCCTCTTCGCTGGCGTTCTTGAAGCCGTTGTACTTGTCGGACCAGCGCAGTTCCGGGTCGATGGCCTTCAGCTCACTCTCGTCCTCGATGTTCTTAAGCCGGAGCGACCGGCCGGTCTTGGCTACCCAACCCGTGAGCCCCTCCCCGAGGGCGTAGCGCCGCTTCCCCACGTGCTTCTTGTTCTTGCCCGAGGTCTCCTTCAGGACGACCCGGTTCTGCTCCTTGTCGAGCCAGAAAAGGGATGCCTCCTTGGCCCCGACCAACGCGGGCAGCTTGTCCACCACAAGCCTCAGAATCTTCTCGACCCGGTACTCGGCCGTAAACTCCAGGAGCGTGGAGATGAGCTGCGTGTCGCGGCGGGCGGGCTCGACCTCGTCAACGTTCGGTGTTTTATTCGTGCTGTTGGTCATAGTCCGTCGTTCCGCGGGGGTGTCGAGTCGGCGGTCGGGACGGGGGTAAGGGTCTCTTCGACAGAAGGCAGAGCACGCGGCGCGCGCAGTATTTCTATGCCAGATGCCGCGGGGTGTCAATAGGTCGGGTTTCGGCTCCGTCGGGGGCGCGGCTCGGCGCGTGTGGCTCCGGGGCGAGCGCAGGTGTTATGCTCAGGGCGAACGGACGGACTCATCCGCTGGAGGGGAAAGGGGTGTGACCGGAAAAGAGGGCAACGCGAAAGCTTTGAGGCCGGCGGACGAGCTGGCGAACGCGCACAACTGGAAGCACCTCGCGCGTTGGAACGGCGAGGGATTCTACGAGCTGAAGACCGAGGACACCGGCGACTGCCGCGTCCGCCTCTTCTTCACGCCCCAACTTCTGGAGGCGGCCGAGGAGATTCTCTACCGGCAGATCGTCAACGCCACGCGCTTCCCCGGCGTGCGCATGGTGGTGATTACGCCCGACGCGCACTACGGCTACGGCGTCCCCGTCGGCTGCGTCCTCATCACCGACGCACGGGAAGGCGCGGTCGCGATGGGGCCGGTCGGCTACGACATAGGCTGCGGGATGATGTCGGCGCGGTCGAACGTGGGGGCGGAGGCGGCGACGCCGGAGCGGAGGCTGGAGTTCAACCGGGCGGTGATGTCGCGGGTGGACATGGGGTTCGGGGGGAAGAGCAAGAAGCTGGGGCGTCTGTCGGAGGAGGAGTTCCAGAACCTCGTGCGCGGGGGGGCGGAGTATTACGTCGAGAAGTACGGGGCGACGTTCGACCGCAGCCACGCCGAAAGGCACCGCATCCCCGTGGACGACGACTGGCAGATTCCGTGGGGCGGCAAGGGCAGGCCCGAGCGCGGGCGCGAGCAGATGGGGAGCCTCGGGGGCGGCAATCACTTCATCGAGTTGCAGCGGAGCAGTCAGACGGGGACGCTCTTCGTGCAGGTGCACACGGGGAGCCGCGGGTTCGGGCACGGGCTGGCGACGAACTACTTCGAGCTGGCGAGGGAGGAGCACCCGGAGCTTCTGAAGGACATCGACCTCGGCTACTTCACGCCGGAGTCGAAGCACTACCGCGACTACCTGAACGCGGTGGCGGCGGGCGGCAACTACGCCATCCTGAACCGGCTCGTCATCTTCGAGCAGGTGTCGGAGGCGTTCCGCGAGGTCTTCGGGGAGGAGCTGGAACTGGTCTACGAGATCAGCCACAACCTCGTGCAGAAGGAGTGGCACCCGGAGTTCGGCGACGTGTGGGTGCACCGCAAGGGGGCGACGCGCGCCTTCCCCGCGGGACACCCGTTCCTGAAGGGCACCGTCTGGGAGGAGAAGGGCCACCCCGTGCTCATCCCGGGCAGCAACAAGGACTGGAGCTACATCCTGCGTCCGCTCGCGGGGGCGGAGCGGAGCGGCTTCTCGGTCAACCACGGCGCGGGCCGCCGCATCTCGCGCGGCGAGGCCAACCGCACGCTCTCGCAGCGCCAGATGGACGACGAGTACCGCGAGGCCGGCGTCGTCGTCAACGCCGACGGCCGCGTGCCTCTGGACGAGGCCGCGCCGTGCTACAAGCCTTCGGAGGAGGTCGTCGCGGCGGTCGTCGGCGCGGGGCTCGCGGAGATCGAGCACAGCCTCTGGCCGCTCGCCTCGCTCAAGGGCGTGGACGAGCTGAAGCGGCGCAAGGGTAAAGGCAGGGGCCGCGACGGCCGCGCGCGCGGTAAGGGCGAGGGCAAGAAGACGAGCGAGCACTACTAGGCGGAAGCCCGACCGCGAGGGAGGGCGTCGGCCAAACATGGAAAGAGGGTTGATGAAAGGCAGCGGGTCTTTCATCAACCCTCTTTACTCTGTCAGACGTACGCCCTCCCTCACGGCCGGGCTTCCGCCTCATGTCTCTCGGCCTGGCCGGCGTTCTCGCAGAAAGCGACCTCGTCGCCTATCGACAGCGGGTCGGAGTCGCCGGTCGTCGGCAGGAGGTTGACCGCAGGCCCGCTCACGCGCCGCCGTTCCTGCGCGCGCGGAGGAGTTCGAGCAGCGCCAGCTCTTCGACGCTGTAGTCGGGCTGCCGGCCGCTGATGAGGCGGCGCGCGCGGCGCGGGCGGAACTCTTCGACGGAGCGGCCGCGCTCGTAGGCTTCGAGCACGCTCGGGTGTATGTAGCAGGAGCGGCAGACGGTCGGCGTGTTGCCGAGGCGCTCGGCGACCCGCCTGACGGCCGCGGCCACGTTCCGCTTCGCCTGGCGCGCGTCCTCGCAGCAGCCCAGCTCGGCCAGCTCGACGGCCGCCAGAAGCGTCCCGCCCCACGTGCGGAAGTCCTTGGCCGAGAACTCCTCGCCGGCCGCGGCCTTGATGTAGTCGTTCACGTCGCGCGGGGTGACGGCGCGCACACGCCCGTCCTCGCCGACGTACTCGAAGAGCTTCGCGCCGCCGATGGCCTTGATGTCGCGCACCAGGGCGGCCAGCTCTTCGTCAACGAGGATGCGGCGGTGCTTGACGTGGTGCTTGCCCGTGAAGTTGAACTCCAGGCGGCCGCCCGGCTTGATCTCGAGGTGTCGGTTGCGGAGCGTCGTCACGCCGTAGGTGCGGTAGCGCCTGACGCTCTCCTCGGAGCCGACGCGGAAGTAGAGGTCGTTGATGAGGCGGACGACGACCGCCAGCACGCGCTCCTTCCCCAGCCCCTCGCGCGCGATGTCCTCGTTCGTCTTCCGGCGCAGACGGGGCAGCGCCTCGCCGAAGCGCTCGACCTTGTCGTACTTGCGCCGCGCGCGGCGCGCGACGAAGGAAGGGTGGTAGATGCGCTGGACGCGGCCGGCCTTATCAAGGCCGACGGCCTGCAAGCGGCTGCGCGGCGAGGGCGCGATGCGCACGTCGCGCCAGGCCGGCGGGATGACGAGCGAGCGGATGCGCGCGAGCGCGGCCTCGTCCTCGATGCGCCGCCCGTCGGCCGTCTCGTAGCGGAAGCCGCGCGACTTCGAGCCCACGCGGCGCCACCAGCGGGCGCGCCGGTCGCGTGTAACGCTTCCGGCCAAAAGCCCGGCCGCGATGTTCTGTTGTTTTACTATTTCCGGCGACATCACCATGGCTCTCAGTCACTTACAACTTTGGAGCCAGAGCGTTGACGGCAAATTGACGGGTTTATTTTGGCGGGCATGTGACTATAAGAACTTTTAAGGACTTATCATGCTGTGAAAATTAACGCCGCTGCCGTGTTGTACGGCAGCGGCCTTTTCACATAGTTCATTAATCCGTTCCCGACAGCACAGACACTCACACAAAGACCGTTCTCAGTGTCCTATCGTGCGCCCCAACTCGGTTATGCAATGACACAGTAGAACGCATCACAGTTGAGCGTGTGAGAGCTTGTAAGCTGTTTTCTAGGGCTGTATCGTATAGTTTTCCAAAGGAGGATTTCACATGAGGTGTCCGCATTGTGGCGTCAACATTCGTTTTGAAGAGTTCGAGCCTGCAATAATTTTACCCTACGATAAGGAAGAGAAAGCTGGCCTGTCGGTTGAGTTAATTCACGGCTCATGCCCGGCTTGTGATGAATTAATCGTGAAATTAAAGGAGGGGCAATACGATAGTAAAAACGGTTTCACTAGCATTACAAAAGAAGAGACAATTTATCCTAAGGTAAATCTGCCAAAGCCTCTCGACGCGACGATACCAGAGGAATATAGGAGGGACTATACAGAAGCATTTTCGGTGCTTACCTTAAGCGCTAAGGCGAGCGCTGCTATTAGCAGGCGTCTTTTACAACATATCATCAGGGAAGACTATAAAATTAAAAAAGGAAGTCTGGACAAAGAGATTGAAGAGTTTATTCATCTCGGCAATATCCCTTCACATATTACGGATGCTGTTGACGCCGTCAGGAATGTTGGAAATTTTGCGGCGCACCCGTTGAAGGACACAAACACAGGTGAAATTGTTGAGGTTGAACCCGGAGAGGCTGAATGGTTATTAGAGGTTCTGGACGCGCTATTCGACTTTACATTTGTACAACCGAAGAGGATTCAAGATAGGCGAGACAAGCTAAACCAAAAGCTTACAGCCATGGGCAAGCCACCACTAAAGAGTTAGCGGTACGTCCTTGTCTTAGGAACTTGTTCGTGAGGGCGCTAAATCAGCGCCCTCACTTTTAACTTTACCTAATAGAATATGAAGTCTTGTGGCCTCTGCCATCAGCGATTACATATGCACGACCAAAGCTGGAATTTATTTATCTCTGAAATTATACTCTTTTTGTTTCGCTAGATTTTGACTTCACTTAACTCCTTTCGCCAGTGCTAACTATGGTCGTACCCTCACCGCAGAGAAACTAACTCATGGATAAACCATCAACTCTCGAAGAATACTTTGAATGGGCGAAAGCTAACCTTTCAGTAGATTTTACGGATACCACTCTTGAAAACTTATATAAAGCAAATTTAAATAATGCGGTAAATGCCATATCGGAGTCAGAATTTTATAACGGGATAGATGCCAAGTTAGCCGAGTGGAGTGAAGAATATTATAGGGATACTAAGTCGCAACTATTAATGGACACTTCAGGGTTAACGCTTCTAAAGAAGCCATACAGCTCAGCAGTTGACAAATCATTCAGACACAACGTCCTCTGGAACCGGAGATTTCCAGATGAACCGCGTAGGGGATGGATAACCCCGGATAATTTTTTCAGCACTTTGAATGACGCAATAAGGAGTATGCTGGTTTGTAAGTTTATTGATGCGCCTAATTTTTTAATAAGCAAGCTGAAAAGTTATGCAGATGAACGAAGGTTGCCACATAGAAGCTATAGCCAAGAAAGGGATGAAGGATATTATGCTTTCCATTTTTACGCCAAATTCAAGATTGAGCTATTAAATAAAGAGTGGAAGCAGCAAGAGAAAGATGTTGACTTCGAGATTCAGCTTACGACTCAACTACAAGACATTCTTAAAAATCTCACCTATCCGCTTTACCGCCAAACTCGGATAATGCCAGAAGACGACAAGGCAAAATGGAAATGGGAGTACGGAACGAACAGATTTAGGGCTGGCTACCTTAGCCATACCTTACATCTGTTGGAAGCTATTATTGTTGAGTTGCGAGAAGATAAAGTTTCGGACTCAGACGAGTCTGCTGCCGAAGGAGCTGAGATATGATTGTTAGCGCACCTGCACCGGAAGTCCAATATCTTCCACATATATTCAGAAGAATACAATCGGGCGACATTAAGATTCCGGCCTTTCAAAGAACTTTTATCTGGACGGAAGCCCAAGTTTTGGAATTATTGAACAGTATCTATCGCGGCTTCCCTATCGGAAGCGTGTTGTTTTGGAGAGTTGACGAAAAAGTTTTCAAGATAGCCAAGGCAGAAACGACATCATTTCCGGAGACCCCGGAAGATTATCCATTGAACTATGTAATAGACGGGTTACAACGCCTCTCAACTTTGTATGGATGTTTTCACTGGAAACAAAAAGACAAAGCCAATATTTTTAATGTGATATTTGATTTGGATCATGAAGAGTTCATGCACTTTGATGAGCGACATATACCAGAGCACTATATCCACTTGTCGTCTATTTTCTCTCCTAAAACATTCCTTGAGGCACAAAGCCAGTTGATGAATAGTATTGATAGTGACTTATTGTTAAATCGAGCAATCAATCTTCACTCTACATTCCAAGAATATCTTATCCCGTTGGTCACAATATCGGGTCGTGATCTTAATGAAGTAGTCTCTATATTTGAGAGAGTGAATAGCACGGGTACGAGACTCAGCGCCGTTGATTTTCTGCGGGCAGTAACTTGGGCAGAAGAGTTTGATTTGAGTAATGAACTGGAAAGTATTTCCGAAGTAGGACGTTCTCTCGGCTTTGATATTCCTTTCGAGACTTTAGCCAAAATACTAGCTATTTCTTTGAATATAGCTCCGACTGCCGAATCAATGGTTGAGCTTCGGAATTACTCCCCTAACGTACTTCATGTGGCAGTAAATAATTCCAAGCAAACATTACGGAAAGCACTCGGTTTGTTAAAAGACGCCTGCTCTATCTATTCTTACGATTACATACCGTATGAGGGACAGCTTCTAGTAATCGTGAAGTATACACAAGAGGCCAGAGCTTCATTTGATATTCATGTTAACGACGTAATGAAGTGGTTTTGGATTACGAGCTTTAATGAGGGTCTTAGGGGCAAACCTGACAATTATGTGGCACGAACATTGGAGGCTGTTAATAGCTTAATCGCTGGCGATGTTGAAGCACTTAAAACCAGACTCACGCTTGCACCGGAAGATTTAATAGAGCGCAGATTTATAAGGGGTAAAGCTCTCTCTAGTGCGGTTGCGAACTTATTTGCGCTTACGAAGGCAAGAAGTCTCACGACAGGGGAATTGATAAACCCTGAAACTTATATGACAGATTTTAGCTCAAACAATTATGAGAGCATATTAAGTAGCACGAACATTCCTGAAAGGTATGTCAAGGTAGGACAATCGAATAAATTAATCGCCAGCGTTGTCCTAATAGATAAAAGTGAAAAACGCTACTTCAAGACATGTACACCGAAAGCCTTTGCTGAAAATCTAATGAGCCTCTTCAATATGGAAGAGGCACACGATATTCTTGATTCTCAGATGATACCTCTCTCTGCACTGCGACATTTGATAGTCGGCGACTACGATGCATTTCTCCATGATAGAGCAAGATATATGTATGATAAAATTATTAATCTCACTGAGCCAGGTAGTTTGCTTATCGGCTAAAGTATTACTAACTTCTGTACATTATTGTTATAGATTTACTTACATCTTGCCCTTACTTTTGGGAAGGATCAGCACCGCATGACTCGAATGCCCTTCATCATTCAATCCCTCAGAGGTCTTTGAATAATAATTACCCCTTGCTCATTTAATTCGGCGGTCGGTCGTTAGGCGTCTTTCTTGATAAAGCTTTTAAGGCGCGGTGTCGGCGGCGTCCTCTTGCTGAATAGTTTCTTGTGCCGGCTTGGAGCATGTTTGAGGGCGTTTGGCGTTTCAACCCTAACCTCTCTATGGCGCGTGTGATGCTACCCCTTTTAGCTCTAAAGCCTTCTCTAGCAGCTTGGCCTCTAGCTCATGCACAGCGCCGTAAAAGCTAAAGTTCTTATCATGTAACTGCATCCCCGACAGTCGCCTTATCACTATCTGAGCGCACGCCAGAAGCCTCTCATCCTGTTGTTTTACTATTTCCTGCAACATCTCCTACCGTGTTGCACGGTAGCGGCCTTCAATGTTGACTCGTTGACCCGCTTCAACCCTGTTTATGGATATAAAGTTTCCACCAAACTATTGATCTGCGACTCAACAGATTCAAGCCAATCAGGTAATTGATCTTTCAACCCTGCCGGTATCGCATAGTGTTCTTGAGACCGGAATCGCCTACTTCTATTTACAACCCGTGTGATTCCAAACTCCCTCAAAAACCCTTTATCAAAAAAGCTATCCAGTACATCAGCCGGGATCGTTGGCTCGTTTAGGCTCACAAGCTGACTCAAATGCACAATATCGCGTGCGAAACGGGCACCCTCCGCAATCTCTAACGCTATCTTCTTCTCAACATCAGTCTCAGGTATTTTTATGCCGGGTCGCATTGACGTTCCGACATCATCTAACAACTCTTTAGCAAGCTCAGAGTTCCAAACACCTGCTATGTAGTGAAGTATTGAATCCTCTGTACCGCCTGCGTTAATCAGAATCGTGTATAACTCTTCGCCTGCACCCGTCAAATTATTTGGCACACCACCCATTCTTTGCGATCTAGATGGATCGTTTAGCCCTGTATAATTAAATTGCTGGCTTGTCCCACCATGCAGCTTCACGTACCACTCATCATCTGTAACAAAGGCTGCATACCCGTGGCGCGTTGACTTTGCCGTTGTGTAAATGAGCTTAGGTGTAATTGTGTGACTTGCAGGCTCACGCCATTGATTCATTGATCCCCATCCGACTTGTTTGCCGGGATTTTCTTTGCGGGGCACACGTAAGGCAGGCTCATAATAAAGATAATGGATGTGTTCGGCTGGCGGATACCATTTAGCTGATTCAGGAATAGAACCTGAAAAACTGCGCTTAATTTTATTGGCATCAAACGTCAGAGATTTTTGCTTAATTTGAGCGCCTAAACCTTGAAGCACATTTATTTGGTCATTGGTGAAATCCCGCTCTTGCCCCCATTGATCCAGTTGTCTCACAAGGTCAGCATCACTAATCCTTCTACGGCAGATGTCGTAAAGTGAAGTAAGCCGTTCCTGTAATTCTTCACGGGTGCTACCTTTGAATAGAACATCAAAAGCCGTGATGATTCCGGGGTGCGTGTCTATAAACAGCGGTTCGCCCTTATCACCGTGCAAAGCCGCCATGTCTTTGAATCTAGCTGATGCTTGCCCGACGGGATAAAAAGAGAATCGCGTTAATGGTGAGGGGACATGATACTCTGTAATCTCAAATTCTTGCTCCCCACTTACCACATCACGTAAATAAATTAGGCGGGGATCGTCAAGTGTACCTAATTCATTGCTTGGAGTATCCGACACAAGGCCGCGCAAATCTGTGTAAGGTATTTCTTCTGACTCTTCCGCAGACTCTAAGGGTTCAGCCCGCCTTTCCAGCATCAGAATAGCGAATGAGGTTCGATAACTGACATCAGGAAAGATATGCGTACCGAGACGAACCAACATTCTGACGTGGTAATTCTTCAATATCTCAGCACGGAAATGCTCATAGCTTTGACTTAAGGCAAAAGAGTCAGAAAGGATGAAGCAGATCAATCCTGCATCTCGCACATAGTAATCCGCCGCAGCAACGAACCAAGCATAATCATCTCTGATATTCCGTAGCTGTGCGCCGCCATGCTCTACAGATGAAGATAAGAGTTTAGGGAATCGGTCAGCGACTTGGGCTAGTGTGAGATTACTATTGTTCTTATAAGGCGGATTGCCTATCACTAGGCGGTAACTGCCCTGCCTTTTTGCTCTAGTGCTGATAGCAACTCTTTGTTGCAGAAATATACGATGTGCCTCATCAGTGATGAGCGGTAAGAGTTGCTTTAGATGGTTCTCGTTTTCGTAATCTAGCGTATCAGTTGCGTAAAGCCGCAAGTCCTCAACCTCTAATGCAACGTCAGGCGTGAGCCGCGACAGAACGGCCATGTATAGATTTACATAAGCAATGCCTAGAATCTGGGCGGAAACATCGAAGCCGGTTAGACGTTCCCAAAACTTATCTACCCCTGCATCAGCCAAGCTGCGCGCGCCCTCAGTGAGAAAGGTTGCCGACCCCATTGCAGGATCAAGAACCATTACATGGTCTAGCTCTCCCCTTTCTTCTGTTAACTGAGTGGCTTGATGCCACATGAACTCAACAACAGGCAGCGGCGTATAGTATTGGCCTAATGCGCGGCGGCGACTCCGATTTGTTTGCTGTGCATATAGCTCATAAAACCTACCCAATAAATCGCCCTCAATTTCTGAGAAATCGTGGGTTGATAATGTTTCAAATAATGAGCGAAAAAGTATTGGGTCAATATAATTCTCTATCCAGTCGAAAAAGAATCCATATTGAATTAAGCGTCGAACGACTGGATTATCGGAGGTAGTAAGCCTTCTGATTCTGCTAAAAACTTCGCTACGGATTTTCTCTGGCTCTAAAGCATCGTAAGCATCAACCGCAAATAGCCATAGGTCGGGTTCGACTAAGGAGTTAGTTGCGCCTACACAGTAAGCATCCTCAATGACCTTTACGGCAAATAACCGACTTATGAGCGAGTGGATACTTGCCGCCACAAATTCATCTATCGCGGTCGGCACATCCTCTCTAACCTTAACTTCGGCTTCCGATGTGTTCATGTCCACATGCTGTGACATGACGAATATAAGCAAGTCGCGTCTTATCTCCGCTTGTAAGGCATCGTAATCATTCCCTAATCGCTGACGGATTGAATTAAACAGACCGGCATCCGGCAAGCCTGAATCCCCCGATCCAGCAGCAAATATAGCCAAGCGTGTAGCAAGTTCCTGTAGTTCTGATTCAGTTTTGACGGGTAAAGAGTTGCGAGTGTTTGAGAGGGGGACGGGTTGAAGGACATCAGCCCTAAGATGATCTTGAAGCCATTGCTTCCACGCCTTCGCAGAATTTGCCCCTGTGCCGTTTACATCGTAAGGATTAAATAAAAGAACTTGCGACCGAATCTGTTTCCTTAGCTTAGTACAAGTTGAGTCGTCTGCTTTGATTGCATCAATCAGCTTGTTCCTTATATTTCGCGTAACTGCAAAAACAGCAAACTCAGTGAATGTCGTAAAGGCGAAATATTGGACGCGAGAAATATTGTCCCGTAGATATGGGAAGGTCTTTGAGTGCCAATACTTTTCACTAACGATTGCCTCTGCTAAGTTTCTGAACTCGTTTACTTCATCCGGTTTTTTAGATTCAATCACTACCTCAGCGGGCAAAACCAAATCAGCATCTTCTTCGGATACATACGCGAGAATATCAGGACGCTTACGCCCACCTGTTGACACCCTGGTATCAATAACAGTGTGTAAGTCCAGCTCTTTGAGTACAGAGGTAAATCTTGAAGATAGATCGTTCTCGCTTCGCGCAGTAGTTCCCGCGTACACCCGTTGAACGAGCGCCAAGAATTGATTGAATGAGTCCGGTCTGCTCATTTGTATATCCTAGTTAGCGTGAGAATTGGACACAAGCGCGATAACACAGGACATCGTATTACATAAGAGCGCGAGCGATCACGCTTACGTCAATTCAGCGAAACCTTTGGCCTACTCTCTTGAATGGAACTTGTATAGCTCTTGAGCATAGTAGTAGTTTCTTTTGTTTTTAACTTCCTCCCATTCATCTTCTAACCCTTTAAAAGCTACGTTTAGCCCAAAATCTAGCATAACAATCTTGGTGCAAAGCATAGCGAAATCCGCGCACGCTTTGAGCGCGAACCCACAGCTATAGTTAAAAGCTTGGGGCGGCTGATTTAGGAAACTAGCGACGCCAGAATGTATCCGCCAATTCATTTTGCGGTATTCCGTTCGGTAATACTCGGCAAGGGTGAAGCCAATTTCATCCTTAACAACTGAACCGTAAAGCTTGTCTGCATCAACGATGTCATCAAACAAACTACCCTTGCCTGACCATCTATCGGGATGGCTGGTAGGATTTTTTCTATTAGGCCAAAGATTTTTCCTCATGTCCTCAATACTAGACTGCCGATTTCTATAAAACTCTTCTTGGGCTTCATACCTATCTGGAACAGAGAGGTTTTGCTCGCTATAGAATTTAACAACTTGTTCCGCCGCCTTAAGCTTTTCAGACTCTCCCCACCAAATCATTTTCCAGCCGGACTTATTGGTCTTGTCATGGTGAAGCAATATTAGGTCAACGGTAATCTCAAGCAAGGCACGATTACCGACAGAGATTGCTTGAATATCTAGGGGATCATTTAATTTGTTTATCGTCTGCATCCAAACATAGGCACGTAGCCAAAGCCCTTTCATACTGGCACCTTTATGGCCGATTTCAGGCTTGATTTCAGCTTCCGCAATCAGAGGATACTTATCCTTCATGTGGTTAAAAACCACCTGGGCACCCTGAAACAGACCGGTTGCTAACGCCTTACTTTCTTCAATTTCGTTTTCGATTTCCATAGCAAGTTGCTGGTTCATAGTGAAAATACTTCACGGGCATTTTACCGCATTCATTAAAGACAAATCTTCTGACACATCATTTAATGCGAACCGTGAACCAGTGAGTCAAACCCCCAACCGGATGGCACTCAGGCGTCTTTCTTAATGATGCTTTTGAGGCGTGGGGTTGGCGGCGTCCTTTTGCTGAACAGTTTCTTGTGCCGGTCTCGGAGCATGTTGGCGAGCGTCTGGCGCTTCAGCCCTAGCCTCTCGGCGGCGCGTGAGACGTTGCCCCCTTCCAACTCTAAAGCCTGCTTTATCAGCTTCGCTTCTAGCTCCTCAACCGCGCCGTAAAAGGTAAAGTTCCTGTCGTGTAGCTGCATCCCCGAAAGGCGCTTTATCACTACCTGCGCACACGCCAGAAGCCTCTCCCTATCTTCTACGTCCTGCGAGCCTTTCAGGAGGTTGCTGGCGCGGCTGAATATTGTCATTAAGTCATCTTGCGGCAGACGCCAGTTAGTTCCATATTCCTCTATCAGCGTTAAGGCCGCGTGTCCTGCCTGAGTCAGCGCGCCGGATTCCTCCGCTACCTTGACCGCCTCCCGTAGAATTTTTAGCGATGCCTCATGCGCTCCTAGCCGCGCCCACACCATGCCCTGAATAGAAAGCGCGTCCGCAAGTAAGGCCGACTCGCCGCCCTGCTCGAAAACCTTAATCACGCTGCCGATGATACGGTCGGCGTCACGGTATCTCTTCTCCGCGACTAGGATGCGCGCCCGCGTCTCGTCCACCTGCGCCGAGTTGCCGGGGTCTTTAAGTTTGGGAATTATATACTTGACAAACCCAAGCTCTCGCGCTAAAATCTTAGCATGATGAGCGACAAGCTAACCCTCAAGACCATAGCCCAGAACTTCAGCGACGAAGATAGTGCGCGTGAACTGCTTGAGCAGATGCGCTGGCCTAACGGTGTGATTTGCCCTCACTGCAACGCGGAAGGCGCGTACAAGCTCACCCCGAAAGCAGAATCCAAGAGCCCCGTTCGCAAGGGCGTGTGGAAGTGTAAGACGTGCCGCAAGCAGTTCACCGTCAAGGTCGGGACTATCTTTGAGGATAGCCACATCGGGCTTAGCACTTGGCTGCAAGCGATTCACTTGATCTGCTCATCCAAGAAAGGCATGTCCGCTCATCAACTTCACCGCATGTTGGGCATCACGTATAAGTCGGCTTGGTTCATGGCGCATCGTATCCGGTACGCGATGAGTCAAGAGCCTCTGGCTAGTAAATTGGGCGGCGTTGTCGAGTGTGACGAAACCTACATCGGCGGCAAGGCTAAGAACATGCACGCCAGCAAACGCAGGGAGAAGATTCAAGGGCGCGGCGCTGTGAATAAGATTCCGGTTTGCAGCCTTGTGGAGCGTCAAGGCCGCGTGCGCTCTACTCACGTTCCGAACGTGACGGGGGCGAACCTCAGAGCCGTGTTAAGTGAGAACGTAGAGCCGACGGCGCACATTATGACGGACGAGTTCAAGTCTTATAGCGGCGTCGGACTTGAGTTCGCAAAGCATGAGACGGTGAATCACGGGGCGGGTGAATACGTCCGCAAGAACGCCCACACGAACACCATCGAAAGCTTTTTCGCCCTCCTAAAGCGCGGCATCATCGGCACGTTCCATCACGTGAGCGAGCAGCACCTTCACCGCTATCTTTCCGAGTTTGATTTCAGGTACAATGCGCGCCACACTTCCGACGGTGACAGGACGGTACTAGCGGTCAAGGGTGCTTCCGGTAAAAGATTAATGTACCGGGACTCATCCGGAAGCGTGTAAAATAGGCGTTGGACTCAGGGACAAGTAAAGCCCGTCTGGCAACGGGCTTTACTCCACATCTTCGGCTCCCGATTGTTCTCGTTCCCACGAACTTGCAACCTACTCTCAGTCTAGCACGGAGGGGTTAGTAATGCCGAGAACGATTTATCTGCGCGTCGGGACTGCGGAACGTATATCTCTTCCCGTGTTCATAGACTCTCTGCGAGCGTTCCTCTCAACACTCCAAGACATAGACTCCACGATATCCAGTCGCAAAAACGGAAGCTTGATCTGGGAGGTCGTCTCCCTAGAGAAGAACAGCCCCCCTGTTGTGGGGGTGTCCGCGTACCAAAAACCCGCCTTGAAGTTGAAGGGATATGCGGACTATTACCCGAACGTAACTGAACAATTAATCGAAAACACGCGGTTGCTTTCTTCGCGCGGCGAGCGCAACAACTACCTGTCCGATTCGGCGCTATCTACGCTCCAAAAGCTTGCGGCGAAAACGCCAATCATAGGGCCGATGGCGGTCTATGTTAGCGACAATGGTAGGCCGGAAGATGATAAGCCGGAAGATGATAAGCACGTAACGCTGATTAGCCCCGAGACGTTTACCAACGCGAAGAAGCTGACGGAGCCGAAGTACAGGGCCTATAGCTCCATAAAGGGCAACTTGGACGCCATAAGCGTTCACCGCAAATATGAGTTTAAGGTGTGGGATGAGGCCACCCATAAACCCGTTACGTGCTATTTCCCTGAGAGGGACTTGGAGCGTGTGAAAGGTTATTTGAGGTCGCGCGTCAGGGTGTCTGGCGTTCTACTCTCTAACAGCGCGGGAAGTCCTATCTCTATTTCGGTAGAAGAACTAGAGCCCGTAGTTAAGCGCGACCTTCCGACCATCAAACAAATGTCGGGACTCATTAAGGATTTTACGCGCGGCAAGTCCATGAAAGAGTACATGGAGGAACTATCGGATGAGTGAGCCGAGAAAACTCTATTGGGACTCGTCATGCTTTATTTCTTATTTGAATGAGAATGAGCGTGAGCGGCGGGAGATTTGCGAAGACATCCTTGAACACGCCCGGAATAACGCCGTCGAAATTTGGACATCAACTTTTACGATAGTCGAGGTCATCCGCCCGCGCTGGCAAGTGTCCGCCCCCTTACCGGAGTGGGCCGTTAAAGCGATTGAGGCGGTCGAAGAAGAATTTCCGGAAGCCCGAAGAGAGTTAGAAACTTTATGGCAGAGACATCAGTCGGCCCATACGGCCGCAAGGTTGACCGCTGAAGAAATAAAGCTAGTATCGGCTATGTTCGAGTGGGAGTTTGTTCAGAAAATCGTAGTTGATGAGCCAGTTGCTAACGCGGCGGTGAAGCTGGCGCGCGACTTCGGACTAAAATCCGCCGATGCGATACACGCGGCGTCGGCTATGGTTAGAAAGGTTGATGTATTACAGAGATGGGATAGAGACTTTGACAAGGTACGTCATTTGATTACAGTTGAAGACCCGAAGATGATGAGCGTGCCCCCACCGCTTTGGGGAGCCTTGGCCGAAGCCGAAAAAAGCATGGCGCTGAGACTAGAGGGGAAAGCAGATGCCGAAACGCGAGAAACAGAACGCAAAGCCCTTAACCCTTTCACCGCTGACGTTCCAAGAGGCGGTGTCGGGCTTATTACAGGTCAAACCGCCTCCGCGCTCGGAGAAGGAACCGCAGAGCCAACAGCCGGTGAAGAAGGCTCGCAAGACGGCCAGCCGGAAGAAAACGGCAAAGGCTAAAAATTAAAGGGGCCATGAATCTTACTCGGTTTCAACACCTTTCAGAATCTCGGCCCCCTCTGTCGTGTAGGTTCGTCCGATCACTCGAACGGAACCGAACAACGGTCTACTATCAATAGACTATAGGGGGGGCTAGACGCCACTGTCAAGCGTATATACGAAGTGACTTTGTGAGATAAAGTGGAAGTGATTTGTGTGCCCCCGGTAGGACTCGAACCTACAACCCACAGTTTAGTAGACCGTTGCTCTATCCATTGAGCTACGGGGGCACATTAAACACATCATACATCAAGACCGTCCCGCCGCAAAACCTATTGCATTCTGAGCCGCGCGGGGTTACTCTCCCGGCTGTGGGAGTCGCCTCTATTTTCCGACCCTCACACAAGCACACTGATACCGAGCCGCCACAAGGCAGCGTTGCCCCGTCTACAATGGTGTGCGATTAGAACAGGGACGGCAGAACCGCGAGCACGTCTGAAACGATCTGCGTCAGAACGTCCGCCGTGCCCGCAGGCGTCTCGTCGGTCGCCGTCCCGCCGCCCGTCGGCTCTTGCGCGGCGGTCGCCGGTTGTGGCGGAGGCGCGGGCTTGTCGTTTTGGATAATGCCCGCGCTGGCCGGGCCGGTCAGGGACAGGACTAACAGACAGACTCCTAGAGTTTTTCGCATCGCTTTCCCTTTCGAGGTGATGGGAACTAACCAAAGTCGCCGCCGCATCCCGCTCAGGGACGGCGGCTTAGCTGTCTATGCAAGGGGCTTGCATAGACAAAGAGAGGTGTCCTCACATGAATTTAGCAGACGAACGTCTGAAGGAACTAGATAACCCTTCGCTCACCTCCGCCGAACGCGCCCTGATACGCTGCGCCGTCGCGTCAGACTTCATCCACAAGGGGCAGTACGAAGTCGCGCGCGAGGCGTTAGGCGAGTTGTGGCCGGGCATCGGGGAGCGGCCCGACGTGAAGGGCTTGCCGCCTGACGTGGCCGCCGAAGTCTTGCTTCAGTGTGGCGCGCTGACGGGACTGTTCGGCGTGGCGCGGAACGTTCCAGGCATACAGGAGCGGGCTAAGGACTTACTCACGGAGGCCGCCCGAGAGTTCCAGAGTCAGGGCCGGTACGCTAAGGCGTCGGAGGCGCAGTGTGAACTAGGGGCGTGCTACTGGCGACTCGGCGCGCACGATGATGCCCGCGTGATAATGCGTGAGGCGTTGGAACCCCTCACGGACGCCGATGTTGAACTGAAGGCCAGAATCCATATCAGGCGCACTCTAGTTGAAATCAGTGAGAACAGGTATAACGAAGCCCTCAACATCCTGAGAGAAGCGGAGCCGGTCTTTGAGTCGGCCAACGACGCGCTAAAAGGCAGGTGGCACGGACAGCGGGCCATCATCTACTTAAAACTCTCCGCGACAGAGCGCCGTCCTGATTACGCGGACAGGGCCATCATAGAGTTTACCGCCGCGATCTACCACTACGAACAGGCGAGACACGAAAGGTACTGTGGCACTAACTTAAACAACCTTGCTTTCCTGCTCTACAAGCTCGGCCGCTACCGCGAGGCACACGAACACTTAGACCGCGCGCAGTTTATATTCACTAAGCTGAAAGACCCCGGCATCTTGGCTCAGGTGGATGAGACGCGGGCGCGCGTGTTAGTCGCGGAGAAGAGATACCGCGACGCCGACCGTATCATGGCGGACGTGATTAAGACGTTAGAGCAAGGCGGCGCGTCCGCCTTGCTCGCGGACGCGCTTACCGTGCAGGGCGTAGTGTGGGCAAGGCTCGGCGCGCACGAAGCGTCAATCAACATCCTGCGGCACGCGATGAAGGTCGCGCAGGACTCCGGCGCACCTAACAGCGCGGGGCTTGCGGCCCTGACGCTGATAGAAGAACACGGCCCGACGTGGCGACTACCGGAACCCGAAATAGCAAAGGTCTACGGCCGCGCCGACTTCCTTCTGCAAGACACACAGGACGCGGAAGATAAAGAGCGGCTTCTGGCCTGCGCTCGGATAGTGATAAAGAGGCTGTCAGGGATGCAGTTGCACAGCCCGAACTTCAGCTTTTACGGGGCCGTGCATGAGTTGGAGGCGAGACTGATAGAGCAGGCGCTAGAGTTGGAAGGGGGGAGCATATCACGGGCCGCCAAGCGGCTAGGGCTCAAGCATCAGTCGCTCGATCACATGCTCAAAGCGCGGCACAAGAAGTTGATGGGCAAGCGGACGCCGCCCGTCCCGCGCCTCAAGAGCATCATCAAGAAAGACCCCTGAAGTTCGGCGCTTGGGTTTGTCAAAGGGATAATTCCCTTAAGTTTAGTGAATATCAGTTGCGCCCGGTCTAAATGTTCGTGCGCCTCGCGGTATCTACCGAGCTTGTAAAGCAGGAAAGCAAGGTTGTTAAGGTTACTCCCGCAGTACCTTTCATGCTTCGCTTGCTCATAGTGATAGATCGCCGCCGTATATTCGATAATGGCTCTGTCATAGTAATCAGGTTGCCCTTCGGCGGCAGCAAGTCTTCTGAGGACTAGACCCTTTTGACCGTGCCACCTGCCTTTCAACGCGTCGTTTGCCGACTCGAAAACCGGCTCCGCTTCCCTCAAGATGTTCAGCGCGTCGTAATACTTATGCTCCCATATCTCTACCAGCGTGCGTCTAATCAGGATTTTAGCCTTTAGTTCAAGGTGGGCGTCCGTCAGGGGCTTTAGCGCCTCCTGCATGACTAGGCGGGATTCATCGTAAGCGCCGAGCCGCCAGTAACACATGCCTAGCTCATACTGTGCCTCTGACACTTTCGCGGGCATCCCCTGTGCGCGAAACGTCCGCGCTGCTTCGGAAAGCATATCTTTCGCCTGTTCCTGCGCGCCTGAGACGTTGCGGGCGCTGCCGAGCCAGCCCGTGAGCGTCCCGCATTGAAGTAGGATTTCGGCATCTACGGCGGGGGGCAGATTCCTTTCCGGCGGCCTCTGCCCGATGCCTAGCCACAATTCGCCTAGCGCCTCGCGTGCGGCTTCATACTGCCCCCTGTGGATGAGGTCTGCCGCCACTTGGCAGCGCAACATCACGCGCACGTCCTCGGTTAAGGAAGGGTTATCTAGTTGCTTTAGCCGCTCGTCTGCTAAATTCATGTGAGGACACCTCTCTTCGCGCTTGACCATTTTCGGGCAAACGCAGCAAAGCCGCCGTCCTCAACAGGATACGGCGGCGATTGTGATTAACTCCCATTACCTCGAAAGGGAAAGTAATGCGTAAAACTCTAGGAGTCTCCCTGCTAGTGTTGCTCCTGACCGGCTCGGCCGTCGCGGGCGAGATGCCGAACGGTTCGCCCACGCCGCCGTCTCAGACAACTAACGCCGTGCAAGAGCCAACGGACGCCGCCCAAGACCCGGCAACGGGCGGCGAGATGCCGAACGGCGCGACGGACACCCTGACGCAGACTGTCCTAGACCTGTTAGCGGTTCTGCCGTCGCTGCTCTAAACCGCACGCCATACTAGACGGGGCAAGCTGCTTAGCGGCGGCTATGTAGTAGTGTGCCTATTCTGTTGTGAGAGTCTGAACGTAGAGGTGACACCCACGCGCCGGAGATTAACGCTGTGCGTGTAAGATTGCAACAAAATTTTCTTAAGCCACTTCCCGCCAAGATTTCGGCTTGAGGTTAGGTTCAACTATTCTCAGAATCGGCACTGATTTCCGCAGGTTAAGCTTGCCGATTTATCGAAAAATGGGCGCTTTTTGAGCATCCGAGCGCCGCAACATGCTGTTGATTTACAAAAAATTTCAGAGCTAATTTTATGGCGAGGTCGCGCGACACCCGCGTCTAGGGTCTTGTCGAAGTACCTTACGAATTTTGCTCGGGTTGCTGCGCTCGGATCGGTGCGAGCGTCGAGCTATCTGCAACGATGTAGGGTGTAGGGTAATGTAGGCAGTTTAGGGGTTTCTCTCACGTAGAGATGTTGCTAGAGAAACTTTACCTGTTTTGCCTACATTACCTTACACCCTACACTCTGTCCCTCTCCCCAAACCTGACGCATAATCCCACGTCCACGCACAGCGCATCCGAAAGCTCATTTCTGAGCTTTAAGACCAATGCAGAGCGGCCGAGGCTCTGAGGATGTAAAGTTTGCTCAAGTCCTCGCAATCCCCGAAGTAATACCACTCTTACACCCTTCTATCATGCGAACAGTTAAACCTTTGAAATTATTGAACTTATATCAAGCCCAAAAAGTCAAAGAGTCTCATCCGTTAGACAGTTCCATGATAGACAAAGGTAGATAGTAGATGATAAGTCCTTATTAGTCAGTAGAATAGCTTGTAAGTTGTGACAGTATTAATTTTACGGCATAGTGTATGCTATTGACACACTTCAGGCTGATATGTCAATGTACTATTTGTAGTCAGTCGCGCTAATGCGACTGCTCGAAACAATCGGAGGTATCAACTATGGATGGGAAAAGCGTAGTTAAAAAGCTAATTGCGATGCGCCCCGAACAGGCTAAGGCATTGCGGCAGCTAAGGAGCAGGCACGGGATCAATCAAACCCATGTGATACGTGAGGGGATTGATTTAGCACTAATCAATTATTCCCACTTGCTGACGCAATCGGCTACCACTCAAAACAACGCGAAGAGGGATTGAGCGAATAAAGCGAAACGCCCGATGTTAGCGCATCGGGCGTTTCAGGGTTGCTGTACCGCAGGCTAAGCTGTCGAAGCCCACGGGCGAACAGCTTACTTTGACATTCTCAGTATAAGCACCCGCCAGCTAAACCGCAATTCTCTGTTCGCTTCCCACAAACCGAGGGCGGACGTGTATCCGCTCAGAACGAGCTAGGGAAGGTGAAGCATGACAACCGAAACACCAAACATTCAAGGGGCGAATTACTTGCCCAACACTCAGGCGACTACATCAGATGTAGTAAGCATTCTCTCTCAGCTAGGGGATTTCTTTGCAGCTTTCGGATATGGCGAAGATGCGCTTATCAACATCCGAGCGTTAGCCCCAAAGGGCGGGCAGAAACTTCCGCCCGTCACACGAACAATAACGCGCAATAGTCTCACGCAAGACGCGACTACGCTACACGACCTTAAAGCTTTGAATGAGACGCGCGGCCTTTATTTCGTGGTCAACGAGGGTGGGGATAATGACGCTGACATTACGCGCTTCGCGGCGTGCTTTGTCGAGAGTGATACCGCCAGCATCAGCGATCAGCACAGCCGTTTGGATGCTGCGCCCCTCCTGCCTAGCATCCGAGTCGAGACGAAAAAGAGCGTACACGCTTATTTTCTGATTGATGGGGGCTGTACTGCGGAGGAGTGGCGAGACGTACAACGGCGGCTTATTGCTTACTTCGACGGCGACAGAAATATCCGCAATCCATCCCGCGTTATGCGACTACCGTTTTTTGACCATCTTTCAGTTAGTGCGGATTCAGGCGAAATAGAGCGGAAGCCCGTTGCGCTAGTCGGATTTCAGCCTGAGAGACGTTACACGCCAGAACAGATTTGCGATGCCTTCCCCCCTGTCAAAACGACGCTAGAGGCTAACAGTCTGTTTGCGCTTAATGCCGCCGAAGCTAATGACAGATTTCTCTCTGGCCTATTTGATTCACAGCGCGAACGTGAAATTGCGCGTAAGGCATTAGAGAGTCTAGCCCCGTTACGATGTGACGAGCGCGACACTTGGCGAGATGTGGGCTACGCGCTACATAACACGTTCGACGGCGATCAAGAGGGGTTTGCACTCTATGAAGAGTGGTCGCGCAAGAGTGCAAAGTTTGAAGAGGGTGCGTGCGCGATGATTTGGGATAGCGCAGGCGACAGAGGCGTAAGCAATACGCGAATCACACTCGGCACACTCATCCTGTGGGCTAAGGAAGATAGCCCCGCGTTTGTTGAATGGTTTGATGCTCTTAACCGCGAGACTCGCATCAAGCGGTCGGAAGATCGTGCGGAAGAAATTACGTTGACAGACACCGGTAACGCAGAGCGGCTAGTGCTGCGCCACGGTTCTAATATCCGGCACGATTATAACCGCAGAATCTGGCTTGTGTTCGATGGTGCGCGCTGGCGAGAGAATGCCGAAGCCGATGTTATGGAATTGGCGAAGGATACGGTTAGGGCTATCTACATTGAAGCCGCCAATGCAAGTGACCTTGAGCGCCAAAAGGCTACGGCCGTTCATGCTACACGCTCGCAGAACACAAATAAGCTGCGTGCGATGATTGATAATGCCCGCAGTAAGCCAGAGATACGCGCTGATGCTGGCAAAGACTTCGATACACAGCCGCACCTCCTTAACGTGGTTAACGGCACAATAGACCTCTACACAATGACTCTGCGGCAACACTCCCGCGAAGACATGCTTACGAAACAGGTGCAGATTACATACGATCCGCACGCCAAAGCGCCGCTTTTTGATTCCTTTCTACGGCGTATTTTCGCAGTCAATCAACGGATGATTGCTTACATACAGCGCGCTATCGGCTACACGCTGACGGGCGACGTAGGCGCAAAGTGCTTCTTCTTCTGTCACGGCAAAGGCGACAACGGAAAGAGCGTGCTGTTAGGCATCATCCACGCGCTAACGGGTGACTACGGTACAGCCGTACAGACCGAGACGCTGATGCAGCACACTTTCACGTCAACGAGTGGGCATAACGATGACATAGCAAAGCTTCGCGGCGCGCGTTTCGTCTCAGCCTCGGAGACTGACGAGGGGCAAAGATTGTCTCACCGGCAAATTAAACAGCTAACGGGAAGAGACACGATCACAGCAAGCCGTAAGCATGAAAAGAGTGTGACCTTTACGCCGCAGTTCAAACTATGGATTGCGGGCAATGAAAAGCCTGAAATCAATAGTAACGATCAGGCGATGTGGAACCGCATTCACCGCATCCCGTTCAACGTAATAATTCCGAAGGACGAGCAAGACCCGAACCTTACGGATAAGCTAAAAGCCGAGCTTAGCGGAATCCTCGCGTGGGCAGTTCGGGGGGCGGCTGACTACTACCGTGAAGGGCTAAACATGCCGCCCGAAGTCAGAGACGCCACGGCAGCTTACCGCACAGAACAAGACACAGTGGCGCAGTTCATAGCCGAAGATTGCGAAACAGGTGAGGGCTTTGAATGCACCGCGCAGGCTCTTTATGAAGCTTACCGCGAATGGTGTGTGAGTGCGGCCGAACAATACTTAGACGTAAAAGCCTTCAAGCGTGCCATGCTCGCGCATGGATTCAATGATAAGCGGCGAAGTCGGTCTAATGTGTGGCTCGGCGTTAAGCCAAAGTTGCGCGCTGTAACGTCAGAAAATACAACCACGGGTTTTGATCCAGCCATTACCGCGTTCGTTTCTCATGTCCGTAGTGTGCAAGGGGGTAACAGCAATGTCACTCGGTAGAACGCTCATCACGGTCAAGGAAGCTGCCGCAATACTCGGTTTGCCAGAGTCAACGGTTTATAACCGGAAAGCCGGAACGGGCAGACTCACGCGGATCAAACACGGCAAGGCAGTAAGGCTGATACGGCAAGAGCTAGAAGCTCACGCCGATAAACTCATCAACGCTGGCAGACATGAAAGCCGCACGCTATAATCCGCGCCGTCCGGTGTCACGGCGCAACCGTTCCGCATCGGACATGAGGGGGTTGCGGGTGTGGTAGCCTGCACCCCCTCGCTGTATCCGAAAAGCATTGACGGTTCATCAACATACACAATAAAATCTTTACACGCTCTTGCAGCGACTACCACACTTGATAACGAAAGGAACGGTTGCAAATGGCAAAGTCTAAGCGTTTCTATACCTATGACGCGCCTGGCGGTAAGCTTTGGGCTTATCGCAGAGAGTACAAGGGGCAGCAACTCCGCAAGAAGGGCTTTTCTACAAAAGCCGCCGCCGAACAACATCTAACTGACGCAATGGCCGACATTGACGCCGCAGAGCGTGGCGAAGTTCGGTTCAAGCCGTCAACAGTCCTAGACGCCTACAACCTATACAAAGAGCAGCAAGAGGCTGTTATGCGCCGTAAGAACTATCGCTACGGCTGTAACGAGCGTGCTGTGCTCAAGCTCTTTTATACCGATTTCGTCTTGCGGGTCGGCCAGAATAAGCTTCTGCGCCAAGTCACAAAGCATGACGTGAATATGTTTATAGATTGGATTTCCTTCAAGCGTGACGAGCGCGGGGAAATCATCTATGAGGATGGCAAGCCGGTTGTTCGGATGCAGCCTCAGACTATGCAGTCCCGCACGCGCCGCCTGATTAGTATGCTGCGCCTTGCTCAGCGCGTGCTGCCTGATATGGCTACGTGGCAAGTGCCTTACGTTAAGCTCAAGAGGGTTGAAAACGAGAGGGTGCGTACCATCGAAGCGCATGAACGTGTCGCGCTGTATGAGATTCTGTATAACCCTCCGCACAGCCCGCATAAGAACGTCGGGAAGGTCATGCACGCCGTTAGAATCACAGCATGGCGCGACGCGGGCGACCTCTGCAAAATCCTCTTTGCTACCGGCACACGCATCAACGAGGCGCTTGTGCTCAAGCAGGCTCAAATCAACTGGAACGATGAGACCGTGCGGATATACGCTACCAAGACGGAAAGCGAGCGCACGATCCCGATGTCTCTTGAGATGATTGATGTGCTAAAACGGCGCGCGGCCGAGGGGTTGAGTAATGACACATTTATTTTTCCCCGCTGTCAGAGCGTCGGACACATCAACGCCATCACAAAGAACATTCGCAGAGCCGCGACGCTTGCCGGTTTGGACTACGGGCGAAAGAAAGATGGCGTACATGGTTTCACGCCTCACAGCTTCCGGCACACGTTCATCTGCGACCTGTTAGAACTTCTCGGCGGCGACGCAAAAGCCGTGATGAAGCTTTCAGGGCATAAGAACTACGCGAGCTTTCAAATGTACTTGCACGCCCGACGCGAAACGATGGAAAGGGCGCGTGATGTCATCCGTTCGCGTGACGGGAATTTGACGGGTGCGCCGGGAAATGGGGTAAGTGTGGGAATAGGGGGAACGGCTACCGTTCCCCCCTCACACCGCCATAAGCTGCCGAAAACACCGGCTTTGCGGGTTTCATCAGGAAATTAGCGGAATGGCGGGCGCAGAGGCTTACAATCCTGTTGGACTGCATACTCGGCGCTCGCCATACCCCTTGAACTCCCCTTTTCCCGCCCGTCACGCGCGCGGGTGCGAATGACCTTACAACTGGCGGGCCACGACGATTTTTCCGTGGGGAGTAAACAGGTCAGAACCGCCCGCGGTAGCGGGCGGCCCTTTGTTAACCGGATGTGCCGGGTCGCACAGGGCCGCCCGCTACCGCGGGCGGTTCTGACCGCTATGTCTGGGAGTTAACCGGCTGAGACGGGCGTGCCCTGCTGCTGCGCGGCGGGCTGGTAGTAGAGGATGCGGTTGCAGTTGTCGCAGGTGATGATCTCCTCGCCGCGGCGTATCTGGGCCATCAACTGCGGGCGGAGCGCCATGAAGCAGGCCGAGCACGAGCCGTTGCGCGCCTCGGCCAGCGCCACGCCGTCGCGGATGCGCGCGACGATGCGCTGGTATGTGCTCTTCACCGCGGGCGGCAGCCCCGCGAACATCCGCTCGCGCTCGCGCCGCCGCTCCTCAAGCTCCGTAGACCAGGCGCGCGTCTGCTCCTCGAAGGCGCGCAGCCGCTCCTCGTGCTCGGCGCGCAGGCGCGCGAACTCGGGCTCGCGCTCGGTCAGTTGCTTCTCGGCCGTCTCGGCGGCCTCCATCTGTTCGAGGACTTTGGTCTCCAGCTCCGAGATGTGCTTCTTCGCGGCGTCGCGCTCGCGGATGGCGGCCTCGTAGACCTTCGCGTTGTTCGAGGCCATCAGGTCGCGCTCGGCCTTCTCCATGCGCGTGCGCTGCTCGGCCAGCTCGCGGTCGAGGGCGGCGCGCGTCTCGCGCGCGGTCTCGCCCGCCTGTTGCAGCGCCTTAAATTCAAAGGCGCGCTGATCGAACTCGCTTTCGATCTCGGCGCGCCTTCTGGGGATAGATTCCAGGTCGGACTGTAGCCTGCGCATGCCCATGTCGACATTTTGCAGGGCGACCAACTGCTCCAATTCCGCTTTCAATGCTCTTATCTCCTCTTATCAAACGGCGATGGGGCGGCGGCGTACATTCACGCCTCGTTTATGAAAAAGCCATTTTCTCAGATGCCCCGGCGGGAGACAAGTTGAGGCGTGATGAGTGATAAGTGATGAGTGATAAGAGGAAGGACAAGCTTTTTCTTATCACTCATCACTTATCACTCATCACGCTTAAAACCACTTTGCCGAACGTCTCGTTCGATTCGAGGCGGGCGTAGGCCGCGTCCACGTCCTTGAGGTCGAAGGCGGCGTCGTTGACGGGGCGCAGGAGGCCGCGTCCGAAGAGGGGGACGACCTCCGCGGCGAAGCGGCGGACGGCCGCGGCCTTCTCCTCAACCGAGCGCGCGCGCAACACCGTGCCGATGACGCTCAGGCGCTTCCCCATCACGTGCCGGAAGTGGAGCTGTCCGGACGCCCCGCCGAGCGTGCCGACGAGCAGGAGCCGCCCGCGCGGGGCCAGCGCCTCAAGGTTCGCGTCGAGGTAAGAGGAGCCGACCAGGTCGAGTACGACGTTGACGCCCCTCCCCCCCGTCCACCCCGAGACGGCGACGGCGAACGCGCGCGGGTCGTCGGCGACGACCACGCCTTCGTCCATCCCGAACTCGCGCGCGCGCTCCACCTTCCACGCCGTCCGCGCCGTGCCGTAGACCGCCCCCGCCCCGGCCGCGCGCGCGAGCTGCGCCGCCGCCGTGCCGACGCCCGACCCGACGGCGTGGACGAGCACGCGCTCGCCCGTGCGCAGGCGCGCCTGCGTGAAGAGCGCGTCGTGCGCCGTGATGAAGACTTCGGGGACGGCCGCGGCCTCCTCGAACGAGAGCCCTTCCGGTATCTCCGCGAGATGACTCTCCGGCGCGACCACGTACTCGGCCTGCGCCCCTCCGGCCGTGATGCCGAAGACGCGTTGACCGACGCGCCAGGCGTGCGCCTCCTCTCCCAACTGCTCGACCTCGCCCGCGAACTCAAGGCCGGGGATGTCTGCGGGGGCTCCCGGCGGCGCGGGGTAACGCCCGCGCTTCTGCAAAAGGTCTGCGCGGTTCAACCCCGCCGCGCGCACGCGCACGCGCACGCGATCCGCGCGCGCCTGCGGCCTCTCCACCTCGCGCACTTCGAGCCTCCCCGCGCCCTCGTGCGAGATGACCTTCACCGCGAGCATCTTCTCCTCACTCATGTCGAGAGCTTAACACCAAACCCGGCGCCGCGCGCGCGTGTTAAAGTTGGGCGCGGATGAGCGGAGCCGGACTGTTCGTCGTCGTCAACCACACGGCCGCCCGCGCGCGCGCCGCCTGGCCGCGCGTGCGCGAGTCGCTCGTGCGCGCGGGCGTCGAGTTCGAGGCGCACGAATCGACGCAACAGGGCGAGACGGAAGAGCGCACGCGCGACGCGCTCGGGCGCGGCTTCGAGACGGTCGCGGCCGTCGGCGGCGACGGCACTTTGAGCGCGGCGGCCTCCGGCTTCTTCGAGCCGTGCGCGGGGTTGTCGGAAGGGGGACGGCCGCGCGCCGTCAACCCCGGGGCTTCGCTCGCGCCGCTGCCCTCGGGGACGGGCGACGACTTCGCGCGCGGCCTCTCGGGCGGGCGGCGCGCGCCGCTCGAAGCGTGGGTGGCGAGACTCGTCCGGCACTGCCGCGCCGCCGCCGCCGGGGAAGAGACGACGGCCAAGCGTGTGGACTTACTGCTGGGGAGCGTGGACGGCGGGGCGCGCCGATTCATCTGCCTCAACGCGGCGACGCTCGGCATCGGCGCGGAGGTGGCCGCGCGCGTGGCGGCGCAAGGGCGCGCGGTGCGCAGGCTTCCCGGAGAGGCGCGGTTCGCGCTCGCGGCGTTGCCGCGCCTCGCGGCCTGGCGCAACCGGCGCGTGCGCGTCGCCGTTGACGGGAGCGTCTGGCAGGAGTGCGGCACGAACCTGCTCGCCGTCCTCAACGGCGCCTACGCGGGCGGCGGCATGAAACTCTCTCCAGAAGCCCGCCCCGACGACGGCCTCCTCGACGTGCTCGCCGTCGCAGACATCTCCCGCCCCGCGCTGCTGCGCGAACTCTCGCGCGTCCACACCGGCGGCCACGTCAACAGCCCCCACGTCAAACTCGCACGCGCCGCACACGTCCGCGTCGAGACGTTAGACCCTTCCGACTCGCTCGGCGTCGAGGCCGACGGCGACGTGCGCGGCCACACGCCCGCCGACTTCCGCGTCATGCCGGCGGCGTTGAGTGTCATTTGCTGAGCGGCTTGAATCTGGCGGGAAAGTTTTTCAACACAGAGACACGGCTTGAAGAGGATTACTCTTCAAGCCGTGTCTCTGTGGTTAATTGCTCTTGACTCTACTCGCTTCCGAGCAGGGCGCGGGCGTGCGAGAGGACGTTATCGACGTTGAAGCCGAGTTCCTTCAAGGCGGTAGCGCCGGGGGCGGAGGCCCCGAACTGGTCGAGGCAGAGGACGCCGCCGGAGTCTCCGACCCAGCGGTGCCAGCCGAGGCTGGCGGCGGCCTCGACGCCGAGGCGCGCCCTGACGGTCGAAGGGATGACGCTCTCGCGGTAACCCGCGTCCTGCTCCTCGAACAGCTCCCAGCAGGGCATCGAGACGACGCGCGTCGGCGTGCCCTCCTTCTGCAAAGCCTCGCGCGCTTCGAGGCAGAGCGAGACCTCGGAGCCGGTCGAGAGCAGGACGAGTTTCGGCGTCACAGACTTCCCTCCCGCGTCCGTCGCGTCGGCCAGAACGTACGCGCCGCGGCGCGTGCCTTCGGCCGAGGCGTACGCGCCGGCGCGGTCGATGAGCGGGAGCTTCTGGCGCGTGAGGACAAGCGCCGTGGGCGCGTTGCGGCGGAGGATGGCGAGCCGCCAGGCTTCGCTCGTCTCGTGCACGTCGGCCGGGCGGATGACGTAGAGGTTCGGGATGGCGCGCAGGCCCGCGAGCTGCTCGATGGGCTGGTGCGTCGGCCCGTCTTCGCCGAGGCCCACCGAGTCGTGCGTGAAGACGTAGACGACCTGCACGTGCGAGAGCGCGGCGAGGCGGATGGCGGGCTTCATGTAGTCGGAGAAGCACATGAAGGTCGCGCCGTACGGGATGAGCCCGCCATTCAGGCTCATGCCCGTCAGCGCCGCGCCCATGCCGTGCTCGCGGACGCCGAAGT
Organism: Pyrinomonadaceae bacterium; assembly: GCA_035563535.1. Classification (GTDB taxonomy): domain Bacteria; phylum Acidobacteriota; class Blastocatellia; order Pyrinomonadales; family Pyrinomonadaceae; genus QHXN01. Next base: position 142,995 of record DATMVD010000023.1, on the reverse strand, counting down.
GGATGGTGCGCCCTTCGTAGGAGCCGAACTGGAAGCTGCCGCCCTCCTTGATGTCGGTGTTCGTCGAGGGGCCGAGGTCGGCCGAGCCGCCGACGAGCGTCGGTAGGTGCGGGGCGAGCGCGTTGATGACCTCGCCGCTCGCCTGCCGCGTCGCCATCGGCTTCGCGTTCTCGAAGGCGGGCAGGTGCGACTCCCAGCCTTCGGGCAGCTCGCCCCCCATCGTCACGCGCCACGCCTCGCCCAGCTCGGCGTGCTCGCCCGCGTAGCGCTCGACCAGCTCGTTCCACTCGCGCTCCTGCCGCTCGCCGCGCTCGACCGTCTTGCGGAACTCCGCGAGCGCCTCCTCGGGGATAAGGAAGTCTTCGTCCTCGGGCCAGCCCAGGGCGCGCTTGGTCTCCTTCACGGCCTCCGCGCCGGGGGCGTCGGAGTGCGCCTTGCGCGTGCCGGCCGTGGGCATGCCGAAGCCGATGACGGTCTTGACGGAGATGAGCGAGGGCCTGTCGGTGACTCCTTGCGCCTCCCTGATTGCCTTCTCTAGCGCGTCGAGGTCGTTGCCGTCCTCCACGGTCGAGGTGTGCCAGCCGTAGGCGTCGAAGCGCCGGGGAACGTCGTCCGAGTAGGCGAGCGAGGTGTAGCCCTCGATGGTCACCTTGTTGTCGTCGTAGAGGTAGATGAGCTTGCCGAGTTTCAGGTGTCCGGCGAGCGAGGCGGCCTCGGCCGCGACGCCCTCCATCAGGTCGCCGTCGGAGACGATGGCGTAGACGTAGTTGTCAACGAGCGGGAAGCCTCCGCGGTTGAACTTCGCCGCGAGGTGCGCCGCGCCCATCGCCATCCCCACCCCGTTGGCGAACCCCTGCCCGAGCGGCCCCGTGGTGATCTCGACGCCCGGCGTCAGGATGTTCTCGGGGTGGCCCGGCGTCTTCGAGCCCCACTGGCGGAAGTTCTTCAGCTCTTCGAGCGGGAGGTCGTAGCCCGTCAGGTGCAGCAGGGAGTAGAGCAGCATCGAGCCGTGCCCGGCCGAGAGCAGGAAGCGGTCGCGCCCCTGCCACTTCGGGTTCTTCGGGTTGTGGCGCATGAAGCGCGTCCAGAGGAGGTAGGCCATCGGCGCGGCCCCCAACGGCAGGCCGGGGTGGCCGGACTCGGCGCGCTGCACGGCGTCGATGGAGAGTGCGCGGATGGTGTTGATGCAGAGCTGGTCGAGGTCTGGCGTAGTTTCCCTGGTCGGCGTTGACGCGCTCATCATTCGTCTCCCTGCCTTATTGAGTTTTGGATTTCCGGTGGGAGCATCATACCCAAACAGTACCGCGAACGGTAGTGAGCGGGTCGGGGCTCCGGGGTAACAACCTTACCCCGGAGCCCCGACCCGCTCACTACCGTTCGCGGTACTGTTTGCCGTCTTACTTGATCTGCACGGCCCCGACGGCGCGGGCGGCGTTGACGCGGCCGCCGGAGGAGACCTTGCCCTTGAGCGAGTCGAGCTTATCGACCGTGCCGGTGAGCCGGTCGCGCAGCTCCTTGACCGAGAGGTTCGGCTCGACCGACAGGATCAGGCCGGCCACGCCCGCGACGAACGGCGTCGCCATCGACGTGCCCGAGGCTTCGCGGTAAGTGCCGCCGAGCCACGTCGAGAGAATCTCCTTGCCCGGCGCGGCGACGTGGACGCCCTTCGCGCCGTAGTTCGAGAACGAGGTCAGCTCGTCGCGCCGGTCGAGCGCGGCCACCGAGAGCACGTTCGGGAGCTTGTAGCCCGAGGGGTAGTGCGGCCGCTTGTCGGCGTCCGCGCCGTCGTTGCCCGCGGCGGCGACGAAGAGGATGTCCGCTTCGCCCGCCTTGCGGATCACGTCTTCGAGCGCCTTCGAGCGCGCCGTCGAGCCCCAGCTCGCGCTGATGACGCGGACGTTGACGCCGTCCTTCTTGCGCGCGATGACGTAGTTGATGGACGCGACGGCGTCCTTCGTCGAGCCGAACCCGCCGCGCCCCATGAACTTCAGCGGCATGATCTCGACGCGCCAGTTGACGCCCGCGACCCCGAGGTTGTTGTCGCCCTCCGCGCCGACGATGCCGGCGCAGTGCGTCCCGTGGCCGTTCTCGTCCATCGGGTCGCGCTCTTCCGCCAGCGCGCTGAAGCCGTCGTAGTCGTCCACGAGGCCGAGCTGGTCGTCGCGGTACATCTCGATGTCGTCGGGGCGGTGCCACATGTTGCCCGCGAGGTCGGGGTGCGTGTAATCGACGCCGCTGTCGAGGACGGCGACGACGACCTTCTTACTCCCCTGCGTCTTGTCCCACGCGGCGAAGGCGGAGATGTCAGCCTCGGCGCGGCCGTCGCGCTGCCCCGTGTTGACGAGCCCCCACTGCTCCGCGAGCAGCGGGTCGTTCGGCCCGCCCGGCGGGAGCGGCGAGGCGAGGCGGCCGTCGCCGTACTCGATGTGGTTCGCGCCGGGCGGGGCAACCTCGATGCGGAAGTTCGGCTCGGCGTACTCGACCTCGGGGAGCGCGGCGTACTCCGCGGCCGTGCGCTCGGCCTCTTCGTTGTCGAGGTCGTCGATGGCGGCGAGCCCTTCGACGGATTCGATCTCGTCCTCGACGCGGTCGTTCAGCGACGCGGCGATCTCCTCGATGCGCTCCCCGGAGACGCCCGCCTTGAAGCGCACGAGCACCTCCGCCTCGCCCTCTTCGTAACGGGCCACGGGCCTGCGCGGCGCGGCCGCGGGGGCCGCATCGCCGATGACGACCTGCGACCGCGGCGCGTCAATCACGCGGCCCCCCTCCCAGCGCTCGATACGCCCGGCCGCGGCCGCCAGCACGACGAGCGCGCCCGCCAAAGCGAAGTGAAGGGTGTAGTTTCTCCGGTTCATCGCTCACTCCTCAAATCTTGTAATTCGCCCCTTTGAAGTCGTACAGGCGGAGCTGGTCGCGGTCGGCGCGGTACTCGTAGGTCTCGCCGCCCGCGGCGAGTCGTATGCGCCAGCCGGAGGTGATCATCATCCCGCTCATCTCGTCGCGCACGGGCGCGCCGAGCGCGGTGTTGGGGAAGTCCGCCTCCTCGACCGAACTCTCCTCGACCTCGCCTTCGGCGACGCCGAGCCGCCCCGCCAAATCCTTACGCGCGGCCTCGACCGCCTCATCCCTGCCGTAAGCCATTCGTTTCAGAATCTCCCGCCGCAGGTTGTCCGACCCGAAACTTATACGCCCGCGGGCGCGCCCGCGTTTTATTTTTCGAGCGCCCGGGTATTCTGCGCCCACGCCTCGCGCCGCGTCAAAGAAAAACAGAACCGCGAGCGGTAGCGAGCGGGTCGGCGTGACTTCATGAGGGCTGTTTGACGTAACACGCACCCGCTCGCTACCGCTCGCGGTTCTGTTTCGTTCGACACCCCCGTCCAACCCTCTGGATAAAAACTCGCATCAAGAAGTTGTCACGCCGAACGTTCCGCTGATGCGCTGGCCCGAAGGCCCGGCCGCGAGGATTACTCCGCACACGACCCGACGCCCGCGCACAAGAGGGGCGGACGTGTGCCCTGACGACACTCTCTTTTTTTCGGAGGCCCACGATGAAAGCCAAGCTCCTTCCGCTCGCACTGCTCGCGCTGTGCCTGAACGCGGGCGCGCCCGCGGCGAACGCGCAGCGCCGCGCCGCCGCCAGGACGGCCGCGGACTCGGCGGCCGAAAGAACCGCCACGACGGCGCGCTCCACGGCGCAGACGCTCCCCATCCGGCGCGTCATCCTCTACAGCAACGGCGTCGCATACATCGAGCGGCGCGGAACCGTCACGGGCCACGCCGAGATCGACCTCTCCTTCAAGCAGTCGCAGGTGGACGACGTGCTCAAGTCGATGGTCGTCCTCGATCTGGGTAACGGGCGCGTCGGGGCCGTCAGCTACAACTCAAGCGCCCCGCCCGCCGCGCGCATGGCCGACATCCCCTTCTCCATCTCGCCCTCGACCGCGGGGCCGACGGGGGGCCTGGCCGGCGTGCTCACGCAGTTGCAGGGCGCGCGCGTCGCCGTCACGACCTCCTCGGGGCGCACCGCCAGCGGCTCCGTCCTCACGGTCGAAGAGCGCCGCACGCAGCCCGACCCGCAGAAGCCGGCGGCCACCGTGCACGCGCTCGTCATCGCCTCGGAAGGCGGCGAGCTACAGAGCTTCGACCTCTCGGAAGTGCGCGCCGTCAAACTCCTCGACGCGGGCACGCGGCGCGACGTGGGCGAGTTCGCCGAGGCCTCGGCGAGCACGCGGCGGCGCGACGCGAAGACCATCACCGTCACCTCCGACGGCGCGGGCGCGCGCGAGATGCTGGTGAGCTACACGGTGGCCGCGCCCATCTGGAAGACGACGTACCGCGTGGTGCTCGACGACGAGGGCAAGCCCTTCTTCCAGGGCTGGGCCATCGTCGATAACGTGAGCGAGGAGGACTGGACGGACGTGCGCCTGTCGCTCATCTCGGGCACGCCGGTCTCCTTCATCCAGCCCATCCAGAAGCCCTTCTACCGCTACCGACCCGTCGTCCCCGTCCCCGACGACCTGCGCATGTCGCCGCAGGTCTACGAGCCGGAGTCGGGCGAGGTCGGCGGCGCGCCCAACACCGTCGTCGGCTCGGTCGTAGACCCGCAGGGCGCGGTCATCCCCAACGCGAACGTCCTTGTGCGGAACGAGGCGACGGGACAGCAGTACAGCGCGGTGACCGACGACGAGGGCCGCTTCCGCACGCCCGCGCTCGCGCCGGGCAGCTACACCGTGACCGCCAGCGCGCCGGGCTTCAAGAGCTGGATGACGACGGGCGTGAGGGTCGTCGGGGGCGGAGCCGCGAGGCTCAGCGTCGCGCTCGAAGTCGGGGCCGTCAGCGAGACGGTGACCGTCGCGTCGGACAGCCCTGCCGTCCTCCAGAATTTCGTCAACAACCTCCCCGTCAATGGCCGCAACACCAGTGGCCTCGCGCGGCTCGCGCCGGGACTCGGGGCCGACGGCAACTCGATAAGTGAGTTCTCGGTCAGGCCGGAGCCCTCGCTGAGCGCGCGCATGACGGGCGGCCAGTCCGGCGTCGTGACGGCGGCTGAGGGCGGCGAAGTGGGCGACCTCTTCGAGTACAAGATCGAGCAGCCTGTCACCGTCCGCCGCGACCGCTCGGCGCTCATCCCCATACTCCAGACGCGGATGGAGGGCTCGCGCGTCTCGGTCTACAACGAGTCGGCGGGCCGGAGCCGCCCGATGTCCGGGATGCTTCTGAAGAACACCTCGCCGCTCACGCTCGAAGGCGGGGCCATCACGGTCATCGACGGCGACGCCTACGCGGGCGAGGCGCTGCTCGAACGCCTCAAGCCGGAGGAGAAGCGGCTCATCTCGTTCGCCCTCGACCTCGGCACGCTCGTCACCGTGCGCGGGGAGGAGGAGAACACGCCCGCCTTCTACGCGCGCATCGTCAACGGGACGCTCTACGCGACGCACCACCACCGCGAGAAGAAGGTCTACACGCTGCGCAACCAGACGCCGCGCCCGCGCACGGTCTACGTCGAGCACCCCGTCCGCGCGCACTGGGAGCTGGACGACAAGCTGACGCCCAAGCCCGACGGCAAGAGCCAGCGCTTCTACCGCTTCAAGGTGGAGCTGGCGGCGGGCGAGGCGCGCGACCTCGTCGTCGCCGAGCGCCAGCAGGGGCGCGAGACCTACGCGCTCTCGAACGTCACCCACGACCAGATACAGTTCTTCCTCTCGCGCCGCTACATCGACGAGGCGACGCGCGCCGCGCTCCAGAACATACTCGACTTGAAGGCGCGGGTGGCCGCCGCGCAGGCGCGCGTCGCGGCCATCGACCGCGAGATCGCCGAGATCGGCGCCGACCAGCAGCGCCTGCGCGACAACATCGAGGCGCTCACCAAGACGGCCGAGGCGCGCCAGCTCATCGCCCGCTACGTCCAGAAGGCCGACCAGCAGGAGACGCGCCTCGAACAGCTCGCCCGCGAGAAGCAGGCCGCCACCGACGAGCGCGCCCGCCTCCAGGCGCAGCTCGACGCCGCCCTGCGCACCCTCGCCCTCGAACGCGATCTGGCGATGAAGGAATGAATCAGAAGCCCCGAAGGGGCGTCATGAGGTAGCCAGGGGCAACGCCCCTGGAATAGGCCGGTTAATGACAGGGGAGCCCTGAAAGGGCGGAATAACGATGACGGTTATTCCGCCCTTTCAGGGCTCAACAATCTTCTCGGACGTGACCAGGGGCGGCGCTCAGGCTCTGCCTTCGCTCTGCCCCTGGCTTTCATATGCCGCCCCTTCGGGGCTTCACGAAGAGTCCCTTCATCCGTTCACTTCAAATCTCCATAAACGTGTTGCATCAGCGCGCAGACGGTTATCGCTGCGGTCTCGGCGCGGAGGGTGCGGCCGCCGAGGGTGACGACCGACCAGCCGTGCGCCCGCGCGAGTTCTATCTCCTCGTCCTCCCAGCCGCCCTCGGGGCCGACGAGCGCGGCGACATTAGGGGGCGGTGCATCCCGCCGCGGCAGTTCGTTTAGGCCGACGCCCGCGCGCTCCGCGAACATCAACCGAAGAGAGTCCGCGCCCGGGTCGGCGGCGGCGAACGTCTCGAACGCAGACGGCTGCGAGACGGCGGGGACGCGCGCGCGCCCCGACTGCTTCGCGGCTTCGAGCGCGAGCCGCCGCCAGCGCTCGACACGCTTCGCGGCGTCGCGCTCGTCGCGCAAACGCACGTCCGTCCTCTTCGTCATGAGGGGCTTGATGAAGCCTACGCCCAGCTCGACCGCCTTCTGCACGACGAGGTCGAACTTCTCGCCCTTCAGCAGCGCGGCGGCGAGCAGGATGAAGACAGGCGGCTCCGGGCTCGGCGGCTCCGCCATCCCGCGCACTTCGAGCGTCGCCCCTTCCCTGCGGCCGCCGACCTCCCGCACGACGCAGGCGAACTCGCGGCCCTCGCCGTCGAACACGCGCGCCTCGTCGCCCGCGCGCAGGCGCAGCACGTCGCGCAGGTGGCGTGACTCCTCCTCCGACAGGGTCACGAGCCCCGGCGTTCGCAGGAAGCTTTCGGGCTCGGCGTAGAATCTTCTGAGGCTCATCGGGGAAGGTCTCACACGACGAACGCGACCCACTCGCCGTCCCTCTCCATCTCGTAGTCGCCGACGCCGAGTTCGAGCAGGCGCGCGGCGACCTGCGGGACTTGCGTCGTGAGGATGCCGGAGAGGACGAGCCGGCCGCAGGTGGCCCCGAGCAGCGCGGGCAGCAGCGGCAGGATCACGTCGGCCGTCAGGTTGGCGCAGACGAGGTCGGCCGAGGCGGTCGTGTCGTCCACCGTCCCGACGCGGAACTCGATGCGGCCGCCCACGCCGTTGAGGCGCGCGTTCTCTTCGGCGACCGAGACGGCCAGGGGGTCTGTGTCGCACGCCTCGACGCGCGCCGCGGGCCTGAGCTTCGCGGCGGCGATGGCGAGGACGCCCGTGCCCGTGCCCACGTCTAAAAAACTCTTGCCGCGGAAGTGTTTCTCAATCGCCGCCAGGCACAGGCGCGTCGTCTCGTGCGTGCCCGTGCCGAAGGCCATGCCCGGCTCGACGCGTATGACGAGGCGGCCGCCGCCCTCCCCGACCTCGCTCCACGGCGGAGCGACGACGAAGCGGCCGACCTCGACCGGCCTCCAACCCTTCTTCCACTCCGCCAGCCAGTCGCGCCCCTCGACCTCGCGGAACTTCATCCCGCGCACGTCCGACGACGCGAGCCCATAGACGCGCAGCGCCTCGCCGAGCGCCGCGCGCACGCGCTCCACCTCCGGCGGCTCCCCGAAGTAGGCCGTGACCCGCAGGAGGCCGTCCGCCCCCGCCGACACGTCGCCTTCGGTCCCGAGCGCGCCCGCCTCCATCAGCGCGTACTCCACGGCCTCCTCCGCCCCCGCCGTGCAGCTCAACTCAAGCGCGTACCACATAAGACCCGTGAATAGTGAATAGTAAATAGTGAATGGTTAAAGCAGGTTCCTTACCATTCACTATTTACTATTCACTATTCACCCCCTTCGATGCCCATCTCGCTCAGCGCGCGGGGCGAGTCGCGCCAGCCCTCTTCGACCTTGACGAAGAGTTCGAGGTAGACCTTGTGCCCGAGCAGCCGCTCGATGTCGCGCCGCGCCTGCGTCCCGATCTCCTTCAGGCGCGCGCCGCCCTTGCCGATGATGATGCTCTTCTGCGAGGGGCGCTCGACGTAGACGGCGCAGAAGATGCGCGTGAGTTCGTCGGACACCTCCTCGTAGCGCTCGGTGACGACCGCCGTCACGTAGGGAATCTCCTCGCCCGTCACGTGCAGAATCTTCTCGCGCACCATCTCGGCGACGAGCGCGCGCAGGGGCTGGTCGGTCAGCTCGTCCTCCTCGAAGATGGGCTCGCCCGCGGGGAGGTTCTCGACGAACTCTTTGACGAGGTCTTCGAGCTGGTCGCCCGTGCGCGCCGAGAGCGGGACGACGCCGCGCCACTCGTGCGCCTGCGAGTACCACTCGATCAGCGGGAGCAGTTGGCGCTTGTCGTCGATCTTGTCCGTCTTGTTCAGGAGCAGCAGCGCGGGCTTGCCCGAGCGCTTCACGAGGTCGAGGACGAAGCGGTCGCCGTTGCCCGTCGGGACGCTCGCGTCGCGGATGAGGCACACGAGGTCAACGCCTTCGAGCGCGTCGTGCACGGCCGCCATCATCCGACGGTTCAAGAGGTAGCCCGGCTGGTGCACGCCCGGCGTGTCCACCAGAACGATCTGCCCCGCCGGCCTCGTAATCACGCCCCGAATCTGGTGCCGGGTCGTCTGCGGCTTGTTCGACACGGCCGCGATCTTCTCGCCCACCATCCGGTTCAGAAGCGTAGACTTCCCCGCGTTCGGCCGCCCCACCAGCGCCACGTACCCGCTGCGATACCCCGCTTGCCCTGTCCCTTCCTCGCCCATGTTCATCTCGCGGTGACTTCAAACGTCGCTTCAAGCATCTCCGGGTCGGCGGAGCTGCGGCCGGCGAAGACTTTGAACTGGCCGGGCTCGACGACGTAGCGCATCGCGGCGTCGTAGAAGCCGAGTTCGGCCGGGGTGAGCTTGAAGCTGAGCGTGCGGCGCTCGCCGGGTTGGAGCGTGACGCGTTGGAAGCCCTTCAGCTCCTTGACGGGGCGGACGCGCGAGGCGGCCACGTCGCGGATGTAAATCTGCACGACCTCGTCGCCCGCGCGGCGGCCCGTGTTCTCGACATCGACGGTCACGTCAACGCTGCCCGAGGCCGGGATGCGCTGAGTGTTGAGGCGCAGGTTCGACAGGCGGAAGGTCGTGTAGGAGAGGCCGTGGCCGAAGGGGTAGAGCGGCGGGACGGGCACGTCCAGGTACTTCGACGTGTACTTCTCGTTCGTCGGCGGCCGTCCCGTCGCCGTCTGGTTATAGTAGAGCGGCGCCTGCCCGACGTTGCGCGGGAAGGTGACGGGGAGCTTGCCCCCGGGGTTGTAGTCGCCGAAGAGCGCGTCGGCGACGGCCTCGCCCCCGCGCGTGCCGGGGAACCATGCTTCGAGGACGGCGGGCGAGTTCTCCGCGACCCAGTTGATCGAGAGGGGCCGCCCGTTCATCAGCACGACGACGTAGGGCTTGCCCGTCTGGTGTATGGCCTGAAGCAGTTCCAACTGGCGGCCCGGCAGATCGAGCGTGGTGCGCGAGGCGGCCTCGCCGCTCATGTCGGCCGTCTCGCCGACTGCGACTATCACCACGTCCGCGTCGCGCGCGGCGCTCACGGCATCTCTGATGGAGTCGGCGGAGGTGGGCGTCGTGGCGAGCCGCGCGGGGTCGATGCCGCCCGCGGCGGCGACGTTCGTCCCGCCCGCCGCAGACGGGTTGGGCGGCGGCGCGTCGTAGTTGCCGAGGATGCCGCGCCCCTCAATCGCCACGCCCTTCTCGTAGAGCACGCGCGTCCGCGGCGAGACCTTCGCCTTGACCCCTTGCAGCAAGGTTAAAGAGTCCTGCGGGCGGCCGTCGCCCGACCAGTTGCCGATGATGGCGCGCGGGTCGTCCGCGAGCGGGCCGACGACGGCGACGGTGCGCACTTCCTTGCTGAGCGGCAGCGTCCCGCGCTCGTTCTTCAGGAGCACGAGCGAACGCTGGGCCACCTCGCGCGCCGCGCGCAGGTGCTCGGCGTTAAGGATGACGGAAGCCTCGCGCGACTCGTCCACGAAGGGTCGGTCGAAGAGGCCCGCGCGGAACTTGATGCGCAGGACGCGGCGGACGGCCTCGTCTACGTCGGCCATCTTCAGTTTACCCTGTCTCAACAACTGCGCGCCGTTCTCGTTGTAGAGGCGGCCGACCATCTCCATGTCCACGCCCGCGGAGAGCGCGAGGCGCGCGGCGTCGGCGCCGTCCGCGGCGTAGCCGTGCGCGATCATCTCCGTCACGGAGGTGTAGTCGCTCACGACGAACCCGTCGAAGCGCCACTCGCCGCGCAGGATGTTCGTCAGGGTGAAGCGGTTCCCGGACGTGGGCACGCCGTTGAGGTCGTTGAAGGCGCTCATCAGCGTCCCGACGCCCGCGTCCACGGCCGCCTTGAAGGGCGGCAGGTAGACTTCGCGCAACTGCTGCTCGCTCATGTCGGTCGTGTTGTAGTCTCGGCCCGCCTCGGCCGCGCCGTAGGCGACGTAGTGCTTGGCGCACGCGAGGACGCGATCCGGCCTTGAGTAGTCCGACCCCTGGAAGCCGCGCACCCGCGCGCGCGCGAAGGCCGAGCCGAGGTAGGTGTCCTCGCCCGCGCCCTCCGAGATGCGCCCCCAGCGCGCGTCGCGCGCCACGTCCACCATCGGCGCGAACGTCCAGTGCAGCCCCGCCGCGCGCGCCTCGGCCGCGGCGACGTAGGCCGAGCGCTCCGCCGCGGCCGGGTCCCAAGACGCCGCCTCGCCCAGGGGGATGGGGAAGATCGTCCGGTAGCCGTGTATCACGTCGAACCCGAAGATGAGCGGAATCTTCAAGCGCGTCCCCTCGACGGCCGCCCGCTGCAACTCGTTCGCGTTCTTCGCCCCGCGCACGCCGAGCGTCGAGCCCAGACGGCCGGCCCGCGCCTGCTCGAACAGGGGCGGCTGGGCCTTCCCGTCGATGTCGCCGCCCGACATCTGCAACTGCCCCAGCTTCTCTTCGAGCGTCATCCGCGCCAGCAGCGCCTCGACCTTTCTTTCAACATCATCCTGCACCCCGCGCCGCGCCGGCGCGCGCTGAGTCCTGCGCTGTGAACTGGCCCCGACGGGAAGAACCGACAGAATGACCGCGGCGGCGAGCAACAGTTTCATGTGCTGAGCGAGTTTCATCACGGTCTCCGACGAAGAAGGTAAAGGTGAGGACGAACTAACGCGCACTGACGCCGCGTCAGCGGCGTCTGAGTTTAGCCCGGCCTTTCAAGGCCGGGTCAGCCGAACGTTAACGAGTGCCGCGTCGCGTCCGTCGTCGCCTGAACATGATGCGCGGGCTCAAGCGACGACGGACGCGACGCGGACGCCTTTGATTCAACGCTGACCCGGCCTTGAAAGGCCGGGCTACATTCAAGCGCCGCCGACGCGGCGGATGCTCGCGCGCACTTCACTCCTACTTCATCGCAGCCTCGCCGTTGAGGCGCATGATCTCCAGGGTCATGTTGGCGGAGGCGTACATGTCCTTCACGTCGAGCCACTCTTTGACGGTGTGGATGGCGCGCATGCCCGTGCCGAGGTTGGCGCATTCGATGCCGCGCTTGTTGAAGATGTTGGCGTCGCAGCCGCCGCCCGAGGCGAGCGTCTCGACCTTGAGGCCCATGCGCGCGGCGGCCTCCTTCACGAGCCGGACGACGCGCGAGTCGTCGGACACGTCCATCGCGTGGTACTCGCGCGTGACGTGCGACTCGACGCGCGCCTTCGTGGTCACGCCGTCCACGGTCACCTCGTATTTGGCCGCGGCGTCCTCGCAGCACTTGATGATGTGACGGGTCTGCGCCTCAAGCTTGGCGTCGTCGCGCGAGCGCGCTTCGCCGCGGAGCGTGACGAGGTTGGTGATGATGTTCGTCGCCTCGCCGCCCCGGATGACGCCGATGTTGGCCGTCGTCTCCTCGTCGATGCGGAAGAGCTTCATCGCGCTGATGGCCTCGGCGGCGATGCGGATGGCGGAGATGCCCTGCTCGGGCGCGACGCCCGCGTGCGACTCCAGCCCGTAAATCTTGATCTCGAAGTGGTCGGCCGAGGGGCCTTTGGTGAAGAGGAAGCCGGGGTCGTCGGAGTCGAAGACGAGGCCGTACTTGGCCCGCACCTTCGACATGTCGAGGTGCTTCGCGCCGAGGAGGCCGACCTCCTCGCAGATGGAGAAGACGGCGTCGATGGGCGCGTGCGGGATCGACTGCTCTTGCAGGCAGCGGACGGTCTCGATGATGACGGAGCAGCCCGACTTGTCGTCGCCGCCCAGGATGGTCGAGCCGTCGGTGCGGATAATGTCGCCTTCGACGATGGGCTTGACGCCGCGGCCGGGGACGACCGTGTCCATGTGCGCGCTCATCATGATGGGCTCGGCCGTGGGGATCGTGCCGGGGAAGCGCGCGATGACGTTGCCGGTGTTGCCGCCCACCTTCTCGCCGGCGTCGTCGATGAAGACCTCCGCGCCCAGCTCCTCGCAGTAAGTCTTGATGCGCTGGGCCACTTCGCGCTCCTCGCGCGAGACGGAGTCGATCTGGACGAGTTCGAGTAGAAGGTTTTTGATGCGCTCCTCATTAATCATGCGAGTCTCCTCGGAAGAAAGGTTTCCGTCCGTCAGCCTGGTCAAGCTCTAAGGGAACTGCGGGGTGTTGGGCAATCCTACTACACGTCCGCGGGGGCGCGCCACGGCCGGAGCAGCGTCAGGGGCTGACCTCTTCGAGCGCGCGTTGCAGCTCGCCGCGTCTGGCTTCGAGCGCCGCCTCGTCCGCGTCCCGCTCGACGCGGATGGGCGGGGCGAAGCGGACGCGGACGCGCGAGAAGGGTTTCGGAATCTGCATCCTGTCCCAGCTCTTCAGAGACCAGAAGCGCTCGGCGTTGACGCCGAAGGGGAGGACGGCCTGCCCCGTCTTCTTGGCGAGGAGCACGGCGCCCATCTTGGCGACGTGCCGGGGGCCGCGCGGGCCGTCGATGGAGAAGCCCGCGGGGCACCCCTTGCGGACGAGCCTCGTCAGCTCGACGAGCGCGCCGACGCCGCCGCGCGTGGAGGAGCCGCGCACCGCGCCGTAGCCGAGGCGCTGGATGAAGCGCGCGATGTACTCGCCGTCGAAGCTCTGCGAGGTCATGATGACGATGCGGCGGCCGCGGAAGAAGTAGGTGCCGGCGAAGATGCGGTCGTGCCAGAAGGTGTAGACGGGGAGCCGGCCGCCGCGCGCGGCCTCGTCCCAGTGCTCCTGCCCCTCGACCGTGAAGCGCAGCGTCGCGCCGACGGCGCGGATGAGAAGGGGGAAGACTATCCCGGCGGCGCGGATGGCGAGTCGCTGTTTGAGACTGTAGCCGGAGAGGTCGGCGAAGCGGTACGCGCGCTCGACGCGCTCGTCCCTCCGCTGTTCTGCCGTCGCCGTGTGCATGAGAGTTCGACTGGCGAGTCTAGCAGAAGTAACCACGGAGACACAGAGGCACGGCTTGTTGAGTTGTTGACTCAAAGCCGTGCCTCCGTGTCTCTGTGGTTAACCTCTTTCGGTCGGGGTTATAAGGTGGTATAAAAAGCGCGTCTCGGCTCATCCCCGTCCCGCGAGAGTTCGTTAAAGATGCTTCTGCGCACAAGGCTCGCACTGACACTGCTGCTGGCGGCCGTCCTCTGCCCGGCGTTCGCGCACGCCCCCGCCGGGGCCGCGCGGCAGGCGCAACGCCGCAGCGTCAGTCTTATCCTTACCAATGGCAAGGTCTTCACGGCGGACGCGCGCGGCACCGTGGCCGAGGCCGTCGCCGTCGAAGGCAGCCGCGTCGTCGCCGTCGGCACTTCACGGGAGATTAGCGCGGCCTACACGGCCGCGCGCACCATCGACCTCAAAGGCCGTCTGGTCACGCCCGGCTTCAACGACGCGCACATACACTTCCTGGGCGGCGGGCTCTCGCTGCTGCGCGTGAATCTCATCGGCGCGAAGACTCTGGCCGAGGCGAAGGCGCGTGTGGCGGCGCGGGTGAGAGAGCTGCCCGCCGGGGCCTGGGTCACGGGGCGCGGATGGGATCACACGCTCTGGGGCGGCGAGTGGCCGACGAAGAGAGACCTCGACGAGGTCGCGCCGAACAACCCCGTCATCCTCCAGCGCGTGGACGGGCACGTCTCGTGGGCCAACACGCTCGCCCTGCAGAAGGGCGGCGTCACGCGCGAGACGCGCGACCCGCAGGGCGGCGAAATCCTCCGCGACGCGACAGGCGAGCCGACCGGCATCCTGAAGGAGACGGCCGCGGGACTCGTGACGAAGGTTGTGCCTCAGCCTACGCGCGCCGAGATGTCGGAGGCGCTCGACCGCGCGCTCGCGGAGGCGCGGCGCTACGGCATCACTTCGGTCTCGGCCAACGACGTGCCCAGCTTCGACGCGACGCCGCTCTACCGCGAGCTGTTGAAGCAGGGCAAGCTCACCGTGCGCGTCGCCGAGTGGCAGCAGTTCGAGCGCACGGTCGAGGAGCTGAAGCGCGAGCGCGCCGAGTTCGAGTCGCACAAAGACGACCCCCTGCGCCTGCGCCTGACCGCGCTCAAGGGCTACGTGGACGGGACGCTCGGCTCGCGCACGGCGGCCATGCTCGCGCCCTTCGCAGACGACCCGCACAACAGCGGCATCCCGCGCATGCCGCCGGAACAACTGACGCAGATGATCGTCGCGCGCGACGCCGCGGGCTTCCAGATCGCGCTCCACTGCATCGGCGACCGCGCCAACCGCATGGCGCTCGACGGCTTCGCGGCGGCGAAGAAGGCCAACCCGCGTGACCCGGGCGTCACCTTGCCGGCGCCGGCCTCCTGGAGCCGCGAGCAGATCGCGGCCGCGAACCGCGAGGTGGAGGAGTACAGGAGCCGGCGCCACCGCGTCGAGCACGCGCAGGTCGTCTCGCCTTTGGACTTCGCGCGCTTCCGCGACTTGGGCGTCATCGCCTCGATGCAGCCCTCGCACGCCATCTCGGACAAGCGCTGGGCGCAGGACAGACTCGGAGAGTACCGCGTGCTCGGCGCCTACAGTTGGCACACCTTTATGGCGCACGGCGTCCGCGTCCCCTTCGGCACCGACTGGCCGGTCGAGCCCATCAGCCCTTACCTGGGCCTCTACGCCGCGGTCACGCGCCAGAGCACCGAGGGCGACCCGCCGGGCGGCTGGTGGCCGCAGGAACAGCTCTCGATGGCAGACGCCATCCGCAACTACACGGCCGCGCCCGCCTACGCCACCTTCGAGGAGCGCCAGAAGGGTCAGGTAGTCGCGGGGATGCTCGCCGACCTCGTCGTCCACTCCAAAGACCTCCTGACCGTCGCCCCCCGCGAAATCTTACAGACCGAGGCGGACGTCACCGTCTTCGACGGCAAAGTCGTGTACGAAAGAAAGTAGATAGTAGACAGTAGTCAGTAGTCAGTAGCCAGCAGGGTTTGCCTGATAAGGTTTAGTATGAAAGGCGTAAGGTTCGAGCGCCGAAGGTTTTTCTACTGACTACTGTCTACTAACTGGAGATTCCCATGCCCACCTGGATGAAGGTGCTGCTAATCCTCGGGGTGCTGCTGGTCGTGCTGGTCATTGGCGGCGCGGTCGCGGTCTACTTCCTCGCGCGGACGTACGGGCCGGGGCTGGTCGAGGCGGGCAAGCAGACCTACAACGAGGGCGTGGAGTACGGGCGGCGCACCGACAACGAGGGGTGTCTGAACGAGGCGGTCGCCCGCCAGGCGCACGCCGAGGGCTTGACAGACCTGATCAAGAACAACGTCTTCATGCGCGCCTGCCTCGAAGCCAGCCGGCCGACGCCCGGCTTCTGCGACGGCGTGCCGGGCCGGACGGAGTTCATAAAGTCCGTCGGCTGGCAGCAGCAGCAGTGCCAGCGCTACGGGCTGTCGCCCGAGAGGCAGTGCACACAACTCTTCCAGCAGGTGCAGCAGTTCTGCGACGAGCGCGGCCGGCGCGCCGAGAACGCCAACGCGGGCGGCATGGGGGCGAACATGCCCGCGCCCCCGCCGCCGCCCGCCCCCGCCGCGCCGTCTTCGAGGGCCCGCTGATATGCCACGCACACACAGAACATTCGCCCTGCTCGCCGCGCTCGCCCTCTGCCTGCTCGCGAACGAGGCGCGCGCCGCCTGGCGCGCGGCGGGCGACGTGAAGACCGTCGCGCGCCAGGCGGACGGCGTCGTGCTCACGCTCACCTCGGGCGCGCGCGTCGCCGTCACCTTCCGCGACATCGAAACCGTCCGCGTCCGTCTCGCGCCCACGGGCGCCTTCGAGCGCGACCTCTCCTATGCCGTCGAGTCGAAAGACCGCAAGACCGTCGCCGCGAAGGTCACGGAGACCGGCGCGGAGATCAGAATCTCTTCGCTCGACGGCACGACCGTCGTCGTCAACCGCCGCCCCTTCCTCGTCAGCGTGTTCGACAACCAGAGCCGCACGGTCGTCGAAGCCGACGCGGCCAGGGGCACCGCCTTCGACCCCGACACGGGCGCGGTCGAGACCTCCCTCAAGCGCGTCGAGTGGGAGACCTACTACGGCCTCGGCGAGAAGGCGGGCGCGACCCTCTCGCGCGACACGCAGCAGTTCGTGATGTGGAACACGGACACCTACGGCTACCCGCGCGGCCTCGACCCAATCTACCAGTCCATCGGCTTCTACGTCGCGCTGCGCCACGCGAAGCCGCGGGTCTTCGCGGTCACCAACGACGCGCCCGCCCGGCCGCGCGGCTACGCCTACGGCCTCTTCCTCGACAACACCTCGCGCACATACTTCGACATGGGGAAGACCGACCCGGCGCGCCTGACCTTCGGCGCGGCGTCGGGCGAGCTGAACTACTACGTCTTCACCGGAGGCAAGGAGCGCTCGCCGCGAAACGTCCTGCGCGACTACACGGGGCTGACGGGCCGCACGCCGCTGCCGCCCGTCTGGGCGCTCGGCAACCAGCAGTCGCGCTGGTCTTACTACCCCGAGGCGCGCGTGCGCGAGGTCGCGCAAGGCTTCCGCGACTCGAAGATTCCGGCGGACGTCATCTACCTCGACATCGACTACATGGACGGCTTCCGCGTCTTCACCTGGAACCGCGGACACTTCCCAGACCCGCCGAAGCTCATCAGAGACCTGCGCGGGCAGGGCTTCCGCACCGTCCTCATCATCGACCCCGGCATCAAGGTTGACCCGAACTATCAGGTCTACAAAGACGGCCGGGCGGGCGGGCACTTCGTCAAGAACGGGGACGGGAGCGAGCTGCACGCGACCGTCTGGCCCGGCGTCTGCGCCTTCCCCGATTTCACCGACGCGAAGGCGCGCGAGTGGTTCGCCTCCTACTACCGCGCGCACCTCGACGAGGGCGTCGCGGGCTTCTGGAACGACATGAACGAGCCCGGCGTCTTCCTCTCCGACACGACGCCCAAGCCCGACACCTACCACCACCCGATGAAGACCTTCCCGCTCGACGCCCGCCACGCGGGCGACGGCGCGCCGGGGACGCACGCGCGCTACCACAACGTCTACGGGATGCAGATGGCGCGCTCGACGTTCGAGGGTTTAAAGAGACTCCGGCCGGACGAGCGCCCCTTCGTCCTGACGCGCGCGGGCTACGCGGGCGTGCAGCGCTACTCGGCCGTCTGGACGGGCGACAACGTCGCGAGCTGGGATCATCTGAGACTTTCGATCCCGATGCTCCTCAACCTCGGCGTCTCCGGCGTGCCCTTCGTCGGCTCGGACGTCGGTGGATTTTCCGGCAACCCGAGCCCCGAGCTTTACGCGCGCTGGCTCCAGGCGGCCGCGCTCACGCCCTTCCTGCGCTCGCACTCCGAGTCGGGCTCGAAGCCGCACGAGCCCTACTCCTACGGCGAAGATTTCACGCCCGTCAACCGCGCGAGCGTCGAGCTGCGTTACAAACTCCTCCCATACCTCTACTCGCTCTTCAACGAGCACGCGCAGACCGGCGCGCCCGTCATGCGCCCGCTCTGGTTCGAGTACCCCGACGACCCGCGCACCTACACGATTGAAGACGAGTACCTCGTCGGCCGCGACCTGCTCGTCGCGCCGGTCGTGCGCGAGTCCGCCACGAAGCGCAAGGTCTACTTCCCCCCGGGCGACAGTTGGGTTGACTGGTGGACGGGCAAGACCTATGAGGGCGGCAAGGAGGCGGAGGTTGAAGCGCCGCTCGACCGCCTCCCGCTCTTCGTGCGCGCGGGTGCCGCCATCCCCACGCAGCCGGTTGTCCAACACACCGGCGAGATGCGGAACTTACCCCTCACGCTCGTCGTCGCGCCCGCCCCGGCGCCGGTCGCCCTCAAGGGGAATCTCAACTCGGTGACGGTCGAGCTGTCGTTTAAGGATAAGGCCGTCAGCAGCGTCTACGAGGACGCGGGCGAGGGCTATGGATACGCGCGCGGGGCGTCGGGGACGCTCAAAGCCGTCGTCGCGGGCGGCACGGTCTATATCTCCCGCGACGGCTCCTACAACGCCTCGCGCCCGCTGGCCGCGCTCGAATACCTGGGGCTCGCGGCGGCCCCCCGCGAGGTGCGCGTCGGCGACAGCGCCGTCACTAACTCGACTTACGACGCCGCGACGCGCAGGCTCGTCGTGCCGCTCCCGGCCGGGAACGTGGAGAGGGTCGTGGTCGTCCCTTAGAAGGTGATGCGCAAGGCGAAGAAAGGCTCGGAGAGAATGGAACACTACCCCGGCGCGCTCGACCGCCGCCGCTTCCTCTCGTCGGTCGGCAAGGGTCTGGGGCTGGCGGCGCTCTCCTCCCCCACGGTCGCCTCCCTACTCAAGGACGTGAACGCGGCGGCGAAACGTGTGGCCCACCTCACGGCCGAGGAGGCGGCGCGCGACGAGGAGTTCTGGTTCGACATCCAGCAGGCTTTCTCCGTCACGCGCGGGATGGTGAACCTGAACAACGGCGGCGTCTCGCCCTCGCCGCGCATCGTCACCGAGGCTCTGGTGCGTTACCTCTGGCAGCAGGAGGACGCCACCGCCTACACGATGTGGCAAATCCTTGAGCCGCAGTCCGAGACCATCCGGACGGGGCTCGCCGAGGTCATGGGGTGCGACCGCGAAGAGGTCGCCATCACGCGCAACGCCTCCGACTCGCTCGAAGCCCTGCTCTTCGGCTTCGACCTCAAGCCCGGCGACGAGGTTCTGACGACGACGCAGGACTACCCGCGCATGCTCACCACCTTGCGGCAGCGCGAGCGGCGCGACCGCATCCGCCTCAAGCTCGTTAAAATTCCCGTCCCGCCGAAAGACCCTTCGGAGATCACGGCCGCCTACGAGGCCGGCTTCACCCCGCGCACGCGGCTCGTCCTGGTCTCGCACATGATTAACCTGACGGGGCAGATCACGCCCGTCCGCGACATCTGCGAGCTTGCGCGCAGGCGCGGGGCGGAGACGATTGTGGACGGCGCGCACTCCTTCGCGCAGTTCAACTTCAAGCGCGACGACCTGGGTTGCGACTACTTCGGGACGAGCCTCCACAAATGGTTGCACGCCCCGAAGGGGACGGGGATGCTCTACGTTAAAAGGGAGAAGATCAAGCGGGTCTGGCCGCTCTTCGCCGCCGAGAAGTCGCAGGACGATGACATCCGCAAGTTCGAGGAGACGGGCACGCGCTCGGCCGCGCAGAGGCTCGCCATCGGCGAGGCGCTGCTCTTCCACCAGGGCGTCGGCCCCGCGCGCAAGGAGGCGCGGCTGCGCCTGCTCGCGCGCCACTGGATGAATCAACTCAAGGGCGAGCCGAACGTGCGCTTCAACACCTCCTTCGACGACCGGCAGTCCTGCGCGCTCGCCAACGTCCAGATCGCGGACACAGACCCCGTCGCCCTCTGCGACCACCTCATGCGCCGCCACAAAATCTTCGCCACCCCCATCGTCCACGACGAGTTCAAAGGCGTCCGCGTCACCCCCAGCGTCTACACCACGCTCAAGGAACTCGACCGCTTCTCCGAAGTCATGTCAGGGATAGCGCGCAAGGGTCTGCCGAAGGCTTGACGGCGCGGCCGGGCCGAAAAAGCCTTGCCAAACCCGCCGCCGTCGTCTATCCTTGCCCCACTCACGACAAGTGAGGTGACTCGTGATGAGATTTCGCACCATCATACCTGCCTAGGTAAGACCGCCGTAAACGACTCCCGTCGTTTCCTTTCTTTCCCTTCTTAAACGGAAAGCGGTTGCCCGACCACCCAAAGGCCGGGAAGGTGTGTGAGCGATGTCGAATCTCGGGATAGAAGTCCGCAGCCTCTCCAAATCCTTCAGCAAGCGTAAAGGGTTCGTCCGCACGCGCCGGTCCGTGACGCGCGCGCTCGACTGCGTCTCGTTCGAGGTCGGCGTGGGCGAGACCTACGGGCTGCTCGGGCCGAACGGCTCGGGCAAGTCCACGCTCATCCGCGTGCTCTCGACGCTGCTCGTCCCCGACTCAGGGAGCGTGCGGATGCTCGGCTTCCGCATCCCCGGCGAGGAGGCCGAGGTGCGCCGCCACGTCGGGCGCGTGAGCGTGGACGCGGCCTTCTACAAGAAGCTCTCGGCGCGCGAGAACCTGCTCTACTCGGCCTTCCTCTACGGCATGGAGAAGTCGGCGGCCGAGCGGCGCTCGCTGGAGATTCTCGAAGCGCTGGGGATGGAGGGCGAGAAGTTCACCGACCCGCTCGAAGAGCTGAGCCGCGGGATGCAGCAGAAGGTCGCCATCACGCGCGCGCTCCTGGTGAACCCGCCGCTGCTGCTGCTGGACGAGCCGACGACGGGGCTCGACCCGAAGAGCCGGCGCGACGTGCAGACCTTCCTCGAAGACCTGCGGGGCAAACACGGGACGACGATCCTCCTGACCTCGCACGACATGGCCGAGACCGAGCGGCTCTGCGCGCGCATCGGCTTCATCGCGGGGGGCCGCCTCATCGCCGAGGGCACGGCCGACGAGCTGAAGGCGACGGCGGGAGCCGAGACCCTCGACGACGCCTTCATTGCGCTCGCTGGGCAGAAGCTCGACGAAGAGGACGGCGGGAAGAAACGGGAAGAGGTGTTGGTGGACGTGTGAAGAGTCAGGTCAGAACCACCCGCTACCGCGGGCGGTTCTGACCTGACTTAGAGGGTTGAGTCATGGAACAGGTCTTAAGACAGACGTGGGCGTTCTTCTTCCGCGACTACCACCTGACGCGGAGGTACTTCTCGTGGGTCGTGGTCTTCACGTTCTACGCGGTGGTCAACTCGGCGACGGTCGTGCTGATCGGCGTGGCGGCCGGAGACCGCCGCCTGACGCTGACGCTGATGGTGGG
Organism: Pyrinomonadaceae bacterium; assembly: GCA_035563535.1. GTDB lineage: Bacteria > Acidobacteriota > Blastocatellia > Pyrinomonadales > Pyrinomonadaceae > QHXN01. Next base: position 121,621 of record DATMVD010000023.1, on the reverse strand, counting down.
CGTGATGCTGTGGGGCCTGCTGTCGGTCGTCTTCCAGGAGATAGCGAACTCCATCACGTACGAGCGCTGGGAGGGGACGCTCGAATACACCTTCATGGCCCCGGTCTCAAGGCTCGTGCACCTGGCGGGCGTGAGCATCTTCGCGACGGGCTACGCGGTCGTGCGGGCCGTCATCATCGTGGCGGGGATGCTGCTCTTCGTGGACATCGACATGTCGCGGGCGAACTGGGCGGGGCTGGTCGTGGTGCTCGCCGTCTCCAGCGCGGCCTTCATCGGGCTGGGGCTGATGGCGGCGGTGCTGCCCGTCTTCAGCCCCGAGCGCGGGGCGGAGGCGACGAACATCTTCCAGGGGGTGCTGCTGCTCGTCTCGGGCGTCTACTACGACGTGTCGGTGCTGCCGCGCTGGCTCCAGCCGCTCTCGGTCGTCAGCCCCGCGACCTACGCCCTCTCCGCCTGCCGCAAGCTGGTCGGCATCGGCGAGGGCGCGGAGATGGTCGCGGGCGCGCCGCTCTCGGCGTGCGCCTACGAGCTGACGGTGCTCACGCTGATGGGGCTCCTCTTCATCCCCCTCGGCCTCTACGTCTTCGCGCTCGTCGAGCGCTGGGCGAAGCAGACGGGGAAGCTGAAGAGAACGGGATAAGTAGACGGTAGTCAGTAGTCAGTAGTCAGTAGGAAAAAACAAGCGGCGTGTCTCAACTTTCAGGCTGAGACGCGCCGCTTTGTCTTTCTACTGACTACTGACTACTGTCTATTGTTTACTTTGTTAGTTCTCCTGCGCCGGCGGGGGCGGGGCCGCGCGGCGGAAGGTGCGGCGGACGCCGCCGCCGGGGCCGGGCACATCCTTGACGGTGTAGTCCGAGGGCACCTGGAAGAGCGCGGCCGCGGGCTCCGTGCGCGAGACGTTGGTCAGGCGGTAGGTCGTCTCGCCGTAGCGCGGGTCGCTGTGGCGCGTCATGACGACCACCTGTAGCTCGGGCGAGTACCAGCGCTCGTCCACGATGTTGATGGGCATCTCGTTGCCGATCTCGCCGGCTGGGATGGTGACCGTCGTCCGCGTGCCCTCGGCCATCACGCCGTCGAAGGAGCGCGCTTCGAGCTTCTCGGTCTTCGCCTCGTGCTTCGAGCTGTGGCGCATGAAAGTGGCGCCCCCGGGCCCAGCCTCCGCGGTGACGATGACGGCCGTGCCGGGCGCGGCGTCGGGGCCGGGCACGCGGCTGAAGGTGCGCTCGACCTCGATCTTCCGCACCGACTCCTGCTCGGCCTTCTGGGCCGCGCCGGCCGCCGCGGCATCTTCGGTCTTGAAGCGCAACTGCATGCGCGGCAGCTTGCGCGCCGTTCTCGAAGAGGGTTCGAGGATGTATGTGAAGCCGGCGACGGGGTCGTTGATGAAGACCGTCTGCGTCTCCTCGCCCGAGGTGGCGTAGGGGCCGATGTGGCCAACCGCCTGCTCGCGGCGCGTGCGCCCCTCGGCGTCGCGGTAGAGTTGCGCCGTGTTCTTGCGCACGATGCGGTTGCCGTCCGAGAGCATCTGCACCGACTCGGTCACGGCCTGCGCCGAGTAGGGCGCGCCCTTGACGAGCTTGCCGGCGAAGCTCATCTCGGTCGCCATGAAGATGAGGTTGTCGCCGCGCATTTCGACCTGCGGCGGGAGCGGCGGCAGCGGCGCCCCCGGCCCCTGCGCGATGAAAATCTCATCCTGTACGGGCTCGACGAAGACCCTGCGCCCCTGCTCCTGCGCGGCCGCGCCCGCGGCGTTCAGCAGCAGCGCCGCGGCGACCGAGAAGACGGTTAACTTCCTCTGCATGTTCTGACTCCTTTTAGTTGATGATTCCTTAACAACCGGGTCAGTACCGCCCGCGGCAGCGGGTGGGCCTCCCGTTTATGGCTTGTTGATTGATAAGAGGCACATGGTCATCAATCGTCCGGAACCCACCAGGCCCACCCGCTACCGCGGGCGGTACTGACCGTCATATCAGCGGACGAAGCGTATGGCGCGCGCGATGCCGTCCTGGCCCATGAGCACGTCGGCTTTGACGCGGCCGCCCGGCGCTTCGACGTTGACGGGCAGGCCGAAGGAGGCGAGAGCCGCGCGCGGCAGCTCGACGCGGACGAGGTGCCCCTCTTCGGCCTGCGTGTACGGGCCGACCTGGACGAGCGGGATGAAGTCGGTCGCCACCTCCTGCGCGCGCGCGTCGGCCGCACGCGCCCGGCGCGAGACGGTGCCCCTGTCGTAAGAGACGTTCGCGGCGCGCGTGCGCTGCGTGTAGACCGTGCGCGGCGTCACACTCCTGACCTCGGCGGGCGCGGGCGCTGACGCCACAACCTCTTCGACGGCCTGCGACGAATTGCCCCGCGCGATTGCCGGGGGGCCGCCGACGCTTGTGCTCGGCGGGGGCTCAAGCATGGCGCGCCGCGCGGGGGTGTGTTGCGGGGCGTCGGGCCTGACCAGCACGAAGAGCGCGAGCGACGCCGCCGCGGCCATCGAGGCGACCGCGATAGTCTTCGCCCAGGACCAGTGCCGCGCCGGCACGTGCCCAGACATCGGGACTACGTTCGACGCCGCGGCCGTGTCGCTCAACCCTTCGCTAACTGAAGCCGCCGCGCGCGCGCGGAAGGCCGCGACGAGCGACGCCTCGACGCGCGCGGGCGCCTCCGCCGTCTTCATGCCCGCGGCGAGCGCGCGCAGGCCGACCGAGAGCGCGCGTTCGTCGTCGAGCCGCGCGGCGCAGGCGGCGCAAGACTCGCCGTGCGCCTCGGCCGCGGCGCGCGTCCGCGCGTCGGCCAAAGTGCCGCGCGCGAGGATTCCGACCTGGCTCTCGAATTCAAGACAGTTCATGCGAAACACCTCGCCGTCCTTAAAGCCTGACCCGGCGCCGAAGCGGCCCCGCCGCCTTCCAACTCCGCCCCGCCCTCGCGCGCCGCGCGCGGCTCCTCGCGGCGGCCGCGCAGCTTCTCGGCGAGCATCGCTCGCGCCCGATGCAGGCGCGAGCGCACCGTGCCGACCGCACACCCCAAAGCCTCCGCCGCCTCGACGTAGCTCATCTCGTGCAGCTCGCAGAGGACGACGACCTCGCGGTAGTGCGCGGGCAGGGCGAGGACGGCCTGCCTCAACTTCTCGACCGACTCGGCGCGCGTCAGGTCGCCCAGAGGGTCGGGGCGCGCGACGAGGTTCTCGTGCGGGAGTTCCCCGCCCTCCTCGGCCGCGTCGTCGAAACGGACGAGGGCGCGCTCGCGGTCGAAGGCGCGCAGGACGTGGTTGCGCGCGATGCCGTAGAGGTACGCAGCGAGAGAGCCGCGCCCCGCGTCGAAGTTGTCGCCGTCGCGCATCAAGACCATGAAGGTCTCCTGCACCACGTCCTCGGCGACCGATTCGGAGCCGCTCATCTGCAAGGCGAAGCGGTAGACGCCGCCCTGCCGGCGCCGGTAGAGCGCCGTGAACGCCTCCTCGTCCCCGGCCAGCATCAGCCGGAGTAAATCCGCGTCCGTAAGTTGTTGGGAAACTGCCATCCTCGGCTCCGGAACTCGTCCTCTCTAACCACCGGACACTTCCATTTCGCCCGGGCGCTTCGGAAAGTTCCATGAAAAGCCGTGAACCGTAAACCGTAAACCGTGACAAGTAAAAACCGGCCTTCTTGTCACCGTTTACGGTTTACGGTTCACGCGAGGTAAGTCCTGTAATAGATGGTCGAGGAGACGTTCATGCGGAGGGCGCGGCCGCCGCCGGCGTCGAGGAAGCGTATGCGCTCGGCCGTCTGTTCGGGGGGGCCGATGGAGAAGGAGCCGTCGGGCAGCGCGAAGAGTTCCTGCTCGCCGTCGAGCCAGAGTTTGCCCCGGCGCAGGACGACGCGGGTCGAGCCGTACCAGGCGCTCTCGTGGCGGTAGCGGCCGGCGTAGGCGTCCCACTCCTTCGGGTAGTCGAAGGTGCGCGGGCCTTCGTAGCGTTCGTGCGTGTACCAGTCCGGGCCGTGGCCGAGTTCGACCACCTTGCCCCCCTCGCGCCCGAAGACGAGGCGGAACGTCTCGAAGTGCGGGTGCTTGACGATGAAGGAGTCGGGGCCGCCCGAGCGTTCGAGCTGATTCCCGCCCGCCCTGTGGCTGAGAAGAATTCCGTCGCCGATGGTAGACACTTCGAGCCAACGGCCGTCGGGCGCGGTGTACCTGCCGACGTAGTCCGCGCCGTTCTTCACGACGTAGGGCGAGGGCGCGGGAGGGGGCGCGCCGGGCAGCTCGCGCCCGGCGCGCTCGGCGTTCAGGAGTTCGAGCGCGTACTTCGTCACGGCGACGGGCCGGTAGCCGCTGAGCGAGGCGTTGACTGAGGCGAAGGCCGCCAGCCCATTCGTCAGGTCAACGTCGAACGAGGAGCTGAAGGCGACCATGCCGCCCGTGTGGCGCAGGCGCGTCGCGTTCGTCTTGTCTTGACTCACCCAGAGGCCGTAGGCGTAAGCAGCCTCCTCGCCGCGGAAGGGGGCCTTGACGACCGGCTTCGTTAACAACTCAAAACTGTTTTCGGATATGAGGCGGCGCGCGCCCGCCGCGCCGCGGTTCAAGAGCATCCGCATGTAGGCGACCATGTCCGGCGCGGTCGAGGCCACGCCGCCCGCGGCCGTGTCCACCTCGATCCACGCCGCCTCGGCCAGCCGGCCGTGGTAGGGGAACGGCCTGTCCTCGAACTCCGGCGCGTAGCCGACGGCCATCCGCGGCCTGAGCGTGTTAGAGATGAGGGGCGAGCTGTTACCCATCCCCAGAGGCTTCAGGACGCGCGCGGCGAGCGCGTCGGCGAAGGGGCGGCGGTCGAGCGCCTCGATCAACAGCCCGAGCACGAGGTAGCCGATGTTCGAGTAGACGAACTTCTCGCCCGGCTTGAAGAACGTCTCCAGGCCCAGGGCCACGCTTTCGGGGAGCAGCGGCGCGCCCGGCAGCCCCGACGTGTGGCTGAGCAGGTGGTGCGCCGTCACCGCCCCGTGCCGCTGTTCGAGCTTGAGCCACGGCAGGTACTCGACGACGGGCCGGTGCAGGTCAACGCGCCCCTCGTCCGACATCTGCAACAGCGCGACGGCCGCGAACGACTTCGAGATGGAGCCGATCTCGAACAGCGTCTCCGGCGTCACGCGCGCCCCCGCTTTCGTGTCGGCGAAGCCGTAGGCCGAGACGCGCACCGCCCCGTTGCGGTCGGCGAGCGCCAGCGTCATCCCCGGCGCGCCCGTCTCGCGCATGTGCCGCCCGACGTACTCGTCCAGATGCGCGAGCGCCCCGGCCTTCCGCGCCGCCCCGCGCCGCGCGCCGCCGGGACGCTGCCGCGCCTCCGCTTCATGTGTTAACGACGGCAGGACCGACAGCGCCGCCGCGGCCTTCGCGCCATGACTCAACAACTCTCTGCGGGAGATTTTGGGGGACATGGGTTCACTCCTTCGGAGTTGGCAGGCAGCCGCCGCGTCAGCGGCGTTTGAGTTTAGCCCGGCCTTTTAAGGCCGGGCTAACGTCGCATCAAAACCCGCCGCGTCGCGTCAGCGACGCTTGAACGTGTCGCGCCCGCTCAGGCGTCGCTGACGCGACGCACACCCCTTTAACGTCCGGATGTCCCGGCCTTGAAAGGCCGGGCTAAAGTCAGACGCCGCTGACGCGGCGACCGCCTGCTGCCTACTGCCTACTCACAAACGGTCGGGCATGTCGGCGACGACGTAGGCCATGACGGTCATGGCGGCGACGCAGGCGGCCAGCTCCCGCGGGCTGACCTTGTCGAAGGTGTCGGCGTGCGTGTGGTGTATGTCGAAGTAGCGCGAGATGTCCACGTTGAGTGAGGCGCCGATCACGCCCTCGCGCATGATGGGGCTTATGTCGGCGCCGCCGCCGTCGCCGTAGACGCCGTCGGCGCGGATGTCCGAGAGCAGCTCCGCGATCCTCTCCAGGTCGGCGCGCGCCTGCGGGCTCGCCTCCGCCGAGAGGCCGAAGCCCGTCGGACGGTAGACGCCGCTGTCGGACTCGATGGCGAGGACGTGTTTGGCGAGTTCCGCCTTGTGCGCGTCGCGGTAGGCGAGGCCGCCGCGCAGGCCGTTCTCCTCGTTGGTGAAGAGCACGACGCGGATGGTGCGCCGCGGGCGCAGGCCCATAGACTTCAGCAGCCGCGCCACCTCCCACGCGACGATGCAGCCGCCGCCGTCGTCGTGCGCCCCCTGCCCCACGTCCCACGAGTCGAAGTGTCCGCCGACGAGGACGATCTCGTCCGGCTTCTCAGTCCCTTTAAGCTCCGCGACGACGTTGGCCGACTCGGCGTCGGGCAGGAAGCGCGCCCCCATCTTGAGGCGCAGCCGGGGGCGCTCGCCGCGGTCGTACATGCGTTGCAGAAGCTCCGCGCCCTCGATGGTGACGGCGGCCGCGGGAATCTTCGGGCTGTCCTCCGCGTAGCGCAGAGACCCGGTGTGCGGCGTCTGCAAGCTGACGGGCGTGATGGAGCGGACTACGGCGGCGACCGCCCCGTACTTCGACGCGCGCGACGCGCCGGAGCCGCGGTAGGCGACCGTCTGTCCGTAGGTTGTGAAGGGCGCGTTGTAGACGACGATCTTGCCCCGCACCTTCTCACCCAACGCTTCCAGCTCATCGAAGTCGCGGACGACGACCGCCTCCGCGGTTATCCCCTCGGGCGGCGTGCCGACGCTGTTGCCGAGGCCCAGCATCGGGAGCTTGCGGGCCTCGGGCTCCAACAGCTCAAGGCTCTCCTCGCCGCGCACCCAGTGTGGAACCATCACCTTCTCGGCGCGCACGTTGTCCAGCCCGTCGCGCTTCATCTCCGAGACCGCCCACGCGATGGCGCGCTCAAGGTTCTCCGACCCGCTCAGACGGTGCCCGATGCGGTCGGTGAGCCACGCGAGCCGGCGGTAGGCCACGTCGCTCGTGAGCGCCGCGCCGACGATGAGCGTCGCGCGCGCGCGGTACTCCCCGATCTTCACGCGCGGCGGCGGCGCGGACGGCCGCTGCGCGGGCGTCTGGATGATGACGAGCGTGACGACGAGAATAAGCGAGAAGATGCGTCGCAAGGCTTAAGGTGCTCCCGTAGTTTGTTGCTGCCTGACTTAATCGAGGGGTGACGCCGTGGCTCGGCGGCATGCGGCAAAGATAACCCAGCGCCGGGAGGTTTGACGAGGGCGTTCAGAAGTTTGAAGAGCGGCGGGTGCTGCCGTCGGCCGTGCCGAAGAGGGGCGCGTACTGGCCGGTCTCTTCGGCCGACCTCAGCTCCTTCTTGAGCAGCGCGAACTGGCGCGAGACCGCCTCGAACTCTTCGGCGTCGAACGACTCGGGCTCGCCGGCGAGCTTGAGCGCCCAGGACATGCGGCGGTCGGCGGCGGCCAGCGCGCGGGCGCTCAGGCGCTTCTCGCGCACGGCGCGCGCCAGCTCGTCGCGCGAGGCCACGACGTTCTCCTCGCGCTCGCAGATGAGCACCATGTCGGAGCCCGCCTCGACCGCGCGCAGGCAGGCCTCGGGCACGGTCAGGGTCTGGACGACCGCGCCCATCTCCATGTCGTCGGTGATGACGAGGCCGTCGAACTTGAGTATCAGCCGGAGCAGGCGCGTGGTGACGTTGCCGCTGATGGTGGCGGGGAACTGGTGGAGCCCCTGGATGGTCTCCGGGTCGCCCTCCTGCCGGAAGAGGTCTTGCAGGAACTCGGAGATGTCGGGGAAGGCGGCGTGGCTCACCATCACCGAGCGGAGCCGCTCGCCGGGGCGGTGGAACATCAGGTCCATGAAGGGCACGAGGTCGCGCTGGAAAATCTCCTGCCACGTGTGCGTGACGACCGGCAGGTTGCGGTGCGAGTCCACCTTCGAGCCGCCGAGCCCCGGGAAGTGCTTGCCGCACCCGACGACCTGCCCGCGCTGCAAGCCTTCGAGGTAGGCCCCCGCGAGCATCGAGACCGTCTCGGGCTGCTGGCCGAAGGTGCGCGCGCGCAGGCCGTTCTCCTCGTTGTCGCCCGAGAGGTCGAGCACCGGCGCGAAGTTGATGTTGAAGCCCATCAGCCGCAGCGCCCTCGCCGAGAGCGCGCCGAACCTCTCCGCGAGGTCTGCGCGCCCCGCGTTGCGGACGGCCTTGGCCGAAGGCATCGGCTCGATGATGTCGCGGAAGCGGTCTACCAGGCCGCCCTCCTGGTCTACGCCTATCAGGACATCGCTGCCCGCGGCGTCGCGTATCTGCGCGTTGAGGAGCGCGACCTGCTCGGCCGATTCGACGTTGCGGCCGAAGAGGATGACGCCCCCGGGGCGCACCTCGCGCAGGAACTCGCGCCAGTGCCGGTCGAGTTTGGTGACGGGCAGGCCGACGAAAAGGAGCCGCCCGGCCTTGCTTTCGAGCGACTCCCCGCTGCCCCCCGCCGAACCCTGCTGCGACATCGAACCTGCTTCCCCCTAACGACGACACGACCCCGCGGCCGACGACCCGAAACACATTCTCCACCGACGGCTTGTCGTGATTGTGTTGATTGTAACACGCCCACGCCACGTCGCCCCCTTTCGCCGGGAGCGCGGGCATCCCTGCCCGCCATGAGCGCGCAGCGCGAAGGCCGTGAGACTTTATCCCTCAACGTGGAGAGATAGGGCTTCACGGCTAAGCGTGCTCAAGCACGCTTTGGCGGGCAGGGATGCCCGTGCTCCCGGCTTTAGCTCTGTTATAATTTGGGGCGATTTCTGTGATGAGCACCACGTTAGAGCAAGCACCGGCCCGGCCCCGACTCTCGCCCGCGGAACTGACGGCGGAGGTGAAGCGGCGCGCGCGTGAGCTGGGGTTCGAGAAGGTCGGCGTCGTGCGCGCCGGGCCTCTGGCCGAGGAGCGCGCGCGGCTCGAAGAGTGGCTGGCGCGCGGGCTGCACGCGACGATGGGCTGGATGGAGCGCGGGCTGGAGCGGCGCACCGACCCGCGCGAGCTTCTGCCCGGCGCGCGCACCGTGGTGGCCGTCGCGCTCAACTACTTCACGCCGCACGAGCACGAGCGAGAAGAGGGCAAGGGGAAGATTTCGCGCTACGCCTGGGGCGACGACTACCACGACGTGCTCGGCGAACGGCTTCGGGCGCTGCTCGCGCACGTCAAAGAGGTCGCGCCCGGCGTCGAAGGCAAGGTCTGCGTGGACGCGCAGCCCGCGATGGACAAGGCCTGGGCCGTGCGCGCGGGGCTCGGCTGGATAGGCAAGCACACGAACCTCATCACGCGCGACTACGGCTCCTGGGTCTTCCTCGGAGAGTTAATCTTAGACGCGGAACTCGAATACGACGCGGCGCGCGAGGAAGACCACTGCGGCACCTGCACGCTCTGCCTCGACTCGTGCCCGACGCAGGCGATAGTCGAGCCCTACGTCGTGGACTCGAACCTCTGCATCTCGCACGCGACCATCGAGCTGCGCGACGCGGAGCTTCCCGCCGGCGTCGCGGAGAACCTCGACGGCTGGCTCTACGGCTGCGACGTGTGCCAGGACGTCTGCCCCTGGAACCGCTTCGAGCGGCCGACGGCCGAGTCGCGCTTCGAGCCGCGCCCCGGCGCGGTCGCGCCCGACCTCGAAGAGATCGCCGCGCTCACGCACGACGAATACGTCGAGCGCTTCCGCCGCAGCCCCGTCAAACGCGCCAAGCTCACGGGCCTCCAACGCAACGCCCGCACGCTCCTGAAGGTTTGAAGTCTCGAATCTCAAATCTCAAATCTCACCTCCTTTTCGCCGCGCTCGTCTGCGCGACCGCGGCGGCGGGGGCCTACGCGGTGTGGGTCGAGTACAGCTCTTTCCCGCCGCACTTCCGCGGCTTCGGCGAGGTGACGCGCAAGGGCGAGGTCGCGGGCTGGGCCGTCGATGCTTCAAGACCCGGTGAACGCGTCGAGGTCGAACTCTACGTTGACGGCCGCTTCGTCGCGCACGGCGTGGCCGCGCTCCCGCGCCCGGACGTGGTGGCGGCGGGGCGCGCGACCGACCCCGCCTGCGGCTACCGCTTCCCGCTCCCCCCGCTCCCCGAAGGCCCGCACGAGGCGCGCGTCTACGCCCTCCACGCGCCCGGAGGCCGCGCGCGCCGCACCCTCAAACAGCTCGGCGACCCGCTCCGCTTCGACGCCGACCCCGGAGGCCGCGTCCGCGTAGACGAACGTTGAAGGCGGGCCTCGGTCGCGCGCCGGGCGGCGACCTGTTAAAATCTTCGGCTGACTCTTGCTGACTCTCGCGGCCGTTTTCAGCATCAAAGTACGGGATGTCGGAAGCCTTACTCAAAGACTCATACGGGCGTGCCATACGCGACCTGCGCGTGTCGGTGACCGACAGGTGTAACTTCCGCTGCTTCTACTGCCTGCCGCACGGCGCGCCCGAGGAGACCGCGCCGAAGGCCGCGCTGCTGACCTACGAAGAGATCGAAGCGGCCGTCAAGGTCTTCGCCTCGCTCGGCGTCGAGAAGGTGCGCCTGACGGGCGGCGAGCCGATGCTCAGGCGCGACATCGAGACGCTGGTCGCCAAGCTCGCGCGCGTCGAAGGAGTCAAAGACCTCGCGCTCACCACCAACGGCTTCAACCTCGCCGAGCGCGCCGCAGGGTTGAAGGCCGCCGGCCTCGACCGCGTCACCGTCAGCCTCGACAGCTTGAGGCGCGCCTCGTTCGTCGAGATGACGGGCGTGGACATGCTCTCGCGCGTGCTCGAAGGCATCCGCGCCGCCCAGCGCGTCGGGCTCACGCCCGTCAAGGTCAACGCCGTCGTCGTGCGCGGCCACAACGAAGGGGAGGTCGCGGACTTCGCCGCCTTCGCGCGCGAGCACGCGGTGGGCGTGCGCTTCATCGAGTACATGCCTCTGGACTCCGGCCACGGCTGGTCGCGCGAGCGCGTCGTCTCGGGCGCTGAGATTCGGCAGGCCATCAACGAGCGCTTCCCCGTCGTCGCCAAGCGCGTCGAGCGCGGGTCGGAGACGGCCACGCGCTACCGCTTCGCCGACGGCGCGCCCGGCGAGATCGGCATCATCGCCCCCGTCACCGAGCCCTTCTGCGGCGCATGCTCCCGCATCCGCCTCACGGCCGACGGCCAGATACGGACGTGCCTCTTCTCCAAGGTCGAACACTCCCTGCGCGACGTGCTCCGCTCCGGCGCGACGCACCGTGAGACGGCCGACTACGTCAAGTCGGTCGTCCTCAAGAAGGAGCCGCGCCACTACATCAACGAGACCTACTTCGAGCAGCCCGCCCGCACGATGAGCCTCATCGGCGGCTGACGGCTTGACTCAAGCAGATAAGATTTAAAGTAAGACCTCGCAGTGAAGTTGAAAGGAAGTAACCTCGCAATGAACAGGGAAGGAATCAGGCGCGCGTTCGCGTGTGCGGCGCTGTTGGCGTCGTTGGGGACGGCGGAAGCGGTCGCGCAGTCCGGCGGGCGCGTGCGTTCGAGCACGATGCGGGTCGAGCTGCCGATGCCGCCCGTGGCGGAGACGCCCGTGCCGCTCATCGATGCCCGCGGCGAAGGCCGTTTCAACACGCTCAGCTTCAGGACGCCGGACGCGGCCTTTGAGCGCAAGGTCGTCAAGGGCTCGCCCTTCGCGGCCGAGTCGGTCACGGAGCACGTGCAGCGGCTCGGCGACGGCAACCGCATGGTGCGGAAGTCCACGGCGAAGCTCTTCCGCGACTCGGCCGGGCGCACGCGCCGCGAGCACGCGCTCACGCGCGGGGGCGTCACCGCCGCCGACGGGCAGGAGCCGCGCCTCATCGTCATCAACGACCCCGTCGGGCAGGTCGAGTACTTCGTGGACACTTCGCGCGGCACCCTGCGCAAGACGCGCGTGACGCCCGGCCTCGCCGAGGCGCGGCGGCGGACTTCGGGGACGGAGGAGTCCTTCGGCGTGCTGATGCCGACGAGCACGGCGCACAGGCGCAGGGCCGAGGGCGACAACGCCGCACCGATGCCCGAGCCGAAGAAGGAGCGCCTGGAGGCGCAGCAGATCGAGGGCGTCATGGCCGAGGGCACGCGCGTCACCGTCACCATCCCGGCCGGCGAGTTCGACAACGAGCAGCCCCTTGAGATCGTGCACGAGCAGTGGTACTCGCCCGAGTTGCAGATGGTCGTGCTGATGAAGCACAACGACCCGCGCTTCGGCGAGACGACCTTCCGCCTCACCAACATCACGCGCGGCGACCCCACGCCCGACCTCTTCGCGGAGCCGCAGGGCTACCGCACCGTAGACCAGCGCGAGCCCGTCTTCGGCCGGCCGATGATAAGAAGGCAGTAGACAGTAGCCAGTAGCCAGTAGAAAAACGGGCAGCGCGGTTCTCATCATCGACCGATGAGAGTCGCGCTGCCTTTGTCTTTCCTACTGACTACTGTCTACTCTCTACTTCTTCGGGATGCGCAGCTTCTGGCCCGGTTTTATCAGGTCCGGGTTGTCGCCGATCACGTCCTTGTTGGCCTCGTAGATTTCGCGCCAGGCGACGCCGTGCCGCTGGCCGATGGCCGAGAGCGTGTCGCCGCTCTCGACGGTGTAGGTCTGCCCCTCGCCGCCGCCGCCCTCGCCCCAGCCGGCGTCGCCGACCTCAAGGTTCAGCACGAGGTCGCCCGAGCGCATGTCGGGGTCGATGCGGTTGTACTCGTCCCAGACCCTCTGCTTCGCCTCCTCGCTCGGCGCGCGGCCCGTGACGTGCAGCACGTCACCGTCTTCATTCACCTGAAGGTTGGTGACGCCGCTCTGGTTGGCGAGGTCTATGAGCGATTGATACTTGTCCCTGACGGCCATAGCCCTCACTTCCTAACTCTTGTCGTTCATCTGGTTCATGACGCGCTTGGCCCCCGACTCGTTGGCGGCCTTCATCGCGTCCTGCCACTTCGCACGGGGCACGTCGCCCTTGAGCGTGACGACGCCCTCCTTGACCTCGACGGTCACGCCCGAGACGCCCGCCTTCGAGAGCGCGGCCTCCGTCTTGTTCTTGATGGCCGTGTCCTCCGAGGCGGAGACGGGCGTCGGCGTCGCCGCCGGAGTCGCCGCCGTCGTGGTGTTGGTGTTGCGCGCCGTGTTGGCGTTGTTCGCGTTGTCGCCCCTGCCGCCGCACGCCGACGCGCCGAGCGCGAGGAAGAGCGCGAGCGCGGCCGACGCTGCGCCGCCCGCAGACCTAATCTTCATCCAGGTTGGCTCCTTTCTCTCTCCGAGTTGCCCCCTTATAAGTGCGCGAGGTGACGAGAGTGTGCGCTGGCGTTCAATAATTTGTCATTCCGCCACGCGGCGGGTAAACTTCGCCCACGCGGAGCGAAGTCGGGCGGTTTGGGCGCTCTTGCGAGTATAATTTACGGCGAAATCTAAAACGGGGGAGCCGCGCGCGTGAAGCGGCTGAGAGTCGCCCGGGGTGGGCGAGACCCTTTGAACCTGATGCGGTTAGTACCGCCGAAGGGAGGCTTGCGGGGGGCCGTCCCATTTCCAGAGGGGGGCGGCCCTTCGCATTTGCGCGCCGGCCGCAAGGGCGCGCTGAAAGCGAGAAGAGTTCGATGAGCAAAGGCAACGGAAACGCGACCGTTCAGAACGGCGACGCCGTGCGCGAGAGCGACGCCAACGGCCAGCGGCAGAGCGCGGACGTGCGGCTGCCCAACTCGCGCAGGGTCTACGTCGGGCGTGAGGGAGTGCGCGTGCCCTTCCGCGAGGTGAGCTTGCAGCCGACGCGCCTAACGGACGGCCGCGTCGAGGAGAACGAGCCCGTCCGCGTCTACGACACGTCAGGCCCCTGGGGCGACCCCGACGCGCGCTGCGACGTGAGCGCGGGGCTTCCCCCCTTACGCCGCGAATGGATACTCGCGCGCGAAGACGTGGAGGAGTACGAGGGGCGCGAGGTTCTCCCGCAGGACGACGGGTATTTGACGAGGGGCGCGGCGGAGTTCGCGAGGCACAAAGACAAGGGGCGGCTCGAACACTTCCCCGGCCTGAAGCGCGCGCCTCTGCGTGCGCGTGCGGGCGCGTGCGTAACGCAGATGCACTACGCGCGCCGCGGCGTCGTGACGCCCGAGATGGAGTTCGTCGCGCTGCGCGAGAACATGGGGCGCGAGCAGGCGCTGCACGCGATGAGGGAGCACAGCAGGGACGACCGTAGCTCCCTCTTCCACCAGCACCGCGGCGAGTCTTTCGGCGCTTCAATCCCAGAGTTCGTCACCCCAGAGTTCGTCCGCGACGAGGTCGCGCGCGGCCGCGCCATCATCCCCGCCAACGTAAACCACCCGGAGTCCGAGCCGATGGTCATCGGCCGCAACTTCCTCGTCAAGGTCAACGCCAACATCGGCAACTCGGCCGTCGCCTCCTCGATAGAAGAGGAGGTCGAGAAGATGCGCTGGTCGATCAAGTGGGGCTCGGACACCGTGATGGACTTGTCCACGGGGAAGAACATCCACACCACGCGCGAGTGGATTCTCCGCAACTCGCCCGTCCCCATCGGGACGGTTCCGATCTACCAGGCTTTGGAGAAGGTCGGCGGCAAAGCGGAAGAGCTGACCTGGGAGGTCTACCGCGACACGCTCGTGGAGCAGGCCGAGCAGGGCGTCGATTACTTCACCATCCACGCGGGCGTCCGCCTGCCCTACATCCCTCTGACGGCGCGGCGCACGACGGGCATCGTCTCGCGCGGCGGCTCGATCATGGCGAAGTGGTGCCTCGCGCACCACGAGGAGAGCTTCCTCTACACGCGCTTCCGCGAGATATGCGAGATCATGCGCGCCTACGACGTGTCGTTCAGCTTGGGCGACGGGCTGCGCCCCGGAAGTATCGCCGACGCCAACGACGAGGCGCAGTTCGCCGAACTCGAAACGCTCGGCGAGCTGACGAAGGTCGCGTGGGAGCTGGACTGCCAGGTGATGATCGAGGGGCCGGGCCACGTCCCGATGCACCTCATCAAGGAGAACGTAGACCGCCAGCTCGCCGTCTGCCACGAGGCCCCGTTCTACACTTTGGGCCCGCTCGTCACGGACATCGCGCCCGGCTACGACCACATCACCTCGGCCATCGGCGCGGCGATGATCGGCTGGTTCGGCACGGCCATGCTCTGCTACGTCACGCCGAAAGAGCACCTGGGCCTGCCGAACAAGCAGGACGTGAAGGACGGCGTCATCGCCTACCGCCTGGCGGCGCACGCGGCCGACCTCGCTAAAGGTCATCCGGGCGCGCAGCTCCGCGACAACGCGCTCTCGAAGGCGCGCTTCGAGTTCCGCTGGGAGGATCAGTTCAACCTCGCCCTCGACCCCGAGGTCGCGCGCGAGTACCACGACGAG
This sequence comes from Pyrinomonadaceae bacterium, assembly GCA_035563535.1. Classification (GTDB taxonomy): domain Bacteria; phylum Acidobacteriota; class Blastocatellia; order Pyrinomonadales; family Pyrinomonadaceae; genus QHXN01. Next base: position 106,397 of record DATMVD010000023.1, on the reverse strand, counting down.
ACGCTCCCGCAGGAGGGGGCCAAGCTCGCGCACTTCTGCTCGATGTGCGGCCCGCACTTCTGCTCCATGAAGATCACGCAGGAGGTGCGCACCTACGCCGCCGAGTCGGGCCTCGACGAGCAGTCCGCGCTCGCCGCCGGCATGAAGCAGAAGGCCGCCGAGTTCGTCTCCTCCGGCGCCGAACTCTACCAGGGCGACATCCCCGCCGGCGCGAAGCGCGAACACTGACGCGGAGGACATTTTAACCGCGGAGACACAGAGACACGGCTTGAAGAGGGATGACTCAACAAGCCGTGTCTTTGTGTCTCCGCGGTTAACCTTCGCTCTCGAATTAAGTGCTGACCGTTTCGGACTTGTCGGCGGCCGACTCGCGCATCCAGCGCTGCAACTTCTCTGTGTCCTTCGCCACCGTGCGCGAGGCCGCGAAGAGGACGAGCGTGAGGAGCGCGCCTAAGACGGGGATGAGGTACATGGCCGTGTGCAGCCCTTCGGCGCGGAAGGGTTCGAGCGCCTGCTGCGTGTGGACTGTCACGCCGGCGGCCTCGGCCGCGCGCGCCGTGAAGAAGTCGCTCACGAGCCCCGTCCCGTAAGGCCCGAGCGAAGCGCCGAGCACGTACATCGCGAAGAAGTAGAGCGCCATCGCCGTCCCGCGCAGGGCCGGCTCCGTCACGTCCTGGATCGTCGAATAGACGGTCGAGTAGTACGCGTACATCAGCGCGCAGCCCGCCCCCATCAGGAGCATAAACCCGACCGTCTCCCCGCCCGGCCTCCCCAGAGACAGGAAGAGCAGCGGCACCGAGCAGAGTATGGCGACGGCCCCGACGAGCAGCCGGCCGTCCGGGCGGCGCGCGGCCGCGGCGTCCGCCGCCATCCCGCCGAGTATCAGACCGGGCGCGCCCGACAACCCGAACGCGACCATCGAGACGAAGTTGGCCGACTGTATGTCCGACCCGTGGTAGCGCATCAGGAACGGCGTGAGGAACGCGCCGATGGCGTACATGTTGAAGTTGTGCAGCGCGCCCGACAGGATGAGCCAGCGCATCGTCGGCGTGCCCAGCACGAGCCTGTAGGGCGAGCCCTCGCGCCGTCGCGCGCCGACGCCGTGCGCCTCGGCCGCGCCCCGCTTCGGCTCGCGCACGAAGAGGACGGCCAGGGCGCAGAGCAGCCCCGGCAGGCCCGCCACGTAGAAGGCCGCGCGCCACCCGTACGCGCGCGCGATGATGCCGGAGGCGGCGAAGCTCAGGGCGATGCCGACGGGCAGCCCCAGCATGAAGACCGACATCGCCCGCCCGCGCCCGCGGGCCGGGAAGAGGTCGCCGATGAGCGACGAGGCGGCCGGCGCGCACGAAGCCTCGCCCACGCCGACGCCGAGGCGGAAGACGAAGAGCTGCCAGAAGTTCCTCGCGAGCCCCGACAGGACCGTCATCAGACTCCAGAGGAAGACGCCCGCCGACAGAATCCATTTGCGCCCCGACCTGTCCGTCAGACGCCCCAGGGGCACGCCGACGAAGGCGTAGAGCAGCGTGAAGGCCGTCCCCAGAGCGCCCATCGCCCCGTCGCTCAAGGCCCACTCCTTACGCACCGCCTCGCCGACCGCGCCCAGAATCTGCCGGTCGAAGAAGTTCATCGCGTTGATGGCGAACAGCACCCACAGCGTGAACCAAGCGCCCGCACGTCTCTCTTCCATGTGCACACTCTAAGTTGGACTGTTTGAACTCCGCCGCGAAGGGCTGGCATTATACCCTCGCGCCGTCCGCCCCGTGGGAAAGAATTTGCCCGCGCGGCCGGCGGGCGCGCCAACCTGGAGGGAGATGTGTATGAGGTCTTTTACTCTTCGACTGCTCTTCGTCGGCTTCCTTGTCTTCGCCGCCGCGGCGCTCACGGCGCGGCCCCGTGCGGCCGGCGCGCACGGGGCCTTCGCGGCGGGCGCGGCCGAGACGCGCTGCGGCTGGTTCAGCAACCCGACGCCCGCCAACGCCTCGCTGCACGACCGCGAGGCCGAGTGGATCATCGGCGTGCAGGGAGGCCACCAGGCCGACGGCGACTGGCCCGAGTTCGGCCCGAAGCAGTGGGTCGAGACCAACGTCCACTACGGCTACGGCTGCGCCTGCCTGACCGTCGAGGTAGACCGCGAGTCCGGCAAGGTGCTCAAGATTAATAGCGCCCGCGCCCGCCCGCTCTCCGCCTGCCGCCGCGACAGGGCTCTCAAGCGTTGGGGGTTTAAGTAAGAGAGAAGAAGATTAACCGCGGAGACACAGAGACGCGGCTTGAAGCGGATAATGCTTCAAGCCGCGTCTCTGTGTCTCCGCGGTTGATTACCTTCTTACGGGTTCGAGGGCTGCTGGTCGGCGGCGACGCGGCGGCGGGTGTAGACCTGGCCCTGCTGGACGAGGCCGGCGCGCTGCGCCAGGGCGTAGGCCACCGAGGCGATGATCTCCTGATCCTTGAGCTTGAACTGCGTCACGCCCTTCAGGTAGGTCTCGGGGTCTTCAAACTCGATGGTCAGGTACTCGAACTTCTTCTTGAGGAGGAGGCTGGGGAGGGCCAGGATGCCGCCGGCGCCGAGCACGACCGACTGCGTGCCGTTCCCCATCAGGCGGCGCGTCTCGCGGTCGGCGAAGGCCACCGTCACGGCGTCGTAGGAGATCGAGATGACCTCCTTCTCGTCCTTGTCGCGGAAGACGAGCCGCTGGTTGCGGTCGTCGAAGTTGAGCATGCCCTCCCGCTTCTTGCGCATGCCGGCGAACCCGCCCATGTACTTGGCCGGGATGACCTTCGGCGGCGCGGGCGGCGCGGGCGCCACGACCTTCGGGGTCTTCTGGCCTTCGGCGGGCGTGCCCTGTTCGGCCTGCTGCTGCTGCTCTTGAGGCGGCGGCACGGGCTTCGGCGCGTCGCCCATCTGGCGCGCGCGCTGCGCGAAGACGGCGCCCGGCGAGACGGCGGCCGCCAGCAAGAGGAGCGACAGGGACTTGCTTGCGAACTTCATTTTCAGGCTTTCCTTTCGAGAGGCGAGAAACTTCTGTGCTCTTTAAAGACGCAACTGGCCGAGAGTTCGTTGCCAGACGAGGGACTTTTTCAGGACGCAGAGCCTCTGCCGCTCGGCCGGCTCGCAGGCGGGCTCGAGCTGTTCGATGACCGCCTCGACCAAAGGGACGGCGAACGCGCCGGCGTGCGCGAGCGCCTGCGAGAAGTAGTGCAACTGCACGGCCCCGCCCGCGCCCCTGTGAAACTCGAAGACCTCGCGCTCGGCGAGCGAGAAGACCTCCTGCCCGACGGGGACGACCCTGCGCGGCACGCCGTGGTGCGCGGCCCAGCCCTGCCCCTCCCGCACCCGCCGGCCCAGCAGCAGGATGCCGAGCAGCACGCCCTGCTCGTGCAGGAAGTCCGGGCTCAGGACTTTCAGGTCGGCGTGCGACGAAAGGCGCGGGCCGAAGCTCCCGTAGTCCGGGTTGGCGAGCTGCGTGTCGTAGACGACGCCGACGACCTCTTCCGTCTCGCTCACAGGCATCCGCACGAACTGCGCGAACCCGTACTCCTCCGGCGCGGGCGGCGCGTCCGCGTCCAGCTCGTCGATGACGCGCGCCACGTAGTCCACGTGCGAGTTCGACTTGACGATCTTGGCAATCCTGGTCATTTGAATTTTAGATTTTTGATTTTTGATTTTAGATTTGCGGTGTCGTCTCTTAAATCGCAAATCTAAAATCAAAAATTCGCCTGCCCCGCCCAGTCGGGCACCTTGTAGAGAACCCACCAGAGCAGGAGCTGCGCGCCGAGCACGAGGAGGCCGAGGGCGAGGCTCAGGGCCGCGTGGCGCGCGTGGCCGTCCTGCGGCGCGCGCCACGCGCGCACGAGCCCCACGCTGCCGAAGAGCAGCGCGCCCGGGCAGAAGAGTATCCCGAGGTACGGCACCAGCGCGTAGGTCACGAAGGCCATCGCCGTCGCCGCCGCGCCGTTCTCGGTTCTGCGTGGCATCGACACCCTCCCCGCGCGCGCGTCCCGCCGGCGCGTGTAAGCGTACGGGCGTACTCGCGCCCTCTCCGCCCCGCGCGACGCTTCGATGCATTGCGAGACGGGCGCGCGCTCGAAGCGGTAAGAGGCGCGCAGCGAGTCGGTCGGGAAGTACCCGCCGCCCAGCGCGTGGCCGCACGTCGCGCAGAACCGCGCCGACGCGCGACGCGCGCGTGCCCCGCACGCGTCGCACACGCGGGTCGCCTCGCCGGAAGACTCTTCCCTGGCGGAAGTGGCTTCGCGGCCTTCGAGGTCGCCGTGGCTATCGCCCGAAAGGCCCTTCATAAGTTTTTCGTCGGGAACCCTTGGAAGCCTTTTCGTCGGTCGCGGACGGATGATGACAGATTTCGGCGCGGGGCTCAACGGCGGCGGCCTTTGCTGAGCGCCTTGCGCGAGACGTGGAAGTCGAGCCGGTGCTCGGCGGCGAAGTCCTGGACGACGCGGAGGAACTGCTCGCGGTCGCGCCCGGTCATGAGCGCGGCCTGGTCTGCGGCCTCGACGGCGTAGGGGTAGCCGTTGCCGACGACGCACTCGGCGCGCACCGTGTCGGCGACCTCTTCCGTAAGCCCCGCCTCGTGCACCCACGCCGGGATGTCGAGCCGCGCGGGGTGGCCGTCCGCGGTGGTCTGTAGGTAGACGAAGCCGACGAGCGGCGCGCCCCTTTCGTCGAAGAAGGGGTCGGCGAGGTTCGGGCGCTGGCAGTGGAAGAAGACCGTGCGGTCGCCCCACTTCGCGAGCGGGGGCCGGGCCTCACCCCTCACGCGCGCGCGGAGTATCTGCGCGTCGTAGGCGGAGGATTCGGGCAGGTCGCCGTGGAGCGCCTGGAGCAGCCCCGTCAGGTCGTGCGCGTAGGAATGATCGACGTAGCCGACGACGGGCACCTCCGTCTCGCGCGACGTGATGATGAGTTCGGCGAGCGCGTCGGCCATGCGCTGCGACAGGTGACGGTCAGTCCCTTTGCGGAGCGAGGCGACGAGGAGCGTGTTGTCGAAGAAGGCGAGCGGCGGCCTCTCTCCGCGGCCGCGCCAGCCGCGCTTCGCTTCGAGGAAGTTGCAGACGGCGCGCGCCTCAAGCTCGAAGCGCCGGAGCGAGACGACCTGCTCGGGGCTCTCGTAGTCGCCCGCGCGCGCGAGCAGTTGCTCGGGCGTGAGGACTTCAAAGTGCACGTCCTTCGTGTAGCGCCCCTCGGGCGCGTGCGGGTTCTCGAAGGAGGCGATTTGGACGGCGGCGACGGGGAGGCTCGCCTCGCGCCCAGGGAAGATTTGGCTGCCGTCGGCGGCGAAGGTCGTGCGCCCCCGCAGTGTCTCAAGCGCCCAACGCCGCGCATCCTCGTGCGAGCGCCACGACTCGCGGAAGCTCAGGACGGCCGCGCCCGCCCCGTCCAGCTCGTCCGACGGGTAGGCCAGGCGCTTCGCGACGGCCCCCGAGTCGCGCCGCACCTCCTCGCTCCCGCGCCCCGCGAGCGCGACCAGGCGCGCGGCCAGCTCGCCCACCTCGCCCCGCAGCGAGCGCTCGAACCTCGCGAAGTCCTCGCGCGTCCTCTCCAACGCGCTGATGACGTGTGTGCGGTACAACATAAGGGAGTACTGAGGACTGAGTGCTGAGGACTGAGTGGAAGACAAGGCCCTTTCTTCCCACTCAGTCCTCAGCACTCAGTCCTCAGTACTTTTTATTTCCCGCGCTGGACGCGCGCGAGGCGATCCATCGAGTAGGCGTAGCGCGTGGTCTTGAGGCGGCTCTCGACGAAGGTGTAGAAGAGGCCCTCCTTGTCGTCGCTGTACTTCTCGACGCTGCCCTTCGCCTCGCGCTTGAAGGACTTGTTGGTGACGAGGTTCATCGACTCGGGCGTGTCCTGCGCGCTCTCGTGCTGGAGGACGATCTGCAAGACCGTGCCCTCGTAGTGCGCGGGGAGCTTCTTCGAGGCGACGAACTTCGGCGTGACGAAGAAGACCGTGACGCGCCCGCCCGAGACGTTGAACTCCAGCGTCCCGTCCTCCGCGAGGCGGTCGGAGACCGGCGCGCCGAGCACCCGCTCCACGTCCGCGCGCTTCGAGACGAAGGGCTCCAAGCCTTTCCACGTCGCCGCACGCGCCACCCCGGCCGGGAGCAGCACGGCCAGCGCGGCGGCCAAACTCAACGCGACTGCACGCGCCTGGGCGCGGCTAAAGATTCTGTTCCTCATGCCCCGAATGCTAACGCAAAAGCCGTGAGCCGTAAACCGTGAACAGTGACAAGAGAACTGCTCTCCTCCTGTCACGGTTCACGGTTTACGGCTCACGGCTTTACTTAGCGAAGGGGCGTACGCGGTCGGCGGACTCTTTGAAGTAGGCGTCCGTAGGCGCGAGCTGGAGACCCTTCTCGTAGGCGGCGAGCGCCTTGGTGTAGTTCTTTGAGGACTCGTAGGCGAAGCCGAGGAGGCGGTAGACCTCCACGTTGCCGGGCGTCTTGGCGGCGGCCGTCTCAAGCGCGGTGATGGCCTTGGGGAAGTTGCTTGCCTGCGCGTAGGCGTAGCCGAGCAGGTAGAAGGTCTCGTCGGGCGGCTGCGGCGAGGCGGCGGCGCGCTCAAGGGACGCGACGGCCTTCGGGAACTGCTTGGCGAAGACGAGCGCCTGGCCTTGGAGCAGCGCGGAGCGCGCGTCGTTGCGCTGGCGCACGAGCGAGTCGGCCGCGCGCACGGCCGAGAGGAAGTCGGCGTCGGCCGCCGCACCCGTCGCGGCGCGGCCGCGGTACATGTAAGCCTGCGTCAGAAGCTCCCAGCCCTGTACGAAGGTCGGGTCGGCGAGCGTCGCGCGGTTGAGCATGTTGACGGCCGTCGCGTAGTCCTGCCGGTTGAAGGCGAGCTGCCCCGCGTAGAGGAGCGCGAACTTGTTCTTCGGCTCGACCTTCAGGACCTCGGCGAACGAGCGCTCGGCGTCGGCCGCCCGCTTCAGGTTCAGCTCGGCGACGGCGCGGTAGTAGAGGGTGTTGGCGTCGGGCTTCGCGCCCGCGCGCGTCGTCGCGGCGACGAGGAGCGGGAGCGCCTGCTCGTACTTCTCGGCGAAGAAGTAGGCGCGGGCGAGCGCGTCCTCGGTCTCCGTGTCCTTCTGCCCGGCGGCGTTGCGCAGTTCGAGCGCGCGCTCCATGTCGGCGGCCGCCTCGTTGTAGCGCTTCAGGTAGAACTCGGCGAAGCCGGCGATCTTCCACGCCTCGGAGTTCTTCGGGTCGGCCGTGGACAACTGGCGCGCCTCGGCGAGCGCGGCGTCGTACTGCTTCTGCTGAAGTAGCGAGAGGGCGCGTGTGGTCGAGGCCGAGCCGATGCGCGGGCCGGCTTCCGCAGGCGCCGCGGTGCTGGCCGTGTCGGTCGTCGGCTGGACGGGCGTGACGCGGCGGGGGCGGGTCGCGCCCGACTGCGCCGACGCCAGGGTAGAGCAGAAAAGCAGCGCGGCAGCGCCGGCGGCAAGGCTTACGGTCAGTCTCTTCATGGCAGGGAAATCTTTCATAACCACAAGGTTTTCATCAACCGCGAGGCCTGGAGAGGCCGAACTTCGGATGCCCCCTGCGCCGGACAGGTTCGCCGTTTTTTCGCCTTCTGCACAACCGGGTCAGTACCGCCCGCGGTGGCGGGTGGGTCGTTGTTACTCGGCACGTACGGTTAACGACGGCCCACCCGCTACCGCGGGCGGCACTGACCTTTTATTTTCTGCTCGCTTCCAGCCCCGTCCCGGCCTGGTCGAAGCCGGGCTGGACGGTGACGACGCCGAACTGGCGGTCTTCCTTCTCGCGGTGCGCGGCCATCAGCCAGACGAAGTTGATGCGGTGGCCGGGCACGGAGACGTTCGGGTGGAAGCCGCGCGGCATCACCACGGCGTCGCCGTCGCGCACGACGCCGACGAACTCCGGCTCCTCCGGGTTCGTGTAGACGAACTGCACGCCGAAGGCGGGCGCGGGCATGTCGTAGTAGACGTACAGCTCTTCGAGCATCGACGCGTGCTCGTGCGGCGGCCACGAAGTCCAGTGCCCCGGCTCCGACGAGGTGAAGCCGGCGACGATGCGGCCGGCCTGGACGTTCTTCCCCAGGGCGATGTTGATGGTGCGCGTGGTGGAGGGGCCGCCCGTCTGGAACCGAAGCGAAGGGTCGCGCTCGATCTCCGCGAAGCGCACGACCTGCAAGGGGTACCGGCCCTCGACCTCGGCCGAGCACTCGATCAGATCGACGTGCCCTTCGGTCTCGATCTCGACCTCCGTGTCGCGCGGGATGTAGATGGAGTCGCGGTGCTCGATGCGGTGCGTCTCGCTACCAGCCTTGACGGTGCAGCCGCCCGCCATGCAGATGAGCCCCGTCTCGTAACTGCCGGTCGAGAAGGAGACGCGCGGCGTCTCACTGTCCAGGATGATGCGCCCATAGACGAGGTGCTTCATCGAGCTGTTCTCGGGCGTGACGGCGAGGTGGCGGCCCTTCTGCCGGTTCGTGCCGCGGTAGATATATCGGTCGGACGAAGGCTGCAATTGCGTGCTCATAGATTCGTTCCTCTTTCGCGCTGGCTTGGGTGTTTCCGGGCTGGCGGACAGTTTACAGGACGTGAACCGTGAACCGTAAACCGTGACAAGAAAAAGCCGGCCTTCTTCCTTCTTGTCACGGTTTACGGTTCACGGTTTACGCTCCTTGTTATAAACTTGTGCGCGTTCCCGAAGTCGCCGTTCCCGGCCGCCGCGTCGTCCGACGGAGATGCCCAACGAGACTTACCACTTCCCTCCTTTCAGCCTGAACCCCGGGGTCGGACTTCTGTTCCGCGACGGCGCGGCCGTCTCTCTGGAGCCGCGCGCCGTCAAGCTCCTCGCCTACCTCGTCCGCAACCGCGGGCGCGTCGTGCCGAAAGAAGAGTTGCTCGACCGGGTCTGGTCGGACGTCTTCACGACCGACGCGGTGCTCAAGCAGGCCGTCTCGCAGATCAGGCGGGCGCTCGGCGACGCGGCCGACGCGCCGCGCTACGTCCAGACCTTCCACGCGCGCGGCTACCAGTTCATCGCGCCCGTCAGCGTCGAAGCGGAAGAGACCCCGCAACCCGCCGCCTCACATGAAAGTGATGCGGTCGAAACGCCCGCGCCCTCTGCCGCGCAGGCGGGCGCGCCCGAGGACGCGGGGCCGAACTACGACCTTCTGGTCGGGCGCGAGAAGGAGCTGTCGCTGCTGCGCGCGGAGTACGGGCGGGTGCTCGCGGGCGCGGGTCAGCCCGTCGTCGTCAAGGGCGAGCCCGGCATCGGCAAGACGCAGCTCGCGCGACACTTCGGCCGCTGGGCGCGCGAGCAGGGCGCGGCCTACGTCTACGGCCGCTTCTTCGACTACGAGGCGAGCCGCCTCGCGCCTTACGAGACCTTCATCGACCTTCTGAGCGGCGCGATCTCGTTCGGCGCGCGAGCGCCCGCGCCCGGCGCGCTGCGCGAGGCGGTCAAGGCGCGCTGCGGGGTGGAGCTGCCCGGCGAGCTGTTCGTCGGCGCGGGCTCGAACGCGCCGCTCGCGCGCGCCGCGTCGGGCGACCACTACCGCATCGTCGCGCCGCTGGGCAAAGCACTCCTGCGGCTGAGCCGCGAGCGCCCGCTCGTGATGGTCTTAGACGATTTGCAGTGGGCCGACGAGGTGAGCCTCGACTGCGTCGGCTACCTCATGCGCGTGCGCGCCGCCGAGCCCCTGATGCTCGTCATGCTCGCGCGCGCCGAGGAGGCTTCCGACCCGAAGCAGAAGCTGGCCGAGTGGCTGAAGCGCCACGCCGACTACCGCAGCTTCACCTCCGTCCGCCTCCAGCCGCTCGGCGAACCGGCCGTGCGCGAGGCGGTCGAAGAGGCTTTCGGCGGGGCCTTCCGCGCGCCGCTCATCCCGCAGACGGACACCTCGACGGTCTTCCGCGTCACGGGCGGCAACCCCTACTTCCTGGTCGAGACCTTGCGCCTGCTCGTCGCCGAAGGGGCCATCAGCGCCGCGGAGAACGGCGGCGAGGCGGCCCCGCGCTGGCAGTGGAACGGCATCGAGAACGTGCCTCTGCCCGACTCGCTCGTCATGGCCGCGCTCGGCAAGCTTGAGCGGACGCCCGCGAGCTTGCGCGAGCTGTTGGAGCACGCGGCCGTCATCGGCGACGAGTTCCGCGTCGAGACCCTCGCGCGCATGTCGGGGCGCGGCGAGGACGAGCTGGACGAGTCTTTGCGCGAAGGGCTCCGCCTCGGCGTCCTCGCCGAGCGCGGTCTGTCGCTCGGCGAGGACTACCGCTTCTACCACACCACCCTCCGCCGCGTGCTCTACGAGAGCCTCGCGCCGCGCCGCCGCCGCCGACTGCACATGCTCGCCGCCGCCGCCATCGAGGAGGTGCACGCGCGCCACCCCGAGCGGCTCGCGGAAGCCTTAAGCTCGCACTACGAGGCGGCGGGCGACGCGCGGCGCGCCTTCCGCTGGTCGATGCGCGCGTGGGCGGCGGCCGCCGCGCGCTGGCACTGGGTCGAGGCCGTCAAGTGCGCCGAGCGCGCGCGACGCGCTGCCGACCGGCTCGAATTCCAGCGCGACGCGACTTACGCCGCGGGCGACACCACGGGCAACTTCTTCAGGCCGCACTCTCGGGAAGACGACCAGGCCCCTCTCCCGCTCTCGGCGAAGCTCTCGATGCTGCTCGCGCTCTGCGAGAGCCTGCACGCCGTCGGGCGCAACCGCGAGCTTGAGCCGGTCATCCCCGAGGCGCTGGCGCTCGCGCGCGCGCTTGAAGACGAGGAGTCGGAGGCCGCGGTTCATTTTCAGGACGGGCTCGTCCACTCCGGCCTCAGCCAGTACCGCGAGGCGCTGGCCTCGGTCGAGCGCTCGCTCGAAATCTACCGCCGCCTCGGCTACCACGCGCGCGCGCGACTCGCCGTCGTCCAGCTCGGGCGCATCCGCGCGAGCATGGGCGACTACGAGCACGCGGACGAACTCATCCAGGCCGTGCTCGACGAAGAGGGCGTGGACGAAGAGACGGCGGCCGACGCCGCCGGCATGCTCGGCTGGACGCGCGCGCTCCAGGGGCGCTACGACGAGGGCGTCGAGCTGATGCGCAAGTGCCTCGACTACCACTCGCGCTGCGGCAACGTCCGCCTGCGCGCGCAGGTCTTGCGACGCCTGCACTGGGCCGACCTGAGCCGCGGCCAGTACGAGTCGGCCATCGCCCTGGCGCAGCGCGCGCAGAAGGACTTCCAGGCCGTCGGCAACCTCTTCGGCGAGGCGAAGACCTACATGGGTATCGGGCAGGCGCGCATCGCGCAGGGCTTATACGAAGAGGGCATCGGCTACCTGCGCCGCACCTTGGAGAGCCTGAAGACGAACGGCGACGCGCACTGCGAGGCCGAGACGCTCTGGCTCCTCGGGCGCGCGCACTGTGAGGCGGGTCGCTTGAGCGAGGCCGACGCGATGCTCGCCCGCGCGCTTGAGATGATCCGGCACATCGGCGACCGCGACGACGAGTTCCGCATCCTCGTCGATCAGGCGCGCGCGGCGGTCGCGCGCGGGGAGTTTAAGCCCGCCCTCTCGAAGGCCATCGAGGCGGCGAAGATCGCGTCCGAGTTGAACTGCCGCGACGGGCTCGGCTTCGCGCTCGTCGAACAGTCGCGCGCCGAGCGCGGGCTCGGAGATTTGCGCTGCGCCGTCACCTCGGCCGAGGCGGCCGTGCGCCTGCTCGAAGAGACCGGCTCGGGCGAGCGCTGGCGCGGCCACCGCGCCCTCGCCCTCGCGCTCGAAGCCGAAGGCGGCGAGTCGGAAGCCTCCCGCGCCGCCCGCGCCCGCGCCGCCCAACTCCTCGCAGAGATGCGCGAACAACTCCCGCCCGCCGACACACGCCGCCGCGAAGAGATGGCCCGCACCCGGCGGCTGGACTGAAAAGCAAGTAGACAGTAGACAGTAGTCAGTAGCCAGTAGAAACGGGCGCGCCGCTTGGCTCTTCTACTGGCTACTGGCTACTGTCTACTTGCCTCCCTTACTTAACCTTTACCAAACCCTCACCAAACCTTCATGACCGCCGCCGCCGTCTGGCTTAGAGTGCGCGTCGTGGGTCGGGGCCGTCCACAGAAGCGGTGCGGGACGGCGAACATCTGGGGCGGTGTCTCGCCTGCGCCCGCACGGGCCGTCCCGACCCGATAACTTTCAACGGAGTGAGAAGAAGATGACGCCGAAATCCCTCGGTCTCCAGACCGCGCTCACGTTCGTCGCGCTGCTGCTGGCGGGCTCTGTCCCGGCCGCGGCAGCCGAGTCGGCCAGGGGCAGCTACCAGTTCACCCTCGGCGACCGCCTGACCAAGTACGTCGAGTTCGACGCGCAGGCGCTCGCGGGCGGCGGCGCCAGCGGCCGCCTCTTCTACAGCGACGAGGCAGAAGTGACGGAGCAGGACGTGGACGGCGTCGGCGACCCCGAGGAGAGGCAGCAGGGCTTCTACTTCAGCGCCGACCTCGACGGCCTGACGGTGAGCGGCAACCGCGCCGTGATAAGCGGGACGGTGCGGGATGCAAGCATCGCGTCGCTCGTCGGCCAACGCGTGCTGCTCACGGTCGAGGATAACGGCACCGGCGAACGCGAGCCGGACAAACTGACGTGGGGCGTCTACAAGCCCGTGGGCAGTTGGGAGACTTCGGACGCCGAGTTGGAGAGAGACCCTGGCGTCGGCATGACGTGGGAGACCTCGGACGCCGAGCGCGAGGACGACGTGCCGGTGCGGATGCCGCCCGACACGTCGATAGGCACGCAGACCTTCCCGTTCTCGGCCTACGCTTTCGTGGACACCTCGGACGGCGCGGGCGACATCGTCGTCCAGTCCTGACGCGCCGGGCGCACTCATCTCGTTAACCGTCACGGGCGGACGCCGCCGGCCGCGCCCACGCCATTCATAGTGCGAGACTTCTGAAGGAGAAAGAATCATGAGAATCATTTCCGCCACCGTCAAGGCCCTGACCTGCGCGCTCTTCATCCTGTCCCTCTCGGCGTCGGCGCACGCCGTTTCGAGGACCTGGGTGTCGGGCGTCGGCAACGACGGCAATCCGTGCAGCCGCACCGCACCGTGCAAGACCTTCGCCGGCGCCATGTCGAAGACCGACTCCGGCGGCGAGATCAGCGTCATGGACGCGGGCGGCTACGGCTCGGTCATCGTCTCGAAGAGCGTCACCATCGACGGCGGCGGCTTCAACGCCTCGATCCTGTACTCCAACGTCACCGGCGTCACCGTCAACGACTCCTTTACGGCCACGCCCAACACCATCGTCGTCACGCTGCGCCGCATCACGATGAACGGCTTCGGCTCGGGCACCAACGGCGTCCACTTCGTCGCCGGCAAGACCCTCAACATCGAGGATTGCCAAATCTTCGGGAGTAACACCGCGGCCGCCGCTCCGAACGGCGCGGGCATTAGGGTCGGGCTGTCGGTCTCGGGCTCGAACCTCAACGTGAAGAACACGTCCATCTTCAAGAACCGCATCGGCATCACCGCGACGACGAGCGCGGCGGGCAACGTCACTTTGAACATCAACAACTGCCACATCGAGAACAACACCTCGGACGGCATCTTCCTCGACGCACGCGCCCAGGCGACCGTCCGCAACACCAACAGCTCCTTCAACGGCGGGGCGGGCGTCAGCCTCAACAACAACGCCGGCAACTCCGCCACCATCGAGGACTCGGAGCTGAACCACAACGCCCTGGTCGGCCTCTTCGTCGGCACGGGGACGACCGTCCGGCTCGGCCGCTCGCTCATCTCGCAGAACGGCGCGAACCTCAACTTCTCGAACAACGGAACCATCATCACCTTCTGCAACAACGACACAGAGACCGCCACAATCCCCGGCTCCGTGACGCAGCAGTGCCAGAAGTGACCGCCGGCCCTTCAGGCGCGCGGCCCCGCCCGGGGCCGCGCGCCTGAAGGGCCGCACGGGCCGTCCCGACCCGACAACTTTCAACGGAGTGAGAAGAAGATGACGCCCGAATCCCTCGGTCTCCAGATCGCGCTCACGTTCGTCGCGCTGCTGCTCGCCGCGCTGGGGGCGTTACTGCTCTTCAAGGGCGCGCGCGAAGAAACAGACGCGCCGGCGCTCGACCTCTCGGACGCGAGGGTGCGCATCGGCGACGGCGCCTCCGTCCTCCGCTTCCGCCTCGAAGTGCAGCCCACGGGGCACACGGCCTTCCGCGCCGAGACGCGGCCGCACGGCATTGCCCATTAGACGAGGAGGCTTCAGATGAACGCGCAGAGACTGAAGTTGACGGTGGTGCTGTTGACGCTGGCGGCGTGCGGCGCGATGTGCCTGGCGCGCGGGACTGCGGCGCGCGGCGGCGGCGACCCGCTCGACGAGGCCCTGGGTGCGGCGCTCGGACAGCACGGGTTCACGGGGCGCGTCGGCCAGTCTCTGGAGCAGAGGCTCGGGCGCAAGCTCGACAACCGCCTGGCCGACCTGGGGCGGCTCGCCTTCCACGACAGCCTGCTGGGGCTGGCGAACGACAACTCTTGCGCGGGCTGCCACGCCGCGCCCGTCGGCTTCGGCGACACGCAGTCCATCGCCATCGGCGTCTCGAACAACGGCGTGGTCGGCCCAGACCGCGCGGGGCCGCGCAACCAGCGCCGCGCGCCGATGATCCTCAACAACGTCTTCTACCCGCGGCTGATGTTGAACTCGCGCTTCGCCGCCCTCTCCGGCGACCCGTTCGACAACGCGGCCGGCTTCCAGTTCCCCGCGCCCGAGGGCTTCACCCTCTCGGGCCTCCCCCATCTGCTCACGGCGCAGGCGTTCATCCCCCCGACCGAGCGGCCCGAGATGGCCGGCTTCGGCGCGGACGTCCCCGGCACCAACGACGGCGTACGCGACGCGGTCGTCGCGCGCCTGAACGCGAGCGGGGAGTACCGCAAGCTCTTCGGCCAAATCTTCCCCGCGGTGAAGGCGGGCGCGCCCGTCACCTACGAGATGCTCGCGCGCGCGATTGCGGAGTTCGAGTTCACGCTCGTCTTCGCCGACGCGCCGCTCGACCGCTTCGCGCGCGGGCAGAAGAACGCCCTGAGCGGGGAGGAGAAGCGCGGCGCGCTCCTCTTCTTCGGGGCGGCCGGGTGCGTCGCGTGCCACAAGGTCTCGGGGCAGTCGAACGAGATGTTCAGCGACTTCGAGCAGCACGTCGTCGGCGTGCCGCAGGTCGCGCCCGCCGCGACCAACGTCGCCTTCGACGGCCCCGGCGCGGACGAGGACTTCGGGCTCGAACAGGTGACCGGCTCGCCCGTAGACCGCTACGCCTTCCGCACCTCGCCGCTCAGGAACGTCTCGCTCCAGCCGACCTTCTTCCACAACGGCGCGTTCACGCGGCTCGAAGACGCGCTCCGCTTCCACCTCGACCCCGCGGCCGGGCTCGCGTCTTACGACCCCGCGCAGGCGGGGCTCGACGCAGACCTGCAAGGGCCGCTCGGGCCGAAGCAGCCCGTCCTCGACCGCCTCGACCCGCTCATGCAGACTCCGCCTGCGCTGAGCGAAGAAGAGTTCCGGCAGCTCCTCGCGTTCCTCTCTAACGGACTCCTCGACCCGAAGGCGAGGCCCGAGAACCTGCGCAAGCTCATCCCCGCACGCCTCCCGAGCGGGAGGCCCGTCCACCACTTCCAACCCTAACCTCAAAAGGAGAAACGAAGATGAAAGTTAAATCGAACCTGAAGTCCGGAGCCCTCGCCCCGAACCACAACCACACGGTCAAAGGTCTCCGCGTCAAGAGCAACGTCAAGGCGGGCGGCCACCGTTGGAATCATAACCAGACGGTCAAAGGTCTCCGCGGCAAGAGCAAGGTGAAGGCGGGTGCCCTCTTCCCGAACCACAACCAGTCCGTCATCCGTTAAATAGCAATCATCCGTCGGGGGCGAGAAGAGGCGGCTTGCAGACTTATCTCTGCAAGCCGCCTCTTCTCGCCCACGCGTCTCCGCCTATTTATCGTCGATGGACAAACGCAGGCGGAAGCGCGCCGAGGTCTGCGGTGTCGGCGTGGAGACGGCGAGGCGCTGGCCGCGCACCTGCCGCTCGCCCTTGTCCACGGAGCCGGGCGGGCCGGCGGCCGTCAGGACGTTCTCTTCGACGACCGCGCGCGCGTCCCGCGGGGACTCGACGGCGATGTCGAGTCTCGCGCCCCCGGAGTCAATCGAGAAACGGCCCGCGCCCCCCTGCTCAACCGCACCGTCGGCGTGGACGAGCGCGGTGAAGGTGCGCGGGACGGAGGACTGTAGCTCGTCCGTGACGTTGAAGCCGCGCCCGTCGAACTCGAAGCGGCGCTCGAAGCGCGTGAGGCCGAGCGCGGGGTCGTAGGCGGCCGCCGCGTCGCCGCGAATCGAGACCGCGCCCGCCGTTAGTCGCGCCTCGACGACGCGGACGCGGTTCAACTGCTCGTAAGGGAAGCCCGCGAAGGCGTCGTGCCCCGCGCCCTCCTTCGCCTGCCCGCGCCCGTCAACCAACACAGAGTTGTGGTGCGCCGTCAGGGGCACGCCCGCGTAGCCCGAGTCGCCCGTCAGGTACTTGCCGCGCGCGTAGATGATGAAGCTGTTGGCGTCCGGGTGCGCGTGGCCCGAGGAGAGGTGCCAGTCGGGGAACTGCTTGAGTCGGGCGAGCGTCGCGTGCCCCTCGGGCGGGCCGCACTTGAAGGCGAAGGCCGTCGCCGTCGCAGTCCAGCCGCTCCGCCAGTAGACGACGCCGTGATCCTCGAAGTGGTGCCAGCGGCTCTGTCTTTCGACGGGGACGGCTTTGACCGAAGGGTCGTACCAGACGAGCGACCAGAAGTCCTCCGCGTTGACCTGGTCGAAACCCTTCAGCCACTCGGCGACGCCCTGCGCCTCGCCGCTGCGGAAGCGCGAGGCCATGCGGTAGAGCAGGTTGTAGTTCGTGTGGAAGCGGCCGCCGGGGTGCGTGCGCTTGTACTCTTCGCCCTTCCCCGCGCGCGTCAGCGGCCCCTCGAAGATGTCGCCGAAGTCGAAGACGTACTGGCCCGAGGGCAGCGTCGAGTGCGCGACGTACCTGTGCATCTCGCGGAAGCCCGCCCGGTCGTAGAGGTCTTCGCCCGTCGCGTGCGCGTGCGCGTCGAGGTAGTGGACGAGCCACGGCGTCGAGAAGACCCAGTACTCGAAGCCCTCGTAGTAGTATCCGTCGGCCGAGTAGGTGTCGAGCACGCGGTCGTAGACGGCGCGCGCGAGCCGCGCCCACTCCGGCGCGTCCTCCACCTCGTCATACAACGCATAGGCCGCGACGCCTAACCCCGCCATCGGGATGAAGACGTGGTTCTGGCTGTAAGAGTATGTGCGGCCCGGCCGGGGTTTGTAGTGGTCGGCGAGCAGCCGCGCCTGCTTCGAGAGCTTGTCGCGATACCTCGCGCGCTCGGCCTCGCTCAGCTCGTTGTAGAGCAGGTCGTAGCCCCAGCCTAAGCCGTAGAGGAGGTGCCCCGCGGCGAGGTCTACGTTCGGCTTGTTGTACGTGTAGCCCCACACGTCGTACGAGACGGCGGCCTCCATGTAGCGGCGCGCGGCGTCGAGGTACTTTCTGTCCCCCTCGATGCGGTAAGCGAGCGCCGCCTCGGCTATCCCGATGCCGACCTCGTTCTGCGCGCGCCGGGCCTGCGCGGGCGCGGGCGGCGGCTCCTTCTTCAACGCGCGCACGTTCTGAAGAGCGCGCCGCCACATCTCGCGGTGCGTCGTGCGGGCGCGCGTGCGCAGGGCCTCTATCCCCTCGTCGGTGACGTAGACGCGCGGGTGCTTGCCGCGCAGCTCCGCGCGCAGGGCCGAGTTGCGCTCCGCCATCAGGCGCGTGAGCGGGTGCGGCCCCTTCTTCCAACGCGCGTCGCCGGGCGCGTCCTTCGGCCCCAAAGCCTCGCGCGCGTCCTGCGCGATTGTGCGGAGAGGAATTGAACACAGAGACACGGAGACGCAGAGGCACAGCTTGATGCAATAAGAGATGAAGCCGCGTCTCCGCGTCTCCCTGTCTCCGTGTTGAAAGCTCACCCGGTATTCAACTCTCATTTATAGCATCAACATCCCGCCGTTAATCTCGATGGTCTCGCCGCACAGGTAGGAGGCGGCGTCGGAGGCGAGGAAGGCGATGACGCCCGCCACCTCTTCGGGCGTGCCGACGCGCCCCAACGGTATCCCCGCGACGTAACCCTTAATCGCCTCGGGCGTCGAGAAGCGTTCGTGGTAGGGCGTGTCGATGACGCCGGGCGAGACGGCGTTGACGCGCACGCCGTGGGGCGCAAGCTCCTTCGCGAAGCCCTTCGTCATGGTGATGAGCCCGCCCTTCGCCGTCGAGTAATGGATCGACCCGAGCGCGCCGCCGTTGCGCCCCGCGATGGAGGAGACGTTGACGATTGAGCCCGTCCTCCGCTCCATCATCGACGCGGCCACCGCCTGCGAGCACAGGAAGGCGCTCTTCAGGTTCAGGTCGATCACCTCGTCCCAGCGCTCCTCGGTCAGCTCAAGAATCTTCAAACGCTCGACGAGCGAGCCGGCGTTGTTGACGAGGATGTCCACCGGCCCCAACTCCTCGACGACGCGGGCGACGAGCGCGCGCACGTCCGCGGAGCGCGTCACGTCGGCCTGTATCACCGCCGCCCGCCCGCCCTCGTTCACAATCTCCGCGCGCGCGGCCTCCGCCCCCGACTCGTTGCGGCGGAAGTTGACGGCGACGCTCGCGCCGCGCCCGGCGAGCGCGCGGGCCGTGGCGCGCCCTATCCCCGACGACGCGCCCGTCACGAGCGCGACCTTGCCTTTGAGATCGAGATGATTTCCCATGAGTGCTCCTGAAAAAGTTAAGAGAGTTGGACGCGCCTGACGGGGCCGGCCAGCGCGAAGAGTGCGAGCGTGCCGAGCGGCGCGAGCAGACCCGCGGCGACGAGGACGGGGGCGTAAGAGAAGTGATCAACGACCCAGCCCGTGCCGAGCGTGAAGAGCATCGCCCCCACCCCCGCGCCGGTGCCGCCGAGGCCCGCGACCGAGCCCACGGCGCTCTCGTGGAAGAAGTCCGAAGGCAGCGTCTGCACGTTGTTGATCCAGACCTGAAAGCCGAACAGCACGAGCGCGATGAGCGCGAGCGCGACGAAGGGGTCTTCCGCGAAGGCCGCGAAGATGCCCGCGGGCATCAGGAGCGCGGCCGCCGCGATGACGACTTTGCGCGCGCGGTCAACGCTCCACCCGCGCGAGATGAGATACCCCGAGGCCCAACCGCCCAGCAGGCTCCCCGCGTCCGCGGCCACGTAAGGCACCCACGCGAAGAGCCCGATCTCCTTCAGACTGAACCCGCGCGCGTTGTAGAGGTAGAGCGGCAGCCAGGTGATGTAGAGCCACCACACGGGGTCTGTCAGGAACCGCGCCGCCACGATGGCCCACACCTGCCTGTACCGCAGCAGGTCGCGCCAGCGCGGCGCGACGTTGGGGTTAACTTCCTCAGCACCGCCTTCGACCTCGGGCCTCTCGCGTATCAGCGCGCGCTCTTCGTCGGTTATCCAGCGGTGGCGGTCGGGCGTCTGGTAGAAGACGAGCCAGAGCGCGAGCCAGAAGAACCCGAGCGCGCCCGTGACGAGGAAGGTCGTCTGCCAGCCGTAGCACAGTTGCAGCCAGACGATGAGCGGCGGCGCGACGATGGAGCCGATGGCCGCCCCCGAGTTGAAGATGGCCATGCCCAGGGCGCGCTGACGGACGGGGAACCACTCGGCCACGGCCTTCGCCGCCCCCGGCCAGTTGCCCGCCTCGCCGAAGCCGAGCGCGAAGCGCAGCGCGCTCAAGCTTGCCACCCCACGCGCGAACGCGTGCGCAGCGGCCGCCACAGACCAGGTGATGATGGAAAAGGTGAAACCCGCCCGCGTGCCGATGCGGTCATAGAGCTTGCCCGACACGCCCTGGCTGATGGTGTAGGCGAGCAGGAACCACGTGACGATACCGCCGAACTCCGTATTCGAGAGCCCGAGGTCGCGCGTGATGACGGGCGCGAGCACCGAGATGGTGAGGCGGTCGATGTAGTTGATGAGCGTCGCCAGGAAGATGAGCGAGATGATCCACCAGCGCAGCCCGCGCACCTTGAACGCGCCCGCCTCCCCCACGCCCGCCCCGACTCGCGTCTCGACCATCGCCCTCTCCTTAACCTTAGAACAGCAGCTTGACACCGAACTGGATGACGCGCGGCTCGTCCGTCTCGGTGAGCGCGCCGAAGTTCGAGGCGCTGAAGTTGGTGACGAGCGTCCTGAAGTTCGTGTGGTTGAAAAGGTTGAAGACCTCGCCGCGCAACTGAATCCTCACGCCCTCGGTCACGCTCACGCGCTTCATCACGGAGAAGTTGACCGTCTCGGTCGAGGGCATCTGGATCAGGTTGCGCGGGACGTTGCCGACGAGACCCTGGCGCGGGGCGAAGGCGGCGCGGTTGATGTAGCCGCCGCTCACGTAGCCGCCCGCCGCGTCGAAGACGGGCGTCGGCGTCTGCCCGCCGGGCACCGCGCGCCAGTCGCCGACGAGGTCGAGGTTCGACCCGTACCCGTTGCTCGGCGAGCTGTTCGCGCGGCTCCCGCCCGAGATGTTGACGAAGGCCCCGCTCTGCAAGTTGACGATGCTCGACAACTGCCAGCCGCCGAGGAGGTGCCCGGCCAGGCCCTCCTGCTTCCTGTACCACGGCAGCTCGTAGACGAAGCTCGCGGCGAAGACGTGCGGGCGGTCGAAGTTCGCGTGGCCGCGGTCGAGCCTTGCGTCGAAGGGCACGCGCAGGTCGGAGGTCTCCGTGTCGAAGTCGTTCAAAGCCTTGCTGAAGGTGTAAGCGGCCGAGGCCGTGAAGCCGCGCGAGACGCGCTTCTGCAAGTACATCTGGAGCGAGTTGTAGTTCGAGCGCCCCGTGTTCTCCTGCGAGCGGATGGCGCTGTAGCCGAGGTACTGGCGCACGGTGTCGGCCGTGCGGTTGGTGAACCCCTGCGGGTTGGTCGCCGAGACGCTACCGGGCGCGGTCTCCAGCGCCACGCCCGGCAGGACGTAGTTGATGTCGCGGCGGTGCGTCAGGTGTCTTCCCTGGTTGCCGACGTAAGACACGTCGAGCACCGTGTCCCACCAGAGCTGGCGCTGAACGCCGACGCTGTAGGCGTAGACCGCGCCCGGCTGCATGTCAAAGTCGAAGACGGCGAGCGTCTGCACGAGCGGACGGCCCGTCCCGCCCGCGCCGACGGTGTCGAGCGGGTTGACGAAGCCGGAGAGGCCCGAGAGGTTGGCGGGCGTCGCGAACTGACGGCCGTTCGTCACCGTCGCCACGCTCGCGAACGGCGCGTTGGCTCCGGAGTCGCGCAAGGGGTTCAGGAGCGTGCGGTCGTAGTAAACGCCGGCGCCGCCGCGAATCGAAGTCTTGCCGTCGCCCCAGGGATCCCACGCGAAGCCGAGCCGCGGCGCGAGCTTCGTCCGGCCGCTCGTGGCGAGGCCGGCGGGCCGGTCTGAGATGAGCCGTTGCAGGTTCGGGTCACTGACCACGGCGTTGCGCGGCAGCACCAGCCCGTTGTACGGGTCGAAGAAGCCCTGCGCGCGCGTGCGCGTCCCCGTCGGGTCGGCCGTCAGGTTGATGACGCCGCCCGAGATGTTCGACGCGAGCGGGGCCTTCGCGGGGTCGAAGCGCGCGGGGTCGAAGCCGACGATGTTGCCGTCGTCCGCGACCGCCCAAGGGATGTACTGCGCGCGCAGGCCCAGCGTCAAAGTCAGGCGCTTGTGCGCGCGCCACTGGTCGTTGGCGTAGACCTCGAACTGGTTGTAGTGCGTCGGCGCGTTCGTCGTGTTCGAGGTCTCCGTGTAGCGCGTGAACGCGCCCAGCAGGAGGTTGGCGACCGCGTGCCCCGCGTCCTGCGGCCTGAACGAAGTGCCCGCGGTCGAGCCCGTGCTGAACGTGATGTCGCCGCCGTCGCGCACGCGCGTGTTCTCCGACTTGAAGGCGTTGATGTACTGCGCGCCGAACTTCCACGTGTGCCCGCCCCACACCTTCGTCAGGTTGTCGCGCAGCTCCCAGTTGCGCGCGTCGATGACGTAAGGCAGCCCGTTGCCGCTGATCTGCGAGTAGCCCTGAATCGAGACCTGCGGAATCTTGTTCAGGCGGTTCTCGGGGAACAGCTCGGCGAAGTTGATGCCGTAGGTCGAGCGCGCGATCTGCGCCTCGTCCTGGTAGCTGATCTCCTGGTCGTTGCGCTGCCACGCGACCGAAGCCTCGTTGACGAGCGTCGGCGTCAGCACCTGCGTGTAGGAGCCGAGCAGCGTCTTGCCTTTGCGGACGTGGTTGTCGGGCGCGATGGGCAGGTTCTGGTTGTCGAAGGACGAGCCGAGCGGGTTGTCGGAGTCGAACCTGTCGTTCAGCCAGCGGACGAAGAAGGTCGCGTTCTGCGTCGCCTGATAATCGACCCGCAGCACGTCCTGCCGCACGTTGCGCACCGTGACCGGCGCGGCGATGTAACGATCCGCCCCGGCGTTCGGGCGTGGGAAGAGCTTCAGGATGGCGAGCCCGTTCGGCGACAGCTTCGACGCGGGGATGACGTTGCCGGGGAAGGCCACGCCCGCCGTCGAGGCCGACTTGTCGCAGAGGATGAAGCGCGTCGCCGTCTGCGTCACGCCCGCGGGCGCGCAAGAGGTGTTGTTGGCCGGGACGTTCGCCGGCAGGAACGCGCTGAAGTCGCCGCGCCGCATCGCCTCGGTCGGCACGAGTTCGCTCAAAGACCTTCCCGTGCGCGGCCGCTTGAACTCCACGCCGCCGAAGAAGAAGAGCTTCTCCTTGTAAGCGGGGCCGCCGATGAAGCCGCCGAAGTTGTTGAAGCGCAGCAGAGGCTTCTCCGGCGTCGCACGCTGCTTGCTCTCCCAGGAGTAAGCGTTCAGGGCGTCGTGGCGGAAGAACTCGAAGACCGAGCCGTGGTACTCGGTCGTCCCGCGCTTCGTCACGACGTTGACGGCCGGGCCGGCCTGCGCGCCGTACTCCGCCGAGTAGGGGCTCGACACCAGCTTGAACTCCTGTATGGCGTCCACGCTGATGTTGTTGACCTGCGTCCCGACCGAGCCGTGATCGACGTTGCTCGCGCCGTCGAGCGTCGGCGCCGTGCGGCGGCGCAGTCCGTTGATGGCCGTGTCGTCGATGCGGACGTTCGTCCCCTGCTGCGAGTCAGTCGTGAGCGCAGAGGTTCCGGGCGCGAGGTTGATAAGCTGCGCCCAGTTGCGCCCGTTCAGCGCCAGCTCCGTCACCTGCGTGCCGGAGATGAGCGTCTCGACGTTGGCCGTCTCGGTGTTGACCGTCTGGTACGTGTTCCCGCTCACCTGCACCGTCTCGGTGACGCCCGCGACGTTGAGCCGCACGGTCATCGAGAAGGTGTTGCCCACGTCGAGCTTGACGTTCTCCTGCACGACGGCCGCGAAGCCCTCGGCCTCGACCGTGACGCGGTAGACGCCGACGGGGAGGTTGGGCACGACGAAGAAGCCCTCGCCGTCGGTCGCGGCGGTGCGGCGCACGGCCAGCTCGCGGCTCTCGACGACGACCGAGGCACCGGGGACGACCTCCTCGCGCGCGGTCGTGACCGTCCCCGTGATGCTGGCGTTGATCTGCTGCGCCGCCGCCGCGCGCGGCAGTCCGACGGCGAGCAGGGCGATTGCGGCGAGGAGGGCGACACGCCGGGCCAGAGAGCCCGGCCCCCCGGTCTGTCTGTCGAAGGCCGCGCTGCATGGTAGTTGGGCGAATCCTTGTCTCATCGTCCGAAGCCTCCTTCTCGATTCGTGCCGCAAAAGCGTCGAGTTATTCTATGTTAGCGTTATCACAGGCGGCGGCCCGGCTTTCGTCCGTTAACCGCCGGGCGCTCATTCCCTGTTTCGGTAAGCGCGGACGCCTCGTCCCGGCGTCCGCCGAAGTCCGCGAGGCCGTCTCTTTACTCGGCGACGGTCGAGGCGCGCACGACCAGCTCACACGCCATGACGCGCTCCTCGCGCGCGGGCGTCTCGGCCGACTCAATCCGGCGCAGCAACGCCTCGGCCGCGATGCGCCCCTGCTCGCGCGTCGGCTGGCGCACGGTCGTCAGTGGCGGCGTCGTGTGCGCCGCCAGGGGCACGTCGTCGTAGCCGACGATGGCGATGTCGCCGGGAATCTTGAGCCCGGCCTCCTTGACCGCGCTCATCGCGCCGACGGCCGTGAAGTCGTTGCGCGCGAAGACGGCCGTCGGGCGCTTGCGCAGGGCGAGGAGCTTCTTCATCCCCTCGTAGCCCATCGACTCGGTCGAGTAGCCGGGCCACTGGTCGCCGTCGTCGGCGCGGCCGACAATGAGCCGTTCGTCCACTTTCAGGCCATGCTCGCGCATCGCTTCGAGGTAGCCGTGGTAACGCCGGAGGCCGACGCCGCTGGTCGGCGTGACCCCGATAAATCCAATGTTTTTGTGCCCCAGAGAGATCAGGTGCGCCGTCGCGTCGTAGCCGCCGCGCAGGTTGTCGGCGGCGATGAGGTCTGCGTTCGGGTGGCGGAAGTCGCGGCCGATGAGGACGACGGGGATGCCGCCCTCGATCATCTCCGCGAGGCGGTCGTTGCCGAGCTTGTTGGCGCGCGTGGCGACGATACAGCCGTCCACGCGGTGGTCTGCGAGGGACTCGAAGGCGGCGATGTCTTCGCGCGCGCTGTGCTCGCTGACGCAGATGAAGACGTTGTAGCCCCTGGCCGACATCACCTCGCGGACGGCGCGGGCGAGTTCCGCCGCGAAGGGGTTGGCGATGTCGCCGAGCACGAGCCCGATGGTGTCCGTGCGCTGCCGCTTGAGCCCGCGGGCGAGCCCGTTGCGCCGGTAGTTGAGGGCGCTGACCGCGCTCAGAACCTTCTCGCGCGTCTCTGCGCTGACGTAGCCGTTCCCGTTGACGACGCGGGAGACGGTCATCGGCGTGACGCCGGCCGAGGCGGCGATGTCGGCGAGCGTGGCGTGCTTCTTCTTCGGCGTTGAGCGGCGCATCGGCTTTGCCGGGACGACGGGACAGAGTCTGTTAACGTTAACCGGAAAAGGTTAATAACACGGGTCGGCCGCGCCTGGCAACACTTTTTTTGCCGGGGCGCCAAATTATCCCTTGGCCGCCCATCCGAGGCGCGCGAAATTTTTCTGCCGCCCTGCGAATATGCTCACGCTTTCCTCTACTTATTAAGGATGAAGGTAGCCGGAGTGCTGCTTAGTGCTTAAACCTTATGACGGAAGGAGAATCGGGATGAAGGTCAGATCCAGCTTGAAGGCCGGCAAAATCACGGTCAACCACAACCAGACCGTTGCGCGCTGAGCCGGCGAAGCTCCGGCGAGTTGAAGAGGCTGCCCACTTCAAGCGCAGGCGGGCCCAAGCCCGCCTCTAAACGGGAGTCGGTATGCTTATGCGTAAAACGCTTTAGCCTGACGCGGAAGCCGGGAGGGGTCGATTGCTGACGAGGCAATCGACCCCTCCCGGCTTCCGCTTTATTGCGCGGCCATCTTCGGTTCAGTTTAGCTCCCGCGGCGCGGAGCAGAGTAGCTCTTGCGCGGCGACATCCTGGAGGCTCGTGAGGACGCGCGTCCCGCGCGTCGTCTTCGTCTGCGCGTCGCCCTTCACGACGCCGAGGCAGAAGCGCGCGCGGCGTACGGGGTCGGGCACGGCCGTCTGCGGGTAGTAGCGGCCGTATGGGTGCTGGCGGGACTTGGGCGCGCGCACGCGGAGCGTCTCGCTCGCGGTCTTGCCCGGCGCGAGTTCGGAGACGCCCGGATAGATGGCCGCCGTGGGGCCGGGGCCGGAGTGGCCCGGCGGGAGCGTGTAGCCGCGCTGCGTGAAGTCAACCGTGCCGTCCTCCCGCGGCTCAACATAGACCCTGCCGGGGCCCAGTCCGAAGCTCGTGTCGCCGCGGTTGACGAGCAGGACGGCGCGTGCGCCGCGGTTCGTGACGCTGTACTCGATCACTATCTCGCCGCCCGCCTCGCGCCGAACGTCGGCCCTGAAGTCCAACCCCGTGGCTTGCGCGGCCGCGTCGGCCGCCGGGGCTGACTCGGCGGCGTTCGAGGTGTTTCCGGAATCACCCGTTCGGTTGCTGCTGTTCACGGCCTTGACCTCGTTGACGTTTCCGCCCGCGCTGCGCCCGGCCCCCGAAGAGCACGCCACGCCTGCCATAACCCCGAACGACATCACGGCGGCGCACAGAGTCGCGCACACGGTCGCAAGAGTCCGCATAGCCTCTCCCCCTCCCGCCCGAAAGGATGACCGCCCCGCGGACGACGGTTGCCCGCCCGCCAGGCGGTCATCTTCCTTCCACCCGCGGCGCGCAGTCAAACGCGCGCCAGGCCACGAGTCTCAAGAGTTGCCGTACGTCGGCCTCGCCGGGCGGTTCATCTCCGCGCGCAGTCCGTTCTCGGTCAGGGCGCGCGGGTTGTCGCGCGAGTCGGGCGTCGAGGGGTCGAAGTCGTTGTCGAAGAGGACGCCGCTGTTGGGCAGGCCGACCGCCTGGCGCTCGCTGTTCGGGATGACGCCGCCGTCGGGGCCCGTGCCGTTGTAGGTTCCGTTCTGGAAGGTGCCGGTCACGACGTTGTAGGAGTGCGCCATCTCGTGGTAGAGCACGACGACGGGGTCGAAATACTTCCAGCGGTCGGACGCCTTGTTCGGGTCGGGGTCGTAGATCTGGTTGAGCCGCGTGTTGTAGGAGATGGTCGCGTTGTCGGACGCGCCGGGGCGACCCTGTGCGTCGAGGAAGGGGTGCGGCCCGCCCGTCGTCCGGCGCGACCAGTCCGCGAAGCCGTTGTCCTCTTCGGTCAGCTCCTGAATCGTGACGGTGTTGCCGTCGCGGAAGAGCGAACCGACGAGCGGCAGCGAGCGCAGCGGCGAGCGGCTCCTGTCGTACGCCTGGTCGAAGGCTTCGAGCATCTGGCGGCCGTCGGGCGACGAGCGCAGGAACTCTATGTCCTGCTCGACGCGCTCGACGAACTCGGGCGACCCGACGATTCTTATCGCGCGGCTGCCGGGCGTGCCCGTCAGTTCGACGTTGACGACCGCCGTGCCCGCCGCGACCGTGTCGTCGTTCTGCGCGTACGCCACGTCGCGCGCCGTGTTCTTCTTGTCGGTCGAGAGGCCGCCGTGGATTCTGTCCCGGCCGCCGCCGGCGTAGAGCCGGTCGTCGTCCGCGCCGCCTTCGAGCAGGTCGCCGTCGAGGCCGCCCGACAGAACGTCGCGCCCCGCCGCGCCAAGCAGGTGGTCACGCCCGCGCCCGCCTTCGAGGTAGTCGTCGCCCGCGCCGCCGTCGGCGAGGTCGTCGCCGTCGCCGCCGTAGACCGTGTCGTGCCCCGCCTCGCCGTAGAGCCTGTCGTTGCCGCGCGAGCCGTTCACGTAGTCGCGCCCCGCGCCCGCGCGAATCTCGTCGTCGCCCTCGCCGCCCTCGACGCGGTCGTCGCCCGCGCCCGTGCGTATAAGGTCGTTGCCCGCGCCGCCCTCGACGGTGAGGTTTACGCGGACGCCGCTCCCGACTTCGAGACGGTCGTTGCCGTCGCCGAGTCGAATCTTCAGGTTGAAGGGATCGTCGCGCGAGAGCTGGTACTGCTTGCCGTCAACCGTGGCGAGCCCGCCGCCGGTCGAGTTGTCGTGCGAGAGTTGAACGGTGTGGCGCTCGCCGTTGACCGTGATGACGGTCGCGCCCGTTTTGGGGTCGCGCGTGACTCGGACGTTGTCGTCGCCCGCGCCCGTGTCGAAGACGATGCGCTCGATGGGGGGCTCCGAGGGGTCTGCCGCGGGCGTCGTCTGGCGCTTGATCGTGACCTCTTGCGTCTGGACGAGCACGGTCTCGGTCGCGCCCTGCGCGGCGGGGTTCTGCTGTTGCTGCGCGGCGGCGGGGGTGTGGCCGAGGCTCGCGCTCGTCCGCGCGAGCCGCACGTCGCGCTCGAAGCCGGAAGGCGTGAATGCCGCGCGGGCCGCGCCGCCGCCGGCGTTGCCCGAAGCCGTCACGGCGCGCTCCGTCAGGAGGCGCGCGGCCGCGTCGCCGACGGGCTGACTCGTCACTGCCGCGCTTCTCAAAGTCTCGCGCGCGACGTTCAGCCCCGCCTGCAAGGCGTCCGAAGCCGCGCTCACTATCCGCCCGCCCACCTCCGACAAAGACATCCCAACCCCTCCGCGCGTACGAGCCTACGGTGACGAAGCAAACGCTTCCGAGATTCCGGTTGACAGTCTGAGCCCTTACGCAAAGGTTATCGGCGGAACGGGCGCGGAGTTTCCTGTCTCAGAACATCTTTTGGAGTTTGGAGACGGCGGAGGGGGCGTCCGTCTTTTCGTGCGTGCCCTGTCTGAGGAAGGCGTTGACGGCGTCGAGTTTCGAGAGCGCGTAGTCGGTGCGCGGGTCGCTCCCCTTCTTGTACGCGCCGACGGAGATGAGGTCGCGCTGCGACTCGTAGATGGCGAGCACCTCGCGCAGGCGGCGCGCCGACTCGACGTGGCGCGCGTCGGCGACCGCGGTCATCACGCGCGAGACCGACTGGTTAACGTCTATGGCCGGGTAGTGGCCGAGGGCGGCGAGCGGGCGCGAGAGGACGATGTGGCCGTCGAGTATCGAGCGCGTCTCGTCGGCGACCGGCTCGGTCATGTCGTCGCCCTCGACGAGCACGGTGTAGAAGGCCGTGATCGAGCCGCGGTCGGAGTTGCCCGTCCGCTCCAGGAGCTTGGGAAGCTCTGCGAAGACGGACGGGGGGAAGCCGGAGCGCGCCGGCGGCTCGCCCGCGGCCAGGCCGACCTCGCGCAGGGCGCGCGCGAACCTCGTCACGGAGTCCATCATGAGCAGCACGCGCCGGCCCTGGTCGCGGAAGTATTCGGCGACGGTCGTCGCGACGTACGCGGCCTTCATGCGGACGAGCGAGGGCTCGTTCGACGTGGCCGCGATGACGACCGAGCGGCGCAAGCCTTCGTCGCCTAGGTCTTGCTCGACGAAGTCGCGCACCTCGCGGCCGCGCTCGCCGACGAGCGCGATGACGTTCACGTCCGCCTCCGTGTTGCGCGCGATCATGCCGAGCAGCGTTGACTTGCCGACGCCCGCGGCCGAGTAGACACCGACGCGCTGCCCTTCGCCGACCGTCAGACACCCATCTATCGCGCGCACGCCCGTCGCCAGGGGCTTCGTCACGCGCTGACGGCGCATCGGGTCGGGCGGCCGCGCCTCGACCGCGCGCTCCAGCGCTGACTCTATCTCGTCGCCCCCGTCGGCCGGCTCGCCCAGCCCGTTCAGCACGCGCCCGAGCAGCCCTTCGCCGACGCGCACGCGCAGGGAGGCACCCGTCGAGACCACCTCCGCGCCCATCGCCACGTCGTGTATGTCGCCGAGCGGCATCAGGATCGCCTCGCTGCCGCTGAAGCCGACGACCTCCGCGCGCAGGGGGCGCGGGCGGTGCGGCGAGCGGATCAGGCACAGCTCGCCGACGCGCGCCCCCGGAGCCGACGCGCGAATCAGTAACCCGACCAGCTCCGTCACGCGCCCGCGCACCTCGACCGGCGAGAGCCAGTCCACGGCTTCGATGTATTCACTGAGGTCTGGCATGGCAACAGGGCTTCGGCCCGCCGGATTCACTCGCCGCCGGAGCGCGCGAGCAGGGCGCGTTCGAGCACGCGCAGTTGCGTGTCGAGCTGCGCGTCGATGGTGCCCGACTCGCTCTCGATGACGCAGCCGCCGCGGCCCACGCGCGGGTCTGCGACGATGTCGAGGAAGCGAGCGCGCCCCGCCGGGTCGAGCCGCGCGCGGTAGGCTTCGACGTGCGGCGCGTCGGCGGGGTTGACGCGCACGGTGAGCGTCTCGTTCTGCCTCGCGTGGCGCAGCGCGCTGGCGACTATATCGGCGAGCGCGGCCGGGTCGCGCTCGATCTCGCGCCCGACGATCTTCTCGGCGAGTTTGACCGCGAGACGGAGGAGGTCGCGCTCGGCCTCGGCGAGCGCGGCGTCCCTGCGCTCGCGCGCGTCGAGAATCAGCTCGGTCAGTTCCGACAGGGCCTCCTCACGCCCCTCGGCGTAGGCCCTCTCGCGGCGCGTGCGCGCCTCGTCCTCCGCCGCCTCGCGCACGCGCCGCGCCTCGGCCTCGGCCTCCGCCAGCAGTCTCCGCGCCTCGGCGCGCGCCTCGACGACCGCGCGCTTGACGACGGGGCCCGCCGGGGCTTGCGCCCCGCCCGCCTGCGACCTCTTTATGACGTTGCCTTCACTCGACACTTCAGTCCGCTCCTCGCCGACGCGCGGCGCGTTCACGCGCGGGCTACTCCTCCACCGTAGAGGCCGGCGGCCGCGGCCTCCGTCTCGCGCGCGAGCGCGCGGCGCAGCTCGGCCGCCTCCGCCTCGCGCTCGACGAAGCGCGCGAGCCCTTCGCGCGCCATCTCCGAAAGCAGACGCGCCGCCTCCAAGGGGAGCTTCTGCGCCGCGTAGCGCAGGCGCGAAGAGTCCGCGCCCGCGTCGAAGGAGTTCGCGAGCATGCGAAGGCCGACGAGGTCGAGCATCGCGCCCGGCTCCGCGCCGGCCAGGAGCGCGTCGCGCATGACCTCCTCGGCGAAGCGCAGGCGCGCGGGCGCGACCTCCGCGGGCGCATAGAGGTGAGCCCTCACGGCCTGAAAGTCCTCGGGCTCGAAGCGTCGCAGGAAGGACGCGACGGCCTCGCGCGACTCAAGCCGGCGGCACGCGTTCGCGGCCTCGCGCACGCCGAGCACGCGCACGAGCCGCGCGAGCCCCGCGCCCGACAGCAGGTCGAGCGGGCGGGCGCGCGTGGCGTCCGGCTCCGGCTCGAAGCGCGCGAGGAACTCGCGCCGGACGACGGCGATCACCTCCGGCGCGACCGGCGCGGCCTCCGGCGACGGCACGCGGAGCGACGCGCCCGGTTGTGCCGCGACCTCTTCGGCGACGCGCCCCGGCAGATAACTCAGCACCAACTCGCGCACGCGCGGCGGCTCGCCCCGCAACTGCTCGGCGACGTGCGAGGGGTGCACGCGCTCGTCGAAGCGCGGGACGGGGCCGCGCGCGCGCGCGAGCATGTGCGCGACCCAGTCGTGCTGGCTCTGGGCCGGGAGCTTCGCCAACCACTCGGCGCGGCGCGCCACCGCCTGACGCGTCGCCGGCGGGAGCGCCGCGAGCGGCGCGAGCGGGTCCGAGACGTTTGACTCACCTGTGCTCGCCGCCCCGCCGGACGCGGATGCGCCGGGCGTGCCCGCCCCGGCCTCGCCGAAGGCGAGCGCGAGCGCGAGCAGCATGTCCACGCGTTGGGTCTCGGGGTTTGAAGACATGGGCCTTCGCGTCGCGGGCCTGCCGCGGCGGTTCGACTCAGACCGTCGGTCAATCGTCCGCCCTTCCGCCCGCCGCCGTCAACTCCTCCTTGGACTCGGTCAGGTAGCCTGCGCCCTCGGCGGCAGCGGCCTCGGGCGCTTCGCCTTCGTCGGCCGCCGCCTCGGCCGGTTCGCGCGGCTCGGCGCGCTGCCGGCGCGCGCGCAGCAGGAGCAGCGCGAGGAAGAAGCAGAGCAGCGTGGCGAGGCCGAGCCCGATGGCGAGCAGGATGCTGTTGCGGCGTCGGGCGCTCAACTCGCCGCGGGGGACGGGTCGCGGCGTCTGCTGCGACATCGTCACGCTCACCTCCTGCGGCTTGAGGTTGGGGACGCCCTTGGCGACGAGGTTCTGCACCTGCTGCTCGGAGAAGGAGGGCGACTGCCCCTGGTAGTTAATGACGACGGAGGCCGTGGCCGGGTACGGGTTCAGCTCCAGCGTCGGGTCTTGCGGCAGGACTACGGTGACGAGCGCGAGCGTGACGCCGGGCAGCGCCCGCAACTGCCGCTCGATGTCGCCGCGGATGCGGCGCTGCTCGCGGAGCTTTTCGGCGCGCTCGGAAGGGATCAGGCCGCTGTCCACGGCCTCGGTCTCCTCCGGCCTCGGCAGCCCGTGGTCGCGCATGACCTGCACGGCGAGCGCCGCCTCGCCGCCGCCGAAGAGCCCCTCGTCAACGACTATCTCCCACCGCCTCGTTTCGGCCTCGCCCGTGGCGCGCTTCTCCGCCTCGATGCCGTTCTGGCCGAGCACGTCGAGGATTTCGATGGCGTCCGGCTCCGTCGGGACGCTCGTCACGGACTTCTCGCCGCACGCCGCCGCCACGAGCAGCAGGCACAGGAGGCCGCAGAGCGCGAGCGCCCTCGGGGCACGTCGGGGACTGAGACGCGTCGGCATACATTCTCACCCCGCGGCCGTCTTGCCGCGGGAAATTTTCGGGGGCGGTCTCGGGGGGAAGCGGTTCGACGAAAGTTTACAGCAACCCCCGCACGAAAGTCATGATAATTAAAAGGTGCTTGAAAACACTCGTGTCGCCTCCATTCGCTTCTCCTTTGCGGCCTTTGCGAATACCTTCGAGTCCTTTGTGGTTAAAGTTCGACCGGCTTAACCGCAAAGGACGCGAAGGACACGCGGAGTGCGCAAAGGAGGGTAGCGTCGGCCAGTGGACATTGGGTTATAATCCGGCGCATCCCCCTCGTAGAAAATTTTGTCCCCCGTCCTCTTGGAGTTTATAGGGGTCGTGTCGGCTTCACAGATGCCCGAGCAGCAGCCTTTACCGCCGCCGCCGCTGACAGACCGCGACGCGCTCATCGAGCAGCACCGCTCGTACGCGCGGGCGCTGGCCGTGCGCGTGATGAAGTCGCTGCCCGTGCCCGTGGACTTGAACGACCTGGTCGGCTACGGCGAGGTCGGGCTGGTCGAGGCCGCCGAGCGCTTCGACCCGCGCCGCGGCGTCTCGTTCCCGACCTTCGCGCACTACCGCATCAAGGGCGCGATTCACGACGGCCTGCGCGAGATGGGCTACTACTCGCGCTCGTCGGGCGTGCGCGTGCGCTGGGCGTCGCACGCCAACGACCTCCTGCGTGCGGCGAGCGACGACGAGCAGCCCTCGGCGCAAGGCTCCTCGTCCTCCGTGGACGACGAGATAGCCACGGCGCAGTCGCTCATCGACGCGCTGATTCCCGTCTACCTGCTCTCGCTCGGCAGCGACGCCGTGCCCGAGATAGTTGACCCCAAAGCGCTCTCGATGGAGGAGATCGAAGAGCGCGAGCTGGTCGGCATAGTCCTCGGCGTCCTCAACGAATTGTCCGAAGACGAGCAGCGGCTTATCCAATCGCTCTACTTCAAGCACGCCTCGATGACCGAGCTGGCCGCGCAGCTCGGCATCACCAAGTCTTGGATTTCACGCCTCCACGCGCGCGCCATCGCACACCTGCGCGACCTCCTGCGCGAGCGCGGAGTCCTTAAAGATGAGAAAGAGCCGTGAACCGTAAACCGTGACAAGTGAAAGATGGCCTCTCCTTCTTGTCACGGTTTACGGTTCAAGTAAGAAACATTCTCCGCGCCGCGCCGATAACTGTGGCAGAAGGAGAGTGAGAGCCATGACGTGCGTACCTAACACCTTCAGCCGGCCGGACATCTTCGGCGACATCTTCAGCCAGTTCTCTAACGCCTCGCTCAACCCCGAGGCCGCGCGGCTGCTCGAAGCGGCGGGCCAGTTTCTTGAGGCCGCGGGCAGCCTGCTCGGCGCGCTCGCGCAGCTCGGCGGCGCGCAAGACTCGCCCTTCAACACGTGCTGCCCCGTCTCCGAGCCCGACCCTTCGGACGCGACGCACCCCGCGGGCAGCCTCCGGGCGGAGGGCGACGTAATCACCACGCCCGGCGGCTACAAGATCGAGATGGTCGGGCAGTACGAGTGGAAGATAACCGGGCCGGACGGCGAGACGACGCGCATCTGGGGCGACCCGCACGTGGACGAGGGCGACCGCGACGGCGCGAACGACTGGGAGTTTAAGCGCAACTCGACCTTCGTCCTCGGCGACGGCACGCGCATCAACGTCACGACGGCCCCCTGGGGCTCGGGCGGCGCGACCGTCACCGCTCAGCTCGAAGTCATCAGCGGCAACGACCGCGTCGTCGCCACCGACATAGACAAAGGCAAGGGCAAGATCGGCACCGTCACGCAGGACGGCTACCAGCACGTCAACGGCTTCCAGGGCGACGTGTTCGTCATGGGCCGCGAGGCCGACGACTGGTCTTACACCGGCCGAGAGATCGTGGGGAGCGAGAACGGCGGCGACTCCTTCAAGCTCGGCGGCGAGCTGCACCCGCTCGGCTCAGACCCCGTCAGCTTCGACGAGGGCTTCGACTGGGTCTCGTCGCTCTTCGACAACTTCATGAGCCACATGCGCGACGCGTTCGGGCCGAACTCGAACAACTTCAACCCGTCGCGCCGCCCCGTCTGGGACGCCTACGGGGACGGCCCCGCGCGTCAGTGGCGCGCGCTGGCCGACGCCTTCGACGCCCTGGGGCAGATGTTCGACGCGCTCGCGCGCCTTTCGAGCCTGAGCGAACAGCTCTCTGTCGGGCGCAACAACGGGCGCTACTACATGACGGCCTGAGCGCCGTCGGGCTTCGGGT
The DNA here is from genome assembly GCA_035563535.1 of Pyrinomonadaceae bacterium. Classification (GTDB taxonomy): domain Bacteria; phylum Acidobacteriota; class Blastocatellia; order Pyrinomonadales; family Pyrinomonadaceae; genus QHXN01. The sequence continues at coordinate 72,003 of DATMVD010000023.1, read as the reverse complement.
GACTTTGCGCCGGCGTTCGTGTGAACTGCGAGGGGGCGTGTGACGAGTGTGCGGGGAGAAGGTCTTCAGACGGCTTCGCGCGAAAGGGCGCTCGGGCTCGCGCGCGGCGAGATAACGCTCGCGCAGTACGCGGGGCTCCGGCGCGAGGAGCTTTACGCCATCGCGCGCACCGCCCACCGGCTGCTCAACGGCGGCCGACTCCGCGAGGCTCTGACCATCTACCGCGGCCTCGCGGCGGCTGACCCCTACGACAGCGTCTTCCGCTGCCACCTCGCGGCGGCGCTCCTGCGGACGGGCGACGCCGAGGCCGCGCTGGCCGAGTTCGACGCGGCGCTGCGGCTCAACGTCGCGAACGGCGACGCACTCTCCGGGCGCGGCGAGACGCGCCTGCGGCTCGGCCACTTCAGCGAGGCCGTCAAAGACCTGACCGCGGCGGTCGCGCTCGACCCGAAGGCCGCCCGCCCCTCGACCGCGCGCGCCCTCTCGCTGCTGGGCGCAGTCCGCGAGGCGGCGCGGCAGAAAAAGCCGGCGGGCGCGCGGTAGGCCCCGTGCCCACCACGAATTTAAGTAAGAGCCTGTTTGCGAAAGCCCCGAAGGGGCGGGATGAGAAAGCCAGGGGCAGAGCGAACGTAGTGAGCGCCGCCCCTGGTAACGTCGTGATGAATACGTCGAGCCCCGAAGGGGCGGAATAACCGTCGATGTTATTCCGCCCCTTCGGGGCTCAATTTTATTTCACGACTGCCGACCAGGGGCGTTGCCCCTGGCTTTTACATTTCGCCCCTTCGGGGCTTTCGCAGACAGGCCCTCAGCCCTGAGAGAAGGCGCCCATCTGGCTGATGGCGTAGTCCTGCATCGCGAGCAGCTCCGAGAGCAGGTCCAACATCTGCGCGGCGCTGCCGAGTTCGAGCCGCGCGCGCTCGGCCTGCTCCTCGCTGAGCGCGACCCGGACGAGAGCCGCCACGCCTAACTCGTCGGCGAAACTCTGCTCGGCCTCGTCGCCCCGCCGCCCGCCGCCCTCCTCCTCCCCGTCGCGCTCGCGCCGAAGCATTTGCGCGAGCCCGCGCAGACTCGTCCGCTGTCTGTCGAGCAGGTTGCGCATGGCCGTGCGGCGCATCGTCGGGGTCATGTGGCGCAGGGCCTCGCTGTTTCCGGGCGGAGGCGCGAGCGCCCCCATCACCGTCGGCCGCTGGTTGAGGCCGAGCAGCTCGTCCACGGCGGAAGCCCCGCCGCGCGCTCTCAGTTGCTCGGCCGCCGCGAGCTGCGAAGCGTCGCGCCCGGCCAGCACGTCGGGCAGGACTTTCTGCCCCGGCGCGAGCGGGGCCGCGGGAAGACCCGTCGGCTGCCCGAGCGGGCCGGGCTGCCCCACGGGCGCGGGCAGGTTCTCGGCGCGCGGCGCGTTCTGGCTGACGGGCGTCACCGACGCGTCCGGCACCTGCCCCTGCGGCGGCGGCACCTTCCCGTCAACTTTACCGACGTCAGGCACGGGCCACCTCCCCGCGCTCCTCCGCCAGTTGGTAGACCCAGCGCAGCACGACCGCCACGGCCTCGTAAAGCTCTTCCGGCACCTCCTCGTCCACCTCCAGCTCGTAGAGTGCGCGCGCGAGGGGCACGTCGCGCGTCACGGGCACGCCCGACTCCTGCGCCAGCTCGCGGATGCGCGCGGCCAGGTGCTCCGCGCCCTTGGCGACGACGACGGGCGCGTTCGTCTCGCCGCGCTCGTAGCGGAGCGCGACCGCCAGGTGCGTGGGGTTGACGACCACGACGCTCGCGCGGCGGACGGCCTCCATCACGCTCTGCAAAAGAATCTCCCGGTGCATCTGCCGGCGCAGGCTCTTGTGCAGGGGGTTCCCTTCGGTCTCCTTGTACTCCTCGCGCACCTCGTGTTTCGTCATGCGGAGTTCCTTGCGGTGGAGGAACCTCTGGAGGAAGTAGTCGGCCGCGCCGATGACGAGGAAGGCGAGCGCGACGCGCAGGCCGATCTTGAAGAAGAGCGCCCCGGCGTACGCGGCGGCCACGTCCGGCGGCTGCCGAGTGAGCCTGACGATGTCGCCCCGCGCCCCCCAGAGCACGGCCGCGACGACGACGCACGCGACCAGGAGCTTGATGACCGTCTTCGCCAGCTCGACGTAGGGGCGCGCCTTCAGGAACTTCTGTTTGAAGCCCTCGGCCGGGTTGAGCTTGTTCGCGTTCGGCTTGACCGGCTCGAAGGAGAAGATGGAGCCGACCTGGAAGTAGTTGACGAGCACGGCGACGACGACGAGCGCGCCGAAGAGCGGCGCGAGCGCGAGCAGCAGCGACTTCGTCCCCGCGCCGAGCGCGCCGAGCGCGACCGACTCGTCGAGGTCGCCCTTGAACGACGAGGCGAAGTCGAGCTGTTCGGTCATCGCGCGGCTCAGCCACCCGCCCATGTAGCCGCTCGCCACCCAGAGCACCGCGACGGCCGCGACCAGCAGCACCGCCGAAGAGAGGTCGTGACTCTTCGCGACCTGGCCCTTGCGCCGCGCGTCGCGCAGCCGCTTCGCGGTGGGTTGCTCGGTCTTTTCGCCGCCGCCTGACATCGCCCTGGGTCACGCCGCCTTCAAGCGTTGCAGTATGCCGAGTAGCTTCGAGTGGAGTAAGGGGTCTGAGGCGACGAACTCGCTCAGCTTCTCGACGAGCCCGTCCCCCTGTTCGCTCTGCCGGAATTTCTCGTGGAGGCGCGAGCGGATCATGAAGCGCGCCGACTCGCGCACGGCGTCGGCCGCGCCCTCGCCCGTCGAGAGATTCGACTCCCGCGCGATGCGCGCGAGCGCCGAGCGCACGGCGTTCGGCGCGCCGCCGCGCCCCTCGGCGGCCTGCGCTTCGAGTTGCGAGAGCACGGCCGAGAAGCGCTCGCCTTCGAGCGCCTTCCGCAACTCCTGCGCGTCGGGCGCGTCCAACGGCTCGGCGCCGCTCGAAAGGGGGGAGCCCGTGCGGTTGACCTTCATCCTCTTTCCTCTGGGGGCGGCTCAGGCCCCGACGCTCTCGGCCGAGCAGATCAGGTCGGCGGCGTCGAGCAGGGCGCGCGCCGTGCGGCTGTGCGGGGAGCCGGCGTCCGCCGAGATGACCGCGCGCAGCTCCTCTTCGGCCTCGGCCCGCCGGCGCTGGAAGAGCAGCGCCTCCGCGCGGTGGACGCGCGCGTAGAGGCTCTCGGGGCGCAGGCGCAGCGCCTCTTCGCACGCCGCGAGCGCCGAGTCGAAGCGCCCGCGCTGCAACTCGACCGTGCCGAGCGCCACGCGCGGCACGTCCGAGTCGGGCAGGAGTTCCATCACGCCGCGGAAGACCGCCTCCGCGTCGTCGAACTTCCCGGCCTCGCGCAGCACGAAGCCAGCTTCCATCATGACGCGCATCTCGGCGTCCGTGGGCGTCACCTGACTGAGCCTTGTGAACACGGGTCTTCTATACCTCACGCAGGAATCGCGCCGCGCCGCCGCGGCAGGATTCGTGCGCGCCGGGCTTACGACTTGAAGTTCTGGATCGCCGACATCTCGCCGTCGTGCCGCGCCTTCAGGAGGTTCGAGACCGTGGTGAACTCCTGCGACTGCGTCTGCACGCGGTTCTGGATGGCGAGCATCTGGAACGACTGCTGCTGCTGTTGGTGCAGCATCGACTGCATGCTCGTGTAGTCGAGGCCGCCGCGGCCTATGAAGCCGCCGATGAGCGAGCCCGCGCCGGGCGCGAGGATGTTGAGCGCGCCGCCGGCGATGCCGCCGAAGATCTTCGCGAACTTGCCCGGCTGCTTCGGGGCCTCGGGCGGGAGCGCCGAAGGCCCCGTAGTCACGGGCTGCTCCGCGGGTGTGCTCGTGCGGTTAATCATCGCGTCGCCGTCTACCATAATCTACCTCCCCGAATGTTCAACTTGCGCCCGCCGCGGCCCGCGAGCCACGCACTCTCGCTAACCCTGCCGACGCCTGACGAGATTCCCTCTTTCAACCGAGTTATCGGCGATTCGTGGAAAAAGTTTCCTGCGCGGGGGGATTTTTTTTGGGGTCAACAAAAAGGGGGCGGGGCGCCGCGAACGACGGCGGGCTACTTCACGCCGCCTTCGCGCCGGAGGCGTTCGAGGTCGTCGAGGAACTTAAGGGTGACGGAGACGGCGCGGGCCGCGCGCGCGGCCCGCTCGGCGTCCTCCTTCGGCCCCTGGCGCACGACGCGCTCCAGGTCCTGCCCCGTGCGCGTCAGGCGCGCGCGCATCTCTTCGAGCTGGCGCGTGTCCCCCGCGTCGAAGAGCTGGCCCAGAGAGGGGTAGTTGAAGACCGACGAGAGGTCGGAGCCGGCGTCGTCGCGGCCCCCGCCGCCCGGCGTCTGCGGCCCTTCGCCCTTTGGGAAAGCGTCCATCTCGGCCTCCTTCGGCGCGCGTACGAAACCGGTCTGTTATTCTTATGTCGGTTGACGCTGTGATAATATTTAGCCACGCCCCCGCATGTCAAACACCCGAAGGGCGGGCCGCGCGGAAGGCCCCGCCCCGCCCCCGTAGCTTCAGACGGCGCGCGCCGGACGCATGGCTATGACCGGTAACGTCTTCGCTAAGAGCATGGCCACAAGACTAATCATCAGCCGGCCCGGCGTGCCAGTCGAGGAGCGCGCGTTTGAAGACGAGATCGTGACCATCGGGAGCGACCAGGCGGCGACGCTCCGCCTCGTAGACCCCTCAATCGCCCCCGAGCAGGCCATCATCATCAGGGAAGACGGGCGGCCCCTGCTGATAAACCGCGCGCCCGGCACCCTCTTCAACGGCGAGCCGCTCGCGCGCGAGGCGCGGCTCACGCTCGCCGCGGGCGACCGCATAGAGTTCGGCCCCTACAGCGTCCGCGTCGCGCCCGCCGAAGGCGACTCTGAAGAAGCCGCGCGGTACAGGGCGCGCGCTGAAGAGAGAGGCACCGACGCGGACGGCGCCCGCGTCGGCGAGGGCGGCGCGTCGGGCGACGCGTCGGCCCGCCAGCAGCCGGGGCGGAGCTTCGCGGCCATCCTCGACAGCCTGCGCACCGAGGAGGACAGCTTCTACTTCGTCGTCGAGTCCGCGGCGGGCGCGAGCCGCCGCGTGCGGCTCGACGCGGCCGAGACCATGATCGGCTGGGACGAGACGGGCCGGCGCATCTCCTGCGACGCCGGGAGCGTCGCGGCCGCGCGCGCCGTGGTGCGCAAAGACTGGAGCGGCGTGGTCGCGCTCCCCCTGAGCCCGGGGATGATCCTCGTCAACGGCGAGGCGGTCGAGGCCCCGCGCCGCCTGCGCGACGGCGACCGCGTCACGCTCCTGCGCGGGACGGCCGGCGAGCCCGAAGACGCCTGCCTCGTCTTCCACGAGCCCGCGTCGCTCGTCGTGCTCGACACGCTGCTGCCGCAGCAGCAACTCGCCCCTCCGGCGGCGAAGGCCGCGGGGGCGGGCGCGGGCGAGTCGGCCGCGCCCGCGCCCAGGGCCCCGGCCGCGGTCGATACGAAAGTGCCGCCCCCCTCCCCCGCGCGCAGATACTTCGGCTACTTCACCCCCCTGGAAGTGCTAGTCATGGCCGTCGGCACGCTCGTCACGGCCGCGATCATCTTCATCATCCTGGAACTTTACGCGTAAGGCCCGCGGCGCGGGGCGTAGAATTTTATGGGCCGAGTCCAGGCGTTACTGAAGCCGGCGTGGCTTGAGCTGAAGAAGGGCAACGTCTCGGCGCTGCTCGCGCGCTACGGCGACCTGCTGCTGCCCGTCGGCGTGATGTTCATCATCGGCACGCTCTTCGTTCCGCTGCCGCCCGGGCTCATCTCCGTCCTCATCGTCGTCAACCTCGCCGTCTCGGTCGTCGTGCTCGCGACCTCGCTCTACATCTCGACGCCGACGCAGTTGACCTCCTACCCGACCATCCTCCTGCTCTCGACCGTCTTCCGCCTGACGCTGAGCGTCTCGGCGACGCGCAGCATTCTGAAGAACGGGACGGCCGGGAGCGTCATCGACGCGCTCGGCCACATCACCGCGCAGGGCAGCATCATCGTCGGCGCGGTGATGTTCGTGATGATCCTGGTCGTGCAGTTCATCGTCGTGGCGAAGGGCTCGGAGCGCGTGGCCGAGGTCGCGGCGCGCTTCACGCTCGACGCGATGCCGGGCAAGCAGATGTCCATCGACGCCGACATGCGCTCGGGGCTCATCTCGCAGGAGCAGGCGCGCGCGGCGCGCACGGCGCTCCAGAAGGAGTCGCAGCTCTACGGCGCGATGGACGGCGCGATGAAGTTCGTCAAGGGCGACTCCATCGCCACGATCATCATCGCGATGGTGAACATCGCCGGGGGCCTCGCCGTCGGCGTGCTCGTCAGGGGGATGAGCTTCCAGGCGGCCGCGGGCAAGTACACCATCATGACCATCGGGGACGGGCTGGCGGCCATCATCTCCTCGATGCTCGTCACGGTCTCGGCCGGCATCGTCGTCACGCGCGTCTCGACGGACGAGGACAGCTCGAACGTCGGCGCGGACATCAGCGGCCAACTGCTGCGCAACCCGAAGCCGATCATGATCGGCGCGGGGCTGCTGCTCATGATGGCGCTCCTGCCCGGCATGCCGCTCGCGCCGCTGCTGCTCGTCGGCGGCGGGGTCGCGGGCATCGGCTACTGGCTGCTCCGCGCGCAGCGCAGGGCCGCGAAGGAGGAGGCCGAGCGGCAGGCGAAGACGGGGACGGCCCCGGGGCAGGACGAGTTGCAGCCCACCTTCGCCGTCCCGCTCGCCGTCGTCGTCAGCACGGAGCTGACGCGCCTCGTTGACCCGAAGACGCCCTCGGGCGCGCGCTTCCGCGCGGAGCTTCCCAAGCTGCGCTCGGCCGTCTACTACGACCTCGGGGTGCTGCTGCCCGGCTGCTACGTGAGCGGCGACGCGCCGCTGAAGGCCAACCAGTACTTCATCGCCATCAAGGAGGTTCCGGTCGTCTACGGCTCTCTGCGGCCCGACTGCGTCTACGTCAACGACTCGGCCGAGAACATACGCGTCTTCGGCATCGAGGGCGAGGACGTGCGCAACCCTGCGGACTTGAAGCCCGGCGCGTGGATACCGGCCGCGCAGCGCGCGGTCGCCGAGCTGGCGGGCTTGAAGGTCTGGGAGCCGGCCGAGGTCATCACGCTCCACCTCTCGATGGTGATGAAGAAGTACGCGCACGAGTTCGTCGGCATCCAGGAGACGCAGGCGCTGCTCGACTTCGCCTCGCGCGGCGCGCCGAAGCTGGTCGAGGAACTCGTGCCGAAGGTCGTCACCGTTCACCAGCTCACGGACGTGTTGCAGCGGCTCGTGCAGGAGGGCATCTCGATCCGCGACATCAAGACGGTGCTCGACTCGCTCTCCGAGTGGGGGCGCATCGAGAAAGACCCGGTGATGCTCACCGAGTACGTGCGCGCCTCTTTGAAGCGCTACATCTCGTTCCGCTACACGGGCGGGCGTGACACCCTGTTCGTCTACCTGCTCGACCCCGAAATCGAGGACGTGATCCGCGGCGCCATCCGGCGCACCTCGACGGGCTCCTTCCTCTCGCTCGACCCGGCCATCGCCCACGACATCCTCGACGCGATGCGGCGCGAGATAGCCGAACTCCCGCCCGGCGCGCAGAAGCCTGTCGTCATCACGGACATGGAGCTGCGGCGCTTCGTGCGCAAGATGGTCGAGCTGGAGTTCCCGACGCTCACGGTCCTCTCCTACCAGGAGCTGGCCCCGGAACTCAACGTGCAGCCCGTCGGGCGCATCACGATGCGTCCCCCGCGCCCGCACGAGCAGGTCTTCCCCGACGCGGGCGAACGCCTCGGCGGCGCGCTCCCCTCGCCCGCGTTGGCCGACAACGCTTAGAAGAGTTCTCCTTTCTGCTCATCTACATCCTTTCTGCTCAGCGGCGTCCGTTTAGAGGCGGGCTCCGCCCGCCGGTTCGTGCTGCGATGTAACTCGCGAAGGCGGGCGGAGCCCGCCTCTAAACGGAGGGTAACGGATAAGCCGGTAATGGATGAATCTATCGCTTCAGGCTTGCGGGTTGTTGAGCAGCTCGAAGGGCAGGCGTTCGTAGCCGTCGGCCTTGGACTCGAAGCGCCCGGCGAGCCAGCCGACGGGGAGGCCCGCGCTCGCGGCGAGCGCGAGGGCCGCGAGTCCGGGCAGCCAGACGTAGAGCTTCGGGTGGTGGTTCGCGTCCGTTTCGACGAAGCGCTTGAGTCGGAGCAGCGTCTCGTCCGCGGTGCGCGCGAAGTCCGCCGTGAGTTCGTCTTCCTCTTCCGTGCGGGCGTCCTCGCCGTCGCCGCGGTTAACGAGGCGGCGCGCGACCGCGCCGAGGAGCGCGCAGACCGACTCGTGCTCGGAGGCGCGCCACGCGGCGTCGAGCGGCTCCGGGAACTGGCGCTCCCACCAGCCGCGGTCGTTCTCCTGCCGCGCGGCGTCGAGCGACTGCGCGGCGGCGCGGGCCGGCGCGGCCTGCCGCTCGACCAGCGAGCGGGCGAGGAGGGCGTAGCCTTCGGCGAGGTGGAAGTGCGCGCGCGAACTCCTGAAGGCCCGCGCGCCGCGCAGAGCCCCTTCGCGCGAGGCCGGCGCGGCGAGCGCCAACTGCGTGAAGGCTTCGCGCTCGCGCGAGGCGACGGCGAAGTGGAGCGCGAGTATCAACTGGTCGGGGCTCGGGTCGAAGCCGGGCCTGCGCCGCGCGAAGCCGTCGGCCAGCGTGCGCGCCGCCTCGGCCCAGAGCCGGCGCACCACGTCCGCCTCGCGGTAGAGCGCCCACTCGAACATCGACGCGCGCCAGCACGCGTTCGCGAGCGGCTGCGCGTGCGAGGCGTCGCCGTCCGAGACCTTCGCGCGATAGACCGAGAGCATGCGCCGCTCGTGGTTGAGCGACCGCAGGTCGTAAGCGCCCACGCTGTGCTCGGCGGAAGATGCGGACATAAGACTTTAGGACTGAGGACTGAGGACTGAGGACTGAGGACTGAGTTGGTGAGCTAACTCAACTGTCGAGCGCTCTCAACTAATCACTCAGTCCTCAGTCCTCAGTCCTCAGCACTTCTCACGCGAGGGCCGCGGACGCGCCGGGGAGAAGGGTTCTGACGGCGGACGAGTCCGGGTCGGGCGCGCCCTCGTTCACCTCAACGCTCAGGAGCGCGACGTGGAAGCGGCCCTCGGCGAGCGCCTCTTCGAGCGTCTCGCCGAGCAGGTTGTATTCGACGACCGCCGAGTCCTTCAGGCGCTCTATCAGCTCGCGCGCCCAGCCCAGCGTGAGCGGCGGCTGGCCGAATACCCACTCGGAGTCCGACTCGTTGGCCGCGGCCTGCACGGCGACGAAGTGCGGCGCGGCGAGCGTCCTCCCGTCGAAGCCGATGACGCTGTAGATCGCGTCGAAGCCGTAGAGCAGCGCGGGCGAAAGTCGGGCGGGGAAGTCGCCACCCCTGAACGCCGAGCCGAGCAGGCCCCCCGCCGCGCTCAGCCACAGGAGCCGTTCGAGTTTGAGCGGGGTGCCGTCGCGCGCGAGCAGGGCGTGGCCGTCCGCGTCCGTCAAGAGCCCGTTCAGCGCCGCGACGTGCGCGGGTATCAGAGAGCGCGCGGCCCTGCCCGGCAGCGAGGGTGTGAGCAGCGCGGCCAACTCGTCGAGCACGTTCTCGGGCGCGGCGGCCACGCCGGCCCGCGCGCGCAGCCACGCGGCGACGGCCGAGTCGCCCAAAGCCCTCTGCGCCGCGACCCCTTCGGACGCGCGCCGCAGAGCGCCGTCCACGGCGTCGAGCGTCCGCATCAACTCCATCATCTCCGCCGCGACGCGCGCGCGTCCCGTGAGCGGGAAGGGGCTCAGGCGCTCCTGCGCGGGGAGGAAAGCGCCCGAGCGCAGATCGCGCAAGACCTCCTGCGGCGTCGGCCGCTCGAAGGGGAACGCCTGCGGCGTCGGGGACGACTGCGGCGTCGGCAACGCCTGCGGCTCGCCGCCGCGCGCGGGCGGGCCGACGGGGACGTGCGAGGACGGGCCGACGGGGACGCGCTCCGCTACGCCCGCGTCGTAAAGTGCGCGCGCTATCGACGCCTCCGCCTGACGCACCACGCCCCCGCCCGTCTTCTCCAAATGATTCAGGTGTCGCCCGAGTTGCAGTGCCGAGGCGAGCTCTTCGACCACCTCGCGCGCGAGACGCACGGCCTCGCTTGCGACGCGGCCGGGCGCGCCGTCGCCGTGGCCGCGGAAGTTGACGAACGGAGCGCCGTCGTCGCTTAGTCGCGCCGCACCGTGTTCGACGTGTTTGAGCGCGTGGTCGAGGAGTTTGAAAACCTTCTCGACCGTCTTGTCGCCCGCGTCGAGCCCGAGCGCGGCGGCCAGCGCTTCGCGGGTCGGAGGCCCGCCCGACGAAGTCACCTGGCCGAGCCGCGACCCGGCCGCCTCCAGGGCCGCGTCGAGAAGCCGACGCGCCTCGGCCCCGTACGCGTGACCTTGCCCGTGCGTCGCGCCTTCGACAAGGCGGCCCACCGACCCGACGACTTCGCCCGCGCCCGCGACGAGCCGGCCGACCGTCGAGTGTGAGTCGCCGCGCGTCGCCCCCAACTCAAGCACGTTCGGCGCGTTCGAGAGCGGGCCGTTGTGGTGACTGCCGTGGCTCTTGTTGCTGTTGTGGCTGTGGCCGAACTCGGAGCGGCCGGGCGAGGACTGCTCGAATAGTGCGCGCTGGTCGTTGAGGGTGTTGCGAGAGCGGCCGTCGTCCGTCTGCGCGCGTGAGCGGTCGTCGCCGACGTAGGTTCGCAGTTGAACCCCATCATTGCGGCGCGAGCCGTCGCCGTCGTCTCCGCGCAGTCGCCCGCCTTCGTGTGTGCGGTCGCGGCCCGGCGCGTCGTCGCCGAGGCGTTCGGACTGCGGCTGGCTGTTCTCGACGCGGCTGCGAATCTGCCGGGCCTGGCTCTCGTTCTCACGGGCGCGCGAGGGCAGGTCGGCCTCCTTCTTCCCGGGGTCTACCTCGCCGCGGCCGCCCCTGTTGCTGACGCCGTTGTTGTCGTCCTTGTAGTGGCCGTAAGCGTGGCCGCCCTCGTCGCCGCCCGGCCGCGCGTTCTTCGGGATGAGGTCGTCGCCGCCCCGCGGGAGATTATGCGGGCCGCCGCCCGCGGGGAGGTTTCCCGGCAAGTTGCCGTTGATTCTGTTATCGCCCATCGCCGGAGTCCGTCGGGCCGAACGCTCAGTCCCTTTGCGCGCCCTTCAGAGCGCGCGCCACAATCGCCACGGGGTAGTTGCCGATCTCCTCATACTTCGAGGCGGCGAGCTGCGGGAAATATCTCGACGCCGCGAGGCCGAGCGGAGAGTCCATGCCGCCGGCGCGCAGGTTGTCCCAACGCGAGGCGTACTCGCGCGCGTAGGAGACCGCCTCCGGGCCGACGAGGCCGCGCGCGCGCGCCTGCGCGAGGCCGGCGCGGTAGGCGTGACCCATCGCGAGCGTGACGGTCGCCTCGCCGCCGTTGTAGGCCGCGAGCACGAACTTCCAGAACTCCTGCCCGTCGGGCTGGCCGTAGCGGGAGAAGGCCATCTCGCCGAGCCGCCGCGCCTTGATGCTGAGCAGGCGCGCCGCGCCGGGTATGGCCTTGTACGGGTTGAGCCGCTCGTCCGTGGCCGAGCCGGCGACCCCGACCTGCATACCGACCTCGCGCGCCTCGGCGCGCCCGAACTGCGCGATGCCCGCGTACCCGTAGCGGTTGATGACCGACGTGTTGAAGTTCGACTCCTGCGCGAGCAGCCCCTTGAGTATCGCGGGCGAGAGGCCCGGGCACCACTCGACCGCGCGGGCTATCACGTCGTCGAAGCGGTGAACGTTGCCGCCCGGCAGGCGGGAGCCCGCGCGCACGAAGGCGGCCCCCATCTCGGAGGGGCCGCGCACCTCGCCGCCGAGGACGTTCGCGCCGAGGAAGTCGCTCACCTCGTTGATGGCCGGGTGGACGAGCAGCGCGCTGATCTGGTTCCACTCGTCGAGCAGCTCGCGGTCGGTGAGCGGCTGCCCCTTCATCTCGGGGTGTCGCGCGTAGAAGATGAGGTCGGTTAACTGCCAGGGGTCTGTGACGCCGCCCTGTATGGCCTCGACGAGCGTCCTCAGCTCCTCGACCGTGCGCTCGCGCAGCCACTTCTCCGCCGTCAGGTACTCCGTCGCGCGCCCCGCGTCCGAAGCACCCGCGCCGAGCCCGACGCGCTCGTCGAACGCGGCGCGCGCGCCCCTGCGCGCCGGGACGTTTCTCGTAGCCTCTTGTGCGCGCGTCAGTTCGCTGGCCCGCTCCGGCCCGTTGCCGACTCTCTCCGCCCCCGCCATACTTCTTTAAGCCCTCCCGCGCCTCTCCGCTCAGACGTTCGTGTTGAGAATCGTCTTGATGCCGCCCGTCACCTGATCGACCACCTTGCTGAGGACTTCGACGTGCTGCGTCACCTGGTAGAGCCGCGCCTGTAGGCCGAGGAGTTCCGTCGTCGAAAGCTCCCGGTTCGAGCGCATGATGGACTCGACCTCGTACCATTCGCCCTCGACCTGGCCGAAGCGCCCGCGCAAGTCCGTGCCGACGGGCGTGCCGCGCGACTTGCCCATCACGTCGCGCAGCATGCCGAGGCGCGTGCGCGTGTCTATCAGCTCGGGCAGGAGCGCGTTGACGTTCGGCGAACCCGGCGGGAGCTGCTTGACGCGGTTCATCAGGTCGCGCCGCAACTGCTCCAACTTCGCGCCCGAGATGCCCTCGGCCTGCTCGGGCGCTTGCGCCGCCCCCTGCGGCTCCTGCGGCGTCGAGCCCTGCTGCCGCAGCACGCCCTCGAAGGAGCGGCCGCCGCCGCCGCCCTGCTGCTGCAACTTCTCCTGCCCAAGATTCTGAGAAAGGACGCTGTGACCAACGCCGGAAACCGGATCCGCCATGACTCAATCCCCCCGTCTGTTGAAACCCCGGACGGCGACCAGTCGCCCGCCGGACGTTTTAAAGCTGGAAACCCCTTTCGCAGAGGTTATCGGCGATTGGCGGCAAATGTTTCCTGAGTGTCTGAAAAAATTATATGGGGGTCGGCGGGGGTGCTCGCAGGTGTCGAGGGAGTTTACGCGCCGGCCGACCCGCCGGCGTTCAGGAGCGCGCGCGCGCGCTTGACGCAGTCCGCCTCCGACTCCCACACGGCCGCCTGCGACTGCGCGACGCGGCGCAGGTCGCGGCGGCCGGCCTCCGGCTCCCCGAGCTGGAGGAGCGCCTCGCCGCGGTTCGTGAGCGCGTTCAGGTCTGTGGGGTCTGAGGCGAGCGCGGCGTCGAGGTACTCGACGGCCCGGCGCGGCTCGCCCTTGCGCAGCCAGAGCGCGCCGAGGCTCGCCTGAAAATAGGCCGTGGCCGGCGCGAGCGCGACCAGGCCCTCGAAGATGGTGATGGCCTCGTCGTCGCGCCCCTGTTCGGCGAGCGCGTAGCCCACGTCGGCGACGAGGCGCATCTCCTCGGCCGTCCAGCCGCCCGCCGCCCCGAGCGACGCGCGCCCCTGCAACCATTCCGCGCCGATCTGTTCCATCCGCAGCCGTCCCGCCTTTGCGGGTAAAATAGCACACGGGGCTCCCCGCCCGGGAACGGTTTGCGCCGCCCGGACACCCGCCGTTAAATTTCCGCCCCCGAAGTTAAATTTCCGCCCCGCCGGAGGAAACGTTTGCGCCGGGCCGCCGATAATTGTGGCGTAAGGGTTAAAAGCGTTCGGGCGCGCGACGACGGAAGCGTTTCAAGAGGAGGGGGCAGACGGCCATGTTCGGTTTAGACAAGATTTTCGGCGGCGACGGCCTTTTCGGAAAGTTCTTCGACTCCATCGGCCTCGGCTGGATGGGCAACGTCATGTCGCTTGCGGTCAACGTCATGACCGGCAACTGGCTGGCCGCCGCCAAGGACGTTTTCGACCTCGTTTCGCAATTCAGCAGCTCCTGGTCGAAGAACGTCACGCCGTTCCAGCCGCTCGGCGAGTTCGCCTCGGGCGGGTGCTTCGGCGATTTGACGGGCGACCGCATGAGCGACATCATTGGCGGGTCAGACTTCTCCGACACGGTAAGCCGCGGGCTCAACATCATTCAGGAGACGATCCTGGGCCGCGACCAGATCGTCTACAGCCAGCGCTCGGCCATCAGCGCGGCGAGGGTCTGAGAAGTTTCGCGGGCGTGTGAGGGCGCGATGACGGTTAACGGCGAGACTTTGAAGGGTTCACGGGCGGGCGAGGCGGCGACGCCGCGCGGGCGCGCGGGCGTCACGCCGGAAGAGTTCCGCGAGATGGGGCGCATCGGCGCGATGTACTACGAGCAGGGCAACCTGACGAAGGCGCAGGCGGTCTTCGAGGGGCTGGTCGAGTTAGACCCTTCGAGCGCCGCGGCGCACTCGGCGCTCGGCGCGCTGCTCACGAGGCGCGAGCGCTACGAGGACGCGCTCCCGCACCTCGACCGCGCGGTCGAACTCGACCCCGGCCAGATAGCCCCTTACGTCAACCGCGCGGAGATTTTCATCAAGCAGGGGCGCGCGCAGGAGGCCGTCGAGAATCTGAAGAAGGCCATCGCGCTCGACCCCAAGGAGGCGGACCCGGCGGCGAATCGCGCGCGCGCGATGGCCTACGGGGTCGCCGAGGCGCTCAAGGCGCACGGCGTCGAGGGGCGGCAATGATAACGAGTTAGTTCAAAACTAGGAGGAGCGTTATGCCGATAGACACCAGCGGTATGGATCCCAAACAGGCGTCGATGGTCAGGGCGCAGGAAGAGTTGGCCGACAAGAACTTCGCCACGCAGATGGCGCTGCTCGGGCTCCAGCAGAAGATTCACGAGCAGCAGCAGGAGGCGATGACGCTCTCGAACATCGAGAAGAGCAAGGACGAGGCCATGAAGGCCGTCATCCAGAACATCAAGTAGCGCGCCTCCCGCCCCGAGCGCGGTATTTAAGTCCAGCCTGCCCTGCGGCCGCACGCCCGGCTGCGGGGCGGGCTTGCGTTTCTGCGCGGCCGGAGTTTCGGACCTGTGAACCCGCGCGTGCCCGCCGCCGTCTAAACAGGCGGGACGTAGGGGCCCGAGGTTTGAAGGAGGTTGCCGGATGAGAAGGCTGTCCCTGCTCGCACTCTGCCTGTCCGCGTGCGCGGCCGTCGCGCCCGCCCAGACCGTGATAGACTTGTCCACCCTCGACCTCGGCATCCAGCAGATTCAGCAGAACACCTTCGTCTTCAACTCGATCAATCAGAGCATGGCCGTGAACCCGGGCGACGCCGGCCGCGCGGGCGGGCGACGCCGGCCCGATCCCGCCGGTCGAACGCCGGCAAACGGCGGGGCCGTCGGACAGCTGGTCGCGGCGGGGCAGACCACCTTCCGGCCTGTGGCCGCGACCATCATGCCTCAGCGCCTCGCCTCGCAGATGGGGAGGACGCCGGACGAGCGCGGCCGCCTGGAGAAGTTTTTCGCGGGGCTCCTCAAGGACTACAGGGAGATGGCGGTTGGGAAGGGCGCGCCCTTGAACGACGTGGCGCGCGCGTCGAGCTTCGCGGTGGGGACGAGCTACGACGTTTACCACGAAGGCCGCCTGCTCGGCGACCGCGCGTTCCAGGCCATGCGCGAGCAGATGCGCGCAGAGCTAGCAGGCAGCCGAAAGTTTCAGGCGCTCGACGACCGGCGGCGGCAGGAGATGTACGAGACCTACGTCATCATGGGGATGTTCGTGAGCGCGGCCTACGAGAGCGCGAACAGGACGGGCGACCGCGGGCTGGCCGACAAGATGCGTAAGCTCGCGCGCATCCAGCTCGAAGGCGCCTTCGGCGTCCCCGTCGAGCGGCTGCGCTTCACGGACGAGGGCGTCAGGTTTTAGGTCTTGAGCCGGGGCTAATCCCGCACGCGTGAGGCGACGCGCGGGGCCGCGTCGCGCGCCCACGCGAGGCTCGCGGCGGCGAGCCGCGTCACGTCTTCGACGAACTCTTCGGGCGCGGGCGCGGCCTCGTACGTCCTGGCGAGCAGAAGGCTGCGCGTCGCCTCGCGGTATTCGAGCGCGCCGCCCGAGTCGGGCGCGGCCGCGCCCTCCCCCTCCTCTTCAAAGAACGCTTCCAGCAGACCCGGCCTCGGCTCCGAGCGAAAGCGGTAGACGAGGGCGCCGCACCAGAGAGAGCGCCGCGCGCCGTCGTAGTGGAAGAACAGCTCCGCCCCGCCGAGCATCACGCCCGCGACATCCTTGCCGTCGAAGAGCCGCCCGACGCTCACGCCGTGGGCGTCGGCGAGCGACCGCAACAGGTGCTCCGCGTCGTCTCTCGTCATCTTCGTTGCGCGCCGCGCCGCCGCGCGCGCGAGCACGCCCCCGGCGTACGCGTAGAGTGCGAACGGCAGTCCCGAATCGCGCGAGTACATTTTACAGCAAGCCTCCTCCGAAGGGGTCGGCAGGGATGAAGCGAGGCTGTTCGGGCGAGGGTCTCTCGGGCTCAGTCGAAGTCGCGGCGCCGCGCCTGCTCGAAGGGGACGCGCCGCGAGAGGTACGTGTCGTTGAAGTCGTGAACGTCGTGCGCGGACGTGAAGCGGTGGACGACCGCGCCGCGGCCGGGGTGCACGAGCGGGCTCGCGAGGGGGCCGAGCCCGAAGAGGCCGGGGACGGGGTCGAGCCGGTTGACGTAGTGTACGTACTGCGGGCCGTTCGGGTAGTAGGCGGCCGCGCCGCCGAACGTCTCGACGCGCACGCGCGAGAGGAGCGCTTCGGCCTCGCGGGCCGAGAGGCCGTCTTCGAGCATCAGGCGGTTGCGCACGTCCGTGAGCGCGCGGCTCGTGATGAGTCCGCCCTGGCTGTGCGCCATGAGGTGCACGGTGCGGCCCGCCCTGATCTCTTCGTAGACGGTCGAGGCCAGGGTATCGACGGCGGGGTTCCGGCCGATGTCGAGCGTGTCGCTGATGCTCTGGATGATGTCGAGCGTCGCGCCCCGCGTTGCGTTGTGGATGCCGACGACGCGCGCGCCCGTCTGGTCGGCGATTCTTTGCAGCGAGTTGAGCTGCCCGTCCTTCGTCGTGTTGATGCCGTTGACGTAGACGAGGGTCTCGTCTACGCGGGCCCCGCCGCGCGGCAGTACCGGCCGCACGCTGCCGAGGGGCGTCGAGGGCGAGTAGGTGGCGCCGCCCGCGCCGACGAAGAGTCCGTCGAACTGTCTGCCCCCCCGCGACGCGCGCGCGGCCGGCTGCGCCGCGAAGGTCGGGCACGCGAGCAGGCCGACGCGCGAGGCGTAACCTTCGGCGAGCCCGAGCGCCGCGGGCGCGGACTCTCTCAGAAGTGCCGAGGCCGCGTTAAGGCCCGCCTCGGCCATCTCTTCGGCGGCGCCCAAAACTCCCGCGGGGTTGAACGGCAGCGCGCCGCCGATTCTCTCCAACATGCTCGACATGCTTCACCTTCCCGAATGCAGCAGCGTGTAATCGACCGAGCCCGCGCCGCTGTAGAAGTCGTCCGAGTGGTAGCTCGGGAGGTCGTTGGCGAACTCGGCGAAGAGGTTCCAGACTTCGAGCCGCTGCTCGTTCAAGTCCGCCTCGTGCAGCCAGTCCTTGACCAGGCCCTTGACGAAGTCGATCCCCTTGTCGGCCCCCGCGCCGATGAGCGTGCCCGCGCCCGGCACGGCCCCCTTGACGATGTCGGTCGCCTTGTCGAAGGGGACGAGGCCGAAGAGGAAGTCCACCGCGCCGTCGATCGCCGCGTTCTCCGCGTCGCGCTCTTTGACCGCGCCCTCGAACCCCTGGAAGATCGCGCCCGTCAGACGCCCGAGCCGGAAGGCGAGCTGCTCTTTGATGGAGGCGACGGGATCGACGCCTGGCTCCGGCCTGAGCGTCGAGTCGATGAGCCCGCGGGTGCGCGAGTCCACGTTCGGGTAGTACTCAATCGCCGACTGCAAGGAGCGAATGAGTTCGGTCGCCTGCGAGCGCACGGAGTCCTTGTAGATGCAGTCGTCGTTGAAGGCCGTGTCCTGGAAGAAGTTCCTGAGCGCGGCGACCTGCGTCGCCTCGTCAACGCCCTCGCCCGTGGCGAGCATCCGCTGAGTGAAGAACTCCGCGTTCGAGTGGAAGACGGTGTCCATCACCTTGCCAGTCGGCAGGCGGATGTACTCCGTGTAGCCGGAGGTGAACAGCTCGGCCGCCGCGTCCGGCATGCCGGGGCGATCCATGTAGTTGAGTGACACCTCGCGGAAGAGGTTCAAGACGCCTTCGGTCGGCGGCTCGATGCGCGCCGCGCCGCGCACGAGCGTGGCGAGCGCGTTCGTGTAGCCCGAGTCGTAGCCGGCGATGCTCCTGGAGTGCCACTCCGGGTCTATGCGCGCGAGGAAGGCGGAAAGCTCCTCGGGCTTCATCGCGGCGAGCCGCGCCTGTAGCACCTGCGGGTCGCCCGCCATCGCGCGCGCCGCGCCCAGGTTAAAGCTCTGTATCCAGTCGGGGTCGTCGCCCTGCGCCATCTGGAGCGAGCGATCCACGTAGGCGTTAATCAGGCCCTTCGAGTCGCTCATACCGACGATTGTGCCCGTGTACTCGTTGTTGGGCGGCGTGCCGTAGCGCGAGTCGAGGGTGAGGAGCTGGTTGACGAAGTCGGAGGGGAGCAGGCCGCGGTCGTAGGCCGCGCCGAGCGAGGTGGCGATGTTGTACTGGTCGGACTCGCTCGGCCATCCCTCGCTCGCGTAGTGGCGCTCGCCGCCCGCGCCGCGCAGCATAGAGGCGGCGACGGAGGGCGCGGTCTGCCAGAGCTTCGACACGAACTCGGCGCGGTACTCTTCGCTCTGACCGTCCAACTGCTTCGACAGCTCGATGGCGCCTTCCGCGTAGCCGTAGCCCGCGCGCTCGAAGACCTTCTCGACGCCGTCTTCGATGCGCGCGCTCTCGTCGGGCGTGAGGGCCGTGACCTGTGACGCCACGTTGTGGAGCGCCACGTCGGCCTGCGTCTGCGTCGGCCGCAGGTCGCCGACGAAGCGCGCGACCGTGCCGGCCGCCTGCGTCACCTTCTCCTCGACGATGTTGATGGTCTCCCTGAGGCGCGTCGCGATGCCGCCGACATCGAGCATGAACGGTTCCCCCCGGACGGAATTATGGTCTACGCTTTAATTATCGGCGGGGCGCGGGGAAAGTTTCTCGCGGGCGCGGGCTTTTAAAGCTTGAAGGAGTATAAATAAGATTAACCGCGGAGACGCGGAGGCACAGCTTGAAGAGGAATACTCAACAGGCTGTGCCTCCGCGTCTCCGCGGTTGATCCCTTCTTAGTCTTCCTGCCAGTCCTTGCGCCGCTCGTTGAGGTAGTTCGTCATCTCCACGATGCGCGAGCGGACGGACTCGTCCCCGAAGGCGAAGGGGTCGGGGTAGCTCGTGACGGCGAACGTGCCGTCGGGCAGCTCCTCGACGCGGTGCGCGGGCAGGCGGCGCAGGTCTTCCGGCTCGAAGTAGGGCGCGTAGCCGCGCGGGCTTAAGAGGTGAAACCATCCGACGAAGTTGAAGCACTCGGGCAGGAACGGGAGGTCTCGCGCCGCGTAGAAGTCGTGCACGTCGAGGTCCGCGTTGGCCGAGCCGCACGCGAAGTTCGGGAGCGCGCGCGCGAGCCTCCGGACGAACTCGACCGATGAGGCGGGCGCGCCCCCCCTCTTCAGGTATTCGTCGGCCACCCTGAGCTTGACGAGGTTGTCGAGCGGGTGGCGCGAGACGGAGGCGGAGAGCGCGAAGGGTCGCGCGGCGCGGAAGGCCATGCTGGCCTCTTCGTCGCCGAGGAAGATTTCGGCGCGCCCGCGCGCGTAAGGAACCCACGCCGAGTCCACGTCGAACTGCATCTCTTCGAGCGGCGCGAAGGGGTTCTCTTCGAGCGCTTCGAGCACGCGCGCCGCCTCGCCGCCGCCCGGGCGCCAGGGGCTCTCCTTCTCCTTCGCGTAGATAGAGAACATCCGCTCTCGGCCCTCCGCCCGCGGCCATGAAGCTCACGCCTTCAGTCCGGCAGTTGCGTGCCTATTCTAACCGAATTGTTCGGGCCAGCGTAGCGGTAGATCAGCCCGTCGTCGTCGAGGTAGTAGACCGCGAAGAACTTCATCTCCTCGTCCGACAGGTTGCGCTCGAGCTGCGCGTAGGCGCGCTCGGCCGACTGCCGCGCGCTCGTCGTGCCGTTGCTGATGAAGAGGTAGTCGTGCCCGGCGAGGCGGCCGCCGGGCACGCCCATCCCTTCGAGGCGTCGCCGCAAGGCGCCGTTCGGGCGCTGGCTGGCGGCGATGATTCGGCTGTAGTCGGCGATCTGCGGCTTCTCTATCCCGCCGTCCTCGTAGCCGGTCTTGATGTCGAGCGTGCGGCGGCTGTTCGGGCGCAGGAAGTCCGGGAAGACGGCGTTGTTCGGGTTCGCGCCGGGCGCGACGCGCTCGAACTCGCTGCGCGGGATCGTCGGCTTGCGGGGCTGGTTCCCGGCCGCGAGCCGGCTCTGGTAGAAGTACTCGCCGATGGAGCCGCGGTTCGCGGGCTCGCCGATGAAGCGGAGCACCTGCCTCAACTCGGCGACGGTGCCGACGCTCGTGCCGAGCCTCTCGTTGAGCACCTCGCTCAACGCCCCGCGCGCCCTCTCGAAGTTCATCGTCGCGAGCCTCAAGTCCTGCGAGAGCACGTCGGCCAGCGCGGCGCTCGCGCCCGGCGGCAGGTCGCCGCGGCGGAAGGTCGCGAGCAGGTTCGGGTTCGCGCTCGTGAGCACGGCCTCGTTAAGCTCGCGCGCGGACATGTGCCGCAGGCCCTCGGTGCTGATGCCGAGCGCCTCTTCCAGAGACCGCGGGACGCGCTCCGTGCGCGTCGGGACGCCGCGGCTCGAAACGTATTCGAGGAAGGAGCTGACGTTGAGCCCGGTGCGGTTGACGCCGCCCGCCTTGTAGTCCGCGTAGAGGGTGCGCAGCGTGTCCGCGCCCTGCTCCTGCAAGGCGCGCTGGAGCCCGGGCGTGTTGCGGACGAGCTGGTCGAGTTCGGGCTCGAAGCGCGCGGCGCGCAGCAGGTCGTCCAGCTCGTTCGCCAGGAGCGGCGTGAAGCGGCTGATGCCGCGGCCGACGACGACGATGCCGCCCATCATCGCGGCCTGCTGGAGCACGGCGTTGACCTGCCGCTGCTTCTCCGCCGCAGGGAGGTTCGAGTTGTTGATGCGCTCGATCTGTTGGAGCCAGACGTTGGCGATGATGACGCCGCTCGCTACACCAGCGCCCGCGTCGACGCCGTGCGTGATCGAAGTGAACTTGCCGAGGTTGCGCAGCGTGACGCTCGCGCCCTCGGCCGTCCGCAGCGTGACGGCGCCGCCGCGCAGGAGCGCCGCAGTACCGCCGCCCCCGCCCGCGAGCCCGCCGACGATGCTCAGCATGTCGAGCGCGGTCTCGGCGCTGTTCCACTGGAAGTTGCCGTACTGCACGCGGTCGTAGATGTTCAGGCCGCCGGAGGCCGCGCCCGTGACGCCCGCCGCGATGAAGAGGGGCGGCGCGAACCCCTGGAGGCCGGGGACGAACACGGCGGCGACGCCCAGCGCCGCGAGCGCGAGGGAGCCCCAGCCGAGGTTGCTCGCCCACTGCTGGAAGCCGCTGCGGCCCGCGCTCTGGTCGTTCCAGACCTCTTGACCGAAGTTCATCCCGGCGGGCGGGAGCGCGGCCACCTGGCCCGCCGGCAGGTTGTTCGCCGAGACGAATTCGCGCCACGCGCTGCGCAGGCCGTCCTCGCTCGTCGCGCCCGCCTGCCCCTCGAAGACGCGCGCGTTCGCGGGGCTCGTCATGTCAACAATCGCCCAGCGGTTGCCCCCGAGCGGCTTCGCGTAGAGCTGAAGCGGGACGGGCTGCGGCCTCTCGGTCGGGACCAGCGCGGCCTGCAAGGGGATGACCGGGCCGGTCGCGCCGCCGAAGAGTTTCCCGGGCGCTTCCTGTCTTATCTCCTTCAGTTGGGAGAGCGCGTCTTCGAGGTTTCTGACCTGAGAGTCGAGCTGGTTTATCTCCCACTGCGGCTGGCTGAAGAAGTCGCGCGAGCGAAGCTCGTTGAGGCGCGCGCGCAACGGGTTAAGCTGCCGCTCGACTTCCCCGATCTGCGCGTCGATGCCGAGGAGGAACAGCTCCGGGTCGATGGTCGTGCCCGGCAGGTTGAGCAGGACTTCGCGCGCCTTCTCGGCCGGGTCGCGCACGACCTGCCGGAGCGTGTAGTAGCGCGGCGGCTGGCCGCGGTTGATGACCTCGAAGGTGACGCGGTAGACGCCCGGCTTCTCGTACTGGCCGTCGAAGGTGTGGCCCGCGCGCGTCTCGACGCCGTCCGGCCCCTGCACGAGGTAGCGCACGAAGGGGTAGGAGTTGGGGGCCCTGATGACCGCGCCCTCGTCGAACGTGTACTTGACGGTGGAGCCCGAGACGAGTTCCGCGAACGGCGGGTCGGCGACGATGCCGGCCTGGTTTCCGCGCTGCGCCAGCGGCACGTCCTGCGCGTGGACGCGGTCGGGCGCGAGGATGCGGAAGGCGCGCAGGCGGTCTTGCAGCTCGTTGATTTCGAGCGCCACGTCGGCGAGCAGGTCGCGCCCGCCGCGCTGCGCGCTGTACCTCTGCTGGTAAATCTCGCGCAGGCGGAGCGCGTCCTGCGGGCTCAGGCCCGCCAGCTCGGCCGCGATGTCGGCGTAGGGCGTACTGGAATTGAGGAAGCGGTCGTTCTGGAAGCGGTCGAAGATGCGCCGGGCGCGGGCTTCGAGGTCTGCGCCTGAGAGGCCGGTCTGTGCGTTCGCGGAGTAAGCGGCCGTCGGCTCGCGGCGGGCGAGCACGTCGTCGAGGCCGAAGCGGCGGTAGTCGGCGGTGAATTGCAGGAGCGAGAGGCGCTCGGGCTGCCCTTCGGGAAGGCCCCGGACTTGCGCGTCGTCCGCGACCGTCCCCTGGTCGCCCTGGGTCGGGTTGACGCGGTTGTCTTCGTAGTTTACTAAGCGGACGCCGTCGCCGTCGCTCGGGTTGACTGTTGACATAAACGCTCCTCGCGCCCGTCGAAAATTATTCCCCGCTTTAATTATCGGCAGTCCGGCGGGAAAGTTGCGGGAGGGTTCGGACTTTTAGTGCATCCCGGCCAGCGCGCGGATGACGTACTCGAAGGCTTTGTAAGACTCCTTGAAGTAGTGGATGTAGCGGTCTTTGAAGAGCGGGAGCGCGGCGAGGACGACAAGGAGGCCGACGGCCATCTTGACGGGCAGGCTCAGGAAGAAGACGTTGACCTGCGGCGCGACGCGGTTGACGATGCCGAAGAAGAGGTCTGTGAAGAGCAGCGCGATCATCGCGGGCGTGGCCAACTGCACGCCGACGGCGAGCACCCCGCCCGTCACGCGCGTCATGAACTCGGCGGCGGGCGACCAGCCGGGCTGCGGGTGCGGGAAGTTGAGCGCGGGCACGACCTCGAAGCTGCGCAGGAGCGAGCTGATGAAGAAGTGGTGCGCGCCGATGGCGAGGAAGAGGACGATGGCGAACTGGAGCTTGAACTGACCCAGCTCCGAGACGCGCGCCTGCAACTGCGGCGCGAACATCTCGTCGAGCGCCGAGCCGCGCTGCAAGTCGATGATGCGACCCGCGACCTGCACGGCCTCGAATACGAGCGAGGCGACGAAGCCCAGCGTGTAGCCGACGAGCGCCTCCTTCGCCAAGAGCGCGATGAAGCCCAGCGGGCCGAACGGCAGCGGCCCGCCGTCTTTGGGAAGCTCCGCCGCAATCGAGGGGTAGAGGATGACGACGAAGGCCGTGGCCGTCGCCACCTTCACGCGCGCGGGCACGGCCGCCCCGCCGAAGAACGGCACCACCACCAGGAACGCCAGCATCCGCGCGAACGCCAGCCCGAACAGCACGAGGAACGCCTGCGGGCTCTGCCCGACCTCGAAGGTCTGGAGAACTGTTTCCAGCAGTCGCAGGAACTCGTCCATAACATTCAAGGACTGAGGACTGAGTGATGAGTTGAGAACGCTCAACGCTGAGTTAGCGCCCCCACTCAGTCCTCAGTCCTCAGTACTTCATATACTGACCCCGACCTTGAGCATCATGTCGAAGACGCGCGCGGCGTACTCGCGGAGCGTGGCGAGCATCCAGCCCGCGAAGATGATGAGCACGACGATGGTGATGATGATCTTCGGGACGAAGGTGAGCGTCTGCTCCTGCACCTGCGTGAGCGCCTGCAAGAGGCTGATGACGAGGCCGACGATCAGGCTCGCCAAAAGCGGCGGCAGCGACAGGAGCAGGATGAGCCAGAGCGCCTCGCCCGCGAGCGTCACGAATGTCTGCATTGCATCCCCCTTTTGAGTCTCGCCGCCGTCAGGTGTACCCGAGCACGAGGTTCCGGATCAGGATGACCCAGCCGTCCACCAGCACGAAGAGCAGCAGCTTGAAGGGCAGCGAGATCATCGTCGGCGAGAGCATGAACATGCCCATCGCCTGGAGGATGTTCGAGACGACCATGTCGATGACGAGGAAGGGGATGAAGAGCAGGAAGCCTATCTTGAACGCCTCGGTCAACTGGCTCGTGACGAACGAGGGGACGACGATGCGGAAGTCCGTCACCAAAATTTCCGCCGGGTCGTTGCCGTTGCGCACGGCCATGCGCTGAGCGAGCCCGAGGAACATCTTGCGGTCGCGCTCGGCGGCGTGGCGTTCGAGGAAGGCGCGCAAAGGCTCGCGCCCGCGCTTGGCCGCCTCGAAGATGGTCTTGACGGAGACCTCGGAGAAGATCGCCTCGGAGTCGCCGATGTTCCCGGCCTCCGCGTACATCTTCTCGACGACGGGGGCCATGATGAAGATGGTGAGGATGAGCGAGATGCCCGTGATGACCTGGTTGGGCGGCACCTGCTGCGTGCCGAGCGCGTTGCGCAAAATCGAGAGCACGACCGAAATCTTGACGAACGACGTGAGCATGATGAGCGCGAACGGCGCGAGCGCCAGCGCGCCGAGCACGATCACGAGCACGACCGGGTTCGCCGTCCCCGCCGAAGGCCCGCCGCCCGCCTGCTGCGCGGACGCGACGAGCACGGCGACATCGGTCGTCATGTAGATGAAGAACGCGGACAGCAGCGCGACAGCCGTCGCCACCCTGCGCTTCGACGCGCGCGCCCTCTTCATAAACATCAGCCCCCCCCTTTCCTCCCGAGCGTGCGCGCGAGCCGTTCGGCGAACGCGCTCTTGACGGCAGCCGCGTCGCCGCCGAAGCTCGGCCGCCTCGCCTCCAGCTCCGCCGCGGCCTCCTCGGCGGCCTTCGGGTCGAGCTCGCTCAGGAGCTGCACGCCGGCCTGCGAGGAGGCGACGAGCAGCCACCGCCCCGCGACCTCGATGACGTAGAGCTGGCTCCGCGCGTCGAGCCCGGCGCGCTCCACGACCCTCACCATCCGCCCGCCCGCGCGCGCGACGTTCAGGCGCGGCAGGAGCCAGCGGAAGATGAGGTACGCCAGCCCGCAGACGAACGCCAGCGCGACCACCGTCTGCAACAGCATCACGAAGAGGCTCGCCCCGCCCGCGCCCGCGTCGCCCCCGAAGCCCGCGTCCTGCATCAGCGCGAACGCGTGCGCGCCCGCCGCCGCCGACGCGCGCCGCAGTACGGAGTCTGTGAGTTGAGCCGGGAGCATACGCCTAACCGACGAGCCGCGTGACGCGCACGCCGAGCCGCCCCTCAACTTCGACCAGTTCGCCGACGGCGACGCGCCGCCCGTCGGCGACCAGCTCGACGGGGTCGGTCGGCCTGCAACCCAGTTCGAGGACTTGGCCCGCGCGCAGGCGCGACAGCTCTTCGAGGCTGATGCGGCGCGCCGGCAGCTCGACGTGCAGCGTCAGCAGCAAGCCTTCGAGCGCCGCGCCCGCCCCGCCGTCCATTAAATCCTCGTTCTCCATCTCTATCCTCTCCGTCGCCTCCCCGCCCGCGGCGCGGCTCAAGCCCTCCACGACGATTGAGAGGGCGCGCGCGCCCTTTCCTTCTTCCCCGCCGGACTCCGCCACCCGGCCCGCGATGGAGACGCCCTGGCCCGCGCCCGCGAGGAGCTGCACGCGGCCCGCGAAGCCCGCGCCTTCGCGCGAGACGTGCGCCCTCTCGACGACCACGATGTCGCCGCGCTCCAGGCCCTCTATGTCGCCCACGCTCGCGCGCGTCTCGCCGACGCGCAGACGCAGCGGCGCGTCCGAAGCGAGCCGGCGCAGGGCCTTCAGCCTCCCGGCCGCGTCGTCCCGCCGCCCCAAGCCTTTGACCCCCGGGGCCGCGAGCGCGGCGAGCGACGCCCCCGTCAGCGCGACCCGCACGAGCCCGGCCAGCCCCGCCGCGGCCACGCGCGAGGTCACGACGAGCGCGCGCGTCGGCGACGCCGCGTCCGCGTCCGCCCTCGGAGAGAGCGCGGGAGCGTCGGACAAAGATTCGAGCCTGAAGAGCGGCTCGCCCGCGAGCGCGTTCAACTCGTGCAGCACGCGCAGGCACAGGAACTCCACGACGGCGCGCTCGGTGGGCGAGGGCTCGCGCAGGGCGTCGGGCGGCGAGCCGTCGCCGCCGAGCACGCGGTTAACGACCGAGCACGCGAAGACGGAGTCGAGCGCGACCGAGACCGGCGCGCCGACCGGCTCGACGCTCAGGTTCACGAAGAGCCGCGGCGACTGACTCGGACTCAGGCCGAACTCTTCGGCGTCCGCCTCGCGCAGATCGACCAGCCCCAACTCGACTCCCTGCTCATCGACTCGCGCGAAGCCCGCGAGCACCCGCGCGAGCGCCGCGCGCGCCTCGCCCGAAAGCGGGTGCGGGAGCGCCGAGAGCGCCTGCGAGAGCCTCAGCTCGTCGCGCGTCACGCGCGGGAGCGATTCGTGCCACGGGCGCGCGTCAACGGAGGCGTCCGAGCCCTCTTCGCGCGCGGGGCTTTCGCGCGTGGACGCGTCGCGCCGCCCGTCGGCGAAGAGGTCTACGGCAAACGGGTCTGACACGCCCGCCGCGCTCTCAGCACGTTCCCCCGGTTCCGGTTTCATAACCACTCAAGCGCGCGCGGTCAGCCGCGGTAGGTCGTGCCCCACTCCTCTGCGAGAGCGCCCGCGTCGGCCGAGTCTTGCGCGCCGAGGGACGCCCGCGCGACGCGCGTTACGCCCCCGGCGTCTTCGCCCGCCTCCGCGGAGTAGCCGCCGCCGCGCGTGTCGGCCCCCGAGTCGCTAACGCTCGCGCGAACCTCCGCGAGGTTGACGCCGCGCGAGCGCATCAGGTCAGCGAGTTCCGAGGCGCGCGCGTCAACCTGCGCGCGCACGCGCTCGCTCGCCGCGATGAACTCCGCCGTGACGCGCCCCGCGCCGTCAGAGCTGAGCTTGACGCGCAGGCCCTCCAGCACCGAGCGGCGCAAATCTATCGTGACTTCGCGCGCGCCGTCCGCGAGCGCCTGCGTGCGGACGGCCGAGACGATCCTTTCGAGGTCTGCGATGTGGAGCATGGCGCGCGCGGCCGTCGGCTCCTGCGCGGCCGTCGGCTCGCGCAGAGGGGCCGCGCGCCCCTCGAAGCCGCCGCCCTTCGCGTCAGCGCCCGGGTCGTCGCCCTTGCTCTCCTCGCGGCGTTTGGCGAGAGGGCTTTCGCGGGCGTGCTCTTTCGGCTCGGCTTCGAGGCGGTCGCCGCGCGTCTCGGCCTCGGGACGCTCGCCCTCGTGCGCGCCCGCCAACTCGTCGAGGACGCTCGCGAAGTCGCGCGCGGCCGCGTCGGAGTCGGGCGGGTCAACGCCTTCGGGCGCGTCGGCCGGGCCGCGCTTCTGGCCGGCGCGGAGCGCGTCGGGCGTCGCCGGGCGCGGCTGCGCGTTCTGTGAACCGGACGGGATTTTCATCTGCCCCTCCCTGCGGAACTCACTTCTTCTTCTGTGCGATCTTCTTGGCCGCCTCGTCGGCGCGCTCGCGCGCCTTCGCGCGGTTGAAGACGTTACCCGTGGTGTCTATCGCGAGTGCGCGCTCGTAAGACTCCATCGCCGCCGACCACTCGCGCTCGCCGAACATGACCTCGGCGAGCTTGAAGTGGGCGAGCGCGTTCTTGGCGTCCAGCTTGATCGCCTCCTTGTAAGCGTTCGCCGCACTGAACGACTGTTCGAGTCCGACGTAACAGTCGCCGATGTCGATGAAGACTTCGGCGGAGGGCGCGCGCGCGGCCACGTCCTTGAACTCCTCGACCGCCTCGGCCCAACGCTTGCGGTTCTTCAACTGCCGACCCTTGGCGAGGCTCGTGTCCGTCGGCAGCGTCTGGCCGAGCCCCTTCGCGCGGTCGAAGTAGGAGGTGGCCTCCTTCGACCGGCCGAGTTTGGTCAGCGCGTCGCCCGCGCCCTTGTAGGCGGGGGCCATCTCCTTGTCGAGCGTGACGGCGCGGTTGTAGGCGTTGTAAGCCTCGCCCGGCTGGTTCGTGGCGAGGTAGGCGTTGCCGAGCGCGTACTGCGCCGCCGCGTAGTCGGGGTTCGCGAGCGCGGCCTTCTTGAAGGAGACGAGCGCGGTCGGGTAGTCGTCGCGCAGGTAGGCCGTCTGCCCCTCGGCCAGGAGCGCCTGGGCTTCGAGGCGCTTGTTGTCGGGCTCCTTCTCGAAGGCCGCGGCCTTCTGGGCGTGCGCTTCCTTCCACTCGTCGGCGGTCGGCGGGTCGCCCTTGCCGCCGGTGAACCGTGCGACCACCTCGTCGAAGTCGAGCGGCGGCTTGGCGGGCTCCTCGGGCGGCTTCACCTCCTCGGCGGGGGGCGCGGCCGTCGCCGTCTGCTCCTCCTCCTTCGGAGGGGGCTTCGGCAGCGCGAGGTCGAACGAGAAGGACGTGCTGTCGCGGCCGACCTTGATCTGCTGGCGCAGGATGCGCGCGCCCTGGCGGCTGGCGATGATCTCGTGTTTGCCCGGGGGGAGTTGGACTGTCAACTTGCCCTCGTCGTCGGTCTTGCCGAGCGGCTGCATCCCCGTGCCGCCGCGGCTGAGGAAGATGTCCGACTGCGGGATGTCGGTCTTGATGGTAACGTCTAACGTCGCGGCCGGGCGCGTCCCGCGCCTGGAGTTCTGCTGCCGCGGCGGCTGCGCGGGCGTGCGCGCCTCCTTCGGCTGCTTCTCCCGAGTCTCGACCTCGTCGGCGATGCGCGGCGTCTGCGCGTGCGCCGATAACGCCGCCAGCAGCAGCGCGGCGGAGACCGGCGTCAAGAGTCTGCGCGCCGCGCGGCTGAGGCTTTCGCCCGCACCGCCCCGCCGCGTCCGTCCTGTTTCGTTTGATACTCTCATCTCATCTCAACCGCGCGGGCGGCGGCGTGTCGGCCCGCCCGCCCGCGAGTCCCTCGTTTAAAATTCCGCACGCGAAGTACGACCCTTCGCTTCTCGAAACACTGCCAATTCAAAACTACTTCCGCCCTAGCTTCGCGGCCGACTTGCCGAGGAGGTCGCGCGCGCGCGCGGCGTCGAAGGTCTTCCCCTCGGGGTCGAGCGCGAGCGCGCGCTCGAGCGCCACGCGCGCGGCGGCGTATTCGCGCAAATGGTAGCTGACCTCGCCGAGTTTGTACTGCGCGGGCGCGGAGCGCGGCTCCATCTCCGCGGCCTGCCGATAGGCCCCGGACGCCTCGCGGTTCTGCCTGAGCCCGGCGTAAGCGTCGCCGAGAGTCAGGAAGAGTTCGGCCGAAGGGTTCGACTGAGAGAGCGCGGCCGTCTGGTCTAACGCCTCCTGCCACCGCTTCAACTTGACGAGGCCGCGCGCCATCGAGAGCTTCAGCGAGGGCGAGTTGTAGCCGAGCGCGAGTGCGCGCGCGTAATAATCGACGGACTCCTTCGACTTGCCCTGGCCGTAGAGCGCGTCGCCCATGCCTTTGAGCGCGAGCGCCATGTTAGGTCTGATCTTGAGGGCCTGCCGGTAGGCGCGCTCGGCCTCGGGCGGCTGGCGCGCCGCCAAGTACGCGTTGCCGAGCCCGTAGAAGGCGAGGGCCGAGCCGGGCAGGGCGAGCGCCGCGTTGTTGAAGGAGTTGACGGCCGTCTGGTAGTCGCCGCTCAGGTAGGCCACCTGGCCGTAGGCGAAGTGGGCCTGCGCGGCGGTCTGCGGGTCTTCGGAGTTCTGCGAGTAGGCCCCGGCGGTCTCTTCGAGCGCGGCGCGCCAGTC
Source organism: Pyrinomonadaceae bacterium (assembly GCA_035563535.1). Lineage (GTDB taxonomy): Bacteria > Acidobacteriota > Blastocatellia > Pyrinomonadales > Pyrinomonadaceae > QHXN01. The sequence continues at coordinate 42,024 of DATMVD010000023.1, read as the reverse complement.
GTCGAGCGTCACGCCCTCGGTCTGTCGCGGGTCGAGGTATCTCTTGAAGACCTCCTCGGCCTTCACGGCGGGGGGCGCGGCCGCGGCGGCGGTGGCGGCGGGCTGCGCGGCGGAATCATTGCGCGGCGCGTCGAGGCTGAAGATGGTGCGGCCGGGGCTGACCTCTATCTGCCGGCGCACGGCGCGCGCGTCCCGCGGCGCGGCGATCAGGTTGTAGGTGCCGCGCAGAAGTCTGACGGCGAGCGTGCCGTCCTCGCGCGTCGTGCCGAGCTTTTCGGTGGAGCCGTCCGTGCGTTCGAGGTAGATGTCAACGCCGTTCGCGCCCGCGAAGAGGGTCACGGGCAGGGTCGCCTGCGCGGCGCGCTGCGGGGGCGGCCCGTGGCGTCGCGTCGGGCGCGCGGGCTTGGGGAGCTTGCTGTCAACGTCGCGCGGCAGCGTCGTCTTCTTCTCGCCCTCGACCTCGTCGGCGATCTTCGGCCTCGGCTGCTGCGCGGCCGAAGGCGGGGGGGTGAAGCACAGGCACACGAACAGCAGGGCGAGCGGCGCGCCCGCGGGCTTGAGGTTCGGCCGGCTGAAGTTTCTGCCCTCTCTCATCCGCGCCCCCACGCGGTTGCGCCGGAAGCCCCCGACTCGGGCAAGGCCGGGCCGCGCTTCCGTCGCCCCGCCGCTAACTCACTCGCGGCCCCCCGCGCCCCGCCGCACCACGTAGCGGAAGCCGAGCGCGGCCGAACTCTTGTCGGCGGCCACGCCGTAGCGCGACTCCACGTTGACGAGCGCGCGCGGCTCCTTGGCCGAGCCGCCCTTGATGACGCGGAAGGTGACGCCGTCCTGCACCTTCGGCTGGCCGTCCTCGCCGCGCCACTCGTCGGCCGTCCACTCCCAGACGTTACCCGCCATGTCGTAAGCGCCGACGGGCGACCTGCCCGCCGGAAAGCTCTTGACGGCCCGCACGCGCCCGCCGGCCTCCAGGCAGTCCGCGGCGCGCTCGTTCCACTCGTCGCCCCAGGGGTACTTGCGCTCTTCGCGGCCGCGCGCGGCCGCCTCCCACTCGGCCTCGGTCGGCAGCCGCGCCTCGGCGTTGATTTCGCGCGAGAGCCACTTGCAGTAGGCGACGGCGTCGTCCCAACTCACGCCCGCGACCGGCTCCGGCGCGGTGCCCGGGGCGAACTCGCCGCCCTTCCAATGCTCCGGCGGCTTGTAGCCCGTCGCCTTGACGAAGTCGCGGTACTGCTCGTTGGTCACCTCCGTCTCGGCGACCAGGAAGGGCTCGACGAACTCACGCCTGAGCGGCTGGCCCGTGTCGCCGCCGCCGAGGACGACCTCGCCGCCCGCGACGGGCAGCTCGCCCGCGGGCGCGAGCTTCGTCGGCACTTCGGGCGCGGGCGCGGCGGGCGTCGCGGCCTGCGCGGGCAAAGTCTGCACGACCGGCGTGGCCGCCGCCTCCCGCACGCCGCGGTCGCGCGAGCCGAAGAGGAGCCAGCTCCCGCCGCCGAGCATGACGGCGACGATGAAGCAGATGACGCAGGCGAAGAACAGGGGCTTCAGCCGCGACTCTCCCGGCCTGCCGTTTGGTGTCGTGTTAGGGCGTCGGGCGTTGGACATGGGCAGCGTTGGTCTGTGCGGGCGCCGCTTTGATTTTAAGAACACCCGGCCTACGCGCTCGCGGTAAACGCGAGCGCCGACGGTGAAGCCTCGGGGAAACGTCTGGGACGGTTCGGATTATAGACGCCGCCGCGGGCGCAGGCAATAGGTGCTAGGGCGCACGCGCGTGAACACCTTGTGAAGCACGCGTCGTCTTCTGCGGGGGATTAAAACAGGTGGAGGGCGCCCGGGCGTCGGCGGCGCGCGAGCGGAGGCATTCTTCGTGCGACGTGGGGCGTCCTCACTTCCGCCCGCGCCGGTTGAGCGTCGCCGCGATCTCATCGCCGAGCTTCTGCTCGCGCCGGGCCGCGTCCCGTCGGCGGTCTTCGCGCCAGTGCTCGCGGTGCTTCTCGACGACGCTGAACTCTTTCGACGCCTCGGCGAGGCCGGCGAGGGCGGCCTCGACCTCCCGCTCGGCGCGCGCGACGGCGAGGCGCTGCTGCGCGACCGACTCGGACAACTCCTGCCCCTTCGCGCGCAGGTCGGAGAGGTGAGTCCTGTACTGGACGAGGCGGCGCGCCTCCGCGCCCCGCTCGCCCTCGGCGAGCATCTTCGCGCGCGCCTCGCGCTGCTGTTCGCGGCAGCCCTCCAGGGCGGCGGCGCGCCTCGCAAGCTCCTCCTCGGCCTCTTCCAACTGCGAGCGGCGCAGCGCGACCACGCGCGCCGCCTCCTGCTTGGCCCTCTCGCGCGCGTCCATCACGGACTGAAGCCGGTACTTCCCCCCGCCCATCGTGCGGCGATTATAGCCCGCCCGCTCTACGCGGGATACCCTGTCAAACAAAATAACCCGCCCGCCTGCCGGGCTGGCAGGCGGGCGGGTTACTTCTCACTCCCTTAATCAGAAGCTCAGTTTCAGGCCGAACTGGAACTGCCGGGGGTCGAAGGCCGCGGTCGAGCGGCTGCGGAAGCGGCCGTTGGAGGTGCGCTCGCTGACGAGGTTCACGTCCTCGAAGCGGGGGCTGGCGGCCGCCTCGTTGAAGCGGTTGAAGAGGTTGAAGCCCTCGGCGATGACTTCGAGCCGGAGGCGCTCGCCTAAGGGGATGTGGCGCGCGACGCGCAGGTCGAGCGACTGGTAGGAGTGCGTCAGCCCGAGGTTGCGCCCCAGGTTCCCGGACTGGAAGATACCGGGCACGAAGAGCGTCCCGTCGTCGCGGACGCTCGGGCGGTCGGTCGAGGACGAGAGGTCGGCGTTCGTGTCCTGCCCCGAGAGGATGTTGAAGGGGCGGCCCGAAGACCACTCGAAGATCGGCGCGACGACGAAGCCCGAGAGGAAGCCGCGCAGGCCGCCCTCGCTGCCCCAGGAGCCGGGCGCGGCCACCACGCCGCTGAAGACGAAGCGGTGGCGCTGGTCGAAGAGCGAGTCGGCGCGTTCGAGGTCGAGCCGCGTCACGTCCTGCGGCAGCAGGAGCGTCTGGAGGTCGCTCGAATCGTCAATCGAGTGCGACCAGGTGTAGGAGGCGAGGAACTGGAAGTTGTTGACGAAGCGGCGGCGCACCTCGAACGTGCCGGCGTGGTAGACGGAGTTGCCGTCCGAGACCTGCGCGTTCACGTCGCCGAAGGTCGTCACGAAGCCCGGCTTCGCCAGCGTCCCCGCGCCCGTGATGGCGGCGTTGAAGACGGCGGGCTGGAGCGCCGGGTTCAGCGACTGGACGAAGAAGTAGTTCGGCCCCGACGGGCGGAAGAGGTTGGCCGCGAACGGCTGGACGACCCCGCCGCGCGTCGTGACCGAGATGAGCCCGGGGACGGGCTGCGCCACGATGTTCGAGCAGGCCGCCGGGTTGACCGTCAGCACGGCCGTCGTGGAAGTCGGCTGCGTGCCGAAGCAGCGGACGAAGTTCTGGATGAGCACCGCGTTGTTCGGCGCGTTGAGGTTGGTCGGGTGCGGCAGGTGGTGCGCGCCCGTGAAGAGCCAGCTCGCCTGGAACGACATGTTCTCCGTCAGCTTCCTCTCGAGCGTGACGTTGGCCTGGTTGGCGTAGGCGAACTCGAACTCCGACGAGACCGGCAGCGAGAAGGGCAGGAACGGCCCGAAGCCGGGGAACGTCTGGTCGTTGAAGCGCTGGCGGCCGAACTGGTACTGCGCCGAGGCGGCCGTCCCCGGCGTGGTGAAGCCCGGCGGGCAGAGCGGGTTGGCGCTGGCGGGCGTGCAGACCGTGCCCTGGAAGATCTGCGTCGCGTTCAGGAGCGCCGTCGGCGAAGGGCCGCCCGCGGCCGTCGCGGTGAACTGCTGCTGCTGCACGTTGTCGGCGATGTCGGAGTTGAAGCCGATGGCCAGGAGCGGGTGGTCGTAGAAGAGGCCGTAGGCGGCGCGCAGCACCGTGTCGCCGTTGCCCTGAACGTCCCACGCCATGCCGATGCGCGGCGCGAAGTTGTTCTTGTCGCGCGGGAAGCCTTGCTGGATGCGGAAGGCGTTGTAGAACGCCTGCGTGTCGGCCGCCGTCACCGCCCGCCCCGTGAGCGGGTCGACGAAGTCCTGCACGGGGAGCTGGTCGGTGATCTCGAAGTCGTAGCGCACGCCGTAGTTGAGCGTGAAGTTCGGCCACACCTTCCAGGAGTCCTGCGCGAACCAGGAGAGCGGCTTGTTCTTCAGCTTGCTGTTCGGGTTGCCGAAGCCCTGGACGAAGACCGAGGGCAGGCCGAGCCCGTACTGCTGGACGGGCGAGAAGTCGGGCGGGGCGACGCCGCCGATGGTCGGGAACGCGGGGTTGACGCTCAGGGCGGAGAGCCCGCCGAAGTTGAAGAGGCCGGCGAAGTTCAGCTCGAAGAGCGCCGAGACGCTGACGAAGTTGGCGTCGCCGCCGAACTTCATCGTGTGATTGCCGGCGACGACGCTCAGGCTGTTGCTGTAGGCGTAGCGGTTCTCCGTGCGCACGACGGGGCTGAACAGCTCGCGGCCGATGAAGGCGGCGCCCGTGATGTTGTAGGACGTGGCCTGCCCGTTCTGCGAGGTGAAGGTGGCGCGGCGCTGCCCGAAGTTGAAGCGCGCCTCGTTGACCATCGTGTTCGAGAGCGTCGAGTGGAGCGTGGCGACGAACGAGGAGTCGCGCAGAGTTTGAATGCCCGTGCGCGAGAAGTCGTTCTGGCCGAGCGCCTGGTTCTGCGACTCGACCTGAATGCCCGTGATGTCCGAGGGGTTGTAGCCGAAGCGCAGCGTCAGCTCGTTCCGGTCGTTGATGCGGTGGTCGAGCCGCGCCGAGGAGAAGGTCGTGTCCTCGGAGATGGGGAAGACGCGCTGGAGCGCGAACAGCGGGCGGAAGGCGTTCGGGCTGACGGGGACGGGCGCGCCCGTCAGCGCGAAGCGCTGGCCGATGACCTGGCCGGCGGGGACGCCGAACGGGGCGCCGATGCTGACGACGGGGCTCGACCCCGTCAGGCCGGTGTTGCCGCCCGTCGAGGCGAGCGCCGAGTAGCCGATGGCCGCGCTGAAGAGGGCCTGACCCTGCGCGACCTGTCCCGCGCCGATGAGTTGGTTGGCCGTCGTCAGGAGCGTGTTGACGTAGGTGGCCTGCGCCGCGCTCAGGCGCGTGTAGGTCTGGTTGCCGAGCCCCGGCACGGGGATGGTCACGCTCGAAGTCAGGCCCTGGATCACGTCCGAGGTGAAGAAGCCCGACTCCTGCCGCTTGCGCTGCTCGAAGGCGAGGAAGCCGAAGGTGCGGTCGCGGTCGAGCGGGAAGCCGAGGGTCGCGCCGTACTGCGCGCGCGTGAAGGGGGGCTTCTTGTCGGGGTCGTTGTCGATGACGGGCGCGAAGGCGTTACGCGCCTGGATCGACTTGTGGCGGATGAAGCCGAAGACGTTGCCGCGCACCTCGTTCGTGCCCGACTTGGTGACGACGTTGACGACGCCGCCCGCCGTGCGCCCGAACTCGGGCGCGAACGAGTTGGTGACGACCTGGAACTCCTGCACCGCCTCCTGCGAGACGGTCGAGCGCGCGGCGTTGACCGAGTTGTCCGTGTTGTCCGCGCCGTCAACCTGCACGAGGTTCGAGCGCCCGCGCTGGCCGCCGAAGTTCAGCCCCGAAGTCGGCGCCGGGCCGATGGGGCGGCCGTTGTCGCGCGTGACGGTCGAGGTCGTGAGCGTGAAGTTGATGTAGTCGCGCTGGTTGATGGGCAGGTTCTCGATGCGCGTCTGGTCAACCGTGTTCGAGACGTTGGTCTTCGAGGTCTCGATCAGCTCGGTGTTCGCGCCGGTGACGGTGACGACGTCCGTGATCTGTCCTATCTCAAGCGTGAAGTCGAGGTCGGCGCGCTGGCCGACGGTGACGGTGACGGTGGGGACGACCGCCTTCTTGAAGTTGGCGGCCTCGACCGACACCTCGTAGCTGCCCGGCGGGAGCTGGACGATCCTGTAGGAGCCCTCGTCGTTCGTCGTGGCCGTGCGGGTCACGCCGACCGAGGGGTTGCGCGCCGTGACGGTGGCGCCGGCGACGACCGCGCCCGCCGGGTCGCGGACGAAGCCGGTCAGGTCGGCCGAGGTCGCGTCTGCCTGCGCCAGCGCGGCCGTCGCGCCGAAAGAGAGCGCGAGCGCGCACGCGAGCACAAAACGGTAAGCGGTCGGGAGCCACCGCCCGGGGTTAGCACGCATAACTTCTTCTCTCCTTAAAAGACAAAGCTGATTTAGTTCGGGCGAGGCGCAAATGCGGCGCGGGCTCAAAGTTCCCGCGCCGGACAGATCCGCCAGCGTGAGTCTTGCAAGGTCGCTCGTGAACAGACGGCGGGCGCGCGCCGGGAAGCTTGAGTCGCGTCTAGCCCGCTGCTTGAAAAGGAGGTCTGCTTTTGCCTGTTCTTTACGGGGAGCAACCGTCTCTAACTACGACCGACTTTGTACCTTAAACGGACTGCCTTTGGCAAGAGAGCCCTCCCGGCCGTGAAGAGGCCGGTGGCGCGGGCGTTCGGGGAAGGAAAATGTTGACAGGCGGCTCAAGTAAGAATATTGTCCCGGCGTCGTCCTCGCGCGCCTGCTGACGGCGACTGCCCCGGCGTACCGCGTCGCCCGGCTCCCGCATCGGCCGCCAACCGCGCCCCACCTAACCCTTTCGAGAGGAGGCCGTCGAAATGCGTAGAACGTCCCCGTCGAGCTACATCAGGGTCGCGTCCCTGCTCCTCATGCTCCTTCTTCTTTCGGCCGGGAACCACCGCGCGCTCGGCCCCGCGGTCTTGCCGGGCGGTCAGTTCGGCGAGTGCTCGGACTTGCCCACGAACTGCAAAAGGCCCGTCAAGTATCTCGGCGAAAGTAAGGGCTGCGCCTGCTTCGCCTGCGAGTACAGGAGGAGCACGCAGAAAATTCTCTGCACCGAGAGCGAGACCGACAAGAGAGCCTTTAAGGCGCTGCTGCCGAGGCCCGGGAGCCCGACGGACTGAGTGGGGGCGCGGTCATCTCTCTTTCGACGGAGTCTCGGCGGCGTCCTGCAAGGTCTTCGCCAGCTCCGCCACGTTCAGGTCTTTCTTCATCTGCTCGTGGAGGGCCTTGACCTCCTTCGCAATCTCCGCGGAGAGGCCGTCATCTTCGGGCGCGCCGGAAGTCCTCAGCTTCCGAATCCCCAGGCCCCACAACTCTTCGAGGTGGTTGTCGAGCGGCTGGCTCCAGTACAACTGGTTCCCCCTCCTGAACCTGTCGAGCTCGGCCACGAGGTCTGTCGCCTTGTCCGAGTCCTCCTTCGTCACCCCGACGTCGGCCAGCACGTTCTGGGCGCTGGCAATGCGCTTGCAGGCTTCGTCGTAGGTGTCGAGCCGTTTCTTGTAGAAGGTCTCTTTGAGGGACAACTGGGCCTGTAGCTGGGCCAGTTGAATCTGGTACTGCTGCCTGAGCAGCTCGTTGTTCCTATCGACCTGCCCCTCGATGCTCTTCTGGGCGTTCCAGATGAAGAGGCCGAAGACGGCCGTGACCCCGGCCGAAAGGATGGCCGTCGCCGCCGGGGCCCCGATCTTGACCCACTCCATCCAGTCCCTACCGGGTTTTTGTGTCGCGAATTCCTCCGCCGCCTTATCAGTACCGCGTTCCGCCGCAGCCTTGTCCGGTTCCCAGCCCATCCCGACACCTCCTTCGTCGCCGCGCTGTGCGAGTCTCGGCAAACCCAAAAGGCCCGCGCCGCCCGAATCTCACGGCACGGCGGCGCACCCGGTCTGACGTTGAAACTATGTGAGGCCGACAGGGAAGGCCCGGCCGGCGGGGATGCGAAAGTGCGACGCGGGAACGATATTCCCGAGGTGCCCGGATGTCAATACCGAATCACCCCGCCCCTTCACGCCCCCGCGTGGAGCGCGCGAGGCGTCGTCGGAGGCCGGTGCTCGCGTTGAGGGCGACGACGGAGACCTCGGCGAGTGCGGTCGGCGCGAGCGCGGCGCGGCGCAGCAGTCCGCACAGGCGCAGACGCGCGTCGAAGCGTGCGGCGTAGGCGCGACGGTAGTCCCGAGCTATCTCATCGAAGACCTCGCCGCCGCGCGCGAGCCAGCGGGAGACGGCGCGCGCCGCGAGTTCCCCGCCTTCGAGCGCCATCAGCATGCCGCTCCCCGTGAAGGGGTCGATGAAGGCCGCGGCGTCGCCGACGGCGAGCAGGCCCTCGAACGGCGCGGGCTCGTGCCGGCCGAAGCCTTCCAGGGAGACGCCGACCCAGCGCGTCCGCGCCGCCGCGCCTTCGAGCGTCCGGGCCGCGCGACGGTTCCGCATCAAGACCTCGCGCATCACGCGCCCCGCGTCGCTCTCGCGCTCGCGCACGTCGCGCGCGCGGGCGATGAAGCAGAGGTTACTCAAGCCCTTCTCTACGGGACTCAGGCCCCCGTAGCCGCCCGGGTAGAAGTAGATTTCGCAGACGCCCTCCGCGCCGCGCGCCCCTTCGAGGTGGGCCTTGAAGGCGACGAGCGGGACGCGCCCTTCGCGCCTGTCGTCCGCTTCCCTTCCCAGCTCGCGCCCGGCGCGCCGCACGACTGCGCGGTGCCGCCCCGTCGCGTCGAGCGTGACCCGCGCGCGGAACTCTCGCACGCGGCCGTCCGCCTGAAGGCGGACGCCCGACACGCGCCCGCCTTCGACGACGAGCGACGCAATCGCGGCCTCTTCAAAGACCTCGACGCCGACTTCTTTCGCGCGCGCGAGCAGGCGCGCGTCCATCTCGGCGCGACTCAGGCCCAGCGCGTCTCCGCCTTGTCCGCCGAACCACGCGCTCGGCACCGAGACGCCGCGCCCCGAGGGCGCGTAGAAGACCGTCTCCGAGACGCGCGCGCCGCCCACGCGCGACATCGCTTCCGACACGCCGAGCCGCGCGAAGTGTTCGAGGCACTCCGGCGAGATGAACTCGCCGCACAGCTTCTCGCGCGGGAAGCGCTCGCGCTCCGCCAAGAGCACGCGCGCGCCCGACGCGGCCAGGTGAATCGCCGCGCTCGCGCCGGCCGGCCCGCCGCCCACGATGATCGCGTCGAACTCCGCCGTCATACGCTCGCGCTCATGACCAGACGATAAGGGAAGCGCCGCTCGACCTTCACCTCTTTAAGTCCGGCGCGCTCGCCCAAACGATGAAGTTCGGCGGGACGGAAACTGCGGAGGATGGAGAGCGCGCCGTCTTCGCGGACGAGGCGGTTGTGGAGGATGAGCCGGCCGACCGTCGTGTAGAAGTAGTAGGCCACGGGGTGGCGGTGCAGGTCGATGCAGTAGACGCGGCGGCGCGCGACGCGCGCCATCTCTCTCAGGACCCGGACGCACGCGTCGTCGCGGAAGTGGTGTGTGAAGAGCGAGCACATCACGTAGTCGAACGCGCCGTCGGCGAAGGGCAGGCGGAAGGCGTCGCCGCGCACCGAGGTGACCTCTCCGAACCCGCGCGACTCTTCGAGGAGCCCTTCGGCCGCGCGCGCGTTCAGCTCAAGCCCGACCAGATGCGCCGTCACTTGACGGCCCCGGGCCGAGAGCGCCACCTCGCGCAGAAGCTCGCCCGTGCCCGCGCCCACGTCGAGCAGCGTGAAAGCGCGCGCGCCCCCGCGCCCGATGTCGGGGAGCACCGAGCGCCGGAGCGCGCCCACGTCGCCGAGCCAGCGGTTGACGCGGCGCAGTTCGGCCAAGCACCCCTCGTACTCTTCGGGCGTGTAGTCGCCCTTGTCGATGTGCTCAAGCTCGCGGCTGCGCTGGCCGAATCGCCCGCTCACTAATTAAGGACGAAGCCGTAGGTGATGACGCCGGAGACCTTGACGGGCTTGCCGCAGAGGGTCGTCGGTGTGAACTTCGCACTCCGCGCAGCCTCTACGCCCGCGGGTTGCAGCAGCGGGTGGCCCGAGACGGCCCGCGCCGAGGCGACGTTACCACTCTCGTCCACGACTATCTGCACGGTCACCACCCCCGAGGCGCGCGCGCTCTTCGCGATAGACGGGTACTCCGGCTGCGGCTTCTTTATCGCCCTGCCGTTGAGCACGCCGCCCGAGACGATGCGCGCGATATGCTCGCCCTCGGGCGAGGCTTGGGCTGGCCCCTCGACCTTCAGGGTGTCGAGCAGGGCCTTCCAGGCGGCCGCGCCCGCGGCGTCGTCCTTGTCGGCGCGGACGTGTACGAGGTGGAGCAGGCGCTGACCCAACACTATCGTGTAGACCTCGGCCGTCGTCGGCACGCCTTCGAGCGTGCCGCCCAGGCGGAAGCCGACCGCGTTCTGCCCGCCGACCGACACGCACTGCGACTGCTCGGGCGGCGGCCCGCTCAGGCCCAGCCTTTTCGCGATGTTCATGACGTAGGGCATCGTCACGCTGTTGCGCGACTCGTAGAGCTGCGCCGCCGTCTTGATGAGTTCGCGCTGCGCGAAGACCATGATGAGGTTCGACGCGCCCGCGCGCGTGAGCGCCACGCGCTGCAACTCCGGCGTGCTCGTGTCGGCGAGCTTCCACTCCGCCGGGTGGTCGAACGCGAGCCCGTCCTTCGAGTAGCGCCCGCCGCCGACGCCCTGCGGCGATGTGAGTAAGGCTACGAGGAGTAAGAGCGCTGTCTTCATCGTCATTCACGTCTGAAACCTCAAATCCCCCTGCTCACCCCGACGGGCGCTCGACGACGAGCGCGCTGTTCTTCGAGCCGAAGCCGATGCAGTTGCAGAGCGCCACGCGCACTTCGCGCTCGCGCGCGCGGTTGGGCGTGTAGTCGAGGTCGCAGTCGGGCGCGGGCTCGTCGAGGTTGACGGTCGGCGGGATGACGCCCGTCTGTATCGCGCAGAGGGCGGCAGCGAGCCCGGCCGCGCCCGACGCGCCCTGCGGGTGTCCTATCTGCGACTTCGTCGCCGACATCGGGATGCGCTTCGAGGCTTCGCCTAGGGCGAGCTTGAGCGCCCGCGTCTCGATGCGGTCGTTCAAGACGGTCGAGGTGCCGTGCAGGTTCACGTAGTCAACCTCTTCCGGGGCGCGCCCCGCGTCTTCGAGCGCGAGCCGCATCGCCCGCGCGGGCTCCTCGCCCGTGTCTTCCAGGCGCACGCGATGGTACGCGTCGCACGTCGCGCCGTAGCCCGTAACTTCCGCGTAGACGTTCGCGCCGCGCCGCCGCGCCCTCTCGTACTCTTCGAGCACGTAGACCCACGCGCCCTCGCCCAGCACCATCCCCGAGCGGTCGCGCGAGAAGGGGCGCGAGGCGCGCGCCGGCTCTTCGTTCCAGTCCTCGGTCAAGACCTTCATCAGGCAGAAGCCCGCGAGGATGCCGGGCGCGAGCGGCGCGTCGGAGCCGCCCGCGAGCATCGCCTCCTGTCTGCCCAAAGCGACGTGCTGCGCGGCGTAGGCGATGGCGTCGGTCGAAGAGGTGCAGCCGGTCGAGACGACGTGCGAGAGGCCGCGCAGCCCGAAGGCCATCGAAAGCTCCGACGAGAGCCCGCCGTGCGTTGACGAAGGGATGGTGTAGACGCTCGGAGCACCCGGCGAGTCAGGAAGGTAGTGGTACTTGTACTGCTCCTCCGTGAAGGCGAGCCCGCCGCCGCCCGTCCCCAATACGACGCCGAACGCGCGCCGCTCCTGCTGCGAGAAGTCGGAAGGCTGGAGCCCCGCGTCATTCAAAGCCTCGCGCGCTGCCGCCAGCGCCAGAGGCACCGTGCGCGCGACGTGGCGGCGGTCTTTCGGCTTCAGTTCATTCTCCCAGTTGAAGTCTCGCACCTGACCGGCGATGCGCACGGGCGAGGCCGACACGTCGAAGCCCTCGATGCGGCGCACGCCGCTCTCGCCGCGCACGAGCCCGCCCCAGAACGCCTCGCGGCCGACGCCCAGAGGCGTCACGCACCCGAGCCCCGTGATGACGACGCGGCGCGGCTGCCTCAAATTCTTAAGCATGGATGAGTCGCCCTCGGGCTCACATGAAGACCGCCGAAACTGTTGGGGAACGAATCGTAGGATACCACGCCGCGCCGGAAAAGGATGAAGGATGAAGGCGGAAGGATGAAGTCAAACCCCTCTTCACTTCATCCTTCCGTACGCCTCTTTCGCGCGAGCCACAGCGCCAGGCATGCGAGCGCCGTCGCGCCGCCGGCCATGTCGAGCAGGCTGTCGTAGACGGTGCCCGTGCGCGTCGGCAGGAAACTCTGGTGGAACTCGTCCGCGAGCGCGACGCAGGCGACGAGCGCGAAGGCCGCGAGCCACCAGAGTTCTTTGAGCTTCTGCTTACGCGAAGTGCGGAAGGCGCGCGCGGCGAGCAGCGCCAGCAGCGCGTACTCGGAGAAGTGCGCGGCCTTGCGGACGAGGAAGTGGACGTAGAGGAGCGACTCCTCAGAGATGTCGGGGAAGAGCCACAGCAGCAGCGGCCTGATGATCCGCGACGTGTTCGACGCCGAGAAGCTCCCCGACGAGGCGAAGAGCACGAAGCACGTCCACGCCACCAAAGGCCCGTAGCGCCAGAGCCGACGCCGCCGACCCTGCTTTTCATCTTCGACGTTGACCTTCATCCGTCCTAAATGAAAAAGAGGGAAGCCGCGAACGCCTGCTTCCCTCACCTGCTTCCGAACTTTAAGAGTCTTACTGAGCGGCGGCCGCGCCCGAGACGATCTCGATGATCTCGCGCGTGATAGACGCCTGGCGGATGCGGTTCATGTTGAGCGTCAGCGACTGGATCAACTCCCCCGCGTTCTTCGACGCCGAGTCCATCGCCGTCATGCGCGCGCCCTGCTCCGACGCCACCGATTCGAGCAGCGCGCGGTAGATTTGCGTCTCGACCAGGCGCGGCAGGAGCTGGCTGAAGATTTCTTCGGGCGGCTGTTCGTACTTGTAGCCGACGAGGCTGCGCGGCTCGTTCGAGGCCGCGCCCTCTTCCCCGCCCTCATCCTCGACGCGCGCCACGGGCAGAATCTGCTCCACGACGACGCGCTGCGAGATGACCGAGCGGAACTCGTTGAAGATGACGAAGACCTTGTCCAGCCCCTCGTCCTCCATGAAGCGGCGCATCACGTCGCGCGCGATCTCCAGAGCCTCGGCGTGCTCGATCCTTCCCTTGCCCGTCAGGCCGATGTACTCGCCGGCGATCTCCGAGCCGCGGCGGCGGAAGAAGTCTCTGCCCTTGCGGCCCACGGCGAGAATCTCGACCGCCTTCCCGTCGTGCTCGCGGATGAAAGCCTGCGCGGCCTTGATGAGGTTGGCGTTGAAGGCCCCCGCGAGCCCCTTGTCGGCCGTGACGAGCACGAGCAGGTAACGCTCGTCGCCGCGCGCGTCCATCAGGGGGTGCTTGAAGTCCTCGCCCGCCTGCGAGGCGAGGTCGGTCAGCACCTCCGCCATCTTCACCGCGAAGGGGCGGGCCGAGACGGCGCGCTCCTGCGCGCGCTTCAGCTTCGCCGCCGAGACCATCTTCATGGCCTTCGTGATCTGCTGCGTGTTCTTGACCGACTTGATGCGCCGGCGGATGTCGAGGAGGTTTGCCATTATCTAAATGATGAGTGGTCAATGACGAGTGATGAGTGATGAATTAAGGCAGCAGTTAATTCATCACTCATCACTCGTCATTGACCATTTCCTTTACGCCCTGGCCGCGGCGGTCGTGGCCGTCTTCGTCGGGTCAGACGGCGGGTCGGGCTGCGGGTTGAAGCCGCGCTCCTGCCAGGTGGACTTGAAGTCGTTGACGGCGCTGACCAGCTCGCCCTTGATCTCGTCGGTGATCGCCTTCTTCTCGCGGATGCCGTTGAGGATGCCCGGCTGCGATGTCTCGACGAAGCGGAGGAAGTCGGCCTCGAACCGGCGCACCTGGTCGACGGGGATGTCGTCGAGCTGACCCGTAGTCGCCGCCCAGAGGATGAGCACCTGCTGCTCGACTTCCATCGGCCTGTACTGCGGCTGCTTCAGAATCTCGACGAGGCGCTGGCCGCGCGCGAGCTGGTTCTGCGTGGCCTTGTCGAGGTCGGAGCCGAACTGCGCGAAGGCCGCCAGCTCGCGGTACTGCGCGAGGTCGAGCCGCAGCGTGCCCGCCACCTGCTTCATCGCCTTGATCTGCGCCGAGCCGCCCACGCGCGAGACCGAGTTGCCGACGTTAATCGCCGGGCGGATGCCCGAGTTGAAGAGGTCGGCCTCAAGGAAGATCTGCCCGTCGGTAATCGAGATGACGTTCGTCGGGATGTAGGCCGAGATGTCGCCGGCCTGCGTCTCGATGATGGGCAGCGACGTGAGCGAGCCCGCCCCCTTCGCGTCCGAGAGCTTGGCCGCGCGCTCGAGCAGGCGCGAGTGCAGGTAGAACACGTCGCCCGGGAACGCCTCGCGCCCCGGCGGGCGGCGCAGCAGCAGAGAGATTTCGCGGTAGGCCGCGGCGTGCTTGGAAAGGTCGTCGTAGACGGTTAGGACGTGGCGGCCGCGGTCGCGGAAGTACTCGCCGATGGCCGCGCCGGCGTAGGGGGCGAGGTACTGCATCGCCGCCGGGTCGGAGGCCGTTGCCGAGACGACGATGGAGTACTCCATCGCGCCGAAGTCTTCCAGCGTCTTGATGACCTGCGCCACCGTCGAGTTCTTCTGCCCGACGGCGACGTAGATGCAGATGACGTCCTTGCCCTTCTGGTTGATGATGGCGTCGAGCGCGACGGCGGTCTTCCCCGTCTGCCGGTCGCCGATGATCAACTCGCGCTGGCCGCGCCCGATGGGCACCATCGAGTCGATGGCCTTCAGGCCGGTCTGCAAGGGCTCCTTCACGGGCTGGCGGTCAACCACGCCGGGTGCGATGCGCTCCAGAGGGTTGTATGCATCGGCCGAGATCGGCCCGCGCTCGTCGATGGGCACGCCGAGCGCGTTGACGACGCGGCCGATGACCGCCTCGCCCACGGGGATGCTCATGATGCGCCCCGTGCGCTTGACCGTGTCGCCCTCCTTGACGTGCTGGTACTCGCCGAAGAGCACCACGCCGACCTTGTCCTCTTCAAGGTTGAGCGCGAGCCCGCGCACCTCGTGCGGGAACTCAAGAAGCTCGCCGGCCATCACCTTCTCAAGGCCGTGCACCTCCGCGATGCCGTCGCCGATCTTGATGACCGTGCCGACCTCCGTGACCGTCACGCCCGCCTCGAAGTTCTCGATCTGCTGGCGGATGATGTCGCTGATCTCGTTCGCTCTAATCGGTTCCATGATGTGATTCTGGATTTCTGATTCGGCCGGAGGAGCCCTACCTCTCCCCGACCATCCTCTGCCTGATCTGTTGTAAACGGCCGCGCACCGAGCCGTCGTACAGCGTCGAGCCGATGCGCGTCACGACGCCGCCGATCAACTCGTCGTCCACCTCGAACTGAAGCCTCACCCTGCTGCCGGTCAACTGCCCGAGCCTCGCGCGCAGAGCCTCCTGCGCGTCGGTTGTGAGCGGGCGCGCCGTCGTCACCTGCGCCGTCACGACCCCCGAGCGTCGATCCAACTCCTGCGCCAACTGCGTGCTGACCTCACTCAACTCCGCGAGCCTGCCGTTCTGAAGGAGCACCCTCAGAAAGTTGGCCGTCGTCGGGCGGGGCCGCGTGCGCCTGATCAGCTCTTCGACCACGCCGCGCTTCTGCTCGTAAGTGATGGCCGGGTGGCGGAACACTTCGAGCAACTGCGCGTTCGAGCGCACCAACTCGTCCCACCCCACCAACTCCTCGCGCACCTCCTGCGCCTCGCCGCGCGCGAGCACGACGTCGGCCAAAGCCACCGCGTATCGACGCGCGACCGCCTGCGAACTCAACGCCTCACACCTCCCAACTCTTCCACGTACTCACGCGCCAGGTGCGCGTCGTCCTCCGGGCGGATGTCCCTGCGGATCATCTCCTCGGCCAGCTTCACGCTCTGCTCGGCCGTGAACGTGCGCAACTCTGCGCGGGCGGTCTTCGCCGCGCTCTCGATCTCTCGCCGCGCCTGCTCGCGAATCTTCCTGATCTCCGCCTCCGTCGCACGCTCGACGCGCGCGCGCTCCTCGGCGGCCTCCCTCTGCGCGTTCGCCCTGATCGCCTCGATCTCCGTGTCCAGACGCGCCAGACGGCCCTCGACCTCTTTGAGCCTCGCCTCCGCAGCCGCCCTCTCCTGTTCGGCATGCATCAACTCGCTGCGGATGCTCTCCTGCCGCCCGCGGAACGCCCCGATGATGGGGCGGCGCAGGAAGTAGAACATCAGGCCGGCGAACAGCAGCAGGTTGACTAACTTCGCTATTGTCAAATCCATGTTAAATACCCGGCGTGTCGGCCCGCATGCCTCGGGCGCTGCTCACTCACATAAAGTCAAACTGAACGTACGTTCAGAATAGCCGGCCTACCGGCGAAGCACCTGCGTCTTAATCTCGCCTGCCACGCGTTCGGCCTCGCCCAACAGTGTGGTTCGAGCCCGCTCGGCCTGGGCCTGTATTTCATTCTTCTCCTGCCCGAGTTGCCCCTCGACTTCTCTCCTCACCTCGGCGACCCTGCGCTGCCGCTCGCCGTTGGCCTCTGCCTGCTGCTGCTCCAAAAGGCCGTAGCCTTCGGCGCGCGCCTGCCTTAACGAGTTCTCATAACGGGAGAGACTCTCTCCGACCTTTCGCACGGTCTCGCGCGCCTCGTCGGTGCGCCCGTGGGTACGCGCTTCGCGGTCACTGAGCGTTCTGAGCACAGGCTTAAACAGAAGCCTGTTCAGGACGAAGACCATCGAGATGATGATCACTATGTGAATTAAAAGTGTGCCGTCCGGGATGAGTTGGATGGATTCTGCGAAGGCTAACATAATATCGAACCCGTGGGACGTATCCTGTCAGTGAGCACAAGTCAGCCGCAAAGCTTAACTGTAAGTAAAATTTGCGGTATGGCTAAAAGAGCGGAAGTTTAACACGCGGGATTTTGAAGCGTCAAGATTGTGAGGAGCCATTTGCGCCGTGTTACTGTTCTAAATCAATTTAAAGACAGGGCTAAAAGTGGGACTATTGCCGCAATCTTTAATTCTTTAATCTTAGCTTTAATAAATAAAAGAGTTTGAAATTACGGTGGTTAGTGCCTGTCAACCTGGAGGCGGCTTTCACATGCTGATAGTGATATATACGGTTTTACTTATTAAGAAAACCTACGATGAAATTTGTCGTTTAAAGTTTTTCAACCTTCTTTACCCATAATTATTTCATAAATCCTGTTCAAATCATTATTATCATAGAACTCAATCTCGATTTTTCCACCAACGTTTTTTTGATTGACGATAATATGCACCTTAGAACTAAGCTTTCGTCGTAACTTGTCCTCGGCAGCCTTAAAGTTTGGGTCTTCTTTGACGGTAACAGTCTCTGTATCCTCCCCTCCAACTATCCTTTTTATTGCCCGCTCCGTCTGACGCACAGACAGACCTTTTTCGCTGACCTCTTTCGCCAGCTTTCTTTGAATCTGCGGCTCGTCCACTCCCAAAAGTGCACGCGCGTGACCCATGGAGATTTGTTCGGCCTCCACCATCCTCTGAATGTCTTCGGGCAAACGTAAGAGCCGTAAGTAATTGGTGATAAACGTTCTATCCCTACCAACCCTCTGGGCAACCATCTCTTGCGTAAGCCCTAAAGTCTCGATCAGTCTTTTGTATGCTTGGGCCTCTTCAATAGCGTTAAGTTCTTGTCTTTGAATATTTTCTATTAAAGCCAGCTCCAGCATTTTGTCTTCGGGTATCTCTTTGACTACGCAAGGCACCCTATGCAGCCCTGCGCGCTGTGCCGCGCGCCAGCGTCGCTCGCCGGCAACCAGTTGATATCTGTCGGCAGACATCCTACGGACTAAAAGAGGTTGGATTATGCCGTTGGCCCTTATTGATTGGGCGAGTTGTTCCAAGCGCTCCTCATCAAAGCTCGTTCTTGGTTGAAAATTATTCGGCTCAATAAGGTCGAGGTCAATCTCGACCATCTCCTCGCTAGTTGTCGCCGGCTTGTCCGACAGCAGCGCGCTCAGTCCCCGTCCTAACGCTCTTCTTGTCATGAGCCATTATCTCCTTTGCCAACTGAAGATAGCTTTCTGCCCCCCTCGATTTTATGTCGTAGAGGATGATCGGCTTTCCGTAACTTGGAGCTTCTGCCAGGCGGACATTACGCGGTATGACTGCTTCAAAGACCTGATGTCCGTAGAAATCTCTAAGGTCCGCTGCCACTGCTGCTGATAAGTTTGTGCGCTCATCATACATTGTTAGCAGGAGACCCTCGATTGTTAGGGAGGGGTTGAGCGACCGCCTGATGCGCGCAAGTGTGTCGAAAAGCTCTGTTACCCCTTCGAGCGCGTAATACTCACACTGGATCGGAACCAGAAGGGAATTAGCTGCCGTCAATGCATTCAAAGTTAACAGCCCGAGGGAAGGGGGGCAGTCGATGATAATAAAATCATATTCATTCTCAATTGATCGAATGGCCTTTTCTAATCTGTATTCACGGCCTTCGATATCGACTAACTCGACTTCCGCGCCGATCAGGTTCTTATCCGCCGGCAGGATTTTAAGAAGAGGTATCTCCGTGTTCTGAATAACATTCTGCGGTGCCTCGTCGAGCACGAGAACGTGGTAGAGGCTACGCCTTAAGATGCCGCGTTGTATGCCAACTCCGGAGGTAGCATTGGCCTGTGGGTCCGTATCGATAAGTAGGACACGAGTTTCCGCGGTGGCAAGGCTGGCGGCTAGATTAACGGAGGTTGTAGTTTTTCCCACCCCGCCCTTCTGATTAGCCACCGCAATAATTTTTGCCATTACGAATTATCCTTATTACCGCGGCATCGCTGAGCGGTGACAAATTATCATATTTCACCTTGAGTGACTATAACTTCCGTACCAGGCAACAATTTTTCGGCACGGGCTCTGTTTCACGTGTCACATCTACAGGATGTGACACGTGAAACGCTAAAGATATTGGTTAACTAATTCTTGGAAGTCTTTAAAAAGAAGAGAAGTGTGGAGAGAGCACCGGGCGTCACTCCGGGAATGCGGCATGCCTGTCCGAAGGTTTGAGGTCTGATACGCTCGAGTCTTTCGACCATCTCATGAGAGAGTCCACTGATATCTTTAAAGTTCAAGTTGACAGGTATTAAAACCTCAGCTTGATTTCGGATACGTTCGTTATTCTGCTGTTGTGTACGTATATACCCGTGATAGAGAAGGTCTCCGACAGTGGTTTCGAGATCAGAGAAGGTCGTGGAACTCTTTACGCTTGAGGGTAAAAAGTCAAAAAGAATTGACGTATTGACCATCGGATATTGAGAGAGAGAGGCGAGAGAAATTGAATCGCCTAAGTCTTTTTGTATCAATCGAGATAGCTCTGAATACTCACGAGTTGAGCGTTTGAAGCGAGTATCAAGCAGAGCAGTGCGAATTTTAGCAATCCGGTCACGTCTGGCCGAAAAACGCTCCCACTCAGAATCCAAAAGGAGTCCTAAATTCTTACCATAAGGTGAAAGTCTGGCATCTGATGTGTCATAACGGAGATTCAAGCGATTTTCGGCGCGCGATGTGAACATACGGTAAGGCTCATCTACACCTTGGGTAATCAAATCATCAATGAGAACTGCTATGTACGACTCCTCACGACGTAGCGCAAACCCTTCACGTCCTTGAACATAAAGTGCAGCGTTAATTCCGGCTAGCAGTCCCTGACACGCCGCCTCTTCATAACCGGTGGTGCCGTTGATTTGACCCGCAAAAAAGAGACCCTGAACTCGCGTAGTCTGCAGAAATGGAGTAAGTTCCCTGGGATCTATGAAATCATATTCTATGGCGTATCCAGGACGAATAATTTTCGTCTGGTCAAGTCCGGGGATTTGGTGAACTAGGTCCTGTTGAAGGTCGAATGGTAAGGAGGTCGAAAAACCATTCAAGTAGACTTCGTAAGTCTCATAGCCTTCCGGCTCAAGAAATAGCTGATGTCGGGTCTTCTCTGGAAATTTGACAACCTTATCTTCAATAGAGGGACAGTAACGAGGACCTATACCTTTGATTTGACCGGAGTAGAGAGGCGATTCCTGTAGATTACCTCGAATAGTCTTATGAACAGCCTCATTCGTATAGCCGATGTGGCAATTAACTTGAGGCTGTTCAATGCTTTCCGTCAGAAAAGAGAAGGGGACCGGTCTCTCATCGGCCGGTTGAGACTCGAAAACATTCCAGTCAATTGTGCGGCCATCTAAGCGCGGCGGTGTACCGGTCTTCAAGCGCCCTACGGGAAAACCTAACCTTTTCAAACTTTCGGCCAACTCGATAGAGGCTGGCTCTCCGGCCCGCCCTGCGGTGTAAGTTGAGCGTCCCGTATGAATTAGACCGTTCAAGAAAGTTCCGGCCGCGAGGACAACCGCATTTGCTCTGAGGCGTCTTGTATCTTGGAGTTGAATACCCGTAATCTGCCCATCCTCAATCACAAAATCGGTGACCACACCCTGCCGAAGATGTAAATTCTGGGTGAACTCAAGCACATGGCGCATCTCCGTCCGGTAGAGAGCTCTGTCAGCTTGAGCACGGGGTGATTGAACAGCGGGACCTCTGGAACGATTAAGTAGGCGAAACTGGATGCCCGTACGGTCTATAACACGACCCATAATGCCGCCGAGCGCGTCGATCTCCCGCACCAGATGGCCTTTAGCGATGCCTCCGACGGCCGGATTACACGACATCTGGCCGATTGTATCCAGACTGATAGTAATGAGAGCCGTCTGACATCCCATTCGGGCACAGGCAGAGGCGGCTTCACAACCAGCGTGTCCCGCGCCAATTACGATCACGTCGAAATCTTCGTCAAAGCTCATTCTCATTTTCCGATGCAGAAAGTCAAAAATATTTGGGAGAGTATATCTTCGGGGGTAGTTTCGCCAGTAATTTCACCTAGAAAGCGCAGAGATTCATAGAGATTC
Organism: Pyrinomonadaceae bacterium; assembly: GCA_035563535.1. Lineage (GTDB taxonomy): Bacteria > Acidobacteriota > Blastocatellia > Pyrinomonadales > Pyrinomonadaceae > QHXN01. The sequence goes on along the minus strand of DATMVD010000023.1, from coordinate 21,157 downwards.
GCAAGGATCAGTTCTTCGGAAACATTTTCTTGAAGTAACCCCTGCGCAGCCTGTAAAGATTCACTCGTGCGTCTCAAAAGATCGTAATGTCGAGCGTTCGTTATGACAAAGCTACTTTCGTCCAGATGTTCTGCTGTAAAAGGCTTGATGATCTCTGCACAAAGAGCATCCAGCCCATGCCCGGTCTTGGCCGATACAGGAACTAATGACAGATTATCATCTATCTGTTGCGCATTATTGCTGCAAAAGCTTTCTAAATCACTCTTGTTAAGCGCGACCACGTAGCGATTTCGAGAAGCGTCTCTGATAATCTCTTCGTCCTCATCTACCAAAGCTTGAGAGCCGTCGAGTACCGCGATGATAAGGTCGGCATCGGCGATGGCACGACGAGTGCGCTCAATGCCGAGCTGTTCGATTCTATCTGAGGAAGAGCGCACACCCGCCGTATCAGTTATCAAAACGGGTATGCCTTCAATGTTTATGATTTCACTGATAGTGTCACGTGTCGTCCCAGGAATCTCAGTGACAATAGCCCTATCAGAAGACAGTAACCTATTGAATAAACTGGATTTACCTACATTAGGACGGCCGATGAGGGCGACCCGCAGGCCATCTTTTAAGAGCCTGCCCCGGCGGAAAGAGTCGGCCATATCGTTGATCTTTGCGGATAGGACTGAGAGCTTTTCCTTGATGTTATGCGCGATGTCATCCGGGAGGTCGTCCTCGACAAATTCCAGCGAAGATTCGAGCGGGACTATGATTTCAAGGAGTGCGTCCTTGATTGGCTGTAGTCGCTTAGAGAGTTCGCCGCCGAGCTGACGCGCGGCCTGGTTCACTGCGGCGTACGTCTGGGCGTCTATGAGGTCACGAACGGCTTCGGCCTGCGTGAGATTAATGCGTCCGTTGGCAACAGCCCTCATAGTGAATTCACCAGGGTCTGCGGCCCTTGCGCCTAAGAGAAGCAGTGAATCGAGAACACGTAGAAGCAGGGGCGGGGAGCCGTGACAGCTAAGCTCTACGACATCCTCGCCCGTGTAGGAATGAGGCGACTTAAAGAAGGTAACTATAACCCGGTCAACAACTTCGAGCGTGTCGGGATCGAAAATCGCCTTTAAGACTACGCAGTTCGGCTGGGGAGAAAAGTCCGGGTCTCGAACGAGGGCACGCGTGAGGTCAAGCGCCCTTTCCCCGCTGATGCGGATGACACCGATTCCGCTTCGACCAGGCGGCGTGGATAGCGCGACGATGGTGCCGGCTGCCTGCACTTCAGGTGAGAAATCACACTAAAAAGAAGGGGACGCCGCAAAATTAGAATAAGCGCGACGCCCACGTCTCGAAGACTTTAGTTTTTATCCGACTTCTTAGGGCTGACCTTAAGCCGTCGCGCGTTCCCCTCGCCGACCGATTCAGTGAAAAGATTCGCTTCTTCAGCCAGAGTAAGATGAATGACGCGCCTTTCTGCCGCGGTCATCGGGCCAAAAAAGAAGGGCAGGCCGGTCGAACGAACGCGGTCGGCCGCGTGTCTGGCCATCGCGCGAAGCTCCGTCTCACGGATCGAGCGAAAATTATCGACGTCACAAATGAACCGCTCGCCTTCTGAAAGGTCGCGCCCGAACGACTGGTTGACGAAGTGCTCCAGCGCGTCAAGAAGTTCGCCGCCTTCGCTCCGCACCAGGGGAGAGTCGGCGCCGTCGATGTTGAGCACGCAGCCATCGCCCTCTTCGCTCGCCTGTGCCCGGAGGTCAAGTCCAGCCGTGCGGAAGATGTCGTTTAAGAACTGCTCTGCCTGTCCGTAAGCTTCCTTCATTTGGCACCGGAAATAGGGAAACTGTTGACAATAAAGCTTTTAAGCTTGAGTCGGACTCGCGTCTTTAAACTTTTTCTTCTGACGTGAGTCGACTCTATCCTTCTCCTGCGGCGGCTGCTCCTCGTCGTCTTTCGATTTGAGCATGCGATTGATGATGACCTGCTGGCCGAAGCCGACGATGTTACCGACCAACCAGTAGACCAGAAGACCGGCCGGCGCGCTCCAAAGGATGTAGAGCATCATTACCGGCATTATGACCGCCATCATCTTACGTTGCAGAGGATCTGCGGAGGGCGCCGGCGTAATCAGTTGCAGCACTAGCATCGACCCCGCCATCAGAAGCGGAAGGATGTGAATCGTATAAGGCTCCGCCGCCGAGAGGTCCGGAATCCAGAGGAACGAAGACTGGCGGAAGTCAATCGAGATCGTGATGGCGACGTAGAGCGCAATCAGGAACGGCATCTGAATCAGGAGGGGCAGACAACCGCCGAGCGGATTACCCTCCTTCATCAGACGCAACTGTTCCATCTGTAACTCTTTGAGCCGCGGGTCGTTCTGCTTCATCCCCTTTAGCTTTTCCTGCAACTCCTTCATCCGCGGCGCGAGCTTTTGAGCCTTCTTCATTGACTTTGAAGAGCGCCACTTGAGCGGGAAGAACAGGGTGTAAATGATGATAGTGAAGAGGATGATGGCCAGCCCGTAACTGCCGGTTAGTTTATTGAGACGATTGATTGACCAGAGAATCGGCGCCGCGAGCGGCTTGGTTACACGCTCCGTCCAGCCGTAATTGATTAACTGACCTAGGTCTATCTGTTGGCCTGGGAGATTTTTGTTAATAAATTCGCTGGTTGCCTGGAGTTGGTCGTGGTCTTTGGGCCCCGTGAACAGGTAGGTCGGCGACCCGTCCGTCGGGACGGGAACGTAACCGGTGATCAAATATCTGTCCTGCCCGTTAACCTGTTTCTCGAATTTTTCGGTCTGGTATTCGAGACCAGAGAGAGGCTGGGGTAGAACCAATGCCATCGCGAAGTAGGTGTCGCCGACGCCAGCCCAATGAACAGGGAGGTCGAATCTTTGAATCTGAACCTTCTCCCCTTTTTCATCGAAATTCGCGGGCAGAAATTGGACTCCGTCGTTAAGAGCGGCGATCCCCTCCGGCGCGATGGAGTAAAAGTTAAATTCCTTAACGCCCTGGTCGCCGATGCTCGGGCCGATGGCAATTTTCGCGCCCGGAACTGGCTGACCGCCCTGCAACACCTTCGTCTCAAGTCTGACGGTGTATTGGTCTGCATCGAAGGTCAGCTTCTTTAAAACCTCAAGATTACTACCCGGCTCCCTCAAACTGAACTCGACGGTCTTCTGCTCTCCCGGCTTCAGTTCGAGCTGCGTCTCGGTCGCCAAGCCTTCGACACCGCCTACGGCGAAATTCCTTGAGTTGAGCACCGCGTCCAAATCCTGGCGCCCCGTCATAATTTTAAGCGGGGCCAGACCGCGGTTGAGACCCTCCTGTGGGATCAATTCGAGCGGCTCAGGCTTAGCCTCGGTGCTCGAAGCCGAACGGAGCGGCTTGCCCTCGCCGTCTTTCTCCTTATTTTTCCTAATGATCCAGCTTTTGGCGGTCGCGCCGCGGCTGTCAAACTTGACCTCATAGAGCGGTGCCTTGACGGTGACGGTTCGCTGCGGGACTGTGTCCGGAGCCGCGGGGGCTGTTAAGGCAGGCTGTGCGTCGGCCTGTGCCGGTTGCTGTGAAGGAGCGGGCGTGGGAGAAGCGGTCGCCTGCTGCGAGGTGTTGGTGTTCTGCTGCTCAGGCGCCGGGGGAGGGAAAAAATAAGTCCACCCGAAGAGAATTACCGCCGAGAGTACAAAAGCAATTAAAAGGCGCTTCTGATCCATCTATTTTAAGCCGTGTGCCCTACCACAATACGTCTGTGTGTGAACCAACTCTCTAAATTATTTGACGGGGTCGTACCCGCCTGGGTGAAAAGGGTGGCAGCGAAGTATACGGCGCACGCCCATCCAACTGCCGCGTAGAGCCCCGTACCGCTCTATGGCCTCACGCGCATACTCTGAACATGTTGGGACGAATCGGCACGAAGGGGGAAGTAAGGGCGAGATAAACGCCTTGTAGAACCGAAGTAGCGATGTCAGAGCGACTCTAACCAATTACTTATCCGTTTCGCACGGAGTCGGCTGTTCGCTTCGCCCGACCTGAGTAATTATCCGCCTCAAATCCGCCACCACCGCATCGGCCTTCACCTCAATTATCAGACGACGGGCGTTGAAAACCCAGTCGTACCTGTTCCTGAGGCCGGCCATCTCGCCGCCCGTCAAACGAAAAGCCTCACGCAGGAGACGTTTGGCGCGGTTGCGGTCAACGGCGAGTCGCGACATCTTCCGCGAAGCCGTTATCCCCAGACGATGCTGTTCGAGCTGGGTGGGCAGGACGAAAGCCGTCATGAGACGCCCGTCGAACCGCCTCCCTCTTTCGTAAACCGCGCGGAATTCCGCAGGTTTACGCAAACGCGCATCCTTCGGCAAGGCGGTTTCGATTAGTAGTGCGACGGGGTCAGACGCTTGCGGCCCTTAGCCCGCCGCCTCTTCAGAACCAGGCGACCGCTCTTCGTGGCCATACGCGCGCGGAAGCCGTGCGTCTTGGCGCGGCGCCGGTTGTTCGGTTGGAATGTTCTCTTAGGCATAACTGTTGAAATTTTCTCCTTAAGACGAAAGGGACAAGACTAGCGGCTTATGTGGTTTGTGTCAAGGAAAGGAGAGGATGATGGATGCCTGATTTGAAAACTGAATTTCAGGCAAATCTCACTAAAATCCTAAAAACCAGGAAAAAGTCCTTGTCTCAAAATAATTCACAAAGTCACCATTATTAAGAAAATTCCAAATTACGCGAATATTAAAAAGGTGCTAAAGACGGGGCTTTGAGAAAAGTTTTAAGCCCTGTGGATTTCTCTTGCATCCAGGGTCAGGTTATGCTAGTCTCGCGCCCGTTTCACAGACGGCCACCGCCTGTAAGTAATTGAAAGTAAAACACTTAAAGCTTCACTTTAAGTTCCACAGAGTTTTCCACAGGGCTGTGGAAAACTCTGTGGAAAACCCTTCGGTGAGTTCGAAAAGGGAGCTTAAAAGGGAAGTTTTACAACATCTTCCGGTAGGTAGTTCAATAGTTAGGTTGAGCAGGTGATGGAAGATGACTGTACCTTTTCAAGTCAGCCGTTAGTCTACCCTCTCGGTTGAAGTCGAGAAGCTTATGAGCGCAACTTACGAGAACAGAATTTGGAACGACATCCTTCTCGCGGTCGAGAAGCGGCTGAATCGTCAGAGCTTCGAGACATGGATACGCCCAATCCACTTCGAAGGCTACGACGAGGCCGGACACGTGCTCCACCTTCGCGCCCCCAACCACGTGGTTAAAGACTGGGTGAGTTCAAACTACTCGGACGTGCTTGACGCGTCGCTGTCCGAACTGAACCTGGCCGACTACCAGGTCGATTGGACTGTTGACGAGGATTCGCAGAGCCCGAACTCCGCCACCGGGAAAGATATTGACGATCTGGGCAAGCTCGATTTGGAGGAACAGCCCGTAGTTAACGGCTCGAAGAACACCTCTTCAAGCCTCTTCTCCTTATTAGAGGCGGCGGAATCGGACGGACTAACGCCGGGCGCAACGACCTTCGTTGACATCGAGCCGCTCGAGAATTCGCTCAACCCCAAGTGCGCGTTCGGGACTTTCGTTGTCGGCTCATGCAACCAGTTCGCGCACGCCGCGGCTCTGGCTGTCGCCGAGGCGCCGGGGAAAACCTATAATCCGCTCTATATTTACGGTGGGGTGGGGCTTGGGAAAACGCACCTCGTGCACGCCATCGGCCACGCCGTCAAAGAGCGTAACCGCTACCTCCGCCTGTCCTACATCTCGGCGGAGCGGTTCATGAACGAGTTGATCAACGCCATCAGATACGACAAGACGCAGACTTTTCGTGAGAAATATCGCTCCATCGACGTGCTCTTGATGGACGACATACAGTTCATGGCCGGCAAGGAGCGCACGCAGGAGGAGTTCTTCCACACCTTCAACGCGCTCTACGACGGCCAGAAGCAGATCGTCATCACGTCTGATTGTCCGCCGCGGGAGATACCGACTCTCGAAGAGAGACTCCACTCGCGCTTCGAGTGGGGCCTCATCGCAGACATCGAGCCGCCCGACCTCGAAACCAAGGTCGCGATTCTCAAGCGCAAGGCTGACCTGGACGGCGTGACGCTGCCCGACGACGTTGCGTTCTTCATCGCCAGTAAGGTCAAGAGCAACATACGCGAGTTGGAAGGGTCGCTCGTGCGCCTGATCGCAATCTCTTCGCTGAGGGGCCTGCCCATATCGAAGATGCTTGCGCAGGATGCCATCCGCAACATCGCGGAGGACGACCAGCCCGCCGGCATCACCATCGAACAGATTCAACGCGCCGTCGGCTCACATTACAAACTACGGGTCGATGACCTGAAGTCGAAGAACAACTCGCGCCAGATTGCGGTGCCTCGTCAGGTGGCGATGTACTTGTGCAAGCGGCTGACGAAACACAGCTTTCCGGAGATAGGCAGGGAGTTCGGCGGGAAGCACCACACGACCGTCATCCACTCTGTGGAGAAGATTGAAGCGCTGGTTTCTAAGGATCAGAATTTCCACAGGGTCGTGAGCGACATTATGGATAATCTTTGCAAGTAGTTAGCTCACTTTTGAGGCGAATAATTTTCCACAGCCCTGTTTTCTATTAAGTTGTTTTGTGTCAGCGACTTAGATAAAAGTTTTCCACATTTCCACAGGATGCCTTCACAAGTGCCCTGTGGAAATGTGGAAAACTTTTCCTTTGAGACCTTTTTCCACATAAAGCTAAAGATTTCCACAGCATTTTCCACAGCCGTTGTGGAAAACAATTCTAATGCATACAACAGTTAAGTCGCTTTTCCACATTTCCACAGGCCCTACTACTACTACTAAATATAAATATAAGGTATTTAATTAGTTAAAGTAGTAAAAGCATCGCTAAGGAGCTTGAGGAAATGAAGACGCGAAATATCAGCTTTAGCAAAATAGAATTGTTTATAATTCGGATAGGGATGATTCTTTTACTCATCATCTCGTTTATCAAGCTTCTAAAAATTGAACTCACATCTTTCTAGCGGAGGTTTCATAGAATGGAATTCACAATCAGTAAAACATCGCTCCAAAAAGAGCTGGGTCTGGTTCAGGGCACGGTCGAGAAGAAGAACACGATTCCCGCGCTCTCGAACATCCTCATCGAGTCGGTGGGCGAGGGCACGATTCGCGTCACAGGCACAGACCTTGACGTGACCTTGCGCTGCGAGACCGAGGCGGACATCAAGACGCCCGGCTCGATGTGCGTCGGCGCGCGCAAGCTCTTCGAGATTGCGCGCGTGCTGCCCGACGCGCCCGTCAGCTTCCGCAAGGAGGAGAACAACTGGGCGACGGTCAAGTGCGAGCGCTCCAACTTCCGCATCGCGGGCATCGACCGCGACAACTTCCCCGACGTCCCCAGCTTCAAATCCGCCCACGTCAAACTCCCGGCCGGCGTCTTCAAGACCCTCATCGACCGGACGATCTTCGCCATCACCCTGGAGGAGTCTCGGTACACGCTCTCGGGCGCGAAGTTCATGCTCGACAAGTCGGGCGCCAAGATGGTGACTACCGACGGTCACCGCCTCGCCTACGTCGAGCGCAAGGACCTGGCCTCGACTTCGGAAGAGATAGACGTGCTCATCCCGCGCAAGACCCTCGCCGAGCTGACAAAGCTGACCTCCTCGTTCGAGGGCGAGATCGGCCTGGGCGCCGACGAGAATCACATCTACTTCGAGGTGGGCCCGCGCCTCCTTATCTCCCGCACGCTGACGGGGCAGTTCCCGAACTACGAGATGGTGATGCCGAAGGGGAACGACAAGAAGGCCGAATTCGACACCGCCTCGCTCGGCCAGGCCATCCGGCGCGTCGCGCTGATGGCCGACGACCGCTCGCATGCCGTCCGCTTCCACCTGAAGTCTGGCAGCCTCGACATCAGCGCGCAGACGGCCGAAGAGGGTGACGCGCGCGAAACTGTGACCACCGAATACGAGGGCGACGAGACCGAAATCGGCTTCAACGCCGCCTACCTCCAGGATTTCCTCAACGTCCTCAGCGACGGCAACGTCTCCTTCGAGTTCAAAGACGGCAACTCCCAGGCGCAACTCCGCCCCGCCTCCGACGACGGCTACGACTACCGCTACGTCGTCATGCCGATGCGCCTCTGATTCAGTCGAAACAGTTTTGAGCCGGCCTCCGATTCGAGCAGCGTATGTTAAACTCGACATATGCTGCTCGAATCCATTGAGGTTCACAATTTCAGGAATTTGGGCGGCGAAATCCACTGGGGCGGGGGCCTGAATGTCATCTCCGGCGATAACGGGCAGGGGAAGACGAACTGGCTCGAAGCCATCTACCTCCTCGCCACCACCAAGTCCTTCCGCACGCAGCGGCCGCAGGAGGCCATACGCTTCGGAGAGAACCTGTCGGTAGTCCGCGGGCGTGTCGCGCGCGCGCAGGACGTGCACAGGGACTTGCAGGTCACGCTTCAGGGAAGCTCAAAGACGCTCTCGCTCAACGGCAAGCGCGAGTCGGTCGCGAGTTACCTCAGCCAGCTCCACATCGTTTCATTCACCGCCGACGAGTTGGAAGTCGTGCGCGGCGGCCCCGACGCCCGCAGAAGGTTCCTCGACCGCAGCGTCGTCTCACTACACCACAGCTACGTCCAGACGCTCGCGGACTACCAGCGCGTTATTAAGCAGAAGAATCGCCTGCTCCAGGATATCTCCGAGTCGGAGACTAATATCGAGAACTCGCGCGAATTAATTGAGCCCTGGAACGAACAGATCGTTTCGCTGGGTGCGACGATTCACCGCGCGCGGCTCGACTACGTCGAGCGTCTTAGCAGCAGTCTTCAGCAGCGCCTGTTCGAGCGCGAGGAGGTCACGATTCGTTACGTCTCCGCGCTCGAAGGGAAGGGCGACCTGGGGGATTATGAAGCGCTGATAAAGGAGCGTCTGCGCCTGCGCCTGACCGCCGAAATCAGTTCCGGCTACTCGCTCATCGGCCCGCACCGCGATGACCTGGAAATCCTCTTCGACGGCCGCGATATACGCACTTACGGAAGCTCCGGCCAACAGCGTAGCGCATTGATTCTACTTGACTTAGCGGCAATTTCGGTGTATTATTCGTGGCACAATGAGTATCCGCTTTTCCTGATGGATGACGTGGATGCGGAACTGGATCAGAAGCGAATCGGTCATTTGCTGGAACACCTCGAAGGGCGAACACAGACGTTCATTACGACCTCCAAAAATGACCTCATTAAGGGGTTTACCGCACGTGCAAAACTCGTAGAAGTAAGGGACGGTCTGGCCTCCGACGGTGCGCGCGTCGGGGCGGAGAGAACAATCGCTACGTCCGCGGACAGCATCTAATCCCCGTCATCCGTCAGTCTTCCTAAGCCGGGAATCGGTATAGAGATATGCAAGAAGAGGAGAGCACTTTGCCTACAGCAACTACTTTAACAAAGAAGAAAAACGACTCTTATACTGCGACTTCGATTACAGTCCTTGAAGGCCGCGAGGCCGTCCGCAAGCGCCCCGCGATGTACATCGGCTCGACGGGCGAGATGGGCCTCCATCATCTCGTCTACGAGGTGGTGGATAACTCGGTTGACGAAGCCCTGGCCGGCTTCTGCGACACCGTCGAGGTCTTCATCCACCTCGACAACTCGATCACCGTCATCGACAACGGACGCGGCATCCCCGTCGACTACCACAAGCAGGAGAAGAAATCGGCCGCAGAGGTCGTCATGACCAAACTCCATGCCGGCGGCAAGTTCGACTCGAACGCCTACAAGGTGTCCGGGGGCCTGCACGGAGTGGGCGTTTCTTGCGTAAATTTCCTCTCTGAGACGCTCCGGCTGGAAATCTGGAGGGACGGGGCGACCTACGAGCAGGAGTACGTCCGCGGGATTCCTGCGACTAAACTGGAAATGACGGGCAAGACCCGCCGCCGCGGCACCAAAATCACCTTCAGGCCGGACTCAGAAATCTTCGAGGTCACCGAATTCAGCTTCGACAAACTCTCCGAGCGCCTGCGCGAAAAGGCGTTCCTCAACAAGGGCATCCGCATCACCATCAAGGACGAGCGGCAGGAGCCCGAGCGCTCGCACGAGTTCTACTACCGCGGCGGAATCGCCGAGTTCGTCAAGCACCTCAACAAGAACAAGTCGGTGTTGCATGATAAGCCGATTTACTTTGAAAAATCGGGCGACTCTCTCTCGGTCGATGTTGCGATTCAGTATAACGACGGGTACGACGAGAAGGTGTACTCCTTCGCCAACAACATTAATACCGTTGACGGCGGCACACACCTCTCGGGCTTCCGCTCGGCTTTGACCCGCACCATCAATGCCTACGCACAGTCGTCCGGGCTTGCGAAGAACTTCAAAACCACCCTGTCGGGTGAGGATGTGCGCGAGGGACTGGTCGCGGTCATCTCCGTCAAGCTGCCGCAACCGCAGTTCGAGGGGCAGACCAAGGGCAAGCTCAACTCCGACGTGAAAGGCGCGGTCGAGTCGTTCCTCAACGAGCGTCTGACCGAGTATTTCGAGCAGAATCCAACGGTCGCCAAGAAGATCGTCGGGAAAGCCGTAGACGCCGCTCGGGCGCGTGATGCCGCGCGCAAGGCTCGCGAAATCGTCCGCAAGGGGGCGATGGGCTCCACGATGCTGCCGGGTAAGCTTGCGGACTGTCAGGAGCGCGACCCTGCGCAGTGCGAACTCTACATCGTGGAGGGCGACTCGGCCGGCGGGAGTGCGAAGCAGGGGCGTGATCGCAGGAATCAGGCCGTTCTTCCGTTAAAAGGTAAAATCTTGAACGTGGAGAAGGCCCGCTTCGACAAGATGCTCAGCCACAGCGAGATAAAGACGCTGATTACGGCGCTCGGTACGGGCATCGGCAAGAGCGAAGAGGACTTTGATCTCAATAAGTTACGCTACCACAAGATCATCTTCATGACTGACGCGGACGTGGACGGGTCGCACATCCGTACGCTGCTGCTGACCTTCTTCTTCCGCCAGATGCCGAAGCTCATCGAAGCCGGACACGTCTTCATCGCACAGCCGCCGCTGTTTAAAGTAAAACGGGGTAAGAAGGAAGAATATATCAAGGACGAGAAGTCCATCGTGCGCTACCTCGTGCGCCAGGCGACCAGCGACATGAAGGTCACCTCCGCGAACGGGGGCGGTGCCGTCGAGGGCAAGGAACTCGCCCGCGCCCTTGAGCAGATGGTCGAGCTAAATCGTTACTGCGAAAAGCTTACCCGCAGGCTCGGCAACGACGGGCGGCTGCTGCACCTCGTCCTTGAGGCTTTCAGCGGGCGCGACGGCGTACTGGCCGAGGAGGGGACGACCCTCAAGGGAATCTTCCAGGAAGAGGAAGGTGAGCGGATCGGGCGCGTCGAGAAGACGCTGGCTGACGCCGGTTACAAGACCGAACTGGCCCCGGACGAGGAGCACGGGCTCTGGGAGATCGATACGACCGTGCCCGGCGGTTCAAAAGTTAAAATCGACTGGGACCTGGCGAGCCACGTCGAGTTTCAGAAGGCCGTGGAAATCTACAGGACGCTCGAAAAGCGTCTGACCGCGCCCTTCACGCTCGGCGAAAACGGCACGAAAGAGACCATCGGTTCGCGCGAGGAACTGCTGGAGCGTGTGTTAACGGCCGCGAAGAAGGACTTGACGATTCAGCGCTACAAGGGGCTCGGCGAGATGAACCCGGAGCAGCTCTGGGAGACCACGATGAACCCCGAGAAGCGCACGCTGCTTCAGGTCAAAATTGACGACGCGGTCGAGACGGATCAGATTTTCACCATCCTGATGGGCGACGCGGTCGAACCCCGGCGCAAGTTCATCGAGGACAACGCCCTGGATGTGAAGAACTTAGACGTGTAAATCATCCCACACAAATGGGCGGAGTGTGGGTAGTGTCTTAAATCGGGGGTAAGTTGCGAAGGGGCGGCACGCTAAATGCCGCCCCTTTCCTTTTCAGTAGGCGAGCAAGTCTTTCAGTTCCCACACGCTCTTTGCTATGCCCGCCTCCATCGCCGGAGTGCAGCGGATAGTCTTATAGCGAAGAAGGCGGCTTAAGCAAGATGGTCGCGCAGTCCAAAAAACGTCTTAAGATAGTCCAACCGTTACCAATGGTAACAGGTTTTTCATTTGAACTTTTGGGTGTTCGTGTTATAGTGCGGATAGGCTTTGAACTTTAGAGGTCGGTGCTCTCGCCTCTAAACGAGTTTCGCTTGCTCTTTAAGCGAAACGCCCGGCGTTGCGGACACAACACCGGGCGATCCCTTGAGTCAGTACAAGGAGAGCACATCATGCTTGTACTAACCTTTTACCTCGCGTTTTGCACCTTAACCATCGCCGTCAAAAACGGCGTCCTCGTGTTAAGGATTGAGCCGCCTTAGGGTGGCTCTTTTTTTGCGCCGCGAGAGACGCAAAACCTGTATCCCTTAGTTACCTGTCAATACTAGCCGATACTAATCAGTACCCGTCGGTACTGGTCAATACCTGTCGATATCTGTCAATACCTGTCGATACCTGTCAATACTTGTCAACAACGATACTTGTACACAAATTGTAGACAGGTGTCAACTAATAGTTGATAGCTAACTATCACAATTTACAGCTACTTGCAGCATTTTGGGTTAGCCGTAAATGTAACGCTAGCAACAGTTTGTCTAGACATTTTAGTACTAACAGGTACTAAAAAACGATATAGAAACTATATCGTTCCAGTATTAGATGTTGAACCTCACGCTACTCAATGTTGAGTCAACGTTGACTCAACATCGCCCTTTCAAAGACCGTCTATCGCTTCTGTAGCCTCGCCGGTAACTCCGCCTCATCATCAATCAAAACGTCCGTGCTCACGTCAGCGGCTCTCGCATACGCTAGAAGCACGGGCAAGGGCGGCTCATTCTTGCCTAGTTCAAACTCCGAAATCCGCGCCGCAACCATATCGGCCTCAAAGCCTAACCGCCTGAGCATTTCGCTCTGAGACAGCCCCAAAGCTTCCCTGATCTGTAGTAGCTTCGCCGGGAGGTGCTTCGGCCTCATGCGCGCCCGCTTACCCATCAGGAAATACCTCCCGACAGGGACAGCTTGCGCCCACACATAAATACGTGTAGGATGTGATTGCGTAAGTTTTCCGCCGTGAGTAGAGACCTCTCATGCTCAACGGCGATGCTCATCACTGAGGGTGAGCTACGCTTTGCATCCGACCCGTTGCCTTATCAAAGACCGGCCAGAATATAGCACAGGAGGTTTACATGGGCATTTTAGTCACCGGTTAGGCTGGCACGTCCGAAGGGCAGGACTGTGCCGCCACCCCGGCGACCACGCCGGGGCCAAGGGGCCGCGTGCGCGTCTGGTGGGCGTGTGCGCGGCCTCGCCGTTTATTCCGCCGTGTCGATTTTACAAAAGCACAGGGTATGCGCTAACTAGCCTTCAAAGAACCGGTTAGAGCATACCCCGAATTTAAGACACTGTCGGAGTGTGAATCTATTTGACACACTCCGCCCGCTTGTGTAGAATGAAGACCCTTTCCTCCTGTGGATCTTACCGCTGCATACATCTCGCGTATGCAGCGGGATTTTTTTGCGCAATATTTCTGTTTCAGAAATACCCGCCGCCGGTAGCTTCGGCCGATAAAAGGCTCCGTCCGGAGAGCATCCTCTTGCGGCTCATTCTTCTTTAGAAAGCGCGCTGTCAACCTGCTCGTCGAGGTCTAGGCGGCGCGGCCTAGTGGCTCCGAGTTCGTTATAACGACCGCCGGGTGCGAACTGGCCCGATTCGCCCACGTTGATGGCGCGCTCGTCGTTCGCGGGGTTGATCTCCTCGATGGGGTTTGGCGTGGCGTCAGGTTTGAGATCAGGGTCCTGATTCTGTTCTCCGAGGGAGCTTTTGGTCTGGTTATGATCTGGCATCATCTTCCTCCTCTGTTCGGTAATTGAAGTTCACGCCGACTCGCTGAAGCGGCGCGTGCGAAAGCGGTAGAGCCTCAGCGGCTCGCCGGGTTTAATGCCCGCCTTCCTGGCGGCGACGCCGACCTGTTGGCCGGGCGTCTCGATGCTATCGATGTCGGGCAGGAGCAGTCCGCGCCTCGAACCCGACTCGTCGGTCACGACCACCCCGAAGGCCGCGGGGTTTAAGTCCTCGAAACAGGCCGGCTCCAAACTTCCCAGCACGTCCACGGAGTAGAGCAGGGACGGGAGTTCGTCCCCGGAGACGGGTCGGAAGCGCGGGTCGCGGGTGGCGGCCTTGACGGCGTTGGCTATGACCTCTGCGGCGAGCGTGGCGTGCTCAGGTTCGACCGTGCCGATGCAGCCTCTCAACTCGCGGGCCTGGGTCTTGATGCAGACGAAGCAGGCGGACGGCCTGCCCAGCGGCGAAGTCTCGGGGAAGGTCGGCGGCTCGACGACGCGGCCGCTCAGGACGTAGGCTTCGACGGCGTTTCGCGCCAGCCCGGTAATCGAGCCTTCGTCGCACGGGCTGAGAGCCGTCGGCGGCGTGTGCTCGGCGATGTTTGCCTTAAGACGCATCAGTCAGTTCAGACTCGTGCGCGACAGTTGAGCGACCAGGTAACCGACGCCGAAGGGGGCTTCGTAGCTAATGACCTCACAGTCAGGCTTCAGCCCTGACGAGACGCCGAGCGCGACCAACATCGAGCGGTAGCCGCACTCGCCGGCGAGACGCCGCAGGCCCCGGTCGATGCGCGGAATCTGTCCCGGCGCGTTCGCGCGTAGCGCCGCGACGACCTGCTCGTCGAAGCGGCGCGCTTCGGGGTCGAAGCCCGCGGGCGCGCCGGGTTTGAGACGGTGGCTCAGGTCGCCGCTGGCGACGAAGGCGGCCGGGCGTTCGTTAGCTTCGACGGCGCGCCTGATGCACTCCCCGAAACGCACGTGGTCTTCGTCGGAAAGAAAGCTGTAGCCGAGGGCGACGACGCGCCCCGCCCAGCCGTTACGCAAAAGGAAGTAGAGCGGGACGGCCGTGCCGTGATCGAGCTCCTGCGGCTCTAAGACGGTGACCCGATACCTCTCTTCGGCGGCGGCCTGCCGGATTGCGCCGAGCAATTCTTCGTCAACGGGGGCTTCGACGATTGCCTGCGGGGCGTGGAAGTTGGCAAAATCTCCGCGCAGACGCGCGCCGCCGTAGGCGACGAAGGTGCTCCGCTCAAGCGGCGCGTGCGGCGAGACGAGCACGAGCGATTCCGCGCCGCACGCTTTGACTCGCTCGGTCAGGTCGCGCATGGCGTCCACGGAGGCGCGCACTTCGGCGAGGCGCGCGCCTCCGACCTCTGGAACCATGATCGGCGGGTGCGGCGCGACGCCGACGAATACGAGGGGGCTTGCGTTCATCATCCTCCGCCTCGTCGAGGGAAAACGTCTCACGCGTGTCTTGACTTGTAGGGGTTGACGGGGATTCTAACAACTGTGCATTTCGTCGGCAAGCATGACGGCGGCCGCGTTCGTCGAGGAGAGTCGTGGAGGGCTTGAAAGAAAAGTACGACGTGCTGATAGTCGGCGCGGGGCCGGCGGGCTCGTTCGCCGCGGAGAGGCTTGCGCGCGCGGGCGGGCGCGTGGCCCTTTTCGACGGGAGGCCGCGGGGCGAGGCGAAGGCTTGCGGCGGCGGCGTCACATCGAAGGCGCTCAAGGCTTGGCCGTTCCTGCTCGAAGCGGGCGGGCGCGCCGTCACCGAAGTCGAGATGGTCTCGCCCGCGGGCGAGGGCGTGCGTCTGAAGCTCGCGGAGCCTTTCGCCATCTACTCGCGCTGCGCTTTCGACTCTTACATGCGCGCGCGCGCAGAGAGGGCGGGGGCGCGCGTCTTCGAGGGTCGCGTCGGCGCGGCGCAGGCGAGGGACGACGAAGGCTGCTGGGTCGTGCGCTCGCGCGAAGGCGAGGGCTGGCGAGGGCGCGTGCTCGTCGCGGCCGACGGCGCGAACAGTGCGATAGCGCGAAGGCTCGCGGGGCCTCTGTCCAACTCCGACATGGAGGTCGCGTTCGGCTACCGCACCCCCCTGAACGAGGCGGACGAGGCTCCGACGGTCATCGCCTTTCTGCCGGGCTGGGCCGGCTACGCCTGGGCCTTCCCGCGCCTCGACCACATCTCTTTCGGCATCGCCACGGCGCAGGATACATTCGAGCATAAGGCGCTCGACCGGATGCTCTGGGACTTCATGGTCGGCTATTACCGGGAGGGGGAGAGGAAGGCCGCTTCGTCTTCGGGCAAAGGCTTATCTCTTGAAGGCGAGGGCGAGGTTGAAGAGAGGTTGCGCGCGTCGGCCGAGCGTTACGCGGCGCGCATCCCGGGCCTCGCGCCGGAGACGTTCGACGCGAGGCGCGCGGCGGGCGAAGACTGGGCGCTGCTCGGCGACGCCGCGGGCTTCGCAGACCCCGTGACGGGCGAGGGGATTTACTACGCGCTGCGCTCGGCCGAGCTGTTCGCCGAAAGCTATCTCGCGGGCGACGTGAAGTCTTACGAGAGCAGGTGGCGCGCGGACTTCGGGCGCGAGCTGCGACGCGCGTCGAAGATGCGACGCAGGTTCTACGGCCGATTCTGGGGCGGCCCCTTCACCGACCGCATGATTAAGCTCGCGCGCGCGCACCCGGGCATCCGCCGCACGCTGCGCGAGTTGGTCGCGGGAGACCAGGGCTACCTCGATCTCAAACGCACCCTCGCACGCCGCGCCCTCAACCCCTTCTGACAAAGCTGTGACGCTTAGACTCAAGACCTGAGTGAGTTGAGTTTAGAGCTTAACGGATTCGCCCCGCCGCGAGACAAGTCCGTCTCGTCGCAAGACGGACTCGTTTTACGCCGAGACGGACTCGTTTTACGCCGAGACGGACTCGTCTCACGGTAAGACGGACTCGTCTCGTCATAAAACGAGTCCGTCTTGCCGCGATACCGACTCGTGTTGTCCCGAGACGGACTTGTCTTGCGACGATACCGACTCGTTTCGTCGCAAGACAAGTCCGTCTCGGGACAACACGAGTCGGTTTTGCCCTAAAACAAGTCCGTCCCGCTGCGATTCCGGTGGAAATAAAGGCCCTATTTACACGAGTTTATAGCTGTTTGCATTTGAGTGTGACCAATTCAGCGTCCGTTTAGAGGCGGGCTGCGGCCCGCCGTCGCGAGCACCGCGGATTGAGACGGCGGGCGAAGCCCGCCTCTAAACGGTCACACTCAATTGCAATCCGCTATAGACGGTTCACAGGGGTTTCTACCCGTCCGCGACCCGCTATAACTCCTGATTCAACTAACCGGAGGGCGTGTGTAAGGGGCAAGACGCCGTTTGAGTTCTTCGGGGACGGGGACTGATTCAAACGTGTGGCGGCGGACGGCGACGAGGACGAAGTGTGCGGAGGCGACCAGCTCGTCGCCGCCGTTGCGGCGCACCTCGAAGTCGAGCCGCAGAGACTTGGTGCCGACGCGGCCGACGTAGACGCAGACCTCCAACAGGTCGTCGAGCTGCGCGGCCTTGTGGAAGTCGCATTCGAGGTGCGCGCGCGGCAGCCACACGTCCAGCTCGTCGAACATCACGCCGTAGGGCAGGCCGACCGCGCGGAACAGCTCCGTCTCGGCGAACTCGAAGAAGCGTATGTAAGCGCCGTAGAAGATGATGCGCGCCGCGTCCACGTCGCCCCAGCGGACGCGCTCCTCGATGCGATACTTCCAGGGTTCGTTCACGCCTTAGGCTCTACTCCCTTCAATCCTCCACACGGCAAGCTTGCGCGGGCAGTCCGCGCAGGAATTCGACGAGCGCGCGGTTGAACTCTTCGGGCCGCTCGACGTTGGAGAGATGGCCCGCGCCTTCGACGACGGCTAAACGCGAGCCTCCTATCTTCGCGTTCATCGCTTCCGCGTCGGCGGGGGGAGTTAACGCGTCTTCACTCCCGACGAGTATCAACGTCGGGACGTTTATCGACGGCAGGAGGTCTGTCTGGTCTCTCCTCAAGGCCATCGCGCGCAGCGCCGCGGCCGCGCCATCGGGGCTCGTGCCGAGCATCATCGCGCGCACGCCCTCTAGGACTTCGCCGCCGCGCTCGCGCGTTTCGGCGGACAGGAGCTTCGGCAGCATCGACTCGACGATTGGTGCCATGCCCTCTTTCAGGGCGCGTTGCGCCGTCTCCTCCCTCGTGCGGCGGCCGTCTTCGGCGTCGGCCTGCGGGCGCGTGTCTGCGAGGACGAGTGCGCGCACGCGTTCGGGGAACCTGCGGAAGAACTCGAAGGCGACGTAGCCGCCCATCGAGAGCCCGCCGATACGGACGCGCACGAGGCCCAACTCGTCGAGCAGCGCGGCCACGTCTTCGGCCATCCCTTCAATCGACACCCCGTCAACGCCGAGCGGCGTCTCGCCCAGGCCGCGCAGGTCGGGCGCGACGACGCGGAACTCGCCGCCGAGCGCCGACGCCTGCCCGCGCCACATCGAACGGTCGAAGGGGAAGCCGTGCAGCAGCACCAACGCCGCGCCGCCCCCGCCGGTGTCGTCGTAAGCCATCTCGATGCCGCGCACGCGCGCCAAGCCTTTGCTCATAGCTGCATCATATCCCGCCGGCCGCCGAAAAGCAGGTCAGTACCGCCCGCGGTAGCGGGTGGGCCTTGCGGTGACGGCTTGCCGATTGATGAGAGGCACGCTGTTGTTAATCGCGCCGCATCCGTCACGCCCACCCGCTACCGCGGGCGGTTCTGACCTGTATTGCCTAGCGCCTCTTCGTAGACGCGTACGGTCGCTTCGACCATGCGCTCAGGACTGAAGCGCTCGCGCCCAAGATCACGCGCGCGAGCGCCGAGCTTATGACGCCGCCCCTCGTCGGCGAGTAGTGACGAGACGGCCGCGGCCAGCGCACGCACGTCGCCGACGGGGACGAGCAGGCCGTTGACGCCGTCCTCGATTAAAGACCGCGCGCCCTCGGTCGCCGTCGCCACGACGGGCACGCCGCAGAAGAGCGCCTCGGCCATCGCCAGGCCGAAGGCTTCGGAGCGCGAGGACGAGACGAGCACGTCGAGCTTGACGATGACGCCCGGCGCTTCCACGCCCCGGCCGAGCAGTCGCACGCGGTCGCGCAGGCCCGACTCGTCGATGAGCCGCTCGACGCGCGCGCCGTACTCACCGCCGCGCGAGTTGTCCTCGCCGACAACGACGAACTCGACGCGGTCGCCGAACTCCGCCGCGACGAGCGCCGCCGCGCGCAAGAACTCCAACTGCCCTTTGACCTCGCTCAGTTCGCCGACGATGCCGACGCGGAAAGGTCTGCCGGGAACGTCGCCCGCGGCCCCGGCGCGCGCGCGCTCGAAGCGCGCGGGGTCTACGCTGTTCTCGACGACGCGAATCTTCTCCTCGCCGAAAATCTTCTGAGAGCGCAGGGCGCGCGCCACCGGCTCGGAGACGGCGATGACGCGCGAGACGTTCGCGAGCGCGAGGCGGTGCGCGCCGCTCAACGGGAAGAGGACGTGGCGCGTTATGACGAGGCGCGACGCGGGCGCGAGCCTCGCCGCGACGGCCGCGGGCGCATAGTCGCGCGCGACGTGGGCGTGGATGATGTCAACCTTGCGCTCGCGGGCGATGCGCGCGAGCTTCCGGGCGCTGGAGAGGTCGAGCGAGTTGCGCAGCGGCAGCGTGTAGACGTTCCGCCCGGGCAGGAAGGAGAGACGCTCGCGGAGCGGCGAGCCCTCGCGCAGCGCGGCGAGGAGTTCGTGGCCGCGCTCGTGGAGCCCCCGCGCGAGGTCTGCGAGGTGGCGCTCGCCCCCGCCGAACGCGCGCGCGGAACTGACCTGGAGGACTCTTATCAAGGCGAAGAATGTTTGGCGAGCGGCGAGGCGTCGTAGTTGGCGAGGAGGTCTGCGGCGTCGCGGTAGACGGGGTCGCAGCCGGCGGCGCGCAGGTCTTCCTCGGGGAAGCCGCCGGAGAGCAGGCCGACGGTTCGCAGACCAATCTTGCCCGCGGCCTCCGCGTCGTAGGGCGTGTCGCCGACGACGACGGCCTCCGACGGGCGCACGCCTTCGAGCCTTTCGAGCGCGGCCTCGAAGATGTCCGGGTGCGGCTTCGACTTCTCCGCGTCGTCGGCCGAGGTCTCCTCCTCGACGAGGTCTTCGATGCGCGCGAGCTTCTTGTAGGTCTTCAACTCGTCGCCCTTGGCCGAGGAGGCGAGCGCGACCCGGAGGCCCTCGTCCTTCACCCTCTGGAACAATTCGCGCACGGCGGGGAAGCCTTTGACGCGCGGCAGGTACTCGCGCTTGAAGAGTTCGCCGCGGTACTCCTCAAGCTCCTCGCCGAACTCGTCCAACTCTTCTTCCGAGAGGAAGACGGGCATCAGTTGGTCGCCGCCCTTGCCGATCTGGTAGCGCACGCGCTCGAAGTCGAAGCGCTTGCCGAAGTGCGCGAACGCCTCCTGCCAGGCGCGCGCGTGAAGGTCTACGGAATCGACGAGCGTCCCGTCCACGTCGAAGATGACGGCCTTGATCACGGATGTCTCCCCTTGAAAGTTTGATGCGCCGTTCGTCAGAAGGCAGGGATTATACCAGCGAGTGATTCCACAGTCGTCGCCCGCGCGCACGCGGCCGCCGCTGACGCCGAACAGAACACAGGCGCGCCCGCTCGTTCCGGTTTGGTACGGGAGCGTTCGCGGGGCGGGGCGCGCGGCCACGCCGTAATTGGTTCCATCGCTCGGGTAATCGACGGAGGCGCGCGGGCCGGGAAGTCGGCACGGTGCTTGCGGTGTGTTAGCGCGGGTAAGTCTCTTTTGGAGCGAGGAGTCTTTTATGGCTGACAAGGCAACACTTGTGACGGGAGTTTTCAAGACGCGCGTGGCCGCGGAGGCGGCCGTGGACGCGATTCTCAAGCGCGGCTACACGCGCGACGACATCTCCGTGCTCATGTCCGACGCGACCAGGTCGAAGGAGTTCGCCATCGAGACGCGCACGCACGCGGCCGACGGGCTCGGCTACGGCGCGGCCGTCGGCGGGACGGTCGGGGCGGTGTTGGCGGCGCTGGCGGCCGTCGGGACGAACGTCTTCCTGCCCGGCATCGGGTTGGTGGTCGCGGGGCCTCTGGCGGCGGCGCTGGCGGGCGCGGGCGCGGGCGGCGCGGCCGGCGGGCTCATCGGCGCGCTCGTCGGCGCGGGGATTCCGGAACACCGCGCGAAGGTCTACGACGCGTCTCTGCGCGCGGGCGGCATCCTCATCGGCGTCGAGGCGAAGACCGGCG
>DATMVD010000022.1:0-82954 GCA_035563535.1 Pyrinomonadaceae bacterium | reverse complement strand
TGAACGCGGCGGCGCCCGCGCGCGCCGCCACAGAGACGGCGCGCAGGCCCGCGCCGACCGGCGAGGTCGCGCTGGCGGCCGGGCTGAGCGTGGACGGGCTGCCGGCGGTCTCGGGCCAGACGGTCTTCCCGGGCAGCAGCTTCAGCACGGAGGAGAAGGCGCGCGGGATGGTCGAACTCGGCAACCGCGCGCGGGTCGAGCTGTCGGGCTGGTCGGCGCTCAGGCTCGACTTCTCCGACGAGGGCCTGGGCGGCGCGCTCGACAAGGGCTCCGCGCGCCTCTCCGTCCCGCGCGACATCGCCGCCACCTTGACGACCGCGGACGCGTCGGTTGCGAGCGACAGGGCGGAGACGGCCCTCTTCACCCTACGGGTCTCGGCCGAAGGGACGACGCTCACCGTCCAGTCTGGGCGGGTCGAGATGCGCGCGGGCGGCGCGGCGCGGACGGCGGGCGCGGGCGAGTCTCTGCACGCGGCTCGCGGCTCGCAGCCGTCGCCGCCGCCGCAGTCGAACAACCTGAGCGGTAAGAAGAAGGCGGGGCTGTTCTTCGGCATCGCGGGGGCGGTCGCGGTCATCATCCTCATCCTCGCCGGCGGCGACGACGACGAGGTCGAAGAGCCCTGCCCCGTCATCGTCGTCAGCGGCGACGTGCCCCCCGGGTGCTAGGGCGGGAGTTAAATGGATGAAGGCGGAAGGATGAAGGCGCTGCGGTCAGCTATCCCTTCATCCTTCCGCCTTCCTACTTCATCCTTTAGTAGCGGTTGCGCCAGTAGCCCGACTGCCTGTAGCGCTCCCGCTGCCAGTAGCGGCCGTCGTTCCAGTGGGAGCGGCGCTCGAAGCGGCGCTGGCGGCGGTCGTGCCTGCGGTCGCGGCGCATGTGACGGCGCCAACGCCGGTTGTTGTCGTCGTCGCGCCGGTGCTGGCCGACCCGACGCCCGCGCTCCCAGCCGACGTGGCGTCCGCGGTTGTGGCCGCGCCCCCAGTTACGCCCGCGGTCGTGCGCCGACACGTCGAAGCTCATCCCTAAGACGAGCACGCAGAGGACGACGAGCGTACTTATCACCCTCTTCAGTGTACGAAATTCAGCCCTCATTCCCTCATCTCCTCGGAGCTTAACTTCTTTAAAAGGGAGAGCTTCGCCTGATTGCGAACCGGAGCCTCGCGGCCCCGTCCCGCAGTTTGGCAAACACAGTGCCAGGATAAGGCGTAAATCGTAAACCGTAAACCGTGACCGTAGGTTCGTATGGGGTCACCCGCACCCGCTCGCTACCGCTCGCGGTTCTGTTTTCTGCTGCCGCGCCCCGCTTGCATCCGGCCGTCGCGTCGCTTAAATTAAGCTCTCGACTTTGCAGTTCCATCCCGCACAGCAATTGTCAAATCCGACGCGGCGCGGGGCCCCTACTCCGCCAAGACCCGCGCGCGCCGACCTGTCGAAAGGATGTCCGACCTGAAGCCATGAAAGCCTATCCGACCAACCAGATTCGCAACCTGGCCGTCATCGGCCACGGCCACGCGGGCAAGACGCAGCTCGTCAGCTCCCTCCTCTACCTCGCCGGCGCCACGCCGCGCTGGGGCAAGGTGGACGAGGGCACGACGACGACCGACTACGACGACGACTCCATCGCGCGCAAGATCACGCTCAACAACCAGCTCGCCCACCTCGAATGGCGCGAACACAAGGTCAACCTCATCGACACGCCCGGCTTCTCCGCCTTCGTCCCGCACGCCCGGCCGGCGCTTCGCGTCGCCGACTGCGCGCTCGTCGTGGTGGACGGGGTCTCGGGCGTCGAGGTCGGCACCGAGAAGACCTGGGGCTACGCCAACGAGTTCATCACGCCGCGCATGATGGTCATCACCAAGCTCGACAAGGAGCGCGCCGACTTCGGCGCGGCGCTCGACAGCGCGCGCCAGACCTTCAGCCGTGCCATCGTCCCCTTCACGCTCCCCATCGGGCAGGAGGCGAACTTCCGTGGGCTGGTCGATGTCGTCCACCAGAAGGCTTACGAGTTCGACGCGAACGGCAAGGCGAAAGAGATTCCCCTCCCCGAGCAGGGGCGCGACGTGTTCGAGCGCGAGCGCGAGCGCCTGGTCGAGGTCATCGCCGAGTCGGACGACGCGCTGATGGAGAAGTGGATGGAGACGGGGACGCTCGAAGAGGCGGACATCATCCCGAACATCTCGAAGGCCATCGCCGGCTCGCGCCTCTGCCCGGTCTTCGCCGTCTCTTCCCTGACGCTGGCCGGGCTGCAAACGCTCCTCGACGGCATCCTCGACTACGCGCCCGCGCCCGACACGCACGAACAGGAGCACGGCAAGGCGAGCCTCGACGAGGGCGCGGCCGAGGTCACGCGCGGCTACCACGCCGAGGAGCCCTTCTCGGCCTACGTCTTCCGCACCATCGCCGACCCCTTCGCCGGCCGCATCAACGTGATGAAGATCATCTCCGGCAGGGTCAAGACCGACACCACCGTCCAGAACACGACGCGTGGGACGGCCGAGCGCCTCGCCGCGCTCCACTCGATGCAGGGCAAGCAGCTCGACAAGATCGAAGAGGCCAGCGCGGGCGACATCGTCGCCGTCGTCAAGCTCAAGGAGACGCAGACCGGCGACACCCTCTCCGACAAGGCCGCGCCCGTAGTCTACGACCCCATCGAGTACCCCGAGGCCGCCATCTCCTTCGCCATCGAGCCGAAGTCGCGGCAGGACGAGGAGAAGATTTCGGTCGCGCTCCACAAGATTCTGGAAGAAGACCCCTCGCTCCACTTCTCGCGCGACGCGCAGACGAAGGAGTTCATCCTCTCCGGCTCGGGCCAGCTCCACATCGAGACCGTCGTCGAGAAGCTGAAGAACCGCTACCACGTCGAGGTGGCGCTCCACCCGCCGAAGGTCCCCTACAAGGAGACCATCACGGCGCGCGCCGAGGTGCAGGGCCGCCACAAGAAGCAGACCGGCGGGCGCGGGCAGTTCGGCGACTGCAAGGTCGTCTTCGAGCCGCTCCCGCGCGGCGGCGGCTTCGTCTTCGAGGACAAAATCTTCGGCGGCTCCGTCCCGCAGCAGTTCCGCCCGGCCATCGAGAAGGGCATCGTGGAGGCGGCGTCGGGCGGGGCGATTGCGGGCTACCCGCTAGTGGACTTCAAGGCCACGCTCATCGACGGCTCGTACCACACGGTTGACTCGGACGAGCATAGTTTCCGCGCGGCCGGCCGCAAGGCTTTCCGCAACGCCATCGAGAAGGTGAAGCCGACGCTCCTGGAGCCGGTCATGGACGTGGAGGTGGTCGCGCCCACCGAGTGCGCGGGCGACATCATGGGCGACCTCAACTCGCGGCGCGGGCGCGTCCAGGGCATGGAGATGCGCGGCAAGAACCAGGTCGTCAAGGCGCAGGTGCCGATGTCGGAGATGCTCGACTACCAGTCGAAGCTCAACTCCATCACCGCCGCCCGCGGCTCCTTCCACATGGAGTTCTCCCACTACGACCCCGTCCCCGGCCAGATAGCCCACAAGATCGTCGAACAGGCCCGGGCCGAGGGCCGCATCCGCGCCGAGGAGGAGGAGTAAGGGGTAACTGTTTCCGAGACCGAGGAAGGAGAGTTGAAGGACATGTCGGCAGCACTCGACAAATACTCTTTCACCGCCGAGGAGTTCGAGCGCTTGGGTGAGGCGGGCATCCTACGACAGGATGCCCGCCTGGAACTCATCGAAGGAGAGATTTTCGAGATGTCGCCAATCGGCAGACTGCACGCGGCGTGCGTTGACGCGCTGGCTCTTCTACTCACCGAACTCGCGCGGAGACGATTTATCATCCGCGTACAGAACCCTGTCCTGCTAAATGACTTTTCTGAACCACAGCCCGACATCACGTTGCTGCGCTGGCGCGATGACTTCTACCGTGGTGCGCTGCCTAAACCCGAAGATGTGCTTCTCGTCATCGAGGTCGCGGACACGACTGTTGTGACTGATAGGAAGGTTAAGCTTCCTCTCTACGCGCGGGCAGGGATTGCAGAGGCGTGGCTGGTGAACATACCGGACGAGCAGGTGGAGATTTACTCTGATCCGGCGGACGGCTCTTACAGACGCGCGGAGGTCTTCGGGCGAGGTAAGGAGGCGCGGTCGCACACGGTCGAAAGTCTCGCGGTGAGTATCAGTGAGTTTCTTGGGTAGAGCGCGGCGGCGGAGAATCGTTGACTTCCGAAGGGAGAAGGGTTATAGGAACGTGCCTGCCGGAAACTTTCCTCGCCCAAACTCGGACGGAAGGAGCTTGACGATGAGAAGATTAATGAGATGGCTGCCCGCCGCGCTGGTTTTCGTGGCGCTGGCGCTCGCGATGTTCCAACCCAACGCGTCCCGCACCGTGAGGGCCGACGACATCCACGAGAGGTGCGCCGACTGCCTCCGGAGACTCCAGCAGCACTACGAACAATGCCAGGCCCAGTTCGGCTTCGACGTGCGCTGCGACGAGCAGTATAACCGTGACGTCGTGAACTGCCACAGGCAGTTCTGCGAGCAGTAGCGCGCCGACGCCTTACCCTTCGCGCGCGGGCGCGGCCGCCTCCCTGTAAACAGTCGGCCGCGTCCGCGCGTCCACCCCTCCGGAACTTGTTCGCACACACTCCCCGCGAGGAGACTTTCCGCATGAACCCGTCAACGCCTTCTTACGCGCGTGCCCGCGCGGCCTTCGTCCTGTGCCTGCTGCTTCTCCCGCCCGCCGCGGCGCGCGCGCAGGCGCCGCAGGCGGCACCACAGACCGCGCTGCCGCCCGAGAAGGTCAGGCAGATCGAGGCCCTCGTTAACGCGGAGATGGCGAAGCAGAAGATACCGGGGATGACCGTGGCGGTCGTCTCCGAGCGTCAGGCGCGCTGGGCCGCGGGGTTCGGGACGCAGGACGTCGAGAACAACATCCCGGCCCGGCCCGCGACCGTCTACCGCCTCGGCTCCATCTCGAAGCCGATCACGGCCGTGGCCGTCATGCAGCTCCACGAGCGCGGCCGGCTCGACCTCGACGCGCCCGTGCAGAAGTACTGCCCCGCCTTCCCCGAGAAGCAGTGGCCCGTCACGACCCGCCAGGTGCTCGGCCACCTCGCAGGCATCCGCCACTACAAGTCGGACGAGGAGTTCAACAGCACGCGCTTCTACGCCTCCGTCGCCGAGGGGCTCAACATGTTCAAGGACGAGCCGCTGCTTCAAGAACCCGGTACGAAGTACACCTACACGACGCACGGCTACTCCGTCCTGGGGTGCGTCATCGAGGGCGCGTCGGGGCAGAAGTTCGCGGACTTCGTCGGCGAGAACGTCTTCAAGCCCGCCGCGATGGAGCGCGCGCGAGCCGACAGCGTCGCCGACATCATCCCCAACCGCGCGCAGGGCTACCGCGTCACTGACAAGGGCGTGCTGACGAACTCGCCGCTCGCCGACAACAGCTACAAGGTGCCGGGCGGCGGCTTCGTCTCGACCGCGGAAGACCTCGCGCGCTTTGCCGTCGCGCTCCAGACCGGCAAGCTCCTCAAGCCCGAGACGCTCGAGCTGATGTACGCGCCGCAGAAGTTGAAGGACGGCAAGGAGACCTCCTACGGCCTCGGCTGGGGCGTCGCCAAGCGCCCGGACGGCGCGCGCGCCGTCGGCCACTCCGGCGGCCAGCAGCGCGTCAGCACCTTCCTCCACATGCAGCCCGACCAGGGCCTCGCCGTCGTCATCATGTCGAACCTCGAAGGCGCGCGCCTCGGCGACCTCGCGCAAAGGATCGGCGACGTCGTCCTCAAGTGAAAGGGCGCGGAACAAATTCTCGCGGCGGCTGTCTAGAAGTCCCCGGACTGCTTCGAGACGGCGCGGGGCCCGGTCAAGTCGGAACCCGAAACCTCAAACCTCAAACTTCAAATTCTTAAAGAGGGGCTGGCCGGCGAGCGAGGTCTTGAGGCCGTAGAGGATGAGGGCGACGCCGAGCGCGGCGGCGAAGTCGGCCGTGCCCGCGTACCAGGCCGTGAAGTCGGTCGTGACGGGGTAGAAGCTGAAGAGGGTCAGGAAGAACTCCATGAAGACGAGCGCCAGCATGCCGAAGCGCAGCAGCACGAAGAGCGTGACGGCCGCGCACGCCACCCCGACCGCCGCGTCCAGCGCGAGGTTGCCGCCCCCGATGAAGAGGCTCGCGACGAACAGCCCCAGCAGCGCCGCGGCGACGCGCTCGCGCCGCGTGACGATGGTCAGCAGCAGCAGGAGGAACATCAGTATCGCCGCGAAGAAGAGCGAGTTGAGCGTCTGCGCCGAGACCAGCGTGAAGGCGTTCTCCATCCCCGACAGCCCGTACAGCACGATGTCCTCGGGCTTGGGCGGCGCGAGCCCCAGCCACGGCGCGGCGATCCTCTGAAGGAAGGCCAGCAGCACCAGCGCGCACCCGGCGAGGGCCCCCAACAGTATGTCGCGCCCCACGAGCGGGTCGCGCCAGTCGCCCGCAAGCAACCGGCTCCAGCCGATGATCCGCCCCGGCCAGCGCCTCCGCACGTAAGGCTCAAGCGCGATGTAGATGAGCCACAGCATCCCGCTCACCAGCAGCCACTGCGCGAGGTTAATCAGGAAGGTGTTGAACTCGTCCACCAGCAAAGGGACGTGGTGCGCGCTGAAGAGCCACGCGAGCGCCGACAGCACGAAGACGAACGAGGCGAGGCGGAACGCGCCGCGCCGGTCGCCGCGCCCCGAGCGCAGGTTGTGGCGCGCGAGCAGCGCCGCCCCCGTCATCATCGCGAAGAAGATGACGACGATGACCGCCAGGAAAATCCTCGCGCCCGCGCGCTCGGGCTGCTGCGTCTCGCGCGTCGGCTGGTTCCAGGGGTTGATGAGTTGGAAGTAGACGGGGCGGCCGCGGAAGGCCGCGGCCTCGACGCGCAGGGTTGTGTCCGGCTGCCCCGGGTACGTGCCCTCCCACGCGGCGCGCTCGTCGTACGCGTGCGGCGGCACCCAGGTGGACTCCACCTCTCGGAAGGCCGCCGGGTCGAGCCCCGCCTCCGCGAACAGGCGCGACCAGTCGAAGCGCGCGGGCCGCTGCACCGCGCCCTGCGCCGCGGCCGGCGAGATCGTCTGTGGCGGCACGCCCTCGAAGGCGAGCAGGCGGCCGCGCGTGTCGAGCGCGACGTTCGCCATCCCGGAGACCGTCCGCGGCGGGTCTGCCGGCGTCATGCCCAGCTTGCTGAGCGGCGTCAGGTAGCGCGGGCTCTGCCTGTACCAGAAGACGAGCCCGGCCGGGTGTCCCGTCCGCAGGCGCTCCCAGCGCGCCGCCGACTGGTCGTGCCGCTCGACGTGGTTCATGTACTCGACGTTGACGTTGAAGCCCGAGAACCTGTCGGTCACCGACTCGTAGCCGAACTCGCGCGCGATCTCCGACGCGCGGTCGCGCAAAGCCTCGGCCGACTTCTCCATCGGCACCCGCGTGTGCAGGTAGACGCGCGAGGAGAGCGCGAAGCAGAGCGCGAAGAGCGCGAGCGCGCCGGCCGCCAGAGAGACCGCGACCGCGGGCCGGAGGCTCCCCTCCTTGGGCGCGGCGGCGACCATCTCGGGGCTCGGCGTCTCGCCCGCGGCGAGCGCGGCGGCCAGCGGGTCTCCGCCCGGCAGAGCGTTCGCGACTTGCAGCGCGTTGGCCGGGCGCTCCTTCGGCTCGGGCGCGAGGCAGCGCTCGACGACGCGCTCGACCAGGGGGTCTATGTCGCGCACGATGGTCGAGGGCCGCTCCGGCATCGACTCGGTCTTGCGCAGCCGCAGCAGCTCGCCGAGCGTGGCGGCCGCGAACGCCTTGCGCCCGGTGTACAGTTCGTAGAGGACGAGGCCGAGCGAGTAGATGTCGCTGCGCTCGGTCAGCTCGCGCCCGGCCAACTGCTCGGGCGACATGTACTCGGGCGTCCCTTCGAGCGCCGCGCCGTCGCCGAACTCTTCGACGAGGCCCGCGAGCCCGAAGTCGGTCACGCGCACGTCGCCCTTCTCGTCGATCATCACGTTCGACGGCTTGAGGTCGCGGTGGAGCACGCCCGCGTCGTGCGCCGCGGCGAGCCCCGCGCAGAGCTGGCGCGCGATCTCGGTCGCCTTGTCCGCCGGGAGACGGCCGAAGCGCTTGAGCACCGACGAAAGCTCCTCGCCGCGCACGTACTCCATCGAGAGGAACTGCAACCCCTCGGCCTCGCCGATGTCGTAGACGCGGCAGACGTTGCGGTGCGAAATCTGCCGCGCCACCCTCACCTCGCGGTGGAAGCGCGCGAGCGCCGCGCCGTCGGCTGACAGGGCTTCGGGTAAAAATTTAAGCGCGACCGGCTGGCCGAGCGTCAGGTCTTCGGCGCGGTAGACCTCGCCCATCCCGCCGCGCCCGAGCAGGCCGACGATGCGGTAGCGCTCGTTGAGGATGGTGCCCGAGACGAAGCGCGAGTGGTCGAGCGCGTCGGACGTGGTGTGGACTGAGTTGGTGCGCGTGTGCGCCGCGGTCTTGCGGCCGGGGCCGGAGCTGCGGCCCGAGCGGGGCTTCGAGTCTTCGGGCAGGATGCGCGTCTCCGCGTCGAGGGACGCGCCGCAGGAGGGGCACGACTCGCCTTCGACGGCGATCTCGGACGTGCAGGCGGGGCACCTCATCGGGCGTGGGATTGTATCACCTGAAACGTTCTGACCCGTGCGCTCTCAACTTCGCGGCACGCACCGACACATACGTAGAGCCCCGGCGGAATGTTTTAAAGGCCGTGAACCGTGACAAGAAAAAGCCGTAAACCGTAAACCGTGAACCGTGACAAGAGGTCGGCTTCTTGTCACGGTTCACGGTTTACGGTTTACGGCCTTTACTTACCAGCGCGGCTCGCGGTCGCGGCCGCCGCCCCCACCGCCGCCGTACCCGCCGCCGCCCCCGCGGCCGCCGCCGCCGCCGTAGCCCCCGCGGCCGCCGCCGCCGCCACCGTAGCCGCCGCGGCCGCCGCCGCCGCCGCCGCGGTCTTCGCGGGGCCGGGCCTCGTTGACGGTCAGGTTGCGGCCGCCGAACTCCTTGCCGTTGAACTGCGCGATGGCAGCCTCGGCCTCCTCCTTCGAGGACATCTCGACGAAGCCGAAGCCGCGCGAGCGCCCCGTGTCACGATCCTCGACGACGTTCGCCGTCTCGACGTTGCCGGCCTGCGAGAAGAGTTCGCGCAGGTCTTCGCTCGAAGTCTGGAACGAAAGGTTTCCGACGTAAAGTTTTATCGCCATGTGCGTGTGTTCCTCTGGCGTCCGGACGGGCGCCTGTCGGTAGAAGCTTCCAACGTGAAGTGGCTTCGTCGTAACGGTCGCGGCGAAGGTTTCGCGTCCGGGTGCTCTCGAAGAGCGGCTCCTGCGTAGTTAAAATCTGCCCACTCTCGAACCCATCCGAACGCCGCCGCCAAGATCGAGGCGCGGGGCGCATCACCGTTGATGCGCGAGAGAAGGAGTAACGCGCCAATCATGCCCCACCCGCCGCCCGCGTGGCAAGAGAAAAAGCAGCAGGCAGTAGGCAGTTAGGGCAAGAGGTTTTTCAAGGAACGGGCGTAAAAGGCTCGGGGCGGCGAGTTTTTAATCTCGCCGCCCCGATTCCTTCCTGTCTTTTACTGCCTGCTGCCTACCGCCTACTGCCTTTAATGACCCGGTAGGGCGAGTCGTCGTCGCGCCAGTCGGCGCGGGCGACGGCGTAGTGTACGCAGTCGAAGCCGAAGTAGGTGCCGTCGCGGACGAACTTCATGCCGAGCCGCTCAAGCACCCTGCGCGAGCGCAGGTTGCCGGGGAGCGTGAGGCCGGCGATGGAATCGACGCCGAGCGTCTCGAAGCCGTAGCGGAGCGAGGCGCGCCCGGCCTCGAGCGCCAGCCCCTTTCCCCACTCCTCGCGCGCCAGCATGTAGGCCACCTCTATCCCGACCTCGGGGTTCCCCGAAGAGAGTCCGCAGTAGCCGACGAGCGCGCCCGTGTCGCGCCACTCCAGGGCCCAGCGGCCGTAGCCGCGGCGGCGGAAGCCGTCCATGATCTTGGCGAGGTTGGCCCGCGTCTCCTCGCGCGTGAGCGGGTGGCCGTAGCCGATGTAGCGCACCACCTCGGGGTCGCGCGTGATCTCGCACATCCGGTCGAGGTCGCCCGGCTCGAACAGGCGCATGCGCAGCCGCGCGGTCTCCAGCCCGTCGGCGACGACCGGGCCGGCTTCGATCTCTTCGGTGCGAAGTAATGCTGCCACCACTTTCTCTTACCTCTAGGCCGCGACGAGGGCCTCGGCCGCCGCGCGGTAGGACGTGAGTGTTGAGAACTGCTCCTCGGTGAGCAGCTCGGCCGCCGGCCCCGCGCCGACGGGGCGGGAGAAGAGGTAGCCCTGGCCGTAGTCGCACCCGAGCTCGCCCAACTGCCGGAGTTGGTCGGCCGTCTCGACGCCCTCGGCGATGACGTTCATGCCGAGGCTGCGCGCGAGCGTGACGATGGTTCGGACGATCTCGGCGTTCTCCGAGTTGTCCGTCATCTGCGTGACGAAGGAGCGGTCGATCTTCAGAGTGTCAATCGGGAAGCGGTGCAGGTAGCTCAGGGAGGAGTAGCCCGTCCCGAAGTCGTCGATGGAGAGGCCGACGCCCAGGCCCCGGAGCTGCATCAGCATGTCGATGGCCGTGTCGAAGTTCTCCATGACCATGCTCTCCGTGATTTCGAGCTTGAGGTTGGCGGCCTTCAGACCCGACTCGCGCAGCGCCGCGGAAATCTGCTCGATGAGGTCGGGCTGCGAGAACTGGCGGCCCGAGAGGTTGACGCTCATCGTCACCGACTCGCCGGCGACCCCGAGCCGCTGCCACTCGCGCATCTGCCGGCACGCCTCGTTCAGCACCCACTGGCCGAGCGGGATGATGAGGCCGGTCTCCTCGGCGACGGGGATGAAGTCGCCGGGGCCGACGAGCCCGCGCTCGGGGTGGCGCCAGCGCACGAGCGCCTCGAAGCTCGAAACCTTGCCCGTCTCCAGAGAGACGATGGGCTGGTAGTTGAGGAAGAACTCCTGGCGCGTGATGGCGCGGCGCAGGTCGGTTTCGAGCTGGAGGAGCTGCATCGCGCGGTCGTGCATCGCCTTGTCGAAGACGACGTGGCGCTTCTTGCCCTCCATCTTCGCGCGGTACATGGCGGTGTCGGCGTCGCGCAGGAGGTCTTCCGCGCGCTCGTAGCCCGTGTTCGAGAGCGCGATGCCGATGGAGGCGGTGGTAAAGACCTCGTGGCCGCCGATGTTGAAGGGCTGCGAGACGGCGTCCTGCACGCGGCCCGCGACCTCGATGGCGTCGTCCATCGAGGCGAGGTCTTCGAGCAGGATGGTGAACTCGTCTCCGCCGAGGCGCGCGACCGTGTCGCCGGGGCGCAGGCACGCCTCGAGGCGGTGCGCGATGCCGACGAGGAGCTGGTCGCCGACCATGTGCCCGAGCGAGTCGTTGATGATCTTGAAGCGGTCGAGGTCGAGGAAGAGCGCGGCGAAGAGGCGGTTGCCCGAGCGGCGCGAGCGCTGAATCGCCATCTTCACGTGATCCATGAAGAGCGCGCGGTTCGGGAGCCCCGTCAGCGCGTCGTGGAAGGCGTCGTGCAGCAGTTGCTCCTCGGCGCGCTTGCGGTCGGTGATGTCCTGAATCTGGAAGATCAGGTGGAGGGGCCGGGCCTCGCCGTCGCGCACGAGCGACACCCCGAGGTGCGCCCAGACCTCCTTGCCCGATTTGTGGCAGTAGCGCAGCTCGGCCTGGTGCGACGAGATGGCCCCGGCCGTGAAGCGGTGCATCTGCTCTTCGAGCGCGACGAGGTCTGCGCGGTGCGTCACCCGCCGGACTTCAGACTCCAACAGCTCGCGCTCGTCGTAGCCGACGATGTCGCACAGGCTCCGGTTGACCTGGAGCCAGCGGCCGTCGAGCGCGACCACGCCCATGCCGATGGTCGCGTTGTCGAACGCCGAGCGGAAGCGCTCCTCGCTCTCGCGCAGCGCCTGCATGTGCTGCTGGACTTCGACGGCGTGCTGGCGGGCCAGCTCGGCCTGCTTCGCCGACGCCTCGACGTTCTTGAGGTAAGTGGTGTACGTGAAATAGACGACGATGACGATGGGGCCGGTGGCGAGGAAGGCGTAGAGGCCGAAGCTGTCTACGAGCTTGACGATGATGCCGGCGGCCGAGGCCCCCGCGAAGTAGGTGATCGAAGTCCAGAGGAAGTTCTGCCGCCACATCTGCCAGACCGGCAGCCCCTGGCGCAGCGCGACGCCCGCGGCGACCATGCCGGAGTTGAAGACGTACTGCACGAGCGCCATCAAGCAGACGGCCGAGATGTAGGCCGACGAGTCGCCGAGCGGGAGCTGCTTGAGGTCGTCGCCGAAGAGGAAGCGCAGCGCCCAGACCGTCAGGAAGGTCGAGCAGACGTAGACGCCCGCGTTGAAGCCTATCACCATCTTCTTCTTGGTGATGCGCCTCGACGTGGCGAAGGCGTCGGCGGCGGCGAGCATCACGGCCGCCTCGCCGCCGAAGAGCAGCAGCGAGAAGAAGATGAAGGTGTCGGAGACGGAGATCTGTCCGCGCACGCGCGGGATCGCAACCGACACGCGCGAGCCGAAGGCCAACGTCACCAGGCTGATGAGAAGGAAGCGCAGGCCGAGGGTGGCGGGCTGGAGCCGCGTGATGCTGTAGGCGCATGCGACCGCGCCGAGCGAGATGACCGCCAACATGTACGGCTGCGAGATGCGCTGTTTGGTAGCGGAACTGAACATCGGTAACGGCTTCGGGACGGGGGAATGTGCGAACTCGCCCGGGGCCTTCATGTGGGGCGGGCAGCGGCCCGCGGGCGCAGACCTTAAGTGCAAGCGGTATTCCAGTGACCGGACGCGGACATAACGCGAAAAAGCCGCCAATAATGCGGCTTTTTAGATTCGGGCGGCGTGAGGCGTTGGGCCTCGGTCAGTCAGAATGAAGGGGGCAGGTCAGGATGACGAGAAACCACTCACC
Organism: Pyrinomonadaceae bacterium; assembly: GCA_035563535.1. GTDB lineage: Bacteria > Acidobacteriota > Blastocatellia > Pyrinomonadales > Pyrinomonadaceae > QHXN01. The sequence goes on along the minus strand of DATMVD010000022.1, from coordinate 70,011 downwards.
CGCCCCCGCGCAGGGGTCGGCCCGATGAGTGGTTTCAGGTTGAGGCTGTCAGAGAGAGGCCGGTCTGAGTTTGGCTGGCTGAATTCCCTTTCCCGCTCGTTACCGAAGGCCCGCGCGGCCGGACTGTGGAGCCCGGCCGCGCGGGGAGAGTTCTACCTCGTGGGCGTCGTGGCGTAGGCGACCGCCGTGTAGGCCGAGCCGCCGTTGGCGTTGTAGGCGCGCACGCGGAAGTAGTACCTCTTGCCGCCCGACAGACCCGTCGCGGCGTACGACTTGACGCCCGCGCCCACCGTCCCGACCTGCGCGAAGGTGACGCCGTCGGTCGAGCGCTCGACGCGGAAGCCGGTCTCGTCCGAGGAGTTGTCCGCCCACGTCAGGTTGATCTGCGACTTCGAGGCGGCGGCGGCCCTGAGCCCGCCCGGCGCGACGGGCGCGACCCCGGCCTCGGCCACCTTGGCCATCGAGGCCGTGTTGTCGCCCTGGATGAGCGCGCGGCCGGCCTGTGCGCTCACGTCGGCGAGCAGCACGCCGTCGCCGAGCAGCGCGCCGTCGCCCAGGAGCACGCCGTCCGTCATGAGCGCGCCGTCCGCGAGCAGCACGCCATCGCCGAGCAGCGCCCCGCAGTTCAGGAAGGGCGAGCCGTCCGTCATCAGCGCGCCGCTGGCCGTCAGGATGTGGTCGCCCAGGAGGACGCCGTCGCTCATCAACACGGCGTCGGTCATCAGCGCGCCGTCCGCCAACAGCGTGCCGTCGCCGAGCAGCGCCCCAAGGTTATAGACCTTCTGGTACTTCGTGACGAGGTTCGTCCCCGTCGCGAAGGTCTGGTCGAGGACGATCCCCTGCGCCCAGTCGAACTGCCAGCCGGCGATGTTCGTCTGCTGCGAGCCGAAGGAACCCGTCAGCATGCTCGTGCCGACCGGCGTCGAGGAGGAGAGGTCTGTGCGGACGAGTCGCGCCAGGCGCATCGCGCCCTCAAGGTTGACCTGCCCCGCGCCCTGCTCGAAGGTGTTGAAGCCCGGGAGCTGCTGCGCCGTGTACATCAACAGGGCCTTGACGAGGTTCGGCGTCAGGGTCGGGTTGGCCTGGAGCATCAGCGCCGCCGCGCCCGCCGCCACCGGCGCCGCCATCGAGGTGCCCGACAGGTACATCTGCTCGCGCGCCGCCGAGCCCGAGACGTTGGCGTCGAGCGCCGGGTTCTGCTGCACCAGGAGGTTCCCGGCCGACTGCGCGTCGATGATCCTGTTGCCGGGCGCGACGAGGTCGGGCTTAATCAGGTTGTCATAGTGCTTCACGCCGAAGGCGTCCGTCCGGAAGGAGCGGGTCGGCCCGCGCGAGCTGTAGGTGGCGACCGTGTCGTCGTTGCGCGCGTCTGTGCCGAAGGTGTTCGAGGCCCCGACCGTGATGACCGACGGGTCGATGCCGGGGCTGTGAACCTGCCCGTAAATCTTGTTCCCTAAACCGTCCTTGCCCTCGTTGCCCGCGGCGGCCACCACGACGATACCGGCGTCCACCAGGCCGCGGACGGCCAGGCAGAGCGGGTCAATCGTGTACGAGTCCACGGCCGAGGTGCCGAGGCTCATGTTGACGACGCGGATGTTGTAGGCCGCGCGGTTCGACTTGACCCAGTCGATGGCGGCCAGAAGCTGTGAGACCGTGCCCCTGCCCTGCGAGTTCAGGACGCGCAGGTTGACGATCTTCGCGTTCGAGGCGATGCCGCGGTACGCGCCGTTCGAGACCTGCCCGTTGCCCGCCGCGATGGAGGCGACGTGCGTGCCGTGGCCGTAGGGGTCGTCCGTGCGGTTCTCGCCGGTAAAATCCTTGCTGTAAGCGACGCGCGACGTGGAGCCCGACTCCTGCGTGAAGACGGTGTGGGCGGGGTCGAGGCCCGAGTCCAGCACGGCGATGCCGACGCCGGTGCCGTCGTAGGTCGGCGCGTAGTTGGCCATGACGCGCGCGGCGTCGGCGCCCGTCGTCAGCGTGACGTGGCCGAGCAGCTTGACCTCGCGGTCGAGCGCGACGTAGTCAACGTCGGCGCGCGAGGCGAAGGATTCGACGGCCGCGGCCGGCAAGGAGACGGCGCGCAGGGGGAAGTTCGCGAAGCTCTTCGTCACCGTCCCGTTGTTGCTCTTGACGGCATCGTCGAGCGTCTTGTTCCAGGCGCTCGCCGCCTTGACGACGACGTTGAGCTTGCCCCCCGACGTGAGCTTCTGCCGCAGGTCGGCCGAGACCTTCTGCTTGCCGCCGAGCGCCTGCGCGCCGACGCGCGGCGCGCAGGGCAGGGTGAGCGCGGCCGCCACCGCCGCGGCCACGGCCAGGCAGGCGAGGGAGGATGTGAGTCTCTTAATTCTCATTGTTCTGTTCCTATCCCCCTTGTTCAGTTGGCGGCGGGGCCCGCGTCGCCGTTCACAATCGCGTTCTTCGATTCGACCGTGCTGTCGCCCATCAGCCAGCCGTCGGCCATCAGCCAGCCGTCGCTCAGAACTATCCCGTCGCCGAGCAGCCAGCCGTCGGCCAGGACTATCCCGTCGCCCAGCAGCCAGCCCGACGGGAGGAAGACCGGCTCGTCGCCCCACGCGCTCCCGTCCCCGAACAGGATGGCGTCGCAGAGCACGATGCCTCTCGACATCAGCGAAGGGTCGGGGGCCTGCGAGCCGTCACCTTCGGCGACCGCGTCGCCGAGCAGCCGGCCCCGGGCGTAGACGCCCTGGTAGCGTGTGACGAGCGCGTCACCCGTGACGAATGCGCGGCGGGCCGTGAAGCCGCGCGCCCAGGGGAAGGTGAACCCGGCGACGGTGGACTGCGCGGCGGGCGCGGCGCCCTTCAGCAAAGGGTCGCCCACCCGCGGCGAGTCGAGGTCGGTGCGGACGAGCTTCGCCAGCCTGACCGCGCCTTCGATGTTGAGCCCGCCCGCCCCCTGCTCCAGCATGTTGAAGCCGGCGAGCGGCTGCGCCGTGTACATCAGAATCGCTTTGACGAGGTTCGGCGTCAGCCTCGGGTTGACCTGGAGCATGAGCGCCGCCGCGCCCGCGACCACCGGCGCGGAGACGGACGTGCCGCTCAGGTACATCATCCGGCGCGTCTCGCCGCCCGGCCCCGCGTCGCCCGTCTCGAAGTGGAGCGAGGGGTTCGCGGCGACGAGCCGGTTGTTGAGCGCCTCGGCGAAGACGAGCTTGTTGCCCGGGGCGACGAGGTCGGGCTTCAGGAGGTTGTCGTAGTGCTTCGTCCCCTCATCGTCCGTCCAGAAGGAGCGGGTCGGCCCGCGCGAGCTGTAGGTGGTGACGCCGTCGTCGCGGCGGTCGTCTGTGCCGAAGGTGTTCGAGGCCCCGACCGTGATCGCCGACGGCTCGTTGCCGGGCGTGTGGATGAGGCCGTAGGTCTTGACGCCCGCGCCGTACTCCTCCGTGCTCGTCTTGCCGTCGTTGCCCGCGGCGGCGACGACGACGAACCCGGCGTCCACCAGCCGCCGGACGGCGTGGCAGAGCGGGTCGGTCTTGTAGGAATCGACGGCCGGCGCCCCGAGGCTCAGGTTGACGACGCGCACGCGGTACTTCTGGCCGTGCGCCATCAGCCAGTTGATGGCGGCGAGCACCCAGGAGGTGCGGCCGCGCCCCTGCGAGTCGAGCACGCGCAGGCTGACGAGCGTCGCGTTGGGCGCGATGCCGCCGAAGAAGCCGCCCGCGCCCCGAACCTTATCGCTGCCCGCGGCGGTCGAGGCGACGTGCGAGCCGTGCCCGTAGGCGTCGGCGGTCGTGCCCTCGCCCGTGAAATCGACCGCGACGACGTTACGCGAAGCCCCCTTCGCCTCCTTCAGCGTGACGTGCTCGGAGTAGACGCCGGAGTCGAGGACGGCGATGCCGACGCCCGTCCCGTCCACCGTCATCGTGCTGTTGCCGCGACCCGTGGGGAGCGTGCGCACGGCGTCGGCACCCGTAGTCGCCGTGACGTGGCCGGTCATCGCCACCTCGCGGTCGCGCGTGACCGACCTGATTTCGGGGAAGTTCGCGAGCGAGTCAACGTACGCGGCCGGCATGTCGATGGCGAAAGAGCCGAGCATCGCGTACTGCCCTCTGAGGCGGACGCCGGCGCGCATCAGGAAGGAGTAGAGCAGTTGCGTCGGCGCGCCGTTCAACTGGACGATCACGGTGACGCGGCTGCTCCCGGTTCTGCGCACGTACTCTTCAATCTCCGAAGAGACCTTCGCGGCGCGCCCCTCGCCGCCGTCGCCGGTCAGCGCCAGCGCGCGGCGCGCTGGCGCGAGCGGGATGATGGCGGCGACCAGCGCCAGCGCCAGCACCTTTGAAACGAGGGCTCTTCTGTTCGAGGGGCTCATCAATAGTCCTTCGCGCCGACGAGGTTTTCCGGCGGGGCTCTGGAATACACGCCCCGCTCCTGCCGGCGTTATGCAGCCCCCGTTCCACCGGGGAAAATTGCTTGAAAGTCGAGGGAAACTTGCGGATTCGACCGGCCGAGGGGTTGAGGCCGCCGGTCAGACTGATTGCCCTGCTCTTAGATTGACCGACCCGTTCGGGTCAAAGAGAAAGACATAAACCACGGAGACACAGAGGCACAGCTTTGAAGACATAAGTCATCAAGCCGTGCCTCTGTGTCTCCGTGGTTAACTTTTATTGACTATGGATTCAAGCTGAACCGAGCTACGCTTCGGCCGGCTCATCTTCCAGAAACCGCGCGCGGAAGTCTTTCGACGCGAGGCGCAGCGCCAACCAGTCCTCGAAGATGTCGGGCTGGCTGAGCCAGACGGTGAACCACTCGGCCATCTCAGCCTTCTCGGCGCGCTTGCGCTCGTTGACCGACTGGTTGCGCGCGATCATCTGCGCGCGCTGCTTGCCCTTGAGCACCGTCTCCTGCACGCGCCGCAGCCCCCCCTTGTCGCCCTTGCGGCGGAACTGCTTCCGCAGGTTGTCGAGCCGGCGGATGGAGGCGGCGGCCTCCTCGAAGGTCGAGAACTTGAGGACGTTGCGGAACGCGGCCTCGTAAGGGTCTTGCGTGCGCCAGCGCGCGTCCATCTCCATGACTTCGGCGTGGCGCAGCTCCGCGCCCTCGTCGGCGAGCACGCGGGCCACGCGCGCCGGGCTCTCGACCGCGCCCTCGCCGAAGCGCTCGCGCACGGCCTCGCGCACCGCCTCCAGCTCCTTCGCGCCCACCGACTCGCAGTCGAGGTGCTCCCACACCTCAATCATCAGTTCGCGCTTCGTCCGCGCCTGCCACTCCTTCCGGGCCATCGCGCCCGAGCTTACGACGCGCGGGCGCGGGTCATCAAGCCGCCTTCGCGCGCCCGCCGACTTTAAATCGCAAATCAAAAATTCTCCCTGCTGCCTACTGCTTTCTCCGGCTGCGTTCGCCCTCCGTTTGCGGTACAATTTCCCTTTCTTTCGCAGGCGGATGACTCACGCTGTACACATGGAGGACGCACAGGCCGCGCTCCGGAAGTTCTTCGGCTTCGAGGGGTTCCGCGAGGGGCAGGGCGAGGTCGTCGAGTCCGTCCTGGCGGGCCACGACACGGTCGTCGTGATGCCGACGGGCGGCGGCAAGTCGCTCTGCTTCCAGCTCCCCGCGCTGATGAGGGAGGGCGTGACGGTCGTCGTCTCGCCGCTCATCGCGCTGATGAAAGACCAAGTGGACGCGCTCCAGGCGCGCGGGCTCCCGGCGACCTTCATCAACAGCTCGCTCGACTTCGAGGAGCAGAAGGAGCGCATCGCGGGCGTGAGGCAGGGCCGCTTCAAGCTCGTCTACGTCGCGCCCGAGCGCTTCCGCTCGAACCACTTTGTCGAGACCTTGCAGCGCGCCGAGATCGGCCTCTTCGCCGTGGACGAGGCGCACTGCATCTCGCAGTGGGGTCACGATTTTCGTCCCGACTACCTCCGCCTACAGTCCTTCCGCGAGCGCATCGGGCGGCCGCAGACGGTCGCCCTGACGGCCACGGCCACGCCTTACGTCCGCGCCGACATCATCGAGCAGCTCAAGCTCGACAACCCACGCGCCTTCGTCAGCGGCTTCGACCGCCCCAACCTCTCGCTCGGCGTCGTCCACACCGAGAAGGAGCGCGAGAAGTACGCGCGCATCAAGCAACTCGCGCAGGAGTACGCCGGACAGTCCGGCATCATCTACACCTCGACGCGCAAGTCGGTCGAGCAGATAACCCGCAAGCTCCTCGACGCGCGCCTCTCGGTCGTCGGCTACCACGCCGGGATGACCGACGAGGAGCGCGTGCGCGCGCAGGAGGAGTTCATGTCCGGGCAGGCGCAGGTGATCGTCGCCACCAACGCCTTCGGCATGGGGATCGACAAGCCCGACATACGCTTCGTCGTCCACTTCCACCTGCCCGGCTCCATCGAGGCTTACTACCAGGAGATAGGGCGCGCCGGCCGCGACGGCAAACAGTCCGTCTGCCTGCTCCTCTTCAACTACGCCGACAAGCGCACGCAGGACTACTTCATCGAAGGCTCCTACCCGCCGCCCGAGCTGATCGCCAACGTCTACTCCGCGCTGGTCGATACCGGCCAGAAGCGGATCGAACTCTCCACGCGCGAGATCGCCGCGATGGCCCGCACGCGCAACGAGATGGCCGTCCAGTCGGCGCTCATCACGCTTGAGAAGGCCGGACACATCGAGCGCGGCGCGGGCGCGGAGAACCGCGCGAGCTTGAGACTGCTCATGCCGCCGCACCTCGCGCGCGAGACCGTGAGCGCGCGCCGCAGCGCGCAGCTCAAGCAGGTGCTCTTCTCTCTACTCGGCGGCTACGGCCTGAACGAGCGCGCCGACGCCGAGGTAGACGTGGCCGACTTCGCAGACACGCTCGGGATGGAGCTGGCGCAAACCCGCCGCGCTCTCTCTTCGCTCGCAGAGGCGGGCATCGTCCGCTACCAGCCCGCGCGGCGCACGCGCGGCGTCCGCGTGCTCGACGAGCAGCCCGCGACGCGGCTGCGCATCCGCCCGGAAGAACTCGCGCGCCGCGCCGCGCTGGAGCAGCGGAAGCTGCGCGAGATGATCTCGTTCTGCTACACGGAGAACTGCTACCGCTCCTTCATCCTCGACTACTTCGGCGACCGCTCGCACGACGGCACCTGCGGCAAGTGCGGCAACTGCCTGCTGCGCGGCGGGGGAGCCGCGCGCGAAGGCTCCGCGCCGCCGCTCGACGCGCCCCGCGACCTCGACCGCTTCATCATGAAGCACGTGCCCGCCGGGCTCGAACTCGAAGAGGAGCTGGCCGCGCAGTCGCGCGCGCGCAAAAGGCGCGAGGCCGCGGAGGCCCCCGCTTTTGAAGAAGAGACTGACGGCGCGGGCTCCATCGCCGTCACCGAGCCGCGCGAGTTGTCGGAGGACGAGCGCCTGACGGTGCGCAAGATTCTCGCGTGCGCGGCGCGCATGGGCGGTCGCTTCGGCAAGGGGATGCTGGCGTCGGCCCTGCGCGGCTCGCGCTCGGCCAAGCTCTCGCAGGCGGGGCTCGACCAGCTCTCGACCTACGGGATACTTTCGGGCATGACGCAGGACGAGATACTGCTCTACGTGGACGCGCTCGTCGCCGCGGGCTGCCTGCACGTGACGGGCGGCGCTTACCCGACCGTCTCGCTCACAGGGCTCGGCGGCGAAGTCATGCGCGAGCGCGAGGCGGTGCAACTGCGACTGCCGCCGCTCCACACCGGCCCGGCTTACGCCCCGCCCGCCCGCGCGTCGCAGCGCGCCGCCGCGCCGGCCGCGCCGAAGGCGAGCACCGTTGACGAGACCTACGCGCTCTACGAACAGGGCCTCACCGTCGAAGAGATTTGCGCGCAGCGCGGCCTGACCGAGATCACGGTCGAGGGCCACCTCGCCGACTGCATCCTGCGCGGCCGCCCCTTCGACGTGTCGCAGTTCGTCTCGGCGGAAGACCGCGCGCAGATCGAGCGCGCCGCCGCCCGCCTCGGCACCGAGCGCCTCAAGCCCCTGCGCGAAGCGCTCCCCCGCCACATCACCTACCGCATGATCCGCTTCGTCGTCGCCGACCTCCAACGCGCCGCCGGCCTCGGTGAGAGTGGGGAAGATTGATAGGTGACTGCCCGAAAGCCCCGAAGGGGCGAAATGAAATAGCCAGGGGCAACGCCCCTGGAAGCGGTTAACATAAAATTTTTAGCCCTGAAGGGGCGAAATACCTCCGTCGGTTATTCCGCCCCTTCAGGGCTTACGGGTTATTAACCGCTGTGGCCCAGGGGCGTTGCCCCTGGCTTTTATATTCCGCCCCTTTGGGGCTTGGTCGAATGTTCAACGTCTGCACAGCCTGCGGCCTCTCGCACGTCGAGCCGGAGTTCGACGGGTCGAGTCAACTCGTCTGTTCGTCGTGCGGCGACAGGCGACCCTTTAAGCGACTGCCGCTGTTGCTGGTGGGCGGGCCGGCGGGGGCCGGGAAGTCGAGCGTGGGGGCGTCGTTGTTGGGCGTATTGACGGAGGCCGTCGTGATCGAGTCCGACCTTCTCTGGCGGAAGGAGTTCGACACGCCGGAGGACGGGTACAACGAATACTGCCGACTGTGGCTGCGACTCGCGGCGCACATCTCGCAGTCGGGCAGGCCCGTCGCGCTCTTCGGCGCTGGGTTCGCCGTCCCGCACGGCACGCAGACGCTGCCTGAGCGCAGGCTGTTCTCAGAGATTCATTACCTCGGGCTCGTCTGCGACGACGAGGTGCTGACCGCGCGTCTGCGCGCGCGGCCGTCGTGGCGTCACACGACCGACGATTTGATTAACGAGCACGTCAGGTTCAACCACTGGCTCAAAGAGCACGCGGCGACGACCGAGCCGCCCGTCACGCTCATCGACACGACGAGCGCCGCCGTCACGGAGACGGCGGCGCTCGTCGCCAGTTGGATTAGAGAGCGCGCCACCCAAGCGACTCAAAGCACGCCCTCAATCCCCTGACTCATTCCCGCGTCATTCACCTTCGCCCGTCGTGTCGTTGAAGCCGCGGAAGCCTTCGGGGCCGGCGTAGGCGACCGTGCGGCCCAGGTTCGTGCCGCGGCGGATGCGGCTGAAGACGAGCAGGTTGAAGAAGTGCATCGCGCCGAGGACGAGCAGCACGAGCCCGACCTTCCACGACAGGGCCTCGATGCCCTCCTGCGCGTTGTTGACCTGGTAGCCGATCTTCAGGGCCAGCGTCACGTAGCCTAAGTTGATGAGGTAGAAGCCGACGACGAGCAGGTGGTTGACCGAGTCGGCCAGCGCCTCGTTGCCGTGGAAGACATCGACGAGGAAGATGCGGCCGTTCTTGTGCAGCGTCTGCGCGACCCAGACCGTGAGCATGACGCTGATGCAGACGTACGAGAGGTATGTCACGACGATGGTGTTCATGGACGGCCTCCTTTGCTGCCACCGGCGCCTTACGCCACGGCCGCGTCCTGCGGCCGTTCCAGCGCGCGCCTCTGACCTGCCCGACTTCAACCGGCGTGCCGCGACGACGCTTTCGACTTTTCTTTAGTATTGACGAGGCGCGTGTGGCGCAATGCCGATTCGTGCTAGAGTCTTTGCATTCCGCAAACGAGGAGGGAGAGTTACTTTGAGCCGCAACCCCAACGCCGAGCCGCCGCAGCCCGAGCAGCAACCCGAGTTGCCGCCCACGCACCCCGACGACCCCGCGCAGCCGGAACAGCCGCCGCTCCCGCCCGACGCGCCAACCCCCACCGCGCCCGTCCGCGAGCCCGGCACGCCCAAACCCGCGGGCGACCCGCCCGTCAACGAACCGACGCGGCTCGTCTGACTCTGCGACTAACGCAACACGCCGATGGAAACGGTCAGCGAAAGCGGACGGCTGACTAACTTGAAGACGGAAGCGGCCGGCGACATCCCGGCGCAGGCCCTGAGCGCGCGGCTGCAAGAGGTGGCGCGCGCCTTCGCGTCGAAGCCGTTCGTGCCGCACCCGTTCTTCCGCGGGCCGCACGCGCAGACCATCGTCTCGTCGAAGCACTTCCCGCGCCGCCGCGTCCTGTTTGAAGAGCGCGCGCTCTACGAGTCGCGCCTCTTCGAGGTCGAGCCCGGCACGAGCGTCCTCCTCAAATGCCGCTGGCAGTCCGCACACCGCGCCGCGCCGACCGTGCTCCTGCTGCACGGGCTCGAAGGCTCAACCGACTCGCTCTACGTGCTCGGCACTGCGCAGAAGGCTTTCCGGCGCGGCTTCAACGTCGTCGGCATGAACATGCGCAACTGCGGCGGCACCGAGCACCTCGCCGCCACGCTCTACCACAGCGGGATGACCGAGGACATCCGCGGCGTCATCCTCGAAGAGCTGGCCGGGCGCGAGGGTCTGGACGAAATCTTCGTCGCGGGATTCTCGATGAGCGGCAACATGGTCCTGCGCTTGGCGGGCGACTACGGGGCCGACTTCCCTCCCGCGCTCAAGGGAGTGGCCGCCGTCTCGCCCTCCATCGACCTCGACTCCTGCGCCGCCGCCCTCGAAAGCCGCGGCAACGCCCTCTACCGCTGGAACTTCGTCAAGCACCTGCGCCAGCGCGTCCGCCGCAAAGGCCGCCTGAGCCCGGGCAAGTACGACACGCGTGCGCTGCGCCGCGTGCGCACCATCCGCGAGTTCGACGAACGGATCACCGCGCCCCACGGCGGCTTCCGCGACGCCTCGGACTACTACGCGCGCACCAGCTCGCGCGCGGTCATCAAAGACATCCGCGTCCCGACCCTCATCGTCCACTCGGCCGACGACCCGCTCATCCCCGTCGGGCCTTTCCTCGACCGCGGCATAGCCGACAACCCCGACGTGCTCCTCGTCCTCACGCGCGGCGGCGGCCACGTCGGCTTCCTCTCCGACCGCGCCGAGGGGGAAGACCGCCACTGGGCCGAGAACCGCCTCGTCGAGTTCTTCACGCGCCTCGGCGGGTGAGACAATGGGCAGACCGAAGACCTTGAGGGGGGCAGGAGTTGGGCAATTCTAACGATACGGCGGAGTTGATCTTTACGCTTGTGTTGATGGGCCTGTTGCTCGTAATCTGCATCGTCGCCGTCGTCATCTTCTTCCGCGTCTGGCGCAAAGAGAACAAGGGGCGCAACCGCAACTTCTTCGAGTAGCCTGATCCATCAGACACCCACGGAGGAACACCCTTGCACCGCTCGACATCAATCGTCACGTTCGTCGTCTGTTCCCTCTTCGCGCTCGCCGCGAACGCCCCCGCGCAGGTGGTGAACCTGGGCGGGACTCGGCAGAAGATCACGACCGCCTCGGCGGTGCGCGCGCGCACGGCCCCGGATACAAACGCCGCGGAGGTCGCGCGGCTCAAGCTCGGCACGCTGCTGAGCGCCGACGCCCGCTCGGCGGAACAGGCCGAGATCGGCAGTAAGAAGGACTACTGGTACCGCGTCGCGCTGCCCGACGGCGGGCAGGGCTGGGTCTTCGGCGCGCTGCTGGCCGACTTCGACCCGAGGCGCGGCAGCGAGACCGTCCTCCGCATCGCCGAGGAGCGGCTGAACGTCGAGAACATGAGCCGGGACGACGCCCTCGACCTCTTCAACTTCGTCGAGGGCGCGGCGGCCGACGCCGGGGGGCCGGTGAAGGACGAGTTGGAGCGCGTGCGGCTGCACGCGCTCGACCGCGCCGTCAGGGCGCTGGGGACGGACGCCGACGGACGCCTGTCCAACCCCGAGTTCCAGAAGGCCCACGAGCGCGAGATTTATTACCACGAACTCGCGGGCGGCTGGGCCGTGAAGCCGGAAGCCTTCTGGAAGCTTGAGACGAAGTACCGCGGCACGACTCTGGGCGACCGCATCGCGTGGGAGGCGGCGAACGCGCTCTACCCCGGCGAGTGCGAGAGCGACGAGGTCTGCCAGTTCCTCCGCCTCAAGGACACGCAGGGTCGCTACCTCGGCCTCTACCCGACGGGCGCGCACGCCTCCGAGGCGCTGCGGAACATCAAGGAGGCGCTCGCCTCGCAGCAGCTCGACGACTCTTTGAAGAACAAGGGCGGCGACGAGTACGTGCGGCAGGAGCAGGAGGCTTTAAGGAAGGCCCTGGCCGAGCTGCGCGCGGCGGTCTCGAAGGCGGGCGCGCCCGAGAAGGCCGAAATCCTCCGCCGGCTCGAACAGTTGTCCGCGCACGGGGGCAGGTAAGGCGCGATGCTCTTCATGGTCATCGAGCGCTTCGGCGGGCGCGAGCGGGCGGCGGAGGTCTACCGCCGCTTCCGAGAGCGCGGGCGCATGATGCCGGAGGGCCTGAGGTACGTGGCGAGCTGGGTCGAGGAGGACTTCGGCCGCTGCTTCCAGTTGATGGAGTGCGAAGACCCGAACCTCCTGCGTGAGTGGGCGGCGCACTGGCAGGACTTGGTCGAGTTCGAGTTCGTCCCCGTCGTCACGTCAGCCGAGGCAGCCGGGTCGATCTCGACGCCGCTTTGAAGGAACGTCCCGGTGAACGTCGAAGCCTACCTCGAACGAATCGACTACCGCGGCCCGCTCGCGCCGACGGCCGAGACCCTGCGCCGCCTGCACGTCGCGCACCTGCTCGCAGTCCCCTTCGAGAACCTGAGCATCCACGCGGGCGAACCCGTCGTGCTCGACGACGAAGCGCTCTTCGACAAGGTCGTCGCGCGACGCCGCGGCGGCTTCTGCTACGAGCTGAACGGGCTCTTCGCCGCGCTGCTGCGGGCCCTGGGCTTCCGCGTCGAGATGCTCTCGGCCCGCGTGGCGCGGCGCGACGGAGGCTTCGGGCCGGAGTTCGACCACATGGCTTTGCTCGTCAACCTCGAAGAGCGCCGGCTGGCCGACGTGGGCTTCGGCGACTCGTTCGCCGAGCCGCTGCTGCTCGACGAGCGCGGGGAGCAGAGGCAGGGCTCGCGCTCCTTCCGCATCGAGGAGGACGGCGGTCGCCTCGTCTATTCGATGAAGGAGGCGGGCGGCGACTGGGAGCCGCAGTACCGCTTCGGCCTTGAGCCGCACGCGTACGAAGACTACGCGGAGATGTGCCGCTTCCACCAGACCTCGCCGGAGTCGCACTTCACGCGCGGCCGCGTCTGCTCGCTCCTCACGCCCGAAGGGCGCGTGACGCTGAGCGGGTCGCGGCTCATCACGACGCGGGGCGGCGAAAGGTTCGAGCAGGAGTTGGGCGGCGAGGCCGAGCGCGACGCCGCGCTGCTCGAACACTTCCGAATCTCGATGCGCGGCCCGGAGGCGGAGACCTTTATGAAGAAGGAGAACGGATGAGAGTCGTCGGCGCGGCGTTACTGTTGACGGTCATGGCGGCCTCGCTCGCTCTCCCGCGCGGGGGAGCTTCGCCGTCCGCGTCGCGGGCCGAAGGCGGACAGGACGTGCGAGCGGCCACGACCCGCTTAGCGGTCTTCGACGGCGAGTACCTCGCGCAGAAGGGCGTCAACCCGAAGGCGAACAGCACGCTCGCGGCGCTCGCCGCGTTCGGCAGCGCCGCGGGCCTCCAGCTCTTCGACGTGGCGCGGATACAGGGGAAGGTGCTCATCGCCGACGGCGGCGTGGACATCAGCGACGCCTTCATCAAGGCGTTGAAGTCGAAGCCCACGGGCGCGGAGGGGCTCTCGGTGAAGGGTGTCAACGTCCCCGCCGCGGCCGCGGCCCTCGTTGACACCGAAACTTTCGGCGACCCGCGGAAGGGCGTCACGAACCTCGTCAACGCTTTCAGCAAGGTCGAGCAGGAGTTCAGGCCGCGCAAGGAGGAGATAGAGAAACTCCGCGACGAGCTGAAGACGGCCCCGGAGGACAGAAGGCAGGAGCTTGAGGCCGAGGTCGCGCGGAAGCAGAAGGCGGGACAGGCCGCGCTCGACAAGCGGGTCAAGGCGTTGACCGACCCCGTCTACGAGGACATCGGGAGGGCGCTGTTGGCGTTCTGTAAGAAGCACGGCATCGCCCTCGTCTTCGACCTCAGCAAGATGGAGAGGGACGAGACGCTCCCGCCGTTCGACCTCCCCCTCCCCGCCGACGCGCCCGACGTCACGGAGGCTTTCGTCGCGGCCTACAACCGCGGCGACCTGAAGCGCTGACGCCTCGTCCATGAACATACTCGTCATAGGCGGAACGGGCGGCTTCATCGGGACGCTGGCCGTGCTGAAGTTGGCGGCCGCCGGCCACGCCGTGACTGTGTTCCACCGCGGCCGCACGAACGCCGACCTGCCGCCCGACGTTCGCCACCTCCTCGGCGATAGAGAACGCCTCGGCGACTTCTCGGACGAGTTCAGGCGTCTCGGGCCGCGGGTCGTCTTAGACACGTACCTCCGCTTCGAGCGGGAGGCCGTCGCGCTCATGCAGACCTTCCGCGGCCTGGCCGAGCGCGTCGTGGCCGTCAGCAGTCAGGACGTGTATCGGACGTACGGGATTCTCTGGCGCAACGAAGTCGGCCCGCCGAACGCCACGCCCATCGCCGAGGACGCGCCACTGCGCAGCGCCCTGTACCCCTACCGCAGAATGGCCGAGGGGCCGGACGACCCTAAGTATGACTACGACAAAATCCCCGTCGAGCGCGCCGTCATGTCTGACCCGGAGCTGCCCGGAACGGTCTTACGACTGCCCGCGACCTACGGCCCAGGCGACAGGCAGCACCGCCTGTTCGAGTACCTGAAGCGGATGGACGACGGCCGCCCCTTCATCCTGCTCGGCAGCGAAGAGGCGCGCTGGCGTCAGACGCACGGCTACGTGGAGAACGTCGCGGACGCCTTGGCGCTGGCCGCGACCGACGCGCGCGCGGCCGAGAGAGTCTTCAACGTCGGCGAGGAGGAGGCGCGGAGCAGGGCCGAGTGGGTGCGAGAGATAGGCCGGGCCGTCGGGTGGGGCGGCGAAGTCGTCGCCGCGCCCGAGAGCCTTCTGCCGGAACATCTGAGGTCGCCCGCGAGTTACGAGCACGACCTGGTCGCCGACACCAGCCGCATACGGAAAGAGCTGGGGTATGAGGAGAGAGTCCCCCGCGACGAAGCCCTGCTGAAGACTATCGCCTGGGAGCGCGCGAACCCGCCCGCCGAAGTTGACCCGCGGCAGTTCGACTACCGCGCCGAGGACGACGCGTTGAAGAAGATTAAAGAGAACGCCCGTTGAAGTCGTCGGCCCTGCGCCCTCTCACAAAAAGGCTTTGCGCGCGGGCGGGGCCGTGATATTGTGCCGCCGTCTCAATAACCCCGTACGGAAGCGTCCGGGCGAATCCAACAGACCGCCCGGCCTCTCAACGACGCTCATACCCGTCTTTTTTTCTTTGGAGGAACACAATATGCGCAAGCCGATATTCGACACCATCCGCGCCCAGCGCGGCAAGGGTTTCACCGCCGAGGAGGTCGGTGCGATTGACGCGCTTCTCGACCGACTCGGCATCGAGAAGGACAACGGGGCGGGCGGTTCGGTCGTGCCCGAACCGAAGCCCGCGACGGTCTCGACGGCCAACCCGCCGGGGCTCGAAAACCCGCAGGGCTTCTTCGACTCGCTGCGCCAGGCGCAGTTTATGGGGAGCACGCTCAAGCCCGACCAGATAAGCGGCCTTGAGGCGGTGCTCGCCGCGGCGAAGGCGGCCAACTGGCCGCTCGCCTTCACCGCCTACGCGCTGGCGACCGCCTGCCACGAGACCGCCTACACGATGCAGCCGGTGCGCGAAGCCTTCTGGCTGAGCGAGAACTGGCGGAAGACGCACCTGCGCTACTTCCCTTACTACGGCCGCGGCTACGTCCAGCTCACCTGGAAGGCCAACTACGACAAGGCGGATCGTGAGCTGGGGCTCGGCGGACGCCTGAGCCAGAACCTCGACCTCGCGATGGATCCCGCCATCGCCGCCCAGATTATGGCGAAGGGGATGGAGGAGGGCTGGTTCTGCGCCGACAAGTCCGGCAACCGCCACACGCTCGCGCGCCACGTGCCGTCGGACGGCTCGCCCGCCACCCTCGACCAGTTCACCTCGGCGCGGCGGATCATCAACGGCCTCGACAAGGCCGGCAAGATCGCGGGCGAGGCGCTCAAGTTCCAGGCGGCGCTCCAGGCGGGCGGCTGGTAAACGTACCGGACTGCAAAGCCGTACCGGCTTATAAGACGGAATAAGGTGAGCCGCGGGCGGACGCGGGCGGACGCGGATTTATAAATGATTTAAGAATCCGCGTCCGCCCGCGTCCACCCGCGGCTCACTAACCTCAGCCCAACCCGCAAGCCGCCATCCATGCGAGGAGAGTCAAGACCGCCGGTCGGCGTCTTCGTCGCGCTGCTGCGCGGCGCAGTGAGATTGCTTCCGGGTAGAGTTGCGAGTCCGGGCATGGAGAACGCTTCAGACAGAAGACCCTACATTATCGCCGGGGCGCTACTCGCCGCTTCACTCATCTTCTGTAGCGCCTGTGCGCTTTACAGAAAACTACACCCCAACCTCGACCAAGAGATAGCCGGGCCGGTCTCCGTCTCCTCCGAGTGGATGGAGATTCTTCCGGAAGAGCCTTTGAAGCCGGAGCGCGAGGTTCAGCAGGTACTCATCTGGTTCGCCCAACCGTACGCGACGAACGCCGACGGAATCATCTCCCCCGACGGCCACACCTTCCACCCTGAGGTACAGCTCATCGACCAGAGGGGTGACGCCTACAATTTGAGAATCTCGGGGATAAGTTCTTCCGGGATAGCGCTCTCATGTTGTAAGGAGGGCTATCGACCGTTGCCGAAGGATAGAAAATATAGGGCGGTTCGCATCCGGAGCGACCGGCCCGTAAGCGGCTCAAAGGTCGTGTGGCGCTGCTATAACCCCTGGGATCGTAAGTGATACAGGCTCGTGCCCGCGGCGTTAACTTCTCTTATATAGCTTATACCGACTTGCGAATCAGAATAAGGCCGCTGATTGCTGGGAGCGCGGGCATCCCTGCCCGCCAAAGCGTGCGCGAGCACGCTTAGCCGTGAAGCGCTGTTTCTCAACGTTGAGACATCAAGTCTCACTGTATTCGCGCTGGCGCGCTCATGGCGGGCAGGGATGCCCGCGCTCCCGGCGAGAGGGGGCCTTATGATATCCAGCAAGTCGGTATTAGCATGTGAGTCCTGCGTCTGCTTCTCTAACTTCTTGAGGATGCGGGCGGCGTGGATGCGGGCGGCGAGGGGGGCGCGCCGCTTTCGCCTCACATAATGCTTTGCGCGGCGGCGGGGCCGTGCTATCGTGCGGCCGTCTCAGCGAACACGGGCGGAAGCGTCCGGGCGGACTCAAAACACGCCCGGCCTCTCATCAACGCTTAGAGCCGCGCGGCCGCCTCAAACCTGCAAGCGCCGCGCAAGGAGAAATCAAACATGGCTGACAACCACATCAGCGCGACGCTGTCGCAGGCCGACCGGCAGGACATCCTCGCCGCCGTCAACACCATCCGCGAGAAGCTTCCTTTCCTCATCGACCTGACATCCGAGGAGCGCCGCACGCTCCTGAGAATGGGCGACAAGAGCCGCAGCTTCGTCGCGCAGGCGCTCACCGTCGCCGAGCAGAACCAGGGCATCCTGCCGCGCACCTTCGAGGTGGCGGAGATGCGCAAGGACGTTGACCTGCTCGCCGCGCTAGAACCCATCATGGCCTCGCTCTCGCAACTGAACGAGCTGGTCGAAGACACCTACATGGCGGTCGGCAGCGAGGCTTACGCCTCGTCGTTGCTCGTCTACCAGTTCGCCCGCGCCGCCGGCAAAGGCTCCGCCCTCGACGGCGCGCTCGACGCCCTCGGCCAGCGCTTCGCGCGCAAATCAAAGGGTGCCGCCGGCGGCACGGAACCGCCTGACAAGTCTTAAACGCCGACGCCCGGCCCCGCCGGGACTTCCCTTTCCCTCCGACGCTCACGCCCCGGCCCTTCCACCCTTCGCGCGAGCCTCGGAGGCCCTGACCCGAGCCCCGCAGACGGAAAACCGAGCCTTTTCAGGCCGAAAGTCGAGCCTCCGAGGCTCGACTTTCGGCCTCCGAGGCTCAACCTTCAGCCTCCGAGGCTCAACTTTCGGCCTCGGCAGGCTCAAATTTCACCCTCCGAGGTTCGACTCTCAGCCTCCGAGGCTCAACCTTCACCCTCGGCAGGCTCAAGTTTCGGCCCCCGAGGCTCGACCTTCACCCCCGAAGGCTCATAATCGAGCCTTCGGGGCTCAAACTTCACCTAGAGAGGCTTAACTTTGACCATCCGAGGCTCAATCTCCCATTCCGGGAGTTCGGTTTTCAGCCCCCTCGGCTCACCTTTGTAAAACCCAGTGGAGGAGGAGATGAAACAGACACACGCCATGCTTTTAATCATCGCCGTCACCCTGTTCGTCCTGGCCTTCCCTGCCGGCGCGGCCGGTCAGGGAAGGGTCGGCTCCGGCTACAAACTCACCATCTTCGTGGACGAAGGGAGGGGCGAACTGAACGGCCATGTCTTTGTCGGACTGACGGCCGGCGAGACTACGGTCTACGCCGGGTTCTATGCCAAGGACAAGAGTTGGGGTAAGCCGCTCCTCAAGAAGGGCGGCGGTGAGGTAAGGAATGACGCGGAGCGCGCCTCCGGGTGCGAGTGGGACGTTAAGCAGACCTACAACATCTCGCGGGCCGGCTACGAGAACGCCCTGAAGGCCGTCCTCGACTGGGAGAATGAGGGGCTGCCGTGGGCGCTCTCGCACCACTGCGGTGACTTCGCCGAGACCGTCGCGCGGATGGCCGGCGTGGACGTGCGTCTAGGGCAGCACCTCACGGGGCGAAACAGGCCCGGGCTGTTCGGGGAGTACCTGCGGGACAACGGGGGCGAGGTCAGCGTCAAGGCTTTTGACGTAAACAACCGCGTGGGCACCAACATCTACGTCGGGCGCGGCGATAGGGTGTTGTTCGGGGCGGCGGGGAGCGTGCTGTTAGGCCCGAACGTCGGCGAGAGCGGCCCCGAAGGGATAACCCATTTCCTCCTCGGCATACTGCCGGTTCGCATCGACCCCATCTACAGCCCCTTCCCCGAAATCCCCCACGGCAGCCTCCTCGGAAGAATCAGGACGCCCGGTGCCGGCAAGTGGACGGGGTGGTTCGTGATCGGCGCGGGCGGAGAGATGATAGCCACAAACTCGGGTGTCCTGGAGCTAGATGTTAACGACAATGTGCCCGAAGACAACAGGGGCCGCTTCAGGGTCGGGGTAAAGGTATGCAAGGCGCAGTAACCCGCTGCGCCCCGTCTCACTGCGTCTGCTTTTCCAGTTTCTTCAGGATGCGGGTGGCGTGGTTGCGGCCGACGAGGGGGACGCGCTCGTCTTCGGTGAGTTCGCGGATGAGGGGGACGAGTTGCAGGCGGTCGGAGAGGTAGTCGCGCTCGATGAGCGAGTCGAGCTTGTTGATGAGCTTGGGGGTTTCGAGCGGCTGGCTCTCGCGGGCGATCTCCAGCTCGAAGACGAGGACGGACTGCTCGGACGCCTTGCGGTACTCGCCGGCGAGCCCCTGCGCGTCCTTGTCCTGGCTGTAGTTGAACTCGGCCGTGCGCTCGCGCCCGCCCTTGCGCATCGTCAGTTTCGTCTGGCCCATGCTCGGGTAGGTGCGCTCGCCCTGGTAGTTGGCCTGCGAGTCTAGGAAGCCCAGGGCCTCCCAGTGCGCGCGCACGCGCGCGAGCGCGGCGGGCGAGAGCGTGAAGGGCTCGGTGATCTGCTCGGTGTCGGAGCGGCGCTCGAAGCGTATCTGGCCGCGCCCCGTGTCGTCGTGCTCGATGCGGACGAAGTAGACGAAGAAGTCGGGGTGCTTGAACTCGTACGCGTAGTGCGCGACGTTGGGGTCTTCCTTCGGCTTCGCCGGGACGCCCGCACGCACCGACGCCGGAACCTCCTCGGCCCCCTTCTGCTCCTCAGGCCGCTGCGAGACCTTCTTCGGCTGCGTCTGCTGGGCCGCGGCGGGGCTCGGGCCGGGTCGCGGCGTCGCCTTGCGCGGGCCTTGCGCCTGTGCCTGGAAGGCCGCGCCCGTCGAGACGAGCGCGGCCGCGAACGCGAGCGCTAAAACACGAAACCTCATGCTCACTCGAACCTCACGGAGACGAGCCGCGAGATGCCCGCCTCCTCCATCGTCACGCCGTAGAGGGCGCGCGCCATCTCCATCGTCCGCTTGTTGTGCGTGATGACGAGGAACTGCGTGTCCTCGGACATCTCCCTGATCTTCGCCGTGAAGCGGCCGACGTTGGCCTCGTCGAGCGGCGCGTCCACCTCGTCGAGCAGGCAGAAGGGCGAAGGCCGGTAGCGGAAGACGGCCAGGACGAGCGCGAGCGCCGCCATCGCCTTCTCGCCGCCCGAGAGCAGCAGCACGTTCTGCAAGCGCTTGCCCGGCGGCTGCGCCACGATGTCGATGCCGGATTCCAAAACGTCGTCGGCGTCGAGCATGCTCATCTCGCCGCGGCCGCCGCCGAAGAGTTCGAGGAAGAACTGGCCGAAGTTGCGGTTGATCTCCTCGAAGGCGTGGCGGAAGCGCTCGCGCGAGCGGCGCTTGATCTCGCGCAGCGCCTCCTCGGTCGAGGCGATGCCGTCGGTGATGTCCTGCCGCTGCGCGGTGAGGAACGTCAGACGCTCCTCGTTCTCGGCCAGCTCTTCGAGCGCCATCATGTTGACCGCGCCGAACGACTCGACGCGCGCCCGCAGCTCTTCCAGACGTGCGCGCGAGGCTTCGAGGTCGAAGCCCTCCCCGGCCGGGTGCTCGGCCGCGACCTCTTCGAGCGACTGGTTCAACTCGCTCTGGCAGGACTCGCGCACGTAGTTGAGGCGCGCCGCGGCCTCCGCCCTCTGGACTTCGAGCGCCGCGCGCGAATCCCTCGCCGCCGAAGCCTGCTGGTGCAGCTCGGTCACTTCCAGCGTCAAAGCGTCGGCGCGCTCGCGCGACTCCGCGAGCCTCGCCGCCGCCTCGCCCACCCGGCGTTCGAGCGCGGCGCGCTCGCCCTCCGAGCCGGCCGAAGACTCTTCGAGTTCGGCGAGCGAGCGGCGCAGCCCTTCGACCCGCTCCGACGCCTCCGACGCCTCCTGCTCGTGCCGTTCGAGCCGCGACTGTAGCTCCGCGGCCTCCGACTCCATCCGGCGCAACTCGGCGGCGGCCGCGCGACGACGCTCCGCCGCCGCCGCGGCCTGCGCGCGCTGAGCGCCCAGGTTCTCGCCCTCGGCGGCGGCGGCGCGGCGCGCTTCCGTCAGGGCCTCTGCGGCTTCGGCGACCGCGCGCTGCGACGCGGCGCGCGACTCCTGCGCGGCCTCAAGCTCGGCGACCTGCCGCGCTCGGCGCTCCTCGACCTCCCGCCGCTCTTCGGCGAGCCGCGCGTCGTCGTCGGCCACCACGCGCATGTGGCGCTCGGCGCGCTCGATCTCCTGCTTGAGCTGCGCCGCGCTCACCTCGCGCGCGACGTGCTCGCGCTCCTCGCGCCCGATCTCGTCGTTGAGCAGGACGAAGGCGTCCTCCAACTCGCCCAGACGCGCGCGCGCGCCCTGCGCGGCCTCGTCCGCGAAGACGAGGTCTGCCTGGAGTCCGACCATGCGGACTTCGAGCTCGCGCATCTCGCGCTTGAAGGCGAGGAGCCCCGCGCCCTCCTCCGAGACCGCGTGGCCGCCCGCCGCGATGAGCTGCCCCGCGACGACCCACTCGCCCGCGGCCGTCACGCACATCTCGCCCGTCGGCAGCGTCAGGAGCATCGCGCGCTCGAGGTCGGCGGCCACGCGCGCGCTCATCTCGCGCGCGAGCGTCCGCGACAAGACCGCGCCTATCTCGCGCGGCGCGCCGAGGAGACTCCCGACCCGCGTCTCTTCGTCGATCTCCGTCAGCGTCGCGCCCCGCGACCCGTCCGCCTCGTCCAGCTCGGCCGAGCCGCCTTGCAGCCCCGCGACGAGGAAGGTGGCGCGCCCGGCGTTCGTCGCCTGAAGCCACGCGGCGGCGCGCACGGCGTCGTCCGGCGTCGGCACGATGACGGCTTGCAGGTGGGGCCCGAGCACGCTCTCGACGGCGCGCTCCCAGCGCGGCTCGACGCGCAGAACGTCGGCCAGCGTCGCGACGACGTGGAAGTCGCGCGAAGGGTCGCCCTCAAGCGGCGCGAAGATGCGCCGGACGGACTGCGAGTAGAGCGAGTGCTGCGTGTCGATCTCGTTGAGCGTGTCGAGGCGGTGGCGGACGCGCGCCGCCTCGTCGCGGACGCGCGCGTGCTCGGCGGCGGCGGCGGCGACCTCGGCGCGGGAGTCCGAAAGCTCGCGCGTGCGCGACTCGCGCTCCGCGTAGAGCGCGTCGAGGTGCGCGCGCGCCGCGACGATCTCGCCCTGTAGCTTCTCCGCCTCCGACTTCGCCTGCTCGTGCGCGGCCGCCGCGCGCTCGCCCTCGCGCGCGAGCCCCTCGGCCTGCGCGGCCAGCTTGTCAAGAACCGTTTCGAGCTGGCGGCCGATCTCCGCCAGGCGCTCGGCCGCGGCCGTGTGCGTCAGAAGCTCGGCGCGCGCGGACTCAATCGCGGCCTCGGCCTCGATCACTTCGTCGGTACGGCGCGCGTACGCGGCCTCGGCCTCTTCGAGCCGGCGCGCGCTCTGCTCGCTCGCCTCGCGCATCTGCACGTCACGCAGGACGAGCGACTCGCTCTCGGCCGTGACCGACGTGAGCCGCGCGCGCACGGCCTCGGCCTCGCGCCGGACTTCGGCGAGCCGCTTCTCAAGCGAAGCTATCTGCTCGCCCTGGTACGCGCGCTCGCGCTCGCGGCGGTCGAACCTGAGCGCGGACTCCGAGACGGCGGCGCGGGCCTCCGACAACTCCTCCTCGCGGCTCCGGGCGTCGGTCGTCGCGCGCCGCGCCTCCTCCTCGCGCTCCTCAAGCTCCTGCGCTAAACGCTCGACCTCCTCGTTGGCCGTGTCCAGACCTTCGCGCAGACGTTCGAGCCGGGCGTTCAGCTCGCGCTCGTCGGCCGCGTAGACCTTGCGCAGAAGCTCGCGCAGCTCCTCCCGAATCTGGTGGTAGCGGCGCGCCTTTGCGGCCTGACGGCGCAGGCTCCCGACCTGTCGCTCGATCTCGGAGATGATGTCGGAGACGCGGTTGAGGTTCGAGCGCGCGGCTTCGAGGCGGGCCTCGGCGGCGCGCTGGCGCACGCGGAACTTGGTGATGCCGGCGGCCTCTTCGATGAGCGTGCGGCGATCCATCGGCTTGGCCGAAAGAATCTGGCCGATGCGCCCCTGCTCGATGATGGCGTAGTGCGCGCCCGAGAGGCCCGTGCCCGAGAAGAGGTCCTGGATGTCGCGCAGGCGGCAGACGCGGCCGTTGAGGAGGTACTCGCTCTCGCCGTCGCGGTAGAGGCGGCGCGTGACCGAGACGCTCTCGCCCGGCGCGAAGTCGAGCGCCATGCGGCGCGGACGCCAGTGCCGCTTGTGGTGCGCGCGCGACTTGGGCGCGGGCACGACCGCGGCGGCCTCCGTATTAACCGGGGCGAGCGCCTGAGTCGCTTCGCCTTCGGCCTGCGCCGGGGCCTCGGCCGGCGGCGTTTCGCCCGAAGCGGCGGGCGCGACGCCGCCGCCGTTCGCCGAAGCGGCCTCGGGCTGCGGCGGCGCGAGCGCTTCGAGTTCGGGCGAGAGGCGCTCTTCGACCGCGCCGGCCTGGTCGTCCAGCTCTTCGAGCGTCGCGTCGATGTCCTCGATGTCCGGCTCTTCCTCGACCGCCTCGTCGCGCACCATGTGCAGGACGACCTCGGCCATCCCCGAGGGCTGGCGGCTCTTCGCGCCCTGGAAGATGACGTCCTTCATCTCGCCGCCGCGGAGGTTCTTCACCTTCTGCTCGCCGAGCACCCACGAGATGGCGTCGGCCACGTTCGACTTGCCGCAGCCGTTGGGGCCGACAATGGCGGTGATGCCGTTGCCCGTGAAGACGAGGTCTGTGTAGTCGGCGAAGGATTTGAAGCCGGTGATTTCGAGGCGTTGGAGTTTGAACATGCTGCGCGTTTCGGCCTGAACTGGATGCCCCGGGACATACAGTCCCTAGAGCCCGTGCGGGAGAGGCACACTATATGTTGACCCGCGGACGTTGTCAAACCGAAACATTAAGCGGCGCGGGGTTAGTCGTTGGCGGGAAAGCGGTTCCGCCCGGCCGCCGTAAAAGCCGGCGCGGCGCCGACGGTGCCGAGACCGCCCGCGCCGCGCCGGGAAGGGACAGAAGTTTTGTCCTAGTCGCCCAGCATCACCCTCAAGAGTAGCGGGTCGTAACGCACGGGCGCGGCGCGCGCCAGCTCCTGCGCCCAGTAGCCGCCGAAGCGCGTCTGGAGCGGGGGCGGCGACGGCCCGTGCTGGTTGCCCTGGTCGCTTGCGCCCCCAAAGCGCCCGCGGTATTCGAGCGACTCGATGAAGGCCCTGACCATCTCGGCGCGCCGCACCCTCCGCAGCGCCACCACCTCGTCGCGGACGTTCTCGCCCGGCAAGCTGAACGAGTTCATCTTGTTGAGCCAGAAGTCGTAGCCCGAGAAGTTGAAGTCGGGCGCGTCGTCCGGGTTGCGCCTCAAGTACCCGTAGTACTGCATCAGCACGAACGAAGGGTTGTAGAGCGTGCCGAAGACCGAGTCGCTGTCGGCCACACTCCTCAGCGCCGCCGCGCGGCCGGCCGTGCTGCCCGCGCCGTAGGCCGTCCTCGCGGCGTCGCGCTCGGCCCCGGTCGGCGTCACCCCGGTGTTCGCGAACAGCTTGTCCACGTACTCCGTCGGGGTCATCGTCACCGGGAACTGCGCGACGTACTCGTTGCGCGAGACGAAGTCTTCGAGGTAGCGCTGTCGGTTCGCCTCCAGCCGCGCCTGCCAGTCGCCCTGCCCGACGACGACGTCCTCGCCGATCTGGCGCTGGTCGCGCAGGAAGACGGCGTAGCGCGGCGTCTGCTTGTTGTTGCCGAAGGCGGCCTTGTGCGCGCGGATGACGAAGTAGCCGGTCTGCTGGAACTCGATGGACAGGAAGAAGGCGGTCGAGACGTCCTGCCTGTGCTCGATGCGGCACTGCGCGTCGTCGCCGCACGACTCGATGTTCTGCGTCCAGAAGTCCTCGCCCGACTGGTCGCTCTGCCGGTAGAGGAAGTCGTGGTAGTGCGTGCAGACGAAGGTGCGCGAGAGGTCTATCGGGTTCCCCGCCGACTCGGGCGCGTCGTCCACGATCTGGAGCTGCGCGTTGTTCGGCGCGCCGAGCGCCCCGTTCTGCGGGTTCTGTAGGACGAGCGTCGCGTTCTCAAACCCCTCGTCGTACGAGTCCTCGTTGACGAGCACCTGGAAGTTCTTCTGCGTCTCGCCGACCTCGAAGACGAGGCGGCCGATGACGTAGGTGTAGTCGCCCCTCTGCGTGGCCGAGCCGTTGATGCTGCCGATGTCCACGGTCGAGCGCACGTCGGTCACGACGGTGCGCAGGACGCGCACGGTGATCGCCGCGCAGTCCTCCTGCACGGGGTAGGCCGGCGCGTCGAACTGGAAGAGCGGCTGCGGCGGCGGGGTCGGGTTGGGCGTGGGCGTCGCCGAAGGCGTCGGCGTCGCCGAAGGCGTCGGCGTCGGCGTCGGCGTCTCCGGAGTCGGAGTCGGCGTCGGCGTCCCCGGGCTCGGGGTCGGAGTCGGAGTTCCGGGCGTCGGAGTCGGAGTTCCCGGCGTCGGCGTCGGCGTCGGGGTTTCGGGCGTCGGTGTCGGAGTGGGTGTGGGCGTCGGCGTCGGGGTTGGGGTCGGAGTCGGGGTCGGAGTCGGGGTCGGCGTGACAGTGGGCGCGCAGCCGCTCGCGGGCGTAGCCGTGCAGGAGCCGACGGTGTACTCCGTGCCGCCGCGCGTGATGTCGCGCTTGACGTTCGCTTGGCTGGTGAAGGTCGCGCCGCGCAGGCCCGCCAGCACCGAGCCCGAAGTGATAGTGCCCTTCGGCGCGAACTGGTTGAGCTTGCTCACGGCGACCTTGACGGTGACGGTGCCCGCGGCGGTGTCGAACGCGCCGCAGTCGGCGTCGCCGCGGTGGGTGTAGGTGATCGAGCCGTCCGAATTCCTGACGGCCGTGCCCCAGGTGAACGTGCCCGCCGGGTTCGAGTTGGTGTTCGCAAGGAAGTAGAACTGGTCGCCGCGGTCTGAGAGCGCGAAGCTGTAGTCGCCCGTGGGCGAGAGCCCCGCGAACGGCGCGTTGGCCGTGAAGTGCATCCGCCAGTTCGAGCCCGGCGGGACGACCGGCAGGGTCGAGACCTTCATCGTCGCCACGATGACGTTCACCCCGTTCGGCCCCGTCTCGCACGAGTAGCGGATGGAGGTGATGTCGAGCGGGTCGTCGGCCTGGAGGCTGCCGACGAGCCCCGTCTGCACGTCGCCGCGGAAGTCCGTGACCTGCGAGCCGCTGATGCCGCCGACGCTCGGCGCGAGCGGGATGGGGCCGTTCGACGGCGCGGGCGGCGCGCCCGGGTCGGGGACGTTCCCCTTGCTGTTGACGATGGACGGCCCCGAAATCTGGCGCGCGACGTAGGTGTGGCCGTCGAAGTCGTTGTGGTCGTCGGTGTAGGCGACGACGGCCGCGCCCGTCGGGTCGAAGGAGATTTGGAAGTAGTCGATCAGGTTGCGGTTGGCCCCCTCGCCCGTCGGGTCGAGCCCCATCAGCGAGATGTTGGTGGCGTGGTTGAAGTGGTCGCTCACCGCGACCTGGCGGAAGGTCGGGTTGTCGGCGGTCGCGTTGAACGACTGCGCGAAGAAGACCCTCCAGTTGGCGTTGTTGTTGTTCGTCGCCTCGGTCGTGCCGTACCAGACGATGCCGACCGAGCCCTGCGTCGGGCCGGTCTCCATCCACGGGAGCAGGCTGGTCGCCGTCTCCGGGCCGTTCGAGACGCGCACGGGGGCGCTCCAGGTGTCGCCGCCGTCGGTCGAGTGGACGAGGAAGATTTGCTGGCCGTTCGAGTAGGCGACGTAGGCCGTCCCGAAGGGCGTGCCGTCGTCGGCCACCTTGACCGGGAAGAAGATGTTGGCGACGTCGCCGGAGGCTGCCTGCGTGCAGACGTAGACGGCCGCCTCGCCGGTGGGCAGGGTCACGGTGCTGTGGCAGACCTGTCCCGTGGAGCCGCTCAGGTAGACGCGCCCGGACTTCTGGTGCACGTCGATGCTGCCGACCTGGCCGATGAGACCCGCGGTCTGCGCCGGGCCGTAGGTCAGGCCGCCGTCGGTCGAGCGCTGTATCTGCGTGACGGTGGGCGCGACCGTGCGGTAGAGCAGGTAGACGTTGTTCGGCCCGTGGAACTCGTGCCACTGCCGGTCGTCGCCGGGGATGCCGCCCGTGGTGTTGCCCAGGGGGTTGCGCTGGATGTTGACGCCGCGGTCGGTCGAGCGCTGCGTGGTGATGTTGGCGACGAGCAGGCTGCTCGCGGCGAGCGTCGAGGGCTCGGTCAGCGCGCCGGTCGTCGGGTCGGGCAGGCCGACGGCGAGGTCGATATCGCCGCCGCCCTCCGCGCCGGCCGAGGCGACGGGCGAGCCCGTCACCGAGTCGGGCTGGCCGCGGTAGGCCCAGTTGCGCATGAACGGGTCGTAGTTCGGGTTCGGGTTGCCGTTGACCGTCGGGCGGAGGTCAACGTACCAGAGGTCGTTGCCGGCCGGGACGCCGCGGATGGCCCCGACATAGTGGTTGCCGAACGGGTCGGTGCGGTTCGAGGGCTCGCCGTCGCGCGCCGCGACGGGCGCTTTGACGGTGACGCTCGGGCTGAAGTTGATGCCGCCCGAGACGTAAGTAGCGGTGCGCGCGGCGGCGACCGTGCCGAGGCTGTACTGCCCCCTCGGCGGGTCGGCCTGCGCGCTCGCGGGCGGCGCGAAGAAGTAGACGACGCGCACCTTGTAGTCGCCCACGCCGCTCGTGTTCGGGTCGATGGACGCGTGCTCCTCTGTGAGGATGCCGTTGGTCGCGCCGTTGCCGGAGCTTGTGATGAACTGCCCCGTGCACTTCCCCGTCGCGGGGCACGTCCCGCCCTTGTAGATGACGAGGTCGTAGTCGTTCGTCGGGAGCGTCCAGGTCAGGTCTACGCGGATGACCTTGCCGGTGTAGACGCCGGGCAGCACCGTCAGCGTGAAGGTGTCGCAGGTCGTGCCCTCGGAACAGCCGGCCTCGCCGTCGAGTGGGTTGGTGGTCGCGCCGCCGGTCGCCGTGCCCGTCCACCTCCCGTCGGCGGGGAGGACGGGGCCGGTCGGCCCGACCGTCCCCGACGTGGGGCTGGCCGCCCGCGCCACGCGCACGGCGCGCGGCCCCGGGGAGACGAAGAGCAGCGCCGCGACCGCGGCGGCTACGAGTGCCGCTAGTAACACGAGGCGCGCCGGGGCGCGCCTCCGCAGCCTGAGTCCGCACTTCTTCCCGCCGCCGTGCAAGCGGTGGGGCCTGCCTTGCAGAGTCCCGGGGGACTCTTCGCCTCTTAGTCTCATGGCAATGACGCTCCTTGTGTTGTTTCAGACGGGAGCGCGCCGCGGCCGCGGGCAAGAGTGGCCGGGCGCGTGCCTTCGGGGCAGCCGGGCAAGACGGGCTGCGACTCGGGCGACTGCGCGACGGGGGTTTTAGTCCGGTTAAGAACTGTCGGGTTGTTTAGGGGGTGCGGGAGCTTTATACCACAGTGGCAGTCGCCGCGCACGTGAAAAAAGTAGGCAGTAGTCAGTAGACAGTCGTCAGTAGAAGAACAGACGGCGCGGCTCTCATCGGTTGTTGATGAAAGCCGCGCTGCTTTGTCTTCCTACTGACTACTGACTACTGACTACTGCTTTGGGGCCAGGTCTCGGCGGACGAAGAGGACGAGGTCAACGCCGGGGCGCAGCGGGTAGGTGTCGCCGACGCGTGTGTAGTTGGCGCCGGCCACGCGCTGGAGCTGCTCGAGTTGATCTTTGCGGCCGATGATGGCGTGCGTCTTCTGCGGGTCGTAGGAGGAGGCGAGCGTCCCCTCGTAGCCCGCGCGCGGGTTGTGGCGGAAGTACCAGGGCGAGGGCCAGTATTCGGGCGAGGCCGTGGCGACGCCGGGCTCCTTCGTGCCGGCGCGCTCGCCCGCGCGCTCGATCTCGCGGACGAGGTCGAGGAACTCGCGCCGCGTCTGCGAGTAGACGTAAGGGTACTTGTCGTTGTCGTAGTCGCGGAAGTTGATGACGAAGGTGTGGTAGAGGCCGAAGAGGGCCGCGAAGAGGCCGACGGCCGCCGCCGCGCGCCAGCCGCGCGCGGGCGCGCGCGAGACCCACGCGCCGAACGCCTGCGCGGCGTAGCCGCCCGCGACGGCCAGCGGCACGACGAAGTTCAGGACGAGCCACGGCGTCTTGTAGCTGATGAGCGAGTAGGCGACCAGCAGCCCGAAGCCCCACGCCGCGAAGAAGACCGCGAAGCGGTTGAGCCTCCGCTCGAAGAGCGCCACCAGCGCGCCCACCGTGCCGAGGACGAGGACGGCCACGTCCTCCTGCATCAGCCAGCGGACGTACGTGCCGGCCGGCTTGGCGTGGAACTCGCTCATCCCGGTCTTGCGCCAGACGGCGAAGGTCTTGAGCGAGTCCCAGAAGGCCCCCTTCCAGTGCGTCGAGAAAGAGGAGTAGAAGGCGACCCAGATGACCGCGAAGAGCACGACCGCGCCCAGTACCGCGGCCGCGCCCCGCTCGTCCCGCAAAAGCTTCGCGAAGCCGCCCCCCTCCGACTCGGCCGCGCGCGCCCGCCCGGCCCTGCCCACGCCCCGCAGGCGCTCCCACGTCATGGCCGTCAGCCACGCCAGCCCCAGCGTGCCCGCCGAGATGAAGGCCGTCTCCTTGGTCGCGAACATCAGCGCGGCCGAGGCCGAGGCGAACAGGAGGTCTGAGGCCGCGCCCGTCTCCCTGAAGCGCAGCGCCGAGACGACCAGCGCCAGCGTGAAGAAGAGGAAGGGCATCTCGTGGATGAAGTAGCGCGAGTAGAAGACGCACGCGGGCGAGACCGCGACGAGCAGCCCCGCGACCAGCGCCGCCACCGTCCCCGTGTAGCGGCGCAAGCTGAGCACGAGCCACACGACGCCGACCCCGAAGAGCGAGGGGACGAGCCGGATGACGAAGGTGTGCAGCCCCGCGAGCGCGACGAACGGGAGCGTCAGGTAGTAGAGCGTCGGGCCGTGGTAGTTCTCGGGGTCGTAGGCGTAGCGCCCCTGCCGCAGGAGGTTGGTCAGGAAGAAGCCGTTGACGCCCTCGTCGTGGTGCAGCGGCTTCATGTCGAGCGCGTAGACCCTGAGCGCGAACGCCAGCAGCAGTATCAACGCGCTCGCGTACACCCACGCGCGCTCGGGGAGTTCGGAGGCGGGCGCGGGCGCGGGCGTCATCGCGGGCCGCGCCTCTTCCGCCTCCCGGCGGTTCTTCAGGGACGTGGCGCTCCAGTCGTCGCGCGCCCTCTTACGGTTTCGTTTTGTAGAGCCGGTAGGCACCTGCTTCCCCAACCTTCCTGTATCTCGCGAAGAAAGAGTCGTTGACCGAGAGGCCCCGCTGGCGCATCTCCTCGCGTTCGAGCGGCCCGACGACGACGTACTCGATGCCCGCGCGCTCGATGAGCAGGGGCGCGTCCGCGGCCCCCGCGTAGATGCGCTTCAGCTCAGACTCGCGCGGCCCGTAGTCGATGCCGTGTGACCAGACGTGGCCGGGGTATCCGAGGAAGGTTCTGCGGCCCGCCAGGTAGACCGGGTCATTATAAGTCGGCGCGTGGAGAATCAAAGAGCGCGGGCCGGTCTGCTGCTTGATGACTTCGGCGAAGGCGACGCCGTCGCGGTCGAACGAGCGCCGCTCGACCGCGCCCGAGGCCGCGCGCCACACGTCGAGCCCGCCCGCGGCCGTCTGCATCAGGAGTAAGACGACCCCCGCCGCGCGCCACGCGCCGCCGCGCCGCCACAGACGCGCGAGCACGAGCGCCACCAGAGGGGCCGACGCGACCCACCAGTAGAGCAGAATCTTGATGTTGTCCCACACCCACGGCGCGAACCTGTAGACGTTCGGCACCACGAAGCAGAGCAGGAACGGCAGGTAGAAGAAGAGCAGACGCTTACTCACCCCCGCCCCGCGCCACGCGAGCGCGACGACGAGCAGCGGGATGAAGACCGCCGTGTTCTTCAGCCAGAACCAGACGACGTTGGTCTGCCCGTGCGCCCAGCCGAACTCCCACCCGAAGAACTGCCCGGCCCGCACGGCCGAGTCGCGCGTCGCGTAGAACATCTGCGGCAGCGCCAGCACCGTCGCGACCGCGGCGAACAGAAGCCACGGCCGCCACACCGCCCACACCTTCATCCAGAGAGGAACCTCGTCAACTTCTTCGGTCTTCGAGAAGAAGACCGCCGCGCCCTGCGCGAGCGCCATGCACGCGCCCATCAACATCATCACCACGAAGCTGTGCGCGTGCACCAGCGGCAGCAGCCCCGCGACGACTCCCGCGGCGATCATCTGCCGCAAGGCGAAAGGCTGAAGGATGAAGGCGGGACTGTTATCGGCAGCGGCCTCCTCATCTTCAACCACGCTTCTCGCCGAAGCCGCGAGCGCCGCCCTCCCCTTCCCCTTAACCTTCTTCTTCCCGACCCTGCGACTTTCATGTTGCGCCGACGCGTCCTTTTCACCTCCCCCTTCTGACTCCCGACTTCTGACTCCTGACTTCTCACTCGCCTGCCACCACAGCGTCCACGCGACGAGCGCGACGCCGACGCCGAGCAGGATGCTGCGCTGCGTGACGAAGAGCGCGGTGACGGCGTTGCCCCACTCGAAGCCGGGGTAGGCCCGCGTGTAGTCGTGCGGGAGTTCGCCGAGCAGCGCGAAGACGCCCTGCCCGCCCGACGCCGCCTCGCGCAGGAAGACCACCCAGCCGAGGCCGCCGCTCAGGAGCACCAGCGCGGGCACGGCGAGCGCCGCCAGCCGCTCGCGCGTCAACTTCAGCGCCCAGCGGTGCAGGAGCCCGACGACCGCCATGATAGTCGCGTAGCTCTGCCAGAAGAGCGCCCCTTCGAGCGACGCGCCCGCGCGCACGAACATCGCCGCCACGAAGTCCACGACGAACGGGTAGGTCAGGCCCGCGCCCGCGAACTCCGGGTGCTGCGGCGGGAAGTTCTCGCCGTAGACGAAGCCCGTCACGACGGCGAGGTGGAAGGGCATGTCCCCGATGTTCGTGTCCACGCCCGTGAAGATGCCCTCCGGCGTCTGGTACATCGCGCGCGCGTAGACGAGCCAGAAGAGCAGCGCCGCGACCGCGTAGAAGACGAACGTGCCGAGAGCCGCGCCCTCCCTCTCGCGGCCCGGACTTGTTACCGCCCGCACGCCCTCACGTAGGTCACTCCCCACACGTTGACGCCAGTCGGCGCGCGCTAGGAGCAGCAGCGGCGACGCGCACACGACCCCCGCGAGCGCGAGCGCCGCCGGCCCCATCCCCAACGCGGACGCCAGCACGAACCCCACGAGCCCGAGCGCGGAGAATCCCAGACACACGCCCGCGCAGAGGCGCGCCCAGATGTTCGCCTCGCGGTCGTAGGAGTATGTCAGCACGGTCGCGCCCGCGATTGCGGCGAGCGCCAGCAGGAGTGCGAAAGGCATAAGGTGCGCGGGACTTGCCTGAGCTGAAAAGACGCCGCGATTATACTCGATTCAAACAGTACCGCGAGCGGTAGCGAGCGGGTGCGTGTGACTTCGTACGAGCCTCCGGAGTAACACGCACCCGCTCGCTACCGCTCGCGGTACTGTTCGATCCGCCCCGCTGCTGGACAACACGCGGCGCGGGTGGTTAGATGTTCGACTTAAAGAACAGGACAGGGATTCCGAACTATGCTCCGTGCAGGCATCGTCGGGCTGCCGAACGTCGGCAAGTCCACACTCTTCAACGCGCTCACCGCGCAGGCTTCGGCGCTCGCCGCCAACTACCCCTTCGCCACCATCGAGCCCAACGTCGGCGTCGTCCCCGTCCCCGACGAGCGGCTCGAACCCCTCGCAAAGATCGTCAAGACGACCACCATCGTCCCCGCCACGGTCGAGTTCGTGGACATCGCCGGGCTGGTGCGCGGCGCGTCGAAGGGCGAGGGCCTGGGCAACCAGTTCCTCGCCAACATCCGCGAGACCGACGCCGTCATCCACGTCGTCCGCTGCTTCGAGGACGAGAACGTCCACCACGTCGAAGGCGACGTTGACCCGCGCCGCGACATCGACACCATCCAGGTCGAGCTGGCCCTCGCAGACCTCGCCACGGTCGAGCGCCGCCGCGAGCGCGCGCAGAAGACGGCCAAGGGCGGCGACAAGACGGCGAAGGCCGAGATCGAAGTCGCCGACAAGCTGCTCGCCGTCCTCTCCGACGGCGCGCCCGCGCGCACGGCCGACCTCACGGACGACGAGCTTACGGTCGCCCGCGGCTTCTTCCTTCTGACCTCGAAGCCGACCATCTACGCCGCCAACGTGGACGAGGCGACGCTCACCGACCCCGAGTCGAACCCGCACGTCCGCGCCGTCCACGAGATAGCCACCCGGGAGGCGGCCGAGTACGTCCCCATCTGCGCGCAGCTCGAAGCCGAGCTGGTCGAGCTCTCGCCCGAAGACCGCAAGAGCTATCTGGCCGAGCTGGGCGTCGCTTCGAGCGGCGTGGACAGAATGATTAAGAGCGCCTACCAACTGCTCGGCCTGATGTCCTTCCTGACGGCGGGCGAGAAGGAGGTGCGCGCCTGGACTGTGCCGCGCGGCACGCGCGCCCCGCAGGCCGCCGGCACCATCCACTCCGACATCGAGCGCGGCTTCATCCGCGCCGAGATCGTCTCCTACGACGACCTGACCCGCGCCGGCTCCTACGCCGCCGCCCGCGAGCAGGGTCTCCTCCGCCTCGAAGGCAAAGACTACGTCATGCAGGAGGGCGACGTCGTCCACTTCCGCTTCAACGTCTGAAGCACACCTGGGCGTCTTGTGGCGCGGCCGTATCAGCGCAATTGACGGCTATATTTTCGGCGAACTCCGCGCCGGAGAAGGGGAAGAAAGATAAAAAGGCGGGGCCGTCGGGGCCCGCCAGACGTGGCTTTCGGGGTTCTACAAACAGGAGGTACTACATGCCGGAATTAGGGCGGTTCGGCGTCGGGTCAATCATCTTTTTGATCGGCGCGGTGATCTACATCGTCAACCTCGTGATAGCCCTCTCCAAGCGGGGGAATGCGCTGCCCATCGACGGGGTCGGGCTGATGGTGCTCGGCATCGGCCTGGCGCTCCTGTTCAGGTGGTAAGGGTCAGAGCGGAGGGCCGCGCCCGCGGGAAAGGCGAGTAAAAGGTGCGCGATTGTGTGCGGACGTGTGTGCGGCGTCCGCAAACTGAATCCCCCGCCCTCACAATCGCATACATTACAGTGGTTTAGATTTCGTGGTGATAAGAGTCCAATTCCGCTTCAACGTCTGAAGCGCACACACCCGTTGACACCCCGCTCCTCCGCTAATATCCACTCCGCGCTTTACCAACAGCGGTGTTCATTCGGAAGCGGTCATGCCGAATGCTCGCGCGGCCTTTCCGACGCCGCGCCGCGTCATTCCGACCGGGCGCATGTATGTTCTGTCCCCGCGCCGGGACACCTCGGCGCTAAACTTAGCATTTTCAACAGCAAATGGACTCGTGCCGACTCCACAGGCGCTTGTTCCGACGCCACCGTCAGCCGTTCCGACACCGTAGAAATGTGTTCCGATGCCATAGAAACGCGTTCCGACGCCGTAGAAATGTGCGCCGACGCCGCCGAAGTGTGTTCCGACGCCGCTGAAATGCGTTCCGGTGTCACAGAAATCCGTTCCGGTCTCGCGGAAATGTGTTCCGGTGTCGTAGAAACGCGTTCCGACTTTACAGGAACGTGTTCCGGCATCGCAGAAACGTGTTCCAACGCTGCCGAAGTGTGTTCCGACGCCATTGGAACGTGTTCCGGTGTCGCAGAAATACGTTCCGGTGCCGTAGAAACATGTTCCGACCAGACGGGAAGCGGTTCCGACGCCGCGGGAAGCTGTTCCGGTTAGGCGGGAAAGCCTTCCGGTGAGGCCGGAACTAGTGACGGCGAGGGGGGCGTCCCTTCGGGCGGGGCGCGCTCCCGGACGAGTTCGGGGCGGGTGGGCGCTGCCGTAACCCTCACAGGCGCGAACCCTTGAGGCTCGCCTGCGTCGAGGCTGTGAGATGTGTTAAGCTTCGCTGCCCCCTTCGCTTTCTCGGGAACAATCCGGCCTCATGTGCGGCCTCGCGCGTGGGCTGTTTGAGTGTTACGGCAAGGGCGGGGTTTGCCGTCCCGGAATCTGATATAGTGCCGATAGACTTCCGCTTCGAGGTGTGAGGCGCGCGCTCGCTAAACTTGAAAGGAGATCGTGTTGACATCTTCATGCCCTAGCCGTCCGCCGCGGCCTGCCCGCCGCGGCCGACTTCTCCCCGCGGCTCTCATCCTCCTCGGCGGCCTCTTCCTGCTACTTAACCCGGCCGCGGAGGCGCGCGCGCAGCAGCCGACGCCGACGCCGGCCGACATCACCGTCACCAAGTCGAGCGAAGACGAGACGGTGCCGCGCGGTAGCGTCATCACCTACAACATCGCCGTCTCCAACGCCGGCCCCGGCACGGCCGTCAACGTGGTGCTGACCGACGCCATCCCCGCCAACACCACCTACGTGAGTCACGAGTTGACGGCGGGCAACGGCAGCGTCGAGTTCGACGGCACGACGCTGACCGTCACCTTCGACTCCCTCGCCCCCCCCGACCCCGAGACCGGGGATGTCGCCAGCGGCGGCGTCAGGCTCCGCGTGAGGGTCAACGCCGACGCGCCGCGCGGCACCGTCATCACGAACACCGTCACGGGAACCGCCGACTCGCACGACCCGCAGACCTTCGACAACTCCGCGACCGCTAACACCCTCGTCACCGGCCCGTTCGCCGGAGACATCCTCATCTCGGAGTTCCGCCTCCGCGGCCCGGGCGGCGCGACCGACGAGTACATCGAAATCTACAACAACGCCGACACGCCGCACCGCGTGCAGTCCGTGGACGACTCGGCCGGCTACGCCGTCGCGGCCTCGGACGGAGTCGTGCGCTGCGTCATCGAGAACGGGACGGACATCCCCGCGCGCGGGCACATCCTCTGCGTCAACGAGATCGGCTACTCGCTCGGCCTCTACCCGGCCGGCGACGGCGAAGTCCCGACCGCGACCGGCGACCTCTTCTACACGGCGGACATCCCGGACAACGCGGGGTTGGCCGTCTTCAACACTTCCAACGCGGCGAACTTCGACCTCGTCCACCGGCTCGACGCGGTCGGCTCGACGAGCGTGACGAACCCGGTCTACGTGGAGGGGACGGGCTACCCCGCGCTCTCGCCGCTCGGGCTGGACTACGCGCTCTACCGCGACCTCTGCGGCAAGGCGGGCTCGCCCTCGACCTTCGGCGGCTGCCCGACGAACGGCCTGCCGAAGGACACGAACAACAACGCCGTGGACTTCGTCTTCGTCTCGCCGGACGCCAACACGTCCGGGGCGGGGCGGCGGCTCGGCGCGCCGGGGCCCGAGAATGCCGCGAGCCCCATCCAGCGCAACGCCCTGTTCGGCGTCAACCTGCTCGACCCGTGCGTCGGCTCGACCAGCCCGCCCAACCGCGTGCGCGTCTTCACGTCCGACCCGACGAACAACTCGCTCTACGGCACGATCGACATCCGCCGCACCGTGACGAACAACACGGGGCAGAACGTCACGCGCCTGCGCTGGCGCATCATCGACATCAGCACCCTCCCCGCGCCGTCGGGCGTCGCCGACCTGCGCGCGAGGACTTCCGGGCCCGTCACCGCCACCGTCGACCGCGCGCCGTGCGGCACCGGGACTTCGGAGGTCGTCGTGCAGGGGACGACGCTGGAGGAGCCGTCCTTTCTGCCTCAGCTCCTCGGCGGCGGCTTCAACTCCTCGCTCACCTCCGGCACGATCACGCTCGCGACGCCGCTCGCGCCGGACGCGAGCATCGACGTGCGCTTCCTGCTCGGCGTCCAGCAGACGGGCCTCTTCAAATTCTTCATCAACATCGAGGCGCTGACCCGCGAGCCCGAAATCATCGTGCCGCCCGACCCGGAACCGGAAGTGTCGAAGCCTTCGCCGGGCGCGCCGCTGGGGCCGACGGTGCGCCCGCGCAAAAGCGTGACGGCGCTCCCCTCCGCCCCGGGCGCGGGCACGGACGCGCAACCGGGCGCGGGCGCGCAGCCCGCTCCGGCGAGCCCGACCACGAAACAACCCGCCGCGAAGAGCACCGGCGGGAGGCGGCCCGCCAAGGCGATTGCGCGGGCCAGACTCAAACGCGCTTTTTAGAGCAGTTTGACAATCAGATTATATCCCGTTTAGAGGCGGGCTCCGCCCGCCGGGGCGTGCTGCTACGTGTCACGCGCCGGCGGGCGGAGCCCGCCTCTAAACGGTCGTGGGTAAGCTGATACGAAAAACGCTCTAAGGGGCGGCCTCCGCGTGGGGCTTAGGGAAAGCGAGAGGCCGGCGACGCGAAGATGTGTTCGCGTCGCCGGCCTCTCCGTGTTGTGCCGTTGCTACTTGATGAGGGCGCGGACGCCCGCGAGCACGAGGTAGATGACGGCCAGCGTGACGGCCACCTTGATGACGAGGACGGCCAGCTTGACGAAGGCCGCGA
This sequence comes from Pyrinomonadaceae bacterium, assembly GCA_035563535.1. Lineage (GTDB taxonomy): Bacteria > Acidobacteriota > Blastocatellia > Pyrinomonadales > Pyrinomonadaceae > QHXN01. The sequence continues at coordinate 32,555 of DATMVD010000022.1, read as the reverse complement.
CGGCGATCCCGACCGCCGCGAAGATGAGCGGGACGACGACGACGATGACGAACAGCCCCAGGAGGATCATTCCGACGATGCGCATGATATCTTTCGCGTCTTTCATAAGTTCACCTCTAACACCCGCCGCGGTTCTTGTTTGATTGCTCGGCGACAGCCGGCGGCCTCTTTCTCCGCCTCCCTATACGAGCAAGGGCTCTGGCGCGTTCCGTCCAAGATTCTACACCTTTCGTCAACTCCGTGTCTCACATTTTTGTCACCGCGCCCCCGCCCCCGCCCCGCCCGTTTGTGCTAAGCTTTCCGCAGTTCTCCCGAGTTCTCCCGAACAAAATTCGACCGCCCAGACGGAGTGTGTGAGCCATGCCGAGCCGCGCGGGTGAGAGCCTCTTCGCAGACGAGCCGGAAGCCGAAAGCAAGCCTGACGCGTTAGCGCCCCTGGCCGAGCGCATGCGGCCGCGCACGCTCGAAGAGTTCGTCGGGCAGCGCCACCTCGTCGGCGAGGGGCGCGTGCTGCGGCGCGTGATCGAGGGCGGCGGACTCCTGCCTTCGCTGATCCTGTGGGGCGGCCCCGGCACGGGCAAGACGACGCTGGCGCGGCTGCTCGCGAGCCGCTCGGGCGCGCGCTTCGTGGCGCTCTCGGCCGTCTTCTCGGGCGTCAAGGAGGTGCGGGCGGCCATCGCGGAGGCGCGCGAGGAGAGGCGGCGCGGGCGACGCACCACGCTCTTCATCGACGAGATACACCGCTTCAACAAGGCGCAGCAGGACGCGCTGCTCCCCGCGGTCGAGGACGGCACGGTCACGCTCATCGGCGCGACGACCGAGAACCCCTCCTTCGAGGTCATCGGCGCGCTGCTCTCGCGCAGCCGCGTCCTCACGCTCGAACCCCTGGGCGAGGAGGACGTAGTCGCGCTCCTGCGCCGCGCGCTTGAGGATGAAGAACGAGGGCTCGGCGCGCTCAAGCCGAAGCTCTCCGGCGAGCTGCTCTCGCGCATCGCGAAGGCCGCGGGCGGGGACGCGCGCGTCGCGCTCACGGCTCTGGAGTCGGCGGTCGAGGCGACGGAGCCGGACAAGAAGGGCGCGCGCGCCGTCAAAGAGGAGACGGTCGTCGAGGCCCTGGGCCGCGCGCGCTACGCCTACGACAAGGGCGGCGAGGAGCACTACAACCTCGCCTCGGCGCTCATCAAGTCTTTGCGCAACTCGGACGTGAACGCAGGGCTCTACTGGCTCGCGCGGCTTATAGAAGGCGGGGCCGACCCCGTCTTCATCGCGCGCCGCCTCTGCATCCTCGCCTCAGAGGACGTGGGGCTCGCAGACCCGCAGGCGATGGTGCAGGCCGCCGCGGCCGCCCAGATCACGCAGCTCATCGGCCTGCCCGAGGCGCTCTACCCGCTCTCGCAGGCGACCATCTACCTCGCACGCGCGCCGAAGTCTAACGCGGTCAAGCGCGCCTACATGGCCGCCGCCGAGGACGCCTCCGAGACCGCGCGCGAGCCTGTGCCGCTCAACCTGCGCAACGCCGTCACGCCCCTGATGAAGCGGCAGGGCTACGGCAAGGGCTACCGCTACGTCCACGACGACCCGGCCGCTAAAGGCGAGATGGCCTGCCTGCCCGAGGGCTTGCGGGAGAGAAAGTATTGGAAGGAGAAAGAAAGTGATGAGGACTGAGTACTGAGGACTGAGTGAAGAAGAAGCAACCTGTCTTCCACTCAGCCCCCAGCCCTCAGTCCTCAGTCCTTCGGTTTTATGAGGAAGTCCGACAAAGAGCTGGCGTTTCTGCACGACCTGTACGTGGCGACCGATTGGGGCGAGCGCTTCGCGGAGCTGATTGACGAGCACGTCGAGCTGCCGAAGGAGGGGCGCGCGCTCTACGTCGGGGCGGGGACGGGCGGGCACGCGCTGGCGCTGGCGCAGCGCGGCGGGGCCGCGTTGGAGGTGACGGGCGTCGAGGAGAGCGAGGGGCAGGTCGAGCTCGCGCGCGCGAAGGCGTCGTCGGTCGAGGGCGCGGGCGTGGACTTCCGCCACGCGCAGCTCGAAGACCTTGGGTTCCAGGACGAGCAGTTCGACCTCGTCGTCGGCGACGCCTCGCTCGTCGCGCCCGAGCGCCTGCCCGAGGTGCTCGCGGAGATGGTGCGCGTGGCCGCGCCGGGCGCGACCGTCTCTCTGAACGTCGCCTCGGCTTCGAGCTTCGGCGAGTTCTTCTCGGTCTTCTGGGAGGCGCTGGCGAACGCGGGCTACGGGGAGGAGGCGGCGGGCGTCGGCTCGCTCATCGGCGAGCTGCCGACCGTCTCGGACGTGGAGGCTTTGGCGCGGCGCGAGGCGCTCGAAGAGGTCGAGTCGTGGACGACGATTGAGGAGTTCGACTTCGCCTCAGGGCGCGAGTTCCTGGAAGCACCTCTCGTGCAGGACTTCCTGCTCGAACGCTGGCTCGACTCGCTCCCCGACGCGGAGGCGCGCGCCGGCGTTCTCGAAGAGGTCGAACGCATCATCGACGACGACCGGCACGAGATCGACTTCTCCCTCACCGTCAAGGCGACCATCGTCGTCGGGAAGAAGGCGGGGTAAGTAAAGGCCGTAAACCGCAAACGGTAAACCGTGACAGGAGAAGGCGAGTCCTTCCTGTCACGGTTTACCGTTTACGGTTTACGGCCTTTTCAGCTCGACTTCGTGTAGCGGTCGGCCGAGGCCAGTTCCTCTTCGCGGGCGCGTTCGGAGTCGTGGAGCTGCTCGCGGCGCTTCTCGGAGAGCTCGCCCTCGTCCTCCTTGCCGCCGTCGGAGATGCCCTTCTTGAACTCGTTGATGCTCTTGCCCATGCCGCGCGCGAGCTGCGGCAGGCGCGTGCTGCCGAAGAGCAGGAGGACGACGAAGAGGACGACGAGTATTTCCCAGCCGCTGAAGTTCATCTGATACGCTCCTTGAAGGCCGCCCGCGGGGCGGCCTCGTCCATTATAACTTGAAAGCGGCCCGGCCCTAATCCTCGACGCCGCCCGACTCGTAGAAGAGGTACTTGCGCCAGGTCTCGTCCGCGCGCCCGATGTAGCGCATGATCTGGCGGTTGACGTGCAGCGAGAAGGCGCGCGGCCGCCGGATGAGGTGCATGCGGGCCTCCTCGGGCGTCCGGCTGCCCTTCTGGTGATTGCAGCGCTTGCAGCACGCGACCAGATTATCCCACGTACTCTCGCCCCCGCGCGAGCGCGGGAAGACGTGGTCGAGCGTGAGTTCGGAGGGCGAGAACTGCCGGCCGCAGTACTGGCAGGTCGAGTGGTCGCGCAGGAGGATGTTCTTGCGCGAGAGCGAGCGGCTCTTGTACGGGATGTGGATGTATTCGACCAAGCGGATGACCGACGGGGCGTGCATCGTGATGCGCGCCGAGTGGAGCATGTGGCCGTTGTGCTCCTCCATCCGGGCGATGCCCTTGAAGATCATCACGACGGCGCGGCGCTCGGTGCAGACGTTCACCGGCTCGAAAGAGGCGTTCAGGACTAAAACGCGTCCAGTCATCTTGAAACGAGATGATACGTGAAAAGGCCGTGAACCGTAAACCGTAAAAGGCCGTGAACCGTGAACCGTAAACCGTGACAAGATTAAAGACCGCCTTTTCTTGTCACGGTTTACGGTTCACGGTTCACGGCTTTTCGACGGTTCACGCGTCTTTAAATCTGTCCGTCGCGCTCACCAGTTCGTGGATGATGCCGGGCTCGGTGACGGAGTGGCCGGCATCGGGGACGACGCGGAAGTCGGCCTCGGGCCAGGCTTTGTGCAGCTCCCAGGCGCTGAGGATCGGGCAGACCACGTCGTAGCGCCCCTGGACGATTGTCGCGGGGATGTGGCGAATCTTGCCGACGTTCTCGATGAGATAGTTGTCGGTCGGGAAGAAGGCGTTGTTCATGAAGTAGTGGCACTCGATGCGCGCGAAGGCGAGCGCGAACTCGGGGTCGTCGAACTTCTCGATGGACGCGGGGTCGAAGAAGAGCTTCGAGGTGCTCCCCTCCCACACGCTCCACGCGCGCGCCGCCTCGACCCGCGTGGCCTCGTCCTCGCTCGTCAGGCGCTTGTAGTAAGCGCCCATGAAGTCGCCGCGCTCGTCTTCGGGGATGACCTTCTCGTACGCCTCCCACACGTCGGGGAAAATCCAGTTCGCGCCCTCCTGATAGAACCACCGTATCTCCTTCGGCCGGCACAGGAAGATGCCGCGCAGCACGAGCGAGCGTACGCGCCCGGGGTGCGTCTCGGCGTAGGCGAGCGCGAGCGTGCTGCCCCACGAGCCGCCGAAGACGTGCCACGTGTCGATGCCGAGGTGCTCGCGCATCTTCTCGATGTCCCCGACCAGGTCCCACGTCGTGTTCCCTTCCAGCTCCGCGTGCGGCGTGCTCAGCCCCGAGCCGCGCTGGTCGAAGAGGACGACGCGGTAGGCCGAAGGGTCGAAGTAGCGCCTGTATTCCGGCACGAGGCCGCCGCCCGGGCCGCCGTGCAGGAAGACGACGGGCTGCCCCTCGGGGTTGCCGGCCTGCTCGTAGTAGACGTTGTGGACGGGCGAGACCTGGAGCCGCCCGGTGTCGTATGGCTCGATCGGGGGATAGAGTTCTCTCATGCGGGCCATCATACAAAGATTGGGGGCCTCAGGCCAGACGGGCGGCCGCGAGATGACGGTCGCGGCCGGTAAACGGCGCGTTAGCCATTAGGGGGGCGACATCATTCTTGACAAGCCGCGCGCTTCGCGTAGAATAGCCGCCTCCGAACAAGGGTTTCGTCTTCCGAGAACTCCCGCGCGCTCGCCTCCGCCTTCGCCCCGCGAGCGCCTCCACCGCCCTACACGTCCACGACCTCACTAAAGGTCTGGAGGAGAGAACATGAGAAACATAAGAATCACGGCCGTCGGGCTCGTGCTGGTTCTGTCGCTGGCCTCGATGTCTTTCAAGTGCGGCGGCGGCAGTTGCGCCGACAACAGCCCGCTCTGTAGCTCCGCCAGGGCCGCCGACGCCATCGCCAAATCGATCGGCGAGGCGAACACGGTCAAGCGCGAGTTGGCCCGGCAGGGCAAGATCACCTCCGCCGAGGAGTTGAAACTGACGCAGCAGTTGCTGAGGCTCAACACGGCGGACAAGGCGTTCGTCAGGAGACTCAAGGCGCTCAACGCCGCCCCCGACGCCGCGACCAAGCAGCAGCTCACGAGCCTCTTCAACGAGGTGACGGCGGCGCTCGACGACCTGAACACCAGCGGGGTGCTCGGCCTCCAGGATCAGGGCGCGCGCGACAGGCTGACGGCCATCGTCACGGCCATCAGGGCCTCCGTGCAGATCATTCAGCCCTTCCTGAATAGCTGAGCGGCGAGGCCCGCGGCGGCGACTACTGCTGCCCCGCGCCAACCACCCCGAACACAAACCCCGTGAGGTGACACCATGGATTTCGTTCTCCTGATTTCGCAGCTCCTGAACGTCCTGAGGACCATCAAGCCCGACCTCGGCGGCGACAACACGCTCATCGCGACCGCGGTGGGCAACATCATCGCCTACATCCAGCAGCAGAACGGCCTGACCACCAAACAGATACTCGACCGCGCGGGCGCACAGCTCGACGCCAACGAGATCGAGCTGCTCGCAGACCTCGCGCGCCTGCAAGGCGGCGGCTCCGGCGGTACAGGCGGCACTGGCGGCACTGGCGGCTCTGCCGGCTCCGGCGGTTCTACAGGCACTGGCGGAACTGGCGGGACGGGTAGCTCCGGCGGAACCGGCGGCGGCGGACAGTAGTCGCCCCGAGTCGTCTTCACACGGCGCGCGCGGCCGTCAGCACGTAGACTTCGAGCGCGCCCGCGGCCTTGAGCGCGGCGGCGCAGGCCGAGGCGGTCGCGCCGGTTGTGAAAACGTCGTCTACGAGCAGGACGCGCTCGCCGCGGACGAGCCGCGGGCGCGTGACGGCGAAGGCGCCCGCGACGCTCTCGCGCCGCGCCCGCGCGTCCATCCCGGCGCGGTGGCGCTCGCTGTGCTCGACGCGTGCGAGACTCCACGCGTCGAGGCGTAGGCGCGTACCCCTGGCGAGTGCCGACGCGAGCAGGGCCGCCTGGTTGAAGCCGCGCTCGCCTTCGCGCGCGGGGTGGAGCGGGACCGGGACGACGAGCGTCGCGGAGTCGAGCGGCGCGCGACGCGCGGCCTCGCGGAGCAGCGCCGCGAGCCGGGGGGGCACGAACGGGTCGCGCTTCAAGCCGAGCACGGCCGCGCGCAAAGCGCCCTCGTAGAGCCCGCAGGCCCGCGCCGCCGTGAACTCCTCCGGCTCGCAGCGCCGGCAGCGGACTCTCGGCCTCACCTCGTCCGGCACCTCCCCGCCCGCGGGCGCGCCGCACTTCCAGCAGAGCGTCTCGTCGCCCCCGAAGAGGCGCGTCGCGCCCCAGCACCCAGCGCACGCGGGCCAGTCCGCGCGCCGCTCGACGCCCGCGACGCCGCACGCGGCGCACCCTTGCGTGTAGACGAGCGCGAGCGCCGCGTCGAAGAGTCTGTCGAGAGTGTTCGTGAGCCCCGCCATAGAACGGCAACTGTCGCTCGGCCTGGCGGGGCGGAGGGAGGTGACAGGGAAGCCTGCCGCAATCTACCACAAAAGCGAAGCCCCCGGCGCCGGAGATTACCGACGCCGGGGGCTTCGCACGAATAAATTCGTGTTTAGTCTTCGTCCTCGTTCAGCAGGCCACGCTCCTGCATGTCCTGACACTTGAGGCAGTAGCGCGTCCAGGGCACCGCGTCCAGGCGCTTCTCGGCGACGGGCTCGCCGCAGTTGACGCACTCGCCGTACTCGCCGCCCTCGACCCGCTCCAACGCCTCGTCGATGAGTTGAAGGAGCTTCCGGTCGTTGGCCGACATCGAGATGAGCAGCTCCTTCGTGTAGGCGTTGGCCGCCATGTCGGCCGGGTCCTGCGTGGCTTCGAGGTCGCGCTCGCGGCTTGACATCTCGGCCTCGTTCACCTGGGTGAAGAGCGACTCGCGGCGCGCCAGCAGGCGGTCGCGGTACGACTTCGTCTTCCTCTTATCCATTCCGTTGTAGCTCCTTCTTTAACCCTGCTTGTCCTTAAACCGTTTGTATACGCTTTTCGCGGGCCGCGGTTTCAAAAACGCCCCGCCGAACTTTTCACTTCTGATAGGGCAGCCCGCGCGCGATGGTGTAGGCGCGGTAGAGCTGCTCCGTCAAGACGACGCGCGCCATCTCGTGCGTCAGCGTCAGGCGCGAGAGCGACCAGCGCACCTGCGCGCGCCGCCGCACCTCCCCCGAGACGCCGAGGTGCCCGCCGACGACGAACGCCACCTCCTTGACCGAGCGCCCCTCCCACTCCTCGACCCGGGCGGCCAGCTCCTCCGAACTCCAATGTGTCTTACCGGACACGTCGAGGAGAATCGTCAGAGCATCTGATGCCAGAGCACCCGTGATGCGTTTGCCCTCCTCTTCGAGGCAGGCGCGCGGATCTTCGGCGCCGGATTCGCGCAGCTCCGTCACCTCGCAACGGACGAAGCGCGAGAGCCGCTTCAGGTACTCTTCCGCGAGCGCGCGCAGGCGCGCGTCCCGCGTCTTCCCCACCCAGATGAGTCGCAGCCGCATAAGAGGAGACGTTAGGTGTCAGCCGTCAGTTACAGGCTTTTCACTTACGTCAGCCGCCCGACGCCCGGACTGCGCGCCGCGCCGCGCGAGCCTCTCGTAGAGGTTCTTCCGGCTGATGCCGAGCACGCGCGCCGCCTCGGACTTGTTGCCGCGCGAGGCGGCGAGCACCTCGCGGATGTACTCGTCCTCCAGCTCGGCCAGCGTCGGCCGCCGCTCGCGCCGCGCCCTGCTGCCCGCGGCCGCCAGCACCGCCTCGGGCAGGTCGCCCGCGCCGACCTCGCGGCCGTCCGAGACGATGACGGCGCGCTCGACGACGTTCGCCAGCTCGCGGACGTTGCCGGGGAAGTCGTAAAGCGCGAGCGCCGCGAGCGCCTCCGCATCGAACCGGCGCGCGGGGCGTCCGTGCTTGGCGGCGTAAAGGGCGAGGAACTTCTCCGCCAGAGGCGCCACGTCCTCGGGCCGCTCGCGCAGGGGCGGGACGTGTATGCGCACGACGTTGAGGCGGTAGAAGAGGTCTTCGCGGAACGCGCGGCGGCGGACGGCGTCGTCGAGATCGACGTTCGTCAGCGCGATGAGCCGCGCGTCAACCTTCACCGTCCTGCGCCCGCCGAGCCGCTCGAACTCTCTGCGCTCGATGACGCGCAAGAGCTTCGCCTGCGCGTCGCGCGGCAGGTGCGCGATCTCGTCTAAGACGAGCGTGCCCTTGTGCGCGGCTTCCAGGCGGCCGGGCTTCGCCGCCGTCGCGCCGGTGAAGGCGCCGCGCTCGTAGCCGAACAGCTCGGCCTCCAGCAGCTCCGCCGGCAGCGCCGCGCAGTCGATGCGGACGAAAGGCCCCTCGGCCCGCGGGCTCTGCGCGTGCAGGTGGAGCGCCAGCGCGTCCTTCCCCGCCCCCGACTCGCCGGTGACGAGCACGTTCGCGTCCGTCGCGGCCACGCGCCCGGCGAGGCGGACGGCCTCGCGCATTGACGGAGAACGCGCGACCAGCTCGATCATCTCTCGTCTCTCAAAGAGCCCCCGCCCGAGACTTCGCCCGCGACGTCCGGCGGGAGCGGCACGCGCGCCGCGTCGCGCCAGAGCCGTTCGAGGTCGTAGAAGCGGCGCGACTTCTCCTCGAAGACGTGGAGGATGAAGTCGCCGTAGTCGAGCAAGACCCACTCGGCCGAGTTGTAGCCCTCGACGCGCGCGGGCCGAACATTCAACTGCCTGCGCAACTGCTCCTGCACTTCGTCGGCGACGGCCTGCACCTGCCGCACGTTCGTGCCGCTGGCGATGACGAAGTAGTCGGTGAAGCTCGCCACCTCGCGCAGGTCGAGGACGACGAGGTCGTGCGCCTTCTTCTCGGCCGCCGCGTGCAGCGCGAGCCGCACGCGCTCGTCGAGTTCCGCGGGCGAAGGCGCGGCCGTTTCCGCCTGCGTCCCCTGCCCGCCCTCCTCAGTGCGTTCCCTTGATTCCGGCATCGGAGAATTCTGTCCCATCCGTCTCCCTGTAAAGTCCGTACTTCCTGATGTACTCGGCCACAGCCGGCACCACCAACTCGCCGAGCGCTTCCATGTCGCCCCGCGCGACCGCCGCCCTCACGTCCGTCGCCGCCATCTTCACGTTGGCCGCGTCCGTCAGGTAGACGCGCGGCCCCTCGTTCTTCCTAAGCTCCTCTGCGACGCGCTCGCGGCCCGCGCCGCGCACGTCAACGATTCGCCCGCGCACCGCCCCGGTCACGTGCCCCGTGGGCAGCTCGTAGCCGGGGCGCGTCACGACCAAATGGTCGGTCAGGCTCAGCACGCGCTCCCACTCGCGCCAGGTCGTTATCTCCTCCCAGGAGTCCGCGCCCATCACGAAGAAGAGGCGCGAGGTCTCGCCCAGCGTCTCGCAGAAGCTCGCCAGCGTCTCGACCGTGTAGGGGCGCTCGGGCTTCGTGATCTCGGCGGTCGAGACCCGGAAGAGCCGCTCGTCCTGCGTCGCGAGCGCGAGCATCGCGTAGCGGTCGAGCGCCGGGCTCACCTTCCGGTCGCGCTTGTGCGGCGCGACGTAGGCCGGGACGAAGACGACCTCGTCGAGGGCGAAGAGTTCCGTCAGGTTCTGCGCGACGGCCGCGTGGCCGACGTGGACGGGGTCGAACGTCCCGCCGTAGATGGCGATGCGCCTCCGGCCCCTCGTCATTAGAAGTCGCCCATCAGGGTCTCGCGCGTCTCGATGACGGGAGCCCGCCCGATCTCTTCGAGCTTCGCGGCCGCCGCGCGCACCAACTCCTTCACGCCGCGGTTCGTCACCGAAGAGATTTCAAAGAACTCGCGCCCATCCGCGCGCGCGCGTCCCCTCAAACGTTCGAGCCTCTCGGGCTCGTCGAGCGCGTCGAGCTTCGTCGCCACCACAAACTGCGGGCGCTCCGCCAACTGCGGGTCATACGCGGCCAGCTCGCGGTTGATGACCTCGTAATCCGAAACCGGGTCACGACCCGACAACGAGGAGACGTCAACCAGGTGCAGCAGCAGCCGCGTGCGCTCGACGTGTCGCAGGAAGCGGTCGCCCAACCCCGCCCCGCCGTGCGCGCCCTCGATGAGCCCTGGGATGTCCGCGACGACGAACGTCCGGTACTCGCCGAGGTCAACGACGCCGAGGTGCGGCTCAAGCGTCGTGAACGGGTAGTCGGCTACCTTCGGCTTCGCCGCGGAGACGGTCGAAATCAGCGTGGACTTCCCCGCGTTCGGGAAGCCGACCAGCCCCACGTCCGCGAGCAGCTTTAGCTCCAACTGAAGCTCGCGCTCTTCGCCGGGGCTCCCCTCCTGGTGGTAGCGCGGGGCGCGGTTGGTCGAAGAGGTGAAGTGCGCGTTGCCGAAGCCGCCGCGCCCGCCCTTCGCCGCGAGCCACCGCTGCCCGTCCTCCGCGATGTCAACCAGCAGCTCGCCCGTCTCCGCGTCCACGACCTGCGTGCCCACCGGCACCCTCACCTCGACGTCCCCGCCCTCGCGCCCCGAGCGGTTTGAGCCCTCGCCGTGCCGGCCGCGCTCGGCCGTGTGCTCCGGGTTGTAGCGCAGGTGCAGGAGCGTGTTCAGCGAGGCGTCGCCCAACAGCCACACGTCGCCGCCGCGACCGCCGTCGCCGCCCGAAGGCCCCCCGCGCGGCACGAACTTCTCGCGGCGGAACGCGGTCACGCCGTTCCCGCCGTGCCCCCCCCTGACCTTGATCTTCGCGCGATCTATGAACAAGAATTTTCGACTTTAGAATTTTTGATTCCAGATTTTTGGGATACGACGCCGCGACGGCTTCGGCGAAATCGCAAGTCAAAAATCCAGAATCAAAAATGAACGCGACGCCCGGCGCGGCGAGTGTCGGACTCGGCGCGGGCGTCGCATCAGGAGCAACCCGGCGGTTGTTCGGACTGCCTTTAGGCGTTTGCCGCCGGCGCCCCCTCGGCGGGCGCGGCCTGCGCCGGGTAGACGCTGATGAACTTGCCCTGCCGGCCCTTGTCCTCGAACTTGACCACGCCGTCGATGAGCGCGAACAGCGTGTCGTCCTTGCCGCGGCCGACGTTCTTGCCCGGCTTCCACTTCGTCCCGCGCTGCCGCGCGAGGATGTTGCCGCCCAGCACGGCCTCGCCGCCGAACTTCTTCAGGCCCAACCGCTGCGAGTGCGAGTCGCGGCCGTTGCGAGATGAACCGACGCCCTTCTTGTGTGCCATTGTCTTAACCTCAAAAGAATTTTTGATTTGCGACTTTAGATTTTGGATTTGAAGAACAAACAGGACTGCGCCGCCGCCTTCAAATCGCAAATCAAGAATCTAAAATCAAAAATTTATCCGATAGAGTCGATCTTGACGGTCGTGTAGTTCTGGCGGTGGCCCCGGGTGCGCTTGTACTGCTTGCGGCGCTTCCACTTGAAGACGATGAGCTTCGGGCCGCGGCCGTGGTCGACGACCGTTCCCGTCACCTTCGCGCCCTCGACCGCCGGGGTGCCGACTTTAACGCCGCCCTCGCCGCCGCCGATGACGAGCGCTTCGAGCTCGACCGTGTCGCCGGCCTTCGCGTCGAGCGTCGGGACGCGGACGGTGCCGCCGTCTTCGACGCGGAACTGCTTGCCGCCGGAACGTATGATTGCGTAAGCCATTTCTCTCACTCCTCCCACACAGACGGCCCTGGCCGCCCCAGAAAAGTCCTTCATTATAAAGGCGATACCCGCCCCCGTCAAACCGCCGGGGCGCTTTTTCCGGGCGGCCTTCAGTCGCCCACCGAGGCGGCCGAAACGCCCTGGTTTTTGCGCCGCTCGAAGAACTGCTCCATGAAGCGCGTCGAGTATTCGCCGGCGCGGAAGAAGGGGTCTTCCATGATGGCGCGGTGGAGCGGGATCGTCGTCTTGATGCCCTCGACGACCATCACTTCGAGCGCGCGGCGCATCCGCGCAATCGCCACCTCGCGCGTGCGCGCGTGGACGATCAGCTTGGCGATGAGCGAGTCGTAGTAGGGCGGCACGAAGTAGCCGTTGTAGGCCGCCGTGTCGAGGCGCACGCCGGGGCCGCCCGGGGCGTTGTAGGCCGTAATCCTCCCGGGCGAGGGCGCGAACGTCTCGGGGTCTTCGGCGTTGATGCGGCACTCGATGGAGTGGCCGTTGATGCGGACGTCCCCCTGCGTGTACCAGAGCGGGTCGCCCTGCGCGACGAGGATTTGGTTGCGCACCACGTCGGCCAGCGTGATCATCTCGGTCACGGGGTGCTCGACCTGGATGCGCGTGTTCATCTCCATGAAGTAGAAGCTGCCGTCCTCGTCGAGCAGGAACTCGATCGTCCCGGCGCTCGAATAGCCCACGCGCTTGCACGCCTCGACCGCGGCCGTGCCCATCCGCTCGCGCAGCTCGGGCGTGAGGACGGGCGAGGGCGCTTCTTCGATCAGCTTCTGGTGGCGGCGTTGAATCGAGCAGTCGCGCTCGCCGAGGTGTATGCAGTGGCCGTGCTCGTCGGCGAGGACTTGAATCTCGATGTGGCGCGGGTTCTCGACGTACTTCTCGACGTAGATGTCGCCGTTCTTGAAGGCGGCGGCGGCCTCGGTCGCGGCCGTGCGCATGGCGGGCCCGAGTTCTTCCTCAGACCTCACAATCCTCATCCCGCGCCCACCGCCGCCGGCCGCGGCCTTGATGATGACGGGGTAGCCGATCTCGCGCGCGAGCGCCGTCGCCTCCTCCTCACTCTTCAGGGGGTCGGGGCTGCCCGGAAGGATCGGGAGCCCGGCCTCCTTCATCGCGCGGCGCGCCTCGACCTTGTCGCCCATCATGCTGATGACCTCGGGCCGGGGGCCGATGAACTTGATGTTGCACGCCTCGCAGATTTCGGCGAACTGGGCCGACTCGGCGAGGAAGCCGTAGCCGGGGTGGATGGCGTCCACGTTCGTGATCTCGGCCGCGGCGATGACCGAGGGGATGTTGAGGTAGCTCTGCTGCGAGGTGGGGCCGCCGATGCAGACGGCCTCGTCGGCGAAGCGGACGTGCAGAGAGTCGCGGTCGGCCGTCGAGTGCACGGCGACCGTCTGGATGCCCATCTCCTTGCACGTCCAGATGATGCGGCACGCGATCTCGCCGCGGTTCGCGATCAGGATTTTGCGGAATCTTCTCACGGTAATATGGGTGCTGGGTGCCGGGTGTTAGGTGCTGGGTAAAAACTTCTTCTTCTTCCCCAGCACCTAACACCCAGCACCCAGCGCCTACTTTTTCACTCCGAACAGCGGCTGGCCGTACTCGACCGGCTGGCCGTTCTCGACGTAGATTTTGGCGACGGTGCCCGTGGTCTCGGCCTGGATTTCGTTCATCAGCTTCATCGCTTCGATGATGCAGACGACCGAGTCGGGCTCGACCTGCGAGCCGACCTTGACGAAGGGGTCGGCCGTGGGCGAAGACGCGCGGTAGAACGTGCCGACGATGGGGGAGGTGATGACGTGCAGCTCCTCCTCGGGCGCTTCGGCCGGAGCCGCCGCGGCCGGGGCGCTCTCGGCGGCGGTCGGCGCGGGAGCGGAAGCCTGCGGCTGCGCTCCTGAGCCCGTGTGCGTCGCCGGCTGCGGGCCCGGCACGGGATTCGGGATGGCGACGTGCGTGCCCGCCGCGGCCGCGGGCGCGGGGTTGCGGCTGAGGCGGATGCGTATCTCCGCGTTCTCGAACTCGAAGTCGGTCAGGCCGTGCTCCGAGAAGAGCTCGGTCAGCTCGCGCAGCTCCTCCATGTTGAGCGTCGAGTCGCCGCGGCGCGGGGCGTGCCCCTGCTGCTGCGGCTGCCGCCCCCCCTGCTCGTGGCGGCCCCCGCCGGTGCGGCCCCTGCGGCCGCGGCCGTGGCGCGCGCCGCGTTCCGCGCCCTGCGTCTCGGCCTGCGGCGCGGCGGCCGCGGCCGTGCCCCCGCCCTCGTCGCCCGGCCGCGACTGGTTCTGATCGCTCGTGCTCATCTTCTGCCTCCGGAGTCAGCGCGCGGGCTCACGTGCCTGCGCAAGAGAAAAGCCCCTCCGACGCTTGCCGAGCGAGGCGGGCGTGTGGGGCTTCTCCGAACTAAGGGCCGTCGGGCTTTCTCTCGCCGAGCGCGCGCCGGTAAAGCTTCTGGCGTTCGAGTCGCGGCGCTCGGCCGGCCCTTCCGCTTCGACTACTCCGTCTCCTGCTCGGCCGCGGTCGATTCGGTTTTCTTCGAGCGGCGCCCGCCGCCGGACGCCTTCTTCGTGGACTCGGCCGAAGACGCCTCGGCCTTCGAGCCCGCCTTCGCGGACTTCTTCTTGCCGGCCGTCTTCGCCTTCTTCGACTCGAGCGCCTCGCGCTCACGCGGGTTATCGACCAGCTCGATGATGGCCAGCTCGGCGTTGTCGCCGTCGCGGCGTCCCAGGCGGATGATGCGCGTGTAGCCGCCCGGGCGCTCCGCGTAGCGCTTGCCCAGCTCGTCGAAGAGACGCTTGAGCGCCGCGACGCCCGCCGTGCGCGGCGCGTCCGCCTGCTTGCGCCCGCGGGTCAGCCCTTCGGCGCGGCGCGAGTTGCCGGCGTGGAAGAAGCCGGCCGCCTGGCGGCGCAGGTGGAGCGACTGCGCGGCCGCGTCGTCGCCGGTGAGCACGCCCGCGCGCTTCGCCAAAGTGATGACGCGCTCGACGAAGGGGCGCAGCTCCTTCGCCTTCGGCACGGTCGTGATGATGCGCTCGTCGCGCGCGTTGATGAGCGAGGTCGCGAGGTTGCGCAGCATCGACATGCGGTGCTCGCTCGTCCTCCCGAGCTTCCTGTGTGCGTTCAAGTGTCGCATGACAAATCCTTTGCGTGAACCGTAAGCCGTAAACCGTGACGAGAAAGAACTGGTCTTAATCTTGTCACGGTTTACGGTTCACCGTTTACGGTTTTATTCCTCGTCGTCCTCGTCGTCCGCGAACTCGCTGAGGTCAACGTCGGAGCCGCCGGAGCCGGGGATGGGGTTGCCCTGCTCGTCGAAGGCCATGCCGAAGTCGAGCCCCATGCCGTGCAGAATCTCCTTGATCTCGTTCAGGGACTTCTTGCCGAAGTTCTTCGTCGCGAGCATCTCGCGCTCGCTCCGCTGGACGAGGTCGCGGATGGTGCGGATGTTGGCGTTCTTCAGGCAGTTGTAAGACCTGACGGACAGCTCCAGCTCGTCCACCGAGCGGTCGAGCACGTCGTTGCGCGGCAGCGGGGGCCTTTCGATGTTCTGGTAGGCGAACTCGTCGGTGTCCTCCTCAAAGTTGATGAAGATCTGCATGTGATCCTTGATCAGCTTCGCGGCGAGCCCGATGGCGTCGTCCGGCTTGACTGAGCCGTCCGTCCAGACTTCAATCGTCAGCTTGTCGAACTCGGTGTTCTGGCCCAGGCGCGCGGCCTCGACCGTGTAGTTGACCTTCTTGACCGGCGTGTGGACGGAGTCGATCGGGATGTAGCCGAGCGACAGGTCCTCGTCGAAGTTGCGCTCGGCGGTGACGTAGCCGCGGCCGCGCTTGAGGCGCATCTCGATGGTGAGCGAGCCACCCTCGCTGACGGTCGCGATGTAGACCCCGGGGTCGAGCACCTCGACGTCGGCGTCGTGCTCGATGTCGGCGGAGGTGACCTCGCCCGCGCCGTCGCGGTGGATGGTCAGCGTCTTGGCCTCGGTGCCGTGGAGCTTGAAAGGAATCTGCTTCAGGTTGAGGATGACGTCGGTCGCGTCCTCGACCACGCCGCGGATTGAGGAGAACTCGTGCTCGACGCCCTCGATCTTGACGGCGGTGATGGCCGCGCCCTCAATCGAAGAGAGGAGCGCGCGGCGCAGAGAGTTGCCGATGGTCGTGCCGAAGCCGCGCTCGAACGGCTGCGCGGAGAAGCGCCCGTAGCGCTCGGTCAGCGTCTCGCCCTCGACGGCGAGGCGGCGCGGCATCTGAAAACCCGTCCAGAGGTTGTGTTGATCCATTGCCATAGTCGAAAACCTTCGTATGAAAAGTGGCAACCAAATGCGTGTAGGCGACACGCGCCCGCGGCCTTACGGAAAAAGCCTCGGTTCGCGCGCCGCCGGGGACGCTTCGCGTTACTTGCTGTAAAGCTCGACGATGAGCTGCTCGTTGATGGAGCGATCCACGTCGTCGCGGACGGGCAGCGTCACGACGCGCGCGCTCATCTCCGCGCCGTCGGCCGGCACGATCCAGTTCGGGCGGCCGCGCCCGCCGGCCGTCTGCCAGGCGCCCTCGACGTGGGCGTTCTTGCGGCTCGCCTCCTTGATGCTGACGGTGTCGCCGGCCTTGACCTGGAACGAGGGGATGTCCACCTTGCGCCCGTTGACCTCGACGTGCCCGTGGTTGACGAGCTGGCGCGCCTGGCGCCGCGAGGTGGCGAAGCCCGCGCGGTAGACCGCGTTGTCGAGCCGCCGTTCGAGCAGGCTGAGCAGGTTCTCGCCCGTGATGCCCTTCATGCGCGCCGCGCGCTCGAAGTAGTTGCGGAACTGCCCTTCGAGCACGAAGTAGATGCGCTTGACCTTCTGCTTCTCGCGGAGCTGGAGCCCGTACCCCTGGAGCGCCTTGCCGCGGCGCATCGAGTTGCCGTGCTGCCCCGGCGGCTGCGTGCCGCGCTTCTCGATCGGGCACGACGGCTTGAAGCAGCGGTCGCCCTTCAGAAACAACTTCGCGCCTTCGCGGCGGCACAGACGGCACACCGCACTACGATACCTAGCCACTCTATTTTGCCTCCGGTCTAAATCTCAGACGGAAAAGTTTACAGACCGCGCGCCGACACGGCGCCCCGGCCCTTCGTCCTTTAGGTTAATGCGAATTTTGATTTTGGATTTTTGATTTGCGATTCGGCGGATGATGGCCACGCGGTCTTCAAATCAAAAATCTAAAATCGCAAATCTAAAATTCCCTACACTCTGCGCCGCTTCGGCGGGCGGCAGCCGTTGTGGGGAATGGGCGTCGTGTCGCGGATCGAGGTCACGCGGATGCCCGCCGAGTTGATGGCGCGGATGGCCGACTCCCGCCCGCCGCCCGGGCCCTTGACGTGCACCTCGGCCTGCTGCATCCCGACCTCCTTGGCCTTGTTGGCGGCCTCGTAGGCGGCCTGCTGCGCGGCGAAGGGCGTGCCCTTGCGCGAGCCGCGGAAGCCGCGCGCGCCCGACGAGGACTGCGCGACGAGGTTCCCCTCCGTGTCCGTGATCGAGATCAGCGTGTTGTTGAACGACGCCGAGATGTGCACGATCCCCACGGGGATGTTCTTCTTCTCCTTCTTGCGGAAGGTCTTCTTCTTGCCGGTTGTCGCTTTTGCCATTGTTCTAAAGCTGTCAGCTATCAGCGGTCAGCGGTCAGCCGACCCTTCCTTAAAACCTCAAACGCCCGCCGTCAGCAAAGAGCTGAATGCTGAAAGCTGAACGCCGAGAGCTTCCTTACTTCTTGCCCGGCGCCTTCTTCTTGGCGACGGTGGCGCGGCGCGGGCCCTTGCGGGTGCGCGCGTTGGTGTGGGTGCGCTGGCCCCGCACGGGGAGGCCGCGGCGGTGGCGCAGGCCGCGGTAGCAGCCGATGTCCATCAGCCGCTTGATGTCCATCTGGACGCGCTTGCGGAGGTCGCCCTCGACCTCGCCCTGCGCCTCGATGGTCTGGCGGATGCGGCCCAACTGCGCCTCGTCCAGGTCGCGCACGCGGATGTCGGCGCTAACGTCGGCCTCCTGAAGGATGGAGGCGGCGCGCGAGCGGCCGATGCCGTAGATGTACGTCAGTCCGATTCCGATTCTCTTGTTAACCGGGAGGTCAACGCCGACTACACGAGCCATTTGAATTCTTTCTCCGAGTCTCTTTCTTAATGACTGTTTTCGATTTGCGATTTGAAGGAGCAACGACCGCACACCCTAAATCGAAAATCACAAATCAAAAATTCTCCTACCCCTGGCGCTGCTTGTGCTTGGGGTTGGTGCAGATCACGCGCACCACGCCCTTGCGGTGGATGACCTTGCAGTTGTCGCACATCTTCTTGACCGAAGCCCTAACCTTCATCTCACTTCACCCCTTCCGGCGCGCGCCGGGTCACTTGTAGCGGTACGTGATGCGCCCGCGGTTCAGGTCGTACGGCGAAAGCTCGACCAGCACCCGGTCGCCCGGCAGAATGCGTATGAAGTTCTTGCGCATCTTGCCCGAGACGTGCGCGAGCACCTGGTGCTTACTGTCCTCCAACTCGACGCGAAACATGGCGTTTGGCAAAGTCTCAAGGACTTTCGCCATCACCTCTATCGCTTCTTCTTTCGCCATAGCCCTGCGAGTGTCTCTAAGTTCAAAACCTACCCAGGCTGGCAAACTGCGAATAATAACACACTTAACGCCCGCCTCCAAACCGCCGCAGGCTTTCCGCCCCCTTTCAGGCGCTCACGGTCTCGGCCTGGGGTTGAACCGGCTCCGCCTCGGCCAGGCGGGTCAGGACCTCCGGCCCCTCCTCCGTGACGGCCACCGTGTGCTCGACGTGCGCCGAGGGGCGGCCGTCGAGCGTGACGACCGTCCAGCCGTCCTTGAGCGTCTTGGTCTTGTGCGTGCCCATGTTGATCATGGGCTCGAGGGCGAAGACGTAGCCGGAACGTATTTTGATGCCCGTCCCGGGCTTTCCGTAGTTCGGGATCTGCGGGTCTTCGTGCATTTTTCTGCCGATGCCGTGGCCGACGTAGTCGCGCACGATGCCGTAGCCGTGAGACTCGGCCAGCTCCTGCACGGCCCAGCCGATGTCGCCTAAATATTTCCCCGGCCAGCACTGATTGATGGCCCGCTCCAGGCACTCCTCGGCGACGCGGATGAGCTTGAGCCTGTCCTCGCTGACCTGGCCGACGGGCACCGTGGTGGCCGTGTCGCCGACGTAGCCGCCGAGCGTGACGCCGCAGTCGAGCGAGAAGATGTCGCCCTCCTTCAGCTCGTAGTCGGAGGGGAAGCCGTGGACGACCTGCTCGTTGACCGAAGCGCAGATCGAGAAGGGGAAGCCGTGGTAGCCCTTGAAGGTCGGGAGGGCGCCCGCGTCGCGGATCATCTTCTCGGCCGCCGCGTCGAGTTCGAGCGTGGTCACGCCGGGCCGCACCATCCGGCGCACCGCCTCGCGCACCTGCGCGACGAGCCGCCCGGCGGCCCGCATCTTCTCTAGCTCCCTCTTGGACTTCCCGATAATCATCTTTGGTGGATGGTGAATGGTAAATGGTGAATGGAGAACTGCCTTAATCCATTCACCATTTACCATTCACCATTTACTGCCTTTTCAACGTCTGCGTAAATGGCCTCGACGTCGCGGGCGCCGTCCACGCGGCGGAGGCGGCCGCTCGTCTCGTAGTATTCGAGCAGCGGCTGCGTCTGGCGCTCGTAGGTCTCAAGCCGCGTCTTGACCGTCTCGGGGTAGTCGTCGGCACGGTGGTTGAGCTGCACGTCGGGGTGGTTGTCGCAGACGCCCGCCACCTTCGGCGGCTTCGTGTAGACGTTGTAAATCTCGTTGCAGACCGGGCAGTTTCTCCTCCCGGTCGTGCGCTTCTCAAGGATGTCGAACGGCACGTCCACCAGCACCGCGAGGAGCGCGTGCCCCTGCTCGGAGGCCAACCCTTCGAGCATCTCGGCCTGCGCGGTCGTGCGCGGGTAGCCGTCGAGGACGTAGCCCGCGCGGCAGTCCGGCTGCGACGTGCGCTCGCGGACGATGCGCATCGTCAGCTCGTCCGGGACGAGCGTGCCCGCCTTCAGGATGGGGCGCAGCTCTTCCGCGAGCGGCGTCTCGGTCTTCAAGAGCGAGCGGAACATGTCGCCCGTCGAAATCTGCGGCAGCCCCTTACGCTCTTGCAGCAGGCGCGCCTGCGTCCCCTTCCCCGCGCCCGGCGCACCCATGAGGACGATGATCTTCGACATAAGAAGGGTGTTGGGTGCTGGGTTTTGGGTTTTACTAGCACCTAGCACCCAAAACCCAAAACCCGTCTTAGCCTCTGCGGCCGCGCAGGCGGCTGCCCGGGCCGAAGAAGCCTTCGTAGTTGCGCATGACGAGTTGCGACTCGACCTGCGCGACGGTGTCCATGGCGACGCCGACCAGGATCAGGAGCGACGTGCCGCCGAAGTAGAACTGGTAGCCCATGCCGTGCGGAATCCACCCCAGCCCCGGCGTGCCCGTCACGAACTCCTCGATGCGCCCGCCGAAGAACGGCAGGCGGCCGACGTTGAAGCCCGAGAGCATCAACTGCGGGATGAAGGCGACCAGCGCGAGGTAGATGGCGCCCACGGTCGTCAGCCTCGTCAGGATCGTGTTCAGGAACTCGGCCGTGTTCCTCCCGGGGCGGATGCCCGGGATGAAGCCGCCGTGCTTGCGCAGGTTGTCCGACACCTCTTCGACGTTGAAGATGATCGTGATGTAGAAGAAGGTGAAGAGGACGATGAGCGTCAGGAAGATCAGCTCGTAGTACGGGTCGCCGCCGTGGAAGCCCTGGAAGAAGGTGTGGACCTGGAAGCGCCAGTCCTGCACGTTCGGGTCGTACTGGACGAACTGCAAGACCGTCTGCGGGATGGCCAGCACCGACGAGGCGAAGATGACGGGGATGACGCCGCCCATGTTGATCTTGATGGGCATGTGCGTCTGCTGCCCGCCGACGAGCTGGCGGCCGACGTGCCGCTTGGCGTAGGAGATGGGCACCTTGCGCCGCGCCGTCTCGACGAAGACGACGAAGGCGATCAGCGCGACCAGCACTGCGGCCATGACGAAGACGGCGATGACGGCGAAGGTGTCGCCGCTGCGGAGCCGCTCGACCACCTGCACCAGGCCGTTGGGCAGGCCGATGACGATGCCGGCAAAGATGAGCAAGCTGACGCCGTTGCCGATGCCGCGCTCCGTGATCTGCTCGCCGAGCCACATGACGAAGATGGTGCCCGTCGTCAGGGTGATGATCGTCGTGATGAGGAAGCCCCACCCTTCTGCGCCGACGCCGTTAGCCTGGAGCCAGCGGGCGACGATGAAGGTCTGGAACGTGCAGAGGATGACCGTCAGGTAGCGGTTGTACTGGTTGAGCTTCTGGCGGCCGGCCTCGCCCTCCTCCTGCAAGCGCTTGAGCTGCGGGAAGACGGTCGTCATCAACTGCGTGATGATGGTGGCGGTGATGTAGGGCGTCACGCCGAGCGCGAAGATCGAGATGGTCTGGAAGTTCCCGCCGGAGAAGAGGTCGAGCACGCCGAGCAGCGTGCTCCCGACCTCCTGCCAGACGCGGCGGAGCTGGTCGCGGTCGATGCCGGGCGCGGTGATGTGCGCGCCCAGGCGGTAGACGGCCAGCAGCCCGAGCGTAAACAGGATGCGCTTACGCAGGTCGGGCACGGTGAACATGTTGCGGACGGCGGCGAAGAACTTTTCCATGGCTTTTAGCTTTCAGCGGTCGGCGGTCGGCTTTCAGCTTTCCGGTCTCGGGAGCTGCCTCAGTTCAGTCGGCCAGGCGTCTTGATGATAGCAAAGCTGACCGCCGAATGCTGAGTGCTGACAGCTTCCCTAGCAAAACAACGCTGAAGACGCTCGGGGAGGGCGTTCGGCCCCCTGCGGCGTCCTCAGCGTCTGCTGTCCGTCGGCCTCCGGCCGCCCCGGTCTACTCGGAGACGGGCACGAGGGCGTCGGGCTTGTGGTGCGGCGTGATGACGTTGACGGTGCCGCCCGCGGCCTCGATCTTCCGGCGCGCGCCCGCCGTGAAGCGGTGCGCCGAGACGGTGAGCGCCTTGGTCAGCTCGCCGGTGCCGAGCACGACGATGTCGCGCTTGCCCTTGGCGATGACGCCGCGGTCGTGCATCGTCTCCGGCGTGATGCTGTCCCCGGCCTCGAAGCTGTTCTCGAGCGTGGCGAGCGTGACCTCGATCCACTGCTTCTTGAAGATGTTCGTGAAGCCGCGCTTCGGGAGGCGGCGCTGCAAGGGCATCTGGCCGCCCTCGAAGCCGACCTTGCCCGAGTAGCCCGAGCGCGACTTCTGACCCTTGTTGCCGCGCCCGGCCGTCTTGCCGAGCCCGGAGCCGGGGCCCCGCCCGACGCGCTTCTTCTTGTGCGTCGAGCCCGCGGCCGGCTTCAAATTGTTCAGACCGATAGCCATTATGAAACCTCAGTAAATAGTCAATGGTAAATGGTGAATGGTTAAGAGCAGTTACTATTTACCATTCACCATTTACTATTTACTCTACTCAACTATCCGCAGGAGGTGCGGGACTTTCTGGACGATGCCGCGCATCGAGCCGGTGTCGGGGCGCTCAAGAATCTGGTTGAGCTTCGTGAACCCGACCGAGCGCACGACCTCCTTCTGCGTCTTCGGGAAGCCGATGGCGCTCCGGTAGTACTGGATGCGAATCTTCCCGCCGCCTTCCTGCTGCTTGCTCTCTTCAGCCATTTCTCAAACCTCTTCAAGCGTAACCCGTAAACCGTGACGAGATAAAACCTATCTTCCTCTTGTCACGGTTTACGGTTCACCGTTCACGGCTCTTACAGTTCTTCGACCTGCTTGCCGCGCAGGCGCGCCACCTCGAACGGGTCCTTCATGTTCAGCAGCCCGTCGAAGGTCGCGCGGACGACGTTGTGCGGGTTGCCGG
This sequence comes from Pyrinomonadaceae bacterium, assembly GCA_035563535.1. Taxonomy (GTDB): domain Bacteria; phylum Acidobacteriota; class Blastocatellia; order Pyrinomonadales; family Pyrinomonadaceae; genus QHXN01. The sequence continues at coordinate 9,978 of DATMVD010000022.1, read as the reverse complement.
AGCCCAAGACCTTTGTGCGCACGTCGTGGACGCCCGCGGCCTGCATGACCGCGCGGACGGCCCCGCCCGCGATGACGCCCGTGCCCTCGGAGGCCGGCTTCATCAGGACGCGGCCCGCGCCGAACGCGCCGACGATGGGGTGCGGCAGCGTGTTCTTGATGAGCGGCACGCGGATCAGGTTCTTCTTGGCCGCCTCGATGGCCTTCTTGATGGCGACGGGGACTTCGCGCGCCTTGCCCGTGCCGAAGCCGACGTGGCCCGCGCCGTCGCCGATGACGACGAGCGCGGCGAACGAGAGGTTCTTGCCGCCCTTGACGACCTTCGTCACGCGGTTGATCGAGATGACCTGGTCGGTCAGGTCAAGCCCCTGCGCTTGGATTCTCTGTCTGGGTTGTCGCATTGCTCACCTTTCGGAAACTGCCTCTAGGCCGCGGCCTCCGCGCCGCCTTCAGCCTCGCCGCCCTCTTCTTCGCCGCGCTCGTTCTTGTTGAGCCCCGCCTCGCGCGCCGCGTCCACCAGCGACTTGATGCGACCGTGGAAGCGGAAGCCGCCGCGGTCGAAGACGACCTGCTCGACGCCCGCGGCAATCGCGCGCTCGGCAATGGCGCGTCCGACGCGCTGCGCCGCCTCGACGTTGCCGCCCGTCGTGCCGCGCAAGTCCTTCTCGACCGTCGAGGCCGAGGCGATGGTCACGGCGCGCTCGTCGTCGATGACCTGCGCGTAGATGTGGTTGAGGCTGCGGAAGATCGCCAGGCGCGGGCGCTCCTGCGTGCCGCGCACGCGGCGGCGGATGCGCGTGTGCACCGCCCTCCTGACCGCTGCTTTGTCTTTCTTTGCCATTTCCTTTTCGCTCCTTTAGCCGCCGCGCATGCCGATGCGGCCTGTCCGCAAGGGGTGATTCTCGTTGAGAACCGCGGGGCTAAACCTGAAACCTTACTTGCCGGTCTTTCCGGGCTTGAGCTTGAGCTGCACGTCGGCGTAGCGCACGCCCTTGCCCTTGTAGGGGTCGGGCTTGCGCAGGCCGTGCATCTCGGCGGCGACCTGGCCCAGCTTCTGCTTGTCGATCCCCGAGAGCGTCAGCGTCAACTGGTACTGCTGGATGCTGGCCTTGGCCGCGATGCGCTCGCCCTTCGCCTCGATGCCCTCGGGCAGGGGGAACTCGATGGGGTGCGAGTAGCCTAAGCTGAAGACGATCTTGCGCCCCTGCACGTCGGCCTTGTAGCCGACGCCGACCACGTCCATCTGCTTCGTGAAGCCCTCGGTCACGCCGACGACGGCGTTGTTGGCGAGCGCGCGGGCCAGTCCGTGGTTGGCGCGGAAGTCGTCCGACGCCCGCTCGGCCTGCAACTGCCCGTCTTCGAGCTTGAATGTGACGCCCTCCGGGATGGGCGTCCGCAAGGTGCCCTTCGGCCCCTTCACCTCAAGCTCGCGCGCCGCCTCGTTGATCGTCACCGTGACGGCCTTCGGAACCGCGATAACTTTCTTTCCTATGCGACTCATGACTTTAACCTTCGGTTAAAACGGGAAGTCAGGAGACAGGAGACAGGAGACAGAATGAAGAGGCGGCGACCGCGTTTTTATTCTGTCCCCTGACTCCTGACTTCCGTCTCCCTAGTAAATTTCCGCCAGGACTTCCCCGCCGACGTTCTCGCGGCGGGCGCGCTTGCCCGACATGAGGCCGCGCGAGGTCGAGACGATGTTGACGCCGTAGCCGCCGAGCACCTTCGGAATCTCGGTCGCGCCCATGTAGACGCGCCGGCCGGGCGTCGAGACGCGCGAGAGGTGCGTGATCGACGACGTGCCGCGCGCGTCGTAGCGCAGGAAGATGCGGATGGTGCGCTTGACGCCCTCGCCCTTCACGACGAAATTGTTGATGTAGCCCTCTTCCTTCAGGATGCGGGCGATCTCCAGCTTCAGCTTCGACGCCGGGATGTCCACGCGCGAGTGCTTCGCCGCAATCGCGTTGCGCATCCTCGTCAGCATGTCGGCAATAGGATCAGTCATTACTCAACTCCAAATCGTGACAGGTGAACTGTAAACGGTGACAAGTCGAAAGCCTCTTGTCACGGTTTACGGTTTACCGTTTACGGCCTTTCTTACCAGCTCGACTTGACGACGCCGGGGATTTGCCCCTGGAGCGCCAGCTCGCGGAAGCAGATGCGGCACAGCTTGAACTTGCGCAGGTAGCCGCGGGGCCGGCCGCAGCGCTCGCAGCGCGTGTAGGCGCGCGACGAGAACTTCGGCGTCCGCTTCGCCTTCGCGATCATGGATTTCTTCGCCATCTGTTTTCTTCTCTCTCCGTGTAAAGCCTTACTGGCGGAAGGGCATGCCGAGCGCGCGCAGCAGCGCACGGGCCTGCTCGTCGTCGCGCGCGGTGGTGACAATCGAGATGTTCAACCCGCGCGTCTTGTCCACCTTGTTGAAATCGATCTCGGGGAAGATGAGCTGGTCGCGGATGCCGAGCGTGTAGTTGCCGCGCCCGTCGAACGCCTTCGGGGAGACGCCGCGGAAGTCGCGCACGCGCGGGAGCGCCACCGAGACCAGGCGGTCGAGGAACTCGTACATCCTCTCGCCGCGCAGCGTGACCATCGTGCCGATGGGCATGCCCTGGCGGAGCTTGAAGGACGCGATGGACTTCTTGGCGCGCGTCGTCACGGGCTTCTGCCCCGTGATGGCGCGAATCTCGTCCGCGCCCGTGTCCACGATCTTGGCGTTGGCGATGGCCTCGCCGAGCCCCATGTTGATGACGATCTTCTCCAGCCGCGGGATCGCCATCGGGTTCTCGATGCCGAACTCCTTGGCGATGGCCGGAGCGATCTCCTTCTGGTAACGCTCTTTCAGTCTGGCTGCCATTGTCTAAAACCTCCCCGCATCTCGTGTCCCGGGTCTCGCCTTCTAAGAGCCGTTTCCGGGGGTGCGGTCATCCTGAAACCTTATTCCTTGTCGAGCACCTGCCCGCTGCCCGCGGCGACCCGCGTCTTCGTGCCGTCGGCGGCCACGTCGTAGCGCACGCGCGTCGGGCTCCCGTCCTTCGGGTCGATGAGCTGGACGTTCGAGATGTCCACGTAGGCTTCCTTCTCGATGATGCCGCCGGGCTTGTTGGCGCCCGGGTTGGGGCGCTGGTGGCGCTTGACGACGCCCACGCCCTCGACCTTGACCTTGCCCTCGGCGGGCTTCACTTCCAGCACGCGCCCGCGCTTGCCCTTGTCGCGGCCGGCCATGACGACGACCTGGTCGCCCTTCTTCACCTTCGACCGCTTGGTTCCCGTCTGTGCCATAACTTAGATAACCTCCGGCGCGAGCGAGACGATCTTCATGAAGTTACGGTCGCGCAGCTCGCGCGCCACGGGGCCGAAGACGCGCGTCCCGATGGGGGTGTCGTCGGCCTTGATCAGCACGCACGCGTTCTGGTCGAAGCGGATGTAGGTGCCGTCCTTGCGGCGCACCTCTTTGACGGTGCGGACGACGACGGCGTTGTGCACCGTCCCCTTCTTGACCGCCCCGTCGGGCGCGGCCTCTTTGACCGTCACCTTAATCTTGTCGCCGAGACTCGCCCGCGTCGCCTTCGTCGAGCCGCCGACGGTCTGGATCATCTCGACGCGCCGCGCGCCCGAGTTGTCCGCCACGTCCAGCGACGTCTGCATCTGGATTGCCATGTGCTCACTCCGTTCGCGCGTGAACCGCAAACCGTGAACCGTGACAAGAACGTTTTCAACTTGTCACCGTTTACGGTTTACCGTTTACGGCTTTTACTTTTCCGCCTTCTGAATGATCTCGACGACGCGCCAGCGCTTGTGCGCGGAGATGGGGCGGGTCTCGACGATGCGCACCTTGTCGCCGACGGTCGCGCCCTTCTCGTTGTGCGCCATGAACTTCGACGTGCGGCGGACGTAGCGGCGGTACTTCGGGTGCTTGATGAGACGGTCAACGCGCACGACGCACGTCTTCTCCATCTTGTCCGACGCCACGACGCCGATCTTCTCGGCGCGGCGGCCGCGGTTCGGGGCCTCGTTGCCCGTCGCGTTCCCGGCCTGCGCGTCCACGCCCGACCCGAGCGACTGCGCCAACGTCTGCCCCGACTCGGTCGCCTCGGCCGCCGCTTCCGGCGCGCCCGTCGTCACTGCCTCTTTGCTGTTATCTTCTGCCATCTCGAACCTCTTCCTACTTGCCCGCCTGCTCCTGCCGCGCGCGCATCAGGGTCTGGACGCGGGCGAGCGTCTTCTTCTCGCGGCGGACGGTCTTGACGGCGTCCACCTCGCCGAGCGCGAGTTTGAAGTTGAGGCGGAAGAGCGACTCCTTGAGCCGCGCGGCCTCCTCCTTCAGGTCGGCGTCCGACATGTTGTTCAGGCGCTCCAAATCGTCACGTCTCTTCATGGCTTAAACCGCGCCCCCTTCCTGCTCGACCCGCGAGACGAACTTGCACTTGATGGGCAGCTTCTGCGCCGCCAGGCGCATCGCCTCGCGCGCCATCTCCTCCGACACGCCCTCGATCTCGTAGAGGATGCGGCCGGGCTTCACCACGGCGACCCAGTGGTCGGGCGCGCCCTTGCCCTTGCCCATGCGGGTCTCGGCGGGCTTCTTGGTGATGGGCTTGTCGGGGAACATCCGAATCCAGATTTTGCCGCCGCGCTTGACGTGGCGCGTCATCGCGATACGCGCGGCCTCGATCTGGCGGTCGGTTATCCAGCCCGGCTCCAAAGTCTTCAGGCCGTACTCGCCGAAGCTGATCTCGGCGCCGCGCTGGGCCGTGCCCGTCATGCGCCCCTTCATCTGCTTCCGGTGCTTTACCTTCTTCGGCATCAACATGATTGCTACCCTCGTAAATAGTAAATGGTGAATAGTAAATGGTGACTAAGACGGAAAACTCTATTCACCATTTACCATTTACTATTCACCCTCTTATCTTCTGCCGCCGCCGCCGGGGCCGCGTCCGCGCCCGCCGCCGGGGCCGCCCGGGCCGCGACCGCGGTCGCCGCGCGGGCGGTCGCCGCCGCCGTCTTCGCGGTCACGACGCGGGCGTCGCCCGTCGCCGCGCTCGGGGCGCGGCTCGTTGATGGGGTCGGGCTGCGTGCCGCGGGCCATCGCCGCCTTCGGGTCGAGAATCTCGCCCCGGTAAATCCAGCACTTGACGCCGATGACGCCGAAGGTCGTGTGCGCCTCGGCGAAGCCGTAGTCCACGTCGGCGCGGAGCGTATGCAGGGGCAGACGCCCCTGGAGGTGCCACTCGGTGCGCGCGATCTCGGCCCCGTTCAGCCGGCCCGCCACCTTGACCTTGATGCCCTGCCCGCCGAAGCGCAGCGTCTCCTCGACGGTCTTGCGCATGGCGCGGCGGAAGGCGATGCGCTTCTCAAGCTGCGCGGCGATCTTCTCGGCCTGGAGCTGCGCGTTCAGCTCGGGCTTGTGAATCTCCTGGATGGAGACGAGCACTTCCTTGCCCGTGCGCGCGGCGATGTCGGCCTTGAGCTTGTCGATCTCCGCGCCCTTGCGGCCGATGATGATGCCCGGGCGCGAGGTGTAGATGATGAGCTTGAGGCGGTTGGCCGCGCGCTCCACGTCCACGTGCGAGACGCCCGCGCCCGCGAACCGGCCCTTCATCTGCGCCTTGAGCTTGAGGTCTTCGAGGAGGTAATCGCCGAATTGCTTCTTCGCGAACCAGTGCGAGTGCCAGTCCTTGTTGTAGCCGAGGCGAAAGCCGTACGGATGAACTTTCTGACCCACAATCTTCTCCTAAGCTTCTACTATTCCTGAGTCGCGGACTCTTCGGCCTGCGACGTTTCGGCCGGGGCCGCTTCCGGCTTGGCTTCCGGTTTCTTCGCGGCGCGCTTCGACGCGGTCTTCTTCTCCGCGCCGGCGGGCTTCGGTGAAGCCTCGGCGACGGCCTTCGCGTTCTTCTTGCCCTTGCCCTTGGCGGCCGCGCCCTCCTCCGGCCCCGTAGAGACCTCGACGGTCACGTGGCAGAAGTGGCGCTGCTCGCGGTAGGCGCGCCCCTGCGGGGCGGGGCGGACGCGGCGGCGGTGCTTGGTCGGCCCCATGTCGACGAAGGCCGTCTTGACGAAGAGGTCGTCCGGGTCCACCGCGACGTTCTGACGCTCGGCCTTCTCGGTCGCGTTGGCGATGGCCGAGCGCAGGCACTTCTCGATGTGGCCGGCGGCGCGCTTGTTGGTGAACTGAAGGATCGCCAGCGCCTCGCCCACGCGCTTGCCGCGAATCATGTCAACCACGAGCCGCGCCTTCTGCGCCGACCCGCGGAGGTATTTTGCACTCGCTATCGCTTCCATCTCTGAACCTCAGTGAATGGTAAATGGTGAATAGTAAATGGTGCTTTTAGCTATTCACTATTTACTATTAACCATTCACTATCTGGCCGACTTCGAAGACTTCTCGGCCTTCGTGCCGGCGTGCCCCTTGAAGGTGCGCGTCGGGGCAAACTCGCCGAGCTTGTGGCCGACCATGTTCTCCGTCACGTAGACGGGGATGTGGCGCTTGCCGTTGTGGACGCCGAAGGTCAGGCCGACGAAGTCGGGCGTGATGGTCGAGCGACGCGACCACGTCTTGATGGCGGGCGGGCGGGACGCGCCCGAGCGCACCTCCTCGACCTTCTTCTCCAGGTGCCTGTCGATGAACGGCCCTTTTTTGACTGAACGTGACATCTCTTCCCTCTAATCCTTTAGAGTCTTACTTGACACGGCGGTCGCGCACGATCATGTGCGAAGTGCGCTTGTTCTTGCGCGTCTTGTAGCCGCGCGTCGGCTGGCCCCAGGGCGTGACCGGGTGGCGGCCGCCCGAGGTCTTGCCCTCGCCGCCGCCGTGCGGGTGGTCTACCGGGTTCATCGCGACGCCGCGCACCGACGGGCGGATGCCCTTCCAGCGCGAGCGCCCGGCCTTGCCGTACGAGACGTTCTCGTGCTCGACGTTGCCGACCTGCCCGACGGTCGCGTAGCAGACGACGGGGACGCGGCGCACCTCGCCCGAGGGCATGCGCACCTGCGCGTGGTCGCCCTCTTTGGCGACGAGCTGCGCGAAGCCGCCGGCCGAGCGCACGAGCTGGCCGCCCTTGCCGGGGCGCAGCTCGATGTTGTGAATCTGCGTGCCGAGCGGGATGTTCCTGATGGGGAGCGCGTTCCCCGGCAGGATGTCGGCCTCGGGGCCGCTCATCACGGTCTTGCCCACCTCGATGCCGGCGGGCGCGATGATGTAGCGCTTCTCGCCGTCGAGGTAGGTGATGAGCGCGATGTGCGCCGAGCGGTTCGGGTCGTACTCGATCTGCGTGACGCGGCCGGGCACGCCCGACTTGTCGCGCTTGAAGTCGATGATGCGGTAGTGGCGCTTGTGGCCGCCGCCGCGGCGGCGCACGGTAATGTGGCCGTCGTTGTTGCGCCCCGAAATGCGCTTCTTCGGCTCCAGCAGACTCTTCTCGGGCTCGGCGCCCGGCGTCAGCTCGTCGCGCGTCAGGTAGGTCTGATACCTGCGCGACGGCGATGTCGGTGTCAGTTTCTTGATGCCCATAACTTCACTCAGTGACAAGTGACGAGTGACAGGTGACGAGCAGGAGCAAGTGATTTAACTTGTCACTTGTCACTCGTCACTTGTCACTGCCCTAGATGTTCTCGCCGTAGTCGAACGGCGCCTGGCCCGACTTGAGCGTGACGTAGGCCTTCTTCCAGGAGGGCTTGCGCCCCTCGAAGCGGCCGCGCCGCGCCTTCTTGCCCATGTAGTTGATGGTGCGCACCGTGTCCACCTGGACGTTGAAGATGCGCTCGACGGCCGACTTGATCTCCGGCTTCGTCGCCTTCACGTCCACGCGGAAGGTCAGGAGCTGGCGGCCGTCCTGCGACTCCTCCTTGGCGACGAGCGCCTTCTCGGTGATGACCGGCGCCTTGATGACGTCCCAGATCGTTCGCATGGTTTACGCCGCCTCCTCTTCCTGCGTGTTCTCTTCGGCCTCGCCGGAGGCTTCCGCGGCCTTCCTGTCGGGGCCGAGCTGCGCCTGGAGGGCCTCGGCGGCCGACCGCGTCATCACGAGCTTCTCGTGGTAGAGCACGTCGTAGATGTTGACGCCGTAGGGGCCGACGACCTTCGCCGACTTCACGTTGCGCGAGGCGAGCAGGAGGTTGTCGTTGTCGATGCTGTCAACGATCAACGTCTTCCCTTCGAGCCCGAGCGCGGCGAGCGTCGCGACGAAATCCTTCGTCTTCGGCTGGACGCCCAGCGCCTCGACGACGACGAGGTTGCCCTCGCGCAGCCGCTCCGACAGAGCCGAGCGCAGAGCGCCGCGGCGCATCTTCTTCGGCAGGGGCTGCGACCAGTCGCGCGCCTGCGGCCCGTGGACGTTGCCGCCGCCCTTCCAGAGCGGCGAGCGGATTGACGCGATGCGCGCCCGCCCCGTGCCCTTCTGCTTCCAGAGCTTCTTGCCCGACCCCGAAACGTCGCCGCGGGTCTTCGTCCCCACGGTGCCCTGCCGGGCGCTCGCGAGGTGGGCCTTGACGGCCGAGTGGATCAGCGCCTCGTTCAGCTCGGCGCCGAAGACGGCGTCCGACAGCTCGAGGTCGCCGACCTCTTCGTTCTTCAGGTTGCGCACCTTGACGGTAGGCATTTCGACTCACTCCGTTCGTGCTCTCAGCTTTCAGCCGTCAGCTTCAGCTCTTTCCGGCTGACCGCTGACGGCTGAGTGCCGGCAGCTATTTCTTCACCGACTTCTTGACGACGACGACGCTGCCGTTGGCGCCGGGCACCGCGCCGCGCACCATGAGCAGGTTGTTCTCCACGTCCACGCGCGCGACCGTCAGGCCCTTGATCGTGACCCGCTCGTCGCCCATGTGGCCCGACGAGCGCGTGCCCTTGATGACGCGCGAAGGATACGCCGACTGGCCGATGGAGCCGGGCCGGCGCACGTTCATCGAGCCGTGGCTCTCGGGGCCGCGGTTGAAGTGGTGGCGCTTGACCGTGCCCTGGAACCCGCGCCCCTTCGAGCGGCCGACCAGCTCAATCGCGTCGCCCTCGGCGAACTGATCGACGAGCACCTTGTCGCCGACGTTGACCTCCGCGCCGTTCGCGCCGTCGAGACGAATCTCTTTGAGCACGCGCGTCGGGGGCACCCCCGCGCCCGTCTTCTCGAAGTGGCCCTGCATCGGCTTGGTCACGTTCTTGAGCTTGACGGGGCGGTCTTCGACGAGGCCCAACTGGACGGCGTCGTAGCCGTCGCGCCCCGCCGCCGACTTCTTCTGCACGACGACGCAGGGGCCCGCCTTGATGACGGTCACGGGCGTGACCGTCCCGTCCGCGGCGAAGAGCTGCGTCATCCCGACCTTCTTACCGATGATTCCGTTAATCATCACAACAACCTTTCGTGAACCGTAAACCGTGAACCGTGACGAGAGAAAATCAGTCCTTACTTGTCACGGTTTACGGTTTACCGTTTACGGTCTTTAGCTACGGCCGAACGCCTTGATCTCGACATCGACGCCCGCGGGGAGGTCGAGCTTCATGAGCGCGTCCACGGTCTGCGGCGTCGGGTCGAGGATGTCCATCAGACGCTTGTGCGTGCGAATCTCGAACTGCTCGCGCGACTTCTTGTCGACGTGGGGCGAGCGCAGCACCGTCCACTTGTTCTTGGACGTGGGGAGCGGGATGGGCCCCGCGACGCGCGCGCCCGTGCGCTTGGCCGTCTCGACGATCTCCGACGTGGACTGGTCGAGCACGCGGTGGTCGTACGCCTTGAGCCTGATTCTGATCTTCTCGTTCAGCATGTCTTTCTATAGCCTTCGGCGGTCAGCTTTCAGCATTCAAACTTATGGCCCCCGGCTTTTTGTCTTCGGCCGGGGGCCGTGTGACTTCGACTACTCGATGATGTCGGAGACGGTGCCGGCGCCCACCGTGCGCCCGCCCTCCCTGATGGCGAACCGCAGCCCCTTCTCCAAAGCGATCGGCGTGATCAGCTCGATCTCCATCGCCACGTTGTCGCCCGGCATCACCATCTCC
>DATMVD010000021.1:0-16506 GCA_035563535.1 Pyrinomonadaceae bacterium | reverse complement strand
GGGCGGGGCGGGCGGGTGCGGCGGCCGCGCGCGCGCGCCCCACTGCGTGCCGTCGGCGAAGCTCACCCAGACGACGCCGAGCTTAACGTCGGCGAGATGGCCGGGGAGGATGACGTTGCGTCCGCGCCAGTTGGAGCGGATGGTCTGTGACTCGCCCGGCTTCAACGCGACGGCGTAGCCGGCGATGACGTTCGTGCGCCCGCCGGTCGTGAAGCCCACCCCGACCTCGCGCACCTCCTTGCCCGACACGTTCGCGAGCGTGACCGACGGCAAAGTGATGAAGGAGGCCGACCCCTCGTCGCCGAAGGAGTCCGCCCCCTCGTCGTCGGCGCGGCGCAACTGCTCGCGCGTGATCTGTTTCATCTTCGCTTCGGTGATCCGGACGGGCGCGCCCGCCGGCTGCTCGAAGAAGACGACCATCTCCGGCGTCTGCTCGATCTCCTGCGTCGCGGGCCCCTGCCCTTCGCCGCGCCGCTCGACGACCGTCGCGGAGCGGACGCGCGCCTGCTGCGGCTCGGCGTTAACGACTTCGAGCATCCGCGCCCCCGCGGTCGCGCCGCTGAACAGCCCTGCGCCCGCCGTCAGAAGGAGCGCCGCCGCCCCCACGCACGCGACCAGCGCGCGGTTCCACGCGCGCCCGCGCGACCTGAGACTCTCCCCACGCATAATCATCTCGATCCTCCTCCGAAGGTTTGAGCCCGAGGCGGCCCCCGACACGCCGGCCACGCGCCAGCCCGAGCAGAAGCGCACGACCTTCAGGATGCCCGCGGCGTACGCGCCGGCCGCCCCCCCCGCTTCGAGCACGCGCTCGTCGCACGCGCGCTCGCGCTCCGCGAGCATCCTCCGCCCGACGAGCCACACCACTGGGTTGAACCAGAAGACGCATTCGAGCGCCGTCTGCAAGTTGCCCCACAGGTTGTCGCGCCGCTCGACGTGCGCCAGCTCGTGAAGCAGAACGGTTTCTAATTCCTCCTCGTCCAACTGCGCCGCCACGCTCCGCGGCAGCACGAGCACGGGCCGCCGCGTCCGCCACACGCCCGGCTCCGTCCCCTCCTCCGAGAGCACGAGCAGCACGTCGGCCTCAAGGCCGAGCCGCTCGCGCGCGCGGCGGAGCGCGTCGAACTCGCGCCCCGACCAGACCTCCTCGCCCCGTCGCACCGAGCGCACGAACTCGCGCCTGCGCGCGAACCAGACCGCGAAGAGCGCGCCCGCGCCCGCCGCCCACGCGAGCGTCAGCAGGCAGAAGATTTCCGAGTGCCCGCGCGCGTCGGACGCGGGGGCGCTTGAGTCAGCCGCGCCTGTCTGAACCTGAACCGGCTCGGCGAGCTTGAAGACGAGTGGGGCCGCCGCCCCTTCGGACTTTGAGACGACCGCTCTCAAGTCGAGCGCCCCGCCGAGCAGCGCGAAGAGCGCCGCGGGCAGCGCCAGCTTCGCGGCGGCCGCGAGCCACACCGCGAAGCGCGCGCGCGCGGGCGCGCCGCGCAGCAGCAGGAACGCCGCGCCGGCGACGAGCGCTGCGAAGAGCGCCGACTGCCACGCGTGGTTGGCGACCGCCGGCCATAGCCAGAGGGACGCGCGCGCGAAGGTTTCGTGCAGAGCGTTCAACGCCGCCCCCCTTTCCCGCCGCCGGCCTTACGGCCCGCCGCCTTCGGCCGACTTTCGACCGCGGCGCTCTCATCCGCCCCGCCGCCGGACTCGAGCCGCCCCAACATCTCCTCGGCCTCGCGCAGGTCTTCGAGCGTGAGGTGGCCGCCCTCGACGAGCTGCGCCATCAGCGTCCGCGGCGAGCCGCCGAAGAAGCCCAGCAGCTCGTCGAACAGGCGCCGGGCGGTCGCGCGCCGCGTCACGACGGGCTCGAAGACGTGCGCGTTGCCGACCTTCTTGACGCGCCGCACCGCGCCCTTCTCTTCGAGCCGGTAGACGATGGTCTGGACGGTCGTGTAGGCCGGCCGCTTCCCCTCCGGCAGGCGCTCCTGCAACTCGCGCACGGACGCGCTCCCCAGCTCCCACAGCGCGCCCATCACCTCCAGCTCGAACTTCGTCAGCTTTACGTCCGACTCTTTCGCCACACGCGCCTCCGTCCCGACGGCTTCTACTACGCTTGAGGTTGAATCTACTACGCTTGTCGTAGGACAGTCAAGAACTATTTTTTCAGTCGCGGCGGGAGAGGAAGGTGAGCCAGGGGCGGACGATGGTCAGGAAGTGATCCCAGGTGCCGGGCGCGGCCTCGGGGTCTGGGTGGAGGCTCTCGTCCTCGGAGGCGCGCAGCAGCCGGAAGCCCGCGTCGGCGAGCCCGCCGACGAGCGCGCCGAGGCCGTGGCGGTACTCGCGCGCGGGCGGCGCGGGCTCGCGCGGGTCGTCCTCGTAGACCCACTCCTCGTCCGCGCCTAGCACCACCGCGCCCACTTCGTAAGGGGTCGAGAGCGTGTAGCCGCGCCCGTCCCAGTCGCGCGGCGTCGCCCCCATGACGAAGGGGTTGGCGCACATCACGCGGTAGAGCCCGCCGGTGTGCGTGACGCGCGCGACCTCGCGGAAGACCGCGCCGGCGTCGGGGACGAAGTTGAGCGAGTAGGAGTGCGGGACGACCTCGAAGCCGGAGCCGTAGAGCGCCGAGAGGTCGCGCATGTCGCCCTGCACCGTCTCGACGCGCGTGCCGTAGTGCGCGGCCGCCGCGCGGTCGCGTTCGAGCTGTTCGGGCGAGAGGTCAAAGACAGTGACGGCGGCGCCCAGGAGCGCGAAGCAGGCGGACTCGCGCCCGCCGCCGCCCGCGAGGCAGAGCACGCGGCGGCCTTCGAGTTCGCCCAGCCAACCGCGCGGGTCAACGAAGGCGCGCGCCGACTCCGCGTCAAGGTCGAGCATCGGGCGCGTGTAGAGCGCGCCGCCCTCTGCCAGAGCGCGCCAGCGCGCGCGGTTGTACTCGGCCACGTCGTCCATACATCTAGCCCCCGCGGGCGGTTCCGGCCTCATCTTAAGCGGGGTGGCCGTTGCGCTGGAACTTGCGGAAGGGCTCGGGGAGGAAGTTGGTCATGTGGAAGTGGGCGGTGCGGCCGTCGGCGAAGGTCTGGTAGAGGTTGAACTCGGGGAGTTGTAAACAGGTCAGCGCGCAGGTCGGGTCGTAGCCGGTGTCGATGCCGATGGCGCTGTGCGAGACGTAGATGCCGTGGCGGCCGATGCGCCCGAACAGGGGCAGCAGCGGCGTCGGCGTGTGGCCGAAGACGCAGGGCTTACCGTAGTAGTGCTTATAAAAATCGGGGTCGCGCGACCAGAGGAGGTGGCGCGCGTCCGTCTCGCAAGGGTGCTTCTCGCCGTCGAGCCCGGCGTGGACGTAGAAGGCGTGCTCGTCCTCGTGGAACAGCGTCGTCGAGCGCAGGAACGAGAGGTGCTCTTGCGGCAGCGCGTCGAGCAGGCGGCGCTGCGCCTCCTCCCACCACGCGCGCAGCTCCTCGGTCAGCTTGTAGCCCGTGTACTGGCCGAAGGTGTGCTGGCCGCCGACGGCCGGGTGGAGCCAGAGCGGCGCGCCCTCGTCGAGGAAGTCGAGCATCATCTGCTCGTGGTTGCCGCGCAGAGTCACGACCGAGCCTGCGGGCGAAGACCGTTGGATTTCCAGGACATCCGCCACGGTGCCGGGGATGTCTTCGCCGCGGTCGATGAGGTCGCCTAAGAGGACGAGCGTGTCCCGTCCCGCCTCGCGCGGGAGCAGGGAGAGCAGGTGGGCTAACTGCTTGCGGCGGCCGTGAACGTCGCCGACGACGAAGGTGCTCACGGGCATCCTCCGCGGGGAAAGGAAAGGGTAAAGGGGGAGTAGACGGTAGTCAGTAGAAAAACCACCGTCAATGAATCGTCAGGCTGTCAGCGTCAGCGTCCGTCAAGCGGAGCCCTGCCGGCTACTGACTACTGTCTACTGTCTACTCCCCGTTCTCACTGCTGTCGGGCTTCGTTGGCGCGCGCGGCGGTGTCGCCGATGCGGGCCATCAACTCGGCGAAGCGCGGGTCTTCGCACAAAGGCTCCCAGTGCGGGTCGGACTCGAACCAGCGGCGGTTCTCGTTGCCGACCTCGACGGCGCGGCCGAGCCACTCGAAGGCCGCGTCGGCCTCGCCGAGCATGGCGTAGGCGCTGGCGACCCAGTAGGCCACGTCGAAGTTGGCGCGCGCGACCCGCAAAGCGCCCTCGGTCAGCTCGGCGCGCGCGCGTTCGAGGTCGCCCCACTGGATGAGGAACTGCGAGTAGAGCGGCCGGACGCCGTCCATGTCCGGGTTGTGGCGCAGGACTTCGGTCATCGTCCGCATCGCCCCTTCGAGGTCGCCGCGGTAGGCGCAGATGATCGCCTTGAAGGACTTGACGAACGGGTGGTTCGGCTCCATCTGCGCGCCGAGGTTGAGCTCGGCCTCGGCGTCGTCGTGGCGGTGCTGGTAGAGGAAGACGCGCGCGCGGTTGTAGCTGACGACGACGCGCTCGGCCGGGTTGATCTTGAGCATCCGGCCGTAGGCGTCGAGCGCGTCCTGGTAGCGGCCGTCGAGGCGCGAGACGGTCGCGTAGGCGAACTGCGCGCCCACGTCCGTCGGGCACTCGCGCACGAGCTTCTCCGCGATCTCGCGCGCGAGCGCCTTGTTGCCCCGCCCCATCTCGACGAAGACCATGTGCATGCGCGCCTCGGGCAGCCCCGGCTTGAGCGCGAGCGCGCGCTCCAACGCCTCGCCCGCGAGCGCGTAGTCCTCGGGGCCGCCGATGACCTTGATGACGCGGTTGGCGTAGGCCCCGCCGAGCGCGCTCCACGCGAGCGCGAAGTTCGGGTCGAGCTCGACGGCGCGCTTGAAGTGGACGACCGCCTCTTCGGAATCGACGCGCGCCAGCGTGTGGTAGATGAAGCGGCCCGAGGCGTCGCGCCCTTGCAGGAACTCCTCGTAAGCCTCGGGGTGCGCGGAGCTGCCGGCGTCGGAGGCCTCGGTCTGGCTGACCTCGCGCGGCTGCGCCTGTATCTGCGCGGCCTCGATGCGGCGCATCAGCGCGACGAAGCGCCCGTCTTCCCTGAACGACTCCCAGTTGGGGTCGGACTTGAACCACGTGCGGTTCTCGTTGCCGAGGTCGATGGCGCGGTCGAGCCAGTGGAGCGCCTCCTCGCGCTCGCCGAGCATGGCGTGGGCGGTGCCGAGCCAGTAGGCGATGTCGTGGTCGGCGTCCGCCGCCTCGCGCACGCGGTCGGTGAGCTGCGCGCGCGCGGCCTCCGCGTCGCCCTGCTTGATGAGCTGCTGCGCGAGGAGGGGTCGGATGCCGTCCATCGTCGGGTGCTCTTCCAGCACCTCGCGCAGGATGCGCACGGCCTCGGCCGCGTCGCCGCTGCGCCCGAGCACGACCGCCTGGAACGTCCGAATCAGAGGGTGGTTGGGCTCGACGCGCGCGCCCTGTTCGAGTTCGAGGAGCGCGTCGTCGTGGCGGTGCTGGTACATGAAGACGCGGGCGCGGTTGTAGCTGGCGACGACGCGCGCCGCCGGGTCGAGGCGCGCGAGCTTGCCGAAGGCGCGCAGCGCACGGTCGTACTCGCCATCCAGCCGGTGGAGCGCGCCCTTGACGAAGTAGACGGCCGGCTCGTTCGGGGCCTGCTTGGCGAGGCGGGCGACCTCGGCGCGCGCCTTCCGCTTCTCGCCGCGCGAGAGGTAGATGAAGACCATCAGGATGCGCGCCTCGACGAGGTTCGGGTCGAGGTCGAGCGCGCGGCTGAAGGCGTTCTCGGCCAGCTCGTAGTCGTCGCCGCCGCCCAGGCCCTTGAGCACCTTGTTGGCGAAGCACGCGCCCAGGCCCGAGTGCGCGAGCGCGAAGGTCGGGTCGAGGCGGATGGCGTGCTGGAAGTGTTCGACGGCCTCGTCGCAGTCCTCGGGGGCGAGCGTGTGGAAGAGGAACCTGGCGAAGGCGGCGCGGCCCCTCAGATACTCTTCGTAGGCCTGGGCGTTGGTCGTCGCGGGCGCGGCGGGCGCGGACTGCGAGAGGTGCGGCTCGACCTTGAGCCCCTCGGCGATGCGGTGCGCGATCATGTCCTGGAGGGCGATGAGGTCTTCGGCCGTGGCGTCGATGCGGTCGCTCCAGAGCATGTCGCCGGTGACGACATCGACGAGCTGCGCGTTAACCCTGAGCGTGCCCCCCGCGCGCAGGAAGTTGGCCGAGAGGACGGCGCTCACGTTCAGTTCCTTCCCGACCTCGCGCGGGTCAACGTCCTTGCCCTGGTACTTCACGATCATCGAGGAGGGGCGGACGATGAGCGAGCGGTTGCGCGCCAGCTCCGTGATCACGGCGTCGGCGAGCGAGAACTCGTAGAAGCCGACCTGGGGGTCGGCGGCCAGGTTGCGGAAGGGGAGGATGGCGATGGACTTCTCAAGCTCGAACTGGCTGACGTGTTGCTGCGGCGCGGCGGAGGCCGGGCCGCCGCTCGTCTGCGTCGAGCCGCCGCGGCGGCCGGGCGGGAGCGAGGTGGCCTGCTTCTCCGAGCCCGTCAGCCCGCGCCACCACCTCCGCAGGCTCCCCCCGAGGCCCCCGCCCGTGCCCGGCTCGTGGCGCGGGCGGACGGCGTAGGGGACGACCTCCGAGGGGACGCCGCTCGTCTGCGGGTCGAGGTCGCCGCGCGCCGAGGCCACCTCGCGCATCGCGGCGCGCAGGTCGTCGCGCAGCTCCGAGGCTACGGGGTAGCGCTCCTCGGGCCGCTTGGCGAGCGCGCGGTCGAGGATGCGCTGGAGGCTCTCGGGCGGCTCGTCCTTGCGCAGCTCGCCTATGGGGTCGGGCGTGTCGTGCAGGACGGCGTAGCGCACCTCGACGGTCGTCTGCCCCTTGAAGGGCCAGATGCCCGCGAGCATCTCGTAGAGGAGGACTCCGGTCGAGAAGATGTCGGCGCGGTGGTCAACCTTCTTGCCCGCGGCCTGCTCGGGCGCGGCGTAGGTCGCCGTGCCGTAGGGGACGCCCAGTTCGGTCAGGTGAACGTCGCCGCCCTTCTTGTTCTCGTCGAGCAGCTTGGCGAGCCCGAAGTCTAAAACTTTAGCGAGCCCCGAGGCGGTGACCATCACGTTGCCGGCCTTGATGTCGCGGTGGATGATGCCCTTGGAGTGCGCGGCCGTGAGGGCGTCCGCGACCTGGTAGGCAATCGAGAGGGCGCTCTCTAACGAGAGCGGGCGGCCGTTGACGAGCTGGCGGACGTTCTTCCCCTCGATGTACTGCATGGCGATGAAGTGCAGCCCGTCCGACTCGTGCAGCCCGTAGATGGTGCAGATGTTCGGGTGGTCGAGGGAGGAGGCGAGCTGCGCCTCGCGCTCGAAGCGCTTGAGGTTGACCTCGCGCGCGGTCAGCTCCGGCGAGAGAATCTTGATGACGACCGTGCGGCCCAGGCGTTCGTCCACGGCCTTGTAGACCGTCCCCTGCCCGCCCGCGCCGAGCTTCTCCGTAAGGCGATAGTTAAGGAGCGTCCTGCCAACCATCGGGGTTAGGGGTTTTTGATTTTAGATTTTTGATTTGCGGTTTGGCGCATTGAAACACCGAGGCCGTGCGGGGGATTGTAGACCCGCGACGGCCTCAAATCAAAAACTTAAAATCAAAAAGCTAAAATTTCTTCGCCCGGCTCACGGCCGGGCTAGTCGTGCACCGTTCAACCGCGCAACGGGTCGCCGAAGCCCGACTGAAGATACTTGCCGTCCTCGACGATGCAGGGGACGGTCGGGTCGCCGCCCGAGTAGGCGAACATCTCGGCGCGGCGCGCGCGGTCGTTCTGCGCGTCGTACTCCGTCCACTCGACGCCCTGCGACTTGTAGTAGTCCCGCGCCTGCTGGCAGTACGGGCACCCCGGCTTGACGTATATCACGAGTCCCAACTTAGTCCCTCCTCTGTTCCCTTTGCCCCAAGTGTAGCGCACGCCCGCCGCCGTTGAGAAGCATCAATCAACGCCCGCCGTCCGTGATATCATGCGCGGCGGCTCTTTAAGCAACCCTGCCCCGAATGAAGGAGAAGACCCTCGTGAAAAAATTTGCCGCAACGATCCTCGTCCTGCTGCTCGCCACCGCCCCCGCGTGGGGCAAGACCATCGTCGTCCGCTTCCCGAAGGGGCGCACGACCGTCATCCTCAAAGGTCGCACCACGGGCGGCCCGAGCGAGAGCGGCGGGATGGACCCCATCACCTACCGCCTGCGCGCCAAGGCGGGCCAGACGCTGACGCTCCACCTGACATCCACGAAGAAGAACGCCATCTTCGGCGTCTGGGCCCCGGGCATGGACCCGATGGACGTAGGCCAGAACCCGACCGACTGGTCGGGGACGCTCCCCAAGACCGGCAACTACGAGATCAGCGTCTGGCCCGAGGACGAGGCGACCGACACGGCCTTCACGCTCGAAGTCACCATCCGCGACTGAGGAAGATTTAAGCGATGGCGAAGTTCCACGCGCGGCTCGACGAAGGGCTGCGAAAGTTCATCGGCGAGCAGAAGGTGTTCTTCACGGCGACGGCCCCCGCCGAGGGGCGCATCAACCTCTCGCCGAAGGGCATGGACACGTTCCGCTGCCTCGAAGGGGGGAGCCGCGTGGCCTACCTCGACCTGACGGGCAGCGGCAACGAGACGGCCGCGCACCTCTCGGAGAACGGGCGGATGACGGTCATGTTCTGTAGCTTCTCGGAGCAGCCGATGATCCTGCGCATCTACGGGCGCGGCCGCGTCGTCCGCCCCGGAGACGGGGAGTGGCCTTCCTTGCGCCCGCACTTCCCCGCCCTGCCCGGCGAGCGGCAGATCGTCCTCCTCGAAGTCGAGTCGGCGCAGACCTCCTGCGGCTTCGCCGTCCCCGTCTACGAGCTGAAGGAGGAGCGGCAGCGGCTCGTCGAGTGGTCTTTGAGTAAGGGCGAGGACGGCATCCGCGACTACCGCCGCGAGAAGAACCAGGTCAGCATCGACGGCCTCCCGGTATACCCAGAGCGTTGACCAACCGGGTCAGAACCACCCGCGGTAGCGGGTGGGCCTTTCGATGACGGCTTGTTGACTGATGAAAGTCGCGCTTTCATTCAATCATTCGGCATGAGTCACGCCCACCCGCTACCGCGGGCGGTTCTGACCCTTATTATAAGGATGGGACACACGGACGAGCCCGCGTTCGACCCCGACCTGTTCGCCCCCTTCGAGCGGCTGGTCGAGATAGAAGTCCTCGGCCAAAGCGTCCGCGTGCCCGAGCGCAACAGCCTGCTCCGCGGCTTCCAGTACCTCTCCATCCAAACCATCTCCTACGGCGACTTCTGCTGGAACGGCGACTGCACCAACTGCCAGTTCTGGTACCGCGAAGGGGGCCAGCCGGCGGCGCAGGACAAGACGGCCCTCGCCTGCCGCTTTGACGTGCGTGACGGCCTCGTCGTCACGCGCCTCGACCCACACGTCCGCATCAAGGGCGTTACCGAGTGAGGAGTTCTTATGAGGTTCGAGTTCTACCACGAGGGTCTGAGCGACGCGCCGCTGCTGTCGGTGGACGGGACGGTCGAGGGCGCGCTGCACCTTTCGCACTGGGAGGGGAACGGCACGCCGGAGGAGCTGCGCGCGGACACCTCGACGGAGATTGCCCTGAACTTCGCCGCGTGGCCGCGGCGCGAGGAGTGGGCGCGGGGCGTCGAGGTCATCACCAACAACCACTTCGACGCCGACGGCGTGCTCTCCGTGTGGTCGGTCTTGAACGGCGAGCGCGCCCTGGGTTTGAGGGGCGAGCTCGTGTCGGCGGCGGAGGCGGGCGACTTCTCGGAATTCCCGAACGAGGCCGCGGTGCGGGTCTCGATCCTGATTCAGGGCGGGGACAACCCTTTCGTGCCGGGCGTCAGCTCGCCGCTCGTCGAGCACCTCGCGCGCGGCGCGAAGGTTGACGAGCGGCGCGCGTACGAACTCGTCCTGCCGGAAGTCGAGCGGGTCATCACGCGGACGGGCGAGTACGAGCCGCTGTGGCGCGAGGGCTGGGCGTGGATCGAACGCACGCTCGAAAGCTTCGCCGCGGGGCGCTCGCGCGTCGTCGAAGACGAAGCGTCGAAGCTCTCGGTCGTCACGCTCGCGCGAGACCTCTACGGCCCCGGCGGCTTCGACCCCGCGCGCCACGGCGCGCCCTACACGGCGCTCGCGCACAACGCGCGCGGCGAAGTCATTCTCGTCGCCACGCCGTACGGAGACGGCTGGGCCTACCGCATCGACTACGCCTACTACTCGTGGGCCGAGACCCGCACGCGGCCCCGGGTCGCGCGCCGCAACCTCTCTGGCCTCGTCGGCCGTTTGAACGTGTCGGAGCGCGGGCGCGGCGTGTGGAAGGCAGACCGGAGCGAGCTGACCTCGGCGGTCAAGTTCTTCGACCACAAGGGCGCGCCGGCCGCCTCGCGGCTCGAACCCGACGAGGTGGCCGCCGAGCTTCGCGAGGCGCTCAAGGGGCAGGCGGTGTCGTTGGCTACTTAACGCAGGACATGCACGACGTCATCATCATCGGGGCGGGGCCGGCCGGGCTCTCGGCGGCGCTCTGGTGCGACGAGCTTGGCTTGGACGCGCTCGTCATCGAGCAGGCGGCCGAGGTCGGCGGGCAGTTGCTGCGCGTCCACAACCCGGTCGAGAACTACCTGGGCGTGCGCGCCGCCGACGGGCGCGAGTTGCGCGACCTGTTCGCCGCGCAGGTCGAGGAGAAGGAGTTCGACCTGTGGACTGAGGCCGAGGTCGAGGGCGTCGATCTGAAGTCGAAGCGCGTGCGCCTGCTGAGCGGCGAGGAGTTGCAGTCAATCGCGCTCGTCATCGCGACCGGCGTCAGGCGCAGGCGCTTGGGCGTGCCCGGCGAGGCGGAGTTCGCGGGGCGCGGCGTGCTCGAATCGGGGCGGCTCGAACGCGACACGGTAAAAGGCGAGGACGTGCTCGTCGTCGGCGGCGGGGACGCCGCGGCCGAGAACGCGCTGCTGCTGGCCGAAGTGTGCGCGACCGTGACGCTCGCCCACCGCGGGAGGAGTCTGAGGGCGCGCGCGGAGTTCGCCGAGCGGGTGAAGGGCGACCACCGCATCACGGTCTTCCCCGAGACGACGCTGCGCGCGATTCTCGGGGGCGACAGAGTCGAATCGGTCGAGATGCTGCGCGCGGGCGCGCTGAAGCCGTTGAGGATGGCCGTGCGCGGCGTGGTCATCCGCGTCGGGGTCGAGCCGAACACGGAACTCTTCAGGGGACAGCTTCACACGGACGAGCGCGGCTACGTCGTCGTCACCGGCGAGCAGGAGACGAGCGCCGAGATGGTCTTCGCCGTCGGCGACGTGTCGAACCCGCTCGCGCCCACCGTCAGCGGCGCGGCCGGCGCGGGTGCCACCGCCGCCAAGGTCATCGCCTCCCGCCTCAACGCCCCAAAAACTTAACCGGAGCACGTGCCTAAAACGCCGCGTCAGCGGCGTCTATTTTACGTGGTCGCCTTCTTGCGGCTCCGCCGCGGCTTCGAGTTGCCGGCGGTTGCCGTCTTCGACGGCGGCTTCTTCGCGCGCGGCACGTGCGCGGCGGCCGCGTCCGTGATGACGCAGAGGCCGCTCACGCGCTCGGCCTTCAGGCGCGCGACTAGCCCCGCGGCCTCCGCGTAGCTGAGCCCCGCGTCCTCACACCCCCGCTCGCTCAAGACGGCCCAGCGCCGCTCGTTCAGTTCGCTCATCGAAAGCTTTCCACTCGTTCGGGATGGGATGAAAGTCGCGGCCAGTGTAGCGGGAAAAGCCGTGAACCGTAAACCGTGAACCGTGACGAGTGAAAAGCTGCCTTTATCCTGTCACGGCTCACGGTTTACGGTTCACGGCTTTTTGCCTTTATACTCCGTGCGTAAGCCGACAGACTTTCCCCGGACAGTACCAGACCACACCCGAGAGAAGAAGAGATGAGAAGAAGACTCCTCCTGCTCCTGGCCGCACTCCTGACGGGCGCGTGCGTGCAGCAGCAGCCGGCGCAGAACAGCGCCCCGGCCTCCAACCCGGCCGCGGGTAGCGGCGACGCGGCCTTCAAGGCGATTCACGACAAGTACGTCGTCGAGTTCCTGCGCCGCAACCCGACGGTCAACACATACCTCGGCGGCGCGGGGCTCGACCCCTCGCTCAAGGAGGTTGACGGGCGGCTGCGCGACCACTCCCCGGCGGCGCTCGCCGAGGAAGACCGCTGGCTCGCCGACTCGCAGAAAGCCTTCCAGGGCGTAGACCCCAACTCGCTCTCGCCCGGGCGCAGGATCGACCGCGACGTGGCGCTCGCGCAGATCGGCTTCCTGCTGCGCCAGCACCAGACGCGCAAGTACCAGGAGCGCGCCGTGGACACGTACGTCTCCGAGCCCTTCCGCGCCATCGACTGGCAGTTGCAGGGCATGACGCAGACCGGCGAGAAGACCTACGGCACGCCCGACGAGTGGCGGCTCGTCACGCAGCGCGTCTCGGACATCCCGCGCTTCCTACAGGTCGCGCAGCAGCAGCTCGAAGCGGGCGTCAAGGCGGGTAACACGGCCGACCACCGGATGCTCCTGCGCGACGGCGTGACGACGGCCGGGGCCAACGCCGACTACTTCGCCAAGAAGCTGCCCGAGACGGCGAAGGATCGTCTGGCCGCGGGCGAGGCCAGCGACCAGATGCTCCGCCAGCTCGACGAGGCTTCGCAGAAGGCTTCGGAGGCTTACCAGAAGTTCGCCGAGTTCGTCCGCACGACCTTCTTCGACGCCGCGGGCGACAAGCTCACGCCGAAGGCGCAGTTCGCGCAGGACCGCTACGCCTTCGGCGAGGAGGAGTACAACTGGGCCATCCGGAACAACCTGCGCATGGACGCGACGGCCGCGAAGCTCTACGAGGAGGCGTGGCCGGTTGTCGAGGACACGCGCAGGCAGATGATCGACCTCGCCCGCCAGATCGGGCAGAAGCGCGGGATGACTCTGCCCGCGGACGGCCCGCAGGCCGTGCAGGCGGTCTTCGAGGAGCTGGGCAAGGACTATCCCAAGACCGACGCCGAGATGGTTGACTGGTACAGGGAGTCGGGCGTCAAGCTCGTGGACTACGCGCGCAAGACGGGAGTGTTCGACGTGCCGGCCGACTACAAGCTCGAAGTGGTCGAGACGCCGCCGCCCCTGCGCGCCTCCATCGACGGCGCGGCCTACTACCCCGCCCCGCCCTTCAAGCAGAGCGGCGTCGGGCGCTTCTACGTCACCACCTCGGGCAGCAACGACCAGGCGGTCTTGAAGGAGAACAACCGCGCGTCGCTCGCAGACCTCGCCGCGCACGAGGGCTTCCCGGGGCACGACTGGCACTACAAGGTCATGACCCAGTACCGCAACGACATCTCGGGCGTGCGCTGGCTGACGCCGGGCGCGGTCGAGGACTCTTCGTCGATGTGGGAGGACTCGATGGCGGCCGAGGGGTGGGCTCTCTACTCCGAGGCGCTGATGGCCGAGCCCGCGCCGGGCGCGCCCGAAGGCTTCTACACGCCCGAGGAGCGGCTCTATCAACTTAAGGGCAAGCTCTACCGCGACCTGCGCGTCCGCATCGACACCGGCATCCACACGGGACGGATGACCTACGACGAGGCGGTTGACCTCTTCTCGGAGGTCGTGGACTTCCAGCCCGGCAAGTGCGCGGACGCCTCGAAGACCGAGGCCAAGCGCGCGAGCTGCGACTCGTCCGAGCGCGCCATCTTCCGCTACTCCAAGTGGCCCACGCAGGCCATCACCTACCGCCTCGGCAAAGACCAGATATTTGCGCTCAGGTCTGAGGCGTCGAAACTCCTCGGCGACAAGTTCAACCCCAAGGAGTTCCACGTCCTCTTCATGCGCCAGGGCACCATCCCCGCGGGCTATTTCAGGGAGGAGCTGCTGCGGGCGATAAAGAAGTAGAACAGAACCGCGAGCGGTAGCGAGCGGGTGCGGGTGACTTCAGACGTGTCTCTGAAGTCACCCGCACCCGCTCGCGGTTCTGTTTATTCGTAGCGCAGGCACTCAATCGGGTCGAGCCTCGAAGCCTTGCGCGCGGGCCAGACGCCGAAGACGAGGCCGACGAAGATGGAGACGAGGAGCCCCGCGATGACGGCCCAGAGCGGGATCGTGGCGGGGAGCGAGGGCAGCAGCAGCCCGATGATCTTGCTGATGACGACGGCGATGACGACGCCCGCGATGCCGCCCAGGGCGGTGAGCGTCATCGCCTCGTAGAGGAACTGGCGGACGATGTCGCGGCGGCGCGCGCCGATGGCCTTGCGCACGCCGATCTCCTGCGTCCGCTCGGTCACGCTCACCAGCATGATGTTCATCACGCCGATGCCGCCCACGAGCAGCCCGACCGAAGAGATGGCGATGGCGATGAGGCCGATCATGCCCATGATGCTGTCGAACTGGCTGATGAACTTGTCGGCCGTCCCCAGGTCGAAATTGTTCGGCGCGTTGAAGGGCACGTTGCGGACGCGGCGCAGGACCTCCTCGGTCTGGTCGAGCGCCTGTTTGAACTGGCCCTCGCGCGCGCGGATGACGAAGAGGATGTACTCGCTGCCGGGCGAGACCTGCCGCGCCGTGCGGAAGGGGATGAAGACGGCGTTGTCCTCCTCGTTCTCGCCGAAGATGGCGTTCTTGCGCTTCTCAAGCACGCCGATGATCTCGAAGGGGCGGCCGCCGAGCTTGACCTCGGTGCCGACGACCTGGTCGCCCGACTTGCCCGGGAAGAGCGCGTCCGCGATGTTGACGCCGATGACCATCACGTTGCGCCGGTTCGTGTCGTCCGGCTCGGTGATGAAGCGCCCGGCGGAGATCGAGAGGTTGCACGTCTCGGCGTAGTTGGCCGTCACGCCCTGGAGCTGCCCGCGCCGGTGGTTCTTGCCCTGGTACTGGATGGTCGAGTCCCACCACGCGACGAGCAGGACGCTCGCCACGTCCTCGACCGCGGGCGCGAAGCGCCGGACGGCCTCGGCGTCCTCCTGCTTGAAGGGCTTGCGCGTCCGCTCCTCCTCGCGCGTGACGTTCGTGAACCCGGTCGAGAGGTGGAAGGCGTAGATGTTGTTCGTGCCGTACTCGGCGATCACGTCCACGACCGACTGGCGCACGCCCGTCAGGAGCGAGGCGACGACGATGACGACGACGACGCCGATGACGATGCCGAAGACCGTCAGGAAGCTCCGCAGCTTGTGCGCGCGGATGCTGTCGAGCGACATCCGGAGTATCTCTGACGTAAAGAACCTGGGGACTCTTAGTCTCATAAGTAAATAGTGAACGGTAAATAGTAAATGGTAATTAGTGGCCTCAATCCTCTATTCACTATTTACCATTCACTATTCACCTCCTCTCACTTTCGCGCCAGCGCCACAATCGGGTCGAGGCGCGACGCCTTGAAGGCCGGGTAGACGCCGGAGATGATGCCGATGCCGCCCGAGACGGCGATGGAGAGGATGACGTAGACGATGGTGATCGTCATCGGCACCGGGGTCGTCGCCGAGATCGTCCACGCGATGCCGAAGGCCAGAAGCAGCCCGAGTATGCCGCCGAAGGTTGTCAGGAACGACGACTCGATGAGGAACTGCAGGAGCACCTGCTTGCGCGTGGCGCCGAGCGCCTTGCGCAGCCCGATCTCGAAGGTGCGCTCGGTCACGCTCACCAGCATGATGTTCATCACGACGATGCCGCCGACGATGAGCGAGATGAGCGTGATGGGCGTGACGACCATCGCGATGCCGCCGGTGATGGAGTCCACCTCGTTGCCGATCTCGCCCGTGTTGACGAGGCCGAAGTCGTCCTCCTCGTTCCCCTTCAGCTTGTGCTTGTCCCTGAGCGCCATCCGCGCGTCTTCGATGGCCGCCTGGAACTTCTCGCGCGTCTCGGCCTTGCCGTGAATCTGGAGGCTCTGGCGGCCGCCGAAGATCTTCCGGTAGGTCGAGAGGGGGATGTACGACACGTTGTCGAGCGAGTTGCCGAACATCGAGCCGCGCGTCTCCTCGACGCCGATGACCTGGAGGGGGATGCCGCGGATGCTCAGCGTCCGGCCGATGGGGTCAACGCCCGGCCAGAACTTCTCCTTGATGTCGTTGCCGATGACGACGACGGGCGCGGCCGTCTCCACCTCCTGCGGCAGGAAGAAGCGCCCCTCGGCGATGGTCTTCTCCTCGATGGAGGCCATGTTGGCGGTGCAGCCCTGCACCTGCGTGCCGTATATCTTCTCGCCCTCGTGCGAGAGATCGACCCGGTTCTGGAGCTGCGCGCCGACCTCGGAGCAGGCGACGCAGCGGTCGCGCACCCACTCGTAGTCTTCGAGTTCGAGCCGCTTGTTGCGCCGGTTGCGCTTCTCCCACTCCTCCTCCGAGACGTTCCCGTGCGAGGCCATGCGCGCGATCATGAAGTGGTTCGTGCCGAGGATGGCCGTCACCTTGTCCTTCACATAGGTGTTGAGCCCCGAGATGGCCGCGCCCACCACCACCACCGACGCCACCCCGATGATGATCCCGATCAGCGTCAAAAACGCCCGCAGCTTGTGCGCGAAGATCGACTGCAAGGCGATGCGCGCGGCGTCGGCGTAGAAG
>DATMVD010000020.1:0-41632 GCA_035563535.1 Pyrinomonadaceae bacterium | reverse complement strand
CGAGACGACCATCTCCGGGGAGCGCTCCAGCAGGACGCCGACCAGCACCTCGGGGCCGACGCCCAAAGAGCGCAGGTGGTGGGCCAGTCGATTCGCCCGGGCGTCGAGGTCGGCGTAAGTCAGCTCTTGCGCTTCAAAGCGGAGGGCGACGGCCAGGGGCGTGCGCGCGACCTGCTGCTCGAATAGCTCGTGCAGGCAGGAGGCCGCCGGGTAGGCGCGCGCCATCTCGTCGTTCCACTCGACGACCACTTGCCGTTCTTCGGCTTTCGTCAGCAGAGGCAGACGGGAAATTCCCTGTGCCGGATTGGTGACGATGCCACGCAACAGGATTTCAAAATGGCCGAGCAAGCGTGCGACGGTCGTCTCGTCAAATATGTCTGTGTTGTATTCGAGATGGCCCACCAACCCCTGCGCCGTCTCCGTCATGGAGAGCGTCAGATCAAACTTCGCGCCCCCGCGCTCAAGCTCCAACTGGGTCACGCTCAGGCCGCGCAGAGACACGTCCAGTTGAGACTGCTCCTGCAACTGGAACATGACCTGGAAGAGCGGGGAGTGGTCGAGGCTGCGCTCGACGCCCAGCTCCTTGACCAGCAGCTCGAACGGCACGTCCTGGTGCCCGTACGCGCCCAGGCAGACTTCCTTAACTCTGGACAGAAGCTCCACGAACGTCGGGTCGTCCGACACGTCCGCCCGCAGCGCCAGCGTGTTGACGAAGAACCCGATGAGGTTTTCGATCTCCACCCGCCCGCGGTTCGCGATGGGCGTGCCGACCACCACGTCGCCCTGCCCCGACTGGCGCGCCAGCAGCACGTCGAAGGCCGCCAGCAGCGTCATGAACAGCGTCGCCCCTTCCTTCCGGCTCAACTCCCTCAGCGCCGCCGTCAGCTCGGCCGAAAGCGCCAGCGGGTGGCGCGCCCCCTTGAAGCTCTGGCGCGGCGGGCGCGGGCGGTCGGCAGGCAGGTCGAGCGCGGCGGGCGCGCCCGAGAGCTGTTGCCGCCAGTAGGCGAGCTGAGTCTCCAGCGCCTCGCCCTGTAACCACTCCCTCTGCCACACCGCGTAGTCCACGTACTGGCTTGACAGTTCTTCCAGCGGCGACTCTTCGCCCGCGCTGAACGCGTTGTAAAGCGCGGTAAACTCTCTGACGAGGACGCCCGAAGACCAGCCGTCGGAGACGATGTGATGCATCGTCAACAGCAACACGTGCTCGTCGTCCGCGAGGCGCAGCAGGGCGCCGCGCATCAGCGGAGCCCGCGACAGGTTGAACGGACGCGCGGCCTCTTCGCGGGCGCGCCGCGCGACTTCCTGCTCCCTGTCCTGACCGGCGTTCCCGAGGTCGATGAGCGGCAGCTCCAGCGTCACTTCCGCGAACGGCACGACGATTTGAGACGGGGTGTCGCCCTCCACGACGAAGCGGGTGCGCAGCGAGTCGTGCCTGCGGGTAATCTCTTCGAGGCTGCGCCGCAGCGCGGCCGCGTCGAGCCGCCCGGTCAGGCGCAGCGCGACGGGGATGTTGTAGAAAGGGTTGTCCGGCTCAAGCTGATCGAGGAACCAGAGCCGCTGCTGCGCGAACGAGAGCGGCAGGGATTGGCCGTGGCCGGCCGGGGTCATCGGAGTCAGCGAGTAAGCCTGCCCGCTGGCGAGCGCCTCCTCGATGCGGCCGGCGAGCAGCGCGACGGTCGGGGCTTCAAACATCGCCCGCAGGGGGATGTCCGTCTGAAACGCCTTGCGCAGGTGCGCGACGACGCGGTTAGCCAGCAGCGAGTGGCCGCCGAGTTCAAAGAAATTGTCGTGAACGCCGACCCGCTCCACCCGGAGCAAGTCCTGCCAGACCCCGGCCACCACCTCTTCGACCGGCGTCCGCGGCGCGACCTGTTCGCTATTCCGCCCGGGGTCGGAGGCGGAGGGCGCGGGCAGGGCGCGCTTGTCAACTTTACCGTTCCGCGTCAGCGGCAGTGAGTCGAGCAGCAGGAAGGCCGAAGGGATCATGTACTCCGGCAGACGCGACTGTAAGGACTCGCGCACCTCGGCCGCCGCCGGGGCCGGCCCGTCGCCCGCCGTGTAGTACGCGACCAGTTGCTTGTCGCCGCGCTGCTCGTCCTCGCGCAGGACGACGACGGCCTCGCGCAGGGCTTCGTGCTCGCGCAGCGCGGCCTCGATTTCGCCCAGCTCGATGCGGTAGCCCCTGACCTTCACCTGCTGGTCGAGCCGCCCGACGAACTCTATGCTCCCGTCTTCGAGGTAACGCGCCACGTCACCCGTTCTGTAGAGGCGCTCCCCGGGGGTGTCGCCGAAAGGGTTCGGAATAAATCGCTCGGCGGTGAGGTCGGGCCGTCCCAGATAGCCGCGCGCCAGTGCCGCGCCGCCGACGTGCAGCTCGCCCCGCACGCCGGGCGCGACGAGCCGGCCCTGCGCGTCGAGCAGGTAAATCTGTGTGTTGGCGATGGGGTGGCCGATGGGCGCATTCGGCCGCCCGCACACGCCCACGCAATCCCAGGCCGTCACGTCTACGGTCGTCTCGGTCGGGCCGTACTGGCTGTGCAGCGCGGCCCGCAGACGCTCGTGGAAGAGGGCCTGCAAGTCTGCGCTCAGCGGCTCGCCGCCGCAGAAGACCCGCCTCAGACTGGTGCAGGATTCGACCCCCGGCTCGAGCAGAAACGTCTGGAGCATGGCGGGGCCGAAGTGCGCCACCGTGACGCCCGCTTCGGCGATCAGCCTCACCAAGTAGGCGCTCTCCTGCTGCCCGCCGGGGCGCGCCAGCACGAGTCGCGCGCCGGTAGTCAACGGCGCGAACATCTCCCAGACCGAAATGTCAAAACTGAACGAGGCTTTCTGAAGGAAGCTGTCGGTTTCGTTCAGCGGGTAGGCGTCCTGCCTCCACAGCAGATGATTGACGATCGAGCGGTGCGAGACCATCACGCCTTTGGGGCGGCCGGTCGAGCCGGACGTGTAGATGACGTAGGCCAGGTTCTCGCTCGTCGCCCCGCCGTCCGTGATGTCGGCTGTGCTCTGCCGCGCCAACTCCTGCCCCAGGGCGTCGAGCGCAACGACCTGCAACCGCTCGTCAACGCTCTCCCGCGGGATGAGCGCGGCGAGGTGCGACTGCGTGAGGAGCACGCGCGCGCCCGAGTCCGAGAGCATGAAGGAGAGGCGCTCGTGCGGGTACTGCGGGTCGAGCGGGACGTAAGCGCCGCCCGCCTTCAGCACGGCCAGCACCGAGACGACCATCTCGGCCGAGCGCTCCATCAGGATGCCGACCGGCGATTCGGGGCCGACGCCGAGAGAGCGCAGGTAGTGCGCCAGTCGATTCGCACGGGCGTTGAGCTTGGCGTAAGTCAGCTCTTCGGACTCGAAGCTGAGCGCCACGGCGGTCGGCGTGCGCTCGGCCTGCCGCTCGAACAGCTCGTGCAGGCGGTGCGCCTGCGCGTACTCGCGGCGCGTGTCGTTCCACTGCACGAGTTGCTGCTGCCGCTCCCGCGCGCTGAGCAGCGTGAGCTGCGAGAGGCGGCGGTGCGGGTCGGCGGCGAGCCCCGAGAGCAGAGTCTGGAAGTGCTGTGCGAGGCGGCCGATGGTGGCCGCGTCGAAGATGTCCGTGTTGTAGTCGAATGCGCCCCTGATGGTTTCGCCCGCATCCTCCATGCGGAGGGTGATGTCGAACTTCGTCAGCGCGCTCTTCACCTCCAGCAGGCGCAACCTCATCTCGCCGATGGTCATCTCCTGGCGCGCGTGGTTGTCGAGGACGAACATGACCTGGAAGAGCGGGGAGTGGTCGAGGCTGCGCTCGACGCCCAGCTCCTTGACCAGCAGCTCGAACGGCACGTCCTGGTGCCCGTACGCGCCCAGCGCCGTCTCTCTGACTCTCGCCAGCAGCTCGCTGAAGGTCGGGTCGCCGGAGAGGTCGGTTCTGAGGACGAGCGTGTTGACGAAGAACCCGATCAGCCCCTCGACCTCCACCTGCGTCCGGTTCGCCACAGGCGTGCCGACGACCACGTCGCCCTGCCCCGACTGGCGCGCCAGCAGCACGTCGAAGGCCGCCAGCAGCGTCATGAACAGCGTCGCGCCTTCCCTCCGGCTCAGCTCCCTCAGCGCCGCCGTCAGCTCGGCCGAAAGCGCCAGCGGGTGGCGCGCCCCCTTGAAGCTCTGGCGCGGCGGGCGCGGGCGGTCGGCCGGCAGGTCGAGCGCGGCGGGCGCGCCCGAGAGCTGCCCCCGCCAGTAGGCGAGTTGATCTTCGAGCGCCTCGCCCTGGAGCCACTCCCTCTGCCACACCGCGTAGTCCGCGTACTGGATGGGCAGCTCCGGCAGGGGTGACGGCCGGCCCTTGGCGAAGGCCTGATAGAGGACTGTGACCTCGCGGATGAGAACGTCAATCGACCAGCCGTCACAGACGATGTGATGCATCGTCAACAGAAGTACGCTCTCGTTCTCTTCCAGTTGGACGAGCGTGGTGCGGAACAAAGGCGCTTGCGTCAGGTCGAACGGGCGGACGGCCTCTTCGTTGATTAAGACGGTCAGGCGCGCCTCGCGCGCGGCCCGCGGGAGCGGACGCAGGTCAACGCGCTCGAGCGGGATGGTGAGGTGCGGCGTGATGAACTGAACCGGCTCGCCGTCCAGACTGACGAAGCTCGTGCGCAGCGTCTCGTGCCGGCGCAGGATTTCGTTGAAGCTTCTTTCAAGTGCCGCTTCGTCGAGCCGGCCCGACATGCGTATGGCCGCGGGGACGTTGTAAATCCCCGTGTTCGAGTTCAACTGGTCAAGGAACCACAGGCGCTGCTGCGCGAATGATGCCGGGACGGTATAGATCTCTTCCGTCATGATGTTGCCCATTGATCCGTCTTTACCCGAAGAAGTTGAAAACATGTGACCTTCCCGAAGGGCGCACCGCGCCCGAACCGGCCGACGCCTCGGCGCGCGGCAACACAGGGTCTCTATTCGCCCGGCCCGGTTCCGGCGAGCCGGCCGGGGCGCACTCTTTTCAGCAGGAGTTAAATCAGGACGGGAGGAACGTGAGTGACGCACGCGCGTCGGGGGCCGCCCGCCCGCGTGCCCCTCGGGCGACGGCGCGGGCGGCCGTCCCGACTTCGGTCGAACGGCTTTACTGTTGGCGCAGGGCGGTCATCGGGTGCACCTTGGTCGCACGCCGCGCCGGGATGTAGCTGGCCGCCACGGCCACGAGGGCCAGCACCAGCGCCGTCACGATGTAGGTGAGCGGGTCGATGGCGCTCACCTGATAGAGCAGGCTCGTAATAATTCGCGTCATGGCGAACGCGGCCAGCAGGCCGATGCCGACGCCCAAGACGGCCAGCCGGACGCCCTGCGCGACAAACAGTCTGAGGATGTCTTTCATCTGCGCGCCGAGCGCCATGCGGATGCCGACCTCGCTCGTCCGCTGGCTGATCGAGTAGGAGATGACGCCGTAGATGCCGACGCTCGCCAGCACGAGCGCGACGGCGGCGAAGATGCCGATGAGCACCGTGGCGAAGCGCGACTGCGAGACGGACTCCTCAAGCAACTGCTGCATGGTCTTGATGTTCGACAGCGGCAGTTCCGCGTCGAGCGAGCGGATCGCGCCGCGCACCGCGGGCACGATGCCCGTCGGCTCCGTCGTGGTGCGGATCAGCAGGTACGCGCCGGGCGGCGGCGTCTGCTCTGCCGAGAAGTACATGGTCGGGCCGGCGTCGGCGTCCAGCCCGCGGTACTTCACGTCGGCGACCACGCCGACGATGTTGAACCAGGGGGCGTCCGCCTTCGCGTTCGCCAGTTTGATCCTCTGGCCGAGCGGGTCCACGTCGGCGAAGAAGCGGCGCGCCATCGTCTCGCTGATCACCGCCACCTCCGGCGCGCCCTTCTTGTCCGCGGGGCCGAAGTAGCGCCCTTTGACGAGGGGGACGCCCAGGGTGCTGAAGTAATTGTCGCTGACCGTCACGGACGCGGCCCTCAGACTCTGGCCGCCCGCCGCCTCCGCCTGGCCCTGAATCAGGAAGTCCAGGTTGCGTTGCAGGCCGCCCGGCGGCCGGCTCTCGGCGATCGCCACGTCGCGCACGCCGGGCAGGCCGCCCACGCGCTCGCGCACCTGGGCGTACAGCACGTTGAGCCGGTCGCCCTCCTTGTACTTCGCCTGCGGGACGGCCATGTGAAGCGTCATCAGGTTGTCAGGGTTGTAGCCCGGGTTGACGTCGAGCAGGTACATGAAACTTCTCAACATGAGGCCCGCCCCGACCAGAAGCACCATCGTCAAGGCGACCTCGGAGACCACCAGCAACGCCTGCGCGCGGCGGGCGCGGGCGCTGCCCGCCGTCCCGCGGCCCCCTTCTTTCAGCGTCTCGTTGAGATTTATCTTCGAGGCTTGCAGGGCCGGGGCGAGGCCGAAGATGACGCCCGTCACGAGCGAGACCAGGGCGGCGAAAATCAGCAGGCGCGCGTCGAGGTGTATCGTCTCGACGGGCACGAGGCTGCCGAGCCCGAGCCTGCCCAGGGCGCTCACGCCCCAGAGCGCCAACAGCAGGCCGAGCCCGCCGCCGACCAGCGAGAGGAGCACGCTCTCGGTCAGCAGTTGGCGCACCATGCGCGCGCGCGTCGCGCCGAGCGCGGTGCGAATCGCCATCTCGCGCTCGCGGCTCGAAGTGAGCGCCAGCAGCAGGTTCGCCACGTTGGCGCACGCGATCAGCAGGACGAAGGTGACGACGCCTTGCAGGACGAGCAAGGTGGGCCGGATGTCGCCCACGACCTGCTCGTGCATCGTCATGACGTTGGCCCCCACGCCGCCGTTAGAGTCCGGGTATTGCTGCTCCAG
Source organism: Pyrinomonadaceae bacterium (assembly GCA_035563535.1). Classification (GTDB taxonomy): domain Bacteria; phylum Acidobacteriota; class Blastocatellia; order Pyrinomonadales; family Pyrinomonadaceae; genus QHXN01. The sequence goes on along the minus strand of DATMVD010000020.1, from coordinate 34,845 downwards.
GCGGCGCGCGACGGTGTTCATCTCCGCCTGCGCGGCCTCGACGGTCGCGCCGGGTTTGAGCCGCGCGATGACCCTGTAGTTCCGCGCCTTGCGGTTGCCCGTCAGCGCCGGCCCCTCGCCGTGGATGGTGGCGAACGTCGTCCAGAGCTGCACCTCGGAGGAGGGGAAGCTGAACCCCTGCGGCATCACCCCGACGACGGTGTAGTTCTCGCCGTTCATCAGGATCGACTGCCCGACGACGTTGCGGTCGGCGCCGTAACGCCGCCGCCACAGGCCGTCGCTCAGGATGACGAGGCGGTCGCGCTCCTCCTGGGGCTGGAAGCTGCGCCCCACCGCCGGCTCGACGCCGAGCACCTGGAAGAAGTTGGCCGCCACCTGCGAGCCCCGCACCTGCTCGGGGTCCTGCTGCGGGCTGACGAGGTTATAAAGGTTGTAGGTGTAGCAGCTCGACACCTCGAACACCTGAGACTGACTGACCCAGTCCTGGTAATCGGGCAGCGAGGCGGTGCTCCGGTTCTGATTCCCGCGCGCCAGTTTCGACCACACGTAAACGAGTCTGTCGGGCTCTTTATACGGCAGGGTGCTGAGCAGGGTGTTATTGACGACGCTGAAGATCGCCACGTTGGCGCCGATGCCCAGCGCCATCGTCAGCAGTACGACGGCGGTGAAGCCGCGGTTTTTCAGCATCATGCGGACGGAGTAGCGGATGTCCTGCAACAGAGAATTCATAATCACCTCGCTCTTTGGGTAAAGATAATATAGTGGAGGAAACAGGTCGGGGAAAGACGCCGCTCGCGGCGTCTCGCGCCGCGCCTCTTCACGTAACCGGGTTTAGTCCCCCGCCGGCCGCATGTCGCTGAAGGGCTCGCCCATCGCCACGTAGACCTTGCGCGCGCCCGTGTAGGGCCGCCGCCCGTGCGCCACCAGCATGTTGTCGAGCAGCAGCAAGTCCCCACGCTCCCACCGGAAGGCGACGGTCTCGGCGTCGTACGCCTGCCGAATCTCCTCGACCACCTCGTCCTCGATCACGCCCCCGTCCCCGTAGTAGGTGTTGTAGGGCAGGTCTTCCACCGCGAACTCTCTCAGAAACGCCTCGCGCACGCTCGGCTCAAGGCTCGACACGTGCCAGAAGGCGACGTGGTTGAACCACACCTCCTCGCCCGTGTGCGGGTGGCGGCGCACGGCCGGGCGCACCTGCCGCGTCCGCAGCCGCCCCTCGCCCTTCCATTCGTAGCTGATGTGCGAGCGCCGGCAGTACTCTTCCACCTCCGCCCGCTCGCTCGTGCGGAACGTCGTCTCCCACTTCAGGCTCAGCCCGTCGCCGAAGTTCCTGACGAGCATCCAGCCGCGCTCGGCGAAGGCGCGCCGCACCGGCTCGCTCAGCCGCCGCCAGACCTTTCTCACATCTGCGATCGGCGTCTCGCCCTGCGTCTCCGACGGCACGCCGCAGCAGAAGAGGACGCGCATCGGCCAGGTCATCACGTAGTTCAGCTCGTTGTGCAGCGCGATGGAGTGCTCGGGCGGGTACTCGGTCGAGGTGTAGACCTGCGCGCCCAGCTCGGTGCGCGGCGTGGCCCCCTCCATGTAGTGCATCCGCGGCAACTCGACGGCGGCGAGGATGGCTTCGAGGGCGGCCGGCGAGTCGATGCCGAAGCCGCGGAACAGGATGCCGCCGCTCTCGCGCAGGTGGCGCTCGATGAGGGCGCGCTCGCGCCCGGCCCACTCCGCCAGGCTGACCCCGTCGAAGCGGGGCTCGACCAGAAGCGGCAGCGCCTGGCCCGGCCGCAGGCTGCCGGTCGTGACCAGGTCTTTGCGCGAGATGTTCAGCCGCTGCCGTCTGACAGACTTGAGCATGCTGCCGCTGAGGCTCTCAGGTTCCGGATTCGACATGATTTTACTCCCTATACTCAGCTCACCCGAGCAGGTTTGCGTCTGATGCTCTGGAGCCTTTGCAAGCTCGTCTGTTCAATCTCTCGCTCCCTGAGACGCTGCTGCCGCTGTTCGTCCGCCGCGAGGACGGCCCGGAGTTCATGGAGCCGAATCTCGGGCCGCTCGGCGACCTGCGCCAGGATGATCTCAAAGTGTCTGAGCATGCGCGCGACGGTCTGCGGGTCGAACAACTCGGCGCGGTAATTCACGCCGCCGATCAGCCGCTCCTCGGCCTCGACGAGTTCCAGCGTCAAGTCCGCCTTCGCCGTCGTGCCCTCGAAGCCGACCGGCGACAGGCGCAGGCCGGGTATCTCCAACTTCGCCTGCGGCATGTTCTGGTGGACGATTTTGACTTGAAACAGCGGCGCGATGCTCAGGCTGCGCTCGGGGTTAAGCTCCTCCACCAGCTTGTCGAAGGGCATGTCCTGATGCGCGTACGCGCCCAACGTCACCTCGCGCACGCGGCCGAGCAGCTCCCTGAAAGTGGGGTCGCCGGAGAGGTCTGTGCGCAGCACCAGTTGGTTGACGAAGAAGCCGATCATGCCCTCCGTCTCGGCGCGGTCGCGGTTAGCCACGTCGGTCCCGACGACGACATCTTCCTGGTCGCACGCGTGCGCCAGCAGCACGTCGAAGGCGGCCAGGATGGTCATGAACAGCGTGACGCCCTCGCGCCGGCTCAGCAGGTTGAGTGACTCCGTCAGGTGCCGCGAGAGGGCGAGCGTCTCGCGCCCCCCGCGCGAGCCCAGGGCCTCGGAGCGCGGGCGATCCGTCGGGAGGTTGAGGGTCGGCGCGCCCTTCAGCCGCTCGGCCCAGTAGGCCAGTTGCGCCTCCAACACTTCGCCCTGGAGCCACCCGCGCTGCCACGCCGCGTAGTCCGCGTACTGGACGGGCAACTCCGTGAACGGCGGCTCGCCGCCGCTCGCGTACGCCTGATAGAAGGCCGTCAGCTCCTTGAGCAGCACGCCGCTCGACCAGCCGTCCGACGCGATGTGATGGATCGTCAACAGCAGCACGTACTCCTGCTCGGCGGTGCGCAGCAGCTTCGCGCGCAGCAACTCGCCCCGCGACAGATCGAACTCGCGCGCGGCCTCCGCCGCGGCGCGGCGGCGCGTCTCGGCCTCCAGCTCGGCGTCCGGAAGGTGTCGCAAGTCTTCGACCGCCAGCTCGAATCGTGCGGGCGGGTTGACGAACTGCACGGGCTGACCGTTCGCCAGCTCGAACCTCGTGCGCAGCGATTCGTGCCGGCGGATGACCGCGCCGATGCTCTGCTCTAAGGCCGCGACGTTGACGTCGCCGCCGAGGCGCACCGCCGTCGGCATGTTGTAAGCCGCGCCGGACAGTCCCAGTTGACTGAGGAACCAGAGCCGCTGCTGCGCGAACGAGAGCGGGAGTCCGCCGTCCCTGGGGACGCGCGTCACGGGCGGAGACTGTAAGCCGCCCTTTCTCATCTCGGCCTCGATGATCTGCGCCATCTGCGCCACGGTCGGCGACTCGAATATCCGCCGCACGGACAGCTCGACCTGAAACGCCTTGCGCACGCGCGACCCGACTTGCAGCGCGAGCAGCGAGTGGCCGCCCAGCTCGAAGAAGTTCTCGTGCACGCCGACCTGTCCGAGGCCAAGCACCTCGCCCCAGATGCCGGCCAGCACCTCCTCGACGGGCGACATCGGAGACTTCGCCCCCTGCCCGCCCTCGGCCTTGGCCCGGCCCGGGGCGGGGAGGGCCTTCCGGTCGATCTTACCGTTGCTCGTCAGGGGCATCTCATCCAGCGAGACGAAGGCCGAGGGAATCATGTACTCGGGGAGCCGCTCCGCCAGGTGGTCGCGCAGTTCCCTCTGATCGGCCTGCGAGTCTTGATTGGGCACGACGTAACCGACCAGTCGCGGCTGTGCCGCTTCGTCTTCCCGCACGACCACCACCGCCTCGCTCACCCCGGGGTGCTCGCGCAAAGCCGCTTCCACTTCCCCCAACTCGATGCGGTAGCCTCTGACCTTCACCTGCGCGTCGGCCCGCCCCAGGTAGTGCAGCTTTCCGTCGAGGCCCCACTTCCCGACGTCGCCCGTCCGGTACAGACGCGCGCCCGCCTCGCCGCTAAACGCGTGCGGCACGAATCTCTCCGCGGTCAACTCGGCCCGGTTCAGGTAGGCCCGCGCCAGCCCCACCCCGCCCAGGTATATCTCGCCCGGGACTCCGGCGGGAACCACCTGCTGCCGCCCGTCCAGCACGTAGACCTCCATGTTGGCAATCGGCCGCCCCAGCGTGACTACCCCTTCGCCCGGCTCGTCGCCTTGCAGCGGCCACGCGGTCGCATCAATCGACGCCTCGGTCGGCCCGTACAGGTTGCACAGTCGGGCCTGACTCACCTCCTGCCGGAAGCGGGCGGCCAGGTCCGAGGCCAGCGCTTCGCCGCCGCAGAACATTCTGCGCAGGCCGCCCCACTTCTCCGAGACGCCCGATTCGGCCAGGACGACGCGGAGCATGGAGGGGACGAGTTGGAGGGTGGTGACGTGCTGCGCGGCGACGACGTCGAGCAGGTAGCGAGTCTCCTGATGGCCGCCGGGACGCGCGACGACGAGCGAGCCGCCGCTGATGAGCGGGACGAAGAGTTCCCAGACCGAGGCGTCGAAGCTGATCGAAGTCTTCTGCAACGTGCGGTCGTGAGAGTCGAAGTCGAAGGCGTCAATCATCCACAGGAGGCGGTTGGCGATGGAGCGGTGCGCGACGCAGACGCCTTTGGGCCTTCCGGTAGAGCCGGAGGTGTAGATGACGTAGGCGAGGTTGTCGTCCGTCACCCCGCTGTCCGGGATGTTCTGTGTGGCCTGCCGTTCCACCTGCCGGCTCACGGCGTCGAGAGAGACGACCCGGAGGGATTCGTCAAGCGTCTCCCGCGGGATGAGCGAAGCGAGGTGCGACTGCGTCAGGAGCACGCGCGCGCCGGAGTCGGCGAGCATGAAGGAGAGCCGCTCCTGCGGGTACTGCGGGTCGAGCGGGACGTAAGCGCCGCCCGCCTTCAAGACCGCCAGCAGGGCGACGACCATCTCGGCGGAGCGCTCCATGAGGATGCCGACCAGCGACTCCCGGCCGACTCCCAGGGTGCGTAGATGGCGGGCCAACTGGTTGGCCCTCTCGTTCAGCTCTCTGTAAGTGAGTCGCTCGCCCTCGAAGATCAGCGCCGTCGCGTCGGGCGCGCTCGCCGCCTGTCGCTCGAACATCTGGTGCAGGGGGCCCGACTGCGGAAACTCGCGGCGCGTGTCGTTCCACTCGACGAGTTGCTGCTGCCGCTCGCGCGCGCCGAGCAGCGGGAGCTGGGAGAGGCGCGAGTTCGGGTCGGCGGCGAGACCCGCGAGCAGGGTCTGGAAGTGCTCGGCCAGGCGGCTGACGGTGGCGGCGTCGAAGATGTCCGTGTTGTAGTCGAGGCCGCCGACCAGACCCTGCGGGGTCTCGAACATGTTCAGGTTCAGGTCGTAGGGCATCGAGCCGGAGCCGAAGTTGACCGGCCGCAGTGACAGGCCGGGCACTTCAAACGACGCCGCGGGCACGTTCTGCAAACTGAAGGCGACCTGAAAGAGCGGCATGTGGCTGAGGTTGCGCTCCGGTTGCAGCGCCGTGACCAGCATGTCGAAGGGCAACTCCTGATGCCTGTAGGCGTCGAGGGTCACGGAGCGCACGCGGCGCAGCAGCTCGCGACAGGTCGGGTCGCCGGAGGTGTCCGTGCGCAGGACGAGCGTGTTGATGAAGGGGCCGATGAGCCCTTCGACCTCGGCCCGATCCCGGTTCGCCACCGGCGTCCCGACGAGGATGTCATGCTGGCCCGTGTAGCGGTGCAGGAGTGTTTGCAGGGCCGCCAGCAGGGTCATGAAGAGCGTCGTGCCTTCCTGCTGGCTCAGCGCCTTCAACGACTCGGTGAGCTGTGGGGAGAGCCGCACGCCCTGACCGGCGGCGCGGAACGTCTGCTGCGCGGGGCGCGGCCGGCTGAGCGGCAGTTGGAGCACGGTGAGTTCGCCGCCGAGCTGCTTCTTCCAGTAGTCGAGGTGGCTTTCCAGGAGTTCGCCTTGCAGGCGCTGCCTCTGCCAGCAGGCGTAGTCGGCGTACTGCACCGGGAGTTCGGCCAGCGGCGAGGGCCGCCCGCTCGAAAAAGCCTTGTAGAGTTCGCCCAGCTCCCGAACCAACACCCCCATCGACCACGCGTCGCTAGCGATGTGATGCACGGTGAAGAGCACGATGTGCTCCTGGCTGCCGAGGCGGAGCAGGCTGGCGCGCATCAGCGGCCCGTGCGCCAAATCGAACGGGCGCGTGGCCTCCTCCTTCGCCAGCCTGCGGACGGCCGCCTCACGCTCCTCCGCCGTCAGGTCGCTCAAATCAGAGACCGGCAGCACGAACGTCTGCGGCGGGTTGATAATCTGCACCGGCTCGTCCGCCTGCATCGCGAAGGTCGTGCGCAGGACTTCGTGGCGGCGGCCGAGTTCGCCCAGGCTCCGCTCCAAGGCCGCCACGTCGAGTCGGCCGGCGAGGTGCACCGCGCCGGGGATGTTGTAGACGGGGCTGTGCGGGTCAACCTGGTGGATGAACCAGAGCCGCTGTTGGGAGAACGAGAGCGGGGCCGCGCCGGCCGCGGGATGGGGCGGGATGGACTGCGACAGGCCGATCCCTTCCTCCGACAGCAGTGCGGCGAGCAGCTTGCGCTTGGCCTCGGAGAGGCCCGCGCCCGCGCCCTTCACTTTCAGGTTGCTCATACCCCGACCTCTTCCGTACTCCTCTGCTGGAGTGTGTTGTAGGCGTCCTCTTCCGACATGCCTTCGAGGCGGACGAGGATGTCGGCGATCTTCTCGACCTGTCCCGGCACGGCCTCGCGCGCGCGAATCGCCTCCGAGAGTTGGGCCACCGTGTTGATGTCGAAGATGATGCTCGGGGGCAGCTCTAACTGGAACGTGTCGCGGATGCGCGAGATGGCCTGCATGACCAGCAGCGAATGGCCGCCCAGCTCGAAGAAGTCGTCGTTGACCCCGACGGCCTCAAGCCCGAGCACCTCGGCCCAGATGCCCGCGACCACCTCTTCGACGGCGTCGCGGGGCGCGACGTAAGCCTCCCGCATGGCGGGGCGCGCCTCGCTCGGCGCGGGCAGGGCGCGGCGGTCAACCTTCCCGTTCGGCGTCAGCGGCAGCGCGTCGAGCGTCACGAACGCGGAAGGGATCATGTAATCGGGCGTCTGCCCGCTCATGTACGCGCGCAGCTCGCCGTTCGTCGGGGCCTGCCCTTGCCGGGCGACGAGGTAGGCCACGAGCTGGCGGTCGCGGCCGCCGCCCGCGTCCGCCCTGGCGACCACGACCGCCTCGCGGACGCCCGGGTGTGCGCCGAGGACGGCTTCGATCTCGCCCAGCTCGATGCGGTAGCCCCTGATCTTGACCTGCTCGTCCGTCCGCCCCAGGTACTCGATTCTTCCGTCCCGCAGGTGGCGCGTCACGTCGCCCGTCCGGTACAGGCGCGCGCCCGGCTCTGCGCTGAAAGGGTGCGGCACGAAGCGTTCCGCCGTCAGGTCGGCGCGCTTCATGTAGCCGCGCGCGAGGCCCGCCCCGGCGATGTAGAGTTCGCCGGCCACGCCCTGCGGGACGAGTCTCTGCCGCTCGTCTAGGATGTAGAGTTGGGTGTTGGCGATGGGTCGGCCGATGGGCACGGTCTGGCTCTGCTCCGCCGTGGCCTCGTCCGGCCCGCTGACTTCGTAGACGCAGCAGCCGACGACCGTCTCCGTCGGGCCGTACTCGTTGATGATTCTGGTCTGCGGGGCGTGCTCCTGCCAGAACTGTATCGTCTCCCAGTGCAGGGCCTCGCCGCCGACGACCAGCGCGCGCGTCTGCCCCGCGGCCTCGGAGCGGTGCAGCAGGTGGCCGAGGGCCTCAAGATGCGCCGGGGTCAGTTTGACCAGACTGTAATCGTTATGCAGGCGCAGCGTACCGGCCAGAGCCTCGATGCCCTGCCCCTCCGCCAGCAGGTGAACGCTTCGCCCCGCCACGAGTGGCGTCAGAAGGCTCGTCACCGTGAGGTCGAAGGCGAGCGGCGAGCTGACGGGCGCGCCCTGCCCGTCGGCCACGCGGTAATACTCCACGGCCCAGTCGAGGTAATTGCTCAACCCGCTGTGGGAGATCATGACGCCCTTGGGCCGCCCCGTAGAGCCCGAGGTGTAGATGACGTAGGCCAGGTTCTCGCCCGTCACGCCGCTCGCGCCGAGGTTCTCCGTGCCCTGCTGCCGCAAGACCTCGGCGTCGTCGAGCGCCACGACCTGTAACTGCTCGTTAAGGCTTTCGGCCGGAAGCAGGGCCGTCAGGTGCTCCTGCGTCAGGAGGACTTGCGCGCCGGAGTCCGCGAGCATGAAGGAGAGGCGCTCCTGCGGGTACTCGGGGTCGAGCGGCAGGTAGGCCCCGCCCGCCTTCAGCACGGCGAGGATGGCGACGACCATCTCGGCCGACCGCTCCATCAGGATGCCGACCAGCGACTCCGGCCCGACGCCCGACTCGCGCAGGTGGCGGGCCAGTTGATTCGCCCGGGCGTTGAGTTCGGCATAAGAGAGCTGCTCGTCGCCGAAGATGACGGCCGCCGCCTCGGGCGTGCGCTCGGCCTGCCGCTCGAACAGCTCGTGCACGTGGCCCGAGTCCGTCTGCTCGCGGCGTGTGTCGTTCCACTCGACTAATAGCTGCTGCCGCTCCTCGCGGCTGACCACGTCGAGGTCGCCGATGCGCGCGTGCGGGGCCCGCGTCAGGCTCTCCAGTAAAGTCAGGTATTGCCGGCCGAGGCGCTCGACGTCCGCCCGCGTGTAGAGGCCGGCGTCGTACTGCCATTCGGTCAGGAGCGTGTCGTCGGGACGCATGACGCAACGCAGGTTGACCTCGAATACTTCGACATCGGCCTGCTGCCGGTACGTGCTGAACTTCACGCCGGCCGCGACCCGGGCCGCCGCCTCCGTCCATTCAAAGCCGTGCGCCGGCACTCCGTCTTCGCCGTCCGCCTCGCCGCCGAAGAACTCCTGCCAATCGTATACCTCCTGGGCGGAGCGGCTCACCGCCGCGAGCGCTTCCCCGAAACTCATCTCCGCAGAGAGTTGGCAGGCGACCGGCACCGCCCTGGCGAAGAGGCCGAGCGCGCCGTCGAGTTCTTCATACTTTCTGCCGTCGCACACCTGCGCCACGGCGAGCGTGCCCGAAGGCCGTCCCGCGAGACGCCAGAGGAGGAGGTGCCAGCACGTGAGCAGGAGGCTCTCCGCGCTCGTGTTCAAACCGGCCGTCAGGGCGGAGACCGCCGCGGTGAGCGCGGCGTCACACGGCAGGGAGACGACGGCGTCCGTCCGCGGCTGCTCAGGCCGCGACTCTCCGCGGAAAGGGAGTGTGCCGCCTGAGACAAGCGAGGGGGCGCGCCCCGCCCAGAAGGCGCGCCCCTGCACGGCGTTCTCGCCGGCCAACAGCTCGGCCTGCCACGCCGTATAGTCGGCATACTGTAAGGGTTCGCCGTCCGCGCCGTCCGCCCCGTCGGCGTCGGCGTAAGCGGCGCATAACTCGCCGGCCAGGTTCTGTAACGAACGGCTGTCGGCACACAGGGCGGGCAGACTCAGAACCAGCACGTGGCGGCCGGTGTCGAGCCTGATCAGCCGCGCGCGCAGCACCTGTCCGTGCTCGCAAGTCAGGCCGCCGCCCGCGCCCGCCGCCCACAGCGCTTCGAGCCGGGCCTCCTGCTCGGCGGGGCTGCTCCCGCTCCAATCTTCCTCGGCCCAGCAGGCCGTCCCGCTCTCCGCGATCACTTGCAGCGGAAGTTTAAGACTGGGGACGCGCTCGAAGGTCGTGCGCAGAATCTCGTGCCGTTCGACCGTCCGTTGGAGCGACCGCTGTAACGCGTCGCGGGACAATTCTCCTTCGAGCAGGATTGCGCACCGGGCGAATAAAGCCTGCCCCTGCTGCTGTAAAAAGCAGAGCCGCTTCTGCTGCGGAGAAATCTCGAATCCCTCAGTGACGTTGTTCGCCATCGGCTTGCCCTCTACTACGCTTTCGTCTCCAAGCATCCTGCCGGTTTCCGTTTCGCACTTGCGCTCGGGCGGAGGTTTCCCCCGCCCGAGCCGTAACTTCAAGCGGGCGCGTCTTAAGCGAGCGCTTCACCCGCCGTTGAATCCTCGGCGGGCGCGGGCCCCGTCTCGGCCAGGCTGACGCCCCTGCGCCGCGCCTGCGTCAGCTTCCGGCGGTCGGAGTCCTGCGCCGCCTGCCTTGCAGAGAGCTGCTCGGCCCTCTCCTCTTCCGTGAGAATTTCGAGCGCATCGAGGCGCGCGTCCGGCCGGGCGACGATCTCGCCGAGCAGCGTCTCGAAGCGGCGCAACATCAGCTCAATCGTCTCCCGCTCGAAGAGGTCGGTGCTGTATTCCAGCGCGCCGCCGAAACCCCGCTTGGTTTCGGCGATGAAGAACGTGAGGTCGAGTGAAGTCGTCGTCGCGGGCAGGGCCACGGGTTCGAGCGTCAGGCCCGCGCCGTCGCCGCTCGGCGTCGGCACGTTCTGCATCACCAGCTTGACTTGGAACAGCGGGTGCCGGCTTGAGCTGCGCGTCGGGTTTAAGACCTGCACCAGTTTGTCGAACGGCATGTCCTGGTGCGCGTACGCGCCGAGCGTGTTGGCGCGCGTCCGCGCGAGCAGTTCGCGGAAGGTCGGGTTGCCCGACAGGTCGCCGCGCAGGACGAGCTGGTTGATGAAGAAGCCGATCAGCCGCTCCGTCTCGGCGCGGTTGCGGTTGGCAATGTCCGCGCCCACGACGATGTCGTCCTGTCCCGTGTAACGCCGCAACAGAATCTGGAAGGCGGCCAGCAGCGTCATGAACGGCGTCGCGCCTTCGGCCAGGCTCAGCCGCTTAATCTCCGCGCTCAACGAGGGCGACAGGCTGAACGGCAGCCGCGCGCCGCGAGAGCTGCGCGCCTCGGGCCGCGGGCGGTCGGTCGGCAGCTCAAGGGTCGCCGCGCCCGCCAACTGCCGACGCCAGTAGCCGAGTTGACCTTCGAGGACTTCCCCTTGCAGCCACTCCCTCTGCCACGCCGCGTAGTCCGCGTACTGAATCGCCAACTCCGGCAGAGGCGACGGCTGCTGACGGCTGAAAGCGCCGTAGAGCGTGCTGACTTCGTCGATGAGCACGCCGAGCGACCACGCGTCGCCGACGATGTGGTGCATCGTTAAGGTCAGGACGTGCTCCTCGTCACCCATCCGGTACAGTGCGACCCGCAGCAGCGGGTGCTGCGTGAGGTCGAAGGGCCGGCGCGACTCCGCGCCCGCGAGCCGTAGCATCTCGGCCTCGCGCGTCTCTTCCCCGTGCCCGCGCAAATCCACCGGCGTGAGGTTGAACGGCGCGGCCTGCCCGATGACCTGAACGGGCGAGCCGTTGCGCGCGGCGAAACTGGTTCGCAGAGTCTCGTGACGATTTACCAGCTCGTCGAAGGCCCTGCCCAGCGCCTCAACGTCGAGCGCCCCGCGCAGTCGAACCGCCGCCGAGATGTTAAAGGCGTGAGTGTCGGGCTGGAACTGCTGTAGCAGCCAGAGTCTCTGCTGCGCGAACGAAACCGGCACGTCCTGCTCGCGCGAGATTTGCCTGATCGGGGGCGCTTGCTGTCCGGCCACTTCCCTCTGCGCCGCCTCGATGCCGTCGGCCAACTCCGCGATGGTCGGCGACTCGAACAGCGTCCTCAGGGGCATCTCAATCTGAAACACCTTGCGTATTCTGGAGAGCACGCGCGTCGCCAGCAGCGAGTGGCCGCCCAGCTCGAAGAAGTTCTGGGTGACGCCGACCTCTTCGACCGCCAGCACCTCCTGCCAGATGCCCGCCAGCAGCTCTTCGACCGGCGTCCGCGCCCGCACCAGCTCCCCGGCCTGCGCCGAAGGCTGCGGCGCGGGCAGCGCCTTGCGGTCAACTTTACCGTTCGGCGTCAGCGGCAGTTCCGCCAGCTCGACGTAGACGCCCGGCACCATGTACTCCGGCACGCGCCCCGCGAGATACCGGCGCAGCTCCGTGCCGAGGCCCGGCCGCGCCGCCGCGTCCTGCGTCACGACGTAGGCCACCAGCCCCATTCCGCCGCCCGCCGACTCGCGCGCCGCCACCGCGCACTCCTTCACCGACTCGTGCCCGCAGAGCGCCGCCTCTATCTCGCCCAGCTCGATGCGGTAGCCTCTGACTTTGACCTGCGCGTCGGCCCGCCCGACGTATTCCACACGGCCGTCCGCCAGCCACTTCACCACGTCGCCCGTCCGGTAGAGCCGCTCGCCGCCGCGCCCGCTGAACGGGTTCGGCACGAACCGCTCGGCCGTGAGGTCAGGCCGCCCGAGATAGCCGCGCGCCACGCCATCACCGCCGATGTAGAGTTCGCCGTACACCCCGACCGGAACCGCCGTCAGCCGCCCGTCGAGGACGTAGACCTGCGTGTTGGCTATCGGCCGCCCGATGGTGATGCGTTCGGCGGCCACGCCGACCTCGTCGGTCGTTGACCAGATGGTGGTCTCGGTCGGCCCGTACATGTTCTCCAGCCGCCCGACCCTTTCGGCCAGCCTTTCGGCCAGCTCGCCGGGCAGCGCCTCGCCACCGCACAGCGCACGCAGCCGCGGGTCGCCCTGCCAGCCCGCGTCCAGCATCATCCGCCAGGTGGCCGGCGTCGCCTGCATCAGCGTCGCCCCGCTCCCGGCCAGCAACGTCGCCAGGCGCTCGCCGTCGCCCGCCTCCTCGCGCGAGGCCAGCCACAGGCGGCAGCCCGTCGTCAGCGGCAGGTAGAGTTCCAGCCCGGCGATGTCGAAGGAGAGCGTGGTCACCGCCAGCAGGCAGTCCTCGGGCGTCGGGTCGAACTGCCGCCGCATGGCGGCAATGAAGTTCGAGAGGGCGCGGCGCGAGACCATCACGCCCTTCGGCCTGCCGGTCGAGCCCGACGTGTAGATGACGTAGGCCAGGTTCTCAGCCGTCACGCCATTAGCAGTAAGATTTGACGTGCTCTGCTGCCGCAGCACTTCGGCGGCGGCGTCCACCTCAACGACCTGCAACCGCTCGCCCAGGCCCTCGCGCGGAATCAGCGCGGCCAGGTGCGACTGTGTCAGGAGCACGCGCGCGCCGGAGTCGGCCAGCATGAAGGAGAGGCGCTCCTGCGGGTAAGAAGGGTCTAAGGGGAGGTAGGCCCCGCCCGCCTTCAAGACCGCCAGCACCGAGACGACCATCTCGGCCGACCGCTCCAGCATCACCCCGACCAAAGTCTCCGGCCCGACGCCGAGGGCGCGCAGGTGGTGGGCCAGTTGGTTGGCGCGGGCGTTAAGCTCGGCGTAAGTGAGCTGCTCCTGCCCGAAGCTGAGTGCTACCGCGCCGGGACTGCGCTCGACTTGCGCCTCGAACATCTGCGCGACGCTCGTCTCCGGCTCGTACTCCATCCCCGTCTCGTTCCAGCCCGTGAGCAGTTGCGCGCGTTCCTCCGCGTCCACCATCGCCAGCTCGAAGACTCCCGCCTCCGGCTTCGCGACGATCTCTTCGAGCACGCGCTCCAGGTGCTTCAGCATCCGCGCGATGGTCTGCCCGTCGAACAACTCCGTCCGGTACTCCAGCGTCCACCACAGCCCGTCGGCCGTCTCTCGCGTCTGGCTCGTCAGGTCGAAGCGCGCCGTCGCCGTCTCCACGCCCAGCGGCCGTATGTCCAGGCCGCTCAAGGCCAGCGTCGAGTCCGCCGCCCGCTGCACGATGAACATCACGTCGAAGAGCGGGTGGCGGCTCATGTCGCGCTCCGCCTGCAACTCCTCGACCAGCGTCTCGAACGGCACGTCCTGATGCGCGTAGGCGCTCAGGGCCGTCTCTTTTACCCTCCGCAGCAGCTCGCGGAAACTCGGGTTGCCGTCCAACCCCGTGCGCAGCACCAGCGTGTTCAGGAACAGACCGATCAGACCTTCCGTCTCGCCGCGCTGACGGTTCGCGATGGGCGTGCCCACCGCCACGTCGCTCTGCCCCGTGTAGCGCGCGAGCAGCACGTCGAAGGCTGCCAGCAGCGTCATGAACAGCGTCACGCCTTCCTTCCGGCTCAACTCTTTCAGCGCCTCGGTCAGCTCGGCGCTCACTCTCAGGCTCTGGCGCGCGCCCGCGTAGCTCGGCTGCGTCGGCCGCGGGCTGTCGGTCGGCAACTCCAGCCGCGCCGCGCCCGCCAACTGCTGCTTCCAGTAGGAGAGTTGACCTTCGAGGACTTCGCCTTGCAGCCACTCTCTCTGCCACGCCGCGTAGTCCGCGTACTGCACGGGCAGCTCCGGCAGCGCCGCCTCGACGCCTCTCGTGTAGGCGTCGTAGAGCAGCCCCAGCTCGCGCACAAGCACCCCGGCCGACCACTCGTCCGAGACGATGTGGTGCATGGTGAAGAGCGCCACGTGCTCCTCGTCGGCGAGCCGCAGCAGGCGGCAGCGCACCGGAGCCTCCTGTGCCAGGTTGAAGGGCAGACGGCCCTCTTCCGTAGCCAGCCGTCTCGCCTCGGCGGCGCGCTCGGCTTCGGCGAGGTGACTCAAATCGGTGACGGAGAACTCCGACAACGCTTCGGAGACGGGCATCACGACCTGCACGGCCTCGCCTTCCTGTTCGAGGAAGCGCGTCCGCAAGACTTCGTGACGGCGGACGACCTCCGCGAGGCTGCGCCGCAGCGCCTCGACGTCGAGGCTCCCGGTCAAACGCAGCGCCAGCGGGATGTTGTAGAGCGCGTTGCCCGGCTCTAACTGGTCGAGGAACCACATCCGCTGCTGCGCGAACGAGAGCGGCAGCGCCGCGTCGCGCGGGCGGGTGACGACGGGCGGCACCGACTCCGCGCCGCCCTGGCGCATGGCCGCCTCGATCTGCCGCGCCAGCCCGGCCACGGTCGGCGACTCGAAGAGCAGGCGCAACTGAATATCGACATCGAAGGCTTTGCGGATGCGGGCAATAATCTGAGTGGCGAGCAGCGAGTGGCCGCCCAGCTCGAAGAAGTTGTGATGAATGCCGACCTGCGGGAGCGAAAGGACTTCGGCCCAGATGTCCGCGAGCAGCTCCTCGACCGGCGTGGCCGGGGGGGCGCAGAACTCCGAGATGTCCGGGCGGACTTCTTCGGGCGCGGGCAAAGCCTTCCGGTCAACCTTGCCGTTGGGCGTCAGGGGCAGCTCCGGCAACTGCACGAGCGCGGAAGGCACCATGTAGTCCGGCAGCCGCTCGCTCAAGAAGCCGCGCAGCTCAGCCGCGCTCGCCGTCCGCCCGTCTTCCGCCACGACGTAACCGACCAGCCGCGCCCCGCCCTCTTCGGCCCGCGCGATGACGACCGCCTCGCGCACCGCCTCGTGCCGGAGCAGCGCCGCCTCGATTTCGCCCAGCTCGATGCGGTAGCCCCGCACCTTCACCTGCTGGTCTATGCGGCCTAAAAATTCGATCCGGCCGTCGGACAGGTAGCGCACGAGGTCGCCCGTCCGGTAGAGCCTCGCGCCCGCCTCCGTGCTGAACGGGTGCGGGATGAACTTCTCCGCCGTCAACTCCGCCCGCGACAGATAGCCGCGCGCCAGACCGGCCCCGCCGATGCACAGCTCCCCGGCGACGCCCGCGGGTACTAAGTTCTGTTCCGCGTCGAGAATATAAAGTTGCGTGTTCGCCACGGGGCGGCCGATGGGCACCGAGCCGCTGACGCCCTCCATCGTCTCCGCGCTGTCGGCCTTGCCGACCTCGTAGACGCAGCAGCCGACGACCGTCTCCGTCGGGCCGTACTCGTTGATGAGCCTCGTCCGCGGCGCGTTCTTGCGCCAAGCGGAGATCGTCTCCCACTTGAGCGCCTCGCCGCCGATGACCAGCGCCCTGCTGCTGCCGGCCATCTTCTGAGCCGGCAGAAGGTTGTTGAGCGCCTCGACGTGCGAGGGCGTCAGTTTCACGAGGCTGTAGTTGCTCCCGTCTTGCAGCGCGCCGGCGAGCGCGCTCAGCTCCTGCTCTTCGGGCAGCAGGACGACGCGGCGGCCGCTCAGCAGGGGCGCGAACAAAGACGTGACCGTCAGGTCGAACCCGAGCGGCGAGTGGACGGGCGCGCCCTCGCCCTCCGCGGCGCGGTAGAACTGCGTGCACCAGTGGAGGTAGTTGACGACGCCCTGGTGCGGGATCATGACGCCCTTCGGCCGCCCCGTAGAGCCCGAGGTGTAGATGACGTAAGCGAGGTTGCGCGGCCCCACGCCGCTGTCCCCGACGCTCGAAGTGCTCTGCGCCGAGAGGCCCGGCGTCGAGGCCGTCGCCGCCCAGGCCGTGTCGAGCATGACGACCGGCAGACTCGCGTCCACGGCCACACGTTCCGAGAGTTGCTGCTGCGTCAGCAGCGCGCGGACGCCCGAGTCGGCGAGCATGAAGGAGAGGCGCTCCTGCGGGTACTGCGGGTCGAGCGGGACGTAGGCCCCGCCCGCCTTCAGCACGCCGAGCACGGCGACGACCATCTCGGCCGACCGCTCCATCAGGATGCCGACCATGACCTCGGGGCCGACGCCCAACGAGCGCAGGTGGTGGGCCAGTTGGTTGGCCCTTTCGTCCAGCTCGCGGAAGCTCAGTTGCCGGTCGCCGTGCACGACGGCGACCGCGGCGGGCGTGCGCGCGGCCTGCGCCTCAAACAGTTCGTGTATGCAGAGGTCGGCCGGGTATTCCGCCTGCGTCTCGTTCCATTCGAGCAGCAGTTGGGCTCTCTCCTGCTCGGAGACCACCGCGAGCGCGCCGACCGGCAGGTCCGCGTCGCGCAGCGTGTGGGCCAGCAGGGTCTCGAACTCCGCGGCCAGCCGCTCGATCTGGGTCTGGTTGTAGCGGCTCGCGTCGTAGCTCCACTGCGTGAGCAGGCCCGCGTCGCCGCCGGAGCACAGGAGCTTCACGTCGAAGCGGTCGAAGTGCGAGCAGCGGCTTTCGAGGCTGAAGGTCAGCCCGCCCGCGCGCCTCTGTTGGGGCTCGGCGGCGAACTCGAACCCGTGGGCGAAGGCCGCCTCGCCCGCCTCCTCGGCGGACGCGCCCTCGCCCCCGCCGGTAAAGTATTCCTGCCAGTCGTAGGCGTCGCCGCTGCCCTGCCGCACCTGCCGCAAGACCTCGCGGAAGGCCATCCCCTCTTCGAGGTGGCAGGAGACGGGCACGGCGCGCGCGAAGAGGCCGAGCGCGTCTTGCAGCTCGTCGTACTTGCGCCCGTCGCAGACGTAACCGACGACCAGCAACTCGGGCTTGTCCATCAAGCGCCAGAGCAGCGTCTGCCAGCAGGCGTGCAGCCAGACTTCGGTGCTCGTCTGGAGCGCCGCGGCGGCCGCCGTCAGCCTCTCGGCCACGTCGGCGGCGAGGGGGCGGACGAAGGCGGCGGGGGCGAAGTTCGTGCGCGCGCCGGGCTGCCTGCGCGACGGCAGCGCGTTCTTCTGCGTGGCGGGGAAGCTCTGCCGCTCCCAGTGCTCTTTGCCCACCTCGGCCTCTTCGTCGGTGAGCACTTCGTTCTGCCACTCCGAGAATTGCAGGTACTGCATCCTCTCTTCGTCGTCGAGGGCGCTGCCGCCCGACTGCGCGGCGTAGGCGCGGCCCAGCTCGTCCGACAGGTTCTGGAGCGTCCGGTTGTCGGCGGCCAGGGCCGGCAGACTAATCACCAGCTTGTGCAGCTCGGCGTCGAGCCGCACCAGCACGGCGCGCACCAGTTGGCCCATCGTCAGGTCGAAGCCGGCGGCGAGTTCCTCCGCCGTCAACTCGGCGAAGCGCGCCGCCTGCCCGGCCGCGTCCAGTTTGCGCCAGTCGAGGCTCGACCAGGCGAACTTGCCCTTGAAGGCGATCGCCTGTAGCGGGAGCTTCATCCCGGGGGAACGTTGGAAGGCGGTGCGCAGAATTTCGTGCCGCGCGATGAGCTGCCCGAGCGCCTGCTGCAAAGCGTCGGCGTCCAGTTCGCCTTCGAGCTGTATGACGCACTGCGCGCCGTAGACGCCGCTGCCCTGCTGTAACAACCAGAGACGCTGCTGCTGGGGTGAGAGGCGAAAGCTTTCGATTTGGCTCGACATTCTTGCAATACCTTTCCAGGCTCGATGACCTGTCGCGGAGGAGTTTCTGACGTAAGGAGGAGGCGGTTCGGCCTAGCCGTTGCTCTTCCGGTCGCGGATGCTCTTGAGTTTCTCGTAGTTGGAGCTTGCCAGGCGGCGGCTGGCGTTCGGGTCGCCGGCCTCGCCGTTCTGCCCGGCCTGCGCCACGGCCTTGAGGTACGGGTAAGCCGTGGTCGTCAGGTTGAGGCGCGCGGGGTTGGCGACGTGGAAGGCCGTGTCGAGGTTCAGCCGCCGGAAGATTTCGCGCATCGGGGTCTGGCCGTCCGCCGCCGCGTAGATGTCTTTGACCGAAGGGTGCGGCTGGGCCATCGGGTAAGGGATCGAGGTCGGCGCGGGCTTATACGTGCCGTCGATCATGTTCTTCAGGTAGTTGGTCTGGGTCGTGCCGCTCTTGGCGAAGGTCGTGTCGAGGAACTCCTCGCACAGCTCGTGCTCGGTCTTGCGCCGGCGGCCGGAGTCCTTCCGCTGGAGGTAGAACCAGAGCTGCGAAGAGGACTCCATCAGCAGGAGGTTCGAGAGGTGCCAGCGGCGCGTGTCGGGCAGGCTCTCGTACTTCGCCCTCAGCTCGGGGTCGCGGAACTCCAGGTTCCACGGCAGCTTCCCCTCGGACTTGTCGAACTGGTTGATGCACGGGGTCAGGATTTCCAGCCCGCACCGGTCGGCCATCTGTTCGAGCGACTCGACCGTGTAGCTGTGGGCGACGGGCTGGAGGATGGCGTCGGCGAGCAGCGACTCGTCGGTGCCCCTCAACTGGTTGAGGTAGTCCGACATCATCGTGCCCCTCGGCAGCTCGTCGTAGAGTTTTTCAACAATCGGCAGCTCGCCCTCGAAGTCGGTCGTCCCCTCGTCCTCGCTGAAGATTCTGATCGCCTGCTGGAAGGCGAAAGGCATGATCCAGTGGAAGCGGTTGTAGACCATCAGCTCCATGATCCCGGACGGCTTGAGCGCGGCCGCGATCTTCTCCAGCGTCCGCTGCGGCTCGGCGTTGTGGTGGATGACGCCCGTGCAGATGACGTAGTCGAACTCTTCCCTGTAGGGGATGTGGTTGAGGCTCTCGCGCTTCAGTTGCAGGTTGGTCACGCCGAGGCTCTTGGCGTTCTCGGTGCAGGTCGCCAGCGAGGTCAGCGACATGTCCGCCCCGCGGACGCTGGCCTGCGGGAACTTCAGCGCCGTGAAGAGGGCCTGGTTGGTCCCGCAGCCGGCGACGAAGATGTTCGGGCGCTTCGGCAGCGTCTTGTGCTGCCAGTCGCCGATGTCCTGATTGACCATCGTCGTCTGAAAGTACGGGTCGGCGAGCGACTCGAACTTCGCGGGCGACCAGGGGTACGGGAAGCGCCCGTAAAATTTGGCGTTCAAGGCGTCCACCGAATCCACCGACTCGGCCAAGACCAGATTGAAATCGTCGCTCTGCGGCATGAGGTCTTCCTTTCTTAATGACTGCGGGTGTGTTCTCTGTTGTCGAGATGTTGGCTCATGTCTCAAACGGGCGTCACCATCTTCGGGACTTGGACAACCTTCAGGAGGCCGGCGCCCGTTTGAGACATGTTCGGTTGCGGCGGGTCGTGACGCCGCGTAGGTTGGGCTCAGACTTCGTCGTAACTCAGCATCTCGCCCATGGCGACGAGCAGCTTCCGCTCCCCCGTGTAGGGGTTGCGCCCGTGCGCCGTGAGCAGGTTGTCGAGCATCAGGATGTCGCCGGCCTGCCACGGAAACTTGACTTCCAGCCGCCGGTAAACGTCCAGTATCTCGGCCATCACGCCGTCCTCGATCCGCGAGCCGTCGCCGTAGTAGCAGTGGCGCGGCAGGTCTTCTTCGGGGAAGAGCGCCACGAGGGATTCGCGCGTGGCCGCGTCCAGACACGAGATGTGCCAGTGCTGGGCCTGATTGAACCAGACCGGGTCGCCCGTCTTCGGGTGCCTGACCACGGCCGGGCGCACCTGCCGCGTCATCAGGCGGTCGCCGCTCTTCCACTCGAACTCCATCCCCGTCCGGCGGCAGTGCTCTTCGACCCGCGCCCGGTCGGTCGTCCTGAAGACCGTCTGCCAGTCGAGGCCCAGGCCCTGCCCGTAGTTGCGCACGTACATGACCTGCTTGGCGGCGAACTGCTCGCGGATCTCCGGGGCGAGCAGTTGATAGACCAGCCGGCTGTCGGCCACCGGCGTCTCGCCGCCGGTCTGGGCCGGCCGCACGCAGCCGAACAGAATCTTGGTCGGCCACTGGTGGTTGAAAGAGTTCTCGTTGTGCCAGAGGAGCTGCTTGTCGTGCGGGTAGAAGGTCGGCGTGTAGACCTTGCCGCTCACGGCCTGGCGCGGGTGCTCGCCGTTCTCGTTGAAGAGGCTGTCACACAGCGCGTGGGCGAACGGCTCGAACTCCGCGTTGAGGTCGATGCGGAAGCCGCGGAACAGCAGCGCCCCGTGCGCGAGCAGCAGCCGCTCGACCAGCGGGCGCTGGTTGCGCGCCCACTCGACGAGGTCGAGCTGGTCGGCGCCGGGCTGCAGCACGAGCGGGAGCTTCGTGTCCGCCCGCAGCGCGCCGGTCTGGACCAGGTTCTCTTCCGGCACGCTGATCGCCTTCGGCTTGATGCGCTTGAACTTCTTGAGGTTCGACTCTTCGAGCTTCTTCTTCTCCGCCCGCCTGTGATCCTGCTCGGCCACGTCGATGAGCGCTTGCAGCTCGCTCAGGCGTGCCTCGGGCCGCGCCGCGATGCCGCCGAGCAGCAGCACGAAGTTGTTCGCCATCGAGGCGATCGTGGCGGGGTCGAAGAGGTCCGCGCTGTACTCCCAGTGGGCCGCCAGGCCGTCGCCCGCCTCCTCCATCACGAGGGCCAGGTCGAACTTCGAGACGTTGCTCGCGACCGGCACGCCGCTCAGTTGCAGGCCCGGCAGTTCGAGCACCTGGCGCGGGATGTTCTGCAAGACGAAGATGACCTGGAACAGCGACTGATGGCTGAGGCTGCGCTCGGGCTGCAACGCCTCGACGAGCATCTCCAGCGGCACGTCCTGGTGCGCGTAGGCCCCGAGCGCCACCTCCCGCACCCGGCCCAGCAGCTCGGCGAACGTCGGGTCGCCCGAGAGGTCTGTGCGCAGCACCAGAGTGTTGACGAAGAACCCGATGAGGTTTTCGATCTCCGCGCGCTGGCGGTTGGCCGTGGCCGAGCCGACGGAGATGTCCTGCTGACCCGAGTAGCGCGCCAGCAGCACGTTGTAAGCGGCCAGCAGCGTCATGAACAGCGTCGCGCCCTCGCGCCGGTTCAGCTCTTTGAGGGCCGCGGCCAACTCCGGCGGCAGCATCGTGAAGTGCCGCCCGCCGCGGTAGCTGCGCACGGCGGGGCGCGGGCGGTCGGTCGGCAGGCGCAGGACATCCGGCGCGCCGCCCAACTGCCGCTTCCAGTAGTCGAGCTGCGCGGCCAGCACTTCGCCTTGCAGCCATTCGCGCTGCCACGCCGCGTAATCACCGTACTGGACGGCCAGCGGCGGCAGCGGGGAATCTTCGCCCGCGACGAACGCTTCGTAGAGCGCCGCCACTTCCCTGATAAGGACGCCCATCGACCAGCCGTCCGAGACGATGTGGTGCATCGTGAAGAGCGCGACGTGCTCTTCGTCGCCGAGGCGCAGCAACTGGCAGCGGAGCAAGCCGCCTTCCGACAGCTTGAACGGGCGCGCCTGTTCTTCGCGCGCCCGCCGCTCGACCTCGGCCCCGCGCGCGCCCTCTTCGAGCCCGCTCAGATCGACGACCGGAATCTGCGGCAGCGCCTCCGAGGCCGGCATAATGACCTGCCGGCCGTGCCCTTCGACCTCGACGAATTTCGTCCTCAGGGACTCGTGCCGGCGCACGACCTCTTGCAGACAGCGCTCCAACGCCGCCACGTCGAGGCGGCCCTTCAGGCGCGTCACGCTCGCGATGTTGTAGGCGGTGTTGCCCGGCTCCAACTGGTCGAGGAACCAGAGGCGCTGCTGCGCGATTGAGACGGGCAGGTCGCCGCCGCGCTCGACGGGCACGATGGCCGGGGCCGCCAATTCGGGCCGCGCCTTCAGCGCCGCCTCGATGCGCTGCGCCATCTCGGAGACCGTCGGCGCTTCAAACAGGTCGCGGAGCGGCACTTCGACCCGGAAGACTTTTCGCAGCCGCGAAATGACCTGCGTCGCCAGCAGCGAGTGGCCGCCCAGCGCGAAGAAGTTGTCCTCGGCGCCGACCCGCTCAAGGTTGAGCACCTCGCCCCAGACCGCGCCCAGAATCTCTTCGACGGGCGTGCGCGGCGCGACGAAGTCTTCGTCGAACTCCGGCCTCGACTGTTCGGGCGCGGGCAACGCTTTGCGGTCAACCTTGCCGTTCGGCATCAAAGGTATCTCGTCGAGCATCACGAAGTGCGACGGGATCATGTACTCCGGCAGCCGCTCGCCGAGGTGCGCGCGCAGGTCGCCGACCGTCAGGGTGGTTTCGAGCAACGCCGCCGCCGCGGACTTGGACGCCTCGCCCGACGGACTCGCGGCGGGCTCCTCATTCCTTAAAGGGTGAACCCCGAAGATGTTGTACAGGCCGGTGTTCTCGAAGGGCTTGTACTGGTCGGTGACGAACTGGAAGCCGTGGCGGCGCAGCATCGCCTCCACCTTCTCCAACCGCCCGCCGGTGTCGTGCACCTCAAGCACCACCTGCCGGATCTTCGCCCAGTCCTCCTCGGCGATCCCTTCGAGCACGTCCAGCTCCGCCTTCTCCACGTCCACCTTCAAGAGGTCGATGCGCTCGACGCCCTCCTCGGCGACGACCTCCGAGACCGTCCGCAGTTGACACTCGTACTGCTCGGCCTCGAACCTTCCGGCCATCAGCTCGTCGGCGAAGGCCGCCAGCTCCTCGCCCTGGTTGCCCATGAAGGCGCGCGTCACCCGCTCCTCCTCCGCCGCGTCGGCGTACATCCCCGAGCTGGCGCTCACCTGCGGGTAGAAGGTGAAGGTCGCACGCCCACTCTCTCTGGACACGCCGCTCTCATACGCCTTGCCCTCAAGCCCGTAGAGTTCCACGTTGCGGCGCAGCGCCGCGTAGGTCTTCGGGATGGGCTCGAAGGAGTAGGTGCGCGCCCCGCGGCAGCGCGAATGGACAAACAGCGTGAAGAGCCCGATGTTGGCGCCAACGTCGAAGACCGTGTCGCCGTCGCGCAGCGTGACCCCGTGCTTGAGGTAGCCCTCGTCGGCGAAGAGTTCCTGATAGAGGATGTCCGCCTCGTTCTTGTTCACGTACGCGATCTCCAACCCGTTCGGCAGCCGGTGGAGTGGTCGGGGCTCGCCGTGACCGTTGCTCTGTTGGCCGTCCTGCCGCAGGCGCTCAAGCAGCCCCTGCCGCGCCCCGACCATGTAAGCGACCAGCCGCGGCTCTGTCCCCGCATCCTCGCGCACCGTCACGACCGCGTCGCGCACCCCGGCGTGCGACCGCAGCGCGGTTTCGATTTCGCCCAGCTCGATGCGGTAGCCGCGCACCTTCACCTGCTGGTCGGCCCGACCCAGGTAGTGCAGCCGCCCCTGCGCGTCCCACCTCCCCACGTCGCCCGTCCGGTAGAGTCTCTCGCCCGCCTCCGTGCTGAACGGGTGCGGGATGAACTTCTCCGCCGTCAGCCCCGGGCGGCGCAGGTAGCCGCGCGCCAGCCCTCGCCCGCCCAAGTAGATTTCTCCCGCCACGCCGGTGGGGGCCACACGCTGCTGCGCGTCGAGCACGTAGACCTGCACGTTGGCGATGGGTCGCCCGAGCGTCACCACCCCGTCGGTCTCCGCCTCTGCCCCGTCCAGCGGCCAGGCCGTCGCGTCGATTGACGCTTCGGTCGGGCCGTAGAGGTTGCACAAGGGCGCGCCCGCGACCGCCCGCTGGAAGCTCGCCGCCAACTCGCCGGGCAGCGCCTCGCCGCCGCAGAACATGCGCCGCAGGCTGCGCCAGCGCTCGGCGACTTCCGCCTCGCCCGCTTCGCCCAACACCATGCGCAGCATCGAGGGCACTAACTGCAAGGTCGTCACACGCCGGGCGGCGACCACCTCAAGCAGATAGCTGACCTCGCGCTGCCCGCCGGGGCGTGCGACGACCAGCGTGCCGCCGCTGAAGAGCGGCACGAACAGCTCCCAGACCGAGGCGTCGAAGCTGACCGAGGTCTTGAGCAGGGTGCGGTCGGAGGCGTCGAAAGCAAAGGTCTCGACCATCCAGAGCAGCCGGTTGAGGATCGAGCGGTGCGAGATCATCACGCCCTTGGGGCGGCCCGTCGAGCCCGACGTGTAGATGACGTAGGCCAGGTTGTCGGGCGTCACGCCGGTCGCGCCCAAGCCCTCCGCGCTCTGCCGCCGCAACTCTTCGCCGACGGCGTCGAGCGCCACGACCCGCAACTCTTCGTTAAGACTCTCGGCCGGCAGCAGCCCGGCCAGGCTCTCCTGCGTGAGCAGCACGCGCGCGCCGGAGTCCGAGAGCATGAAGGAGAGGCGCTCCTGCGGGTACTCCGGGTCGAGCGGGACGTAAGCCCCGCCCGCCTTCAAGATGCCGAGGATGGCGACGACCATCTCGGCCGACCGCTCCAGCATCATCCCGACCATCACCTCGGGGCCGACGCCCGACTCGCGCAGGTAGTGCGCCAGTTGATTCGCACGGGCGTCGAGTTCCGCGTAGGAGAGTTCCTCCCCCTCGAAGCTGAGCGCCGGGGCGGCCGGCGTGCGCTGGGCCTGCTGCTCGAACAGCTCGTGCAGGCAGCCCGCCCGCGCGTACTCGCGGCGCGTGTCGTTCCACTCGGCTAGTAGCTGCTGCCGCTCCTTACCGCCCACGACCTCCACGTCGCAGACCCGCGCCTGCGGCGCGCGCGCGATGCTCTGAAGAAGGGTCAGGTACTGGCGGCCGAGCCGCTCGACATCCGCCGCCTGGTAGAGGCTCGCGTCGTAGTGCCACTCGGTGAGGATGGTCGAGTCGAGGCGGGTCAGGCATGCGAGCTTGAGCCGGAAGGGGGCGACACAGACCTGCTCGCGCAGCACGTCGAAGCGGAGGTCTGCGGCGTCGAAGGCCGGGCCGTCGGCGGCGTACTCGAATTGATACGGCAACTCGCCGTGTCCGTCTTCTTCCTGCCCCTGCTCGGACGCCCCGGCGATGTTCTGCCCGTCAAAACATTCCTGCCACTGCGCGGCGTTCCGCGCGGTCTCGCTCAACTGCTCGACGACTTCGAGGACGGAGGCGGTCTGCTCGACGCGGCAACGAACGGGCAGGTACCTGACGAACAGTCCCAGCGCCGCTTCCAGCTCTTCGTCGGTGCGCCCGTCGAAGGCGGCGCCGATAATGATGTCGCCCGCGCCCGTGAGGCGGCTCAGCAGTACGCACCAGCAGGCCAGCAGGACGACCTCGACGGTGGTGCCGCGCTCGGCGGCGAGCGCTTCGAGCTTCGCCGACACTTCCGCGGGCAGCACCTGCCGCAAAGACTGCGGCTCGAAACTCGGCCCGTTGACCGCGGGCGTCTCGAACGGCAGCTTCACTTCGGAGAGAGCGGATAAGTCCTGTTGGAGCCAGTACTGCTTCCCCGCTTCGGTGTCTTCGGACGCGAGCAGCTCGTTGAGCCATTCGGAGACGACGGCATACTGCATGGGCTCGTCGGCGAAGACGGACTCCGCTTTTCCGGCCTGCGCCTCGTAGCACTCGGCCACCTCTCGCACCAGATTCCGCAGCCCCGCGCGGTCTGCGCAGAGCGCGGGCAGGCGCAACTCCAGCTCGTGCCGGCCCTGCGCCGTCTCACGCAGACGCCATTGCAGCACCTCTCCGCCGCGCCCGATTACCTGCACCGGAATCTTCACCCCACTCAGGGACTCGCAGCGCGTCCGCAGAATCTCGTGTCGCTGCTCGACTTCGGCAATCGCCGCCGCCAGCGCCCCACGCCGCAACTCGCCCGACAACTCGACGGTCGCCGACGCCGTGTACGGCGTTTCCGCGGACTGCGGCTGCCCGGCCAGCCATTCCTGCTCGGCCAGCCAGGTCTGCTTCTGCTGGGGCGATAGCCGATAACCTTCCGTCTCGACTTCCGCGAAACTGATTTCCTCTTCGATCTGCATCTTCGCCGCTCCTTTAGATTCCCGCTTCCGACTACGACTGCCGCGGCCTCTCGCCGCGCCTCTTCACGTAACTCGATTCAGTCCTGCACCGGTTGCATGTCGCTGTGGGGCTCGCCCATCGCCACGTAGACCTTGCGCGCGCCCGTGTAGGGCCGCCGCCCGTGCGCCACCAGCATGTTGTCCATCATCAGTAGATCGCCGCGCTCCCACCGGAAGGCGACGGTCTCGGCGTCGTACGCCTGCCGAATCTCCTCGACCACCTCGTCCTCGATCACCCCGCCGTCGCCGTAGTAGGTGTTGTAGGGCAGGCCCTCCACCCCGTACTCCTTCAGAAACATCTCGCGCACGTCCTGCGGCAGGCTCGACACGTGCCAGAAGGCGACGTGGTTGAACCACACCTCCTCGCCCGTCCGCGGGTGGCGCCGCACGGCCGGGCGCACCTGCCGCGTCCGCAGCCGCCCCTCGCCCTTCCACTCGTAGCTGATGTGCGAGCGCCGGCAGTACTCTTCCAGCTCCTCCGGCGTGCTGACGCGGAAGGACGTTTCCCACTTCAGACCCATGCCGTCGCCGAAGTTCCTGACGAGCATCCAGCCGCGCTCGGCGAAGGCGCGCCGCACCGGCTCGCTCAGCCACCGCCAGACCCTCCGCACGTCCGCGATCGGCGTCTCGCCCTGCGTCTCCGACGCCTGGCCGCAGCAGAAGAAGATGCGCAGCGGCCAGGTCATGACGTAGTTGAGTTCGTTGTGCAGGGCGATGGAGTGCTCGGGCGGGTACTCGGTCGAGGTGTAGACGTGCTTCCCGAGTTCCGTGCGCGGCGTCGAGCCCTCCATGTAATACATGCGCGGCAGCTCGACGGCGGCGAGGAAAGCTTCGAGGGCGTCGGGGTTGCTGACGTCGAAGCCGCGGAAGAGGATGCCGCCGCTTGAGAGCAGCTCACGGTCTATGACTTCCTTGTTCTTCTTCGCCCACTCCGTCAGGCTGACTCCGGGATACTTCGGCTGGACTACGAGGGGCAGCAGTTGGTCGCCCGGCAGCCGGTCGGTCTTGACGACCTCGGCGTACGTGACGCTGATGGCCTTCGGCTTGAGGGCCTTCCGCCTTTCGACCCAGGACTGTTTGTTGGTGGTCTCGACCTCGACGTTTTTCATGGTGACTCCCCGCGGTTACGAACGGCTTCTCGAAAGGCCCTTTGACCTCTTGGCGCTCTCCAACATCTTCCGGCGGGCCGTTTTGAACTCGTCCTGCCTGGCCGCCTGCTGCCGCCTGTCCGCCTCGGCCAGCGCCTCTTGCAGCGTGTCGAGGGAGGGGACGGGCTGCGCGACGAACGCGCGCAGGATGAGGGACAACTGGCCCATGATGTGTGCGACGGTGGCTTCGTCGAAGCGGCCGGCGTCGTATTTGAATTCCACGTCCAGGCGCTGGTGCGCGTTGACCACCACGGCGAGCGGGAAGTTCGCCTTCTCAAGGAAGTGGAAATCCTCGATGCGCAGCGGGCCCTCCCACTTCTTCAAAGAATCGTCCGCCGGGTAGTTCGTAAAGTTGAGCAGCGTCTCGAACAGCGGCTGGTCGCGCGGGACATCGCTCCAACTCTGGACGTCCACGAGCTGGCTGTATTCGTACTGCCGCAGCTCGGCCTGCTGCTCTTGCAGACGTTTGAGCCAGGCCGCCAGCTCCTCGCGCGCGTCGATGCGGACGCGGACGGGCAGCGTGTTGATGAAGACGCCGACCATCGTCTCGGCCCCGGGCAGGTCGGCGGGACGGCCCGCGACGACCGCCCCGAACACGACGTCGTCCCGGCCGCTGTAGTGCCTGAGCAGCAGCGACCAGGCCCCCTGCATCATCGTGTTGAGGGTCAACTGATGCCGGCGCGCGAAGGCGCGCAGGTTGTGAAGGTCTGCTTCGGGCAGGTGCGTGCGGTAGCGCGCGTAGCGCTCCTCCTGCGGCGTCGTGGCGGCGGCGCGCCGGTCGAGGCTGAGCACGTTCGGCGCGGTGAAGCCGGCGAGCGTCCTGCGCCAGTACGCCTCGGACTTGGCGGTGTCCTGCCGCTGGAGCCAGTCGATGTAATGCCGGTAAGGCGGCGTCGGTTCGAGCCGCGCCTCCTGCCCGCGGTGGCCGGCGTCGTAGAAGGCGAGCGCCTCCTTCATCAGCACGGGCCCCGACCAGCCGTCCAGCAGCAGGTGGTGCGTGCTCCACAGGAACTGATACTTGTCGTCGGCGAACCGAACCAGCAGCAGTCTCATCAGGGGGGCCCGCGCGGCGTCGAACCCTTGCGCGCGGTCTGCCTCGACGAGGCCCGCCAATTCCGCCTGCTGCTCTTCGGCCGACAGGCCGCGCCAGTCGCGCTCCTCCCACGGCAGCTCGACCTGCTTGCGGACGATCTGGAGCGGCTCTTTCAGGTTCTCCCAGACGAAGGAGGTGCGCAGAATCGTGTGCCGGCTGACCAGCGCCTCCCACGCCTGCCTGAAGGCCGCCACGTCGAGCCGGCCGACGAAGGTGCAGTTCAGTTGGATGAAGTAGATGCCCGAATGCGGCGCGTAGAGCAGGTGGAAGAGCAGCCCCCTTTGCAGGGGCGACAGCGGGTAGATGTCTTCGATGTTCCGGTCATTGCCGGCCAGCGCGTCGAGCGTCTGCTGATCCACCTTCGCCAGCGGGAAGTCCGAAGGCGTGTAGCCGCCGGCCTCGGCCGACTGGCAGTGGCTGATGAGCGCCTTGAGGGACGCGATGTAGCTCTGCGCCAGCCCCTCGACGGTCTCCTGCCGGAAGAGGTTCGCGCTGAACTTCCAGAACATGACCAACTGCCCGCCGCGCACGCCGCCGTTGATCTCCAGCAGGTGATCGAGCGTCCCTTCGGGACTGCTCACGGCCCCGACCCGCTCGCGCGCCGGGGCGAACCTCGACGCCTCGCCGAGCACCGCGTCGAACTGCCCCAGGTAGTTGAAACCCAACTCGGCGCGCGGCCGCCCGCGCAGCCGTTCCGCCGCGGCCGCGTCGCCCATGTACTTGAGCAGGCCGTAGCCGATGCCGCGGTTCGGCACGCGCCGCAGTTGTTCCTTGACCGCTTTGAGCGCCTGCCCGGGGCCCGCGCCGTCGGCGACCTCCAGCACGACGGGGAACATCGAGGTGAACCAGCCGACCGTGCGCGACACGTCAACGTCCGGGACGACCTCCTCCCGCCCGTGGCCTTCGAGGTCGAGCAGCACGGCGCGCTCCCCCGTCCGCTCCGCGAGCGCCTGCGCCAGCGCCGTCAGCAGCACTTCGTTAATCTGCGTCGAATAGGCGGCCGGGACTCTCTGCAGCAGGGCCCTCGTCTCTTCCGCGCTCAGCGCGACCATGACGGTGCGCGCCGAGGCGACCGTGTTCGCCCCTCCGGGGAAGTCAACCGGCAGGCGCGCGACCGGCCCGCCCGGCTCCGCCAGCCAGTAGTCGAGTTCGGCGGCGGCCGCCGCCGACTTCGCGTACGCGCCCAACTTCTCCGCCCACTGCCTGAACGAAGTCGTCTTCAACCCGAAATCAATCGCCTCGCCGCGGCTCGCCTGCTCGTAGCCGGCCTGCAAGTCGTCGAGCAGCACGCGCCACGAGACGCCGTCGATGACGAGGTGGTGCGCGACGAGCAGCAGGCGGCCCGGCCGGCCCGCGCCCAGGTCGAAGAGCAGCACTTTGAAGAGCGGCCCGTCCGCCAGGTCAAGACTCTTCTGCGCCTCGGCCGCGGCCCGCTCGACGGCGGCAGGCTGCTCCGCCTCCGCGACGTGTGACAGGTCTATGCGCGCGCACGGCGTCTCCGCCGTCAGCCCCGCGTTGACCTGCCGCCAGCCCGACTCGCCCCTCTGGTAACGGAGCCTCAAAGCGTCATGATGCACGAGCAGATGCCGCACGACCTTTTCCAGCAGCGCGGCGTCGAGCGCCTCCTTCACTTCCAGCATGAGCGCCTGGTTGAAGTGGTGCGGCTCCGGAAGGTCGCGCTCGAAGAAGTGGCTCTGGCTCGGCGTCAACGGGACGGGGCCTGTGACGAGCCCGCTCTCGGCCTGCCCCGGTTGCGCGACCTCCACCACCGCCGCCAGTTCGGCGATTGTCTGGTGCTGGAACATCTGGCGCGGCGTCAGCTTGATGCCCTGTTTGCCCGCCCTGGCCGTGATCTGGAGACACAGGATCGAGTCGCCCCCCAACTCGAAGAAGTTGTCATGCACGCCGACCTGGCCGATGGCTAAGACCTGCTTCCAGATTTCCGCCAGCTCCTCTTCCAGGGGCGTGCCCGGGGCCACGAATTCATTCGCCAGCTCGGGGCGCACCTGTTCGGGCGCGGGCAACGCTTTGCGGTCAACCTTGCCGTTCGGCATCAGCGGCAACTTGCTGAGCATGACGAAGTGTGACGGGATCATGTACTCCGGCAGCCGCTCGCCGAGGTGCGCGCGCAGGTCGCCGACCGTCGGCGCGGTGTCGAGCAGCATCGGCGGCGGCTGTTTCGCCTCCGCCTGCGTCGTGCCGTTTGAGCTTCCCTGTCCGTCCGCCGGGCGGATCGCATAGATGTTGTAGAGACCTGTGTTGACGTGTAGAACTTCCTCGTCAACGACGAACTGGAAGCCGTGGCGGCGCAGCATCTCCAGCACCCGCTCCAGCCGGCCGTCGCGGTCGTGCACCTCGAGCACCATCTGCCGAATCTTCGCCCAGTCCTCCTCGGCGATGCCTTCGAGCACGTCCAGCTCCGCCTTCTCCACGTCCACCTTCAACAGGTCGATGCGCTCGATTCCCTCTTCCCGCATCACCTGTGAGACCGTCCGCAGTTGGCACTCAAAGCGCTCGCCCGCGAACCGGCCCGCCATCAGCTCGTCGGCGTGGGCCGCCAGCTCCTCGCCCTGGTTGCCCATGAAGGCGCGCGTCACCCGCTCCTCCTCCGCCGCGTCGGCGTACATCCCGGAGCTGGCGCTCACCTGCGGGTAGAAGGTGAAGGTCGCGTGGCCCGGCTCGCGCCCGACACCGCTCTCGTAGACCTTGGCGTCAAGCCCGTAGAGCTCGACGTTGCGGCGCAGCGCCGCGCAGGTCACGGGGATGGGCTCGAAGGAGTAGGTGCGCGCCCCGCGATAGCGGGCGTGGACGAAGAGGGTGAAGAGCCCGATGTTGGCCCCGATGTCGAAGACCGTGTCGCCGTCGCGCAGCGTGACCCCGTGCTTGAGGTAGCCCTCGTCGGCGAAGATCTCTTTGTAGAGGATGTCGGTCTCGTTCTTGTTCAGGTGTGCTATCTCAAGTCCGTTCGGCAGACGGTGGAGTTGCTGCCGCAGCCCGGCGGGGGCGTGTCCGTTACCATTACCCCCATGCCCGTTCTCTTGCTGTTGCAACCGCGCCAGCGCCGCCTGGCGCGCGTTCACCACGTAGGCGACCAGCCGCGGGCCGGAGCCGCCGTCTTCGCGCACGGCCGCGACGGCCGCGCTCACCCCGGGGTGTGACCGCAGCGCGGCCTCAACCTCGCCCAGCTCGATGCGGTAGCCCCGCACCTTCACCTGCTGATCCGTCCGCCCCAGGTAGTGCAGCCTCCCTTGCGCGTCCCACTTCCCCAGGTCGCCCGTCCGGTAGAGCCGCTCCCCGCCTCTCTCGCTATAGGGGTGCGGCACGAACCGCTCGGCCGTCAGCCCCGCGCGGCGCAGGTAGCCGCGCGCCAGCCCCGCACCGCCCACGTAGATCTCGCCCGCCGCCCCCGCCGGCAGCAGCCGCCCGCCCGCGTCCAGCACGTAGACCTGCACGTTGGCGATGGGCCGCCCCAGCGTCACCACCTCCGACTCGCGCCCCTCGCCCGTCTCGCCCGACGTCAGCGGCCAGGCCGTCGCGTCGATGCTCGCCTCGGTCGGCCCGTAGAGATTACAGACCTGCGCGCCCGGCACCTCCCGCCGCAGCCGTTCGGCCAGGTCGGCCCCCAGCGCCTCGCCCCCGCAGTAGAGCCGGCGCAACCCCGCCCAGTGCGCGCCCAGCTCCGGCTCCTCCAGGACGGCGCGCAGCAGTGAAGGCACCAGTTGCAGCGTCGTCACACGCTCCTGCCCGACCACGTCGCGCAGGTAGCGCGTCTCCTGCTGACCGCCGGGGCGTGCGACGACCAGCACGCCGCCGCTCAACAGCGGCACGAACAGCTCCCAGACCGAGGCGTCGAAGCTGACCGAGGTCTTGAGCAGGGTGCGGTCGGAGGCGTCGAAGCCGCCCGTCTCGACCATCCAGAGCAGCCGGTTGAGGATCGAGCGGTGCGAGATCATCACGCCCTTCGGCCTGCCCGTCGAGCCCGACGTGTAGATGACGTAGGCCAGGTTCTCAGCCGTCATCCCGCCCACCGTGACGGCGTCCGCGGGCTGCTTGCTTAATAGTTCGGCGTCGTCGAGCGCCACGACCCGCACCGCTTCGCCCACCGGCGCAATGCGCGCGGCGAGGCGCGACTGCGTGAGCAGGACTTGCGCCCCCGAGTCGGCGAGCATGAACGAGAGCCGCTCCTGCGGGTACTCGGGGTCGAGCGGCAGGTAAGCCCCGCCCGCCTTCAGGACGGCGAGGATGGCGACGACCATCTCGGCCGAGCGCTCCAGCATCACCCCAACCAGAGACTCCGGCCCGACGCCGAGGGCGCGCAGGTGGTGGGCCAACTGGTTAGCGCGCGCGTCGAGTTCGGCGTAGGAGAGTTCTTCCCCCTCGAAGCTGAGCGCCGGGGCGGCCGGCGTGCGCTGGGCCTGCTGCTCGAACAGCTCGTGCAGGCAGCCCAATTGCTGATGCCGCGTCCCCGTGTCGTTCCACTCGACGAGTAACTGCTGCCGCTCCTTACCGCCCACGACCTCCACGTCGCAGACCCGCGCCTGCGGCGTGCGCGTCAGCCCCGCGAGCAGCGTCAGGTACTGGCGGCCGAGCCGCTCGACATCCGCACGCGTGTAGCGCCCGGCGTCGTACTGCCACTCGGTGAGGAGCGCGCCGCCGCCGCTCAGGCAACTCAGCTTGAGCCGGAAAGGGGCGGTGCAGACCTGCTCGCGCAGCGTCGAGAAGCGGAGCCCGGCGGCGCTGCGGACGGGGGCGACCGCCGCCTGCTCGAACTGATAGGCCAGCTCGCCGTGTCCCGCCTGCCGCCCTTTATCTCTGCCGGCCTCTTCCCAAGAGAAGTATTCCTGCCACTTCGCGGCGTCCTGCGTCGCTCGCTCCGCCCGGCCCAGGACTTCGACGAAGGTGCTGTGTGCGGGGACTTGCACCGAGACCGGCAGCGTTTGCGCGAACAGCCCGAGGGCCGCTTCGAGTCCGTCGTACTTGCGCCCCTGTTGAACCAGGCCGAGGACGATCTCCTGTCGGCCGCTGAGGCGGTGCAGTAAGATTTGCCAGCAGCTCAAAAGGACGACGGCGGGCGTCGTCTCATACTGGCGGGCCACGGATTCAATCCGCGCCGTCAGGTTGGCGTCAATCGTCGTGCAGAATTTTTGCGGCGCGAATCCTCCGCCCTCCGAAGGCGTCCGGCCGAAGGGTAAGTTGATCTCGTTGAGCGCCGAGAGGTCTTGCTGCCGCCAGTGCTGTCTGCCGAGTTCGGTGTCCTCTTTTTCGAGCAGCTCGTTGAGCCACTCGCTCAGATCGACGTACTGGAGCGGCTCGCCCGACGCCTCGACACCGCCTCCGGCGCGCCGCTCATAGGCGTTGACGATTTCGCCCACGAGGTTCTGCAAGCCCGTGCGGTCTGCGCACAGGGATGGCAGGGTGAGCAGCAGGAGGTGTCTGTCGGCCGCCAGCCGCAGGAGGGTGGCCCGCAGTAGCGCCCCATGCTCCCACTCGAAGCCGCGGTGGCCCGCCGCCGCCCAGAGCGACTCGACTTCCATCTCCTGCGCGGCGCTACTGATTCCACTCAGGTCGCGCGTCTGCAACTGCACCTCGCGGCGGTCGGCGAGCACCTGAAGCGGCGTCAGCATCCCCGGCAGGTAATGAAAGTTCGTGCGCAGTATTTCGTGCTTCTGCACCACGTCCTGTATCGCCGCCGCGAGTAACTGCTCGGCGAGCGCCCCTTCGACGAGGACGCTGCACTGCGCGGCGTAGGCCGAGCCGGTGGTCTGCTGTGCAGACCACACGTGCTGCTGTGGTGGTGAAAGTCGAAATCCCTCAATCGTTAGCTTTTGCACTTCCTCTGCCTCCGCCGCGCCCGAGTCTTTTAATTAATCTGCGCCGGACAACCGATGCCTCTGATGTGTGTCGAGGGTGAGAGCCCTCTACTTATTCACGGCGCTGTAAGGAGTCCGCGCCGCGCGCACGAGGCGCGGGGCTGTCTTCTTCTGCCCCGCCCGCATGGCTATCTCTACGTTCTGAGCCAGTCCCGCCACGGTCGGCATCTGGAACAGGTCGCGCAAATTCAACTCGACCTGGAACGCCTCCTTGACGCGTGATAAGACTTGCGTCGCCAGCAGTGAATGACCACCTATCTCGAAGAAGTTGTCCTCGACGCCTACCTTCTCCAACCCCAACACCCCGGAGCAGATTTTGGCGATGGTCTCTTCGACGGGAGTGCGCGGCGCGACGAAGTCTATGACCGAATCGGGGCGCGCGGCTTCCGGCTCGGGCAGGGCCTTACGGTCAACCTTGCCGTTGGGCGTCAGCGGCAACTCCGCCAACTCGACCAACACCGCCGGCACCATGTAGTCCGGCAGCCGCTCCTTCACGAAGCCACGCAACTCGGCCGCGCTCGCCATCCGCCCGGCTTCCGCCACGACGTAGCCGACCAGCCGCGCACCGCCGCCGCCCGCCTCCGCCCGCGCCACCACCACGCAGTCGCGCACCGATTCGTGCGAGAGCAGCGCCGCCTCCACCTCACCCAGCTCGATCCGGTAGC
>DATMVD010000019.1:0-11756 GCA_035563535.1 Pyrinomonadaceae bacterium | reverse complement strand
CCCGCACGGTGATCCGCGGGTTGTGCTTCGCGAGCACCTTCGTGATCGCCGCCGTCAAAGTGGTCTTCCCGTGGTCGACGTGCCCGATCGTCCCGATGTTGACGTGCGGCTTCGACCGGTCAAACTTCTCCTTCGCCATGTTTCTCCCTCGCTCCTCAGAAAGTGATGAGTGATGAGTGATGAGTGAGAGCCTCCGGCCCACCACCCATCACTTTTTTACTTACTTAGCGACGCCCTGCACCTTCGCGATGACCTCGTCGGCGATGTTCTTGGGGGCCTGGTCGTAGCGCTCGAAGTGCATCGTCGAGGTGGCGCGCCCCTGCGTCATCGAGCGCAGGTCGGTCGTGTAGCCGAACATCTCGGAGAGCGGGACGTAGGCCGTGATGACCTGCGCGCCGCCCGGGCGCGGCTCCATCTTCTCGATCTGCCCGCGGCGGCGGTTCAGGTCGCCGTTCACAGAGCCCATGTACTCCTCGGGCGTGACGACCTCGACGCGCATGATGGGTTCGAGCAGCACCGGCTTCGCCTTCTTCACCGCGTCCTGGAACGCGAGCGAGCCGGCGATGTGGAACGAGCGCTCGTCCGAATCGACCTCGTGGTACGAGCCGAAGACGAGGTCAACCTTGATGTCCACCAGCTCGTACCCGGCGAGGAAGCCGCGTTCGAGCGCGTCGCGGACGCCCTCCTCGGTCGGCTTGATGAACTCGCGCGGGATGGCGCCGCCGGTGATCTTGTTCTCGAAGACGAAGCCCTCGCCGGGCGCGGGCGAAATCTCCAGCTCGACGTGGCCGTACTGGCCGCGGCCGCCGGTCTGGCGCTTGTAGCGCTCGACGCCCTTCGCGGGCAGCGTGATGGTCTCGCGGTAGGCGACCTGCGGCTTGCCGACGTTGGCCTCGACGCCGAACTCGCGCTTCATGCGGTCAACGATGATCTCCAGGTGCAGCTCGCCCATGCCAGCGATGATGGTCTGGCCGGTCTCCTGGTCGGTCGAGACGTTGAAGCTCGGGTCTTCCTGCGCGAGGCGCGAGAGGGCCGTGCCGAGCTTGTCCTGGTCGGCGCGGGTCTTGGGCTCGACGGCGACGCGGATGACGGGCGCGGGGAACTCCATCGCCTCAAGGACGATGGGCTTGTTCTCGTCGCACACCGTGTCGCCGGTCGTGACCTGCTTCATGCCGCCGATGGCGATGATCTCGCCGGCGCTCGCCTCGTCTATGTCCTCACGCTTGTTCGCGTGCATCCGCAGCAGGCGGCCGACGCGCTCCTTCGTCCCCTTGACGGAGTTGTAGGCGTAGGAGCCGCCCTTGACCGTGCCCGAGTAGATGCGCACGAACGAGAGCTGTCCGAGGTGCTTGTCGGCCATGATTTTGAAGACGAGGCCGGAGAAGGGCGCGGAGGCGTCCGCGGGGCGCGCCTCCACTTCGCCCGTCCTCGGGTTCGTGCCCTCGATGGCCGGGATGTCGAGCGGGCTCGGCAAATAGTCCACGACCGCGTCGAGCAGCGTCTGCACGCCCTTGTTCTTGAAGGCGGAGCCAGTGACGACGGGGACGAGCTTAATCGCGATGGTGCCCTTCCGCAGGGCGGCGCGAATCTGCGCCTCGGTGAAGCTGGCGCCCTCGTCTTCGAGGTACTGCTCCATCAGCTCCTCGTCGGCCTCGGCGGCCGCTTCGAGCACCTTGTGGCGCATCTCCTGCGCGCGCTCTTTGAGGTCTTCGGGAATCTCGGTCGTCTGGTACTCCGCGCCCTTCGACTCGTCGTTCCAGATGAGGGCCTTCATCGTGATGAGATCGACGACGCCCTTGAACTGGTCTTCGAGGCCGATGGGAATCTGAAGGGCGACGGGGTTCGCGCCGAGGCGGTCGATGATCGACTGGAACGAGCGGTCGAAGGACGCGCCCGCGCGGTCGAGCTTGTTGATGAAGCAGATGCGCGGGACGCCGTACTTGTCGGCCTGACGCCAGACGGTCTCGGACTGCGGCTCGACGCCCGCGACGCCGTCGAACACCGCGACCGCGCCGTCGAGGACGCGCAAGGAGCGCTCGACCTCCATCGTGAAATCGACGTGGCCGGGCGTGTCGATGATGTTGATGCGGTACTCGGTGCCGGAGCGCTTCCAGAAGCAGGTCGTGGCGGCCGACGTGATCGTGATGCCGCGCTCCTGCTCCTGCTCCATCCAGTCCATCGTCGCCGTGCCCTCGTGCACCTCGCCGATCTTGTGCGAGACGCCCGTGTAGAAGAGCACGCGCTCGGTGGTCGTGGTCTTGCCGGCATCGATGTGCGCCATGATGCCGATGTTCCGGAACTTGTTCAGGTCTTGCTTAGCCATAACAACCCCGTGAATGGTGAATGGTAAATAGTAAATGGATTTATCTATTCACCATTCACCATTTACCAGCTCTTACCACTTGTAGTGGGCGAAAGCCTTGTTGGCCTCGGCCATGCGGTGCGTGTCGTCCTTCTTCTTGACGGCGTTGCCGCGGTTGTTGGCGGCGTCGAGCATCTCGCCGGCGAGGCGGTCGGTCATCGTCTTCTCGCCGCGGGCGCGGGCCGCGCCGACGATCCAGCGGATGGCGAGGCTCCCGCGGCGCTCCTGCGGGACTTCGATGGGCACCTGGTAGGTCGAGCCGCCGACGCGGCGCGACTTGACCTCGACCGTAGGCCGCACGTTCTCGATGGCGCGCTTGAACATCTTCAAGGGGTCTTCGCCCGTCTTCTCGCCGACCTGCGCCAGCGCGTTGTAGAAGATGCCCTCGGCCGTACTCTTCTTGCCGTCCCACATCAGGCCGTTGATGAACTTGGTCACCAGCGGGCTGTTGTAAACCGGGTCGGGCAGCACGTCGCGTCTGTCAACAACTCTTCTTCTAGGCATAGTCTTTATTCAGTCCGAGTCTTACTTCTTGCCCTTCGCGCCCTTCG
This sequence comes from Pyrinomonadaceae bacterium, assembly GCA_035563535.1. Classification (GTDB taxonomy): domain Bacteria; phylum Acidobacteriota; class Blastocatellia; order Pyrinomonadales; family Pyrinomonadaceae; genus QHXN01. Next base: position 8,843 of record DATMVD010000019.1, on the reverse strand, counting down.
CCCCGGCCGCCGCGCCGCCCTTCGGGCGCTTGGCGCCGTACTTCGAGCGCCCCTGCTTGCGGTCGTTGACGCCGACCGAGTCGAGCGTGCCGCGGATGATGTGGTAGCGGACGCCCGGCAGGTCCTTCACGCGCCCGCCGCGGATGAGCACGATCGAGTGCTCCTGGAGGTTGTGGCCGACGCCGGGGATGTAGGTCGTCACCTCGATGCCGTTGGTCAGGCGCACGCGCGCGACCTTCCGCAGCGCCGAGTTCGGCTTCTTCGGGGTCTGCGTGTAGACGCGAGTGCAGACGCCGCGCTTCTGCGGCGACTGCTGCAAGGCCGGGCTCGCCGTCTTGTACTTCACCGCCTGGCGACCCTTGCGTACGAGTTGGTTGATGGTCGGCACTGCTTTCCAGTCCTCTTTAAAGTTCTCTGACCGCCCTCGCGCCGTTTTCAAGGCGCAATAGGCTGCCTTCCCTGCCTCTTACCGGAACCAAGTGTCCGGCAGTCAGCGCAAGAGCGGCATGCCCTTGTTTGTTTAATTAGTCAGGGATGTTCTGACTTAACAGCGGGTGTGGATTCTGGCCTCCCTTTGGCCGAAACTTTTCTGTGGCGTCGCCTTTAGTAAAGGGTTGCGAGGCATCTTTAAAGCTTTTGCCCCGTCGTTTCGCTCCCCGAGCCCGGCCGCCCTTTTCAGGGCTGAGGCCCGGAGTTTACGCCACAATATTTGTCAACGGTCTGTAAGACCCTTGCGGGCCGCGAGACCGGGCGACGCCTCCACACCGGCAGAACTACCTGAGCGCCGCACTGTTGGGAAATGGACTGTCAGTCCAAACGTGAGACTATACGGACGCCCCGCGCGTCTGTCAAGCGCGCACGGGGCGCACCTGGCCTCCGCCTAAAAATCGTGCCCGGCCGCGCCCTTTTCTGCTAAAGTCTGCGCCCGGAGACCGTAACCGAAAGGCGAACATCTTTGATGCGTTTCAACCCGGACGAGTACATCACCGTCAGCGAACGAATCGAAAAATTTTACGCGAAATTCCCGCAGGGGCGGATCATCACCACCATCATCGAGCACTCGGCGGAGACCGGTTTCATCCTCATGCGCGCGGAGGTCTACCGCGAGCCCGGCGACGCGCTCCCGGCCGCGACGGGGCACGCCTACGAGCTGCGCAGCGCGGGTCACGTGCAGGCGGGGAGCTACGTCGAGGTCTGCGAGACCAGCGCGACAGGCCGCGCCCTGGCGCTGCTCGGGTTCGAGGTCAGGCGGAGCGTGGCGAGCCGCGAGGAGATGATACGGGGGGCGAAGAAGCAGCAGGAGGCGGCGGCCGCGACTGCGGCACCGGCGGCACGCCCCGAGCGCCCCGCGCAGGCACCGGAGAAGGCTCCGGCCCCGCCCGCGGCCCCTGCGGAGGCGGGGGCCGACCTCGATTCGCTGATCTTGCAGGCGGCGGAGGAGCTTGGCTACGACGCGGCCAAGGTGCGCAAGTGGGTTAACCAGAAGTACGAGGTCACGGGCGGCCTGGGCAGCCTGACGCCGCACGACAAGCGCGAGGTCTTGAAAATCTTCACCGAGCAGGCGCGCCCGCAGCCCCGCGCGGGTCGCTGACGGGTCGCCGCCTAAAACTCCGCGGAGCGGCGCTTTATGGCAGGCGGGTTTCGAGGGCGTAGAGTTTGATGGTGTTGTCGTAGCCGCTTGAGGCGAGCCAGCGGGAGTCGGGGCTGAAGGCGACGGTGTGCACGTCGGCGTCGTGTTCGGAGAGGGCTTGCTGTAACGCGCCGTCGGAGGTCTGCCAGAGGCGGACGGTCTGGCCGCGGCCCCCTGTGAGGGCGGCGGGCGCGAACTGCTTCCAGGCGGTGCCTAGCGTCCCCTTCTCGCGGCTGCCGCTCGCGAGCCAGCGGCCGTCGGGGCTGAAGGCCACCGAGTAGACGTGCTCCGAGCCGCCCGTGAGCTTGTGGAGCGGCGCGCCGTCTTCGACGCTCCACAACCTGACCGTAGAGTCGTCGCCGCCCGTGGCTAACGTCTTCGAGTCGGGGCTGAAGGCGAGTTCGACGACGGCCTCCGCGTGCCCCTCGAACGTCCGCACCAACTCAAAGTCGTCGGCGCGCCAGAGCCTGGCCGTGCGGTCGAAGCTGCCGCTGGCGAGCCAGCGCCCGTCCCGGCTGAAGGCCACGGACCAGACGTTCAGCTTGTGCCCTTGGAGCGTCTTCAGGGGCGCGCCGTCGCCCGCGCGCCAGACCCTCACCGTCCTGTCCTCGCCCGCGCTCGCCAGACGCCCGCCGTCCGGGCTGAAGGCGACAGACCACACAGTCCCCTCGTGACCCGCGAGCGTCCGCGCGAGCGAACCGTCTTCCGCGTTCCAGACTCTGACCCCGCGGTCGTAGCTGCCCGTCGCGACGTGCAGGCCGTCGGGGCTGAAGGCGACGGAGGTGACGCCCTCGGGGTGCGTGAGCATCCGCACGAGCGCACCGTCGGGGATGCTCCACAGCCTGACGGTCTTGTCCACGCTGCAACTCGCCAGCCGCCGCCCGTCGGGGCTGAAGGCGACCTGCCAGACGACCTCCGTGTGGCCTTCAAGCGTCTTCTGCAAACGCGCCTCGACGGCCGCGCGCGGCGCGGGCTGCGTGCGCGCGCCGCAGGAGAGTAGAGGCAGGCTCAGGCACAGGGCACACAAGGCCCCGAGGACGCGGCGAGGGTTCGACAACTTCTCGGCTCCGTTCTTTGTTGTTGTTTGATGGAGGGCGGGCTGCGGCCTCAGTCCCCACGACGCTGCGGCCGACTCGTCGTGCAGCCCCAAACCTTACGCCGGAGGCGCGGGGAAAGTTCCTGCACGGGCGGGGGTTTGAAAGGTCGCTTCGGTCTGTCTCTTGAAGTCGGAACGCGCGTCAACGGCCGCGCTTGTGCTCGTACATGGCGCGGTCTGCCCTGTGGATCAACTCTTCCACCGTCTCGTCGCCGTTCGGGTCGGCGCGCACCGTGCCCATGCTCAGCGAAAGGTCGTAGCCGGCGCGGCGGCGCTCGTTCTGGCTCCGCAGGTTCTCGCGCAGGCGCGCCCGGATAGACTCCTCGCCGTCGGGCGCGGCGTCCACGGCTAGGATGGTGAACTCGTCGCCCCCGAGGCGCGCGATGATGCCCGAGTCGCGGAAAGTCTCGCGCAGGACGTCGGCGACCTCGTTGATGACGCGCGAGCCCTCCTCGTGGCCGTAGGCGTCGTTGATCTGCTTGGGCCCGTCAACGTCCGCGTAGAAGAGGAGGAAGGGCCTGCCCGAGCTGCGGGCGGACTGGATGTAGAGCCCCGCGTGGGTCAGGAAGCCGCGGCGGTTGTAGAGCCCCGTCAGGTCGTCCGCCAGCGGCAGGTAGATCGGCGCGGCGCTCGTGGCGAGGCAGACGTCCACCAGCCTGAACTTCCTGTCCCGCACCAACTCCGGCGCGTCAGGACGCGTATCCAGCCCCCGTTGATGGCGAGAACCCTAAGCGGCTTGATGGGGTGTGAGTCGCTGCTCATGCGGAGGTTACCGTGAACGACCTCAGTCGTAGAGCCGCTTTTAACCGGTATCCGCCGCAAAACATAAGCCCTATTCCTCCGCCCACCCCGGAGACTAAAAGACCGGCGCGGATTTGAAACCGCGCCGGTCTTTTTGTTTGGGTTGATGGTGGAAGGTTACTCGTCGTCGCCCTCGTCCGCGTCGTCGGGGGTGGCGGCGTCGCCGTCACCGTCGGCGGCGACGGCGACCTTCTCGCGGGGCGGGACGACCGCGGGCGGCTCGACGCCGCCGAGGAGGTCGGAGAGGCTCTCCATCTGCTGCTCCTCGCGCTCGCGCTCGGCCGTCGTGTCGCGCTCGACCTTGACGTTGCGGTAGAAGTCCATGCCCGTCCCCGCCGGGATGAGGCGGCCCATGATGACGTTCTCCTTCAGCCCGCGCAGGTAGTCCACGCGCCCCGAGATGGCCGCCTCGGTCAGGACCCTCGTCGTCTCCTGGAAGGAGGCCGCCGAGATGAACGAGTCGGTCGAGAGCGAAGCCTTCGTGATGCCGAGCAGCAGCGGCTCGGCCTTGGCCGGCTCGCCGCCGTCGGCCACGACGCGGTCGTTCTCGTCGGTGAAGCGGAAGCGGTCAACCTGCTCGTCGAGCAGGAAGTCCGTGTCGCCCACGTCCGAGATGCGCACCCAGCGGAGCATCTGGCGGACAATCACCTCGATGTGCTTGTCGTTGATGTTCACGCCCTGGAGGCGGTAGACCTCCTGGATTTCGTTGACGAGGTACTCCTGCAAGCGGTTCATGCCGAGCACGCGCAGGATGTCGTGCGGGTTGAGCGGCCCGTCCATCAGCGCCTCGCCGGCGCGGACGCGGTCGCCCTCCTGCACGTTGATGTGCGTGCCGCGCGGGATGTCGTACTCGCGCTCCTCGCCGTCGTCGCCGATCACGATGAGGCGGCGCTTGCCCTTCGAGATGGCGCCGAGCTTGACCGTGCCGTCGATCTCACTCATGACCGCCGTCTCTCGGGGTTTACGCGCCTCGAAGAGTTCGACGACGCGGGGCAGGCCGCCCGTGATGTCCTTCGTCTTCGTCGTCTCGCGCGGAATCTTCGCGATGACGTCGCCGGGCGCGACCTCGTCGCCGTCGTGCACCATCAGGTTCGCGCGCACCGGCATCTGGTAGGTCTTCAGCACCTTGTTGCCGGAGCGGATTTCGAGACGCGGCTGGCGCTTCTCGTCGGGCGAGTCCTTGACGACGACGCGCGACTGACCGGTGACCTCGTCAACCTCCTCCTCGACGGTGACGCCCTCCTTCAAGTCCTGGTACTTCACCGCGCCGGCGACCTCGGTCAGGATGGCGAAGGTGAACGGATCCCAGGTCGCGAGGAGCTGATCCTCCTTAACGCGCGCGCCGTTCTCGACGTGGATGTGCGCGCCGTAGACGATCTGGTGGCGCGCCACCTCGCGGCCGCGCTCGTCGATGATGATGAGCGCGCCGTTGCGGTTCATCGCCGTGATCTCGCCGCGGCGGTTCTTGACGACGTTGAGGTCAACGTACTTGATGGTGCCGTCCATGCGCGCCTCGTGCTTGGACGACTCTTCCAGACGCGCCGTGCCGCCGATGTGGAACGTGCGCATCGTGAGCTGCGTGCCGGGCTCGCCGATACTTTGCGCGGCGATGACGCCGACCGCCTCGCCGATGTCCACGGGCTTGCCGGTGGCGAGGTTGCGGCCGTAGCACTTGATGCAGACGCCGCGGCGCGACTCGCAGGTCAGCACCGAGCGGATGCGGACGCGCTGCACGCCCGAGCGCTGAATCTCCTGCGCGAGGTCTTCGTTGATCTCGTCGTTCATCGCGACGATGACCGCGCCCTCGACGGGGTCGATCACGTCTTCGAGCGCCGTGCGGCCGATGATGCGGTCGCGCAACGACTCGATCTCCTCGCCGCCCTCGACGATGGCCGAGGCCGAGATGCCCTTGAGCGTGCCGCAGTCGGGCTCGGAGACGATCACGTCCTGCGCCACGTCAACCAGGCGGCGCGTCAGGTAGCCGGAGTCGGCCGTCTTCAGGGCCGTGTCCGCGAGGCCCTTGCGCGCGCCGTGGGTCGAGATGAAGTACTGGAGGACGTTCAGGCCCTCGCGGAAGTTCGAGCGAATCGGCGTCTCGATGATCTCGCCCGAGGGCTTAGCCATCAGCCCGCGCATGCCGGCGAGCTGGCGGATCTGCTGCGCGGTGCCGCGCGCGCCGGAGTCGGACATGATGAGAATCGGGTTCGACTCCTTCGCCGTCTTCTCCTTCTCGTCCATCGCCAGGAACATCTCCTTGGCGACCTTGTCCGTGACCTCAGACCAGATGGCGATGACCTTGTTGTAGCGCTCGCCGTTGGTGATGACGCCGTCGCGGTACTGGCGCTCGACCTCGATCACGTCCTTGTCGGCCTGCGCGACGAGCGTGCGCTTCGACTCGGGCGTGACAAGGTCGTCGATGCCGATGGAGATGCCCGCGCGCGTCGCGTAGAGGAAGCCGAGCTGCTTCAGGTCGTCCAGCATCTTCACCGTCATCTCGTGGCCGAGGCGGAGGTGGCAGTAGTTGACGAGCGACTGGAGGCCCTTCTTCTTGAGCGTGCCGTTGATGTACGACAGACCTTTGGGAATCTGGTCGTTGAAGATGACGCGGCCGACCGTGGTGTTAATGACGCGGCGGACGTTCTCCTGCAGGGCGGCCCTCATCACGTCCTGCGTGTCGTGCTCCTGCGTCAGGTCAATCAGGTTGCCGACGATGCGGAGCTTGATGGGCGTCTGCGTCGTGACCTCCTTGGCGTCGAGCGCCAGCAGCACCTCGTTGATGGAGGCGAAGACGCGCCCCTCGCCCTTCGCGCCGGGCTTGTCCTTCGTCAGGTAGTAGCAGCCCAGGACGATGTCCTGCGAAGGGACGGCGATGGGCTGGCCCGAGGCGGGCGAGAGGATGTTGTTTGAAGCCAACATCAGCACGGCCGCTTCGATCTGCGCCTCGGGCGAGAGCGGGATGTGGACGGCCATCTGGTCGCCGTCGAAGTCGGCGTTGAAGGCCGTGCAGACGAGCGGGTGAATCTTGATGGCCTTGCCCTCGACCAAGACGGGCTCGAACGCCTGGATGCCGAGGCGGTGGAGCGTCGGGGCGCGGTTCAGAAGCACCGGGTGCTCGCGGATGACCTCTTCGAGGATGTCCCAGACGACCGGCTCCTGACGGTCAACCATCTCGCGCGCCTGCTTGATGGTGGCGGCGTAGCCCTGCTTTTCGAGCTGGTTGTAGATGAACGGCTTGAACAGCTCCAGAGCCATCTTCTTCGGCAGGCCGCACTGGTGGAGCTTGAGTTCCGGCCCGACGACGATGACCGAGCGGCCCGAGTAGTCAACGCGCTTGCCCAGAAGGTTCTGGCGGAAGCGGCCCTGCTTGCCCTTCAAGGTGTCCGACAGAGACTTGAGCGGGCGGTTGTTGACGCCGCGCAGCACGCGGCCGCGGCGGCCGTTGTCGAACAGGGCGTCAACCGCCTCCTGGAGCATGCGCTTCTCGTTGCGCACGATGACCTCGGGCGCGCGCAGCTCCATCAGCTTCTTCAGGCGGTTGTTGCGGTTGATGACGCGCCGGTAGAGGTCGTTCAGGTCCGACGTGGCGAAGCGCCCGCCGTCGAGCGGCACGAGCGGACGAAGCTCGGGCGGGATGACCGGGATCACGTCGAGAATCATCCAGTCGGGGCGGTTGCCGGACTTGAGGAAGCTGGTGACGACCTTGAGGCGCTTGGAGTACTTCAGCTTCTTCTGCTGCGAGTTCTCCTCCTTCATCCTCTGGCGCAGCTCGACCGAAAGCTCCTCGATGTTGACGGCCCCAAGCAGCTCCTTGATCGCCTCGGCGCCCATGCGCGCGACGAACTGCCCCGGATAGTCGCGGGTCAGCTCGCGGAAGCGCTCGTCGGTCAGAAGCTCGCGCTCCTTCACAGGCGCGTCGCCCGGGTCGATGACGATGTAGCTCTCGAAGTAGAGAACCTTCTCAAGCTCGCGCAGGGGGATGTCGAGCAGGTGGCCGATGCGGCTGGGCAGCCCCTTGAAGAACCAGACGTGCGAGCAGGGGGAGGCCAGCTCGATGTGGCCGAGGCGCTCGCGGCGCACCTTGGCCTGCGTGACCTCGACGCCGCACTTGTCGCAGATGACGCCGCGGTGCTTCATGCGCTTGTACTTGCCGCAGAGGCACTCCCAGTCGGTCACGGGGCCGAAGATGCGCGCGCAGAAGAGGCCGTCGCGCTCGGGCTTGAACGTGCGGTAGTTGATCGTCTCCGGCTTCGTCACCTCGCCGTGCGACCACTGGCGAATCTTCTCGGGCGAGGCCAGGGAGATGCGGATCGCCTCGAAGTCGGGCGCGAGTTGCGTCTTCTCTTGCTGGAATCTGAACACGGTTAATATCTCCGTAAGCAAAAAGCCGCTAATAAAGGGTGCTGGGTTCCGGGTGCTGGGTTCCGGGTATTAGTTTTAACCAACACCCAGAACCCAGCGCCCAGAACCTTCTATCTATTCCACCGGGCCCGCGGTCGGGACGACGGGGCGGCCGAGGCCGTCGCCCGCCGTCTCGTCAACGGCCGCGTTGCGGTCGATCAGCTCCACGTCGAGGCAGAGCGACTGAAGCTCCCTGACGAGGACGTTGAAGGACTCGGGCACGCCCGGGTTGAAGTCGGCCTCGCCCTTGACGATGGCCTCGTAAATCTTCGAGCGCCCGGCCACGTCGTCCGACTTCGCGGTCAGAAGCTCCTGAAGGATGTGCGCCGCGCCGTAGGCTTCGAGCGCCCAGACCTCCATCTCGCCGAAGCGCTGGCCGCCGAACTGCGCCTTGCCGCCCAAAGGCTGCTGCGTGATGAGCGAGTACGGCCCGATGGAGCGCGCGTGAATCTTGTCGTCCACGAGGTGCGAGAGCTTGAGCATGTAGATGTAGCCGACCGTCACCTTCTGCTCGAACGGCTCGCCGGAGAGTCCGTCGTAGAGGACCGTCTTGCCGGTCTCGCTGACGATCTCGGGCAGGCCCTGCTCGCTCAGCGTCGAGTTGGCCTTGCGGATCATCTGCTTGATCTCGGGCTCGGTCGCGCCGTCGAAGACCGGCGTCGCGAAGTGGACGCCGAGGACGCGCGCGGCCCACCCGAGGTGCGTCTCAAGAATCTGGCCGACGTTCATGCGCGAGGGCACGCCCAGCGGGTTGAGCACGATGTCCACGGGCGTGCCGTCGGGCAGGTACGGCATGTCCTCCTCGGGGAGGATGCGCGCGATGACGCCCTTGTTGCCGTGGCGGCCGGCCATCTTGTCGCCGACCGACAGCTTGCGCTTCATCGCGATGAAGACCTTGACCATCTTGATGACGCCGGG
>DATMVD010000018.1:0-22697 GCA_035563535.1 Pyrinomonadaceae bacterium | reverse complement strand
GCTTGTTGACTTATCGTCTTCAAGCCGTGTCTCTGTGTCTCCGCGGTTAATCCCTTTTGCCTTACTCCCTAATCCTGCCAATCGTCCGCGCCCTTCGGCGCGACGCTCACGTCGTTGGTGAGGCGTCGGCGTCCGTCGCGGCCGACCTCGACGCGCGTGACGCGCGTCTCGGCTTTGAGGGCGGGCGAATACTCTTCCGAAGTTTCCGCCGGACGTGTCGTCGCGGGCGGCGCGTAGGCCGTGCGCGTCGGGGTCGTCTCGTAGGTGACGGCCAAAGGCGCTTGCACCTGCGCGGTCGGCGTCAGGCCCGTGGGCGTTGACGAAGCCGCGAGCGCCACCAGGCCCCACGGGTCGCCGTGCAGAGAGCACTCGTGGTTGGGGACGAAGGCCGGGGCGAGCGCGACGCGTTCGCGCTGCGGGCAGGAGGGCGAGGCGACGAGCCCCGTCTCCGGGTCTACGTCGACGAACGTGACCGACGCGGGGCGCGCGAACTCCGCGCCGCCCAGTTCGGGGCGCAGCTCGACGGCGCGCCTCACGAACTCAGTCCACGCGGGCAGCGCCGCGTCCGCGCCCGTCAAGTCCAGATCGTTGCCGTCGTCGAAGCCGACCCACACGACGCAGACGAGGTTCGGCGTGTAGCCCGCGAACCAGCCGTCGCGCGAAGTGCCGGTCTTGCCCGCGACGGCCGTGCCCTTGAAGGCCCCGCGCGCGGCGCGCGCAGTCCCTTGGTCGATGACGGCCGAGAGCATGTCGGTCAGCATGTACGCGGTCGCGGGTTTCAAGACCTGCTCGCTCGTCAGTATCTCTGCGTCAAACACGGCCCCGCCGCCCTCGACGCGCAGGAGCGGGGCGGGGCGCACGACGCGGCCGCCGCCCGCGAGCGCCGTGTAGGCGGTCGCCACTTCGAGCGGCGTCGCCTCGTTCGTGCCGAGCGCGAGCGCGGGGTAGGGCTTCGGCCGCGGCAGGCCCAGGCGCTCGGCGAGCGAAGAGACGCGCGTCAGCCCCGCGCGCAGCGCCGCGTCCACCGTCACGACGTTGAGCGAGCGGACGAGCCCCGACCTCAAGGTCACGTCGCGCATCGAGAAGCCGCCGCCGTAGTTCGCCGGCCGGTAGCGCGCCCGCACGTCGTACGTGAACTCGCGCGGCGCGTCCGTCGAGAGCGTCATCGGCGAGATGCCAGACTCCAGCGCGGCCGCGTAGACGACCGGCTTGAAGACCGAGCCCGGCTGCCGCCGCGCGTCGGTCGCGCGGTTGAGCTGCGACTCGGCGTAGGAAGTGCCGCCGACCATCGCGAGGACGTGCCCCGTCTTCGGGTCGAGCGCGACCAGCGAAGCCTGCGGCCTGCGCCTGCCCTTGAAAACTTTTTCGAGCCGCTCGACCTGACGCGCGACGGCCTCCTCGGCGACGCGTTGCAGGTCGAGGTCGAGCGTCGTGTAGACGCGGAGGTTCTGCCCTTCGTCGGGAGAGCCCGCGAGGCGCGACTCGACCTCGCGGCTCACGTAGTCGATGAAGTAGGGCGCGGTGGCGTCGGCGCGTTCGAGCGGCGCGACGCGGACGGGTTCGTCGGAGGCGGCGCGCGCCTCGTCCGCGCCCGCGGCCCCGTCGCGCAGCATCACCGCGAGCACGACGTTGCGGCGCGCGCGCGCGGCGTCGGGGTTGCGGTCGGGCGCGTAGCGGCCCGGGCTCTGGATCATGCCGGCGATGGTGGCCGACTCGGCGAGCGAGAGGTCTTTCAGCTCCTTGCCGAAGAAGACGCGCGCCGCCTGGCGCACGCCGCGCACGGCGATGGAGCCGCGCTGGCCGAGGTATATCTCGTTGCAGTAGAGCGCGAAGATGTCCTGCTTCGACAGGCGGTTCTCGACGACGGTGGCGAGCGCCGCCTCGCGGAACTTGCGGCGGAGCGTGCGCTCGGGGCTGAGGTAAGTGTTCTTGACCAACTGCTGCGTGATGGTCGAGCCGCCCTGCTTCAACTCCTGCGCCTCGTCGCCCCAACTGAAGGCCGCGCGCGCCAGCCCCCGGAGGTCTACGGCCCCGTGCTCGAAGAAGCGCCGGTCTTCGATGGAGAGGACGGCGCGGCGCAGGGTCTCGGGTATCTCTTCGTACGTGAGCGCGGCGCGGTCTGAGGTCTTCTCTAAAGCATCAATCGTCAGCGGCTCGGGCGCGAGCGTGTAGGAGTCGAGCAGCGCGCCGTCGCCGCGAATCTTCGAGACGCGCCCGCGGCGGTCGAACTCGACGCGGACGACCGACGCGGCCGAAGCGTCGCCCGAGCCCGAAGCTTCCGAAGGGAAGATTTCGACCGCGCCGCCTTCGACCTTAAAGCTCCCGTTCCAGACGCGGCTCGCCTCGCCCTCGACGTAGCCGGCGCGGCGCAGGGCTTCCGTCAACCGCTCGGCCGTCATGCTCTGCCCCTCGCGCAGGGTGCGCGGCGCGGCGTAGAGGCCCGCGCGGCTCGTCAGGTAGCCCGAGGCCAGGCGCGCGTCCACGACTTTCGAGTAGTGTGTGTAGAAGTAAGCGAAGGCGGCCGCGGTGGCGACGACCGCGACGACGGTCAGCGCGCCGACGACCCGGAGAATGTTCTTGAGAGTAAATATACGCTCGACGTCTTCGTCCTCATAGAACGTCGCGCGCGCGCGTCGGCTTAGAGGACGGAGCGGACGGCGTGCGTCCTTAGTGTGCGTGTCGGCGCCCGCGGCTTGAAGACTTGTCGCCATTCGTTCCTTTCGCCGCCGGGCACACGCACGCCTGGGGCACGTCGATTCGACTCCCTCAGCTTTGCCGGAAGTAAACGTCTAATCGCCACCGATTTCTCGTCCGCGGGTGGCGGGGAGAGCCTTCAAGTGCGCCTTCGGCCCGTTCGCACGCGCTCAGCCGAACATCATCGAGAACGCCGCCGTCGAGACCGCCAGCGTGATTAAGACCATGATGACGGCGAGGAACTTCAAGAACTCGTCGGCTATCTCCCTCATCTCCACTTCCCCCCTTGCATATACTGCTTGCCCTTCACAACCCCCACTGCAACGGCCATGCCGACCGACGCCCGCTCACGCCGGCTCTCATAAACTTCCCTCCCCTAACGACTTAAAAATTCCCTTCGCTTTACGCGCGCGACGGGCTCGGCCGCTTTCCGTACAAAGCGGCGGGGACGAAGATTCGGTTTCGCGTTTTGAAATGAGTCGGGGTAAAGCCCCGAAGGGGCGCAATGAGGTAGCCAGTGGCAACGCCCCTGGTTGGTGGTCGAAAAAGGTGATGAGCCCTGAAAGGGCGGAATAACCGTCGGCCGTATTCCGCCCTTTCAGGGCTCATCTTTTTCTACGTCCTGCCCAGGGGCGTTGCCCCTGGCGTTTACATTACGCCCCTTCGGGGCTTCAAAGGCCGTCTTAGTCTTTAGTGACCTGCCGGCCGCGGCCGAAGTTGAACCAGCCGCGGCCCTCTTCCGTTTGGGGTTCGAGGAGTTCTTTGATGGCGGGGAGGGCGGCGCGCGCGGCCTCGACCCCGGCGTCGATGAACTCGGCGGCGCGGGCGAGTTCGTCCCAGCGGAGGTGTCCGACCGCGGGGCTGATGACCACGTCGGCGAGCTGGCGCTGGTGCTCGACGGCCGTGCGTTGGACGACGAGCATCGACTGCAATAGCACGCCGATGACGGAGGTCGGCGGCCCCATGAACTTCGCGCCCTCGGAGTTCACGTCCACGGCCACGACCACCTCGGCCCCGAGCGCGCGCGCGACCGAGACGGGCAGGTTGGCGACGAGCCCGCCGTCCACGAGCTGCCGCCCGCCGGAGTCCGTGACGGGCACGTACCAGCCCGGGACGGCGCAGCTCGCGCGGATGGCGAAGCCGAGGTCGCCCTCGTCGCGCATGACGACGCGCGCGCCCGTCCGCAAGTCGGTGGCGACGGCCGCGAAGGGCACCGCCAGCTCCTCGAAGCGCGTGACGGGGAAGCGCGCGCGCACGTACTCCTCCAACACGGCGTTCGACTGCACGCCCAGGCGCGAGAGCGTCATCCGCCCGAGGTCGCGCCAGCGCAGGGTGCGCCCGACCTCCTCGATCTCTTCGACCGGCATCCCCGCGGCGAGCGCCCCCCCGACGAGCGCGCCCGCCGAAGTCCCCGCCACGCAGTCCGCGCGGAGGCCCTCTTCGGCGAAGACCTTCAGGACGCCGACGTGGGCGATGCCGCGCGCCGCGCCCCCCGAGAGCGCGAGCCCGAGCCGCGGCCGCCTGCCCTTCCTGTCCGCCTTGCGCAACATAGGAGTAGGGGTTGGGGGTTAGGGGTTGGGGGCCGTGGACGATTTGCCTCTCGGCCCGTCGAGGGTTTTAACTCCGGGTGTCGCGGGAGCGCCGCCCCCGCGCGCGGGCGAAGACCCGTCGCCGAGCGACTCGTCGAGGATGGTGATCTGCGCGGCGGCGCGAGCCTCTTCGAGGAAGTCGTCGGTGTCGGACTCGATCTTGCGCTCGATCAGCTCGGACTGGAGGTCGTTGTAGACGGCCTTCAGCTCGGGGAGGACGACGCCGGGGCGCGTCCGCCGGTGGCGCGGCACGTACACTTCACGGTAGTAAGCCTCGACCTCCTGCGGCGTGACGACGGTGAAGGAGCGGAAGCGGAAGTCGAGGTACTTCTCCATGTCGATGCGCTCGTGGATGATCTCGCGCAGTTGCGCGGCGGTGAGACCGACGCGCTCCAGGCGGCGCTGGAACTCGGCCTGCGAGGGGAAGAGTTTGATGAGGTCGGCCTCGGCCTTGCGCATCTCCTCCTCGGTGGCGTGGACGTGCGGCAGCTTGTCGGCCTCCTGCACGACGAGCCGCTGGTCGATGAGGAGTTCGAGCGCCCGCCGCAGGTCTTCGCGCCGCGGGGTGTCGATGGGCACGTTCGGCTGGAGCGCGAGCTGCCACAGGAGGTCTGAGTAGGTAATCAGCTCGGCGTCGTTGACGATAGCCACCATGCGGTCAACCACCTCGCCGCCGCCCGCCGCCGGAGTCTGCGCGCGCGCGACCGTCGCGAGCGCTAAGACAAAGAGGATTGAACCACAGAGGCACAGAGACACGGCTTGATGAACAATTGACTTCAAGCCGTGTCTCTGTGCCTCTGCGGTTAATGTTTCTTTCATGACAGTCAACCCGGCCGAAGCCTCAGAACGTTTGACCGAAGCGGAAGTGTAGCTGGTTATTCCTCAGCCGGTGGAGGGCCGTGCCGCCGCCGAACTGCGGGACGACGAACTCGGGCGGGTTGAGCAGGTAGGCCCAGTCCGCGCCGATGGAGCCGAGCGGCGTCTTGAGCCTGAGCCCCAGCCCGACGGTGTGCGTCCACTTCTGGCACGAGTTCGGGTCGCGCCCCGCCTCGCAGTTGCCCGAGCGGAAGAGGTCGCGCGCGCGGTCGAAGACGTTGCCGCCGTCGTAGAAGGGCACGACCTGTATGTTGCGCGTCAGGGCCACGCGCGCCTCTAGGTTGACGACCGCCACCGCGTTCCCGCCGATGGGCACGGTGAACGGGTTGATCTCGACAGCCTTACCTTCCCGGTCGCGGAACGTCCCGCACGGCGGGAGGAAGGCGGGCGGCGGGTTCGAGTTCGGGACGGGGCCGGGCTGCGGCCCGAACGTGCAGAAGGGCGCGACGACGCGCGGCCCCGCCTCCTCGAAGCTGAAGCCCCTGAGAGAGGTCGCGCCGCCCGAGAAGAAGCGCTCGCTGATGGGCAGACGCCGGTCGGGGTCGTCGATCACGCCGTTGCCGTTGCGGTCGGACGGGTCGAGGATGCTCGCGATCCCGAGCTGCGCGCTCGCCGCGAGCACCGTGTCGCGCAGCCGACCCAGGGCGTAGTAGCGGCGGTAGCCGAGGTTGAGCTTGCCGAACGAGAGGTTGCTCCCCAGGGCCCTGGCCGCGAACGCGTAGTCCACGGTGAGGAAGTCGCCGCGCGTCGGGTCGAACTGCCGGTCGCGCGTGTCGCGCGCGAGCGAAGCGCCGAAGCGCGACAGGCGCACCTTCTGGTCGGGCCTAAGCACGTTGGCGATGAGCAGGCTCTCGACGTTGAAGAGGCGCACGTCCTCGTAGTTGTAGCGCAGGAACAGCGTCGTCCGCTTGCGCTGCGCGCCCGCGGGCGTCAGCTCGTATTCGAGGTCGCGGCTCGTCTCGGCGTTGAACGTGAAGCGGTTGATGGAAGGCCCCGACACCCTCTGCCCTAACTCGTCGATGAGGTTCCCATCCTCGTCGAAGCGCTGGACGATGCCGTTGGTGCCCTGGTCGATGGCCGTGCGGAAGAAGCGCGTGACCGAGGTGTCGCGCTGGTACTGCACCGAGAGCGTGAGCGGCGCGAAGCTCTTGCCGCCGTAGCGGCGGAAGCGCGGGTCGAAATACTCGAAGCGGGCGAGCTGCTGCTGGCGGCTCGCGCGCGTGCGGATGGCCCCCTGCCGCAGGCGGCCGAAGAGGTTCGAGTTGCGCAGCTCGAAGCCGCCGAGCGCGCCCGTGTCGGTCGAGAAGCCGACGATGTACTCGGTCGTGATGCTCTTGCGCTCCTGCACGTCGATGATCACGTCGCGCTGCTTTTTGCCGTAGGGGCCGTCCGGGGCGGGCTCGGTGCGGATGAGCACCTGCTGGAACGCCTCGGCCGTGTTGAGCAGGGCGCGCTCGCTCTCGGCCAGCTCGTCGCCGCGCAGCACCTCGCCCTCGCGCAGCGGGATGGCTTCGAGCACGGCCTCCTTCTTCGTCCGCACCAGGCCGTTGACGTAGATGTGGTTGATGTGGAACTTGTCCGACTCGTTGATCTGGTAGACGAGCCGCACCTGCGCGTCGCCGTTCGACGCGGGCGGCAGCTCGTCGAGTGAGACCTGCACCTCCGCCTCGACGTAGCCGTGCTGGACGTAGTGGCCGCGCATCCGCTCGCCGTCGGCGCGCGCGGCCGTGCGCGAGTAGGGGCCGCCGACGATGAGGCAGCCCTCGTCGGGGGGCAGGCCCGCGGGCGTCCCCTCGCGCGGCAGAGCCCCCAGCGCGCAGCGCGCGTCGCGCAACTGCCCGGAAGTGTAAATCTGGTTGCCGCGCACCTCGATGTCGGCGACGCGCGTGAGCGGGCCCTCCCTCACGTCGAAGGTGATGATGATGTTGTCGCTCTCAAGCGTGATGCCCTGGCGGACGGAGACGACGGCGTCGCGGTAGCCCATGTCGCGCATCCGCGCCTCGATGAGGCGGCGGTCGCGCTCCAGGGCGTCCTCGCTCGTGTAGCCGCGCCCGTAGCCGAGCAGCGGGATGACGCCGAAGACGTTGGCCGTCTGCGTCCGGAGGTCTGCGTCAACGTCCTCGATGGAGAGCCTGTCCGTGCCCTCGATGCGCATCTCGGTGAGCTTGAAGCGGCGGCCGCGCGTGACCTCGTAGGTGACGGTGACGTTGCTGTTCGCCAGCTCGTCCGGGTTCAGAAGCTCGCAGGGGTTGAACTCCGCGCCGAGCGTGTCGGGCGGGGGCGCGAGCGGCGGCACGACGGCGCACGTGGCCGTGACCTCGTTGAAGAAGTAGCCTTCGGACTGGAGGCGGTTGCGGATGCGGCGCTCGCCCTCGACGATGGCCGAGTAGTCGATGGTGCCCTCGCGCTCGACGGGCAGGAGTTCGCGCCGCCGCTTCTCACTCAGCTCGTAGCCGGTGACGTTGACCGTGACCTTCGGCCCGACGCTCCCCCTGAGCGTGACGGCGATGCGGTTCGCGGCGGAGTCGAGACGTATCTCCGGCTCCTCGAAGCGCGGGGCGAGGTGGCCCGTGTCGAGGACGGCGCGGCGCACGCGCGCCATGTCCTCGCCGAGCGCGGCCTGCGTGAACTGCTCGCCCGGTTGCAGCCGCAGCTCGCGGCGCACCTCGGCGAGCGGCGCGCCCTCGAAGCCCTTCACGTCGATGGTGAAGGACTCGACCGCGGTGGCCGCGCCCGGCCGCACGTCGAAGACGACCGTGCTGCGCGTGCGCGTGGCGTCGAGGCGCGTGTCGTAGGAGACCTCGGCGCGGTAGTAGCCGCGGTCGTGGAGGTAGGCGACGATGGCCTCGGCGTTCTCGCGCAGCGCGGCGTCGTTGAGGCGCTTGCCCGGCTCGAGCAGCGTGACGCGCGAGCGCAGCTCGTCCTCGCTCACGTCCGCGCCCGGCGTGGAGTGGATGGTGAACTCGACGCGCTCGACCGAGACGCGCGGCCGCAGCAGGAAGCGGAGCGCGACCCGGGGCCGCCCGTCCGCGCCCGCGCCCGCGGCGTCCCGCGCCTCGACGCGCGCGTCGGCGACGCGCCCCGTGTCGAAGAGCGCCTCCAGCGACTCGCGCACGAGCACGGCCGAGAAGACGGAGCCCGCGGCGATGCGCAAGCGCGCGCGCAGCTCGGCCGTCGCCGCCGCGTCGAGCGAAGCCTCCTCCACGTCGAGCGTCACGCTCTCCACCGTGCGCCCCTCGTACCGGCTCAGGTCGGGCGCGAGGCGCGGGGCGTCGCCGGACGCGAGACGCGGCCCGCCGCCCGCCACCGCGACCGAAGGCGTCAACAGCAACACGAGTGTTAAGAAGAAGACCCGACGTATGCCCACGAAATTCGCCTGACCCCGCTTGGTGTTTCGCCGCACGCGCGGCCCTCAGTATCTCTTGCGGAACCGCAGCTCGAAGTTGAAGTTGTTGCTGCGCGTGCTCAGCGTGTCGGTCGAGCCCTGCTGGTACTGCGCGATGAAGGAGAGCCGGTCGCTGACGCGGTACTCGACGGCGATGACCTGGTTGGGCTCGCCCGTCACGTTGGTCGAGTAGGTGATGGCGAGGTTGCGGTTCACCTGCCGCCCGACCGTCAGTCGCGCCGTCGGGCTCTGCCCGCCGCGCCCCGCGATGACGGGGTCGAACTCGAAGCGGTTCAGGCCGAACAGCTTGTCGGTCGCCTTCTGCACCGGCGCGTTGATGAGAGTGTCAGTTAATAAACTCGTCGCCGTGCCCAGGCCCGTCTGCGCCAGAGTCGAAGTCCCTTCGGGGCCGCCCGAGAGGTTCCCCGTCGTGATGAGCGCGATCACGTCCGCCTGCGGCAGCGGCGGGTCGGAGGTGGCCGTCGTCGTCAGGCCGCCCGAGAGCGGCCCCGACATCGTCACCGTCACGCGGTAGCCGCGGATGTCGGCCTGCGCCTGGAGGTTGATGACGGGCGGGGCCTCGACCCGCGGCGGCAGATCGACAATCGCGCGCAGGATTTCGTAACGGTCGTTGCGGAAGGCCACGGTGCCGCGCGTCGCCGTGATGCGCCCCGACGTGACCGGCGCGTCCACGGGGCCGACCACCCGGATGTTGAGCGAGCCGACCATGTCGGCGAGGTTGTTGCGCACGACGAGCGCGTCCTGGCCCTGGATGGTCAGCGCGACGGTCGTCGGCCCGAAGGGGCCGGAGCCCGCGCCCGCGCCGCCCCCGCCGCCCGAGGTGATGGGCACCTCGTTGCGCCGGTCGATGAGGTCGGCGAGGTCTATGTCCTCGGTGATCTCTGTGCGGCGCACCTTGACCGTGCCCTCGGCGTGGACGCCCTCGGGGCCGCCGCGGATCTCGACGCTGGCGTCGGCCGTGGTGGGGAGGTCGCCGAGGAAGGAGGGCAGCGTGACGAAGGCCGCGGCCGGCACCGTCACGTTCTCGCCGCGCGCGACCAAGCGGAACTGCGTCGGCTGGAAGCCCGAGATGAGCGCGCCGCCCGTCGCCGAGAAGCGCCCGCCGCCTAGCCGCCCCGTCAGCGATTCGAGGTTCGCCTGGTTCGAGTTGAAGCGCACCGCCCCGTTGATCTGCGTCGCCACCAGCCGCTCGTTCTGAAGCAACAACGCGAGCGAGGCGTTCTGCACCGAGGCCGAGCCCGTCACCTGCGGCTGCTCGTACGGGCCGTCAACGCCGACCGCGACGCTCGCCGTGCCCGAGAGGAAGAGGTTGCGGCTGGCGCTCGACAGCAGCCGCAGGTTGAGCGAGCCGTTCACGTCGAGGTCGTTGACGCCGCCGGGGCCGACGGCCGCCTGCCCCCTGATCTCGATGGGCGAGCGCGTCGTCCGGTCGGTGAAGCGCGTCTTGTCGAACTTGACCTCCTTCGGCGTGAAGGTGACGACGAGCGGGTTGTCGGCGTCTATCTGCACGTCCTCCACCCTGACGCTCAGCTCCGTGAACTCGGCGCGGCCGGAGAAGCTGTCGGCGATGGTCGCGTCCTCGGGCGCGTCCTCGCCGGGCAGCAGCGTGCCCGAGGCGCGGATCGTCCCCGACGCGCGCCCCGTCACCTGCACGTTCGGGTTGTTGAGGAGCGCGGCGAAGAGCGGCGTGAGGTCGGCCGCCGTCAGCGTCGTCTCGGCCACGACGGGCATGTTCTCGCCCGCGAGGTCGAGCGTGGCGCGCACGACCTGCGGCTTGCCGAGGAGGCCCGTGGTCAGCGTGGCGGTGAACTTCTGTTTCTCGTCCATCTCGCCCACGAGCGTCAACTCGCCGGCCGGCTGGCCGTTGACGGTCACGTCGCGCCCCTGCGCGTCGATCTTCGCGGTGAGCGCGCCCGGCGGCCACACGTCGCCGGAGAGCGAGGCCGTGAAGTCGGCCTTGCCCGCCAGCGCCGGCACCTTCCCGCCGAGCGCTGTGACGAGCGCGAGGTCTACGTTCCTGCCCTCGACGTGGAAGTCTTTGACGGAGATGCCGGGGAAGCCCTGCACGACTTCGCCGAGCGTGACGCCGCCGCCCGCCGTGATGTTCCCGTCGCCGAGCCGCACGTTGAACGCGTCGATGTTGGCCCCCGAGCCGCTGAAGGTGGCGCGCGCGACGATCTCGTCGTAAGGGGTCGTGCCGATGCGCCCCGCGGCGACGCGCAGGTCTGCGTTGCCGCTCATCGCGCCCGGGTAGCCCTTCACGCTGACCTTCCCCGAAGCCGGCCCCATCCCCGCGAGGTTGCCGGCGAGCCCGCCCGTCCCGCCCTTCTCGTCCGCGGCGAGCGCGGCGACGAGGTTCCCCGCGTTGACGTTCTCAAGCGTCGCGTCGAACTCGATGTTGTTCTCGCCTGTGCGCGGGAGGAGGGCCGTGAACGTCACGCCGCCGCCGTCGGGCTCGGCGAGCCGTCCGTTGTTGACGCGCGTCTCGACGGCGTTGGAGGCGATGTCGGCCGAGAGCGCGCCGAGGTCGCGCCCCCGGACGGTGAGCGACTGAAGCTCGAAGCGGCCGTTGACAATCGGCGAGTCGAGGTCGCCCGTCACCGTGCCGTCGAAGCGCAGGTTGCCCGCGAGCCCGACCGCCTTAACCCTCTCTTCAAACTCGGAGAGCAGCCCCGTCGAGAGCGCGATTGATTGCAGCTCCGCGGCGTCCGCCGAGTTGAGGTTGACGGCGAGGTCGGAGCCGCCCCCGAAAGAGAAGCGGCCGGTCGCGTTCAGCTCGGTCGCGCCCGCGCGCAGGTTCGCGCGCTCGATGTTGAAAGTGCCGCGGTCGGCCGTCAGCGCGAGCTGCCCGGTGAGCGGGGTGCGCGCCGACTCGTCCCTTCCGGTCGCGCCCTCGAAGGTCGCGTCCACGCGCCCCGAGGCCGCACGGAAGTTCGTGCCGGGGAAGCGAAGGTCAACGGTTCCGGTCGCCGCGCCGGTCAGAGGCACGGCGTTGCCCGAGGTGAGCGCGAGCAGCCCGCCCGCGTCCACGTTCTCGAAGGTGGCGCGCACGCTCGAAGAGGCGCGCGGCGACGTGGCGATGGTCGCGCTCCCGCGTGCGTTGCCGTTGAAAAGGTCTGCGGCGAAGTCGTTCAACTGAATCTGCTCGTTCGTCGCGACGACCGCCGCGCGCGCCTTCCCCATATTCAACTGACCCAGCACGCCGCCGCCCAAAGAGAGGTCGGCGCTCGCCCGATAACGGCCGCCGGGCTCAAGCGTGAACCGCGGCCGCGCGAGCCGCACGTTATCGACGCGGCCCTGCTGCTCCTCGCCGCCCTTCGACGCGGGCGGCACCGTGAAGGCGACCGTGCCGACGCCGATGTCGTCCGACGCCGCCTCGACCCGACCTGCGGGCGAGACGGCGAGCCGCACGCCCGCGACGTTGAGGCTCCCCGTGCGCGCGCCGGCCGCGCTGAGCCCCGCGACGTTCAGGCGCGCGACGGTCGCCGTCGCGGAGTTGTCCGGATTGATCGTCGCGTCAACGCCCGCCGCCTGCACGCCGCCGACGTTCGCGCCCTGCGCGACTATCGTCCCCGCGCGCGCAGAGTCGGCCGTCACGCGCAGACGCCCCCCCTCGTCGCGCGCGGCCTTTACCCCTGCGACCTGCGCGCCCGCGACGCGGCCGCCGTCGAAGACGACCGAGTCGGCCGAGGCCGACGTGGCGCTGCCGCCCGCGACCTCGCCCCCGCGCAGCTCGGCCGCGGCGTCCTTCACGAAGAGGCCCATCAGGCTCGTCGAGCCGCTCCGCGCCGACGCCGCGCGCAGGTCGCCCAGCCACTTGAAGTCGCTCCCCGTCCCCGTCACGCCGCCGACCAACTGCACGAGATTCAACTGGAAGTCGCCCGCCGTCAGAAGCTCCGCGACGGCCCTGCCCCGCGCCTCGTAGGCGCTCCCCTGCCCCGAGGCGCTGGCGTTGACCTGCAAAGCCTTCAGGCGCACGCCGTCGGCCGCGAGCGCGTCCGAGACTATCTGGCCCTCGACCTTGTACCTGTCGCCCTCGCCCTCGACCTTCCCCTCGAAGCGGCCCGCGCCGCGCATCGTCGTCTCAAGCCGCAGCACGTCCGAGGTCTGCGTCAGGTCA
This sequence comes from Pyrinomonadaceae bacterium, assembly GCA_035563535.1. GTDB lineage: Bacteria > Acidobacteriota > Blastocatellia > Pyrinomonadales > Pyrinomonadaceae > QHXN01. The sequence goes on along the minus strand of DATMVD010000018.1, from coordinate 10,012 downwards.
ACGTCGGCGCGCACGTCCATGCGGTAGCGGAGAGCGCGCCAGTCGTCGAGCGCGCCCACGAGGCGCGCCTCCGCGACCGGCGACTTAAGGATCAGCTCGCTCACGTCGGCGCGCACCTGGTTCGCGCGCGCGCTCAGCTTGATGTCCACGGGCTCGACCGTGCGCCCGTTCATCGTGAAGGTCGAGCCCGTCGAGGCGAACTCGACGAGGTTCATGCGGCTCTCTTCGGGCGCGTTCGGGTCTTCGGGCCGGACGGTGGCGCGGACGTTGCGCGCCTCGCCCGAGATGTCGTAGCGGCGGTCGTCGTAGTGGACGACCGCGTCGTTGACCGTGACGTGCGCGGTCGAGTAGGCGAAGAGGATGCGGCGGTTCGGCTCGGGCGCGGGCATCCGCAGGCCCGAGAAGTTCGAGCGCCCCTCCGCGTCGTAGACGACCCAGATTTCCGGCCGGTCAACCGTCAGCTTTTCGAGCTTGACGTCGCGCGTCAGCTTCAGCGACCAGAGGTCTTCGATGCGGATGGTGGCGACGATGCGGCCGACGTTGCCGATGGGCGCGCCCGTCTCCGCGTTGTAGAGCTTGAGGTCGTTGATCTCGACCTCGCGCGGGCCGAGCCGCGTGTAGAAGGAGCCGATCTCGGCGCGCACGTTGTACTTGGCGAGCGTGGAGATGATCTGGCCGGCGACGTAGCGGTCGAGCTGCCCCGAGCGGTAGAGCATGAAGAGGATGAAGGCGAGCGCGACGACGGCCACGACGGCGACGATCCCGGTCCACATCGCGTTGCGCCGGTTGACCACGCGCCGCCACCCGCGGCGGCGGCGCGGCGCGGGCGTCCCGACACTCTCATCGGGCGGCGTGGGCTCGGGTGGCGTCGGCTGAGCGTCTCGCTCGTCGTGCTCGTCCGTCGGCATAACTTTTCCGTGAAGTGCCGCCCGGGGGAGTGGCGGCCAGAGAAACCGGGAAGAGATTTAAACAGAACCGCGAGCGGTAGCGAGCGGGTACGTGCTGCGCCGTGCGGCCCACATAATATAACTGCACCCGCTCGCTACCGCTCGCGGTTCTGTTTCAAGCAGGTGCCACGTCCGGCCCGGGCGTCTGCACCGCCCGCGCCCCGCGGTCGCCGTCGCGCGCGGGCGCGCCCAAGGGGACGTTGCCGACGATCTCCAGCTCGAAGCCTTCGAGGGCGGAGACGCGCGGCGGGTGGTTCGTGAGCAGAAGGATGCGGCGCAGGCCCAGTTCGTGGAGTATCTGCGCGCCGACGCCGTAGTCGCGGTCTGAGCCGTAGCCGGTCTGGAGGCTCGCCTCCTCCTTCGACAGCCCGCCCTCGCCCATGAGCTGGTAGGTGCGGAGCTGGTGGACGAGGTCGAGGTTGTTCTGCCGCTGGCGCAGGTACAGGACGACGCCGCGCCCCTCGGCCGCGATCCGTTCGAGGGCGGCGTGGAGCTGGAAGCCGGTGTCGTCCACGAGCGAGCCGAACATATCACACGTCACGTTCTCGGTGTGTACGCGGACGAGCACGGGCTCTTCGGTGCGCACCTCGCCCATCACCATCGCGAGGTGCACCTCCTCGCTCAGGACGTTCTCGAAGGCGATGGCGCGGAAGAGGCCGTAGACGGTCGGCAGGTCGGTCTCGACCGCGCGCCGCACCAGAATCTCCTTCTGCATCCGGTAGCGGACGAGGTCCGCGACCGTGATGATCTTGAGCGAGTGTTTGGCGGCGAACTCTTCGAGCTGCGGCAGGCGCGCCATCGTGCCGTCCTCGTTCATGATCTCGCAGATGACGGCCGAAGGGTTGAGGCCCGCGATGCGCGCGAGGTCAACAGACGCCTCGGTCTGCCCGGGACGGACGAGCACGCCGCCCTTCTTCGCGCGCAGCGGGAAGACGTGGCCGGGCCGGGCGAGGTCTTGCGGGCGCGTCTTGGGGTCAACGGCCGTCAGGATCGTGGTCGCGCGGTCGGCCGCGCTGATGCCGGTCGTGACGCCTTTGCGCGCCTCGATGGAGACGGTGAAGGCGGTGCCGAGGAAGGAGGTGTTGTCGGCGACCTGCATCGTCAGGTGCAGCTCGTCGCAGCGCTCCTCCGTCAGGGGCATGCAGATGAGGCCGCGGGCGTGGGTCGCCATGAAGTTGATGGCCTCGGGCGTCACCAGCTCGGCGGCGCAGACGAGGTCGCCCTCGTTCTCGCGATCCTCGTCGTCCACGATGATGATCATGCGGCCGTCGCGCATGTCGGCGGCGGCCTCTTCGATGGAAGCAAAGGGCATCTTGTAACGGCCTTTAAATCAACTGTGGAGAGCGTTAGCGGTCGGCGTTATGTTACCCGAAACCGGCCGTTTTGGCGAACGGATTGTGCCCCGCGCCCCGCCACGCAAAAAGCCCGGCCGGCGAAACCTTTGGAGAGTTTCGCCGGCCGGGCGGGTTGCCCGTTTGCGGAAACCGCCGCTACTGCGTGCCGAAGCGCCGCCGGTACTCGTCGGAGGTGATGAAGGCTTTGACCATCTCGGCCGCGACGTAGTCGCCGCGGAAGGTGTTGAGCTTCGAGAGCCAGTGGATGTAGCCGTCCCAGTTCGTGTCGCGCCCCTCATTCGGGTTGCGACGCAGGTAGCCGTAGTACTCCAGGAGCACGAAGGCGGGGTTGAACTCCTGCACGACGAACTCCGGGTGCGCGGCCACCTTGCGGAGCACCGTGGCGCGCGTCTCCGTGCCGCCCGCGAGCCCCGCGATGAGCTGCTCGCGCTCAGAGGCCGTGAGCGGGCCGGGCTCCAACTCGCTCCACGGGTGCGCGATGTTTTTGTTGAGCGCGTCCACGTACTGCGCGGGCGTCAGGGTCTCCGGGTAGCGCTCCCTGAACTCGGGGCGCGCGACGAACTCTTCGGCGAAGCGCCGCTGGTTCTCCTCGACCAGTTCCTCCCAGCCGGCGCGCCCCACCACGACGTTCTCGGCCGTCTTGCGCGTGTCGGCGAAGAACTCGGCCATGCGCGGCATCAGCCCCGTCGCGGCCTTGTGCATGCGGTAGACGTAGAAGCCTGTGCGCTGGAACTCGAGGGAGACGAAGAAGGCGGCCGAGACGTTCACACGCTTCACGTCGAGGCACGGCGAGGGGACGAAGGGGCAGTTCTTGACGATGTCGTCGTGCCAGAAGGTGAGCCCCTCGGCGTCGGGCTCGCGCCCGAGGAAGTCGAGGTAGTGCTGGCGGACGAAGAAGGCCGGGTCGTCGAGCGGGTGCATCGACGCCGGGCGCGCCTGCCCCGCGGGCGTGAACGGGCTGGACGAGACGCGCGCCCCGTCCGAGAACTCGACGCTGACGGTGAAGGTCTCGTCGGGCGGCAGCGCCCCGAGCGAGAAGATGCGCTTGTCGCGCTTGAAGACCAGCGCCGAGGCCCCGCCCGTGAAGCGCTCGACCCTGACGCGCGTGACGAGGTCGTTGCCGACGCGCTCGGGCTCCTTCCACTCGACGACGCGGTAGCCGTCGTCGGGGAACATGAACTCGACGCCCGTGAAGGTCACGCCGCCCACCGTCCAGACGGTGAAGATGACCTGGTTGCGCGTGAGCGAGGTCTCCACCCAGCGCGCGACGACCTGCGCCGGGTCGAACGTGACGCTCTCGACGGCCGCGCCGCGCGACCTGACCGTGAAGGTGTAGGAGCCCGGCCCGAGCGCGCCGAGGTCGAAGAAGAACTCCCTGACGACGACGGCCTGCGTGACCGGCCCCGTCCAGCGGTCGATGACGAAGTCCACGGACAGGTTGTTGCCCTGCCGCGTGACGGGGCCGACCTCCGTGATGCGGAAGCCGCCCATCGGGAAGGTCAGGACGACGCGCGCGCGCGTCACACCCTCGAAAGCCCAGACGCGCACGTCGGTCTGGTCGGCGCGCAGGGCGTAGGGCTCGAACGTCTCGGTCTGCGCGGCGGCGGCCGGCGCGAGGAGAAACAGCAGCAGCGCGGCGAGGGCCGCCCGCCTGCGGATGAGTGTCGTGCGAGGAAAGAACTGCATAGGACTGCTCCCTTCAGGCTCGAAAATTCTCCATCCTGAAGACGCCGTCAAGCGGCCCGAACCCACGGACTTTTTTCGGCGGGCGGCGGGCGCGGGCCGCGGCCGCTCAGACGCCGAAGCCCAGAGGCTCCACGTCGCGGACGACGTTGCCCTCGGGGTCGATGACGGCCATCCCTTGCAGGCGCGTCGAGCCCGCGTCGTTCCTCTCGTCTATCACGTCGCGGATGAAGATTTTGCGGACGCGCCCGGGGAACTTTTTCCTGATTCGGTCGAAGACGACCGGGTCTTTCTCGCCCGAGTCGCCGACGAGGATGAACTCGCGCTCGGGGAAGTGCTCGAAGAGTTCCGATATCTGATCGACCTTCTGGTCGAGTATCCCCTCGGAGCCCGCGACGAGCTTCTTGAAGTCCTCCCAGCTCTCGCGCGCGCGGAGCAGGTTCTTCCGCACACTCTTCATGTGGAACGTGCCTTCGGGGTAGCCGGCGCTGCCGACGAGGTAGTCGCCGAGGATTTTGTACAACTGCCAGGGGCTGCCCGAGACGTAGTGGAACGTCACGTCGCCGCCGAGCGCCTGATACCTCTTGACCATGCCGGGCGCGGCCTCGTAGGGGTCGCGCACGAAGACGTTGCGCAGGACGGTGAGCTTGCCGGCGGGAACCTCCGTGATCTTGATCGTGTCGTCGATGTCCGAGACGAGCGACAGCCCCTTGGGCTCGATGAGGCGGACGCGCCCCTTGCCCTCGAAGCCTTCGGCCGCGGCCGTGAACGTCAGCCAGCCGGACGCGGAGCCCTGCGCTTCGAGGAGCTGCCGCGCCTTGCCGTCGGAGATCGGAAGCGTGTGCTCGATGAGGCCGTTCGGGTCCGTCTCCCCGGGCAGCGTGTGGGTCTGGTCGTCCGGGTCGCCGTCGAACTTCACGGTCACCGTCTCGCCCGAGTCGTCGTCGGCGACGAAGTGCTTGATGCGCGACCTGAGTACCCTGACCTCCTCTTCGCTGAGGTCTCCCATGTCGCGCCTGAAGATGTTCGTGACCTCGTCGAAGCTGATGGCGTCGTCGCTGACGGGCAGCCGCCGCGCCTTGCTCACCCAGACACGGAGCGGGATGGCCCAGCCGCCGCCCGTGCCGTAGCCGTAGGTGGGGAAGGCGATGACCTCCTTGTCCTTCGTAAAGTCGTCCAACGCCTCGGCGACCTTCTCCTTCACCTCGCCGGCCGCCCCGGCGACCGTCTTGGCGACCTGCTCGGCCGCGCCTTTCGCCTTGTCCAAAATGTCTGCGCCCTTGTCGATAAGGTCCTTCGGGTTTTTGAACATGAAGCCTCCTGCGTGAAGACGGTGCGTTAAGGGGTCTGCGAGGACTGAGCGCGCGCGGGCTATTTGTACCCCAGTCCGGCCAATTTTTCCACGGTCAAGGCGGGCTCATCCTGTCGCGCGCCGACCCGCAGGATGCGCTCGACGTACTTGGCGATGATGTCGGCTTCGAGGTTGACCGGGTCGCCGGGTCTGAGGCGAGAGAGGTTCGTCACGGCCCACGTCTTCGGGATGACCGCGATCTCGAAGTGGTCGTCCGTTAAAGCGGCGACCGTGAGGCTGATGCCCTCGACCGCGACCGACCCTTTGAAGACGAGGTAGCGCGCAAGCTCCGGCGGGTAGGCTATCCGCACCGTCCAGGAGCCGCCGTGCTCCTCGGCCGAGAGGAAGCGGCCGCGCGCGTCCACATGCCCCTGCACGATGTGCCCGCCGAGCCGCGTCGAGGGCGTCACGGCCCGCTCAAGGTTGACGACGGAGCCCGCGCGCAGAGTCCCCAGCGTCGAGCGCTGCAAAGTCTCGCGCGACCCGTCGGCCGCGAACGAGTCGCGCCCGACTTCGAGCGCCGTCAGGCACACGCCGTTGACGGCAATCGAGTCGCCCTCCCCCGTCCCCTCCGTCACGACGCGCGCCTCCACCGTCATCCGCACGCCCTCGCCCCGCCGCTCCAACGAACGTACGCGCCCCAGCTCTTCGATAATTCCCGTGAACATAAATCCTCTTGAAAGAAGAGAGGCCGCCCGTGACTCCACTCACGGGCGGCCCCGGCCGCAAGTCTGCGGCGGCTAACGTGTTGACTGCGATTCGAGTTTCTCGACGCGTTGATTTAGTTCCCGTTGGCCGGCGCGTATGTGCAGGTTGTCCTCGTGCACCGCCATGACGGCGTGACCTAACTTCTTGACTTCGCCCTTTAGTTCTTCGAGGCCGTTCTCCACGCCTTCGAGACGCGCCAGCACCGCCTCCCAGAGCAGGCGCGTCTCGCGCAGGCGTGTGTCTACCTTATCTTCGAGCGTGGTTAGTCGCCCGTCGAGCCTGTCCACTTTAGTCTCAAGTGAAGACAGGCTTGAATCGATTGAGTCGAAGCGTGCGAAGACTCTCTCCTCGAAGGAGCGCGAGTCCGGCATCTCTTGAGTGGGATTCTCGCCCATGGCGTTGTCCTCTGGCGGGTGATTATGGAGCCTCCCCGGGGGGAAGCTCAAGCCTCTGCCTCACCCCGTTTGGCACCGCCGGGCTGTCGGTCACGGACGGTTCGGAGCATCGTGTCGAAGACTTCATCAATCGAGAGTTCGGTGGTGTCGATGACGACGGCGTCGTCGGCGATGCGGAGCGGCGAGTCGGCGCGCGTGGCGTCGCGGAGGTCGCGGTCGTTGATGTCGGCCAGCGTGGCCTCGAAGTCGCGCGCGGTGTCGCGCTCGCGCTCCTCGTCGAGCCGGCGGCGCGCGCGCGCCTCGGGCGCGGCCGTCAAAAAGAACTTCACGTCGGCCGAGGGGAAGACCACGGTGCCGATGTCGCGCCCGTCGAGCACCACCCCCTGGCCCGCCTCGCCCATCTCGCGCTGCCTGCGCACGAGTTCGCGCCGCACGCCGGGCACGGCCGAGACGACCGACGCCCCGCGCCCCGCCGCCTCGCCGCGTATCTCCCCCGACACGTCGCGCCCGTCGAGGAAGACGCGCAGGGAGTCCGGGTCGCCCTCCAGGTGGATGCGCGCGCGGTGCGCGACGCACGTCAGCCCCTCCGCGTCCGAATCCTTCACGCCCGCGGCGGCCGCGGCCAGCGCGACGGCGCGGTACATCGCGCCCGTGTCGATGTAGAGCAGCCCCAGCTCCCGCGCGAGCCTCCGCCCCAGCGTAGACTTCCCCGCTCCCGAAGGCCCGTCGATGGCGATGATGAATGGTTTTGTCATTAAGCTTCTTTCAAGGCTTGACGCAGCGCTTCGAGCGCGACCTCAACGTCTTCCCGCGAAACGTCGTAGTGCGTGACCATGCGGACGCGCGCGCCGAAGGCCGTGCAGAGCACGCCGTGCGACGCGCGGACGCGCGCGCAGATTTCGCCGGGCGCGAGCCGGGTCCCCGTCACGTCGAAGATGACGATGTTGGTCTGGACGCGCTCGGGGTCGATCTTCACCCCGGGCAGCTCCGCGACGCCTTCGGCGAGGCGTCGCGCGTTGGCGTGGTCTTCCGAAAGTTTTGGCGGCGACTCTTCGAGCGCGACCAGCCCCGCGGCCGCGAGCACGCCCGCCTGCCGCATCCCGCCGCCGAGGAGCTTGCGCCAGCTCCGCGCCTCCTCGATGAAGGCGCGCGTGCCCAGAAGTAGAGACCCGACGGGCGCGCCCAGGCCCTTCGACAGACAGAACATGACCGAGTCGGCGGGGCGCGCGAGCGCCGCGACCGTCTCGCCGAGCGCGGCGGCCGCGTTGAAGAGGCGCGCGCCGTCGAGGTGGACGGGCAGGCCCAGAGCGTGAGCGCCGTCGCACAACTCCTCCGTGCGTTCGCGCGTCAACACCGCGCCGCCCGCGAAGTTGTGCGTGTTCTCAAGCACCAGGAGCCCCGTGCGCGCGACGTAGTAGGGCGCGTCGTTGGCGTGGACGGCAGACTTGATGTCCTGCCAGGTCAGAATCCCCGACCCGTCGGCGCTCTTGACGGGCCGCGCCAGCGCGCCGGCGACGGCCGACATCGCGGCCATCTCGTAGTTGTAGATGTGGCCGCGCTCCTCGATGACGACCTCCTGCCCCGGCCGCGTGTGGAGCTTGACGGCGATCTGGTTGCCCATCGATCCCGTGGGGACGAAGAGCGCCGCCTCCTTCCCGAAAGCTTCGGCGGCGCGCTCCTGAAGGCGGTTGACGGTCGGGTCTTCGCCGTACACGTCGTCGCCCACCTCCGCCTCGGCCATCGCGCGCCGCATCGCGGGCGTCGGTTTCGTAACGGTGTCGCTGCGAAAATCTATCGGTCTCATAAACACGTTCAGACGAAGGCGGAGAAGACTTCGTTCGAGAGCAGAGCGCCGGCGGGCGTCAGGCGCAGCACGTCGCCGTCTATTTCAATCAGCCCGGCCTCGTCGAAGCGCGCGAGGTCTGCGGCGTAGTCGGCGCGCACGTCCGTTTGGAAGCGCGCGCGGTGCTCGGCGAGGTCAACGCCTTTCGATAAGAGTCGCAGCCCGAGGAAGAGGGCCTCTGCGCCCGCGCCGCGCTCGTCCAGCTCTTCGCGGAACACGACCGCCGAGCCCTTCTCCTCGACCAGCTTCACGTAGGCGCGCGCGTCGCGCTCGTTCGACCAGCGCGTGCGGCGGCCGTCGAAGGAGTGCGCGGAGTTGCCGAAGCCGTAGAAGGGCGCGCCCGTCCAGTATTTGAGGTTGTGCCGCGACTCGCGGCCCGGGAGGCAGAAGTTGGATATCTCGTACTGCTCGTAGCCGGCGGCGCGCGCTCGCTCGACCAGCACGCGGTACATCTCCGCGGCGAGGTCGGGGTCGGGCGTCGCGTAGCGCCCCTGACGAATCTGCTCGGCGAGCGGCGTCCCCTCGTGCACTTCGAGCAGGTAGAGCGAGAGGTGTTCGGGGCGGAGCGCGAGCGCCTCGTCGAGGTTCCGCTCCCACCGCGCGAGGGTCTGTCGCGGGAGTCCCGCGATGAGGTCGAGGCTGATGTTGTCGAAGCCCGCGGCGCGCAGGTCTCGGAAGGTGCGGCGCGCGTCGGCGGCGGTGTGCGTGCGGCCGAGGCGCTTCAACTCCCGGTCGTCGAAGGTCTGCGCGCCGAAGCTCGCGCGGTTGACGCCCGCCTCGCGCAGCGCGAGCAGATGCTCGGGCGTGACGGTGCCCGGGTTCATCTCGAGCGTCACCTCCGCGTCGGCGTCCGTCTCGAACTTACCGCGCACCGCTCCGAGCACGCGCGAGACCTGCGAAGGCGTGAGCAGCGAAGGCGTGCCGCCGCCGAAGTAGACGGTGTTAACTTCGGCGCGCGCGCCTTCCGACTCGAACGACTCTATCTCGCGCGCGAGCGCGCCGACGTAGCCGGCGGCGAGCGCGGCCTCGAAGGCCCCCGTGGCGAAGTCGCAGTAGGAGCAGCGCGAACGGCAGAAGGGGACGTGGATGTATACTCCGGCGCGATCCATCTTTAAAAGGTTCTCGATTATAACACGCGCCGCGGGGGCCCTGTTTGGCGTGTGCGTTAGACGACAGATGCGCGCCGCCGGATGTACGCTTTTCGCGGGCGGCGTGTATGACTTTAATTGGTTCCAGATAGTACCAAGTTCGGCGGCGTACGCAAGCGCGCGGCGAAAGTCGAGCAAAGCGAAAGAGTTTATTTTCTAAAACCCGCAACCCGGTGCGAGCTCGGGCGTGGCATGTAGTTTGTTGAGTGAAAGAACAAAAGCACAATAGACGGATGAATGTGCGCGGCTATCTCATCGTCTCTTCTTTTGAAAAGTCCGCGCGTTTCATCTGACGGCTAAACGAACAACACCAACACTTGGAGGAAGCGTTTATGGCAGACAACATGGAAGGAACTGGCGGCGGTGGCACCGGCGGCGGCGGCTCTTCGAGCGGCGGCGGCGGCGGCAGCACCTCTGGCGGTGGCGGCGGTAGCTCCTCCGGCGGCGGCGGCGGCAGCAGCTCGGGCGGTAGCACGGGCGGCGGCGGCGGCAGCACCGGCGGCGGTGGCGGCACGGGCGGCGGCGGCTCGACCGGTGGCGGTGGCGGAGCCGGCGGCGGCGGCACCTCCGGTGGTGGTGGCG
>DATMVD010000017.1:0-2635 GCA_035563535.1 Pyrinomonadaceae bacterium | reverse complement strand
TGGAGGGGGAGCGCTACTACCGGAGCGGCGACCTGGGGCGGTGGCTGGAGGTCGGGGCCATCGAGTTCGTGGGGCGGGCCGACGGGCAGGTCAAGGTGCGCGGGTACCGCATCGAGGCGGGGGAGGTGGAGGCGGCGCTGGGCGGGCATGAAGGAATCAAGCAGGCGGTGGTGGCGGCGCGGGGGGACGCGTCGGGCGAGAAGCGGCTGGTGGCCTACTTCGTGGCGCAGGAGGCGGGGCAGGCGCCGGGCACGAGCGAGTTGCGGGAGCACCTGCTGAGGCGGCTGCCGGAGTACATGGTGCCGTCGGTGTTCGTGCGGCTCGATGAGATGCCGCTGACATCGCAGGCGAAGATAGACAGGCATGCCCTGCCGGAGCCGGAGGAGAGCAGGATTGAGAGCGCGGTCGAGTACATCGCGCCGCGGACGGCGACGGAAGAGATGCTGGCCGGCATCTGGGGGGAGTTGCTGGGGGTCGAGCAGGTGGGCGTGGCCGACGACTTCTTCGAGCTGGGCGGGCACTCCCTACTCGCTACGCAGCTAATGTCGCGGGTGCGCGAGGCATTCTCCGCCGAGGTGGCGTTGCGCCAGCTCTTCGAGCGGCCGACGCTGGGCGGGCTGGCGCTGGCCGTTGAGGAGGCCATACTGCGCGGGGCCGGCGTGGCTGCGCCGCCGATAGTACCCGTGGGGCGCGGCGGCGCGCTGCCGTTATCGTTCGCGCAGCAGCGCCTCTGGTTCATTGACCAGTTGCAGCCCGGCAGCCCCGTCTACAACATGCCTGTGGCCGTGCGGCTGACGGGGCGGCTCGACGTGGGGGCGATGGGCAAGACGCTGACGGAGATTGTGCGGCGGCACGAGTCTTTGCGCACGACCTTCGCTGCGGTAGACGGTGAGCCGGTGCAGGTTATAAATCCGGCGAGGCCGATTGAACTGCCTTTGATTGACCTGAGCGGATTGAGCCACGAGAGGCGCGAGGCGGAGGCCAACCGCCTCGCGGTCGAAGAAGCGCGTCGGCCGTTCGACTTGAAACGCAGCCCGCTCCTGAGAGCCAGTTTGATAAAAGGCCAAGAGGAAGACCACGTCGTACTGCTGACGCTCCACCACATCAGCAGCGACGCGTGGTCAATGGGCGTGATGGTCAAGGAGTTGGTCGCCCTCTACGGGGCGTTCCGTGAAGGGCGTTCGTCGCCCCTGCTGGAACTCGCCGTCCAGTACGCCGACTTCGCACACTGGCAGCGCGGGTGGCTGAGCGGTGAGGTGCTCGACACGCAGTTGTCCTACTGGCGTGAGCAGTTGGCCGACGCGCCCGTCGTGTTAGAACTCCCGACCGACCGACCGCGCCCGTCAATGCAGACGCATAACGGCGCGCAACTGCCGGTAGCTCTACCCGAGAATCTGGTCGAGTCGGTGAAGGCGCTGGGCCGCAGGGAGGGCGTGACAGTCTTCATGACGCTGCTGGCGGCGTGGCAGGCTCTACTCGCGCGCTACTCGGGGCAGGACGACGTGGTGGTGGGCACGCCCATCGCCAACCGTAACCGCGCCGAGACCGAGCCGCTGATCGGCTTCTTCGTCAACACGCTCGCCCTGCGCTCGAAGGTGTCGGGCGGGATGAGCTTCCGCGAGTTGCTGTCTCAGGTGCGCGAGGTCTGCCTCGGGGCGTACGCGCACCAGGACTTGCCCTTCGAGAAGCTGGTGGAAGAACTCCGGCCCGAGCGCAGCCTCAGCCACTCGCCTATCTTCCAAGTGATGTTCGCCTTGCAGACCGCCGCCGCCGGCGCCGGCCGGCCGTTGGAGTTGCCGGGGCTGGAGGTGAAATCGCTGAAGGGCGAGAACAATACCGCGATGTTCGACCTGACCCTCAACCTCTCCGAGGCGGGGGGCAAAATCAGTGGGGCGCTTAACTACAACGTAGACCTCTTCGACGAAGATACAGTCCGCCGCATGGCCGGGCACTACGAGCGGCTGCTGAGTGCGGCGCTGGCGGAGCCGGACGCCGCGCTCGGCGCGCTGCCGATGCTGACCGACGGCGAGCGCCGGCTCCTGCTCGGCGATTGGGCCCGGGCCGAGGCCGAGTACCCCAAGGGGCTCTGCGCCCACCAGCTCTTCGAGCGTCAGGCCGAGAGCACGCCGGACGCCACGGCCCTCGTCTCCGGCGAGGAGGAGCTGAGCTACCGCGAGCTTAACGAGAGGGCCAACCGGCTGGCGCACCACCTGCGCGCGCTCGGCGTCGGCCCCGAGTCGCGCGTCGGCCTGCTCGCGGAGAGGTCGGCCGAGATGGTCGTCGCGCTGCTCGCGGTGCTCAAGGCGGGCGGCGCCTACGTCCCGCTCGACGCGCAGCACCCGCCCGAGCGGCTCCGCTACATGATGGAGGACGCCGGCGTCGGGCTCCTCATCGGGCACCGCCACCTGCTGGAGGGCGCGCCGCAGACCGGGGCGCAAGAACTCGGCCTCGACGCGGACTGGGAGGAGGCGGGGCGGCCCGCCGAGAACCCGCCGAACCTGACGGCGCCCGATAACCTGGCCTACGTCATCTACACGTCGGGCTCGACCGGCCGGCCCAAGGGCGTGATGGCGACGCACGCCGGGCTGTGCAACCTGGCGCAGGCGCAGGCTCGCGCCTTCGGGGTGGGCGAGGG
>DATMVD010000016.1:0-58822 GCA_035563535.1 Pyrinomonadaceae bacterium | reverse complement strand
GCCGAGGGCCGCCGCCTCGCGCGGCGCGGCGGTGCGGTCACATACGTGCTCGCCGGCCTCGTCGTCCTGTTGGCCGCCTCCTCAATCGCGCTCTACCTGTCGAACCGCAGGCTACAGCAGCAGGCCGTCGTCGCGACCGCCGGCCCCGACCCGACGCTCAGCTCCGAGGAGTCGAGGGCCGTCTGGAGTCCGTTTGTTGACGACCCGCAGCCGCCCCTGCTCGTCCTGAGCAGCCCGACCGTCCCGCGCTTCATCAACAGCGCCGACCCCCAGATGCTTGCCGCGCGCGCCATCCCGCTCAGCCCGGAACAGACGCGCCTGCTCGTCAGCTCGCCGGAGTTCAAGGGGCAGTGGGCGGGCGGCGACTCGCCCCGGCTCATCCCTTCGCTCGGCATGTACACGGGGATGGGCGAGGCCATCGGGCTCCACCGCCTGACCGACCTCTTCCGCACCGCGAACAAGAACATCCTGCTCAAGCAGAGCCGGCAGGTGAGCGCCGCCGACCTGAAGTACCGGAACGTCGTCATGCTCGGCAGCATCTACGTCAACGAGTGGTCGCGGAGGCTCCCCTCGGTCGAGAAGTTCTCCTACACCTTCAACGCGACCATCGAGAACCGGGACCCGCGGCCGGGCGAGGAGCGCGAGTACAAGCCGCAGTTCAACCCGCAGACGGGCGAGCTGGCGACCGACTACGCGCTCATCACCGTCAAGCCGAACGTCTCAGGCGAGCACGCGGTGATGACTTTGGCCGGCATCTTCAGCGAGGGGACGGAGGCGGCGGCCGAGTTCGTCACGACGCGCAACCACCTCGCCGCGCTCGGCCAGCGGCTGCGCCAGCTCGGCGGCCCCGCCGGCCCGCCCAAGTATTACCAGGCGCTCCTCAAGGTCGGCGTCGAGAACGGCACGCCCACCACCATCGAACTCATCTCGCTCCACGCACTGCCCGAGCCAACTCAATAAAAGCCGTGAACCGTAAACCGTGAACCGTGACGAGTAAGAGCGTGTTCTTACTCGTCACGGTTCACGGTTTACGGTTCACGGCTTTTATTGAGTCTCTCGGCCGACTTGCCGATGACTTCGCTCAGCCTGAGGATGTCGCGCAGGTCGCGCCCGGCCTTCTCGGCGTCCTTAACGTCTACGACTTCCGGGATTTTGAAGAGGGGGTTTTCGGTGAAGCTGTCGATGCGGTGGCACATCCTGACGAGCGCCTCCGTCAGTTGCGCGCCCTCGATGTCGGCCAGCGGCGGCGGCTCCTTCTTCTCACCCGCCGGGACTTCGCGCAGGAGGTGCGTCTTCAGCCGGCCGGCGCGCTTGTGGATCTCCCCGGCCTCGCGCGAGATGAACTTGTAGTCGAGCGGCCGGCCGGACTGGAGGTGTCGCACCACGTCGTTGCGCACAACCTGGATGCGCCGGAAGTCGTCCTTCATCTGCTCGACGGCCGCCTCGACGCTCCGCCGGTCGGTCAGCTTCACCTCGCCGAGCAGTTCGGCGCTGCGCAGTTGCGCCTCGCGCTGCTGTCGCTCGCGCGCCTCGGCGAATGGGTCGCGGTTGCCCGGCGGCGGCGGCCCCGGCGCGCTCGGCTGCTGCGCCCGCGCCGCGCCCGGCCAGAGCGCGAAGAGGCAAACGAGTCCCACGAACCCTGCGACGACTGCCGCCCTGAGCGCCCGACGGTCTCCCATGACTGGCACCGCTCCTCTCTCCGAGATGGCCGAGTATAAGCCCGCGCTTCGCCCCGGGACAACGCAAAAAAGAGACAGTTGACTCGCCCGCCACTCATGCCTTAGAACTGCCGCGAGGGTAAAGGAGAATCACAATGAGGCCGAAGCTCTTCCGGTGTTTAGTAGCGGCTTTGAGCCTGACGTGGGCCGCCCGCCTCGCGCCCGCGCTCGTCGCCCCGCAAGGTAGCCCGAACACGCCCGCACCGCCCGAAGCCGCGCGGCTGACCAGGCTCGAAAGCTCGCTTGAGGCACTGCGGCAGGAACTGAAAATCCCCGCCATGTCGGCCGCCGTCGTGAAAGACCAAAAAGTCCTCTGGGCCAGGGGCTTCGGCTACGCCGACCTTGAGAGGAAGATTCCCGCGACCGAGCACACGCCCTACCACCTCGCCTCGCTGACGAAGACGTTCGCCTCGACCGTCCTCATGCGGCTCGTGCAGGAGGGCAAGGTGAGCCTCGACGACCCGGTCTCGAAGTACGGCGTCAGCCTCGAAAGCGACGGCGTCGTCCGCGTCAAGCACCTGCTCTCGCACACCTCCGAGGGCAACCCGGGCGAGCGCTACCGCTACAGCGGCAACCGCTTCGGCGAGCTGGACAAGGTCGTCGAGCGGGCCGCCGGCAGGTCCTTCGGCGAGATACTCATCGACGACATCCTCGACCCGCTCGGCATGAGCGAGAGCGCGCCGAACGTCGCGCCCGCGGCCCGCACGAAGTCGCCGGGCGCGGGCGACCCGCGGGCCGAGTCGGAAGTCAGGGAGGCGGTCGCGGACTTAATCGCCGGCTACAACTCCGGCAGCGTCGAGCAGATCGAGCGCCGCGTGGCAGCGCAGCGCAGCGGCTTCCACGGCGAGGGCGGCCCCCTGCGAGACATCGTTGACCTCGACGAACTCCGCGGCGCGTTCAAGTCGGGCGTGCGGCTGAAGTTCGAGATGCGCGACCTCGAGGTGGCCGTCTACGGCGAGACGGCCCTCGCGACCGGCTTCTTCGGCGGGGGCGTGAGCAGGCCGAACGGCCCCGACCGCAAGGACGGCCCCTGGCGCGCCTCCCTCGTCTGGCACAGGCAGGACGGCGTCTGGAGGCTCGTCCACTCGCACCTGTCGCCGCCGAACATGGCCCTCGTCACCGAACGCTGGCGGCAGAGGTTCGACGCGGTTCAGAAGACGCTGGCGCAAGGATACGGGCTCGACGACAAATTCAACCCCGTCAGAATCAAGTACCCGACCTACTTCGGCACGTCGGCCGGCCTGATGGCCTCGGTGCTCGACATGGCGAAGTACGACATCGCGGTAGACCGGAACCGCTTCCTGACGAAGGAGACCCAGCGGCTCGCCTTCACGCCGTTCACGTCTACGAAGGGCGAGCCGCTGCCGTACGGCCTCGGCTGGTTCACGCAGGACTACAGGGGCACGCGCCTCGTCTGGCACTACGGCTACTGGACGGGCAACTCGTCGCTCATCCTCAAAGTCCCCGAGCGCAACCTCACCTTCATCGCTATGGCGAACACCGACAACCTGAGCCGCCCGACCGACCTCGGCGCGGGCGACGTTCTAAGCTCGCCCGTCGGGATGGCCTTCCTGAAGACGTTCGTCTTCCCCGACAAGTTCGGCGGGGAGATGGCCGAGATCGACTGGCAGGCCGCGCCCGACGCGCTGAAGGCCCGACTCGCGGGGCTCGCGCGGTCGCCGAACGCGGACGTGTATAAGAAGGAGTTGCAGACGCGGACGCGCATCATGATGAGCGTCGGCCGGCGGGACGATGCGCGGCGGCTGATGCGGGTCTACGGCGAGCTGCACCTGAAGCCCCTGCCCGAAGAGCTGAGCGCGAAGACGCCCGTCGCGCTCATCTCCGAGGTCGCGGACGACCAGAATAGGACGGCCGAGTTCACCCTGCCGAGCGCGACGAGCGTGCGCGTCTTCGCGCAGGGCGAGGGCGACGGCGGGCGGATGTACGACTACGGCTGGATCGAGGACGCCGCGACGGGCAAGGCGGTCTGGGAGATGAAAGGGGCCGAGACCGCGCACGCGGGCGGGGCCGAGAAGAACCGCAAGGTTGACGCCACGGTCAGCCTGCCGGCCGGGAGGTACAGGCTGCACTACAAGTCGGACGACTCGCACTCGTTCGACAACTGGAACGCGCTGCCGCCCGAGATTAACTTCTGGGGCATCGCGCTCTACGCGAACTGAGCGCGCGCGCCTAGAGCGTTTTTCGCATGAGCTTACCTTCTACTGTTTAGAGGCGGGCTCCGCCCGCCGGCCCGAGTTACATCGCAGCGCGCTCCGGCGGGCGGAGCCCGCCTCTAAACGGTAGGTAAACTGATTGGCAAACCGCTCTAGGCGACCCGCACGACCGCTGTGGCAGGAGAGTTCGCCACGCTGACCCGACGACAAAAAGAGTCCTTCGCGGCCCGGGGCTACCTGGTAGTGCCGGGGGCGGTTCACCCGTCGCTCGTCGAGTCGGCACGCCGGGAAGTCCGGAGGCGTGTGGCGCTCGAACCTCCCCCCGACGGCCACGTCGGGCCCTACTCCTACTTCATCGACGGCGACGCGCCTCGCCCGCTGCACCCGCTGCTCTTCGAGGGCCGAGCCCTTTCGGCCGCCGAGTCTCTCATCGCCCCCGGAAAGTTCGAGCCCCCCGGACAGGTTCAGATTTCGCTCAACGTGCCGCCCTTCGACCACATCCCGGGCGGGCCGCACCTCGACGGCCTCGCGCCGCCCGAGCAGAACGGGCGGCCCGGAACCTTCACCCTGCTGGCCGGCGTCTTCCTGACCGACCAGTCGGCGGAACAGATGGGGAACCTCTGGGTCTGGCCAGGCTCGCACCACGCGGCCGCCCGTTACTTCCGTGAGAGGGGGGCGGACGCCCTCCTCTCTTCCGCCCCTTACCCGCCCGTCGAACTGTCCGAGCCGTGCAGGGTGTTGGGGCGCGCCGGCGACCTCCTGCTCGCACACTACCTGCTCGGCCATAACACCGGCGGGAACACCTCGACGCTCACACGCGAGGTCGTCTATTTTCGCCTCCGCCGCGAAGGCCACAGGGGGCGCTGGCGCGAGTTCGTGTGTGAGCCGCTCTCCGAGTTCGGGCCGGCCGTGCGGCTTCAGACAGAGTCTTCCGCGAAATCATGAGAAACGTCTTGTTCGACCTCGACGGCACGTTGACCGACCCCTGCGAGGGGATCACCGCCTGCTTCCGCTACGCCCTCGGCCGCCTGGGCCGCCCCTGCCCTCCCGCGGAGGAGTTGGCCCGCTACATCGGCCCGCCCATCCGGCCCGCCTTCGGCGAGATACTACAGTCCGCAGACGCGCGCCTGATCGAGGAGGCGGTCGCCGTCTACCGCGAGCGGTTCGCCGCCGTCGGCCTCTACGAGAACCGCGTCTACGACGGCGTGCCCGAGATGCTCGCCGGTCTGCGCTCCGCAGGCTTTAGGCTCTACGTGGCGACCTCGAAGCCGCAGCCTTACGCCGAGGAGGTGCTGCGCCACTTCGCGCTCGACCCCTACTTCGACGACGTGCAGGGGAACGAACTCGGCGGCCGCCTGGACGACAAGGCCGAGCTGGTGCGCGAACTGCTGACGAGGCGCGGGCTGAGGGCCGACTCGTCCTTGATGGTCGGCGACCGCCGGCACGACGTCCGCGCGGCGCGCGAGAACGGGCTGCGGAGCATCGGCGTCACCTACGGGTACGGCAGCGGTTCGGAGCTGAAGGAGGCCGGGGCCGACCACGTCGTCGGCAGCCCCGCCGCGGTCGAGGCTTTGATAAAGACGCTCTGAAATAACAGGGCCATCGGGGAAACAAGCTATTGACATTTCCGCGCGATGGGCATAATTTACCGCGCGTAACAGCGCTTAGTCGCCACTCACAGAGACTCTGCGGCGCTCACTCCCGCGAGCGCCGCGCGCTCTGAAGAAGAAATGCCCCCTACCCCTCGATTACGCCGGGCGGGATAGACCGTCCCGGCGCTCTCATGTCGCGGCCTTCATCTAGTACCGGGCCCGCGGGGCTTTAGCCCAAAGCTCTCTGCCAACAGCCGCATCCGGCAAACGCGGCAACCAACACACGCCCAACCTCGACCCGCCAACGACCCTGCGCGGCCCGGTCAGGCACGGGTTAGCTGTCCCTGCATGACGACCTGACGTCACCCGACCTCGTGCGACAAGAGAGAAAGAGCGAAGAGAAGGGGCCACAGCGGGCCGAGGCCCGCGCCGAAGGCGGCGCGCCGCCGCAAGCGTCCGTGCCCGCCATCTCGCTGCCCAAGGGCGGCGGCGCCATACGCGGCATGGGCGAGAAGTTCGGCGTCAGCCCCTCGACCGGGAGCGCGTCGCTCAGCGTCCCCCTGCCTTCGAGCCCGGGCCGCTCCGGCTTCGGGCCTCAGCTCTCACTCTCATACGACTCGGGCTCGGGCAACGGCCCCTTCGGCTTCGGCTGGAGCCTGCCGCTCCCCGCCATCACACGCAAAACGGACAAGGGGCTGCCGCGCTACCGCGACGGCGAAGAGTCGGACGTTTTCATCCTCTCCGGCGCCGAAGACCTCGTGCCCGTCCTCGACGCGGCGGGGCGGCGCGTCTCCTTCCCGCGCACGCTCCACGGCGTCGCCTACCGCGTCCACCTGTACCGCCCGCGCGTCGAGGGCTCCTTCGCGCGGATCGAGCGCTGGGCCCGCGCGGACGGGGCGGGCGGGCACTGGCGCACGATCACGCGCGACAACGTGACGACCCTGTTCGGCCCGGACGAGAACAGCCGCATCTTCGACCCGTCCGACCCGGGCCGCGTCTTCTCCTACCTCATCAGCCTCACCTTCGACGACAAGGGCAACGCCACGCACTACCACTACGCCGCGGAGGATTCGGCGGGCGTGGACGCCGCGGCCGCGCACGAGGCGGGCCGCACGGCGCCGGGCCGCACGGCGCAGCGCTACCTCAAGCGCGTGCGCCACGGGAACGCCGCGCCCTACTTCCCCGACTGGTCTGAAGACCCGGCCGCCGCGCTCCCCGTCCCCGAAGACTGGCACTTCCACCTCGTCTTCGACTACGGCGACCACCGCGCCGACGCGCCGACGGCCGAGCGCGACCCGGCCGCAGACCCGGCGTGGCCCGTCCGCCCGGACCCCTTCTCGACTTACCGCGCGGGCTTCGAGGTGCGCACCTACCGGCGCTGCGAGCGCGTGCTGCTCTTCCACCAGTTCGGGGGGCGGCCCGGCTTCGACGAGCCCGCGCTCGTGCGCTCGGCCGACTTCACCTACTCGGACGAGGCCGAGCCCGCGGACCCGCGCAACCCCGTCTACACCTTCCTCGAATCCGTCTCGCACACGGGCTACGGCCGCGACGGCGACGGCGCGGTCGTCAGCCGCTCGACGCCGCCGCTCGAGTTCTTCTACAGCCGGCCGGAGGTGCGCGAGGAGGTGCTGACGCTCGCCGACGCCGTCAGCCGCGAGAATCTGCCGGAGGGCTTAGACGGCTCGCGCTTCCGCCTCGTCGATCTCGACGGCGAGGGCGCGGCCGGGATTCTCACGGAGCAGGGGGGCGGCTGGGGCTACAAGCGCAACCTGAGCCCCGCCAACCTCGCGACGCTGCCGGGCGGCGGGCGCGCGGCGCGCGCGCGCTTCGGCCCGCTGGAGCGCGTCCCGTCGCTGCCCGCGCCCGCGAGCCTCGGCGGCGGCCGGCAACTCCTCGACCTCACGGGTGAGGGGCGCGCAGACCTCGCGGACTTCTCGTCGGCCGTGCCCGGCTTCTTCGCGCGGACGGCCGAGGGCGGCTGGGAGCCCCTGAAGAGCTTCGCCGCGCTGCCGCGCATCGACTGGTCTGAGCCGAACCTGCGGTTCGTCGACCTGACCGGCGACGGCCACGCCGACGCGCTGATAACGGAGGAGGAGGTTTACACCTTCTACCCGTCGCTCGGCGAGCGCGGCTTCGGCGGGGGCGTGCGCGTGCGCCTCCCGTCGGACGAGCGGCGCGGCCCGCGCGTGGTCTTCGCCGACGGCACGCAGACCGTCTCGCTCGCCGACATCTCGGGCGACGGACTCTCCGACCTCGTCCGCGTGCGCAACGGCGAGGTCTGCTATTGGCCCAACCTCGGCTACGGCCGCTTCGGCGCGAAGGTCACGATGGACGGCGCGCCGCGCTTCACGGACGAGGAGCGCTTCGACCCGCGCCGCATCCACTTCGCCGACATCGACGGCTCGGGCACGACCGACCTGCTCTACGTCGGCGCGGGGGGCGTGCAGGTCTGCTTCAACCGCTCGGGGAACTCCTGGGCCGAGCCGCGTCTGCTCGCGGTCTTCCCCGACGCGGATCAGTTGAGTTCCGTGCAGGTCGCCGACCTGCTCGGCAACGGCACGGCCTGTCTGGTCTGGTCTTCGCCGCTGCCGGCCGCCGCCGGCCGGTCGCTGCGCTACGTCGATCTGATGGGCGGGCAGAAGCCGCACCTGCTCGTGCGCACGCGCAACAACCTCGGCGCGGAGACGCGCGTGGCCTTCGCGCCCTCGACGCGCTTCTACCTTGAGGACGCGCGGGCCGGCCGACCCTGGGTCACGCGCCTGCCCTTCCCCGTCCACGTCGTCGAGCGCGTGGAGACCTACGACTGGGTCGGGCGCAGCCGCTTCGTCACGCGCTACGGCTACCACCACGGCTACTTCGACGGCGCGGAGCGCGAGTTCCGCGGCTTCGGCATGGTCGAGCAGCGCGACACCGAGACGCACCGCGACGACACGCTCTTCCCCGAGGCCGCGCCGCTCAACGAAGACGCCGCCTCCTTCAGCCCGCCCGTGGTCACGCGCACGTGGTTCCACACGGGGGCCTTCGTCGAGGCCGGGACGGTCTCGCGCCAGTACGCGCGCGAGTACTGGGTCGAGCCGGCCCTGCGCGGCGACACGCCCGCCGACGCCGCGGCGCGCGAGGCGATGCTTCTGCCCGACAGCGTGATCGAGCCGCCGCCCGGCGCGGGGCCGCCGCTCACGGCCGAGGAGTTGCGCGAGGCTTACCGCGCGCTCAAGGGGACGGCGCTGCGCACCGAGGTCTACGCCGAGGACGGCTCCGCGCGCGCCGGGCACCCTTACACGGTGACCGAGCAGACCTTCGCCGTGCGCCGCGTGCAGACTCGCGGGACTAACCGGCACGCCGTCTTCCTCACGCACCGGCGCGAGTCGGTCTCTTACAACTACGAGCGCAGGCCCGAAGACCCGCGCGTCACGCACGACCTCACGCTCGAAGTGGACGAGTTCGGCAACACGCGCCGCACGGCCGCGGTCGGCTACGGCCGCCGACCCGGCCACGACGACCCCGAGCCGGAACTCTCGCCCGCCTTCCGCTCGATGCTCGCGCACGACCAGGCGAGCCTGCGCGTCGTCGCGACCGAGAGAGTCCACACCGAGCCGGTCAACCGCCCCGAGACGCCCGCGCCCTTCGACGCGTACCGCGGGCGCATGACCGCCGAGACGATCACCGCCGAACTCACGGGGCTGACCCCGGCCGCGGCCCTCTTCCGCTTCGAGGAGTTGGACGCGCACTACCTCGCCCTCTGGGCGGGCGGCGACGACATACCTTACGAGGAAGTTACGGCCGCCGACATCGACGGCGCGGGCGCGCCGCCGGCCGCCGCCGGCCGCCGCATCGTCGAGCGCGTGCGGACGCACTACCGCAGCGACGACCTCACGGCGCTGCTCCCCTTCCGCGTCGCCGAGTCGCGGGCACTGACGGGCGAGTCCTACAGGCTCGCGCTGACGCCCGGCCTCCTCTCGCGCGTCTTCGGCGCGCGCGTGGACGACGCGACGCTGGCCGAGGGCGGCTACGCGCGTCTGCCGGGCGACGCGGGCTTCTGGATACCTTCGGGGCGCGTCTTCTACTCGCCGGGCGAGGCGGACGCGCCCGCCGCGGAACTCGCCGAGGCGCGCGCGCACTTCTACCTCGTGCGCCGCGCCGTAGACCCCTTCGGCTCTGCCAGCCGCGTCTCGTACGATGCCTACTCGCTCCTGCCGACCGCGACCGCCGACGCGCTCGGCAACACGACGCTCGCTGAGAACGACTACCGCGTCCTACAGCCGCGGCTCAGCACGGACCCCAACGGCGTCCGCGCCGCGGTGGCCTACGACTGCCTCGGGCAGGTGGCGGGAACGGCCTTGATGGGCCGCGCGGGCGAGGCGGCCGTCGGCGACTCGCTCGAAGGCTTCGGGGCGGACCTGCCCGAGGCCGTCATACGGGCCGCGCTCGCCGACCCGCTCGCGGCCCCGGCCGCGCTGCTCGGCGGCGCGACCTCGCGCGTCGTCTACGACCTGCTGGCCTACTTCCGCACGCGCGACCTGCCCGCGCCCGACGCCCCGACCGTCTACACGCTCACGCGCGAGACGCACGCCGCCGACCTGCCCGCGGGAGGGGAGCCGCGCTTCCAGCACCTCTTCACCTACTCGGACGGCTTCGGCCGCGCGGCGCAGCAGAAGGCGCGCGCCGAGCGCGGCCCCGTGCCCGGCGTCGGCCCGGACGTTTCGCCGCGGTGGGTCGGGAGCGGGTGGACGATCTACGACAACAAGGGGCAGCCCGTGCGCAAGTACGAGCCCTTCTTCTCGCGGACGCACCGCTTCGAGTTCGCCCGGCAGGCCGGCGTCAGTTCCGTCATCTTCTACGACCCCGTCGCGCGCGCCGTCGCAGTCCTCCACCCGGACGCGGCCTTCGAGAAGACCGTCTTCGACGGCTGGCGGCAGGAGACCTGGGACGCGGCCGACACGGTTCTCATCGACGACCCGCGCACAGACCCGGACGTGGGCGACTTCTTCCGCCGCCTGCTCGGCGACGCGCCGGGCGCGTTCGTCTCCTGGCACGGGCGGCGCATCGGCGGCGCGCACGGCCCCACGCCCGGTGAGCGCGCGGCGAATCAGGACGCCGCCGCGAAGGCCGAGGCTTACGCCGCCACGCCCGGCGTCAAACACTTCGACGCGCTCGGGCGCACGTGCCTTGAGGTCGCGGACAACACCGCGCCGGGCGGCGCGGCGCGGCGCTTCGCCACGCGCACGGCGCTCGACGTCGAGGGCAAGCCGCTCGCCGTCTTCGACGCGCTCGGGCGGCGCGTCGTGGAGTTCTGCCTGCGCGAGCCGGCGGGGCCGGGCGGCGGCTTCCGCTACGTCGCGGGCTACGACGTGGCCGGGGCGCTGCTCTACGGCAACGGCATGGACGGCGGCGAGCGGCGCACCTTCAACGCGATCAACGGCAGCCCCCTGCGGACGTGGGAGGCGCGCGGCTTCAGCTCGCGCACGCGCTACGACGCGCTGCGCCGCCCGACCCACCGCTTCGTCGAACGCCCCGGCCGCGGCGAGATTCTGGCCGAGCGCATGGTCTACGGCGAGCGTCACCCCGAGGCGGCGCGCAACCTCAAGGGGCGACTCTTCCGCCACTACGACGGCGCGGGCGTCGTGACCAACGGGCGGTACGACTTCAAGGGGAACCTCACGGAGAGCGCGCGTCAGTTCGCGCGCCGCCGCCCCGCGTCGGGGCCCGCGCCCTTCTACGACACGACGCCCGACTGGTCTGCTGTCACGGACGTGGACGACGAGCCCTCGCTCGACCTCGCCGCGCTCGACGCGGCCGCCGCGCCGGCGCTCTCGGCAGGCGACCGCTTCACGGCTTCGAGCCGCTTCGACGCGCTCAACCGGGTGACGCAGACCGTCACGCCGCACCGCGCCGGCGGCCGCCCCTCCGTCATCCAACCCGCCTACAACGAGGCGAACCTTTTGGAGCACATCGACGTTTGGCTCGGCCTGCCCGCCGCGCCCGCCGCGCTCCTCGACCCCGAAGACCCCGCGACCCCGCCCGACCTCCCCGCCGTCCGCCACGTCGAATACAACGCGCGCGGGCAGCGCGAGCTGATGGCCTTCGGCAACGGCGCGGTCACGACCTATGCCTACGACCCCGAGACCTTCCGCCTGACGACGCTCACGACGACGCGCCCGGGCTCCTTCGCCCCCGACGCGCGCACGGTGCAGGCGCTCGCCTACACCTACGACCCCGCCGGCAACATCACGCGCCTGCGCGACTCCGCCGACACGGACAACGTCGTCTTCTTCCGCAACCGGCGCGTCGAGCCCACGGCCGACTACACCTACGACGCGCTCTACCGGCTCGTGCGCGCCGAGGGGCGCGAGCACCTCGGGCAGAACGGCGGCGGCGACCTCGGCGCGCCCGCGCAGGTGACGAACGACGACTCGTTCCGCACCGGGCTCGCCGCGCCCGGCGACGGCAGCGCGATGGGCAACTACGCCGAGCGCTACGAGTACGACCCGGTCGGCAACGTCATCCGGATGATTCACGAGGCCGCGACGGGCGGCTGGACGCGCCGCTACGCCTACGCCGAGCCGAGCCGCATCACGCCGGGCGAGTCTGGCAACCGCCTCTCGGCTACGAGCCTGCCGGGCGACGCCGCCGACGGCCCTTACTCGGCCGCCTACGAGCACGACGCGCACGGCAACATGACGCGCATGCCGCACCTGCCGCGCATGACCTGGGACGAGCACGACCGCCTGCAATCGACCACGCGGCAGAGCGCCGCGGCCGTGATGCCGGAGACGACCTACTACACTTACGACGGGGGCGGCGGGCGTCTGCGCAAGGCGACCTTCCGCCAGGCCGCGCTCGGCGTCACCCCGACGATCAAGTCGGAGCGGCTCTACCTCGGCGGCTTCGAGGTCTACCGCGAGTACGACGCCGCGGGCGCGCTCGTCAAGGAGCGCGAGACCCTGCACGTCTCGGACGACAAGGGCCGCGTCGCCTTGGTCGAGACGCGCACCTTCGGCGACGACGACCCCGCGCCCGAGCGGCTCGTGCGCTACCAGCACACGAACCACCTGGGGTCGGCGCTCCTCGAACTGGACGAGAGCGCCGAGGTCGTCACCTACGAGGAGTACTACCCCCACGGCCCGTCCTCCTATCAGGCCGTGCGCTCGCAGACCGAGACGCCGAAGCGCTACCGCTACACGGGCAAGGAGCGCGACGAGGAGAACGACCTCTACTACCACGGCGCGCGCTACTACGCGCCGTGGCTCGGCCGCTGGACGGCCTGCGACCCGGCGGGGTTGGCCGGCGGCGTCAACCTTTACCTGTACGTGAGGGGGAATCCCGTCCGCCTCCACGACCCGACGGGGCTCATCGACGAATCGGAGTTGGCGACGCGCTCGCAGGACATCACCAACCGCGCCGCCGGCCCGCGCGCCACGCAGGCGCGCTCCGACCTGAACAACCAGATGAGCAACTATAACCAGAACGTCGAACACTACCGCGATGTCCGAAACGTCGAGAGCCTGTGGCGGCGTTCGACCGAAGAGCCGCAGAGGGTCAGCGCGATGAGGGAGTCTCTACAGCGGGCGGTTACGCAGGGCACGGCCTTACTCAACGAAGCCAACACCTTAATCGGGCGCGCCCAGCGCCTTCAAAGCAGGCTTGTGGCGGAGCGGCAGGGCATACCAGCCCCCGTCATGCCGCAACTAGACCCCCGAGGCCATAACTCGCGGACAGCCCAGATCAGATGGCAGCAAGAGTCAGCCGCCCACCAGGCGAGGGTGGACGCCATCCAGCAAAGAATCAATAACGTGGCGACAACACTCGCGGGCTTGGAGGCCATCGCTCATGGGCTCAGACGCGACCTCGGGGCGCTGCGGGAAAATCAGACGAGGGTGGAGAACCTGGAGAGGGGCCGCCCCAACCAGCCGCAGCCCGGCGCGTCGAGCCCCGACACGCTCAGGCTCCTGCCGATGACGGCCGCCGCGCCGCCCGCGCCCACCGTGACCACCTACCCGGCTCAGCAGTCACAGCCCACCGTGACCACCTTCCCCGCCCAACAGCAGCAGGCAGACGTGCGCACCTTCCCGGCCCAACAGCAGCAGACGACGGTTGAGACGTTCCCCGCCCACGAGCAGCCGCCGATAGTCACTACGTTCCCGGCCGAGCCGCCGACGTGGTTCTTGGTGGCGTCGGGCGTCGTGTCCGTCGTCGCGGGGATACTCTTGATGAGGCTCGGCGTGGGCGTCACCCCGGGCATACGACCCAGCTTACGCATGATGCCTTCGGCCGTCATCGCCAGCCCGGACCAGAGTTAGGCGACGCCCTTTTAACAGGAGTAGCAGAGATGAAAGATAACGCCTACCAAATTCGAGGGCGGGTGGTGGACGGGCGGACGGGGCGCGGCGTCCCGGGGCTGCGCGTCGAGGCTTGGGACAAGGACCTGAAGTACGACGACCTGCTCGGCAGCGATGAGACCGACGCCGAGGGACGCTTCCAAATTCAGTACGCCCCCTCTTACTTCAAAGAGCTGTTCGACAGCGAGCCGGACATCTTCTTCAAGGTCTACACGGGCGAAGAGCTGATCGCCGACACGCGCGACGACCTGCTCTGGAACGCGCGCGAGGGCGAGAGCCTTGTCGAGATAGCCGTCGAGTGGGACTTCGGCCGGACGGGCGGCGGCGACGGCGGCGGCGGCGGGCGCTACCTCGTCGAGGGCTCGGTCGTCAGCCCCGACCGCGGCGGCGTCGGCGGCCTGCGCGTGCTCGTCGTCGATAAGAACGTCGGCGCGGACGTAACGCTGGCCGAGACCGAGACGGACGACCGCGGCCGCTACAGCGCCTCGTACACGGCCGCGGCGCTGCGCGGGAAGCAGCGGCCCGACTTGCAGGCGCGCGCCTACAGCGGCCGGGCATTCCTCGCCGCGTCGGCCGTCAGGTACAACGCGGGCGGCTCCGAACGGCTCGACGTGAGACTCCCGGCGGCGTCGGCCGCCGTGCCGAGCGAGTACGAGACGCTGACGCGCAGCCTCTCGGCGCACTTCGGCGGGAGGCTCGGCGACCTGGAGGAGACGGGCGAGCGGCAGGACATCACCTACCTCGCGAACAAGACCGGCTGGGACGCGCGCGCCGTCGCGCTGGCCGCGCTCGCCGACCAGTTCAGCCGGCAGGGCGCGGGCGGCACGCGACAGATCGACCCCGCCTTCTACTACGCGCTCTTCCGCGCGGGGCTGCCCGCCAACGCCGACGCGCTCTTCCGCGCCGACGCGCGCGCCGTCGAGAACATCCTCAAGCAGGCCCTCGCGCAGGGCGTCATCCCCGCGTCGCTCGGGGCGGAGGTGGCGGGCGCTCTGGAAGAGTTCCGCCGGCTCGGCGCGCAGAAGATTCTGACCGTGCCCGCGCTCGACGGCGCCTCCTCGATGAAGGAGATGCTCGACGCCGCCGACATCGACGAGGACGCGCAGACACGTTTCGCCGAGCTGTACGCGTCGCACCGCTCGGACGCGGACACATTCTGGGAGAGCGTCGCAAAGGAGTTGGGCGAGCAGAGGGCGCGCCGGCTTGAGGTGGACGGGAGGCTCGGACTGCTGACGGTCAACAACGCGCCCCTCATCCGGGAGATTCACGGCGCCGCGGGCGGCGTCGCCGACACGGCCGAACTCGCGCTCAAGGGCTTCCACCGCGCGGAGAAGTGGGGCCCGCTTCTCGGCGAGGACGTCCCCGTCCCCAAAGGCATCCCCGGCGACACGCCCGCCGAGCGGCGCGCCAACTACGCCGACTACCTCGCGGCGCAGGTGCGCCTCAGCTACCCGACCGGCTCGGTCGCGGAGATGGTCGGCAGCGGCGAACTGAAGGTGGACGCGAGCCAGAGCGTGCAAGCCTTCCTTGCCGAGCACCAGGGCCGCTTCGAGATCGGCACGACGCCCGTGCGGCAGTACGTCAGGCGCGAGGGGCTCGAGGTCGGCGAAGAGGCGCTCGCGCAGGTCGAGCGCATCCAGCGCGTCTACCAGATAACGCCGACCGACCGGGCGATGGGCGTGCTCCTGGAGCGCGGGCTCGACTCGGCCTACAAGGTCGTGCGCGGCAGCCGCGAAGAGTTCGTCAGGGACTACGCGCAAGACCTCGGCGGCGAGACGCGGGCCGCGCAGACCTACGACAACTCGGCGGCGGTCTACAACGCCGTCCTCAACATCGCCGTCAGCTACCTCACCGCGAGGAACGGCATCCCGCTCGGCGCGACCGCCGGGGGCGCGGCGGCGGACGCGGCGCGGCCGGACGCGGGCCCCGGCAGGATTCTGCGGCCGACGCCCCGCGGGCCGCAGGCCGAGCACGCCGACGACGTGCTCGCCTACCCGACGCTCGAAGGTCTGTTCGGCGAGATGGACTTCTGCGCGTGCGACCACTGCCGCTCGATACTCTCGCCCGCCGCCTACCTCGTCGATCTCCTCTTCTTCATCGACCAGCCGCCGCGCCCCGGCCGCCCGAACCCGCAGGCCGTCCTCTTCGAGCGGCGGCCCGACCTGCAGCACCTCCCGCTGACCTGCGAGAACACGAACACGGCGCTGCCCTACATCGACGTGGTCAACGAGACGCTCGAATACTTCGTCGCGAACGAGGTGCGCAGGCTCTCGCTCGACGGCTACGTCGGGCACGACACGGACGGCGCGGCCTCCGAAGACCTGCTCGCGAGCCCGCAGTTCGTCATGGACACGGCCTACACGACGCTCCGGGGCGAGTGGTTCCCCGAGCCGCTCCCCTTCCACCGGCCGCTCGAAAGCCTGCGCCGCCACTTTGAAAAGTTCGAGGCCCCGCTGCCGAAGGCGATGGAGCGCCTGCGCCGCGGCGAGTCGCTGGAGCGCGGCGCAGACGAGTACGGCTGGCGCGACATACTGCTGGAGGAGCTGCGGCTCTCGCGCGCCGAGTATCAACTGCTGACCAACTCGCCCGACGTGCTGACGCTCGCGCAGGTCTACGGCTTCCCCGCCGGCACGACGCCCGACGCCGCGGCCGCCGCGCTCTCGAAGGCGAAGGACTTCTCGCGCCGCGTCGGCGTCTCGTACGAAGACCTCGCCGCCATCCTCGGGACGCGCTTCGTCAACCCGAACAGCGAGCTGGTGCCGAAGCTCGAAAGGCTCCACGTCCCCTTCGAGGCGCTCCGGCAACTCAGGGACGGCACGCTCTCCGACGACGACTTCCGGGGGCTGCTGCCGACCGGCGCGTCCGCTCCCGACCCCGCGCACTACGGCGGTGACATCGTCGCCTGGGTGAAGGACGAGCAGAACTACCGCCGCATCATGTCCATCATCACGCTGGCCGACCCGGCCGGCGGCGACGACCCGTGCGACTTCGACGCGCTTGAGTTCCGCTACTCGCGCCCCGCGGCCGGCCCCTCCGACACCTCGACGCGCATCGGCCGCGTCGAGTTCAGCCGCCTCGCGCGCTTCATCCGGCTCTGGCACAAGCTCGGCTGGACGATAGAGCAGACCGACGCGGCCATCTGCGCGCTCATGCCGGTGCCCGCCTTCCCCGGCGGCGCGGACGGCCTCGACACGGTCGAGGAGCTGGACGAAGGTTTCAGAAGACTGCTGCCGCGCCTCGGCGTCGTCGTGCGCGTCATGCACGCGCTCGACCTCAGCCCGGAGCGCGACCTGCTGCCGCTGCTCGCGCTCTGGGCCCCGGTCGGCACGCACGGCCCGGCGGCGCTCTACAAGACCATGTTCCTCGACCCGGCGCTGCTCGAACGGGACGCGGCCTTCGCCGCCGACGGCGCGGGGCAGTTCCTCTCGGACCCGTCGCCCAAACTCCTCCACCACGCGGAGGCTTTGCGCTCGGCCTTCAACCTCACGGGCGACGAGTTCGAGCGCATCGTCGCGTCGCTCTTCCCCGCGGCGGGCGACCC
This sequence comes from Pyrinomonadaceae bacterium, assembly GCA_035563535.1. Classification (GTDB taxonomy): domain Bacteria; phylum Acidobacteriota; class Blastocatellia; order Pyrinomonadales; family Pyrinomonadaceae; genus QHXN01. The sequence continues at coordinate 41,461 of DATMVD010000016.1, read as the reverse complement.
GCCCGTGCACGGGGCCGACGCCGCGCTCAGCCTCGAAAACCTGAGCGCCGTCTACCGCCGCGGCTGGCTCGCGCGCAAGCTGCGGGTGAGCGTCCGCGAGCTGCTGGCGCTGACGAGCCTCACGGGCCTCGACCCGTTCGCGCCGCCCGACATCGCCGCGCAGCCCGCGCCGCCCGCGCCCGCCGTCCTGCCCGAGCCGCCGATACTGCAACTCATCTCGCTCGTCCGGTCGCTGCGCGAGCGCTCGCTCAAGCCCTCGGCCGCGCTCTACACGATCTGGAATCAGGACCTCAGCGGCAAGTCCGCGCCCAGGCCCGAGGCCGTCGCCGCCTTCGCGCGCACGCTGCGCCTCGCCTTCGCGGCGGTCGAGACCGAGTTCGCCGTCGAGGACGACCCCGGCGGGGCCATCGCGCAGTCGCGCATGTCCGCGGTCTACGGCGCGGAGGCCGCGGCCTTCTTCTTCGGGCTGCTCAACGACACGCTCTCCGTCTCGTTGGACTTCACAGACCTGGCCGCGACGCTCGCCGACGAGACCGTGCTCCAGGCCGTGACGCTCGCGGGCGGCACGACCGAGGCGGGCTCGCCGAAGCTCGCCTACGACGACTTCCGCAAGCGGCTCTCCTACGCGGGCGTGCTCTCCGAGACGACGCGCGTCGCGATCAAGGCCGCCGCGCCCGCGGACGCGGCGGAGTTCAGGTCGGCGGTTGACGAACTCTTCGACAAAGTGCGGGCGACCGTCGCCCCCTTCTTCGAGCGGTACGCGGAGCTGCGCCCGCTCTACGACGCCTACGCGGCTTCGGCCGAATCGCCGGGCGTGAAGCGCGGGCTTCTGCTCGAAGCGATACTGCCCGAGCTTGTGAAGCGGCGGAAGGCGCAGCAGGCGCTTCAGTCCGTCGCCGACGTGGCGCAGACCGACCTCGGCTTCGCGCGCGCGCTGCTCGAAACTTCGCCCGGCGGCCTCGCGCTCCACGCCGCGGGCGACGCCGCGCAGCCCGCGCTGCAAGACCTCCTCGCGCTCGAACGGCAGGGACTCTCCGTGCGCTTCTTCGCGGGCGACACGACCGCGGGGGCGCCGATTGCCGCCGACGAGACGGCCGCGAGCCTCGAATACGCGCCGGGCGGGGCCGGGGCCAACCCGCTGCCCGCGAACCCGACGCCGGGCGACGCGATCTCCGGCGTCTGGCGCGGCTACGTCGAAGCACCCGAGAGCGGCTTCTTCAACCTGCGCGTGGAGGCGGAGGCGGGCGCGGCCGTCGCCGTCACGCTCGGCGGCCAAGCGGTCGCCCTCGCGCAGACCGGCGAGGTCTGGCACAACGCCGCCGCCGTCGAGCTTCGCGCGGGCGCGCTCTACCAGTTCGAGCTGACGGTCGAGCGCGTGCGCGAGCGCCTGCGCGTCCTGTGGGAGTGGACGCCGAAGGGGCAGGGCTGCCACGTCATCCCGCCGCGCTACCTCTACCCGGCCTCGGCCTACGACTCGTTCCGGCAGACCTACGTGCGCTTCCTCAAGGCCGCCTCGCTCGCGCGGGGCCTGGGACTCGGCGCGGCCGAGATGGCGCACTTCGCGACCGACGGCGACTACCGGGTCGGCGGCGACAACTGGCTCAACGCGCTCGCCGCCGACGGCGACCCCGCGCCGGCCGACGCGGCCGCGCTCGTCAGGCCCCTGCGCGCGCTGCTCGACTTCGCGCGCATCAAGGCCGAGCTTTCGCCCGGGGACGACTCGCTCCTCTCGGCGCTGCGTGACCCGGCGGCGGCGACCGCCGGCCCGGACGCGCCGCTCTTCGCGCTCACGCGCTGGGACAGGGCCTCGCTCGACGAACTCGTCTCGCGCTTCGGCGGCGCGGGCGTCGGGGCGCTCTCGCGCTTCGAGCTGTTCCGCCGCGTCTACGACGCCTTCGAGCTGCTGCGCCCGACGGGGCTCCCGGCCGCGGCGCTCGCCCGCGCGACGACCAACGAGCCGACCGGCGACACCGTGCGCGACCTCCAGGCGGCGCTGCGCGCGCGCTACGACGCCGCCGACTGGCGCGAGGTCGTGCGCCCCATCAACGACTCGATGCGCGCGCTCCAGCGCGACGCGCTCGTCGCCCACATCCTCCACAAGCTGCGCTCGGACGGCGCGACGGCGCACATCGACACGCCCGACAAGCTCTTCGAGTACTTCCTGATGGACGTGCAGATGGAGCCCTGCATGCTGACCTCGCGCGTCCGCCACGCGCTCTCGTCCGTGCAGCTCTTCGTCGAGCGCTGCCTCATGAACCTTGAGGGGCGCGTCCGCCCCGCCTCGCTCGACGCGAAGCAGTGGGAGTGGATGAAGCGCTACCGCGTCTGGGAGGCGAACCGCAAGGTCTTCCTCTACCCGGAGAACTGGCTCGAACCCGAGCTGCGCGACGACAAGTCGCCCTTCTTTAAGGAGATCGAGAGCGAGCTGCTCCAGGCCGACATCACGGACGAGACGGCGGCCGCCGCGCTGCTCAACTACCTCTCGAAGCTCGAAGAGGTGGCTAAGCTCGAACCCGTCGGCATCTACCACGAGGAGGCGAGCGCCGACGGCAGGCTCGGCGCAGTTGACCACGTCGTCGCCCGCTCGGCGGGCGCGCGCAGCCGCTACTACTACCGGCGGCGCTCGGGCGGCGCGTGGTCGCCGTGGGAGCAGATCAAGCTCGACATCGAGAACACGCCCGTGCTGCCTTACGTGTGGAAGGGGCGTCTGCTCCTCTTCTGGCTGCGCGTCATCACGCGGACGCCCGTTGACCCGACGAACGTGCCCACGGGGCCGACCTCCGACTCGCCCCTCTCCGAGACCTCGGTCTCGGCGCTGAAGTCCGACGCGGTCGCCACCGGCCGCAGCAACTCGAAGGTGACGGTGCAGGGCGTGCTCTGCTGGAGCGAGTACTTCAACGGCAAGTGGCAGGCGACGAAGACCTCCGACCCCTCGCTCCCGGTCGAGCTGGGCCAGTTCGACGCCGTGGGCGACTTCCACCGCGCGGGGCTGCGGCTCTCGGCCTACGAGGAGGGGGCGGACAAGTTCCTGCGGATCGAGATTCAGAGCGACGAGGACGGCATCTACACGACCTTCCTGCTCTACAACACCTACGGCCGGCCCGAGCGCGAGGAGGAGGTCCCGCACTCCGTCCCGGACATGTTCATCGGCGAGCGCTGGCTCGACACGCACCTCGCGCAGCTCCGCGCCGTGTTCTACAAGTTCGCGGACGGCGCCGAACTGCCCCGGCGGGTGCTCGGCAACGAGCGGCCCGACCGCACGGTCGAGACGGCGCACCCGCTCGCCGACATCTGGCGCGCGCCCTTCTTCTACGAGGACGCGCGCCACGTCTTCTTCGTCACCGTCGAGCCGGAGCCGGTGCGCCTCGGCTCGCACCGGCACTACGGCGTCGACGTCACGCCCGGCGTGACCGCGACCATCCCGCCCTTCGTCTACGAGATGGAGCCGCAGCGCGAGATGCGGCCGAGGCTGCCCGGCCCCGGCGGCCCCGGCGGCCCCGACCCCTTCATCCGCTTCGCGGACGCGGCGGGCTACGTCACCGAAGACGGCCTCATCGAACGCACCATCGCCTCGCAGGGCACAGTCCGCTACGGCGGCGCGCTCGTCGGGCCGGGCGGCGCGCTCTCGGGCCCGCGCGCGGCCGACGCGTCGGCCGCGCGCGGCGCTCTCGACATCGAAGAGACCGGACGCTGAGGAGCAACGCAATGGCGAACCTGACATACACGACGACGGCCGTGAGCGGGAGCGTCCACGACCGCGAGGTCGCGACGCTGGCGGGGGCGTCCGCCTACGCCCGCACGGACACGCGCTTCACCTTCACCTTCTACAACTTCTTCCACCCTCACGTCGGCGAGCTGATGGGCAGCCTCTACAAGGGCTCGCTCGCCGACATGCTCGACGCCAGGTGGCACGAGACGCTGCGGCGAGACTTCTTCCGGGACCGCTACGGCCCGACCGAGGGCGACGAACTGACGCGGGTCGTCTACTTCCCGAAAGAGATCGACGTGTCGCCCCACGGGCCGTACGCGAACTACAACTGGGAACTCCTCTTCCACGTCCCGCTGACCGTCGCCGTCCACCTCAGCAAGACGCGGCGCTTCGCCGAGGCGCAGCGCTGGTTCCACTTCATCTTCGACCCGACCGCCAACGACGAGACCGTCCCGACGCCGGAGCGCTTCTGGAAGTTCCTCGCCTTCCGCCGGGCCGCCCCGCCCTTGCAGATCGATGAGCTGCTCATGCTCCTCAGCAAGCCGGAGGGCGAACTTTCGCCCGAGGAGAAGACTCTGCGCGACAGCCTCCACGAGGGCTACCGGGAGATTCTGCGCAAGCCCTTCCAGCCCCACGCCGTCGCGCGCACGCGCCACGTCGCCTACCAGTACGGCGTCGTGATGAAGTACCTCGACAACCTCATCGCGTGGGGCGACGACCTCTTCCAGCAGGACACCGTCGAGTCGATCAACGAGGCGACGCAGCGCTACGTGCTCGCCGCGAACCTGCTCGGCCCGCGCCCGCAGCGGATACCGCCGCGCGGGGCCGTGCGCCCGATGACCTTCGCCGACATCGCCGCCCGCGACCACGACCCGCTCGGCAACGCGCTTGTCGAGCTCGAAGGGCAGTTCCCCTTCAACCTCGCGCACGCGCCGGGGTCGGGCGGCGGCGTCGCGCCCGCGTCGGCCGGGCCGCTCTTCGGCATCGGGCGGGCGCTCTACTTCTGCATCCCGCGCAACGACAAGCTGCTCGGCTACTGGGACGCGGTGGCCGACCGCCTCTTCAAGATTCGCCACTGCATGAACCTCGCCGGCGTCGTGCGCCCGCTCGCGCTCTTCGACCCGCCGCTCGACCCCGGCATGCTCGTCAAGGCGGCCGCCGCCGGCATCGACGTCGGGAGCGCCGTCGGCGGCCTCAACCAGCCGACGGGGCCCGTGCGCGGCCTCGCCCTCATCCAGAAGGCGCTTGAGCTTTGCGCCGAGGTGCGCGGGCTCGGCTCGGCGCTGCTCGCGGCGCTGGAGAAGCGCGACGCCGAGCGCCTGTCGCTCACGCGGCAGGCGCACGAGGTGAGGGTGCAGCAGATGGCGCGCGAGGTGCGCTACATGCAGTGGAGGGCCGCGCAGGAGGCGACGACCTCGCTCCTGACGGCGCGCGGGTCGGCGCTCGAACGGCTGCGCTTCTACGCGCGGCTGCTCGGGCTCCCGGCGGACCCGAACGCGCCCGACGAGCTCAGCCTCGAACGCCCTACGCTGACGGAAGAGACCTTCGACGAGGTCTACTCGGGGCTGGTCGGCCGGTACGACAAGGCGCTGACGCTTCAGGACCTCCCCGACATGAAGATCGCGGGCGGCGCCTCGCCCGCGCAGCAGTCGGGGGTCTCCGGCGCGGGCCGCCTCTACCTGAACACGAACGAGGACGCCGACCTCAACCGGCACGCCCCGGAATCGCGCCGGCTGCGCCTCGCGGCGGGGGTCAACGACGGCCTCTACCAGACGCTGGCGATGCTGCCCGACTTTGGCATCAAGGTGCAGTGGTGGGGCATCGGCGGCGATTTCAAGTTCGGCGGGACGACCCTCGGGACGGTCGGCCGCATCATCTCCGGCTCGCTCAACACGGCCGCGGGGCTCGAAGACAGCTACGGCGGCAGCGCCTCGAAGACCGGCTCGTTCGAGCGGCGGGCGGACGACTGGGTGCTGCAATACAACCTCGCCGCGCGCGAGCTGATGCAGAACGGGCGGCAGATTCTCGGCTCGCTCATCGCCGAGCAGGCGGCGCGGCAGGAACTCGACAACGTCCGGCGGCAGATCGAGAACGCGCAGGAGGTCGAACGCTTCCTGCACGAGAAGTTCACCAACGAGGAGCTGCTGGCGTGGATGCAGGGCGAGACCTCGCGCCTCTTCTACGAGTACTACCGGCTGGCCTTCGACACGGCGCGCAAGGCCGAGCGGACGATGAAGCGGGAGCTGATGCGCCCCGAGCTGGACGCGCAGGACTTCGTCAAGTTCAACTACTGGGACGGCGGGCGCAAAGGGCTGCTGTCGGGCGAGGCGCTGCACCTCGACGTGAAGCGCATGGAGCTGGCCTACCACGAGAACAACCGGCGCGAGCTGGAGCTGACGCGACACGTCTCGCTCCGGCAGTTGGACCCCGTGGCGCTGCTCTCGATGCGGGCGACGGGCACGTGCCAGGTCGAGATACCCGAGTGGCTCTACGACCGCGACTGCCCCGGCCACTACATGCGCCGCATCAAGAGCGTCGCGCTCTCGCTCCCCTCGGTCGTCGGCCCGTACGCGAGCGTCAACTGCACGCTCTCGCTCCTGCGCAGCAGCCTGCGCAAGTCGGCCGACGCCGGCGCGAACTACGCGCGGCGGGAGCCGGAGGACCCGCGCTTCGTGGACTACGTCGGGGCCGTGCAGTCGGTCGTCACCAGCTCGGCCGGCAACGACAGCGGGCTCTTCGAGGCCAACCTGCGCGACGAGCGCTTCCTGCCCTTCGAGGGCGAGGGCGCGGTCAGCACCTGGAAGCTCGAACTCCCCCGGACGCACCGCGCCTTCGACTACTCGACCATCTCGGACGTGATCCTGCACGTGCGCTACACTGCGCGCCAGGGCGTGAACCCGGCCGCGGTGCGCGACGCCCTGGACGAAGCTTTCGCGGAGGCGGGCTCGGCCAGGCTCGCGCTGCTCTTCAGCCTCCGCCACGACTTCCCGACCGAGTGGGCGGCCTTCGCGGGCGGCGGCGCGCCCTTCACGGCCTCGATACGTAAGGACTACTTCCCATACTTCGCCGAGGGGAAGACGATCCGGGTTGAGGCGCTTGAGCTGTACGCGGCCGACGCGTCGAAGCACCACGAGTTGGGCGCGCCCGACCCCGCGGCGAAGCAGGCCGCGCGCGACGCCGCCGAGGAGGGGCTGGCCGGGCCGGACCGCGCCTTCACGCTGAGCGCGCCTGAAGACCCGGCCGGGCCGACGCGCGTGTTGACCCGACAGGCCGGCCAGGTCTTTCTGGTGATTCGCTACTCGGTAAGCTAGGGCGAAGCCGCGGGGGCGAGTTGCCTTACGGCTCGAACAGGGCGGCCGCATGTTCCGCGGAAGCACCGCCCGGCTCTGGGGCAGAGTCTTACGGGCGGAACTGGCATACGCCGTGGCCCGGTTTGGCAATGACCCGCGCCGTTGGCTTAAATTTCTCGTTCAGGCGTCAGTCATGCGGGGCGCTCTCAGAAAATAGTCCTGACGCAGTCGGCCAACACATACACGTTTGAATAAGAGGTCGATCCCTACGGTCAGCGTCATCATCGCCACGCACAGTCGCCCGCGGCTACGGGCGCACGCCGTCGAGAGCCTCGGATTGGAAACCATGATGTGTCCGGTGGGATGGGAGGCACTCGGGCAGTGGGGTGGCGACGCCGCCCGCATCGAGCCGCTCGCCGGCGGGGTCGCCAACGACGTGTGGAGCGTGCGCGTCTACGGACAACTCGCGGTCGGCCGTCTCGGCGCGAGGAGCGACGCCGATCTCGCGTGGGAGACCGAACTCCTCCGACGCCTCGACCACGAAGGTCTGACCGTGCCGTTGCCGATCCCGACGAAGGACGGCCGGCTGTTCGCCGACGGCCTGGTGGTGATGACCTACGTGGAGGGCGGGCCGCCCGAGACGGAGGCCGACTGGCGTCGCGTGGCGGACACGCTCCGCCGGCTCCACGGGTTGACGCGGGGCTGGCCGCAGCGCCCGGGGTGGCGGTCGTCGATTGACCTCCTGCACGCCGAGACCGGGACGAAGATCGACCTCGGCGCGATGCCGCGTGAGGGCGTCGCCCGGTGCCGGGCGGCGTGGGCGCGGCTCGCCGGGCGTCAGACGTGCGTCGTCCACGGCGACCCCAACCCGCGCAACGTCCGCGTGACGGCGAACGGGGTCGCGCTGATCGACTGGGATGAGGCGCACGTCGATGTCCCCGACCTCGACCTGGCGCTGCCGCACAACGCCGCCGGTCTTGACGACGGCGCGTACGACATCGCCGCGCAAGCGTCGGCCGCATGGGAGGCCGCCGTCTGCTGGGGCGACGAGTACGCGGTCAAGCGGCTCGCCGAAGTTCGAGCGGTCTCTAGCGGCGGCAGCGAAGTATGATTGCCTGTACAAGGTTATGGCTTCACGGCAAGAGGTCTGGCAGAGAGCAGCGCAACGCCCCGGCCTGACGGACTCGGCGGTTCACGTCTGGCGCGCGTCTTTGAATCAGGGGGCCTCGACCGTGCGTGCGCTTTTCGACACGCTGACTCCGGACGAGCGTGAGCGCGCGGCCAGATTTCATTTCCGGAAAGACCGCGAGCATTTTATCGTGGCGCGCGGCGTGCTGAGAGATATTCTCGGCGGTTATCTCGACACGCCCCCGGCCCTGATTCGCTTCTCCTATAATCAATACGGCAAGCCCGCGCTGGCCCAGGCCGGCGACGCCGAGGCGCTGCGCTTCAACCTCTCTCACGCACACGAAGTTGCCCTCTACGCCTTCGCGCGGGGCCGCGACCTCGGCCTCGACGTTGAGTTTATGAGAGACGATTTCGCGAGCCTCGAAATCGCCGAGCGATTTTTCTCGCCCGACGAAGTCTCCACGCTCCGCGCGCAGCCTGCGGCGCGGCAGACGTTGGCCTTCTTCAACTGCTGGACGCGTAAGGAAGCTTTCATCAAGGCTCTCGGCGAAGGGCTCTCGCACCCGCTCGACAGGTTCAGCGTCTCGCTCGTTCCGGGCGAGCCCGCCGCCCTTTTAAGCACGGCCGACGACCGCCACGAAGCCGCGCGCTGGTCGCTCGTCGAATTAGCGCCCGGCGCAGGCTACGTGGCCGCGCTGGCGCTGCGAGGGGCCGCGCCCGAACTCTCCTGCTGGGATTGGCACGACCAGATTCGCTGACAATAAAAAAGCCCCGGCGGTGGGGCCGGGGCTTTTTCAATGTCTATGCGCGGCCGGCGTGGACGGGCCGGCGTGGCGCGTGGTTTTCTGCCGCCGCTGCCGCCTTACGCGTCGGCGACGCACCACGACAGTACCGCCATCGCGCCGGTCAATTTGTGCTCGGCCTGGCGGAAGGCGAGGCTCTGCGGCCCGTCGAGCACTTCGTCGAGCACCTCCGCGCCGCGCACGGCCGGCAGGTCGTGGAGGAAGACGGTGCCGGCCGGCTTCGACACCCGGGCCATCAACTCCGGGGTGACGCTGTAGGGCCGGAATTTCTCCTGCCAGTCCGGGTCGGCTTTAGGAACGCCCATCGTCTGCCAGCGCGTGGTGTAGACCACATCGACGTTGCCCGGCACGCGATCCATCCGGTGGTGCTGCTCGATGACCGAGCCGCGTTGCCCGGCCGCGTCCGACATCCGGGAGATGAAATCCTCCGGCAGGCCGTAACCTTCCGGGGTGACAACCGTCAGGCGCATCTGCGGCAGCAGGGCGACGGCGTGCGCCAGGGCCGCGGTCGTATTGTTCCCTTCGCCGAGATAGAGTATGTGAATGTCTCGGAGGCGGCCGAACGCTTCGCGGATGGTAATCAGGTCAGCGACGGCCTGCGTCGGGTGCTCGTCCTCGCTCATCGCGTTGACGACGGCCATCCGCTCCTGATCGGCCAGCGCGCGCATCTCGGCCAACGACTCGTTGGTGCGGACGACGAGAATGTCGAGGTAACCGGAGAGGACGCGCGCCGTGTCTTCGATCGTCTCACCCGTGGCGAGTTGCAGGTCGTTCGGCCCGTAGGTGATGATCCCGGCCCCGAGTTTCAGCGCGCCGACCGTGAAGGAGGTGCGCGTGCGCGTCGAGGTTTTGCGGAAATAAATCCCCACGACCTTACCTTCGAGCGGGCGCTGCCCCTTCAGCTCGCCGGCGACAATCGCCATTCCCCTGTCCAACACTTGTGACAGGCTCTCCGGCCCCAGGTCGGCGAGGGACAGAACGTGTCTTCGCGTCATTTCGCTATTCCTTTCATGTCGGCGTCTCTCCCCCGGCCCGACCGCGCGGCCCCGACCCCGCTTCAGGCCACCTTGGCCTCGGCGAATTCGTCCTCTTCGATGATCTGCCCGTCGAGCAGGCGGATGGAACGGTCGGCGAAGTTCGCGTAGCGCGGGTCGTGTGTGACCATGCAGATGGTCGCGCCGTCGCGGTGCAGGTCGCTCAGCATTTGCATGACGGCTTCGCCGTTGGACGAATCGAGGTTACCAGTCGGCTCGTCGGCCAGCAAGATGCTCGGGTTGCCGGCGACGGCGCGGGCGACGGCCACCCTCTGCTGCTGCCCGCCGGAGAGCTGGCTCGGCCGGTGCTGCGCGCGGTGCGTCATGCCGACCCTCTCCAGCGCCTCGTGGACGAGCCGCTTGCGCTCGGCCGCGCCCAGGCCGCGGTAGGTGAGCGGCAGCTCGACGTTCTCGTACACCGTCAGGTCGCCGATGAGGTTGAAGCTCTGAAAGATGAAGCCGACCTCCGCGTTCCGAATGCGCGCGCGCTGATCCGCCGACAGCGAGGACGCCTGTTTCCCGTTCAGCCAGTAGTCACCTTGCGACGGCTCTTCCAGCAGGCCGAGGAGCGACAGCAGCGTGGATTTGCCGCACCCGGAAGGGCCGAGGATGGAGACGAACTCGCCGGCCTTGATGTCGAGATGCACGTCCGAGAGGGCGTGCGTTTCCAGCTCGTCGGTGAGAAAGACTTTGGTGACGCCGTCGAGGCGAATCATTGTTTCGGTCGCAGCACTCATGATGATACTCCTTCCGTCGGTTACGTGTGGCGTGTGAACGCGAGAACTTCGGCGGCCCGGCAACGGGGCCGCCGAAGCATCCTTACCTTTATGCGGCTGACTTTTCGCGCCGAAGGGTTACGGCGTGGCTGGGGTTATCGGCGGGCGGCTACAGGTGTCTGTGCAGGTCTTGCGAGAGTAGCCTGAGCAGGAGCGCGCGCCCCGTGTTGATGAAGAAATGATCGCCGGGCAGCATCCGGAGGGTGAAGGCCCCGCTCGTCTGTTCGCTCCATTGGGCGACCCGTTCGCGGCTAATCTTCTCGTCCCCGAGCCCACCGAAAGCGGTGATGGGACAGCTCAGCGGCGGCTCCGGCTCGTACTGGTAAGTGCCGACGACGGAGAAGTCGGCGCGGAGCAGCGGCGTCATCAAGTGCATGAGTTCGGGGTGTTCGAGCACCTCGGCGGGCGTGCCGTTCAGGGCGCGCAACTCTTTGATAAACTCCGGCTCCGGCAGGTCGTGCAGCGAGGGCGTGTTGGGCGGCAACTGCGGGGCGGAGCGCCCCGAGACGAACAACTGTACCGGCTCCAACCCGCGCGTCCGGCGCAGGTGCCGCGCCAGCTCGAAACTGATCAACGCCCCCATGCTGTGGCCGAAGAAGGCGAAGGGCTTATCCAGGTAGGGCGGGAGCGCCGCCGCAATCGCTTCGACCAGAGGGACGATGTTCGAGAAGGGCGGCTCGTTCAAACGGTGGACGCGGCCCGGCAGTTGCGCGGTTAACACCTCGACCGAAGCCGGCAACTCCTGCGGCCACGCGCGGTAGATGGCCGACGTCCCCCCGGCGTAAGGGAAGCAGAAGAGCCGCAGCCTGGCCTGCGGGTTGGGTCTCGGCAATGAGAACCACGAGTTCCTTTGCGTCATGCCCGTCGGTTGCATTCTTGCTTGCATGGCTGTCTACCTGAAGCCCCGCGCCGCCACGGCCGGGGCACGGACGGCGGCCCCGGCGCGCAGCTCGCGGCCGCGGCCGGGGGCTCACCCGCGTGCCCCTTATGGAGGGTGTGGCCGGGCGCTCCCCCGCCGCGGCTTAACCGCCGGCCGACTCGTCCATCTTCTTCCTCAGACTGAGGGGCCGCATGTCCGTCCAGACTTCCTTGATATAGGCCAGACATTCCTCTTTCGTGCCCGTCTTGCCCGCGTCGTTCCAGCCGAGCGCGTTTTCGCGATCCGCCGGCCAGATCGAATACTGCTCTTCGTGGTTCACCACGACTTTGTAGGTAGTGTTATCTTCCTGCTCATCCCTGCTCATAGCGTCTCCTTCGTGTCTGTTTATTTTCGGGCTCTTTCGAGCGCCGGTGTCTGGACGAGCCGGCCGCAACAACCGCCGCCACTCGTCTAAAAGTATCAAGCCCCCGCCGGCAAGTCGGCCAGGCGCACGTGCGGGTCGGCGGCGACGGTCGCCAGCAGGCGGCCGTAATCTTCGCCGAGGCGCGCGATGGTCGAGTCGTCGAACAGATCGGCGTTGTATTCTACACTGCCTCCCAGAGACTCTGCCATCTCCACCAGATTGAGTGAGAGGTCAATCGCGGCGCGGCCGCCGACGCCTGTGATGTTGACTTTGACCGCCCCCGAAGGGGCGGGCGGCGGCGCGACTTGCGCCTTCGGCTCTTGGTGCGTGTGCAGGGTGATGCCGAGCTGCGAGAGTGGAGAATTACTGTCGTCCCTGAGCCGCAGGCACTCCAGCAGGAGCGCGAAGGGCATGTCCTGGTGGGCGTAGGCTTCGAGGGCCACTTTGCGCACGCGCCGCAGCAGCTCCAGAAAAGTGAGCGAGCCGGTCAGCCGCGTGCGCATCATCAGGACGTTGTTGAAGGGGCCGATCAACTTCTCCGTGAGGCTGTGCCGGCGGTGCGCGTTACCGGCCCCGACGACGATGTCCTCCTGCCCCGTGCGCAGATAGACCAAGGCGTTGAAGCCCGCCAGCAGCGTCATGAAGAGCGTCGCGTCCGCCTGCTTGCCGAGTGCATTCAGCGACGGCGCGAGGCCGGCGGGAAACTCCAGGCGATGATTCTTCCCCCGGAAGCTCGGCGCGTCCGGGGGCGGGTAATCGGTCGGCAGCCGCGTGTCCGGCGGGCAGCCCTGCAACTGCGTCCGCCAGTAAGCGCGCAGCCGCTCAAGCCTCTCCCCTTGCAGCCAGCGGCGCTCCCAGTGAGCGTAGTCGCCGTACTGAATCGGCAGTTCGGGGAGCGTCAGCGGCCGCCCCTGAGCGAAGGCTTCATAGCACATCGCCAGTTCGCCGATCAACGTCCTGACGGAAGTGTAATCGCTGACGATATGCAGCAGGGAGAAGAGGAGCACGTGCCGGCTCTCGGCCTGTTTGATCAGGACGGCGCGCCACACGGGGTCTGCCGTCAGGTCAACCGGACGGCGCATCTCTTCGTCCGCGAAATACCGAATCTCGGCCGTCTGCGCCGCCGCGTCCAGCGCGCTCAAATCCACCGACGGGAAAGTGACCTCCCGCGCCGGCTGAACGACCTGTCGCAGCTCCCCCTGGTCATCGGCGAACGTCGTCCGCAGGGTCTCGTGACGCCTGACGACCGCGCCGAACGCCCGTTCGAGGGCCGGCACGTCGAGCGCACCGTCGAACTCGACGAGCCGCACGTAGCGCGTCGGGTTCCCCTCCCTGCGGGCCGACATCAGGATGCGCTCCTGGGCGAAGGAGAGCGGCGCGCGCGCCCCGGCGGGACGCCTGGGGATGGTCTGCGTCGCATCCGCCCCGGAGATTTTGCGCCCCAGCCGCTTCTCAAGCAGGAGCCGTTTCGCGGCCGAGAGGTTCGGGCGCTGCTGGGTGGAAAGACTGATGTCCGACATATGCCCTCCTAAGATGTCGCGCCAAACTCGCTCGCCAACAACGCCTCGGCTTCTTCCTCGGAGAGTTCGTCGAGGTCGGCGAGCAGAATCTCCTCGACGGCCACGGCCTGCTCGGCCACCGTCGGGCGTTCAAAGATCAGGTCGAGCGAAACCTGAGCCCCGAAGATGTCCTGAATTCTGGCGACGACCTGCGTCGCCAGCAGCGAGTGACCGCCCAGCTCGAAGAAGTTATCCTCGACCCCGACCTGCTCGATGCCGAGCAAATCCTGCCAGACCTCCGCCAGCGCCTGCTCCAGATTGTTGCGCGGCGCGACATAGTCTCCCGGCAGGTTGGCGCGCGCGTGCAGGTAGGCCTCGGGTTTCGGCGCGGCCGTGTCGCGGCGCGCGCCCTCCGCCTCTTCGTTCGCGGAGGTCTGGGCGGCGGCCGCCGCGACAAAACGCCGCTCGACCCAATAGCGTTGCCGCTCGAAGGGGTAGGTCGGCAGGGCGACGCGCCGCCGCCGCTCGCCGCCGTATAACGCGGGCCACGAGACGCCCACGCCCGCCACCCAGAGCTTGCCGAGCGTGTTCAGCAGGTGGACGACGTCCGAGTGCCGCTCCTTCGGATGCCGCATCGAAGTGAGCACCGGATGCGGGCCCGCCGGGCCCTGCGCCTGCCGCGCGAAGGTGCCGAGCGTCTGGCCGGGGCCGACTTCGAGCAGGACGCAATCTTCGACCGTCATCAACTCGCGCAGGCCGTCGGCGAAGCGCACGGTCTGCCGCATGTGCTTGACCCAGTAAGCCGGGTCGGTCGCCTCCTCCGCGGTGATCCAGTTGCCCGTCACGTTCGAGACGTAAGGGAGCGCGGGCGCGTTCAGCCGCACCCGCCCGACCACGCGCGCGTAGTCGTCAAGGATCGGCTCCAACATCGCCGAGTGGGTGGCGACCGACGTGCGCAGGAGACGGCAGTTGACGCCCAGCCCCTCTAGCCGTTTCTCTAAATCACTGATCTCTTCGACTGGGCCGGAGGCGACACAGAAGCCCGGCGCGTTAATCGCCGCCAGCGAGACCCGGTCGTTGAGGAAGGCCCGCGCCTCTTCGGCGGCGAGCGGAATCGAGAGCGACGCCCCCTGGGGTAAAGTTTGCAGGAGGCGTCCCCGTTCGGCTATCAGCAGCAGCGCGTCGCGCAGGGACAAGACCCCTGCGACGTGCGCGGCGACATACTCGCCGAGGCTGTGGCCGATCAGCGCGTGCGGCCGGATGCCCCACTCCATCAGCAGGCGCGCCAACCCGGTCTCGATGACGAAGAGCGCCGGTTGTATGAGGGCGGTCTGGCCGAGTTGTCGCTCGGCCTCTTCCTCCCGGCCGGCGGCCGGGTAGAGCACGGTGCGCAAGTCCAGCCCGAGCGGCCCTTTCAACAGCTCCGCGCATTCATCGACGTGCGCGCGGAAGACGGCCTCCGTCTCGTACAGCTCCGCGCCCATCCCGACGTACTGCGCGCCCTGGCCGGGGAACATGAAGGCGACCTTCGTCTCACCCGGCTCGGTCTGACCGGAGAAGACGCGCCGCGCGTCGGGCGCTTCGAGCGCCGCCGCCGCGTCGCCCACGTCACGGCACACGAGCGCGCGCCGGCACTCGAACGCCCGCCGGCCGACCTGAAGCGTGTAGGCGGCGTCGGCCAGGTTGGTCTCCGGGTTCCGCCGGAGATGCCGGGACAGGTTCGCCGTCGCGGCCTCAAGCGCGGTCGGCGTCTTCGCGGACAAGACCAGCAGTTGATACGGCCGGGCGGCGGCGTCGCTCTCCGCCTCCGGCGCTTCTTCGAGGACGGCGTGGGCGTTCGTGCCGCCGAGGCCGAAAGAGCTGACGCCCGCGCGGCGCGGCGCGTCGGCGGCCTGCCACTCGCGCAACGTCGTGTTGACGTAGAAGGGGCTCGCGTCGAGTTCGAGTTTCGGGTTCGGCCGCTGAAAGTGCAGGCTGGGCGGGATCAGTCGGTGCTTGAGCGCCAGGACGGTCTTGATTAGGCCGGCCACGCCCGCCGCCGTGTCCACGTGCCCGATGTTGCTCTTGACCGAGCCGAGCGCGCAGAAGCCCGTCTTCTCGGTCTCGGCGCGGAAGGCCTGGGTCAAAGCCTTCACCTCGATCGGGTCGCCGAGCGGGGTGGCGGTTCCGTGCCCTTCGAGGTAGGTGATACTTTCCGGGTCTACGCCCGCGAGGGCGTGCGCCTCCGCGATCACCTCGGCCTGCCCGCGGACGCTCGGCGCCGTGAAACCGGCCTTGAGGGAGCCGTCGTTGTTGATGGCCGACCCTTTGATGACGGCGAGAATGTTGTCCCCGTCCTCCACCGCGTCGGCGAGCCGCTTGAGCACCACGATGCCCAGGCCGTTGCCGCCGACCGTGCCCGCCGCCTCGGCGTCGAAGGCGCGGCAGTGCCCGTCGGGGGAGGCGATTGAGCCCTGCTGATAAAGATAGCCGAGCTTCTGCGGCACGGTGACGGCCACGCCGCCCGCCAGCGCCATGTCGCATTCGCCGTGCAGCAGGCTCTGGCAGGCCATGTGGACGGCGACGAGCGACGTGGAGCAGGCGGTCTGGACGTTGACGCTCGGCCCCGTCAGGTTGAGTTCGTAGGAGACGCGCGTCGGCAGGTAATCGCCCCGGTTGACGACCTGGATCATGAAGCTGCCGACGGCTTCGACGTGCTTGGGGGACGAGAAGACGTTCAGGACGTAATAGTTCGGCCCCGCCCCGGCGTAGACGCCGACCGCGCCCTGGTACGATTGCGCGTCGTACCCGGCGTTCTCCAGCGCCTCCCACGCGGCCTCCAGGAAGAGCCGGTGCTGCGGGTCCATCACCTCGGCCTCGCGCGGGTTGAAGCCGAAGAACTGGGCGTCGAACATCTCGACGTCGTCGAGTACCGCCTTCGCGCGGACGTAGTCCGGCCGCGTGAAGAGGGCTTCGCCGACGCCCGCCTCTCTCAGCTCCTCGTCGGAAAAGAAGGAGACCGATTCGACCCCGTCCCGCAGGTTCTCCCAGAACGCCTCGATGTCGCGCGCCCCGGGAAACCGCCCGGCCATGCCGATCACGGCGACGCTGTTGGCGTCGTCTTCGTGTGTGTTTGAGCTACTCATCGTTTCACCTCCCGAAGTTCCCTTCTCGCCTGCCTCCGCTGCCGGGCGTTCTCCTTGCGCACCGCCGACTCGCGGCGAGCTTGCGCGCGGCTCTTGCTCTGTCCGAACGAAGCGTCTTCCGTCTGCGTCCGCGTCAGGAATTTCGCCAGCGCGTCCACCGTCGGATACTCGAACAGGTTGAGGATGCTCAGTTCCCGGGCGAAGGTCGCGCTGAGCCGGTTGTGAACCCGGATCATCAGCAGCGAGTGACCGCCCAGGTCGAAGAAGTTGTCGTGGAGGCCGACGCGGTCAATGCCGAGCGCCTCGCGCCAGATGTCGGCGATCGTGCGCTCGACGTCCGTCTGCGGCGGGGCGAAGTCCGCCTCGGCGTCGGAGCGGACTTTCTGCGGGGCCGGCAGCGCGCGGCGGTTGATCTTGCCGCTCGCCGTCAGGGGGAAGGCCGCGAGTTCCATGAACGCCGCCGGAACCATGTAGGCCGGCAGCTTGTCCCGCAGGTGCGCGCGCAGGCGGGCAGTGTCGAGCGCCTGCCCGGGGTGGGCCGAGACGTAGGCGACGAGCCGCTTGTCGCCGGGCTCGTCTTCGCGCGCCAGCACGACCGCCTCCTGCACCTCCGGCAGCGCCCGGAGCACGGCTTCGATCTCGCCCAGCTCGATGCGGAAGCCCCTGATCTTCACCTGGTTGTCGGCGCGCCCGACGTACTGGATGCTGCCGTCCGGCAGGTGGCGCGCCACGTCGCCCGTCCGGTACAGGCGCGCGCCCGGCACGCCGCCGAGGGCGTCAGGGATGAACCGCTCGGCCGTCAAGTCACTGCGGTTGATGTAGCCGCGCGCCAGCGCCTCGCCGCCGATGTAGAGTTCGCCCAGGACGCCGACCGGCACGGGCTGAAGGGCGGCGTTCAGGATGTAGGTCTGCACGTTGTCGATCGGCCGGCCGATGGGCACGACCTTCGACTCCGCGTCGCGCAGGCAAGTCCAGGAGGTCACGTCAACCGCCGCCTCGGTCGGGCCGTAGAGGTTTTCGAGTTGGCAGTCGAGGCGCGCGAAGAAGCGTTCCTGAAGGTCGTGCGACAACTCCTCGCCGCTACAGACGACGAGCCGCAGCGAATCGCACCGGTCGAGCGCGGGCTCCTCGACGAAGAACTGAAGCATCGAGGGCACGAAGTGCGCGACCGTCACGCCCTGCTCCGCGATCAGCTCGACCAGATAACCGGCGTCCTGGTGGCCGCCCGGCTTGGCGATGACCAGGCCCGCGCCGCTCAGCAGCGGCCAGAAGAACTCCCACACCGAAACGTCGAAGCTGTAAGGGGTCTTCTGCACGACGCGGTCTGCCGCCGTCAGCCGGTAGGCCGCCTGCATCCAGAGCAGGCGGTTGCAGATGGCGCGGTGCGTGTTCATCGCCCCCTTGGGCCTGCCCGTCGAGCCGGACGTGTAGATGACGTAGGCGAGGTTGCTGTCGCTCACCTCGACGGCCGGGTTGTCCGCACGCCCGCCGGCAATCGACTCCCAGTCCGAGTCGAGGCAGACGACCTCCGCCGCGTGCGCGGGCAGCCGCCCGGCGAAGCGCTCCTGCGTGAGCAGCACCCGCGCGCGCGCGTCCGCGAACATGAAGGCCAGACGCTCCTCCGGGTAGGACGGGTCGAACGGCACGTACGCGCCGCCCGCCTTGAGGATGCCGAGCAGCCCGACGACCATCTCCAACGAGCGCTCCATCAGGACGCCGACCAGCACGTCCGGCCCGACCCCCCGCGCCCGCAGGTCGTGCGCGAGCCGGTTAGCCCGCTCGTTCAACTCGCGGTAGCTGAGGCGCGTCCCCTCGAAGGCGAGCGCCATCGCGTCCGGCGTCAGCTCGGCCTGCTCCTCGAAGAGCCGGTGCAGGAGGCTCGGCCGACCGTAGTCCTCCCGCGCCCCGTTCCACTCGACGAGCAGTTGCCGCCGCTCGGCCTCGCCGAGCAGCGTCAGGTCGGAGAGCCGCAGGTCGGGGTTGGCCGCGCACGTTTCGAGCAGCGTCTCGAAGTAGCGGAGCCAGCGCTTGATCGTCTCCGCCTCGAAGAGGTCGGTGCGATACTCCGCCGAGCCGGTGAAGCCGTGCGGCGTGTCTTCCATGAAGAGCGTGAGGTCGAACTTAGAGGTTCGGCTGTCGAGCCCGAGCGGGCTGAGCGTCAGGCCGTCCAACTCGGCCGCGGCCCCCCGCTCGGCCTGCGGCACGAGGGAGAACATGACCTGGAACAGGGGCACCTGGTTGAGGGTGCGCTGCGGCCGCATCTCTTCGACGAGCGTCTCGAACGGCAGGTCCTGGTGCGCGTGCGCGCCGAGCGCCACCTCGCGGACGCGGCGGAGCAGTTCGCGGAAAGTCGGGTCGCCCGAGAGGCTCGTGCGCAGCACCAGCGTGTTCACGAAGAAGCCGATCAGGTTCTCCGTCTCCTTCCGGTTGCGGTTGGCAATCGGGGTTCCGACGCTGACATCCTCCTGCCCGCTCAGGTAAGCGAGCACGGACTGGAAGGCGGCGAGCAGCGTCACGAAGACCGTCACGCCTTCGCGGCGGCTGAGGCGGCGGAGCTGCTCCGACAGCTCGGGCGGCAAAGTGAACGAGAGGCGCGTGCCCTGCGTCGTGTGGACGGGCGGGCGCGGGCGGTCGGTCGGCAGTTCGAGGGGCGGCGCGCCCAGCAGATGCTCCTTCCAGTACGCCAACTGCTGCGCCAGCGTCTCGCCGCTCAGCCAGTTGCGCTGCCAGGTGGCGAAGTCCGCGTACTGGACGGGCAGCTCCGGCAGCGGCGACGGCCGCCCCTGCGCGTAGGCTTCGTAGAGCGCGCACATCTCCTTCAAGAGCACGCCGCTCGACCACCCGTCCGAAACGATGTGGTGCGTCGTCAGCACGAGCACGTGGTCGTCCGCGCCCGCGCGCAGCAGGAGGGCGCGCAGCAGCGGCCCCGCGACGAGGTCGAACGGGCGGCGGCCCTCTTCCTCGGCCAGGCGTCTGAGTTCGCGCTCGCGCTCCGTCGCGTCCACGGCGGTCAGGTCGTGAACCGGCAGCCTGAACCCGTCGAAGGAGGTAATGACCTGGACGGGCTGCCCGTCCACACTCGCGAAGACCGTGCGCAGCGACTCGTGCCGCCTGACGACTTCGCCGAGACTCCTCTCCAGCGCCTCGGCGTCGAGCCGCCCCCGGAGGCGGACGGCGGCCGGGAGGTTGTAAGTCGCCGTGCCGGGTTGCAGCCGGTCGAGGAACCAGAGGCGCTGCTGCGCGAACGAGAGCGCGAGGCTCTGGTCGCGCGCGACGGGCGTGAGGGGCGGCGACTGCAACCCGAGCCCTTCGCCCCGCGCCTGCTCGACGCGGCGGGCGAGGCCCGCCACCGTCTGCTCGTCGAAGTAGAGCCGCAGGGGGATTTCGACCTCGAAGATTTCGCGCACCCGCGAGGCCACCTGGGTCACGAGCAGCGAGTGGCCGCCGAGGTCGAAGAAGTTGTCGTTGACGCCGACCGAGTCAACGCCGAGCAGCTCCGCCCAGATGCCGACCAAAACCTCTTCGACCGGCGTCGAGGCGGCCTGGAACTGCGCCTCCAGTTGCGCGCGCTGCTGGTCGGGCGCGGGGAGCGCGCGCCTGTCCACCTTGCCGTTGGCCGCGAGCGGCATCTCGTCCAACATCACGACCGCCGCCGGGACCATGTACTCCGGCAGCTTCTCACGGAGGTAATTCCGCAGCTCGCCCGGCGTCACGTTCGAGCCGGCCCGGCCGACGACGTAGCCGACGAGCTGCGACTCGCCCGGCCCGTCGGCGCGCATCATGACCAGCGCCTCCAGCACGCCCTCGTGCCCGCCGATGACGGCCTCGATCTCGCCGAGTTCGACGCGGTTGCCGCGAATCTTCACCTGGTGGTCGATGCGGCCGAGGAACTCGATCACGCCGTCGGGGCGCTGCCGGGCGAGGTCGCCGGTGCGGTACATGCGCGCCCCGGCCTCGGCGCTGAAGGGGTCGGGGATGAACTTCTCCGCCGCCAGAGCGGGCCTGTCCAGGTAGCCGCGCGCGAGGCTCGCCCCGCCGACGAACAGCTCGCCGGCCGCCCCCTGCGGCACGGGTTTGAGCGCCGCGTCGAGGAGGTAGATTTGCGAGTTGGCGATGGGCCGGCCGATGGGGATGATGTTCGCTTCCGCGCCCGGCTCGCACTTCCAGTCGGTCGGGGCAATCGTCGTCTCGGTCGGGCCGTAAGAGTTGTGCAGCTCGCCAGGCAGGCTCGCGAAGAAACGGCTGACGATGCTGGGCGGCAGGGCCTCGCCGCCGCACACCATGCGCCGCAGCGACGTGCAGGCTTCGACGCCCGGGGTGGACAGAAAGACCTGCGCCATCGAAGGCACGAAGTGGATGGTCGTGACCTGTTGGCGCTGGATTAAATCGACCAGGTACGGCGTCTCGATGTGCCCGCCGGGGCGCGCCACGACGACGCTCGCGCCCGTCATCAGCGGCCAGAACAGCTCCCAGACCGAGGGGTCGAAATTCAGCGGCGACTTCAGCATGACGCGGTCTTCCGCGCACAGTTGATAGGTCTGCTGCATCCAGTGGAGGAAGTTGTGGACGCTCTGGTGCGCGACCATGACGCCCTTCGGCCGCCCCGTAGAGCCCGAGGTGTAGATGACGTAAGCGAGGTTGGCCGCCGACGCGCCGCCGTCAATCTTCTCCCCGCTCTCCGCCGCCAGCGTCTCCGCCAGAGTGTCGAGCGCCAGCACCCTGAGCCCCGCGGCGGCCGGCACGCTCTCCAGCAGGGCGGCCTGCGTGAGCAGCAGGCCGAGGCCCGCGTCCTCCTGCATGTAAGCCTTGCGCTCCTGCGGGTAGGCGGGGTCAATCGGCACGTACGCGCCGCCCGCCTTGAGGATGCCGAACAGCCCGACGATCATCTCCAACGAACGCTCCATCAGGACGCCGACGCGAACCTCCGGCCCGACGCCCAGCCGCCGCAGGTAACGCGCCAACCGGTTGGCGCGCGCGTCCAGCTCGCCGTACGTGACCGGCCCGTCTTCGCAGAAGAGGGCGACCGCCGACGGTGTGGCGGCGGCCTGCGCCTCGAACAGCTCGTGCACGCACGCGGCCGGCGGGTACTCGGTCGCCGTCCGGTTCCAGGCGAACAGGAGTTGTTCGCGCTCCTTCGGCCCGACCACCTCCAGCTCGCCGACGGGCGCGGACGGCCGCGCCGCCACGCTCGCCAGCAAGGTCTGGAACCGCTCGCCGAGCCGCTCTATCTCGGCCGCGCCGTAGACGCTCTCGTCGTAATGCAGCTCCGCCGCGACGCCCCCCCTCCCGTGCGCGACGCAGACCAGCGCCACGCCGCAGGGTTCCAGGTAGGCTTCCTCCCGCTCCACGCGGAAGCAGGCCCCCGCCGCCTCGTAACTGTCGCGCTCCGGGACGTACTCGAAGCTGTAGGTGAAAGTGTTGGCGGCGGCCTGCGGCCCTCCGCCCGCCTGCTCAAACTGCTCCCACGAAAAATACTCCTGCCACTTGTGGTGTGCGGTCGCGTCCGCGTCGGCCCGCTCCAACAATTCCATGAAGCCGCCGCCCTCTTCCAGGCGGGAGGTGACCGGCAGATACCTGCCGAGGTAGCCGGGCAGCTCGGTCAGGCCGTCAAACTTTCGGCCGTCGTAAAAGACGCCGACGACCAGGTCGCTCTGCTGAGTCAGGCGGTGGAGCAGCGCCAGCCAGCAGGTCTGCAAGAGGACGGGGAAGCCGACCCCGGCGTCGGCCGCGAGGGTGCGCAGGCGGGCCGCCACCGCGCCGTCAACGGGCAGGTAATGTTTGCGCGGGGTGAACCTCTGCCGCGGCTCCGGCGTCGCCCAGGCGGCCGGCAGGGAGGCGGCCAACTGCCGCCAGTAGGCGCGCGCCGACGCCGTGTCCTCGTGCTCCAACAGTTCGTTGAACCACTCGCTCAGCTCGACGTACTGCATCGGCTCGTCGCCCTCGCCCGGGCCCGGCTGTTCGCCGCAGGCCGCCTCGTAGGCGTCGCAAATCTCCCTGAGGACGTTGTGCAGTCCCGCCCGGTCTGAGCACATCGCGGGCAGCGACAACTTCAACTCGTAGTGCCGCTCGCCGGGCCGCGTCAGCTCCGCCTCGAAGAGGCCCGCGCGCAGGCTCCACCCCTGCGGCCCGCCGCCCGCGGGCTCGTCGAAAGGCACGTCGCGGATGACCTGCACGGGGATGCGCATCCCCTCCAGGCAGTCGAAGCTGGTGCGCAGGATTTCGTGCCGCGCCACGACCTGCCGCACCGCGGCGCGCAGCAGGTCGCCGCGCAGAGCGCCTTCGATACTCACCGTGCAGCGCACCTGATACGGCTGCTCGCGGAAGACTTCGTCGCGGGCCGGCTCCGCCGGCTCGCGGTGCGGCCCCGTCAGCCACTCGCGCTGCGCCCGCCACACGTGCTTCTGCTGCGGCGACAGTTGATAGCCTTCGATCACGCCCTCGATTGCGTCCGGTTGTACGTCTAGTTCTTGCATGGTCTTGTCGCTTCTCCTGCGTCCACTCTCCGGCCTACAGGCCGGCGAGGCCCGGGCCGCTGTCGGGCTCTCGGGCCGAACTCTGGTGCTGCGTGGTTGTCTGCCTTGTGCGTGTGCGGTCGGCGGCGGGCGTGTGCTTTAGCCCACGGCGACGGGCTCCTCGTCCGACACCGGGGGGACGTACGTCAACCCGTCGTCGTAGGCGAGCTTGCCGTAGTCGAGCTTAATGATGCGATCCGCGACGTGGTAGTAGCGGTCGTCGTGGCTGATGGTGATGACGGTCTTGCCCCGGCTCTTCAGCTCGGGCAGCAGGCGGTAGTAGAAGACCTCTTTGAAGAGCGGGTCCTGGTCGGCCGCCCACTCGTCGAAGACGTAGATGGGTCGGTCTTCGAGGTACGCGGTCAGGAGCGCGAGCCGCTTGCGCTGGCCCTGCGAGAGCTCGGTCGTGGAGAGCACGCCGTCCTTGATCTCGACCTTATGATCGAGTTGCAGTCGCCTCAGGTACTCCCTGGCGTGCTCGTCGATGTTGGGCCGCTCCAGGCCGAGGAGGCTCTCGAAGAGGTGGAAGTCCGAGAAGACCATTGAGAAGTGCTGGCGGTAGAACTCCCTGTTCTCGTCCGTGACCGGAGTCCCGTTGAGGAGCACCTCGCCCTCCTCCGGCACGTAGAGGCCGGTCAGGATTTTCGAGAGCGTCGTCTTGCCGCTCCCGTTGCCGCCGACGAGGAAGACAATCTCGCCGGGGAGCAGCGTCATGTCGATCGGCCCGAGGATGAAGTTCTCTTTCTCGTTCTCGCGGCGGTAGGTGTGCGCGACGCCGCTCAGCTCCACGCTCAGCCACGAAGAGATCGTGTCGGGCAGCTCCTGCGGGGCGTCCTCGGTGCCCTTGGACGCGAGCGTCAAGCCGAGGTCTTCGACCTTCTTCAGCGCGATGCTGGCGCGGCTCAGGGCGGGCGTCGTGTTCATGATGAGTTGCAGGGGCGTCATCAGGTAGAGCAGCGTGATGACGTAGCCCATCAGGACATGCCCGCTCATCTCGTAGACCATCGGGAGCGCCAGGAGCACGACGCCGACGACGAGGAAGACCAGGCTCTGCCCCCAACTGGCGGCCGCCGTATAGATCGTCATGCCCTTAATATTCTTCTGGCGCAACGAGGCGGCGGTCGAGTGCAGCACCTTGTTGAGGAAGGCTTCGCGGCGGCGGCGGTGGAGTTTCAGCTCCTTGATGCCGCCGGTCAGGTCGCGGAAGTGGCCGAAGAGGCGGTCGCCGTCCTCGCGCGCCTGCCTGAAGGTCTTGGTCGCTTTATTGATCGGCAGTTGGTAGGAGAAGATGCCGACCGCCATGAAGCAGAGCACGGCGACGAGCGCGACGCCGGAGAGCCAGCCGAGGTAGACCAGCCCGCCGACGACCACCGTCACGTTGATGCAGAGCAGGGGGACGGCGACGAGCGTGTTGGTGATGACGGGGATGTCGTCGGTCAGGGCGGTCATCAGCCGGTGGACGCCGACGTCCTCGAAGTGGCGCAGGGGCGCGGCCATGATCTGCCGGCTCAACTGCATCCGCAGGTCGTAGAGCGCGCCCTGCGCGAGGCGCGTCAGGAGCATCTCCGAGACGAACCTGGTGAGCGGCAGGAAGAGGCAGAGCGCGACGAAAGACCAGACGAGCGTCATCTTCGAGTACTGCTCGCCGCGCAGGGCGGCGGTGAAGAGCGCGAGGAGGCCGGCGTTGCTCGCGCCGCTGATCACGCCCGCGACCACGGCGAGGACGACGCTGCGCGGCGAATAGCGTAGTAGAAAGGATAACAGTTTCATGACTCTTAATCTCCTGACCATCCCGGCGGGCTCGGCCGCCCGCCGCCTGGGTTGCGGCCTTTATACGAGGTCTTTGCGGTCGAACGGTTCGGCCAGCCCGACCAGAATCTTGCGCTCGCCGACGTACGGCTCGCGGCCGTGGGCGGCGAGCATGTTGTCGAGCAGCAGCACGTCGCCCTGCTGCCAGGGGAAAGAGATTTCTTCGGCCCGGTACGCCGCCCGCAGCTCGTCCAGGACTTCCGGCTCGATGGGCGTGCCGTCGCCGTAGAAGGTGTTGGTCGGCAGCTCGTCGGCGCGCTCGAATTCGGCGAGCAGCGCGTCGCGGAGCCAGGGTTCGAGCGACGTGACGTGGAAGAAGGTCGCGTGGTTGAACCAGACCGCCTCGCCCGTCTTCGGGTGTCTGGAGACGGCCGACAGCACGGCGCGCGTCCGCAGCCGGTCGCCGTCTTTCCACTCGAACTGAATCCCGTGCCGGCGGCAGTGCTCTTCGACCACCGCCTTGTCGGTCGTCTGGAACACGGTCTGCCACGGCAGCCCGAAGCCCTCGCCGTAGTTGCGCACGTACATCCACTGCCTCTCGACGAAGCGCTCGCGCACGGCGGGCGAGATGCGGGCGAAGATTTTCCGGCAGTCGGCGATCGGCGTCGCCCCGCCCTGCTGCGCCGGCTGGGCGCAGTAGAAGAAGACCTTCATGTTGAAGCGCTGCTGGTAGGAATTCTCGTTGTGCAGAAAGATGCTCTGGCTCGCCGGGTAGTCGGTCGAGGTGTAGACGTTGCCGCTCACGCGGCTGCGCGGCGAAGACCGCTCGCGGTATTCGAGCAGGTCGCTGGAGATCGCCTTGGCGAACGCCTCGAAGCGGTCCGGCGACTGAATGCCGAAGTTTCTGAAGAGGATGCCGCCGTATTTTAAGAGCTGCGTCTCGACGTAGTCGCGGCAGCCGCTGGCCCACGAGACGATGTCGAGTTTCTCGTCCCGCGGCTCGAGCACGAGCGGCAGCGTGTGGCCGGGCTGTAAGAAAGAGGTCTTGACCAGGCCCTCCGCCGTGACGCTGACGGGCACGCGGCGCGCCGCGCCCGGCCGGCCGATGGGCGGATGTACCGACGTTCTGTTTTCCATCTTCGATCTCGCCTTTCTTATATCTGCGCGACGACGGCTTTGCGGCGCGTCGTCATAAACTTTTGCCGGCTGACCTCGGCCAGCTCCTGCTCGCGCTCCGCCCGCGCGCGCTCGTCCTCCAGGGCGAGCGCGGCCCGCAGGTCGCCGACCGTCGCGTCCGGGTCGGAGACGACCCGCGCGAGCAGCCCCTCGTAGTGCGCGAGCATGCGGGCGGCGGTGGCGGCGCTGAAGAGTTCGGGCTTGTAGTCGAGCGTCAGTCTCAGGCCCGCGTCCGTGTTCGCCGCGTGCATGACGAGGTCGAACGGGACGGTGACGGGCAGGCCCTCGACCGGCGCGAGCGTCAGGCCCGGCAGCTCGAGGGCCGCCGTCGGCACGTTGTTCATGTGGAAGACCACCTGGAAGAGGGGCGTGTGGCTGAGCGTCCGCTCCGACTGGACGGCCTTGACGACCTGCGCGAAGGGCACGTCCTGGTGCGCGTACGCGCCCAGCGCCATCTCCCGCACGCGGCCGAGCAGCTCCCTGAAGGTCGGGTTGCCCGACAGGTCCGTGCGCAGCGCCAGCGTGTTGACGAAGAACCCGATGAGCCCCTCGACCTCGGCGCGGTTGCGGTTCGCGATGGGGCTGCCGACGACGATGTCTTCCTGCGCCGAGTAGTGGTGCATGAGGACGTTGAAGAGGGCGAGCAGCGTCGTAAAGAGCGTCGCCTTCTCCTTCAGGCTCAAGGTCTGCACCGAGACGGCGAGCGCCTGCGGCAACGTCCGCGAGAGCCGCGCGCCCTGGGGGCCGCCGGGCGCGTGCCGGCGCTGCCCGTCGGTCGGCAGGCTCAGGACGGGGGGCGCGCCCGCCAGTTGCCGCCGCCAGTAGCCGAGCAGCTCTTCGAGCGCCGCGCCGCGCAGCCAGCCCCTCTGCCAACCGGCGAAATCCGCGTACTGAATCGGCAGGGGCGCGAGCGGCGACGCCTCGCCGCGCGCGAACGCGCCGTAGAGCGCGACGAGTTCTTTGACCAGCACGGCCGTTGACCACGCGTCGCTCACGATGTGGTGCAGCGTGAAGAGCGCGACGTGCTCCTCTTCGCCGAGCCGCAGCAGGCTTATCCGGTAGAGCGGCCCGTTGACGAGGTCGAAGGGCCGCGCCGCCTCTTCGGCCGCCGCCGCGCGCGCCGCGGCCTCGCGCTCGGGCGCGGACAGCCCGCTCAGGTCAACCACGGGGATCGAGACGTTCGTGTGCGGGGCGACCGTCTGCGCCGGCTCGCCGTCGTGCTCCGCGAAAGTGGTGCGCAGGATGTCGTGCCGCCTCACGATCTCGTTGAAGCACTGCTCGAAGACCTGCCGCTCGACCCGCCCGCGCAGGCGGATGGCGCGGGCGATGTTGTAGACCACGCTCTCCGGCTCGAGCCGGTGGAGAAACCAGAGCCGCTCCTGCGCGAACGAAAGCGGCGCGGCGCGCTCCGCCTCGGGCCGGCGCGGGATGGGTGGCGGGCCGGCGTCGGGCGCGCTCCCTTTACCGAGCCGCTGCGCGAGGAGCGCCAGCCTGGCCGGCGACAGTCGCGCGATACGTTCCTTCAGTTCACTCATCTCGTGTTCCCTGCCGGGGCTCGCCGGCGTCTTAAAGGGTCAGGAGTAGTTGGCCGCCGTTTTGGCTACGCCGAAGTCGGGGAGGAACGAGTCGATGACGGTGCCGAGGCCCCGCTGCAAGCCGAGGTCGCGGACGTACTTGCTCACCGCGATGTCGAGCACGCCGAGGCCGAACGGGCTGAAGACGGTGACGCGGCTCGGGTCCGGCTTCGGCGCGACGGTCCCGTGCAGCACGTCAGCCAGCGTGCAGCGGATGAAGTCGCGGTTGCCGCTCAGTTGCTCGGCCAGATGAATCGAGGTCTGCGCGCGGCTGACGTGATCCGCGTCGTCCACCACGTTGTCGCACGCCAGGATGGCCTCGGGCGTGATGTCCCGCAGCGAGACGTGCAGAATCGTGCTCCCCGGCAGGCACTCCGAAAGGTCGGGGATGTGCGGCTGGATGGCCGTCGTCGCCAGGGCCACGAGGGGCGCGGCGCGCAGGACGGCGGAGATGCTCGGGGCCACCTCGATCTCCAGCCGGCCGAAGGTCGCCGCACACTTCTCCTTGAACTGCTCGGCGCGGGCCGCGTCCATGTCGAAGAGGAGCAGCCGCTCGACATCGGGCCGCGCGGCCAGCAGGAACCTAACCGTCTCGAAGCCGATAAGGCCGCAGCCGACGAGGCCGGTGGTGGTCGCGTCCCGGCCCTTGTGCAGTTGCTGCGCGGCGAGCGCGGCGCTGGCGGCCGTGCGCTTGGCGGAGATGATCGAGCCTTCCAGGATCGCCTCGGGCCTGCCGGTCGCCAGCGAGCTGAGGATCACGACCGCCGAGGCGCGATCCTTCCCCGCCTCGATGTTGCCGGGGAAGGAGGAGACCCACTTGATGCCGGCGACGTCGAAGTCCGCGCCGAGGTAAGCGGGCAGGGCGATGATTCTGTTCCGCGGGTTGTCCGGGAAGCGCAGAAACGTCGAATGCGGCAGCGAGCTGTCGCCCAGCCCGTGCGCCATGTAAGCCAGCCGAACGATGTCGATGACTTCCGGCTCCCTCCCGTCCAAAACGGAGAGAATCTCCTGCCCCTTCATGATTAGTATGTCGTCGTCAAACATGCCTGCTCCTCCACGTAGCTCTGTTCCCAGAGGTGTGAAATGTCGCCGAAGTGGTTTCGGACCCACTCGTCAGAGTAGATGGTGTCGAGGTAGCGTTCGCCGCGGTCGTGGACCATCATCACGCAGTTGGCCCCGGCCGGAATCTGGTCTTTGAACTCCGCCACCGCCATCAAGATCGCGCCGGACGACCCGCCGGCCAGGATCGCCTCCGTCCGCGCCAGCAGGCGGCAGCCCACCACGCAGTCGATGTCGTTGACGTGGATGCAGGCGTCGGCGAGGTTCTCGTGGTAGAGCGCGGGCCGGACGGCCGCGCCGTGGCCCGGGATGAGACGCTTCTTGCTCTGGCCGCCGAAGATCACGCTCCCGACCGCGTCCACCGCGAGCAGTTCCGTCTCCAGGCCGTTCTCGCGCACGTACTCGGCGCAGCCGCGCATCGTGCCGCAGGTGCTGACCGCGCAGAACAGGAAGTCCACCTCGCCCGCCAGCTCGGTGGCGATCTCGTGCATCGTGTTGCGGTGCGCGGCCGGGTTGAAGACGTTCGCGTACTGGTTCGGCCAGAAGCTGCCTTCGTGGATGGAGAGCAGCTCCTGCACGCGCGTGATGCGCGCCTGAAGGAACTCGCCCGTCACCGGGTCGGGCTCGCGGACGAGGTCCACCTCGGCGCCGTAGGCGCGGATGAGGTTGATGTTCGTCTGCGTCGTCTTCGGGTCAACCACGCAGATGAACCGTAAGCCGTAGCAGGAGCACGCCTGCGCCAGCCCGACGCCCATGTTGCCGGAACTCGATTCGACGACGACCGAT
The DNA here is from genome assembly GCA_035563535.1 of Pyrinomonadaceae bacterium. GTDB lineage: Bacteria > Acidobacteriota > Blastocatellia > Pyrinomonadales > Pyrinomonadaceae > QHXN01. Next base: position 11,958 of record DATMVD010000016.1, on the reverse strand, counting down.
CCGGGCTGGAGGACGCCGCTCTCGACGGCCTGGCGGATGATGCTCAGGGCCGGTCGGTCTTTGGTGCTCCCGCCGGGGTTGAATGTTTCCAACTTCGCGTAGAGGTTGAAATGCAGGTTAGGAAACACCTTCGTCAAATGGATGAGCGGCGTGTTCCCCACTACTCCTAAGATTCCGTCTTTCATTTGTACTAACCTCCGCCAAGGAATTCGGCTGACTTCTTCGCTGGAGGGCATGCCGAAGGTTGTGTGGGCAGTGATTGTTTCATCGCGCCGGTTGGGCACCGCCGCGACGGTTGCGGGTCTGAGTCTGTCTCTTGCCGGGTTTTGCCTGATGCCGTGAGGGGAGGTGTGGACTGCGCCGGCCGCCGGCGCTGTATACCTTGACGGGCCGCGCGCGCGCCGCCTCAACTACCGAGCTGCCACAGGGCCTCTTCCTCCGAGAGCCGCTCGATTTCGGTTAACACCCTATCGACCTCGGCCGCGTCGAACTGCTCGGCCTGCGCCTGCACGATCAGGGGGGTGAGGCCGGCGACGGTCGGGCACTCGAAGACGGCGCGCAGGGGCAGGCGCAGCCCGAACGTCTCGCCGATCCGGATGTTCAGCACGGTCGCCAGCAGCGAGTGGCCGCCCAGCTCGAAGAAGCTGTCTTCGACGCCGACCTCGCGCACGCCGAGCACCTGCGCGAACACTTCGGCGAGCATCAATTCGAGCGTCGTGCGCGGGGCGACGTAATTGCCGGACGCCTCCGCCCTGGTCTGCCCGGGCGCGGGCAAGGCCGCGCGGTCGAGCTTGCCGTTCGGCGTCAGCGGCAGCGCGTCGAGCGTCACGATGAACGGCGGGATCATGTAGTCGGGCAGCCTCGCCAGCAGGAAGCCGCGCAGTTGGCCGGCGTCAAGCGCGCCCGCCTGTTCGGGAACGACGTAGGCGGCCAGCCGGCGCTCGCCGGCCGCGGCCTCGCCCGCCAACACCACGACCGCCTCCTTGACCCCGGGGTGCTGCCGGACGGCCGCCTCGATCTCTTTCAACTCGACGCGGAAGCCGCGAATCTTAATCTGGTCGTCGCCGCGGCCGAGGAACTCTATCCGGCCGTCGGGCAGGTAGCGCGCGAGGTCGCCGGTGCGGTAGAGCCGCGCGCCGGCTTCCCGGCCGAAGGGGTTCGGGACGAATTTTTCCGCCGTCAGTTCCGGGCGGTCGAGGTAGCCGCGCCCCACCCCCGCGCCGCCGATGTAGACTTCGCCGACCATCCCCGCCGTGACGGGCTGGTGGCACGTGTCGAGCAGATAGATTTGCGCGTTGGCGATGGGCCGCCCGAGCGGCACGGTGGCGCCGCGTTCGGCCGCCCGCACGTCCCCGACGTGGTAGGTGATGACGCCGACCGTCGTCTCCGTCGGGCCGTAATGGTTGAAGATGTCGCACGCGGGCGCGAGGCCGCGAAGCCGCTCGACGAAACTCCACTGCGACGCCTCGCCGCCGAGAATCAGCCGCGCGCGCGGCATGAGTCGTTCGGGCTGCGCGCAGTTGAGCAACGCTTCGAGGTGCGACGGCACGATCTTCAGACAGTCGATCGACTCTCGCGTGAAGTATTCGGCCAGCGCCGCCGCGTCGCCCACGCGCTCCTGCGAGATGACGTGCAGGCAGCCGCCCCCGCACAGCGCGGGGAAGATCATTGTGTTGCCCAGGTCGGCCGCGAGCGTCGAGACGGTGGCGTAGCTGTAGCCGGGGCGCAGCGAGCAGCGGCTGGTGATGGCGCTGACGTAGTTGAACAACTGCCGGTGCTCGATGCCGACGCCCTTCGGCCTGCCGGTCGAGCCCGAGGTGAAGATCACGTAGGCGAGGTTGTCCGCCCCCGCGCCGCCCGCGAGGTTCTCCCTACTCTCGCGGCTTATCTCGGCCTGCTCGCGGTCGAGACAGAGCACGCGGAGGCCGTCGTGCGAGAGTTTCCCGGCCAGCGCCTCGCGCGTGATGACCAGGGGGGCGCGCGCGTCCCCGAGCATGAAGCCAAGGCGCTCGCCCGGCGCGGCGGGGTCGAGCGGCAGGTACGCGCCGCCGGCTTTGAGCACGGCGAGCAGGCCGACGAACATCTCCGCCGAGCGGTCGAGACAGATGCCCGCGACAACGTCCGGCCCGACCCCTCGGCCCCGCAGGTAGCGCGCCAGTTGATTGGCGCGCTCGTTCAACTCACGGTAGCTGAGGCGCACGTCCTCGCAGACCAGCGCGGGCGCGTCGGGACTCTTCTCCGCCCACGCCTCGAACAACTCGTGGGCGGGCCGCGGCGGCGCGAACTGCTCTGCCGTGTCGTTCCACTCCGTCAGCGCCTGCCGCCGCTCGGCGGGCGTGAGCGGCGACAGCGCGGCGAGCTTCTGCCGCGGGTCGGCGATGATGCCTTCGAGCAGAGTGCGGACGTGGGCGAGCATCCTCCCGACGGCGAGGTCGTCGAATCTCTGCTGGTCGTACTTCATCCGCAGGTGCAGTTGCGCGCCCGGCACGGCGATGAGTGTCAGGGGGTAGTTGTTCTTGTTGACGTAGTGCGCCTCGACGACGCGCAGGCCCTTGCCCTCTTCGCGCAACGCCGGATCGACCGGGAAGTTTTCAAAGACGAGCAGGCTCTCGAAGAGCGGCAGGCCGCGCGGGACGTCGCTCCAGCCCTGCACGTCAACCAGCGCGCTGTACTCGTACTGGCGCAGCTCGGCCGCGGCGGCCTGCATCCTCCGCAACTGGCTGATGACCGACTCCTCCGGCGCGAGCCGCACGCGGACGGGCAGCGTGTTGATGAAGAGTCCCACCATCGACTCGACGCCCGCGAGCGCGGCCGGCCGGCCCGACACGGTCGCCCCGAACACCACGTCGTCCTGCCTGCTGTAGCGGCTCAGCAGGATGGCCCAGGCCCCCTGCACCAGGGTGTTGACCGTCAACTGATGCTGCCGCGCCAGCGCCTGGAGCGCGGCGGTCGTGGCCGCCGTCAGGTGCAGCTCCTGCTCGCCGTAGAAGGCCCCCCTGTCGGGAGTCTCCGCGCGCCCGCCGCCGTCGAGGCGCGTGGGGGCCGACAGGCCCGCGAGCGCCGCGCGCCAGAAGGTCTCGGCCTGCGCCGGGTCCTGCTTGTGCAGCCACCCGATGTAGTCGCGGTAAGGGCGCGGTCGCGCCAACTGCAAGGTCTGCCCGCGCCGGTCCGCCTCGTAGAGCAGGAAGACCTCTTTGAGGATGAGCGGGATGCACCAGCCGTCCATCAGGAGGTGGTGGAAGCTCCAAATGATCTCGAACGTCCGGTCGGTCAGTTGAAAGAGCGCCAGGCGCATCAGCGGCGGGTTCGTGACGTCGTACCCGGTCGCCAGATCGTCCTGCTGATACGCGCCCAGCCGCGCCTGCTGCTCGGCGGCCGGGAGCGCGCGCCAATCCTCCTGCCGCCAGGGCAGGCGCACGTGCCGCCGGACGACCTGGAGCGGCTTCTCCACCGCGTCCCAGTGGAAGCTCGTGCGGAGCACGGCGTGCCGGGCGACCACCTGCTGCCACGCGCGCTTGAAGGCCCCGAGGTCCAGGTCGCCTTCGAGCGTGCCCCGCAACTGCTGGCAGTACATCCCCGACTCGGGCGCGAGCAGGTTGTGGAACAGCATCCCCTGCTGCATCGGGGAGAGTTCATAAATGTCTTCGAGGTCCTGCTTCATTTACTTTCCCACCTCCGCCGTGCCGAGACTGGCGAGGAACTTATCGAGTTCATCCTGTCCGAGCCGCGCCGCGGCGAAGTCCGAAGGCGTATGGAGGCCCGCGTCGGGCGACTTGCAGTAGTCGATGACGGCCCGCAAAGCCCTGACGAATTCGCGCGCGAGTTCCGCGCCCGTGGCGCGGCTGACGCGCGCGTCGAAGTGCCACTCGACGCGCAACCGCTCGTCCACCACGCCGGCGCTGACTTCGACGAGATAGCCGCCGCCTTCGGGCCCCGCCCCGCTCGTCGTGCGGCGGAAGCCGAACCCGACTTCGGGACGCGGCAGCGCGCGCAGCCGTTCGGACACCTCGGCGCCGCCTCGCAGGCCGCGTAGGAGGTCATAGCCGAGGCCGCGGTTGAGCCCCGCGGCCGCCTGCTCTTTGACCATCTTGAGCGCGTCGCCGGCGCTCGACGAAATGTCTGTTTCGAGCAGCAGCGGGTACTTGATGGTGAACGCGCCGACCGCGTTCGACCAATCGGCGTCCTCGTCCTCGAAGAGACCCGAGCGCCCGTCCCTGCTCACCTCGACCAGCAGCGAACTCTCGTCCGTCACGTATGCGAAGGCACGCGCCAGCGCCGCCAGCAGGGCGTCGTCAACCTGCGCGCGCACGAAGTCGGGCATCTCCTCCAAAAGGAATTGCGTCTCCTCGGCGTCGAACGAGTTCGTCACCGCGTGCGGCGCGGCTTCGTCGCCCTCGCCCGAGTGTCCGTCGAGCGGTAGGGGCGAGACCTCACTCCAGTCCTGTTCGAGCCAGTACGCGCCCGCGCCGTCAGCCTCCTCCGACTGCGCCAGCTCTTGCAGCCGTTGCGCCCAGTACGAGTATGAGGCCGTCTGCGGCCCGCGCGGCGACACTCCGCCGCCCGCCGGCCGCGCCTGCGCCGCCCGCAGGTCATCCGTCAGGATGCGCAACGAAAGCTCGTCACACACCAGCTTGTGCGCGACGACGAGCAACCGCCCTGCCGCTTCCGCGCCGGAGCTAAAGTACGTGAAACTGACCGGCGACCCAGCCGAGATGTTTAAGCCCGACCGTGCCTCCGAGACCTTCCGCTCGACCGCGCCCTGTCTATCCGCTTTCGGTTCGCCCGAAAGGTCAATGACCTCGAAAGGCGGCGGCGCGTCCGCTCCGGCGCACGTCTGCGCCCAACCGTCCGCCTGCGGCACGAACCGCAGGCGCAGCGCGTCGTGCCGTGCCCAAAGCTCTCCGACGAGCCGCCGCGCGCCTTCGGCGTCAACGTGCGGTTCGAGTTGCAGCAACAGCACGTGCGCCTGACGGTCGAGAGCTTCTTCAGGCTGTTGCTCAAGCAGGCGCTGCTGTGCCGGCGTCAGGACCACCTCGCCCGCCGCCCCGCCCGACGTTTCGAGATCGGGTGAAGAGAGCCGCGCGGCCTCCGCCAGTTCGGCAATCGTCTGATGTTGGAATATCTGCCTGGGACTCAGACGGAGCCCGGCCCGGTTGGCCTTGGAGATGATTCTTATGCTGAGGATGGAATCGCCGCCCAGCTCGAAGAAGTTGTCGGTGACGCCGACCTCCGCGGCCCCCAGCACCTCCCGCCAGATGCCCGCCAGCAGTTCCTCGGCGGGGGTGCGCGGGAGCACCAACTCCTCGGCACGCCTCGACGCCTCCGGCGCGGGCAGCGCCTTGCGATCCACCTTCCCGTTTGGCGTCAGCGGCAGCGCCTCAAGCTCCACGTAGAGGCCGGGCACCATGTACTCCGGCAGCCGCCCCAGCAGGTGCCGCCGCAACTCGGCGCTCAACCCGCCGCGCTCGACCCCTGCCCGCCGCTCGTCGCCGCCCGTCACGACGTAGGCCACCAGCCGCCGCTCGCCCCCGGCGTACTCGCGCGCCGCCACCGCGCACTCCTTCACCGACTCGTGCCCGCAGAGCGCCGCCTCTATCTCGCCCAGCTCGATGCGGTAGCCCCTGACTTTGACCTGCTGGTCGATGCGCCCTAAATACTCTATCCGCCCGTCGGCCAGGTAGCGCACCAGGTCGCCCGTCCGGTAGAGCCTCGCGCCCGCCTCCGCGGCGAACGGGTCGGGCACGAACCGCTCGGCCGTCAACTCGGCCCGGTTGAGGTAGCCTCGCGCCACGCCTTCACCGCCGATGTAGAGTTCGCCCGCCACGCCCACCGGCACGGCCCCGAGCCGCCCGTCGAGGACGTAGACCTGCGTGTTGGCTATCGGCCGCCCGATCGTCACGCGCCCGGCCCCCGGCTCCACCCCGTCGGCCGTAGACCAGATGGTGGTCTCGGTCGGCCCGTACATGTTCTCCAGCCGCCCGACCCGCTCGGCCAGCCTTTCGGCCAGCTCGCCGGGCAGCGCCTCGCCACCGCACAGCGCCCGCAGCCGCGGGTCGCCCGCCCAGCCCGCGTCCAGGAGCATCCGCCAGGTGGCCGGCGTCGCCTGCATCAGCGTCACGCCTCCCTGCTCCAACAGCCCCATCAGCCGCTCGCCGTCGGCCGCCTCCTCGCGCGAGGCCAGCCACAGGCGGCAGCCCGTCGTCAGCGGCAGGTAGAGTTCCAGCCCGGCGATGTCGAAGGAGAGGGTCGTGACCGCCAGCAGGCAGTCCTCGGGCGTCGGCTCGAACTGCTGCCGCATGGCGGCGATGAAGTTCGAGAGGGCGCGGCGCGAGACCATCACGCCCTTCGGCCTGCCGGTCGAGCCCGACGTGTAGATGACGTAGGCCAGGTTCTCGGCCGTCGCCCCGCCGTCGATGACGTCGGCCGTGGGCTGCCGGCTTAAGAGTTCGGCGGCGTCGTCGAGCGCCACGACCCGCAACTCTTCGTTAAGACTCTCGGCAGGCAGCAGCCCGGCCAGGCTCTCCTGCGTGAGCAGCACTTGCGCCCCGGAGTCGGCGAGCATGAACGAGAGCCGCTCCTGCGGGTACTGCGGGTCGAGCGGCACGTAAGCCCCGCCGGCCTTCAGCACGGCCAGCACCGAGACGACCATCTCGGCCGACCGCTCCAGCATCACCCCGACCAGCACGTCCGGGCCGACGCCCAGCGAGCGCAGGTAGTGCGCCAGTTGGTTCGCCCGCTCGTTGAGTTCCGCGTAAGAGAGTTGCTCGTCGCCGAAGATGAGGGCCGTCGCCGCGGGCGTGCGCGCCGCCTGCCGCCCGAACAACTCTTCGACCCCCGTCTCCCGCTCGTACTCCATCCCCGTCTCGTTCCAGCCCGCGAGCAGTTGCGCGCGTTCCTCCTCGCACACCAGCTCCAGGTCGTGGACGCGCGCCGCCGGGTTGGCGACGATCTCTTCGAGCACGCGCCCCAGGTGCTTCAGCATCCGCTCGATTGTCGCCTCGTCGAAGAGCCCCGCCCGGTACGCAAGCGTCCACCACAGCCCGTCGCCGCGCTCTCGCACGTGGCTCGTCAGGTCGAAGCGCGCCGTCTCGCCCCGCACCCCCAGAGGCTCCATCTCCAGCCCGCGCAGCTTCAGCCGCTCGCCGCCCTCGCGCTGCACGATGAACATCACGTCGAAGAGCGGGTGGCGGCTCATGTCCCGCCCCGGCCGCAGATCCTCGACCAGCATCTCGAAGGGCACGTCCTGGTGCGCGTACGCCCCCAAGGCTGTCTCCCGCACGCGCCCCAGCACCTCGCGGAACGTCGGGTCGCCGGAGAGGTCGGTGCGCAGCACCAACGTGTTGAGGAACAGCCCGATCAGACCTTCGGTCTCGGCCCGGTGCCGGTTCGCGATGGGCGTCCCGACGACCACGTCGCTCTGCCCCGCGTAGCGCGCGAGCAGCACGTCGAAGGCCGCCAGCAGCGTCATGAACAACGTCGCGCCCTCGCGCTCGCTCAGCTCCTTGAGCCCCTCGCTCAACTCGGCGCTCAGCTTCAGCGTCCGACGCCCGGCGGCGCCCCCGGCCCGCGCCGCCCTCGGTCTGTCGGTCGGCAGCTCAAGGGTCGTCGCCCCGCCCAACTGCCGCCGCCAGTAGCCGAGCTGGCTGTCGAGGACTTCGCCTTGCAGCCACTCTCTCTGCCACGCCGCGTAGTCCGCGTACTGGATGGGCAACTCCCGCAGCGCCGCCTCGACGCCTCCGGTGTAGGCGTCGTAGAGCAGCCCCAGCTCGCGCACCAGCACGCCCCCCGACCACTCGTCCGAGGCGATGTGGTGCATGGTGAAGAGCACGACGTGCTCATCGTCCGCGAGCCGCAGCAGGCGGCAGCGCACCGGCGCCTTCGCCGCCAGGTCGAAGGGACGGCGCACCTCCTCCTGCGCCAGCCGCCGCGCCTCCGCCTCGCGCTCGTCGGCGCCGAGGTGACTGAGGTCTACGACCGGCAGGTCGTCCAACGCCTCCGCGGCCGTCATCAAGACCTGCACGGGCTCGCCCTCTTGCTCGACGATGCGCGTGCGTAAGACCTCGTGGCGCTCGACGATCTGCTCGAAGGCGCGCGCCAGGGCCGCCGCGTCGAGCGGGCCGCGCATGCGCAGCGCGATCGGGATGTTGTAGAAGGCGTTGTTCGGCTCCAGCCAGTTGAGGAACCACATCCGCTGCTGCCCGAACGAGAGGGGCAGCGGCGCGCCCGGCTCGCGGGCGACGAGGGGCGGGGCCGAGTCGGCGCGGCTCTGGCTCAGGGCCGCCTCGACGTGGCGCGCCAGCCCTTCCACGGTCGGCGACTCGAAGAGCATGCGCAGCGGCAGGTCAACGCCTAAAGCCTTGCGCACACGCGACACGATCTGCGTCGCCATAAGCGAGTGGCCGCCCAGCTCGAAGAAGTTATCCTCCACGCCCACGCGCTCGACGCGCAGCACCTCGGCCCAGATGCCGGCCAGCTCCTCCTCGACCGGCGTCCGCGGCGCGGTGTAGGCCCGCCCCATCATCTCCACGCCCGGCGCGGGCAGCGCCTTGCGGTCGACCTTGCCGTTCGCGTTGAGCGGCATCCCTTCGAGCAGCACGAAGGCGGAGGGCACCATGTAGTCCGGCACCCGCTCGCGCAGGTACTGTCGCAGCTCGGCGGCCGGCGCCGGGGCGTCGGCGACGAGGTAGGCGACGAGTCGCTTGTCCCCGCCGTCCTCGCGCACGACGGCGACCGCCTCGCGCACCGCGGGGTGCGAGGCGAGGGCCGCCTCGATCTCGCCCAGCTCGATGCGGAAGCCGCGGAGCTTGATCTGGAAATCCACGCGCCCGAGGAACTCGATGTCGCCGTCGGGGAGGAATCGGGCGAGGTCGCCGGTGCGGTAGAGGCGCGCGCCGGGCTCTTGGGAGAAGGGGTCGGGGATGAACTTCTCCGCGGTCGTGTTCGGGCGGTTGAGGTAGCCGCGCGCCAGACCCGCGCCGCCGACGTGCAGCTCTCCGGCCACGCCTACGGGGACGGGTTGCATGTACCTGTCGAGGACGTACGCGCGCGTGTTGGAGACCGGGCGGCCGATGGTCGGCTCGCGGCGCGCGCCCCTCTCGACGAGCGTGTACGTGGAGTAGGTGGTGTCCTCGGAAGGGCCGTAGAGGTTGTAGACGCGCTCCACGGCCGTCTGCTCGTAGACGCCCTGCGCCAGTTGATTCTTCAGCGCCTCGCCCGCGAGGTTGACCACGCGCACCGACTCCGGGACGGCCCCCATCCTGACCAGCTCGGCCATCGCGGACGGCACGGTGTTGATTAAAGTCACCCCCTCGGCCGCGCCCGCCGACGCCAGTTGCAGCGCGTTCTCCACCAGGATGACCCTGCCGCCGCGCGCGAGCGTGGCGAAGAGTTCAAAGACGGAGAGGTCGAAGGAGATGGAGGTGGAGGCCAGCACGCCCGCGAAGTCTTCCGCCGGGAACGTCTCGGCGGCCCACGCGATGAAGGCGACGGCGCTGCGGTGCGTGATGGCGACGCCCTTGGGCCGCCCCGTCGAGCCCGACGTGTAGATGACGTAAGCGCAGTTGTCGGCGACGACCCCGCCCGTCGGGTTGTGCGCGCCCTGCCGCTCGACCTCCGCCCACTCGGCGTCGAGACAGACGACGCCCTCGACGCCCGCCGGCACGTGCGCCCGCAGGCTCTCCTGCGTCAGGAGCACGGACGGCCGCGCGTCCTCCGCCATCGCGGCCAGACGCTTCGACGGCTGGGTCGGCTCGAACGGCACGTAAGCCCCGCCCGCCTTCAGCACGCCGAGCAGACTCAGAACCATCTCGGGCGAACGCTCCATCATCACCCCGACGAGCGACTCCGGCCCGACCCCGAGCGATTGCAGGTAGTGCGCCAACTGGTTCGCGCGCCCGTTCAACTCGGCGTAGGTCAGCTCCACGTCGCCGAAGACCAGCGCGACCGCGTCCGGGGTGCGCGCGGCCTGCTCCTCGAACAAACGGTGGATGGACTTGTCCGACGGGTAAGCGGCGGCCGTGTCGTTCCACTCGGCCAACAGCAGGCTCCGCTCTTCGTGAGACAACAGCGGCAGTTCCCCGACCGCCTGCTCGGGGTCGGCGGCGACGGCCGCGAGCAGCCTCTCGAAGTGTGACACCATCCGCCCGACGGTCTCCGCGTCGAAGAGGTCGGTGTTGTACTCAAGCACGCCGCGCACCTCGCCCCCCGCTCCCTCGCTCATCGCCAGGTGCAGGTCGAACTTCGCCGTCGCGCTCTCGCCGCCGACGGGGCTCAGCCGCAGCCCCCCCAGCCCCGGCTCCTCGCGCGGCGTGTTCTGCCACACCATCATCACCTGGAAGAGCGGCGAGTGGCTCAGGCTCCGCTCCGGCCGCAGCTCTTCGACCAGCTTCTCGAACGGCACGTCCTGGTGCGCGTACGCCCCCAGCGTCCTCTCCCGCACCTGACGGAGCAGCCCGCGGAAACTCTCCCCGGGGACGACGCGGCCGCGCAGCACCAGCGTGTTAACGAAGAAGCCGATCAGCGCCTCGGTCTCGCCGCGGTTGCGGTTGGCGATGGGCGAGCCGACGAGGATGTCCCCCTGCCCCGTGTAGCGGTGGAGGAGGGCCTGGAAGGCGGCCATCAGCGTCATGTAGAGCGTGGCGCCCTCGCGGCGGCTCAACTCCTTGAGCGCCTCCGACAGTTGTGGGGAGAGGATGAAGGGCTGGTTGGCGCCGTTGAAGGTCTGGACGGCGGGGCGCGGCCGGTCGGTCGGCAGTTGGAGGAGGGCGGGCGCGTCGGCCAGTTCCTCCCTCCAATAGTCGAGCTGGCGCTCCAGGGCGTCGCCCTGCAACCACGCGCGCTGCCAGTAGGCGTAGTCCGCGTACTGGATGGACAGCTCCTCCAGCGGTGACTCTTGCCCCGCCGTATACGCCTCGTAGAGCGAGGCGACTTCGCGGATGAGGACGCCCATCGACCAGCCGTCCGAGACGATGTGGTGCATCGTGAAGAGCGCGATGTGCTCCTCCTCCGCCAGACGTAACAGACTCGCCCTCAACAGCGGGCTCGCGGCGAGGTCGAAGGGGCGCAGCGCCTCCTCCTGCACCAGCCGCCGCGCCTCCGCCTCGCGCTCCACCTCGGGCAGCGCGCTGAGGTCGGTGACGGGCAGTGTCAGAGGCTCCGCAGGGTTTATCAACTGCACGGGCTCGCCGCCCTCCGAGGCGAAGGTCGTGCGCAGCGCCTCGTGCCGCCTGACGATCTCGGTCAGCGTCTGCTCCAACGCCGCGACGTCCAGCCTGCCTTCCAGGCGCGCGGCGGACGGTATGTTATAGAAAGGATTGCCGGGTTCGAGTTGATTGAGGAACCAGAGGCGCTGCTGGGCGAAGGAGAGCGGCAGCGGCCCGCCGCGCTCGACCGCGGCCAGAGGCGGCGCCTCCACGCCGTGCGCCGTGCCCAGCGCTCGCGCCAGCCCTTCCACGGTCGGCGACTCGAAGAGCATGCGCAGCGGCAGGTCGACGCCGAAGGCTTTGCGCACGCGAGAGACGACCTGCGTCGCCAGCAGCGAGTGGCCGCCCAGCTCGAAGAAGTTCTGGGTGACGCCGACCTGCGGCAGCCCCAGCACGTCGGCCCAGATGCCCGCCAGCAACTCCTCGGCCTGCGTCGAAGGCATCGCCCCGGCCTCGTCCGCATGCTCGTTGACCGCCTCGGGCGCGGGCAGGGCCTTACGGTCAACCTTGCCGTTGGGCGTCAGCGGCAGCGCGTCGAGTTCGACGATGGCCGCCGGCACCATGTAGTCCGGCAGCCCCGCCCGCAGGTGTGCGCGCAACTCGGCCGCGCCCGCCGTCCGCCCGGCTTCCGCCACGACGTAGCCGACCAGCCGCGCACCGCCGCCGCCCGCCTCCGCCCGCGCCACCACCACGCAGTCGCGCACCGATTCGTGCGAGAGCAGCGCCGCCTCCACCTCACCCAGCTCGATCCGGTAGC
>DATMVD010000015.1:0-7481 GCA_035563535.1 Pyrinomonadaceae bacterium | reverse complement strand
GAACGCAGGTTCCTTCGCTGCCACCGTTCCGACGAAGCCACTTCGATTCGAAGCTTCTCCTGACGCCCCGCTTCAGGCGGGGGAGGTAACACACACATGTCCATGAAACTTTACGTCGGCAACCTCTCTTTCAACACTTCGTCGGAAGACCTCCGCGACCTCTTCTCGCAGGCCGGCACCGTGGAGTCGGCCTCGGTCGTCGAGGACCGCGACACGGGTCAGTCGCGCGGCTTCGGCTTCGTCGAGATGTCGTCGAAGGAGGAGGGCGACGCCGCCATCCAGCAGTTCAACGGCAAGGAGGTCGGCGGGCGCAACCTGAACGTCAACGAGGCGAAGCCCCGCGAGGATCGCGGCGGCGGCCGCGGGGGCGGTCGTAACGGCGGCGGCGGCGGTCGCGGCGGCTTCGGCGGCGGCGGCAACCGCGGCCAGCGCTGGTAGAACGCTCCGGCCAGCCGGAGACTCTGAGAACGAGGAGCCCCGGGCCGAGTCGAAAGCTTAGCCCGGGGCTTGCTCCGTCGGCGGGTCTAGAATGTTCGGGCGTCGGCGGATTAACGGAGGTTGATGTGAGCGAACAGATTCATCGGAGCGGGGAGCGCGTGGAGAAGTTCTGCGCGATGTGCGGCGAGGAGCGGGGCCACGTCGTGGCGTCGGTGACCAAGGCGGGGCGCATCGCGAGCGTGAGCTGCCCGAAGTGCGGCACGCGCAGCCGGTTCAAGGCCGAGGCGGGGGCCGGGCCGCGGGCGGCGGCCAAGCCGGGGGCTCCCTACGACAGCACCCACACGTACCGGGCCGGGCAGTCGATGACGCACCCGGTCTTCGGCGTGGGCGAGGTCACGGCGCTCGTCGAGCCGCAGAAGATCGACGTGCTCTTCCCCGACAGGATGCGCCGCCTCATCCACTCCCGCGGTTAAGAAGGGGTATTCGCGGGCGGCCGGCGGCGAGCGCACACGGCGCGGGCGCCGTCGCCCGCGGGCGCATCATGCTAAACAAGGTACACGTACCGCCGTCGGACGCCGCACAGCTCCGGGTCTTAGACGTTCTCCGGGGCGGGGAGCGCACGTGGCAGGAACTCCAGGCCCTGACCGACTTTAATAACGACTACCTCGGCATCCTGCTCGGCGAGCTGCTGGGCAGGCGCATGGTGAAGACTGGGCACCGGGGCGGAGTCAGGGTGTACTGGCTGCCGCGCCCGTAGGCCAGCGACATCGAAGGCGGCCCCCACCGGCGGCCCTTCAATCAGCGTCCCGCCTCCGCGTTGCGCGGGTAAGCGGCGCGACCAACGACACACGTTCGGGGGCCCGACCTTCACACCCGCCGGGCTTCATCCAACGCGCAGGATTTCAGCACCGCGGCGGAGACGCGGACTTCACCGCCCGCCCTTCGTTCGACGTTCACGCCCACATCTTTTTTCCAACTAAGGCCGTCCGCTATCGAGAACGGCGCGCGCGTTACCGGAACCGAAAACGCGCGCCGCAACGCCCAGGCGTTCCCCGCGTCATCGTCGAGCCGCGTCGTCACAAACGTCGAACGCGCCGCGCCCCGCGCCTCGTATGTGCCTGCCGAGACGGCGCAAAAAATTCCCCGGAAGCGCCGTGTACGAACCCTCGGACAGAAGGAAGGAGTTTCGCACCATGAGAAAGATCACGACCAACATCATCATCGCCGCCCTGCTCGTCTGCTCCGCGGCCACGGTCGCCTCGGCGAAGGTCAGGAGCCGCCTCATCACCGTCGGTCAGGACTTCACCGTCGCGGGCAAGACGATCAAGGCCGGCACCTACCGCTTCGGCTACGACGACGAGAAGAACGAGCTGACCGTCGCCGACCGCAAGACCAAGGAAGTCCTGGCCCGCGCGGAGGCGCGCGTCGAGAAGTCTAAGAAGGGCACCTTCCCGATGCTGGCGCTTGAGGGCGATTCGGCCCCGCTCTCCTTCGCCGGCCTCTCCTTCGACGGCCGCCAGGTCATCACGACCGCGCCCGCGACGGCCCAGGGGCAGTAGAACGATTGCGGAGTGCGGAAAGCGGAATGCGGGTCGTAGGAGGATGAAAGGCACGCTGCCTTTCATCCTCCTACGACCCGCATTCCGCTTTCCGCAATAACCTTACTTGCAGGTGCTTGCGGCGGGCTCGCTTGTCGTATGTGAGGCGGCGTCGGACATGCCCCTTCAAAAAGTCTCTTGCGGTCTCGCGCTTCGCCTGCCCGCGCGCATGCTACACGCCGGGCGCGGCTGGCGGAGTCGCGCCGCGCCGTAGTAAAAAGGCGCGAACTCTGAAAGGGGGCGAGTCGTGTTCGAGATAATCGACCTGAGTCAGGAAATCTTCACGGGGATGCCGACCTTCCCCGGCATGCCCGAAGTGAAGGTCACAGTCCACTGGTCGCACGAGCAGTTGGAAGGCGTCACAGACACGGACGTGGTCTCGCCCGCCGTTAACCTGCTTGAGCTGGGCGAGCACACGGGCACGCACGTGGACGCCCTCAGCCACATGGGGCGCGAGCACCGCGCGCACTCCATCGACACGATGCCGCTGACGAACTTCTACACCGAGGGCGTCTGCCTCGACCTCTCGCACAAAGGTCTGTCGGAGTTGATCGAGGTGGAGGACCTGGAGCGCGCCCTCTCCGCGGCCGGGCTTGAGATTAAGCCGGGCGACACCGTCCTGCTCTACACGGATCACTACCGGCGCTTCTACGGGACGGACGACTGGCACCGCGCGCCGGGCGTGAGCGTCGCGGCGGCGCGCTGGCTGGGCGGGCAGGGCGTCGCGGCCTTCGGCGTCGAGCCGGCCGCGCCGGGCGTGCGCGGCGTCTCGAACAAGGAGGTGCACCGCGTCTGCGGCGAGCTGGGCTTCACGCACTACGAGAACATGTGCAACCTTCATCTGCTCGTCGGGCGCGGCCGCTTCCGCTTCATCGGCCTGCCGCTCAAGATTCGCGGAGGCACCGGCTCGCCCGTGCGCGCCGTCGCCGTCTTCGAGCGCTGAAGGCGTGATATCATGCGCGGCACTCGACCTTTGCCTCCGACGAGGGGGAGTGCCTTGAACGAGATACACACCAGCGCCGAACTCGACTGGACGGTCGTCCCCGGCACGCGCGCGGTCGTCAACTGCGTGGCCTACGCCGAGGGCCGCCGCGTCGCCGCCGTCGAGGTCTGCGACATCGGCCGCGAACTCGCCGAGCCCGGCCGCTTCGCCTGGATCGGGCTCCACGCCCCGAGCGCCGAGCTGCTCCGGCAGGTGCAGCGCGAGTTCGGGCTGCACGACCTCGCCGTCGAGGACGCCCTGCACGCGCACCAGCGCCCCAAGCTCGAGACCTACGGCGACTCGCTCTTCGTCGTCGTCCGCACCGCGCGGATGAACGCGGAGCAGTGCCGGGTCGATTTCGGCGAGACGCACTTCTTCGTCGGCCGGAACTTCATCGTCTCGGTGCGCCACGGGCCTTCGCTCTCCTACGCGAACGTGCGCGCGCGCTGCGAGACGACGCCGCAGCTCCTGCGCAAGGGGCCGGGCTTCGCGCTCTACGCGCTGATGGACGCCATCGTCGATCAATACTTCCCCGTGGTGGACGCGCTGGCGCGAGACCTCGAGGCGCTCGAAGACCAGATCTTCGGCGAGAAGTCCACGCGCGAGACGACGGCGCAGATCTACCAGCTCAAGCGGCAGCTCCTCGAAGTCAAGCGCGCCGTCTCGCCGCTCATAGACATCTGCAACCGCCTGATGCGCTTCGACCTCGACCTCATCCCCGAGGACACGCGCCCCTACTTCCGCGACGTGTACGACCACGTCGTCCGCATCAACGAGATGGTGGAGAACACGCGCGAGCTTCTGACGACGGCGCTCGAAGCCAACTTCTCGCTCATCTCCATCGCGCAGAACGAGGTCTCGAAGCGCTTCGCCGGCTGGGCCGCGATCATCGCCGTCCCGACGATGATCGCGGGGATTTACGGGATGAACTTCAAGAGCATGCCGGAGCTTGAGTGGGATTACGGCTACCCCTTCGCGCTCGCCGTGACCTTCGGCCTGGCCGCCCTCCTCTACCTGCTCTTCAAGCGCTCGGGCTGGCTATAGCGGTCAGTACTGCCCGCGGTAGCGGGTGGCTTTACCGATGACGGCTTGATGACTGATGAGAGCCGCGCTGTCATCAATCGCCCGGTCTACGCAACGCCCACCCGCTACCGCGGGCGGTTCTGACCTGGCTGCGGTGTACGTTGACAGACGCGGCGCGGCCTCATTAACATCGGCCGACCTTTCAAGGGGCGCGACCCTCGCGCCGGAGCTTTAAGCAGTCTTCGCCCCGCACCTCTCTACCCGCCGCCGCAGTCGGGCGGCCGAACCTTGGCGCAGTTCAGACACCAGCGGACTGGAGAAAATATGCTTCCCCCTATCAACCGCAGACCTGCCGGGAGACTCTTCGCTTTCGCCTTCGCCCTCCTCTTTGCAACGACGGCCTTAGCCTTCGGCGCGCGCGCGCAGACGCAGATCACGACGGGCGTCATCCAGGGGACGGTCGAGGACGAGCAGGGCGCGGCCCTGCCCGGCGCGGCCGTCGAGGTCAGGAACGTCGAGACCAACCTGACCAGGACTTTGACGACCGACGACACCGGCCGCTTCGTCTTCCTGCAACTCCCGCCGGGGCGCTACACGCTGACGGCCTCGAAGCAGGGCTTCGCCACGCTCAAGCAGGAGGAGTTCCAACTCACCGTCGGGCAGTCGGCCAACCTCGACCTCAAGATGAAGGTCTCGGCCATCACCGAGACGATCACCGTCTCGGCCGTCCAGACCGTGGACACGGCGAGCGTCCAGACCTCGACGACGATTAACGAGCGCGCGGTCGGCAACCTCCCCGTCCTCGGCCGCAAGTTTGAAGACCTGCTGACGCTCACGCCGAACGTCTCCATCACGCAGGGGCCGGACGGCGACGAGATCAACTTCGCGGGCCAGCGCGGCGTCTTCAACAACATCAGCCTCGACGGCGGCGACTACATGAACGGCTTCTTCGGCGAGCAGGCGGGCGGCCAGCGCGCCGCCATCGACATCCCCCTCGACGCCGTCAAGGAGTTCCAGGTCATCGCCACCGGCGCGACGGCCGAGTTCGGCCGCACGGCGGGCGGCGTCGTCAACGTCGTCACCAAGTCCGGGACGAACGACTTCCACGGCTCGCTCTTCCACTTCCAGCGCCTCGAAGCGCTCACCGCGAACACCTCGGACGGGAAGCCCCTGACCGACTTCCACCGCGAGCAGTTCGGCGGCAACGTCGGCGGGCCGCTCAAGCGCGACAAGGCGTTCTTCTTCGTCGCCTACGAACAGATTTTCGAGAACCTGATGCGCGCCAACCTCTCCGAGCAGATCGGCGACACGCCCTGCCCCGTCGCCGCACCGACGATTACGGGCAACGAGGCGCTGATTAACGCGAACACCGACTGCCAGAGGCTCGCGCTCCTCGGCTTCTTCCGCGCGACGCGCAATCAGGAGGAGGGCGCGCCCGTCAAGCGCCCGGTGCGCAACTCGGCCATCCTCGGCAAGGTGGACTGGCACCTGACCGAGAACAACCACCTCGCGCTCTCACAGAATTTCGACTACTCGAAGAACGAGAACCAGACCTTTGACGTGCCGACCTACGGCAACTCGGCCAACGGCATCGAGGGGCCTTCCAAGATTTACGCCTTCAACGTCAACCTCCTCTCGACCCTCTCGCCGACGAAGGTCAACGAGTTCCACTTCACCTACGGGCGCGAGGAGCGGCCGCGCTCGGCCGTCGAGTCGAACGTGCCGGCCGACACGGCGATGGGCTTCGCCACCACCTTCCGCTTCGGCAACCCCTTCTTCCTCGGGCCGAACGTGGACGAGACCTTCTGGCGCACGCAGTTCAAGGACAACTTCTCGATCGTCTCGGGCAACCACACGGCCAAGTTCGGCGGCGAGTGGGTGCACAGCCGCAATTCGCAGGTCTTCCGCGGCTTCTTCCAGGGGCGCTACATCTTCGACAGCGTGACGGGCTTCCTGCGCTACGCCTCGCCCGCCGCGGCGGGCGGCTTCGGCCCCGCCACCGTGGGCTGCTCGAACGGAACCTACGTCACCGCGCCGACGCCCTGCCCGGCCGGGACGACCCCCAACGGCGGCCCGCTGCTCCTCTACCTACAGGGCGCGGGGCGCACCGGCCCGGCGACCGACGCCGCGGGCTTCTCAGACATCTCGAACGAAGACCTCGCGCTGTTCGCGCAGGACTCTTGGAAGATTCGCCCGAACTTCACGGCCACCTACGGCCTGCGCTGGGAGGCGCAAATCTTCCCCGACCCCGTCGTTGACCCGGCGCAGACGGCCTACGGCATCTTCCTCAACGACCCGCGCTTCCCGTCCGACGGGAGGCTGCCGAGCCAGAAGAAGCAGTTCCAGCCGCGCGTCGGCTTCGCGTGGGACATCAACGGCAACGGCCGCTCGGTGCTGCGCGCCAACTACGGCATTTACTACGCCCGCCAGAACATGCTCTCGCAGGTCGGGTCGATCACCACCAACGGCGTGCAGCAGCAGACCATCTTCCTCAACACGCCCATCATCTCTTCGGGCGTCCCCGGCCCCGTCTGGCCGGGCGTGGTCGCGCCGCCCTCGACCGTGACGCCGTGCGTCGCCGGCGCGGTCTCCAACCCCTTCCCCTGCTTCTCGGGCGTGCGCGTCTTCAGCCGCGACTACAAGAACCCGCGCATCTACACCACCAACGTCGCCTTCGAGCAGGAGCTGGCGCAGGGCCTCTCGATGTACCTCGACTTCACGCACGCCAAGGGGGTGCATTTGACGCGCTTCCTCGACTGGGCGCGGACGGGCTTCTTCGCGCCGTTCCTCGGCGAGACGATGGTCACGAGCGCCAACGGCAAGTCGCTCTACCGCGCCTTCACCGTCGGCGTCCGGCGGCGGTTCAGCGGCCGCTACCAGTTCGAGGGCAACTACACCTTCTCGAAAGACTACGACGACGACTCGAACGAGCGCGACCCGTTCACCGACCGCGCCTTCGACTTCTTCGACCTCAGCCGGGACTACGCGCTCTCCGACCGCGACATCCGCCACCGCTTCAACTTCTTCTCGAACGTCGAGCTGCCCGCGGGCTTCGACCTCAACTCGCGCGTGCAGGCGCGCTCGGCGCAGCCCATCACGCCGCCGTGCCCGACGGCCCCGCGCTGCCCCGACCGCAACACGCTGAGGAAGAACAACGAGTTCTTCTCCCTCGACTGGCGCTTGCAGCGCCCCTTCCACTTCTCCGAGTCGGTGGCGCTCATCCCCATCTTCGAGATGTTCAATACCTTCAACACGGAGAACAACATCAACCCGCTGGTCACGCCCGGCCTCTTCAACTTCGACGGCTTCCTGCGCCAGGGCGTCGGCGACCCGCGCATCATCCAACTCGCCGTCAAGTTCGTCTTCTAGGGCGGTCGGCGAAATCCTGCCCCTCCCGTTTAGAGGCGGGCTGTGCCCGCCGGCTCGCTGACATCGCAGCA
>DATMVD010000014.1:0-238605 GCA_035563535.1 Pyrinomonadaceae bacterium | reverse complement strand
GGCTGGCGGCGGCGGCGCGAGCGCGGGCGGCGGTTCCGGCGCGGGCGCGGGGAAGGGCGTCGGGCTCGACGCGCAGATAATCGACGCGCCTAACCCGTCGTACCCGCCCATCGCGAAGGCCGCGAAGGCGGAGGGCACGGTCAGCGTGAAGGTCACGGTGGACGAGGAGGGGAACGTCGTCGCGGCCGCGGCCGTCTCGGGCCACCCGCTGCTCCGGTCGGCGGCCGTGGACGCCGCCCGCGCCGCGAAGTTCAAGCCGACGGTTGTGGACGGCAAGCCGGTCAAAGTCTCCGCCGTCATCTCCTACGACTTCATCATGCAGTGAGGCCGTACTGACACCGCAAGGTTAGCCACAGAGACACAGAGGCACAGAGGTTAAGAAGGGTTAAGAGGAATCCCTTTTAAATCTCTGTGCCTCTGTGTCTCTGTGGCTAACTGTTCTTACCCGACCCGTCTCAATGTAGAATGCGTGCCCATGTCCACGCACAGAATCATGCTGCGCTCGCGCGAGCGCGAAGACCTGGTCGAGTTCACGGAGGAGGTGAGCGAGCTGTTGCGCGAGTCGGGCGTGCGCGAGGGCGTCTGCGTGCTCTTCGTGCGCCACACGACCGCCGGCCTCACCGTCAACGAGAACGCAGACCCGGACGTGCCCCGCGACATGCTCCACTGTCTGCGCACGCTCATCCCGCAGCACGGCATGGGCTTCAAGCACGGCGAGCAGAACTCCGACGCGCACATCAAAGCCTCGCTCGTCGGCCCCTCGATCACCGTCCCCTTCGCCGAAGGCCGCCTCCTCCTCGGCCGCTGGCAGGGCATCTTCCTCTGCGAGTTCGACGGCCCGCGCAGCCGCGAAGTGGTGCTGTCCATCGTCGGGTGAGCGACGAAATTTTTTTGAGGCCGCGGTAATACGAGCGCGCGCCGTCCGTCTTACATCCTTGCGAGCAGTTCTTAAGACGAGCGAAGAAGGAGAGTCGAGACGATGGCACTGTTTAGAGACCTGGACGGAAATTTCTTCCTGATACCGGCCGAAGTGCTGGAAGCCTGCCGCGTGGAGGGCGAGCTGCCCGAGGGCTCGGAACTCGCGGGGCAGGAGGCGGAAGCCGGCCTGACGACACAAGCTTCCGCACCGAACTACCAATGGCCCTCGCCCGCCGACGCGGTGCGCGCGCAGGCCCCCTCTTACCTCTGGCCTTCGGCGGGCGACGCAATCCCGACGCCGGCCCCTTCCTACATCTGGCCCTCGGCCGTCATCCACTGAGCGCTCGGTTGGCGTCAGCCGGGAAGATGTTTCCGACGACGAAGGGCGGCCGCGATTGGGCGGCCTTCTACCTGAACCTGAGCCGCACGGGCGGCGACGTGGTCGCGTACCGCCTCGCGGGTCGTCCCGCCTTCCTCGTCAACTCGCCCGCGCACGCCGCGCGCGTGCTCGAAGGGCACGCGTCGAACTACCGGAGTCCGGCGCACCCTTACGCGGAACTCGCGGGGCTCTACGCGGACGAGGGCTCCGCGCTCCTGCGCCTCGGGCGCGCGGGCGTCGAGACGCAGGACGCGCACCGGAGCGCCGCGCGCACGTTGGCCGAGGCCGGCGCGCGCGCGGCGCTCCTCTTCTGCGAACTGTCCGAGGGCGGAGGCTTTGTCGATGTCGAGTTCGAGCTGAAGAGGTTGATGTTCGCGGAGGTCGCGCGACTCCTCTTCGGCGTGGACGCTTCGCACCTGGCCGCAGACTTCGTGCGCGCCGTCGCGCTGGCCGAAGAGTTCTGGGCGGACGGCCTGAACCAAAGTTCGGGTGAAGAGACCGACCCGGCCGGGCAGAGCTTCCGCGACGCGCTCGCGCGGCAGGACGAGACGGCCGCGTGGGTCGCGCGCTCAGCGGGCGCAGATGGCGCAGAGGTCTCGCCCGAGACGCGCGGGGCCGTCTCGCGCACGCTGCTCAACGGCTACCACGCCACGGCCGCCGCGCTCTGCTGGACGCTTCATCTGCTCGCGCGCCACCCCTCGACGCTCGCGGCCCTGCACGAAGAGTGCGACCGAGGGGCGGGGTCGGAGTCCGGCTCGCCTCCGCTTCTGCGCGCGGTGCTGTCGGAGTCTCTGCGGCTCTACCCGCCCGCCTGGATTCTCTCGCGCGAGGCTTTGGGGTCAGACCGCCTGGGCGGGACGGAGATTCCCGCGGGCGCGTCCGTCTCGGTCTCGCCCTACGCCATGCACCGCCACCCGCGCCTCTGGGAGCGCCCCTCCGAGTTCCTGCCCGGGCGCTTCCTCAAGGGCCGACCCGCGGAGCCTTTCGCCTACCTCCCCTTCGGCGCGGGCGCGCGCCGCTGCCCCGCCGGCAACGTCGCCGTCAGACACCTCCAGGTCTTACTCGTGGCCCTCCTCCAACGCTGCCGCGTCGAGCCCCTCGACGACGAACCCGTGCGGCCCCGCGGGCTCGTCTCGCTGCGCCCGCACCCGCACGTCCGGCTCAGGTTCAGACGAAGATAAAGGCGTTCGTTAACGACCTTGTCGCCCCTTCGTGCGCCGTGTAGAATGGCGCGCCTCGAACGCGAGAGCCTTACCGAGATGTCAAACACGCTTCACCCGACCCGCGAAAAATTTCAGAACTGCGTCGCGCACCTTCTGCTCGCGTCGCTGCTGCTCCTGCCTGCCGCCGTTAGAGCACAGCAGGCCGCGCCGCAGCCGACTGAGTTCGACAAGCTCGCGGCGGCGCTGCTCGCGGCGAAGGCCGGGGCGGAGCGCGACGCGTTGCTTGAGAGTTCCGGGCCGCTCGTGAAGGGCGAGCTGTCGCAGGCGCTCATGCTCGCGGGCGACAAGGAGCGCGAGCGCAGCAACCACGCGCGGGCGCTGGAAGCCTACGGGCTGGCGCACGAGGTCGCCGAGCGCCTCGACGACCGCTCGCGCGTCGCGGACTCTCTGGCGCGCCACGGCATGGTGCACCGCGCCCGCGGCGACTACCCGCTCGCGCTCGACTACTACAACCGCAGCCACGCGCTCGCCGAGAAGATCGGCGACCGCGTGGTCGCCGCCCGCACGCTCAACGCCATCGGCAACGTCTACATCTTCCAGGGCGACCCCGACCTCGCGCTCAGGCATTACGAGGAGAGCCTCCGCATCCTCGAAGAGCTGAAGAGGGAGGGGGAAGTCTCGCGCGCGCTCAACAACATCGGCAACGTCCGCCAGATGAAGGGCGACCTGCGGCAGGCGCTCCAGGTCTACCGCCGCAGCCTCGCGCTCAAGGAGCGGCTGGGCGACAAGTCCGGCATCGCGCAGACGCTCACCAACATCGGCCTCATCCACTCGAAGCAGGGCGACCAGCAGCTCGCGCTCGACTACCACCGGCGCAGCTACGCACTGGCGGAGGAGCTGGGCAACCGCGACGGGATGGCGAGGGCTTTGAACAACGAGGGCAACGCGCACCGGAACGCGGGCGACTACGCGAAGGCGCTGGCGAGCCACCAGCGCAGCCTCAAGCTCAAGGAGGAGATCGGCGCGCGCGACGGCGTCGCGCAGTCGCTGCACAACATCGGCAGCGTCCTCGCCGCCGAGGGGAAGCACGCGGAGGCGCTCGAACACTACCGCCGCGCGCTGGCCATGCGCGCGGCGCTCGGCCACCGCGCGAACGTCGCCATCACGCTCGGCGACATGGCGCTCGCGCACCTCGCGCGCGGCGAGGGCGCGGCGGCGCTCGAAGCCTCGGAGCGCGCCGTCGCGCTCGCGCGCAGGTACAACAGCGCAGACCTGCTCTGGCAGGCCCTGACGGCGCTCGGCAAGTCGCGCGCCGCCACCGCCCGCACGCGCGAGGCGCGCGAGGCGTTCGCCGAGGCCGTCGAGATCGTCGAGGAGATGCGCGGCCAGGTCGCGGGCGGCGAGTTAGACCGGCAGGGCTTCTTCGAGAGCAAGGTGGCCCCGTACGTCGAGCTGGTCAGCCTGCTCGTGGGTGAAGGGCGCGGCGAGGAGGCCCTGGCGTATGCCGAGCGCGCGAAGGCGCGCGTGCTGTTGGAAGTTGTGCGCGGCGGGCGCGCGGCGCTGTCGGAGTCCGTCACAGAGGCCGAGCGCAAGCGCGAGCGCGACCTGTACGAAAGGCTCGTCTCCCTGAACGGCCAGCTCGCGGTCGAGAGCCAGAAGGCTTCGCCCGACGCGGCGCGCGTCGCCGAACTCTCCGAACGTTTGCGCGCGGCGCGGCTCGCCTACCGCGGCTTCCAGTCGGAACTCTACGCGGCGCACTCCGAGCTGCGCGTGCGCCGCGGCGAGCTGCGCCCGCTCGCGCTCGCCGACGCCGCAGCCCTCCTGCCCGACGCCCGCACGGCGCTCGCCGAGTTCGTCGTCGCCGACGCCGCCACGTACCTCTTCGTCCTCACGCGCGAGCGCGCGGGCGCACCCCCGCGTCTGCGGGTTAACAAGATTGACGTGGGTCGCAACGAACTCGCGCGGCGCGTCGGCGAGTTCCGCGGGCAGCTCGCGGCGCGCGGCCTCGGCTTCCGGCGCGCGGCGCGCGAGCTGCACGACCTCCTGCTCATGCCCGCGCGCCAGCAGCTCGAAGGCAAGACGCGCGTCGTCTTCGCGCCCGACGCGGCGCTATGGGACTTGCCCTTCCAGGCGCTCCAGACGCCGGACGGCAAGTACCTCATCGAGTCAGCAGAAATCTCCTACGCGCAGTCGCTCACCGTCCTGCGCGAGATGCGGCACTCCCGAAAGGCGGAGGCGACGGGCGCGGCCACGCTCGTCGCCTTCGGCAACCCCGCGCTCGGCGGCGAGACCTCGAACACCCCTCAACTGCCCGAGGCCGAGTGGCAGGTGCTGGCGCTGCGCGACCTCTACGGCGCGGCGCGCACGCGCGTCTACACGCGCGCGGAGGCGCGCGAGGGGCGCTTGAAGGCGGAGGCCGGCGCGGCGCGCGTCCTGCACCTCGCCACGCACGGCGTGCTCGACGACGCGAGCCCCATCTATTCGCACCTGCTGCTGGCGAGCGAGGACGGGCGCGGCGGCGAGGACGGCCTGCTCGAAGCGTGGGAGATCATGTCGCTCGACCTGAACGCGCGCCTCGTCGTGCTCTCGGCCTGCGAGACGGCGCGGGGCCGCGCGGCCGCGGGCGAGGGCGTCATCGGCATGACGTGGGCGCTCTTCGTCGCGGGCAGCCCTGCCACGGTCGTCAGCCAGTGGAAGGTCGAAGAGTGGGGCACGACCGAGCTGATGCTCGACTTCCACCGCCGCTACCGCGACCGCCCCGCCACGGCCGCCGCGCTGCGCGAGGCCGCCCTCAAATCGCTCCGCGACCCCCGCCGCGCACACCCCTTCTACTGGGCCGGCTTCGTCGTCGTCGGCGACGCGATGTGAGGCATCTGCTCGTTTCTGCCGGCGATTTCTGCCGGCCTCGGCTTGAGTCTTATGAATCATGAAGGTGTTTCGCAAAGACTGTCGAGGATTGCGGAGTCATCACCGGCGCGCCTGCTCCTGAGTGCCAGTTTCTGGCTGAGGCAGCGAGCCTTCCTGCTGATCGCGGTATGCAGCGGCGCACTCATCATTACCCTATCCCCCTACCAATACACGTACGCCGACATCTGGTTCCTCTTAAGCGGGGCGATTCAAACTCTCGCGTTATGGAACCTGTTAATCGCGGCAAAGGGGCTGGCCAAGGTCGAGATTGAGGACGCGATTGCGCGGGTGGTCGAGGCGCGGGTAACAAAGATGCTGTCGGCGATCAAATCCGGCCAAAGGGCGTGCCCGCATTCGGACGCCTTAAGGGGGGCCGTACTACCCGCCAGCTTCCACTCACCACCCCCGATCATGATCGACATGCTCAATCAGGTTTTCAGAGAGGCGGACGAGCATAAGTTTGAGTCGAGCAGGACTATCATCCGAACGTACCGCGAGGAGATGTACGAGGACGTAGACAAGATTCAATACGTCAGTAAGATTGCCCTCTCGCTCGGGGCCATAGGACTAATCATCGGGATACTTTTCAGCCTCAGAAGCGGCTCGATGATGATGCCGGTAGGGCGTGGCCTGGGCTCATCGATAGCGGAAGTGGTTGCGCAAGCTACGGGGTTGCTCCTCGTCTCTCTAAGCGCCATCCTGGCGTCTATCGAGGTCCTGGTCATCAGTCATCTCCTGGTCATCCTGCTTCGCAAGAGACAAATGATGGTCTCTAAGAACATGGAGGGTGCGGTCGCCGGAACGCTCTCGTTATTACACGAATTTTATAAACGGAATGTCCCTGATAGGGACGGCACGGAGGCGCAACCGACGGGCGCGGCGGAGGCGAAAGGTTTTTCGGGAGTCCGAATCTCCTCGAATGCCGAATACGATGTCTTCCTCAGCTACGCCGCCCTTAACAGGGTGGAAGCCAACGTCATTTACAACGCGGTCAACGACGCGGGCGGTAAAGTATTTTTGGCCGAGAAGACTTTACAACCGGGTGAGGATTTCGCGGAGGAGATCAGGAAGTCGTTACGAAGTTCTCGCGAGGTGTGGGTGTTAGTCAGCGCCAACAGTTTGAGCAGTGATTGGGTTCTGACCGAATTGGGTGCCGCGTGGGTGCTGGAGAAAAAGATTGTGCCGATCCTTTACCGGTGTCGTCCGGAGGAGTTGCCGGATAATCTACGCAGACGACACTGCGTCGATTTTCATAGGCTGCCGGAATTAATCGATAGAACATTCGGTTAACGCCGCCGGGGTGTTTACCGGGTCTCGCGGACGCCGCGGAGAAGTTTCTTTGCCAGGGGCGAGCGCGGGTTGGCGCGGAGGAGTTGTTGGAACTCGCGTTCGGCTTCGGCGAGGAGGCCGGCGCGGGCGTAGGCGGTTCCGCGGACGAGGTGCGAGGAGGGGTGGCGCGCGAGCGTGGCGGCGAGCCGCGCGGCGTCGCGCTCGCCGAGCACTTTGAAGCGCGCCTCGGGGGCGGGCGGCGCGGGCGACTGCGCGAGCTGGCGGCCGTCGCGGAAGGCCGCGACCTCCCATGAGTATGAGCCGCCGCGCGGGAGCGCCTGCGCGGGCGTCCAGGAGTTGACGGCCAGCCGCGGGCTCTTCGTGACCTCCTTGTAGGCGGCGTCGTAGACCGTGACGACGTAGGCGTCCGCGTCTGCGAGCCGCGTCCAGCGGAAGGCGGGGCGCGCGTCGCGCACGACGACGCCGGCCGGGCCTTCGACCTCGAAGCGTGCGCCCGCGGGCGTCCCGCCCATCAGCGAGCCGTCCGTCCGCGCGAGGTCGGAGAGCCCCGCCGGCACTTCGACGCGGCCGGTCGTGAGCGCGCGCGTGACGGCGCGCTCCTCTTCGGGCGTGAGGCGGCCGAGGCCCTCTACGCCGCCGTTCGCCGCGAGCGTGACGGACTGCCCGCCGTCAGAGAGCGCGGGCGCTTGCGGCTGCCGACGTTCGAGGGGCGGGGGCGCGGGCGTCGCGTCCTGCGTCGGCGTCGCCTCCACTTCGGGCGTCGGGGCCGGCGTGGCTTCGACTCTCGCGGGCGTCTGCGCGGGCGTCGGGACGGTCTTGACGATCTCGTTCGACGGCGCGGGAGCGTTGCCGCCGCGCAGGAAGAGGAGGGCGGCGAAGAGGACGAGCGCGGCGAGCGCCGCGGCCACGCCGAAGGCTGGGCGGCGGACGAAGACGTTCGACGGGCCGAAGAAGGTTGAGAGTCGCTCTCTCAGACTCCGCCGCGCCGCGGTCGGGGGCGCGGGGGCCGCGCTCATCGCGGCGGCGAGCGACTTGAGTTCGTCGGCCTCGGACTCGCAACGCCCGCACAAAAGGAGGTGGCCCTCGACTATCTCTCGGTCGATGTCGCTCAACTCGTCGTCAACGTAGGCGGCGAGCTGTTCGTAGGCGAGGTGTTCGGTGCTCTCCCCCTCATGCAATCCCGCGCGCAGGTGCTCGACGCGCGACGCCAGCCGCGCCGCCTGGGGCGCGCCGAGTCGCGCGCGGCATTGGGCGCAGGCGGCGAGGTGGCCGCCGACCGAGAGCAGCTCGCCCGCCGGCAGAGTCCGCGCGCGGAACTGCTCCAACTGTTCTTCCCGGAGGTGCTCCGTCATCGTCTTTTCGTCTTCACTTCGGCGGGGGAGAGTGGAGGCCCTCCGCCTCCCTCAAACTCTGTAGACGGCGTACCGCCCCCCTTATTACTAACCCCGCTTCAAACTTTTCGCCTTGACTTTCAGAACCCTCCGGCGCGCATCCGGCGCGCGAGCCGCTCGCGCGCGCACTTGCGCAGGTTGACGACCTGCTGCCGGGACGCGCCGAGCATCTCCGCAATCGTCCTGTCTTCGAGCGGCAGCCCGTTCCAGAGGGCCGCGAACTCTTCGGGCTCCGCCCCGACCGCCGCGGCGATGTCGAGCGGCGCGGCGACGCCCGTGATGACGAACAGCTCGACGGCGCTCCCGCCCAGCGCGTCGCGCAGGTTGAGCAGCAGCGCCGCGCGCTGTCTGACGGGCAGCCCGAGCAGCTCCTCCCAGAGGCGTTCGAGGTAGCGCCGCTGCGAAAGCTCGTCGGCGAGGTCGCGCCGCGGCGCGGCGAGCAGCTCGACCGCCGCGGCCCCGCCCTCTTCGTCGTCGCGCGCGCCGCCCGCCCGCTGCGGGTCCTTCAGGCCCCAGACTTCCGAGAGCGCCGCGACGAGGTCGTCAAGCTCGACGGGCTCGCCGACGTAGTCGAGGAGCGCGGGCAGCAAGCCTTCGACCCCCGCGGACTGCACGTCGCGGCCCGGCAGGGCGCGCCCGGCCGCGCGGCGCGGGTCTTCGCGCAGCTCACGGTAGCGCTCGCCGCGCGACGCCTCGCGCAACCCGCGCCGCCCGCAGAGCCATTCGCCGTCCGCATTCTCCCAGAGCGTGAAGGTCGTCTGGTGCGTCAGGAAGTAGCGGAGCTTGTTGCGCAGGCTGTGGCGCTGCGGGTAGCGCGCGCGCAGGTGGTCGGCGCACGCGCGGTAGGCCGCGGCCGCGGCGTAGGAGGGGAAGTTCTGGATGGGCCGCACGCCGGGCTCGGCGCGGAACTCGGCGAGGCGCGAGAGGAGTTGGAGGAGAACCTGGCCGCGCAGGTCTTCATCGTCGCCGTCGCCGCGCAGCTTGCGGCGCACGACGCGCGCGACGACGGGCCCGGCGTGCTCCTCGAAGAGTCGCGCGAGCGCGGCGTCGGCCTCGGCGTCCGAAGGGGCGGCGGCGTAGGCCGCGAGCAGTGCGTCGGCGTCGGCCTTGTTGTCGGTGCGTGTGACGGCCATGGGTCGCTGCTTGGTCGGGCGTTGGATTGTATGCGAGGCGCGCCGGAGGGCAAAGGCTGGGACGCGTCAGGAAAAAATTTTCGCGCCGGTAATATCCCGGCCCGCCCGCCGTCATCCTCCCTCGAACCGAGGCGCGCACGAGGCCCGCGGGCCGCGCGCCGGGACTAATACCGATACTTCACAAGAGAGGGCTTGAGAATCATGAAGAACTGTCCGCGCTGCAACGCCGCGCACCCCGACTCGCTCAACAACTGCCCCAACGACGGCTCCATCCTCGTCGCGCAAAAGAAGAAGCGCGGCGTGCTGCGTTTGGCTCTGATCGGCGTCGCCTGCTTCTCGCTGCTCGTGCTGGGCGGCTGCGGCGTCGTCGGCTTCTTCGTCCTGCGCCAGCCCGCAGACCCCGCGCGCGACCGCGCCGCGGCCGAGCGCAACGGCGCGGCGCTCGACAAGGTGACATCGCAGCTCGCCGGAGTCACGAAGAGCTTCCCCGAAGCCTCCGCTTTGAGCGAAGCGCCGTGCACGGACGGCGGGCTCGAACAGGCCGCGGCCGAAGGCAAGGCGCAGGTCGTCTTCGCCGAGTACGACCAGCTCGCGCGCTTCGCGGGCGCGTCCGCGGCGCAGAAGGATTGGGAGTGGGCGACGGCCGAAGCCGTGCGCGAGCTGAAGCCCCGCGCGCAGGTGACCGAGCCGCTCCACTCGTACCGCGTGACGAGCGCGATCAAGGAGGTCTACGACCCGTCGAAGCGCCACTACCTCGTCGTCTTCCGCGCGACGCGCAAGCAACTCCCCGTCAAGCAGATCGGCGGCTTCTCGTCCGGCTACTACGACGGCTGGGCCGTCCTCTACGACCTCGACTCGGGCCGGAGGCTCTGCGGCCAGCGCCTACAGGCCGAGAGCAGCGACAGCGTGCGCCGCCGACGCGGCTCGGACGCCGACGCGGCGCTGCTGAACGACTTCCAGGATCGCTTCAAGGAGGCCGCCGAGGCCGCCGTCAAGCGCATGAACCCGAAGCTCGACCTCAGGATGTGAGGGCACGCGCTCGCCGGCTGGGCACCGCTCGCCTGCCCGCTCGTGACCTTGTTGAGCGTCGTCGTGACGCTCGTCCTTATCAATTTATAGCAGTCGGAAAAATATAGACGGAGGCATCGACGATGAAGATACAGAGACGTTACCTGACGCTCACGCTCCTGCTCCTGTGCGTCGCGCTCGCCTACTCTGCGCCGCCCGCCGAGGCACAGTTCGGGAAGCTCAAAGAGAAGCTGAACAAGGCGACGAAACAGGCCGAGCCCTCTTCGACGCCCGAGCCCTCTTCGACGCCGCTCGCGTCTAACGCCTCTTCGACGCCTTCGGCCGCGCCCGCCATCGCGTGGCAGAAGGGCGCGGACATGTCGCCGAACTCGGACGACGACTTGACGACTGGCGTCGTCTCCTTCGCGCTCGCGCCGGACGGGACGCTCTACGCGGGCTCGAAGCGCGTCTACGTCTCCGCAGACGGCGGGAAGACCTGGACGACCTCGACCGCGGGGATGCTGAGCGACCCCTTCCGCGACGTGCTCGCGCTCGCGGTCTCGCCGAAGGGGACGGTCTTCGCCAGCGTCCGCGAGGCGGGCGTGTGGATGTCCGTTGACAAGGGGAAGACCTGGAAACAGTCGAACCCCGGCGAGGCCCCGAAGGTGCCCGCCTTCCGCGATGTGGTGAGCCTGGCCGTCAACGCGCAGGGGCACGTCTTCGCGGGCACGGACAACGACGGCCTCTTCGTCTCGCTCGACAGCGGCAAGACCTGGAAGCAGAGCAACCAGGGGCTCCCGAAGGTGCTCGGCAGGCGCAACATTCAGGCGATTGCATTTAACGCGCAGGGGCACGTCTACCTCGGCATGGAAGACCGCTCCGTGCAGGTCTCGACCGACAACGGCGCGGCCTGGACTTACGCGGGCGGCGGCATCGACGACTGGACGAAGGCCAACACCGGCACGACCGACAACACCGCGCTCTCGCTCGCCTTCGCCGCGGACGGCTCGCTCGTCGCGGGAACCTACAGCGGGCTCTTCCGCACGGCGGACGGCGGCAAGACGTGGAAGCACGTCGGCGCTCTGCGCGAGTCAGTCCACCGCCTCGCCCTGGGGAAGGGCGGCGAGCTGTACGCGCTGCGCAAGGGCAACGACGCGCGACTGTGGGTCTCGACGGACAACGGCGCGACGTGGGCCGAGGCGAACGTGCCGAAGGTGCCCGGCCTCTTCGCCCTCGGCTTCACGCGCTAAGGCCGCCTGCTCGCGGGCGCGCAGGAGACCGAGGGGCTGCACGTCTACGCGGCGGGCAAGTAGGAAGGAAGGAAGACCGACATGAAAATCATAATCGCACTCGTCACACTGTCGCTCCTGGCCGCCGGGCCCGCGCACGCACAGTTCGGCAAGCTCAAGAATAAGATTAAAGAGGCCACGCGCGACTCGCGCGAGACTCCGCAGCCTACGCCCGAAGCTACTGACACGAGCGCCGCGAGTCCTTCGCCTAGGCCCGCGGCTGCCGAGACGAATACCTCAACGCCCGACGCGTCCGGCGCGCCGAAGACCGTGTCGGTCGCCTTCGAGAAGGTCGGCGGCCCCCGCCAGGGCCGCATCGAGCAGCTCGCCGCCGCCCCGGACGGGACGCTCTACGCGCGCACGCGCGGCAACCTCTGGGCGAGCGCCGACGGCGGCCGGAGCTGGACGGACTTCGAGCAGCTCCCGCAGAACAACCTGCGCCACTTCGCGCTCGACGCGAAGGGCGGCGTCTACGCCGTCTTCGGGGGCGAAGGCGTCTACCGCTCGAACGATAAGGGGAAGACGTGGGCGAACATCACTACGGGGCTGCCCGAGCACGAGACGATGAGCCTGATCGCAGTCGGGCCGAAGGGGCAGCTCGCGGTCAACTCGTACAAGGCCGGCCTCTACGTCTCTTCGGACGGCGGCAAGACCTGGAAGAAGGGCGGCGCGGGGCTCCCGACGCTCAGCCGCAAGCCGCTCAACTTGGAGTCGCTCGCCTTCACGCCTTCGGGGACGCTCGTCGCGGGGCTCGAACACTTCGGCACGCGCGAGGACGTGGCGCTCAGCCGCTCGGACGACGGCGGGATGACCTTCACGCAGGTCGGGCAGGAGGTGACGCGCGTCGCCAAGTCGAAGTCGGCGAACGCGCAGATGCTGAGCGTCGAGATTCCCTCGCTCGCGTCGAACGCGCAGGGTCACCTCTTCGCGGGCGCGGAAGGCTTCTACGGACTCTTCCGCTCGACCGACGGCGGGCAGACGTGGAAACACGTCGGCCCCGTCCCCACCCACCACTACACGGGCACGAACCCGGTCGTCAAAGCCATCGCCTTCACGCCGGGCGGCCACGTCCTTATCGCGACGAAGACCGACGGCATCTGGCGCTCGACCGACAACGGCGAGACGTGGCACAAGCTCGCTTACGTCGAGGACGACGTGGGCGCGCTCGCGGCCGCGCCCGACGGCTCGGTCTACGCCGAAGGCCCCGACGGCAACGTCTTCCGCTTCGGCAAGTAAAGGCAGAGGATTTACCACAGAGACACAGAGACACAGCTTCGAGCACATAGCTCAACAAGCTGTGCCTCTGTGTCTCTGTGGTTAATTCTTTTCAGTCGTACTCACCACGCGCGCGACCAGCGCGGGCCTGTGTGCCCTTCGTCGCGGAGGCGCGTGTCGAGGCCGGCGCGCAGTTCGAGCAGGCGGCCCAGGAGCCAGAGGAGGTCGGAGAGGCGGTTAAGATACGGCACGACGTGCGGGTTGAGTTCGACGCCCGTCTCGGCGAGTCGCACGACGGCGCGCTCGGCGCGGCGGCAGACGGTGCGCGCCACGTCGTAGGCGGCGGCCGCGGCGTGGTCGCCGGGCAGAGACCAGTCGGAGAGGATGCCCTCGGTCGCTTCGATGCGCGTGACGTGCGCCGTCAGCGCCTCGACCATCTCGGGCGAGACGTAGGTGGTCACGGACTCCGCGCCGCCCTTCGGGCTCGCGACGGCGCCCGCCACGGTGAACAGCTCGCGCTGGATCGACTTCGTCAGCTCGCGCACCTCCGCGTCCTCGCATATCGAGCGCGCGAACCCCATCGAAGCCCCCAGCTCGTCCACCGTCCCGTACGCCTCCACGCGCAAATCCGCCTTCGACACGCGCGCCCCGCCGATCAACCCCGTGTCGCCCTTGTCGCCGTGCTTCGTCGCGATGCTCATTCACTAACTCCTCTTCATAAAGCCGCATAACGCTGCTGTCTACGTAAGAGCCATAAGAAGACCGGGCCGCCGGCGAGCGCGGTGATGGCCCCGACGGGCAGCTCGCCCGCGCCGAGGGCCGTGCGCGCGACCGCGTCGGCCAGCATCAGGAAGGCCGCGCCGAGCACGAACGAGCAGGGCATCACGACGCGCACGTCCTCGCCGAACAGCAGCCGCACGGCGTGTGGCACGATCAGGCCGACGAAGCCGATGGTGCCGCCCACCGCCACCGTCACGCCGACTATCAGAGACGACGCGACGTAGACGAGCCGCTCGCTGCGGCGGACGTTGACGCCGAGGCTCTGCGCCGTCTCCTCGTCCACGGCGAGCAGGTGCAGGTCGCGCGCCAGGAGCAGGAGCACAACCCAGCCCGGCACCAGAAAGACGAGCATCCGCCAGATGAGGTCGAAGCCGACCACGTCCAGGCTCCCGATAGTCCAGCGGAGGATTTGCAGCGCGCGCGAGTAGTCGGCGAAATACTGTATGACGACGACCCCGGCCGCCGCCACCGTGTTCACGACGACGCCCGCCAACAGCAGCGCGCCCGGCAGCACGGTCGCGCCCGTGCGCGCGAGGCGGTAGACCACGACCACGCTCAGACACGCGCCCGCGAACGCCGCGACGAAGACGACGGGCAGCCCCGCGACCCTCGCCCCCGCCCCGAAGGCGATCGCCACGCTCGCCCCCAGCGCGCCGCCGCCAGAGACGCCGAGCGTCAAAGGCTCGGCCAGGGGGTTGCGGAACATCGCCTGCAACGCCGCGCCCACCAGCCCCAGCGAAGCCCCGACCACGCCCGCCATCAACACGCGCGGCAGGCGCAGGCCGAAGAAGATGAGCCGCGCCCTCTCGTCCGTTTGCAGCGCCGCGAAGTCGAGCCGCTGATAGCCCACCCACAGCGCCACGAGCGTCGAGACCACGAGCACCAAAGAGAGCCAGAGCAGCGCGCGCCGCAGGCGCACCCCCGCGGCGGGGGATTTCAGACTTTTGATTTTTGATTTTAGATTTAAGGACAACTCGCGCGTGCCTTCCATCCGCCGCACCTCATTCTAAATCGCAAATCAAAAATCTAAAATCCTCACACCTCCGACCAGACGAAGGTGCGGCCGAAGGCGCGGCGCGCGCGGACGTGCTCGTCGCCGTAGACCTCTGCGAGCACGTCGTCGCGCAGCACCTCCGAAGGCGGGCCTTCGGCGGCGACCTCGCCGAGCCGGACGGCGTAGACGCAATCGAAGTCCGGGTCTAAGAGCGTCAGGTCGTGCGTGACGACGAGCGCGGTCATCCCCTGCGAGTCGCGCAGCCGTCGCAGGTGTCGGATGAGGCCCGCGCGGTGCTTGAGGTCGAGGGCGGCCGAGGGCTCGTCGAGCAGGAGGCACTCGGGCTCCTGCGCCAGCGCTCGCGCGAGCGCGACGAGTTGACGCTCGCCGCCGGAGAGTTCCGTCACGGGCCGCGCTTCGAGGTGCGTCGCGTCCACGGCCGCCAGCGCCGCGCGCGCCGCGTCGAGGTCGCGCGCCGTCTCGAAGCGTAGGCGCGTCGTGTAGGGGCTGCGCCCCGTCAAGACCACTTCGAGCGCGGTGAAGGGGAAGACGGTCGAGACGCCCTGCGGCACGTATGCTACGCGCCGCGCGCGCTCGCGCGCCGGGACGCGCGCGAGCGGCACGCCCCCGAGTAGAACCTCGCCCGCCGAAGGCTTGAGCAGCCCCGCGAGCAGACGGATGATGGTTGACTTGCCCGACCCGTTCGCCCCGACGAGCGCCGACAGGCGACCGCGCACGACGCGGACGCCCGCGCCGCGCACGACCTCCGGACTCCCGTCGGCGTACGCGAACCTCAGCCCTCGGCCTTCGATTAAAGCGTCGTCGCTCATCACTTCTTCTCGAACGCCTCGGGGTGAATCAGCTCGGCGAACCTGCGGGCGGAGTCGCCGACGAGCTGCGAGGGGTGGAGCACCGTCTCGTCGCGGACGGGGTAGACGCGCCCCTCGCGGACGGCGCGCAGGGTGGGCAGCTCCTTCCAGACGGCGAGCGTGTCTTCGGCGAGGCCGCCGGTCTGCGGCTGCATCATCAGGTCGAGCACCACGTCGGGGTCGAGCGCGACGACCGCCTCCTTCTGCATCTTGCCCCAGCCCTGGTTCGAGGGCGGCGAGACGGGCTCGCCCCCGGCGACGCGTATGAGCTGCGCGATGAAGCTGTCGCCGCCCGCCGTGTAGAGGTCGCGCAGAGTGCCCGGCACGCGGTCTACGACGCAGAGCACGCGCCTTCGGGGCAGGCGTTCCGTCGCGAGGCGGACGGCCTTGACGCGCGCGCGCGCCTCTTCGAGGAGCCTCCGCGCGGCCTCCTCTTCGCCGGCCGCCCGGCCGACCAGCTCGATGGACTTGTAGGCGTCTTCGAGCGTCTGGCTCGGGACGGCGAGCGTCCTGATGCCCGCGGCCTCGACCTTCTCTTTGACGAACTGCGCCTGCGCGTCGGAGAAGACGACGAGGTCGGGCCGGAGCGCCGCGATCTGCTCCATGTTCGGGTTGTTCCAGCCGCCGACGCGCGGGAGCTTCTTCACCTCCGGAGGGTAGGTGCAGTAGTCCGAGACGGCGACGACGCGTCCGAACGCGCCGACGCCGTAGAGTATCTCGGTCGTGCTCGGCGTGAGCGAGATGATGCGCGCCGGCTTTCCCGCCGAAGTCGGCACAACCGGGCCGACGTTCCCGCACGCCATGACGAGCAGGAGCGCGACCGCTGCCGCGACCAATAGAACGACCGACTTACCCTTCATTTCCTTCCCGACTTTCTTCATCAAATTCGGCGGGGCCGGACCCCCCGCCGTACGGACAGTGCCGGCAGCCGCTCTCGCAGCAGTAGCCGCGCCGCAGGTGGTACGCAGCCGTGAAGACGACGTACGCGCCCTCGCGGTAGAAGTCTACGCCCTCGACGGGCGGCCGCCCCTCTTTCGACGTTGTCGCTTCCGTCATCTTAGAAGCTGAACGACGCGCCCGCGCGGCCGTTGATGCCGGGCGTGCGGAAGCCGTTCTCGTAGTAGTCGCGGTCGAAGACGTTCTCGACCTTGCCGAAGAAGCGCAGGCGGCGCGACTCGGAGAGGGGGAGCGTGTAGCTCGCCGTCAGGTCGCCCTTGCGCAAGCCCCGGAAGCGGTAGGCGCGGCCCGTGAACGTCCGGTTGTCGAAGACGGGCGCGAGGTAGTCGAACGAGGCGACGAGGTCGAAGTTGACGGCGACGCGCGAGCCGAGGCGCGCGTCGGCGACGAGCGTGAACTGGTGGTCGGGCGTGGCGAAGGCGCGGAGCACTCCCGCGACCGCGGGGCGGCGCAGGTCGCTGTTGACGAACGTGTAGGAGGCGAAGAGGTCGAGCCAGCGCGCGGGCGCGAAGTCGCCGCTCAGCTCCGCCCCGCGCGAGAGCCCGCCGCCCGTGTTGACGAAGCCGCCGAAGCGCCCGAAGGGGTCGTTCGGCGTCTCGTTCGCGAACCCGACGACCTCTTGCAGGCGCGTGTAGAAGTATGTGGCCGACAGGCGCGCGCGGTTCGAGGCGAAGGTCTGGTCAACGCCCGCGTCGAAGGCGACGGAGCGCTCGGGCGCGAGGCGGGGGTCGCCCAGCGGGGCGAAGCCGAAGAAGGGGCTGAAGAAGGTTCCGAAGCGCTCGTAGAGCGAGGGCTTGCGGTAGCCGTTGCCGACGTGCCCGCGCAGCTTCGTCCCCGTCGAGCGGAAGAGGTAGGCGACGGAGCCGTCGCCGGTGTACGCCGCGGGCGGCGAGTCGAACGTCAGGCCCGCGTAGGGCGCGCCGGTCGCCGGCGTGAAGCGCGGCCTGCCCAGAGAGAACGTCTGCGCGCGGAAGGTGGCGGAGAGTTGCAGGCGCTCGTCGAGGAAGCGCAGTTGATCCTGCACGAAGAAGGTGTGGCTGCGCTCGTCCACGTCGGCCGAGGAGTTGCCGGCGGGCGTCACGTCTACGAGGCGCGTGAAAAAGGTCTCGCGCTCGAACTCGTAACCGGCGTTGAAGAAGTTGTGGCGGCCGAGGCGGAAGTCCGTGCGCGCGCTGAGCGTGTGAACCGTGCCGTCGAAGTCGTTGACGGTCGAGCCCCGCGGCTCGAAGAAGAAGTCGGCCGGGTCGCCGGGCACGGCCGGGCCTTCGCCCAGCGACCTGTGCGTCGAAAGGCCGTGGTAGGTGACGGAGTACCCGAACGCCTCCGTCGGTCTTTGGGCGAAGGTCACCGCGCCCGAGAAGAAGCGGGCCGCGCGCGAGTAGTCGGCGTCGTTGGCCGCGGGCAGGAAGGTCGCGTCGCCGAGGTTGAGTTGACCGACCGGCGTCCCCCGTTCGTAACGCCGTAGTTCCTCCCTTGAGACGGGGCGCGCGTCGATGATGCCCGAAGGGGGAAGCGTGCCGACTGCCTGCGGCTCCTCGTTGAGCTGCGCGAAGGAGTCGGAGGCGTAGACGCGCGCCGACAGGGTCGCCGTCGGCGTCAGGCGCAGGAGCGCGCGCCCCTGCGCGTTGGTCGAGCGCGCCGCGTCGTCGCCGTCAACGCCTTCGGAGACGTTGAGGTGCGAGACGCCCGCGCTGTAGACGAGACGCTCCGCCTCGCCCGCCGAGCCGGAGAAGTTTGCGCGGCCCCGTGCGAACCCGAGCCCGCCGCCTTCGGCCAAGAGCTGCCCGCGGAAGGGGCCGCCGCCCTCCTCCGTGACGACGTTGACGACCCCGCCCACCGCGTTCGTGCCGTAGAGCGAGGAGCCGGAGCCGCGCAGGACTTCGACGCGGCCCGTGTCGGTTATTTGAATGTCGGAGAGGAGGCTGGTGGCGTCGGCCTCGGGCGCCGACGGGTCGCGGAAGCGCAGGCCGTCGATGAGGACGGAGGTGTCCTGGTTGCGAAGGCCGCGCGTCTTGACCGAGACGAGCGAGCCGGGGCCGCCGAGCTGCTGCACGCGCAGGCCGGGCACGGTCGTCAAGGCGTCCGTCAGGGTCGCCTCGTCGCGCCCCTCCATCTCGCGGGCCGAGACGGAGGTGACGGCCTTCGAGACTTCATCGACGGTCTGCGGCGTGTCGGCCGCCGTGACGACGACCTCGGCCGCGACGCCCGCGACTTCGAGTCGCACGTCGAGCGTCCGGGCCGCGTCGCCCGCCACGCGGACGGCCTGCGCCGCGCCGCGCGCGAAGCCTTCGGCCTCCGCCTCCAGAATGTACTCGCCCGGCGCGAGGCGCTCGAAGCGGTAGGAGCCCGAGGCGTCGGTCACGGTCGAGAATCTTCCGCGCGTGCGCGCTCGCTCGTGGAGCGTGACCGAAGCGCCGGGCAGCCCCGCGCCCTGCGGGTCTGTGACGCGCCCCGAGAGGGTCGCGCCCTGCTGTCGGGCCTGTGCGAAGGCCGGCAGGCAGGCCGCGAGCAGCAGCGCGCCGGCGAAGACAAACGTGCGGTTCAAAATCTCTCTCCTCATCTCGAAAACTCCTCTCGCGGCGTGGGCCGGGGGCGGCCGCGCGCCGCGGGAGAGGGAGGGGGACTACCCGGGCGGAAGGAGTCCAAGGCCCTGGCAACAGAAAAGCCCTCGGTCTTCCGGTTGGAAGACCGAGGGCTTGCCGGTTGGACTCGCATGAGAGCCGCCGGGCTTCAACGTCCGTCGTCGTTCGATAGTCTCGAACGACCCGCCGCGCCCGCGCCCCACGCCCGACGCCACTCGCCCTTTCCCGGGGCAGCGGTCGCCTCCGTCAGAAAGGCCGTGAACCATAAACCGTAAACCGTGACAAGAAAAAACTGTCTTTAACTTGTCACCGTTTACGGTTCACCGTTTACGGCTCTTCACAGGCAAGGTTTCCTGACTCCCGGCTCGGACGCGCCGCACCTGTTGGGCCTTCCCCGGCCGAAGGGCCGAGTGACCTCTGACTTGCAGACGAGGGTGCGGAACGAATCGCCGGTACACAGTGGCGGGAACCGTGCGGGCTTTGCACCCGACTTCCCTTTGAACCTGCGACGGCCGGCCGGGCGGCGGACTCCCCTGAGTCCGCCGCCCGGCCGATTTAGCGATGAAAACTCAAAGTTCCAAAGAACGTGCGCGGGGCTTGCCGCGCAGGGGCTAGAACCTAACACCCGGCCCGTGCGGCGTCAAGCCGCGCCCCTCAGGAGGGGCGCCAGACTGTGCCGTCGGAGTAGGTCACTTCCCTCAACTCGACGCACATGCGGGCGCCGTCGCCGCGGCGCGTCTGCTGCGTAGTCTTGACGGTCTTGATGTGGATGAACGTCTTGCCGGGGCTCAGGCGCTTCCGGCTCGCGTGGCGGACGCGGAGCGACTCCTCGCCGGTCGAGGGGTCCTGGAAGACAAACTCCATCCACACGCGCTTGACGGTGCGCGGGCCGTCGTTCGTCAGCCTGACGGTGGCGCGGCGCCAGAGGTCGGCGCCCTGCGTGTTGCTTCCCCCGCCGCCCGCCCCACGCGAAGAGTAGCGCAGGTAATTCCCCGGCTGAGGGTAGACCGACGGGCCCCTCGAAGTCGGCGTCGGGTGGATGGCCGGGCCGCTGGCCCCGCCCCCGCCGCCGGACCCGAAGAAGATGGCGTGGATGGGCGCCCAGTCGGGCTTTTCGAGTGTCAGCCCGGCCGGGGCTCGGGGCGGCGCGCCGCCGCAAACCTGTCCCGCCGTGGCGAGGGGCGTGGCGAGGAGGAGCGTCAGAAGTAACGGAAGCTTTTTCATAGGCTCTCCCCCTTCATGAAGTGCGCCCTCGTTCAGGGGCGCTTCCAGACTGTCCCGTCTTCGTAGAGGATGCGGACGAGGACGACCTGCTCGTTGAGGCCGTCACGCTCCTTCTTGTCGAGCGACTGGAGGCTGATCCTCTGCGCCGGCGCGGAGGGGGACATGAAGTTAAGCTCCTTCTCCTTGCCGGGGGCTATCTTCTCCACGCCGGTGAACTCGCGCCGGCCGAGCACCTCGCCGGACGTCGCGTCGGTGAAGACGTAGTCCCAGTCGAACTCCTTAATGGCCTTCGCGCCGGCGTTGCGGAGCGAAATCTTGTAGCGGAAGGCGTAGCGCGGGGGCGCGGGCGGCCGCGCCCTGATGACCTGCTCGGAGCGCTGCTCCTGCTCGATCCTCGCGGCCTCGGCGGAGCTGCCTGTGGCGCGCGCCCTCTCGGCGCGCCGCTGGTCGCCGATGCGGCGGCGGACGTCGGCCATGTTCTCGACCGTGGGGGCGAAGGGGTCGCTCTGCCAGTTGATGCGCTCTTTCGTCCAGCTGTACTTCAAGACCACGACGTCGGGCGGGGCCGCCGCGGACTCCTGCGCGGTCGTCGTCGCCGCGCCCTGCGCGAGCGCCGACACCCCGAGCCAGAAGACCAGACAGCCCAGCGCCGGAATTCTTCTCATCACTGCTCCCCCCTCCCCGCCGGCCTCGGCGGGCCGCAGATTAA
The DNA here is from genome assembly GCA_035563535.1 of Pyrinomonadaceae bacterium. GTDB lineage: Bacteria > Acidobacteriota > Blastocatellia > Pyrinomonadales > Pyrinomonadaceae > QHXN01. Next base: position 217,797 of record DATMVD010000014.1, on the reverse strand, counting down.
CAGGCGGCCGCGGAAAAAGGAAGGGGCTGAAGAGCAAAGTCTTCAGCCCCGCAGGTTGTGTCGCAGGCCGCGCGCCGCGCGCCGACGCGGGGCGCGCGGCCTAGAAGACCAAGCGGGCGCCGATGATGACGCGGCGGTTGCCGCCGTCGGTCGTCCACTGGTTGAGGAACGCGCCGGAGTTGGCCGCGGCGGTCGGGATGCCGAAGTTGCGCGTGTTCGTGGCGTTGAACATGTCGGCGCGCAACTGGATGCGCACGCCGTTCTCGCCGCCGACCAGCGTGTTCTTGATGATCCCGAAGTCGAGGTTGCCGATGCCGTCGGCGCGCAGGATGTTGCGGCCGGCGTTGCCGAAGCGCTGGCAGGTGGCCGAAGGCAGGAACCGGCCGCCCGCGTCGGTCGGCCCCGTGCAAGTCAGCGTGGCGAAGAACTGCTGCCCCTGGCCGCGAATCAGGTTGAAGAGCTCCTCGGCGTTGGTCGTCGGGAGCGGCGCGATGACGTTGGCGCGGATGGCGTTGCCGACGAGGCCGTCAATGCCGTTCAAAGCGCCGGTCGGGTCGGAGCCGTTGAGCGGCGTGAAGGGCGCGCCGCTCTGGAAGGTCACGAAGCCGTTGAACTGCCAGCCGCCGAGGACGTGGCCGACGAAGCCGCTCTGTTCGCGGAACCAAGGCAGCTCGTAGACGAAGTTGGCGGAGAGGCGGTGCGGGCGGTCGTAGGACGAGCGCGCCTTCTCGCCCGCGATGTTGCGCGGGTCCTGGGCGGTGGCGATCTCGCCGCCCGACGGGTTGAAGACTTCGGAGGCCGTGTCGATGAACGACGACCACGTGTAGTGCAGGCCGCCCGAGAAGCCGCGCGAGAGGCGCTTGTCGAGGCTGACCTGGAGCGAGTGGAAGTCGCTCTCGGCGACGTTGGCCCTCAGGCGGATGACGCCGAGCGTGCAGTTGGCCGTGCTGACGACCGTCTCGCGGCACGGGTTGTTCAGGCTGCCCGGCAGGAGCGCGGCGGTGCGCGCCGGCGAGGCGACGTTGGTGAAGCGCGAGTCGGAGATGAAGATGTTGTTGGTCGGCACGCGCGGGTTGCCGTCCACGCTCGCGAAGAGGTCGCGCCCCTTCGTCCCGACGTAACCGATCTTGAGCACCATGTCGCGCGTCAACTCGCGCTGCCCCTCCAGGCTGAACTGGTCGTAGACGGGCGAACGGAAGTCCTCGGCGACGATGGTGCGGGCGAAGGTGGCGGGGTTCAGGCCCGCGGGCTGCGCGGTCGGGATGGCCGCGAAGGCGCCGGCCGCCGGCAGGTTGATGGCTGCGACGAAGGGGAAGGCGCTGGCGATGTTCAGGTTGAGGTTGATGAAGTTGCTGTCGTGTGTGCGGGCGTAGCCGCCGCGGATGACGAGCTTGTCGCCGCCCGTCAGCCAGTTGAAGGGGCCGCCCTCGGTGCGCGGGTTCCAGTTGAAGCCGACGCGCGGCTGCCAGTTGTTGGTGTCGGCCGAGGGGACGGGCGTGAAGCGGAACCGCTCGTCGTTGCCGTTGGCGGCGACGATGCGGTCGTTGACGGGGACGAGGTCGTCGAAGTTGTTGCCCGGCAGCTCGTAGCGCAGCCCGTAGGTCAGCGCGAAGTTGGGCGCGAGCCGCCACTCGTCCTGCGCGTAGAAGTACTGGTCGTACCAGTAGTAGTACTGAATCTCCTGGCCGCCGGGCAGCGGCCGGTTGACCTGCGACGCCGTGTCGGCCACGTCGTCCACGAAGTTCTGGAGCGTCGAGTAGGCGAGGCGGCCGCGGATGGTCGGGACGAAGAAGCTCTTGACCTGCACGCGGCGGACGTCGACGCCGAACTTGAGCGCGTGCGCGCCGCGCGTCCAGGCCAGGTTGTTCTGCACCTGGTAGGTGTTGTTGTTGCGGAACTGCGGGAGGTTGACCGCCAGCCCGATGCCCGTCCGGTTGGCGGCGGCGTTGAAGCCCGACATCCCGAGCTCGGTGATCTCGATGGACGGGATGGTCTCGGAGGCCGGGTTGTCCGAGGCCGTCGTGCTCGCGTAGCGCGAGAAGGCGGCGCGCACCTCGTTGACGAGGTTGGACGTGATGACGCTCGTCAGCGTCAGGTTGACGGCCTGCGAGCGGAAGTTGGTGCGCGAGGTGTTGCCCGTCGGCGTCACCTGCCCGTTGCCGCCCGAGTCGGCGTCGTCGTAGAGGTAGCGGCCGTTGAAGCTGTTGGCGTCGTTGAAGCGGTGGTCAACGCGGAACGACGCCTGGTGGTCGTCGAAGAACTGGGAGGCCGCGCCGGTGAGGTTGCCCGTCGGCACGGTGAAGGTCTGGCCGCCGACGGTGAAGGTGCGCGTCGGGCCGCCGCCGGTCTGCGCCACCGGGAGGAAATTCAAAAGCGCCTGCACCTGCGGGCGGCTGCCCGCGCCCGCGAGGAGCGCGGCGCGCCCCTCGGCGGTCGGTGCGCCGACGAGCGTGAAGCCCGAGCCGAGCTGGCGGTTGCTCCAGCGCTGGTAGGAGCCGAAGAAGAAGGTGCGGTCGCGCCCCGAGTAGTAGGACGGGCCGCCCTCGCCGAACCTGGGCAGGTGGAGCGGGCCGCCGATGGTGAAGCCGATTTGGTTCTCGATGCGGAACGGGCGCTTGTGGCTCTGCCCGGCGGCCAGGGTCGAGCCCTCGGGGCGGCAGAACCCGCCCGTCTTGTTGAGGTTGCTGCACGAGTTCAGCACGTTGTTGTTGTGGAACATGAAGACCGTGCCGTGGTAGTCGTTGGTGCCGGCCTTCGTCACGATGTTGAGCACCGAGCCGGAGTTGCGCCCGTACTCGGCGAGGAACTGGTTGGTGATGAGGCGGACTTCCTGGACGATGTCGGGGTTGTTGATGGCCTGCTGGCCGCCCGTGACGGAGGGGTCGTTGATGTCCTGCCCGTCGATCATGAAGTTGTTCGAGCGCGTGCGGCCGCCGTTGGCCGAGTACTGGACGCCCTGCGAGAACTGCGCCTGGCCGGAGCCGAGCTGGCTGACGCCCGGCGCGGAGAGCGCGACGTTGAAGACGTTACGGTTGGGCGCGAGCGGCAGCTCCGAAACGCGCCGCGAGTCGAAGCGGGTCGAGACCTCTGCGTTAGTCGTGTTGAGCAGCGCGGCGTTCTCCGTCACGGTGACGACGGCCTCGACGCCCGCGGGCTTCATCGTCACGTCCACGACGGCGTCCTGGTTGAGCAGGAGCTGGACGCCCGTCTGTACGTACTTGCCGAAGCTCACCGCCTCGACCGTGATTTCGTAGCCGCCGACCGGCATGCCGGTGAAGCGGTAGCGCCCCTCGGCGTCAGTCTGCGCGGTGCGCGTGGTGTTGGTCTCGACGTTGCGCGCCGTGGCGGTCGCGCCCGCGATGGCCCCGCCCTTCTCGTCCGAGACCGTGCCCAAGATAGTGCCGGTCGTCTGCGCCGCCGCCGGCAGCGCGAAGGCGAACAGCAGGGCGAAGAGCATGAGCAGGGATGTCGTCGCTCTCTTCATTCTGGTAATCCTCCTGGGGTCTTCCGATTATCTGGCGGCGGGGTGCCTTTCGCGTCCGGGGCCCGCCGCGGTGGGCCTTTGATTTAGTCCGTGCGAGGGGGTATAGGAGATGGCAAGACGAACGCCGCCGCCCCCGAACCCGACCTTTGAATTACGTGTTATAAAGTCTCGGGCCGACGCCCGACCTGCCTTGAAGGAAAGGGCTAAAGGGAAGCCCCGCTGCGATGCGAAACCACTAAGGCAACCGTCATGCCCCGGCGGCTTTGTGAGTTTTTCGGGTGTTTTTACCATCGGGGCGTACCGAGATTCATTTTTTTGAATGTCGGGCTCTGATATTTCCGAGCATGAGCGAGAGTTCCGACCCTTCGGGGGGAGGGCCGAAAGCCCTCTTCTACGACCGTTTCGCGGACGCGTACGACCGCAACATGCGCCCGCTCGAACGTTGGGGGCTGGCGCGTCTGCGCGAGCGCGCGCTGGCCGAAGTAGGGCCGGCGCTGGCCGGGCCCGAAGGTTCGGGGCGTCTCCTAGAGGTGGGCGCGGGGACGGGCGGGAACTTCCCCTTCTACCCCGCGGGCGCGCGCGCGGCGTGCGTCGAGCCGAGCCGCGAGATGCTCCTGCGCGCGGCGTCGAAGACTGAAAGACCGGCGGGCTCGCTCCTCGTGCGCGGGTTCGCCGAAGCGCTGCCGTTCGCCGACGCGACGTTCGACGCCGGCGTCGCCACGCTCGTCTTCTGCTCGGTCGAGTCGCCGCCCCGAGGGCTGTCGGAGCTGAGGCGGGTCGTGCGGAAGGGGGGCCGCGTCGTGCTGCTCGAACACGTGCGCCCCGAGGGCTTGCTAGGCTACGCCTTCGACGCGCTGAGCCTCCTGACCGTGGCGCTCATGGACGACCACTTCAATCGCCGCACTTCGGAAGAGGCGCGCCGCGCCGGGCTCGAAGTGCTGAAGGTCGAGAGCTACCTGCTCGGCGTCGTGCAGCTCATCGTCTGCCGCGTCGGTTGAGAAGAAGAGATGGCCGACTCTCAAACGCAGTCAAGACCTCGGGTGCAGGTCGGGTGCCAGGGGTGGAACTACGAGGACTGGGTGACGCCGCCGGCCGCGGCGCGCCCGGTCTTCTACCCCGCGGGCACTCGCGCCGAGCACATGCTCGACGCCTACGCGCGCGCCTTCGACACCGTCGAGGTGGACTCGACCTTCTACGCCGCGCCCGCGGATTCGACCTACGACGCGTGGGCGCGGCGCGTGCCCGACGGCTTCACCTTCGCCCTGAAGCTCCCGCAGAAGATCACGCACGAGGAGTCTTTGAGGGGGCGCGCGGCCGCCGCCGCGCTCGAAGAGTTCTGCCGCGGCGCGCGGCGCCTGAAGGAGAAGCTCTCGGCCGTCCTCGTCCAACTGCCGCCGCAGTTCGAGGCCACGCGCGACAACCTGCGCGCCCTCTCCGACTTCCTCCCGCTGCTCCCCGCGGACATCCGCTTCGCCGTCGAGTTCCGCGACCCGTTCTGGTTCGAGGAGGAGCTGCTCGTCCCGCTCTCGCTCCAGCCGAACGTCTCGCTCGCGCTCGTCGAAGGCCCCTGGGTCACGCGCGAGCGCGTCTGGCGCGCGGCCGCGACCCTCCTCGACACCGCGGACTTCGCCTACGTCCGCTGGATGGGAGCCCGCGACCTCACGCGCTTCGACGAGGTCGCACGCCCGCGCGATCTGAATTTAGACAAGTGGGCCGCCGCCATCGAACGCCTCCGCGCGCGCGTCCCCCGGGTCTTCGCCTACTTCAGCAACTACTACGAAGGCCACGCCCCGGCCAGCGCCAACAAGCTCAAGCGCCTCCTCGGCGACGCGGTCGTCACCCCCGAAGATTTAGAAGACCAACCGTCGCTGTTCTGAAAGCAGTAGGCAGGAGGCAGTGAAGAGCGTGTTGGGTGCTGGGTGTTAGGTGTTGGGTAAAACCCAGAACCCTTTTATCGCCTACTGCCTACCGCCTACTGTTTTGTGCTATCCTTGTCCAGGTAAAGTTCCCCTAACAATCTGACGTGTAGACCATCTCTGCCAGACGAGGGAGGAGAAGACTTTCATGCGCCTTGTGAACGGAACAAGAGGGGTTTTCGCGGCCGCGGCCGTCGCCTGCGCGCTCGTGGCCGCGGGCTGCCAGTCGGCGACCGAGACGAGCAACAGCACGACCAACGCCAACGGCAACGCGACGGTCAACATCAACGGCTCGAACGCGAACATCACGACCTCGACCGTGCAGACCAACACGGGCCAGACCATCCAGGCCCGGGAGCCGGACAAGTACACGGCGACGATGGTCGCCTCGCTCGCCACCTCGGGGCAGCAGCAGGCACAGGGGAAGGCCGAGATCAAGGTCGCGCGCAACGGCGCCGACCGCCGCTACTCCGTCAACGTACCCGTCCTCGGCGAGCTGGTCTTCCTCGACAAGGCCGACAAGCGCTACGTCATCATGCACGGCCGCAAGGAGTACGCCGAGCTGACCCCGGAGCTGACCGGCGTCAACGTGGATCAGTTGCGCTCGATGACGCCGGGCCAGCTCGTCGCGCTCGTCACGAAGCAGCAGGGCGTGACGCAGGTCGGCGAGGAGTCCTTCAACAACCGGCCGGCGATCAAGTACCGCGCCGCCGGCGGCACGCAGACCCAGACCGCCGCCGGGCAGGTCAAGGGCGAGACCTTCATCTACGTGGACAAGGAGACGGGGCTCCCGCTGCGCATCGAGGGCTTCGGCCAGTCAACGGGCAACGTCCAGGGCGTGACGGGCGGCAACGTCGTCATCGAGACGCGCGACCTGAAGACCGACGTTAACCCGGCCGACTTCGAGATACCGCAGGGCTACAAGCAGCTCTCGAACGAGGAGGTGCGCCAGCGCGTCCAGTCGCTCGCCCAGGGGTTGCAGGCGATCATGGCCTTCGTCAACGCGCAGGCGGCGGCGTCGGCCGCTACGCCCGCGGCTTCGCCGACGGCCACGCCCGGCCGCTAAAGCGTTCGCCACAGAGGCACAGAGACACAGAGACACAGAGCTTAAGAACAATTTCAAACCTCAAATTTGAAATTCCGGATTCTTAAAAAACTCTGTGTCTCTGTGTCTCTGTGGCCGTTTTGAAACGGAATTGGGGGTACTCAGATGAGGTACGTTCTCACGCTCGTGCTCGGCGTGCTGCTAGGCGGCGCGGCCGCCTACTTCCTCTGGGTCGGCGCGCCGCGCACCGGCGCGCTCAAGGGGCAGCCCGTGCGCGCGCCCGACCCCGGGGGGCCTCCGCCGGGCACGGCCGTCGTCGAGCTGGACGAGCAGTTCTTCGGCGCGCTGCTCGACTCCATCTTCCGCGACCTGAACAAGCCGGCCTTCCCGCCCGCGGCGGGCGAGGGCTGCCAGAACCAGGTCGTCGTCGAGCCCAACGCGGGCGACATAAAGACCGGCGTGCTGATGCGCGACGGCAAGGTGATTGTCCCCCTCGCCTTCAGCGGAACCTACAACATCTTCGGGAACTGCCAGAACCTGCGCGGCACGGCCGAGGCGGGGATGGACTTCCGCTTCGCCCCCGAGGAGCAGACGCTCTACGGTCAGCTCAACGTCGCGGGCGTCAACGTCGAGGGCATGGCCCCGGTGCTCAGCGGCTTCGTCACCGCCTTCGTCCAGGGGGCCATCAACCAGCGCGTCAACCCCCTCGTCCTATTGCGCGGCCAACAACTGACCCTCGCCATCCCCATCCAGGCCGCTGGCGGCACCCTCCAGGCCCACGCCCGCCAGGTGAACCAGGAGGCCAAAGACGGCAAACTCCGCCTCTACGTCACCTACGACTTCAAAGGCACCAAGGGCGGGCAGTAAAGGGGAGAGAGGCAGTTTGCGCCTCGGAGGGGCGCGGGAAATAAGCCGGGGGTGAGCTAAAGACGGTCGCCTGCGCCAGCGTCTTTAGCTCACCCCCGGTTCCGCGTCATAAGAACAATGAGGCCCTCTATCTACTCGCCCGCGGGCGAGAGCCCTTCGATGGCGGGGCCGTTGAGGACGTGGCCGTCCGTGGGGTCGTAGCGGGAGCCGTGGCAGGGGCAGTCCCAGGACTTCTCTTTGTCGTTGAAGGCGACGACGCACCCCAAGTGTGTGCAGACGGCGGAGAACTCGTGGAGCGCGCCGGTGTCGTCGCGGTAGAGGGCCACCTTCGAGAGGCCGCGGCGCATGACGGCGCCCGTGCCCGGGGCGACCTCATCTGGTGAAGAGACCTCGCCGCCGGTCAGGTAGTCGGCGTACTGCGCCGCGACGTTGAGGTTCTCGCGCGCGTACTCGCCGCCCGCGCGCAGGGAGATGCGCGAGGGGTCGTACAGCGTAGCCCAGGCGTTGTCGCGGCCGAGGATTAAATCTCGAATCAGCATGCCGGCGATGGTGCCGTGCGTCATGCCGTTGCCCGAGTCGCCGGTGGCGACGTAGACGTTCTCGGCGTCGCCGGGGTTGCGGCCGATGAAGCCCAACCCGTCCACAGGCTCCATCACCTGACCCGACCAGCGGTAGTCAAAAGACTCGACCATCGGGAACCGCCCGCGCGTCCACTCCTCCAAACGTCTGAACCTTTCGTCGAAGTCCTCGGCCTGCCCCGTCTTGTGATCCTCGCCGCCGACGATGAGCACGTCGTGCCCTTCACTCACCGACTGCGTGCGCACGTAGTGGTAAGGGTCTTCCGTGTCCCACAGGAGCATCCGCGGCACGGAACCTTTCGGCACGCGCGCGCCGACGACGTAGGTGCGGTAGGGGGCCTGCTTGGTGTGTATGGAGACGAGGTCGTTGACCGGCGTGTTGGTGGCGACGACGACCGCCGCGGCCGTGACGACGTGACCTTCCGCGGTGGTGACGCGCGCCGTCTCGCCGTCGCCCTCGATCTTGTCGGCGTGTGTCTGTGTGTGCAGACGCCCGCCGAGGTTGGTGAAGGCGCGCGCGAGACCGCTCATGTACTTGAGGATGTGGAACTGCCCCTGGTAGGGGAAGTGGAGCGCGGCCCCGAAGTCGTACGCGTCGAAGGGGAGGCGCTCGACGTACCTGACCTCGGTCAGCCCGCTGCGGTGCGCGGCGCGCAGCTCCCACCCGAGCTGTTCCGTGGACTGACCCGGGCCGACGAAGAGGTAGCCGTCCAGGCGCACGAAGTCGCAGTCGATGCCCTCGCGCTCGACGATCTCTTCTATCTGATCGACGGCCGCGGTGTGGCTCTCGGCGGCGAGCCGCGCGCCGCGCTCGCCGTGCAGCCGCTCCAGCTCGTAGTAGCGGTCGTCGAGCGCGTTGACGAGGTGCGCGGTCGTGCGCGCCGTCTCGCCGCCCGCCACGGGGCCGTCGTCGAGCACGACCACGGACTTGCCCTCGCGCGCGAGCAGGTAGGCGGTCGTCAGGCCCGCGATGCCCGCGCCCACGACGCACACGTCGGCGCCCGCGTCGTGCGCGAGCTGCCCGAACTCGGGCACGTCGCCCGTCGCCATCCACACGGAAGTCGTCCGCCCAGAATCGCTCTCCATAGCTCCCCCCGTCAGTTCTTTTTCGGTTGTCGGCTTTAGACAGAACTTAACACCGCCCTGCCGCGCGCGCAAACACTTTTCCGAAGCGGTTAACGGATTCGTCGGGCGGCCGTATTTTTCTTGTGCGGGCGGTATTTCCAAAACGGACGAGCCGCCGCGCGCCCCGGCAGAGGGCGGGGCGCGCGGCGGCCCTGACTTTTAACCTTACACCCCGGGCGGCGGGGTATCAAATCTTACGAGGCTAAGTCGGCGGCTCCTGGCCCTTCTCCCTGCTGCCCCGGACGATGTCAATCAGCGCGTCGAGCCTCCGGTCGCTGTGCGCCTGCGACTCGGCGAGTTCTTTAAGTGCTCTCTTCATCTCCGCCTGCGACTGGGCGAGTTCCTCCCGTGTCCGCTCGTGCGCCTCCGTGAGTGCGACCAGAGCGTTGCCCAACTGATCGATTTGGCGCGCGGTGTTCTCCTGAATCCCTTCTATCCTGGATAGACGCTCGTCGGATTCCGACCTGCGCTCATCGTGCCCGGTCATGCGCTCCTCGGCCTTCGCCATGTTAACTGCGAACTGCGCCTGCTGTTCGAGGATGAACTGCATAGTGCGCTGCATCTCTTCAAAGGTCATGTCCGTTCCGTCCTTCCTTCAACGAAGATGTTTACTGCGTCCCCCTTGGTCAGCGGGCAGCGGACATCGCGAAGGGCTGTTGCTCTGTATCGGACTAGGCATCTCACTTCTCAGTTCGGTAAGGAAGGGCGGGTCATCTTTTCTTTTCTCTCTTAGCCGCCCCTTTCTTCGCCGCGCCTTTTTTGGCGGAGCCTTTGCGCGCGCTCTTCTTCGCTATTTGCTTCGGCCGGCTCTCGTGGGCGGCGCGGAGGTAGGCGTCGAGGTCGAGGCCGAAGAGTTCTTTGATCTTGGCGGAGATGGTCGGGAGCACGACCTCGGCGAAGCCGGAGAGTTCGGCGACGACGTGCTCGCCGGTGGTGACGGTCTTGCGGCGGCCGCGCGGGCGCGGCTCCTCCTTCTCGTCGAAGGCGCGCGCGATGCCGAAGCCGACGAGGATGCCGACCGAGACCGCGCCCGCGCCCCAGACCAGAGGGTTGCGCTCGAACTCCGTGCGCCAGTCGAGCACCTCGCCGACGCCCTCCTTCACGCTCTCGACCGTCTCGCGCACCTCCTCGTACTGGTGCGCGACGACCGACTTGATCTCGGCGACCGTCTCGCTGATCGACTCGCGCGTCTCCTCCATCTGCCGCCGCAACGCGGCCTTGCTCTCGGGCTCCGCCGCGTCCCCGCGCTTCCTGCTCATGCGCCGTCACCTCGTCGTGTCGGGATGGGATAACTTCGCGGGCGAGTATAGCAACTTTCCGGGGGGCGCGGCCCGCCTTTGAAGGCGCTTTACAGCCCGCGGCGGCGGAAGTATCTTTAAGTCGGAAGACTCCCCCGAACACGCGAGGCGAGGCGGCGGGCGCGCCGGTGCGCCGCGACGGCTCCTTGAGATTTACGCCAACTCGCGGACAAACCCTTGCGCTAGGTTTGAGAGGTGAAGGAGGAGTAAGAACATGGAAGCAAGAGCCAAGGCCCTCGGGCACCCCATCCACCAGATGTTGATCCCGTTCCCGTTCGGGCTGCTCGCGACGGCGGTCATCTTCGACGTCATCTACCTGTTCGTCAGCAACCCGGCGACGGCCGACACGCTCTCGACGGTCGCCTTCTGGATGATCGCCGCGGGGATCGTCGGCGGCCTCGTCGCCGCGCCGTTCGGCCTCATCGACTACCTCGCCATCCCCGCCGGGACGCGCGCCAAGTCGGTCGGGCTGCTGCACGGCGTCGGCAACGTCTTCGTGCTGATCCTGTTCGCGCTGAGCCTCTGGATGCGCTACAACGCGCCGACGGCGGCGCACCGCCCGACGACGGCCGCGCTCGTCGCGGGCTTCGTCGCCTTCCTGCTGGCGGGCGTGACGGGCTGGCTCGGCGGCGAGCTGGTAGACCGCCTCGGCGTCGGCGTGGACGACGGCGCGCACCTCGACGCGCCCAACTCGCTCACCACCAGCTCGGCGCATGGCGACGCGCACGGGAACGTGTTGTGATGCAGTAGACAGTAGACAGTAGCCAGTAGCGCTCCGCGTGTCGGACGTTGTGGATGAAAGCCGCGCGGTTCGCAATTGGAAAGGGTTTCTACTGACTACTGACTACTGACTACTGACTACTGTCTTCTCATGCCCAGACGCGACTACCTGGTGCGGCTGCGGCCCCGGGACGAGACGCGGTACGTGAGCCAGGGGCGGACGGTGCTGGCTACGGGTCGCGACGGCTTCGTCGCGGGCGGGCAAGAGCACGGGCTCTTCGCGTACCAGACCCGCCTGCTCTCGCGCTACCGCTGCCTGATTGACGGAGAGGTGCCGCGCCCCGCCGCCCTCTCGAACGTCGAGCAGCACTCGTGGCTCGGCTACTACCTCGCGCTCGCCCCGGGCGTTGACCCGGGGCCGCCCGACCAGGGCAGCGGCCTGATGCGGGCCGAGACCGAGCAGACACTCGAGCTGCGCGTCTCGCGCTACGTCGGCGCGGGCGTCCACGAAGACTTAGACCTCACGAACTTCACGCGCTACCCAACCCGGTTCAGGTTCGAGCTTGAGATAGACGCGGACTTCGCCGACCAGGAGGAGACCGTCCGCGAGCGCTTGCAGCACGGCACAGTCGAACGCCTGTGGCGCGAGCGCGGCGGCGTGCGTGAGCTTTGCTTCGACTACAAAGCCTCCCACACATACGCGCACCGCGGCGAGGCGGGCGCGGCCTCGCTCCAACGCGGCGTCACGCTGCGCTTCGAGCACGCCGACTCGCCGCCCGCCTTCGACGAAGAGACGGGCCGCGTCCGCTTCGAGGTCGAGCTTAACCCGCAGGGCACCTGGCACGCCTGCGTCAACATCGTGCCGCTCATCGACGGCCGAACCCTTGAGCCCGAGTACGACTGCCGCGAGTTCGGCGGCGTGCACAACGAGCTCGACCGCCGACGCCAAATCTTCCTCGAAGAGGCGACGCGCTTTGAAGTCCCCTACGCCGACACGCTCGCGCAGACGGTGGCGGGCGCTCTGGAGCAGGCCAAGCGCGACCTGGCCTCCCTCCGTCTCAACGACCGAGACCGCGGCGAGCGCGCGTGGATGGCGGCGGCGGGGCTGCCCATCTACACGGCCATCTACGGGCGCGACGCGCTCACCTCTTCGTGGCAGTCGGCGCTGGCCTCGCCCGACTTGATGAAGGGCACGCTGCCCGAACTCGCCGAGTGTCAGGGGCGCGAGGCCAACGACTGGCGCGACGAGCAGCCGGGCAAGATGATTCACGAGTCGCACGCCGGGCCGCTGGCCGCCCTCGGCTACACGCCGCGCTCGCGCTACTACGGCTCGATCACGACCTCCGGCTTCTTCCCCGTCATCCTCTCCGAGCTGTGGCACTGGACGGGCGACGAGGCGCTCGTGCGCCCGCTCGTCCCGGCGGCGCTCCGCAGCCTGCGCTGGCTCGACGAGTACGCAGACCTCGACGGCGACGGCTTCTACGAGTACCGCACGCGCTCCGAGCAGGGCGTGAAGCACCAGGCGTGGAAGGACTCGCCCGACGCCGTCGTCTACGAGGACGGCTCGCCGGTGGAGCCTCCCGTCGCGACCTGCGAGGAGCAGGGCTTCGCTTACCTCGCGAAGCTGCACATGTCGGAGGTGCTCTGGTGGCTCGGCGAGAAGGACGAAGCCAAACGCCTCTTCCGCGAGGCCGGGGAGCTGAAAGAGAGGTTCAACGAGAAGTTCTGGATGGAGGCGGAAGGCTTCTACGCGCTCGGGCTCGACGCGGACAAGCGGCAGATTCGTTCCGTCAACTCGAACCCCGGCCACTGCCTCGCCACCGCCATCGTCGAAGAGTCTCTGGTCGAGCGCACGGCCGACCGCCTGATGCGCCCCGACCTCTTCACGGGCTGGGGCGTGCGCACGCTCTCGTCTTTGAACCCGGCCTACAACCCTTACAGCTACCACCGCGGCTCGGTCTGGCCGGTCGAGAACGGCACCTTCGCGCTCGCCTTCATGCGCTACGGGCTGCACGAGCGCGTCGAAAGAATCGCCCGCGCGCAGTTCGAGGCCGCCGCGCTCTTCGACTTCTACCGCCTGCCCGAACTCTTCAGCGGCCACCAGCGCGACCGCTCGCACCCGTTCCCCGCGCTCTACCCCGGCGCGAACTCGCCGCAGGCGTGGTCGGCGTCGGCCGTCTTCACGCTCTTGCAGTCGCTCCTCGGCCTCTACCCCTACGCGCCGCTCGGCCTGCTGCTCGTAGACCCGCACCTGCCCGCGTGGCTCCCCGAGATCACTCTGCGCGGCCTGCGCGTCGGCGAGGCGCAGACGGACATCAGGTTCTTCCGCGACGAGTCGGGCGCGAGCGACTACGAAGTCCTGGAGAAGGAAGGGACGCTCCACGTGCTGCGCCAGCCGAGCCCCTGGTCTCTGACCGCGAGCTGGGCCGAGCGCCTGAAGGACGCGCTGACGAGCCTGCTTTGAAAACAGTAGACAGTAGACAGTAGTCAGTAGACAGTAGAAGAACCCTCGCCGCTCGAACCCTCCGGCCCCCATCCTCGACCTCCGCAACGCGGAGCGCTACTGACTACTGACTACTGACTACTGACTACTTTTTGTAGATGATTTGAGACAGTTGCGGGTTACAATGGCTCCAAACATTTTCCGGCAGGGGAGTTTTGGTAATGGGTAACCCGACGAAGCGGCCCGAAGTGGTCGTCATCACGGGCGCGAGCGCGGGCGTGGGGCGCGCTTGCGCGCGCGAGTTCGCGCGGCGCGGGGCGCACGTCGCGCTCATCGCGCGCGGGCGCGACGGGCTCGAAGGCGCGCGGCGCGAGGTCGAGCGCGCGGGCGTGCGGGCGCTGGTGCTGCCGCTCGACGTGGCGGACGCCGAGGCCGTCGAGCAGGCGGCCGAGCTGACCGAGCGGGAACTCGGGCCGATAGACGTGTGGGTCAACAACGCGATGCTCTCGGTCTTCTCGCCCGTCGTTGAGATGAGGCCCGAGGAGTACAGGCGCGTGACCGAGGTGACCTACCTCGGCTACGTCTACGGGACGCTCTCGGCGCTCAGGCGGATGAGGCCGCGCGACCGCGGCTGCATCGTGCAGGTCGGCTCGGCGCTCGCCTACCGCGGCATCCCCTTGCAGTCGGCCTACTGCGCGGCGAAGCACGCCGTCCAGGGGTTCATGGACTCGCTGCACGCGGAGCTGATTCACGACGGCTCGAACGTGCGCGTGACGATGGTGCAACTGCCCGCGGTCAACACGCCGCAGTTCGACTGGGTGAAGTCGCGCATGCCGCGAGAGCCGCAGCCGGTGGGGCCGATCTTCCAGCCGGAGGTGGCGGCGCGCGCCGTCTACTGGGCGGCGCACAACGAGCGGCGCGAGCTCTACGTCGGCTGGCCGACGGTCAAAGCCGTCGTCGGCGACAAGCTCGCGCCGGAGCTGGCCGACTGGTACGTCGCGCACAAGGCGTACGAAGAGCAGCAGACGGACGAGCCGGTCAAGCCCGGCCGCCGCGACAACCTCTGGGAGCCCGTGCCCGGCGACCACGGCGCGCACGGCCGCTTCGACGAGCGCGCGTCCGAGACGAGCGCGCAGCTCTGGGCCACGACGCACCGCGGCCTCTTCGCGCTCGCGGGCGTCGGCGCGCTCCTCGCCGCCGCGGCCGCCAAGCTCCTGCTCGACGCGCGCGAGCGCCGCTTCGCCGACACACAGCTCGAACGCTTCCGCGAGGGCGGGGTGATGTGAACGAAAGCAGTAGGCAGTAGGCAGATGGCAGAAGGCAGTTAAGGCCCTGCTGTCGAATACTCCGATTTAGTCTTTCAACGTCCTTAACGCGGAGCGTACTGCCTACTGCCTACTATCTACTATTTCTGTGGAGGTGACGATGGCAACTAAGAAGAGGGGCGGCGGCGTGCTCGACACCGCGCGCCAGGTCGTGAGCGAGGTGGTGGACACGGCGGCGCGAGTCGTCGGGCAGGCGGGCGAGACGGCCGCGGGGCTCGCGAACTCCGCCATGGACACGGCCGCCGAAGCCGTCGGGAGCGTCAGCCCGACCGCGGGCGAGCTCGTGCGTCCCGAGCCCTCGACCAAGCGCGCCGTCAACGACGCCGCGCGACAGAACACGCGCCTCGCGCGCACGCAGGCCGAGGCCGCGCAGGACGCGGGCGGCGCCGTCGCGGACGCCGCCGAAGACGTGGGCGAAGCCGCCTCCGACGCCGCTTCGAGCGTCGCGGCCGCCATGCCCGACGCGCCCTCCGTCCCGACGCCCGATGACGCGCTCGACTCGTCGAGCCGCGCGCGAAAGTCGGCGGGCACGAACGCGCGCCGCGCCTCGAAGTCTGCCGGCGCGGCGGCGAAGAGGGGGACGAAGTCCGCCCGCAAGGTCGCGCGCGCGGCCTCGAAGTCGGCGGGCAAAGTCGCGCGCAAAGCTTCCAAGTCGGCCCGTAAGGTCGCGCGTCAGGCTTCAAAGTCCGCGGGCAAGGTCGCGCGCAAGGCGTCGAAGTCTGCCGCCAAGGCGGCGCGCAAGGCGTCGAAGGGCTCCGCCGGACGCGCCGCGGCCAGGAAGTCTTCGGCCAAGAGGTCTTCGAGCAAGAAGGGGCGCAGGGGCTGAGGCGGACGAGGCGCGCGCCGTCCGGGGCCCGCGCCGCGCGGGCGCTGTGTGCCCGCGCGCCCGCCGTACGCTTCGACGGCCCTCGCACCCGGAGACGTGCCGAAGCCCGTCTGCTATACTTCGCGCGCGGCACTTAAGTCCTCAGCCTTCGCGCGAAGGAGCCTGCCCGTGGACTTCAATAAAGTCTTCACGCCGGGGAGTCTCACGCTGATAGTCGTCACGGCCCTCGTCGGCCTCCTGACGGGCGTGTTCGGCAAGGCCGTCGCCAAGTGGCTGCTGAACCAAATCCTCCGCCCCGTCCGCTTCGTCAAAGAGGCGCTGTACGGTTGGGTCGCGCCGCGCAACCCGTTCTCAATCTCGCTGCGCAGCTACAAGCGGCACGTCCTGCGCTCGAACCTGACGCGCATCGAGAATCCGGTCGGCCCGAACCTCGAAGTCCCGCTCGAACACGCCTTCGCCCCGCTGAAGCTCATCTCGGGCGCGACCGAGGACAGCGTAGACCTCTTCGCACAGGCCGCCGCGACGCACCGCCTCCTCGTGCTCGGCGGCCCCGGCACGGGCAAGACGACGCTGATGAAGAGCCTCGTGACGAGCGTCCTCAAGGGGCGCGTGCGCGAGGAGGAGCTGCGCGACCGCATCCCGGTCTTCGTCGTCCTGCGCAACCTCGCCAAGCGCGAGCACACGGTCGAGCAGGCGGTCGTCGCGGCCTTCGCCGATCACCACTTCCCCGGGGCCGAGAAGTTCATCGAGTCGGCGCTCGAACACGGGAGGCTGCTCGTCATCCTCGACGGGCTCGACGAGGTGGGCGCGGGGCGCGACTTCGTCGCCGAGCAGATCCGGAAGTTCTGCGAGTACGACGACCAGCGCGGCCCGCGCCGCAACCGGCTCTTCGTCACCTGCCGCGAGCACAGCTACCGCACGCGCGACTTGCAGGGCGTCATCCCCGAGGTCGTCCGCGTCGAGCCCTTCGCCAACCACCACATGCGCGTCTTCCTACAGGGCTGGCCCGCGCACAAGGGTCGGACGGCGTCGAAGCTCTACGGACTCATCCAGGACGACCCGCAGATTAGGGACATCTGCCGCAACCCGCTGCTGCTGACCATCCTGACCGGGCTCTACCTCGACACCGACAACTTCGAGCTGCCCTCCTCGCGCGAGCGCTTCTACAAGGACGCCGTGGACGAGCTGCTCGTCCACCGCCCCGCGCGCCGCAACGTCAGACAGGCGTTCGACCCCGACGACAAGCGCCAGATTCTCGAACGCGTCGCCCTCGACCGCCTTGAGACCGCCGAGCGCCACGAAGACCCCGAAGAGTTCACACACGAAGTCATCCGCCTGAAGGCCGAAGAGGTCTTACGCCAGGACAGGTTCGACCCGCGCGAACTCATCAAAGAACTCGTCGAAGTCAACGGCATCATCAAGCCCGCCGACGAAGGCAGCTACACCTGCGCCCACCGCACCATCCAGGAATACTTCGCCGCCCGCGAGGCCAAGCGCAAGCGCAAGAACGAGGAGGTAGTCGAACACTTCAGCACCCGCCCCGAGTTCATCGAAGTCCTCTACTTCTACTGCGGACTCGTGGACAATCTCCCCTCGCTCGCCTACGTCGTCAACACGCTCGTCTCACAACAGCGCTGGCTCGAAGCCGCCCGCTGCATCCTCTACATGAAAGAGCCACCCGACCGCGCCCTCGTGGAACGCGTCGCCCGCGAACTGCACGACCGCATCACCCCCTCCGCCGAGTTCAAGACCGCGCTCGAAGTCCTTTCCTCCCTCGCCCAACGCCGCGTCCCCGAGTTCGACCCCGCGCGCGACCTCTTCGCCCAAGCCATAGACCGCCTCACCGAAGGCTACGGCGAGAGCGGCGCCTCCGCCCTCGAATCCGCCCTCGCCACCTCGCCCGAGGCGGCCATGAAAGTCATCCCCGCTCTCCTCAAGCACCGCTCTCCGCGCTGGCGCGAGGCCGCCGTCCAACTCCTCCGCGACATCGGCACCGACGAGGCGCTTGACCAACTCGTCCTACTCCTCAACCACCCCGACTCCACCGTCAAATTTCACACTGGCATGGCGCTCGCCGAGATGATCAAAAGCCGCCCGCACGACCTGAGCGCCCGCAGCGTCCTCCTCCCGCCGCGCACCGACCTAGATGTCTGGCCCCTCGAAGACATATTCCCCGGCCGCCTCGCAATCCTTATCGCTGAATCAATCGGCGACTCTGCCGACAGCAAAAGCGAGGCCATTAACTGCGCGGCAAGAGCGTTGCGCACACAGAGGAGCGGCATTGGACAGTCTGAGCGCGTCTTCCTAAAACAGTGGCGACACGTGCCGCGCGACCTGAGGTTGAGACGGCGCAGGCGTCAAGCGGGGAGGGCGGTTGTAATCTTCGCCTTCGCCATATTCGCGGCCTGCTTCTTTGCCCTTTTCTCGCTGCACGTTTGGAACGATTGGAGGGACGAGATGCGGGTGCTCACTCTCTCGCCCTTCGGTCTGCATCGCTTTCAGCCCTCCTGGCTAATGCAGGTGCGGGAGCGGGCGCAGTCGGTTGCCTCCGACATCGAGCAAAGCTACCCCTCGGGCAACCTCTCGGATGAGAAGGACAGGGCGTATCAGATAGTTAAGAAGTGGGCCTTAACCATTAACCCTTACGAGCCGTTAGCCGAGCGAGACGACATCTTGGCGCTGAGAGACGTGGCAGCCGGAGATAAGTTCGATGGGCTGTTGGCGAGCCTCGCCATGTTGGAGGTAAACGTGCCGGAAGTTCGAGGCGGCATGTACATCCTCATACCACCGTCGGAGCCCGCCGCGATTATCTTCCTCTTTTTAATTACATCGGCCTTTATGTGGTTCGCCGCTTCTGGGATCGTGGACTTAGTCTATTCAAAAGGTCTGTCGTTACCTCAGACTATTAAAGTGATTCTGCTTAATGCCCCCGCTTTCTTGGGGTACATCAGCAATGGCTGGGGAATGATAATAAACTTAACACTTATGGCACCACTAATCACGATGTGGGCGATGACGTATGACCGTACTGAGCAGTCGGTGTGGTTTCTCTCCCCCTTGGCCGTGCTCGCCGTCGGCTTGGTCACTGGGTGGGTTGTGCAACGGTTAGACTGGCCAAGGAACCCATTTCTCTCCGTGGCGTCTGATATCTTCCAACTGAGCAATGAGGCCCGGCAGCAGGAGAGAGAATATCTTGAGCGGGGTCACGCGTGACAAATCTTGACAGCCGATGACGTGGCATTCCCACACACGCTATGACAATCTACAAATTTATACTCTGTCTGCTACTCTTTCTCCCGCTGATGATTCAGACGGGCAACGAACAGCGTCGGCCGCGGGCGCGCGACATTGGGTTGCGGGTGGGGGTGTTGCCGGCGGGCAAGCTCGACGCCATCACGGACGTTGAGGGCGTGAGGGTCGGGCACGCCACTTTAATCAAGGGCGAGGACGTGCGGACGGGCGTCACCGCCGTCCTGCCGCACGGGGGGAATCTGTTTCGGGAGAAGGTGCCGGCGGCGGTGTTCGTCGGCAACGGGTTCGGGAAGCTTATGGGCTCGACGCAGGTCGAGGAGCTGGGGGAGATTGAGACGCCGATCCTTCTGACGAACACGCTGAACGTTCCGCGCGTGGCCGACGCGTTGGTCGAGTGGATGTTGGGACTGCCGGGCAACGAGGACGTGCGCAGCGTCAACCCGCTGGTGGCCGAGACGAACGACGGGCAGTTGAATGACATACGCGGCCGCCATGTCGGGCGCGAGGAGGTCTTCGCGGCGCTGAAGTCTGCTAAGGGCGGCGAGGTCGAGGAGGGCTCGGTCGGCGCGGGCACGGGCACGGTCGCCTTCGGCTTCAAGGGCGGGATCGGGACGGCCTCGCGCGTCGTGCCCGCGCGTTACGGCGGCTACACGGTCGGGGTGCTCGTGCAGACGAACTACGGGGGCGTGCTCACGATGAGCGGCGCGCCGGTCGGGAAGGAGCTCGGGCGCTACTACCTCAGGGAAGAACTCGAGCCCGCGGGCCGGCCTGAACGCGGAGGCGCGCGGCCGGAGTCTTCTTCGAGCGAAGACCGCGCGGACGGCTCCGTCATCGTCGTCGTCGCGACGGACGCGCCGCTCGACGCGCGCAACCTGCGGCGGCTGGCCGCGCGCGCCATGCTGGGCCTGGCGCGCACCGGCTCGCCTTCGACGCAGGGGAGCGGAGATTATGTCATCGCCTTCAGCACCGCCGCGCAGAACCGTATCAAGCACGGCGACACGGCGCTGCGCCGCGTCGAGCTGCTCCCCAACGACTCGATGTCGCCCCTCTTCCTCGCCTGCGTCGAGGCGACCGAGGAGGCCGTCTACAACTCCCTGCTGCGCGCCACGACCGTCAAGGGCCGCGGCGGCACGCGCGTCGAGGCGCTGCCGATTGAGCGAACAATCGAGATTCTGAAGAAGTATAAGGCGATACACGGAGGGCGTTGATGGAGGAAGAGGAAGAGGTTCGGCGGGGCGCGGGGGGGACGCGCGGGGGCGTGGGCGAGTTCCTGCTGGGGCTGGGGATGAGCGTCGCCGGGGCGTACCTTTTGACGCAGCGCGTGACGGTGACGAGCGGCTACTGGACTTTGTGGGGCTACAACGCCTTCGGGCTCTCACTGCTTCCGCTGCTGTTCGGCATCGGCCTGCTCTTCTTCAACGGCCGTTCGATTCTGGGCTGGCTGCTCACCTTCGTCGGCGTCGTCATCATCCTCGTCGGCATCATCGCCAACCTCGGCGTCTACTTCCAGCCGACCAGCCTCTTCAACACCATCATCATGCTCGTCCTGCTCGCCGGCGGCATCGGCCTCGTCGCCCGCTCGCTCAGGCCGCACATGTAAGCGGCCGCCCTATGAAAAGTCTTAAGGGGGTAAAAATTTCGGTGACAACTCTTGCGCTTGCGCGTCGGTCGTGGTCGGCTCTGGTACTTCTTCTGGTCTCGGCGGTCGCGTGCGCGGGGCAGGCGTCGGACGCGAAGCCGGCGCCCGCGGACGCGCCCGGCGGCAGGGTGACGACGGTCTTCCTCGTCCGCCACGCGGAGAGGGCGCGGGAGCCCGCGCAAGACCCGCCCCTGACGGACGCGGGCAAGGCGCGCGCGGAGGCGCTGGCCCGCCTGCTCTCGGGCGCGGGCGTGAAGGCCGTCTACACTTCGCAGTTCGCGCGCACGAAGCAGACGGCCGAGCCGCTGGCGAAGCTGCTCGGCGTGCCCGCGAGCGTCGTGGCGCTCAGCCTGAAGCCGGATAAGCCGCGCGAGGTGAGCGAGCAGTCCATCCGCGAGCTGAAGAGTAAGGTGGAAGCGCACGCGGGCGAGGCCGTGCTGGTCGTGGGCCACACCAACAGCGTCCCCGACCTCATCCGCGAGCTGGGCGGCGACGTCGTCCCGACGATCGAAGAGAGCAAGTTCGACGACCTCTTCGTCGTCACCGTCTACGCGCCGGGGCGCGCGAAGGTCGTGCACCTGAAGTACGGCGCGCCCTGAGAAGCCCTCCGTGTAGTGCCGCCTGAACGAGTCCCGACGGAGAGAGTCCGCATGACATTCAACTCGAAAAGACTGCTCGTGACATTTGTCGCCGCCGCCGCCCTGCTCTGCGCCGCGTACGCTTCGGCCGCGCGCCAGGAGGCGCCGCCGATACGCAACTTCCTGCGGGTCAACAAGGACTTCTGCACGGGCGGCCAGCCGCGCAACGAACACCTCGCGAAGTTGAAGGAGGAGGGCGTCAGGGCCGTCATCAACCTGCGCCCGCCGGGCGAGCACCGGGCCGAGGAGGAGCGTGCGGAGGCGGAGCGCCTGGGCCTGCGCTACTTCAACGTCCCCGTCGTCTACCGCGAGCCGAAGGAGGAGCAGGCCACGGAGTTCCTCAAACTGACGGATGACGAGGCGAACCGCCCCGCCTTCATCCACTGCACGGCCGCCATCCGCGTCGGCGCCTTCTGGATGATCCGCCGCGTGCTGCGCGACGGCTGGACGATTGAGGAGGCCGAGAAGGAGGCCGAGAAGGTCGGCCTGCGCGAGGCCCCGCACCTCAACGAGTTCGCCCGCGCCTACATCGAGAAGCACCGGAAGAAGTAGGCGGTAGGCAGATGGCAGTGGCAGTTGAAAGCGCCGCTGACGCGGCGACCGCCTACCTACTGCTCTTTTTCGGTCGCCGTTTCACTTCTTGAGGACGGGGAGGACGAGTTTGACGGGGCGAGCGCCGGGCGGCGGCACGTCGATCCAGGGGCTCTGCGCGGCCGGCCCCGTCGCGCCGCGCGGGTACGCGCTCATCTTGTAGTTCAGCCCCTCGTAGACCTTCACGGCGAAGCGTCCGCTCTCGTCCGCCTGCGCGCTCCTGTGGTCGCCCGTCCGGTCGTCCTCCATCTGGTCAACGTAGACGCTCGCCGACGGCGCGGGCCGCCCGTCCTCGTAGACGACCGTCCCCGTCACCTCGTACTCTTCGAGCCGCGGCGGCAGTCGCATTTCGAGGTCGCCGACGCGCTCGCCCTCCCCGACCTTGACGACGGAGGCGGCCTCTTTGGAGGGGGTGCCGGGGTAGTAAGTGCGCGGGTACGGCAGCGGCTCGCCGACCGAGCCGAGGATGCGCACGCCGAGCAGGTACTCGCCCGGCGGGACGGCCTTGAACTCGAAGCGCCCCTCGGCGTCGGTCTTCGCGTAGAGGAAGGTGTTGATGTTCCGCGGGTCGGAGGCCGCGCCCCTCATCTGCAAGCGCAGGTCGGCCGCGGGCCTGCCCGACGCTTCGAGGACGCGCCCCGCGACGCGCGTGTCCGCTTCGAGATAGAACTCGGCCTGCGCGCAGCCGCGCGCCGCCACCTCGACCTCGCTGGAGACCGCCCGCGTCTCCCCTTTCGCCGTCTCGTAGAAGAGTCCGGGCGGCACCTTCATCGTCACCCTGTACTTGCCGGGCGCGAGCCCGCCGAGGCGGAAGCGCCCCTCCGCGTCCGTCTTCAGCTCGCGGCTCAAGTCCGGGCCCTCGACCGTCACCTCTGCGCCGGCCACGGGCTTGAAGACGTTCTCGCCCTCCTTCCAGTAGTAGTTGCGCCTGTGGGCCTGGCCGAAGACCGTCCCGGTCGGCTCGGCGGCGGCGAGGCCGCGCACGAAGGCGAGGTCTTCGCCGGCCTCTTCGAGCGGGCGCGTGCGCGCGCAGATGCTCGTGTAGAGGCGGCCGTCCTTCTCGCCGCGCCGCGCGTAGACGACGTAGCGCCGCCCCTGCCGGAACCCGTAGCCGCAGTCGCCCCCGCCCCAGCCGGTCGCGACCTCTACCTCCGACCCCTCCACGCCGCGCAAGGGCTGCTCGACCGCGAGCCGCACCAGCCGCATCCTGTGCTTGTACGCGCCCTCGTCCGCCGTGAACTTCGTCTCGCCGACGACCGCGCCGACGAAGACCGCGTCCGCCTGCCAGTACGCCTGACACGGCGCGCGGTCGCCCGCGCACGTGCATGCGCCCGCCTCACGCGCGAGCAGCGCCAGCAGCAACAGCGCCGACGCGACCAGCAACAGCCTTCCGAACCTGCGTGCCATTTCCCACGTCCCTCCTCGAACGCCGTCAGGGCTCTTCGCCTTCGACACCCCACGCCCTTTGACAGCAAAAGGCCGCGCGCGGGTTGGACGGGCGCTTACGAGTTAGATCAACTTCCGGCGTCACCGTCGTCCGCGGCGGAGAGCTTTTCGCGTTTGACGGCGTGCGGGTTGGTGGAGCGCTCGCCGTGCTTGCGGGTGGACTTGCGGCGCTGTCGGACTTCGCCCGCGTGGTCTACGGAGCGGATGGGTTGGAGGTCTTCGGCGTCGCCTTCCGGGTCTACGAGGCGCGTCTCGATGTGCTCGTCGGCGATGGTCTCGTCGGTCATCACCGTCGGGTCGTCGGGGTGGTGGACTCCGGCGACCTCGCCGCCGGGCGTGGTCACGACTACGGCCTCCGCGTCAACAGTCGTTTCGGCGACTCCGGCCAGCGCGCGCTGGCGCCGGAAGTGCTCGAAGATGTCTACGGCGGTCTTGCGGCCGACGAAGGGCGCGAGCTGCTCGACCGTGGCCTCCGCGACCTTCTGGATGGAGCCGAGGTTGCGGAGCAGGCGGTTCTTCCGACGCTCGCCGACGCCGGGGATGGCCGTCAGCTCCGAGGTGAAGTCGCGCAGCTCCCTGCGCTTGCGGTGGTATGTGACGGCCGTGCGGTGCGTCTCGTCGCGGATCAACTGGATGAGGCGCAGCACCGGCGAGTGCGAGTCGAGGTAGACGGGCGAGTCCTCGCTGCCTTTGCGCAGGAGGTGCGAGACCTCATTGTGGCGGCGCGGCGGCTTGACGACGCCGATCATGGGAATCGCTTCGAGGTCTAATTCGCGCATCGCCGAGGCGGCCGCCGAGAGCTGCCCCTTGCCGCCGTCGATCATGACGAGGTCGGGCAGGGGGTTGTTTTCTTCTAACTGCCTTCTGTACCTCCGGAAGACGGCCTCGCGCATCGAGGCGGGGTCGTTCGAGCCCTCCACGGTCTTGATCCTGAACTTGCGGTACTCCTGCCGGTTCATCTTCCCGTTCTCGCAGACGACCATCGCGGCGACGTTCTCCGCCCCCGAGATGTTCGACACGTCGAACGATTCTATGCGCGCGGGGAAGCGGGGGAGCTCCAGAACCTCCTGCAACTCTTCGAGCACGCGCTCCATGTCGGGCTTGAGCACGCGGAACCTTTGCTCGAAGGCGATGAGCGCGTTCTTCTCCACCAGCTCGATCATCTCGCGCTTCTGCCCGCGCTGCGGGTCGAGGATGCGCACGCGCCTGCCCTTGCGCTCGGTCAGGGCCTTCTCCAGAAGCTCGCGGTCTTCAAAATCGACGGGGACGTGTATCTCGCGCGGCACGTAGTCGGTCGAATAGTACTGGGTGAGCACGTCGCTCAGGAACGAGGCCGCGTCGAACGAGTCGTCCTCCGGCAAGTCCTCCCAGAAGAACTCGCGGCGGCCGACGATCTTGCCCTCGCGCATGGTGAAGAGCTGTAGGGCGAGGCGCGCCCCCTCGCGGTGGAAGCCGAAGATGTCCACGTCGAGGTCCTGCGTGCGCGCCATCTTCTGCTGCTCGGAGACGGCGAGGACGGTCTTGCGCAGGTCGCGGTACTTGGCGGCCATCTCGAAGCGCATCTCGTCCGAAGCCTTCAGCATCCGCCGCTCGTACTCGTCGGCGAGTTCTCTATTCTTGCCCTCCAGAAACATCCGCACGTCGCGCACGGCCTCGGCGTACTCGTCGGGCTTGCAGAGGTCTTTGACGCAGGGGCCGAGGCAGCGCTTGATGTGGTATTCGAGGCAGGGGCGCGGGAGCCTGCCGTCGATCTCGATGTCGCAGGTGCGGAGCTGGAAGGTGCGGTTGATGAGGTCGATGGTGCGGCGCGCGAGCGCGGCCGGCAGGTACGGGCCGAAGTAGAGCGAGCCGTCGCGCTGGATGCGCCGCGTGATCATCACCCGCGGGAAGGGCTCGGAGATGGTGAGCTTGAGGTGCGGGTACTGCTTGTCGTCCTTGAGCAGCACGTTGTAGCGCGGCTTGTGCTGCTTGATGAGGTTGGACTCTAGGACGAGCGCCTCGACCTCGGTGTCGGTGACGATGAACTCCAAATCGGTGATGCGCTTGACCAGCTCGCGCGTCTTGCGGTCGTGCCCGCGGCCGGACTGGAAGTAGGAGCGCACGCGGTTGCGGAGGTTCTTCGCCTTCCCGACGTAGATGATCTTGCCCCCGGCGTCCTTGTGCAGGTAGACGCCGGGCGCCGTGGGCAGGTTCTTCAGTTTCTCTTCCAGGGTCAAGGGCATCGATTTAGAGACAGTTTAGCGCACACCATAAAGGGCCGTGAACCGTAAACCGTAACCCGTGACGAGTGAGGAAGCGGTTTTTATCTTGTCACGGGTTACGGTTTACGGTTCACGGCCCTTATAATCCCGCCCCGTGCGATTCCCCTTCGAGCCCCCGCCCGCCAGAGAGTTCGACGCCGTCGGCTTCGGCCTGAACGCCGTGGACTACCTCGTCGTCGTCCCGCACTACCCCGCTTACGACACGAAGGTTCGTCTGGTGGAGCACGAGCGCGGCGCGGGCGGCGAGACGGCGAGCGCGATGACGGGGTTGCGCAGGCTCGGGATGCGGACGGCCTACGCGGGCCGCTTCGGGTCGGACGACGCCGGGCGCTTCGGCTTCGAGGCGCTGCGCGCCGAGGGCGTCGGGATGGAGTTCGCGGAGGTCGTCGAGGGCGCGGCCAACCAGATCGCCTACATCCTCATCGACGAGCGCACGGGCGAGCGCACGGTCATCTGGGATCGGGACGAGCGCCTCTATTACAAGGAGGACGAAGCGCCGCGGGGCTTCGCGGGCCGCGGGCGCATGCTCCACATGGACGGGCACGACACGCGGGCGCGCGCGCGCGTGGCTCAAGAGGCGAGGGCGGCGGGCACCGTCGTCTCGCTCGACATCGACAACGTCTACGAGGGGCTCGGGGAGCTTCTGCCGCAAGTGGACGTGCTCATCTCCTCGCAGGAGTTCCCGCGCAGGCTCACCGGCATCGACGACGAGCACGCGGCCCTCGTCGAGATGAAATCCAGACTGAGGCCGGACGCGGTCGTCGGGATGACTCTGGGCGAGCGCGGCGCGGTCGTCTACCACGGCGGCGTCTTCGTCGAGTCGCCCGCCTTCGCCGTCCCCGGCGGCTGCCACGACACGACGGGCGCGGGCGACGCCTTCCACGCCGGCTTCATCTACGGCATGCTGCGCGGCGAGGAGGTCGAGGGCTGCCTGCGCACGGGCTGCGCCGTCGCCGCGCTCAAGTGCCGGGCGCTCGGCGCGCGCACGGCACTCCCCACGAGCCCCGAACTCGAAGACCTGCTCGCGCACGGCCTCCCGCTGCGGAGTCAGTAGGCAGTAGGCGGACGGCAGTAGGCAGTTAAGAGCCCTGATTCGAGCGGTCGAAATTAAATCTCAACACGCATAACGCGGAGTGACTGCCTGCTGCCATCCGCCTACTGCCTACTGCGGGGCTGTGATATATTTTGAAACCGGCGCCCGCCCCGGCGTCGTACAGCGTTGGCGGATAGCTCGCGGAAAGTGAGAGGGAAGCCGGAGCTTTCACGTACCCTCCCCGGTTCGCTCGCGGAAAACAGTCTCTCGATGGACAGACGACGCATCCTCATCGTTGAAGGCAACGCGGAGTTGCGCACCGTCCTGGCCGACGCGCTCGCCGGGCTCGGCCACGAGGTGGTGACGGCCGCCGACCGCGCCGAGGCCGTCGGCCGCGAAGACCTCGAAGACTTCGACCTCATCATCTCCGACCTCGCCGAGTACTCCGACTCCGGCGTCCAACTCGTCTCCGAACTCCAGCGCAAGCGCCTCTTCGTCCCCGTCGTCGTCTCCTCGGAGGAGACGCAGCAGGCCGGCATCGTCAAGGCTTTCAAGCTCGGCGCGGCCAACTACCTCCGCAAGCCGTACGACCACGACGAACTCTCGCAGATCGTCGAGAAGACGCTCGGCTACAAGCTGCGCTTCATCGAAGACCTCAAGGTGCTGCCTTACGTCCGCGAGCACATCGAGTTCGAGCTGCCGAGCGACATCAGCCTGATGAACGGCGTGCTCCATTACCTGATCGAGCGCGTCGCCGCGCTGGGCGTGATCAAGCCCGACCGCTCGAACCTGCTCATCGCGCTCGACGAGGCGTTCGTCAACGCCGTCAAGCACGGCAACAAGCACGACCACAACAAGCTCGTCCGCATCACCGCCGACCTCTCGGCCAGGGAGGCGCGCTTCACCGTCGAGGACGAGGGCGAGGGCTTCGACGTGAACGCCATCCCCGACCCGCGCGACCCCGAGAACCTCTTCAAGACTTCGGGGCGCGGCGTGCTCCTCATGTACAACATCATGGACGAGGTCGCCTACAACGAGCGCGGCAACCGCCTGACGATGGTCAAGCGCCCGGACGCCTCGCTCGAACACGACCTCATCGAGTCTCTGACGCCGGACGAGAAGACGGCCGAGAAGAACTGAGGCCCCGCCGCCCACGCGCCGCCGAGACCCACACACGCCTTGACACGCAAGCCCCGCACGACGCTCCTGCTCGCCATCGTCTTCGCCGCCGCCTTCGCCGGACTCTACGTCACACACGCACATCTCCTCGGGCTCCCTTACTACTGGGACGAGGCCGGCTACTTCGTCCCGGCCGCGCGCGACATCTACGCGGACGGCAGCTTCATCCCGCACTCGACGCTCTCGAACGCGCACCCGCCGCTGGTGATGGCGTGGCTCGCGCTCGCCTGGAAGCTCTTCGGCTTTAGCGTAGAGGTCGCGCGCACGGCGATGCTCGCGGTGGCGGCCTTCGCGCTCACCGGCGTCTTCGCGCTCGGCCGCCGCGTGGCTAATTGGCGCGTGGGCGCGGCGACCGCCCTCTGCACGGCCCTCTACCCCGTCTTCTTCGCGCAGAGCACGCTCGCGCACCTCGACATGATGGTGGCGGCGCTCGTGACGTGGGCGCTCGTCTTCTATCTTCCGCCGCACGACGCAGTGGCGTTGCGGAGCGACGCCACGCCTTCGCAAGGCGACGATACGCCGTTGCGTCGTCCCGCAACGCCGTTGCAAGCCGACGCAACGCCATTACGATGCGACGCAACGCCATTACGACGCGACGCAATGCCATTGCAGGGCGACGCAACGCCATTGCGAGACGACGTAACGGCGTTGCGAGACGACGTAACGGCGTTGCGAGGCAACGTAACGGCGTTGCGACGCGACGCAATGGCGTTGCAAGGCGGCGCGAAAAGCCTGCGCGGGGCGGAAATGGCGTATTTTCGCCGTGTTATTTGCGTATTCCTGCTGGCGCTGGCGGCGTTGGCGAAGGAGACGGCAGTGCTCGTGCCCGTCGTGCTGTGCGGTTGGGAGTTGGTCTGCTGGCTGTTACGGAAGAGGGAGAAGCTGTCGTCGCTCGTCTGCGTCGAGCGGCGGCCGGCGTGGTGGTCTCTGACGCTGCTGCTCGCGGGGCTCCCGCTCGCGCTGTGGTTCGCGTACCACCGCGCGCGGACGGGCTACACGCTCGGGAACCCCGAATACTTCCGCTACAACGTCGAGTCCACGCTCAACCTCGCGCGCGTACTCGACACCGTCTGGCGACGCTTCGGGCACGTCACCATCCACATGAACCTCTGGGCGCTGACGCTCGCCGGGCTGGCCGCGATGTTCCTCAAGCCGCGGCGCGACCGCGGCGTGGAGCGACCGCGCATCGCCGTGCCGGTTCAAATCCTCTTCCTCGTGCTCATCCTCGCGCACGTCTTCGCGCTCTCGGTGGTGGGCGGGGCAGTGCTGGCGCGCTACATGCTGCCCGTGCTGCCGCTCGTCGTCGTGGTCTGGGTCTCGACGCTCCGGCGGCGCGTGCCCGCGTGGCCGCTCGCCGTCGCGCTCGTCTGCGCCGCGTTCGCCTACCGCACCGCGGTCAACCCTTCGTACAGCTTTCCCTGGGAGGAGAATCTCGCCTACCGTGACTTCGTCCTGCTGCACCGCGACGCCGCGCGCTTCCTCGCGGAGAAGTACCCGGAGGCGCGCGTGCTCACCTCCTGGCCCGCCACGGACGAGCTGCGCAACCCCTACTACGGCTACACGCCGCGCGCCCTGAACGTCGTGCCCGTCGAGAACTTCCTGCAAGCCGAACTCGAACGCGCCGCCGCGCGCAAGTCCGAGTACGACGTGGCGCTCCTCTACTCGTCGCACGGCGGCCTCGAACTCGACGTGGCCGCGCGCCTCCTCGGCGGCCGCGTCGTCTTTCGAGAGGAGAGTAAGGGGCAGTGGGTCGCGGTCGTCGATGTGCGGCAAAAATAGCGGTCAGTACCGACCGCGGTAGCGGGTGGGTCAGCCGGGAACGGCCCGTTAATAGACGAGAGGCAAGCTGTCATCAATCAACAAGCGGTCTGCGCAAGACCCACCCGCTACCGCGGGTGGTACTGACCTGTACTTCTTCGGCATACTGCCGCCATGCCCTTTGAACTCTTTCTCGCGCTGAGGTACTTGCGCGCGCGGCGGGGGCGCCGCGTGGCGCGTTGGACTGCGGGCGCGGCCGTGGTCGGCATCGCGTGCGGGGTGGCGGCGCTCATCGTGGCGACGGCGCTGGCGAACGGCTTTCGTGACGAGCTGCAAGACAAGATTCTGCGCGGCACCGCTCACGTCACGCTCGCGCGGGAGGGGGGCGAGGGCATCGCGGACGCGTGGGGCCTGGCCGAACGCGTGCGCCGCATGGAGGGCGTCGCCGACGCACAGCCGACGACCTACGAGGGCGCGCTCGTCGGCGGCCGCGAAGGCACGAACTACGCGCTCCTGCGCGGCCTCGACCGGCAGTCGGCGCGGGCGCTCGCGGCCGTGCGGGGGACTGTGACGAAGGGCTCGCTCGACGCGCTCTTTCAAGAGGCGTCCGGCGAGGACGACCCCGTGCCGGCCGTGCTCGGCGAGGAGCTGGCGGCGCGCACGGGGCTGACCGAAATCGGCGACGAGGGCTTCATCCTGACGGCCGCCGCCGTCTCGCCCGACGCGCAAGCGGGACGGGGCGGCGCGCGGCGCGTGCGCGTCGTCGGCCTCTTCCGCTCGGGGCTCTACGAGTACGATTCGGCGTGGGCCTACCTCTCGACGGCGTCGGTCGCGCGCGCCCTAGGGGCGCGGCCCAACATCGTCCTCAGCGTCGAGGCGCAAGACCTCTACGCGAGCGACCGCCTCGCGCGGCGTCTGCGCGAGGAGCTGGCCGGGGGCTGGACGACCGTGGACTGGCGCGAGGCGAACCGGCCGCTCTTCGAGGCGCTGGCTTTGGAGAGGCGCGTGGTCGCGCTCATCATCATGCTCGTGACGGTGGTCGCCGCGCTCAACATCACGACGACGCTCGCGCTCGTCGTCGTCGAGCGGCGCGCGGACATCGCCGTCCTCTCGACGGTCGGCGCGCGCGCGCCTTCCGTCACGCTGGTCTTCATGATCGAAGGCGCGGTCATCGGCGCGGCCGGCGCGCTCGCGGGCGTCGCGCTCGGCCTCTCGACCTGCTACCTCGCCGAACGCTTCCGACTCGTGCGGCTGCCGCCGGACGTTTACTCGCTGAGCGCCGTGCCGCTGCACCCGCACGCCTCGGACGTTCTGACGGCCGCGCTCGCGGCTTTCGCCGTCAGCCTCCTCGCCACGCTCTACCCGGCCTGGCAGGCCGCGCGCGTGCGGCCCGCCGAAGTATTGAGGCACGAGTAAGGAGTTCGTCGGTGGGTTCAAAGTTCAGGGTTCAAAGTTCAAAGTCGCATGAGGGTGACGCGGACGGCCGGGCCGCGTCTTCAAACTTTGAGCCCGCAACTTTGAACTTTGAACTTGAGGTCGCAGACCTCCGCAAATCTTTCCGCGAGCCCGCGGGGGGCGTGTTGGAGGTCTTGCGCGGCGTCTCCCTGAAGTTGAAGGCGGGCGAGGCGGCGGCGGTCGTGGGCGCTTCGGGGGCGGGGAAGACGACGCTGCTGCACGTCTGCGGGGGGCTTGAGGCGGCGGACGCGGGGAGCGTAAAGGTCTGCGGGCTCGACGTGACTCGCGCGAGTCCTGCGGAGCTCGTGCGGTGGCGCGGGGCGCAGGTCGGCTTCGTCTTCCAGTTCCACCACCTGCTCACAGACCTCTCGGCGGAGGAGAACGTCGCGCTGCCGCTGCTCGTCGCGCGCGTGCGCCGCCGCGAGGCCCTGACCCGCGCCCGCGGGCTGTTGGAGAAGGTCGGGCTGGCCCGGCGGCTCGCGCACGCGGCCGGGGAGCTTTCGGGCGGCGAGCAGCAGCGCGTGGCCGTCGCCCGCGCCCTCGTCACGCGCCCCCGCCTCGTCCTCGCCGACGAGCCGACGGGGAACCTCGACGCGCGCACCGGTGCGGAGGTCGGCGCGCTCCTCCTCTCCCTCTCCCGCGAGGCGCGCGCCTGCGCCCTCGTCGCCACGCACAACGAAAGCCTCGCGGCCCTCTGCGACCGCCGCCTCGTGCTGCGGGACGGAAGACTCGATGAGGGTGTTGGGTGTTAGGTGTCGGGTGCTGGTAAAAACCCGCTTTTCCCCAGCACCTAAAACCCAAAACCCAATACCCTTTCGATAAATCTGACATCCGGCCCGCTTTCAGTTATAATGCGGCGCGGGTGCCCTGCGGCGGTTCTCCCGACTTTTTTAAGATTCGCCGGCCCCGCCCGTTTGAACGTCCCTTACTTCCGGTCGGAAAAAGCCTTTTATGTTTGAGCGATACACGGAGAAGGCGCGGAGGGTCATCTTCTTCGCGCGGTACGAAGCCTCTCAGTTCGGCGCCCCCGCCATCGAGCCCGAGCACCTCCTGCTGGGCCTCATGCGCGAGGACAAGACGCTGACGGCGCGCTTCCTCGCGCGCGCGCAGACCTCCCTCGAAGCCATCCGCAAGGAGATCGAGGGGCGCGCGCCCCTGCGCGAGAAGATTTCCACCTCGGTCGAGCTGCCCCTCGCCCCCGAGACCAAGCGCGTGCTGGCCTTCGCGCACGAGGAGTCGGACAGGCTCCAGCACAGGCACATCGGGACGGAGCACCTGCTGCTCGGCCTGCTGCGCGAGGAGCGCTCGATGGCCGCGGAGATTCTCTACGAGCGCGGCCTGCGCCTGAACGCGGTGCGCGAGGAGGTCTCGCGCCAGTCGGGCAACGACCCGCGCGCGGCGCAGAAGAAGGAGACGCCGCACCTCGCCGAGTTCTCGCGCGACCTGACCGAGGACGCCGCCAACGACAAGCTCGACCCGCTCGTCGGCCGCGAGGGCGAGATCGAGCGCGTCGTCCAGATACTCTGCCGCCGCACGAAGAACAACCCCGTGCTCATCGGCGAGCCCGGGGTGGGGAAGACCGCGATTGTCGAGGGGCTCGCCCAGCGCATCGTCCGCGGCGACGTGCCCTCGTTCCTTGAGAACAAGCGCATCCTCTCGCTCGACCTTAGCTTAATCGTCGCGGGCACGAAGTACCGCGGTCAGTTCGAGGAGCGGCTCAAACAGATCATGCGCGAGCTGGTCGAGAACCCGCAGTACGTCGTCTTCATCGACGAGCTGCACACGCTCGTCGGCGCGGGCAGCGCCGAGGGGTCGCTCGACGCCGCCAACATCCTCAAGCCCGCCCTGTCGCGCGGGGAGATTCAGTGCATCGGCGCGACGACGCCCGCCGAGTTCCGCAAGTCGATTGAGAAGGACAGGTCGCTCGAACGCCGCTTCCAGGCGGTGAAGGTTCCGCCGCCGAGCGAGGAGGAGGCCGTCTCGATCCTCGACGGCGTGCGCGAGCGTTACGAGGCGTTCCACCAGGTGCGCTACACCGACGACGCCATCGAGGCCGCCGTCTACCAGTCGAACCGCTACATCCCCGACCGCTTCCTCCCCGACAAGGCCATCGACGTGATCGACGAGGCCGGGGCGCGCGTCAAGCTGCGCGAGCGCCGCCACTCCGCGCCGCGCGAGAGCAGCTACTACGACGACCGCGACCGCACCGCGGCCGGCAGCTTCTACCGCCCGGCGCTCAACTCCTCCCCGCTCGTCGAGGAGGATGACCTCATCATGGTCGAGGTCACCAAGGACGACATCGAGGACGTCATCGCGCGCTGGACGGGCATCCCCATCACCTCGCTCAAGGAGGAGGAGACGCAGAAGCTTTTACGCATCGAGGAGGAGCTGCGGGGCCGCGTCATCGCGCAGCGCCCGGCCATCTCGGCGCTCGCCCGCTCCATCCGCCGCTCGCGCGCGGGGCTCAAGAACCCGCACCGCCCCGTCGGCTCTTTCCTCTTCTTAGGCCCCACGGGCGTCGGCAAGACGGAGGTCGCGCGCAGCCTCGCCGAGTTCCTCTTCGGCTCCGAGCGCTCGATGATCCGCTTCGACATGTCCGAGTTCATGGAGAAGCACTCGGTCTCGAAGCTCATCGGGAGCCCCCCGGGCTACGTCGGCCACGAGGAGGGCGGGCAGTTGACCGAGCGCATCAAGCGCTCGCCCTACAGCGTGCTGCTCTTCGACGAGATCGAGAAGGCGCACCCCGACATCTTCAACGTGCTGCTGCAAGTCTTCGAGGACGGCATCCTGACGGACGCGCTCGGCAACACCGTGGACTTCAAGAACGCCATCATCATCATGACCTCCAACATCGGGGCGCGCTACATCCAGAAGAAGGGCGCGATGGGCTTCCAGGCCAGCCCCGACGCCTCGCGCGAGAAGATGGAGGAGATGGTGATGAACGCCGTGCGCCACACCTTCAACCCCGAGTTCATCAACCGCCTCGACGAGATCATCATCTTCGACCAGTTGCTCGACGACGAGCTGCTGGAGATCGTCGGCCTCCAGGTCGAGCAGTTGAACAAGACGCTCGCCCGGCGGGGGCTCGAAGTGCGGCTCACCGTCGAGGCCAAGCGCTGGATCGTCGAGAAGACCTGCGCCGACCGCTCCTACGGCGCGAGGCCGCTCCGGCGCGCGCTCCAGAAGTACGTCGAAGACCCGCTCTCCGAGGCGCTCATCCAGGGGAGCTTGGGCGCCGCCTCCGTCGTCGAGGTCTACGCCGTCGGCAACGAACTCTCCTACCGCCCCGCCGGGGTCGAGGAGCCCGGCGACGCGCTGCTCATACATTAAAGGAGTCAGGAGTCAGAAGTCAGGAGTCAGAAGAGGGGGCGTCCGGGCCTCTTCTTCTGACTCCTGACTTCTGTCTGATGGGTTCCCGTCGGTTGGATTTGGCCGTTTTCTCATTTATAATGCGCCACTTTGCGGGAGTCGTGCGGCTGGCAACGGTTGGGCGCGCGGGGGGAATCCAAGTGGAGCCTGTTCTAAACCCTGACGCCTGAGCCGGAGCCGCGCACGCCTGTGCCGTTCCGGGCGGAAAAAATTCTCGAAAAGATTTTTCCTTTTTAAAGTCTCCCGAATTCATTCGACCGCAATTCAAGAGGCGAAAAACTAAGTTTATGCGAATTCGCGCGCCCTGGATTCAACCCGTGGCGGCCTTCGTGGCCTGCCTCATGCTCCTCCACACGGCGCTCCCCGCGGCGGGCGCGAGCGCCCAGGAGCCCGCGCCGGCCGCACAGCAGCGCGTCCTCGTCGAGTCGGTGCAGATCGAGGGCAACCGCCGCCTGCGCGACGAGGACATCCTCTACCACATCCAGACCCGTGAGGGCGACACCTACAACGAGGCGCAGATTCAGCGCGACTACCAGGCGCTCCTGAACCTCCCCTTCTTCGACAAGACCCAGGTGCGCGTCTCGACCACGGACGGCCCCCGCGGCGGCAAGGTCGTCATCTTCGACGTGGTCGAGCTGCCGGTCATCCGCGAGCTGACCTTCAAGGGCCTCAAGAGCGTCGGCGAGGCCGACGTGCTCAAGGAGTTCCGCGAGCAGAGGGTCGGCATCGCCCGCGAGCAGACCTTCGACCCCGTCAAGGTCAACAACGCCCGCCGCGTCATCAAGGAGCTGCTCGCCCAGCGCGGCCACCCGAACGCCGTCGTCACGCCGGAGACCGAGGAGGTCTCGGCCACCTCCATCTCGCTCACCTTCAACGTGGACGAGGCCGACCGCGTCCGCGTCGTGGACATCGAGTTCGAGGGCAACCAGCACTTCTCCGACGGCGAGCTGCGCGGCGCCATGAAGCTCGTCAAGGAGGCGGGGCTGATGTCGCGCTTCCGCGGGCAGGACATCCTCCACCTAGAGAAGCTCGACTACGACCTGCGCAAGAACGTCTGGGACTACATGCGCTCGAAGGGCTACCTCGAAGCGCGCACCGGCGAGCCGCGGGTCGAGGGGCTCGGGCCGAAGCGGACGGGCTTCCCCATCCTGCCGCTCCCGATCATCTCCTCCACGGACGAGGGGCTGCGCGTCACCATCCCCGTCACCGAGGGCAAGCTCTACCGCCTCGGCGAAATTAAAATCGAGGGCAACTCCATCTACTCGGAGGAGGTGATCCGGCTCGTCATCGGGCTCAGGCCGGGCGAGATCGCCAACGGCGCGCGCATCGGGAAGGCCGTCTACGAGGACCTGAAGAACCTCTACGGCCGCCAGGGCTTCATCCAGTACGAGCCTGAGATCACGCCCGAGTTCAAGCCCAACCCGCAGAACCCGAACGAGGGCATCGCCGACTTCACCATCACCATCAACGAGGGCAAGCAGTTCACGCTGCGCCGCCTGGAGTTTTTGGGGAACACCTACACGCGCGACAACGTGCTGCGCCGCGAGGTGGCCGTCAACGAGGGCGACATCTTCAACCGCGAGGTGTGGGAGTTCTCGGTCCTCAGGCTCAACCAGCTCGGCTTCTTCGACCCCATCGACAAGGACAAGGACGCCGAGCTGCGCCCCGACGAGGAGAAGGGCGAGGTCGATATCAACCTCCGCGTCTCGGAGCGCGGCCGCAACCAGATCGCCTTCAACGGCGGCGTCTCCGGCATCGGCGGCTCCTTCTTCGGCCTGGACTACTCGACGAACAACCTGCTCGGCCGCGGCGAAAGTCTCTCGTTCCAGTTCGCCTTCGGCAACCGGCAGAAGTCGATCCTCTTCTCGTTCACCGAGCCGTACATCAACGACCGCCCCATCTCGCTCGGCTTCTCGCTCTACACGCAGTCGCAGAAGTTCTTCGGCGAGGGCACGTTCCTCTCGCAGAACCAGACCGCCCTCAACGACACGTTCGACCTGACGGGCTTTTTGACGGCCGACGAGGCGAACCTCTTCACGCAGAAGACGACCGGCGGGAGCATCTACGCGACCTCGCCGCTCTCCGAGTTCTGGCGGCCGCGCAGCCGCCGCTTCGTCGAGATCGCGCGCGCCTCGCGCATCGGCCTCTCGTACGCCTTCTCGCGCTCCTCCATCGAGGAGCCGCCGGTCAACGAGCAGAACAACCCGAACACCTTTATCCCCATCGTCTTCAAGCAGTCCAACATCACGACGAGCCGGGTGACGCCCTCGTTCGTCTACGACACGCGCAACGGCAGCATCGACCCGACGCAAGGCAGCCAGCTCGCGGCCTCGCTCGCGGTGGCGGGGCTGCTCGGCGACGTGCGCACCATCCAGCCGACGCTCTCGTTCACGAACTTCCGCCCCGTGCGCCGCAAGCGCTCGGAGAAGCCCGAGGTCTTCGGCTTCCGCCTCGTCGCGGGCCACGTCCGCAGCTTCGGCGTCACCTCGACGATCGCCCAGTCGCAGCAGGAGTCGCTCTCCTTCATCAACGGCGTCCCCATCTACGAGCGCTTCTTCCTCGGCGACGAGTTCACCATCCGCGGCTACAACGTCCGCTCGATCGCGCCCATCGCGCCGCTCGACGTGTTCGTCACGACGCGCAACGTCCAGGTCTCGGCCACGGGCGCGGGCGACGTCGTCCCCATCGAGGGGCTCCCCGAGAACCTGCGCCAGCAGCTCGTCGCGCTCGGCACCTTCACCGGCCCGACGGGGGCCAACTCCGTCCTCATCGACCGGCAGTTCCGCTTCCTGGGCGGCGACACGCAGCTCCTGGGGAACTTCGAGTACCGCATCCCGATCTTCGGCCCCGTGGCGCTGGCGGCCTTCGCCGACATCGGCTCGGCCTTCAACCTGACGACGAACTCCGACCAGACCTTCTCGACCGAGTTTCTGGCCGACCAGCCGCTGCTCTGCGGCTCGGGCAGCCTGAACGGGCTGATCGCGCGGCGTAACACGCAACTGATGTCGACGACGAGCCCCTTCTCCTGCGGCACGTCGGCCCTGTTCGCGCAGCCCACCCTCCTCATCCAGGGCGACCGGCTGGTGACGAAGGAGGAGTTCGCGGCGCTGACGCGCATCGGCCCGCTCGACCCCATCTCGGGGCTCCCGTTCGGTGTCCAGCCCGTCTTCCTGCGCGGCGAGGCGCAGACGAACACGGTGGCGCGCCTCTCGCAGAGCCTTTTTTCAAAAATCGGGGACTACCGATCCAGCCTGGGGCTCGAGATGCGCATCCAAATGCCCGTGATCAACGTGCCGTTCCGCTTCATCTACGCCATCAACCCGAACGCACAGGACACGCTCATCCAGGAGAAGAAGAGGGTCTTCCGGTTCAGCATCGGGCGCACCTTCTAGGAGTTTTACGAAAGCATTCGACGGGGGCGGCGCGCCCCCGAAGGTAGTAGCACCCGCGGCCGCGCCCGAAAGTTCGCCCGCAACACTTTAAGGAGCAGTACAAGAAAGATCATGAAAGCGATTCGCACAACCTTCTTCGCCGCCGCCCTCGCGGCCACGGCCGCGCTGACGGCCTCCGCCCAGACGCCCGCGCAGCCGCGCCCCGCGGCCCCGGGCCCCTCGACCGCCGCCGCCATCGCCGAGGGCAAGTTCGCCATCATCGACACCGACGCCTTCGGCGACCAGAAGGACGGCATCAAGCGCCTGGTCGCCGCCTTCCAGACCGTCGAGCGCGAGTTCAAGCCGCGCCGCGACGAACTCCAGGGCCTCCAGACGCGCTACCAGGCCCTCGTCAAGGAGGTCAACGACACCAAGGCCGTCGCCGACCAGAAGGCGCTCGCCGCCAAGGCCGACCAGGCCCAGCAGTTGGAGATAGAGATCAAGCGCAAGCAGGAGGACGGCCAGAAGGCGCTCGACAAGCGCGTCCAGGAGCTGACCGGCCCGGTCTACCAGGACATCGGCAACGCCCTCCAGGCTTTCGCCAAGGCGCGCGGCCTCTCGGTCGTCTTCGACGTGAGCAAGATGCAGGGCGTCGTGATGGTGGTGGACGGCGGCATCGACATCACCAGCGCCTTCATCGCCGACTACAACACGCGCAACCCGGCCACGGCCTCCGCGGCGACGCCCGCCGCCCCGGCCACCCGCCCGTAGTCAAAGGCCGTAAACCGCGAACCGTAAACCGTGACGAGGAGGAATTGACTCCCTCTCGTCGCGGTTTACGGTTCACGATTTACGGCTTTTTCTTGTCACGGTTTACGGTTCACGCTCCGAGTCTCCCTATGGAAACCGTTCTCGACACCCGCGCCATCCAGGAGATACTGCCGCACCGCTACCCGTTCCTGCTCGTTGACCGCATCGTCGAGCTGACGCCGGGGGTGCGCATCGTCGGGGTCAAGCAGGTGACGATCAACGAGCACTTCTTCCAGGGGCACTTCCCCGGCGCGCCCGTCATGCCCGGCGTCCTCATCCTGGAGGCGATGGCGCAGGTCGGCGCCGTCTACGCGCTCCAGCAGTTGGAGGGGCGCGACGACAAGCTCGTCCTCTTCAGCGGCATCGACAACGGGCGCTTCCGCCGCCCCGTCGTCCCCGGCGACACGCTGCGTATCACCGTGACGCCCGTCCGCGTCGGCCACCGCGTCCAGAAGATGCACGGCGAGGCGCACGTCGAGGGCCAGCTCGCCGCCGAGGCCGACATCATGAGCGTCGTCGTCCCGAGGTGAAAGGCAGTAGGCAGTAGGCAGATGGCAGCAGGCAGTACGCTCCGGGCTTCGGACGTTGAAGGGTTAACTTAAGGTTTCGACTTTAAGGTTTTTAACTGCCTACTGCCATCTGCCTACTGCCTACTTTCTTATGTCTGTCTACGTCCACCCATCCGCCGTCGTCAGCCCGCGCGCCGAAGTGGGCGAGGGCTCCCACGTCGGGCCGTACTGCACGGTCGGCGACGAGGTGCGCCTCGGCGCGCGCGTGCGGCTCGAATCGCACGTCGTCGTGGACGGCCGCACCGAGATCGGCGACGAGACGCACGTCTTCCCCTTCGCTTCGATCGGCCTTGAGCCGCAGGACCTGAAGTACCGCGGCGAGCCGGCCGAGACGCGGGTGGGCAAGCGCTGCCGGCTCCGCGAGTTCGTGACCGTCCACCGCGGCACGGAGGGCGGCGGGATGCTGACCTCCGTCGGCGACGACTGCCTCATCATGGCGCAGGCGCACGTGGCGCACGACAGCCGCGTCGGCGACCGCGTCATCATGGCGAACGCCGCGACGCTCGCCGGCCACGTCGAGGTGGAGGACGGCGCGAACGTCGGGGCCTACTCGGGCGTCCACCAGTTCTGCCGCGTCGGCCGCGAGGCGTACGTCGGCGGCTACTCGGTCGTCGTCAAGGACGCGCTCCCCTTCGCGCTCACGGTCGGCAACCACGCCAAGTGCTACGGCCTCAACACGGTCGGCATGAAGCGTCGCGGCTACCCGCAGGAGACCATCGAGGCGCTGCACCACGCCTTCCGCCTCCTCCTCTCCTCAAGGCTCAACACCACGCAGGCGCTCGCCCGCATCCGCGAGGAGATACGGGACTCGCCGGAGGTCGAAGAACTCCTCCGCTTCATCGAGACCTCGCGGCGCGGGGTCGTAAAGTAGTAAATGGTGAATAGTAAATGGTGAATGGATAAGAGCGGGCGGTTCTTCACCATTCACTATTTACCATTTACCATTCACCAACGTATGCGTTACGGACTCATCGCGGGCAACGGCAAGTTCCCCTTCCTCGTGCTGGAGGGGGCGCGGCGCGCGGGCGCGCAGGTTGCGGTCGCGGCCATCAGGGAGGAGACCGACCCGGAGATCGAGAAGCTGGCCGACCGCGTGACTTGGGTCGGCATCGGCCAGCTCGGCCGGATGATTCGCTTCTTCAAGCGCGAGGGCGTGGAGAAGGCGATCATGGCGGGCCAGGTCAGGCACGTGCAAATCTTCAGCGGCGCGCTCCCCGACGTGCGGATGCTCCGGATGCTCCTCTCGCTCCCGCGCCGCAACACCGACGCCCTCATCGGCGGGGTCGCGGCCGAGCTGGCGCGCGAAGGCATCGAGCTGATCGACTCGACCTACTTCATCAAAGACCAGTTGCCCGCCGAGGGCGTGCTCTCGCGCCGCCAGCCTTCGGCCGCCGAGCGCGCCGACATCGAGTACGGCCTCGAGGTCGCGCGCGAGATCGCGCGGCTCGACCTCGGCCAGACCATCGTCGTGCGCGCGCGCGCCTGCGTCGCCGTCGAGGCGATGGAGGGCACGGACGAAACGGTCCGCCGCGCCGGCCGCCTCGCGCGCGGCCGCCTGACGGTCGTCAAGGTCGCCAAGCCGAACCAGGACATGCGCTTCGACGTGCCCGTCGTCGGCCTGCCCACCGTCGAGACGATGGTCGAGGCCGGCGCCACCTGTCTGTGTCTGACCGCAGGCAAGACGCTCATCTTCGACCGCCAGGAGATGCTCAACCTCGCCGACCGCCACCGCATCGCGGTCGTTGCGGTGTGAAAGGCAGTAGACAGTAGACAGTAGTCAATAGCCAGTAGAAAAGGTAAGCGGCGCGTCCGGCCCGAAGGTTGAGACGCGCCGCTTTTTTCTACTGGCTACT
This sequence comes from Pyrinomonadaceae bacterium, assembly GCA_035563535.1. Taxonomy (GTDB): domain Bacteria; phylum Acidobacteriota; class Blastocatellia; order Pyrinomonadales; family Pyrinomonadaceae; genus QHXN01. The sequence goes on along the minus strand of DATMVD010000014.1, from coordinate 176,946 downwards.
GACTACTGTCTACTGTCTACTTTTCTTACTCGCTCACCCCCGAGGCGGCCTGCTGGGTGGTGGCCTTGGGGTCGTAGGGCGTCTTGAGGTACTCCTGGGCGGCGCGCTGTGCGCCGTCGAAGTCGATGCCGGACTCGACCGCCTGCTTGTACTCGTGGACAGCGCGGGCGCGGTCGCCCATGCCGTCGTAGGCGTTGCCGCGCTTGATGCGCGCCCACGCCTCGATCCACGAAGGCCGCAGGTTCCCGTGCAGCGCGGCGTCGAAGTTGTCGAGCGCCTGCTGGTAGTTGCGCTGCTCCAGGAAGATGAGCCCGAGGTTGTAGTAGACCCACGAGTTCGACTTGTCGAGCTTGAGCGCCTCCTCCAACTGACGCTGCGCTTCGAGGTACTGCCCCTCGCGGAAGAGTTCCAGCCCGCGGCGCGCGACGATGGAGATGCGCAGCTCTTCGGACGCCCGCAGCACCTTGTTGTTCGGGTCGATGACGACCTCAAGCGGCTTGCCCTTGACCTCGAAGTCGAAGTCCTCGCTGCGGTCGGCGACGTAGACGACCGTGTTGGCGTCGTCGCCCTCGGCCCGCAGTTGCAGCTCGACCGGCATCCGCAGGTTCTCGACGTTCTGCTTGACCGTGCCGCGCGCGCGGAACTTGCCCGAGCGCGTGCGGATGATCTGGTAGTCCACCGTGAACTCGGGGACGCCCGTGCCCTCGACCCAGCGCGCGAAGAAGTAGCGCATGTTCTCGCCCGCCACCGCCGAGGTCAGGCGCTCGAAGTCGTCGATGGAGGCGTTCTTGCCGCGGAACTCCGAGGCGTAGCGCTTCAAAAGCTCGTCGAACTTCGACGGGCGCAGAACCTCGCGCAGCATCCGGAAGACCATCGCGCCCTTGTAGAAGACGACGGCCTGGTAGGCGGCCGACTGGTCGTCGAGCGTCGAGGGCGCGCGGGCGATTGATGCGGCCTGCTCGAACATGAGCGCGCGCTCAAGCATGTCGCGCTGCGCCGTGTCGAGTTGCCCGCCCGACATCCGGCCCTCGCGGAAGGCGAAGCTGCTCCACTCGGCGAGCCCCTGCGAGAGCCACGCGTCGTCGAAGGACTTCAGGCCCACGGTCAGGCCCCACCACTGGTAGGCGACCTCGCGCAGGAGCCTGTCGTCGAGCGACGCCTGGCGGCCGGGCGTGAAGAAGCGGGGCGAGAGGAAGTGGATGCCGGGCGCGGCGTAGGCGTCGAGGCTCGCGTCGTCGATCTGGACGAGCTGGAGGCGCGTGCCGAAGGCCGGCGGCCCGTACTTCTGCGTGTAGAACTGCAAAGCCTCGCCGACGAGCTGCCCGTAGGGCTCGACGAAGCCCTCGCTGCCGGGCTGGACGTGGAACGTGACCTCGTAGCCGCCGATCTTGAGCGTGCGCGAGATGAAGCGGCCGACGGCGAAGCTGCCGACGAGAGAAGGCTGGCGCGTGACGAAGCGGTAGCTGCGCAGGCCCGCGGTCTGGGCCCCGGCGCGCGCGGGCGCGGTGCGCGCCGCGGTCTCGCCCGCGGGCGGCAGGAACTGCGGGCCCGTCGCCTGCGCGACCGGCTCTTCGCTGAAGCCCGCGACGGTGAAGCCCTCGGGGACGCTGATGGTGATGTCGGAGGTGGCGCGGTCGGCGGCGTACTCGTGGAAGGGGAACCAGCGCGCCGCGTAGAGCAGGTACGAGAGGTCGGCCCCGACGTAGGCCAGGCGCTTCGTCAGGAGCGGCCCGCCCTCGGGCGTGACGAGCGCGCCCGACCAGCGGAACCGCAGCGTCTGCGGCTGCCCGGCCGCGACGACCTCGCCGAGGTCTACGCGGACGAAAGGCCCGATGGTCTCAAGCCCCGCCTGATCCTGCACGACGTTGGTCAGAGGCTTCCCATTGCGCTCGACCGACTCGACCTTGAGCGAGCCGTTCAGCTCAAAGACGACCGAGCGGGTGTTGTCGAGCGGGGTGAAGGTGACGTCGGCCGTGGCGGTCAGGAGGTGCTGCGCGGGGTTCAACTCGGCGATGATGCGGTAGTTGTTCACGTCGAAGCGCGCGCGCTGCCCCGGCGCGAGCGGCGTCTCGGCGATGGTCTGGACGGGCGCGGGGGTCGGGGCCGGCGTCGGTGTGGGCCTGGCCTGCGCGGGCCTCTTCTGCGCGTTGCGGGCGGCCGGCTGGGCCGCGGCGAGCGCGGGCAGGCACAGCAGCGCCAGCGTCAAGATGGCGTGGTTAAAGAGTCTCTTCATCGTCTGATCTTCCTGCCGAAAGGGTCGCCGAGTGTGCTTAACGGAAACGATACGCCGTGCGGCCGTCCCTGACAACTTTTCACGCGCGTCCGCGGGGTGAAGCACGCCGAAAACGGGCGTTTCTGCTATTACGACAAGCGTTTTGATGTCCCCTCCGGCCGCACCGTTGTACGCCCCCGGCCCGCTTGACAGCCCCCGCCGCCCGCCCCCATCCTGCGTTCATGAACTCGTACGGCGACCCCGCCATCCGCATCACGCTCCTGCCGCGCGACACGAACCCGCAGGGGACGATCTTCGGCGGCATCATCCTGAGCTACATCGACATCGCCGGGGCGGTCGAGGCGCACCGCCGCACCGGCGTCGAGCGCTTCGTCACGGTCGCCATGCGCGAGGTCATCTTCCACCAGCCCGTCTTCGTCGGCGACCTCGTCAGCTTCTACGCGCAGACCCTGAAGATCGGCACGACCTCCATCACCACGCGCGTCGTCGTCGAGGCCGAGCGCTACGGCGGCACAAGCGAGCGCATCAAGGTCACCGAGGCCGAGGTCGTCTACGTGGCGGTGGACGCCAACCGCCGCAAGATGCGCATCAACAGGGAACTCGTCCACGGCCTCGAAGACATCGAGCAGCACGAGACCTCTTAGCCCCGCCCGCCGGGCGGGAGCCAGCCGCCGCGCCAGTCGTACTCTTCGAGGCCGGCGAGGTTCTTCTTGTAGTCGTAGGGCGAGGGCTCGCGGCAGGCGTAGCCGGGGTAGTAGTAGAGACAGCCGAGCCTCCGCGAGCGCCCGACGGCGAGCAGGATGGTGTAGACGCCGAGGCTGCGGCGCGACTCCGCGGGGTCGAACATCGAGTAGACGGAAGAGGTCGCGCGGCTCCCCACGTCAAGGAAGTGCGCGGCGACGAGACGTCCGCCGTCGTAGACGCGAATCGTCTCGTTGCGGCACGGCACCTCCGCGGGCGCGTGCGGCGAGAGGAAGTCGCGGAGCGAGTCGGGCACGTCCGTGCGGAAGCGCCGCCGGTGCGCCTCGAACATCTCGAACATCTCCGCGTCGAGCGCGGTCGGCCCGACCTCCGCGCGCAGGTCGCGGTTGCGCGCGGCCACGCGCCGCTGGCTGCGCGAAGGCTCGAACCGCGCCAGCTCCACCCTCAGCGGCGTGATCGTCAGGTTCCGCCCCTCGTAGAGCCAGCGCCTGTAACGGAAGAAGATCGGCCCGAAGTGCCGCCACCCCTCGGCCCACAGCCCGTCCATACGCTCGGGCGCGGCGCTCCAACACAAAAAATACTCTTCCTGGGAAGACATCTGTCAGAGCGTGAACCGTGAACCGTAAACCGTGACGAGTAGAAGACAGTTCCTCCTTGTCACGGTTTACGGTTCACGGTTCACGCTAATTCAGCAGCGCCTGCACGCGGCGGAGGGCCTTGGCGGCCTGTGTGAAGCCGGGCTCCTCTTCGAGGGCGAGGCCGTAGTGGCGCGCGGCGTCGAGCGGGCGGTGGCGCTGCTCGTAGACGCGGCCGAGGTTGAAGTGCGGGAAGACGTAGGACTCGTAGCGCGGGGCCGAGAGCGCGCGGCGGAACCAGCGCACGCACGTCCAGAGGTCGCCCTGCGCGATGAGGTAGCTGCCGATGTCGTTGTAGGGGTTGCCGAAGCTCGCGTCCACGCGGATGGCCGCGAGGCACTCGTCGATGGCCTCGTCGTAGCGCCCCTCGAAGCTGTAGACCCACCCCAGAAAGGTGTGCGCCTCGGCCGTCGGGTAGGTCTCAATCGAGCGCCGGTAAAGCTCGACCGCCTCCGCGTACCGCTTCTCCAACTGCGCCTCGTAAGCCTGCTTGAACAGCTCGACCGCGCGCCGCCGCCGCGGCCCGTCAGCGGTCGTCTTATCCTCTTCCTCGTAGAACATAAAACTCACACTTCATTCGCCGCCCGGCGTGCTTCCGCACGCTCTGGCGGGCAGGGATGCCCGCGCCCCCGGGGTGGGCGTCGGGGCGGCGCAGGGCCTGGACTCGGCGGGCGTGTCGAGGCGGCGGATGCGGCCGTCGGTGCGGGGCGCGATTGTCTTCGCGTCCTCGATGGCTTTGCGCAGCACGCCGGAGTCGGTCAGCTTCTGCTTCAGGGGGACATCGGGCCGCCCCTTGAACATCGCGTACTGGTCGCCGCCGCCCGCGACGAAGCTCGTCGTCACCAGCGTGTAGGTCCTCTTCGTGTCGAGCGGCCGGCCGTCCACCGTCACGCCCGAGACGCGCGAGCCCGGCGGCTTCGACGCGTCGAACGAGAAGCGGACGCCTGAGACCTGCGGGAAGCGGCCGGGCTCCGCGCCCGGCGCGGTCAAACTCACGCCGTGTTCGAGCGCTTGCAGGAGCACGTCGCCCGTGACCTCGATGACGGCGAGGTCGTTGCCGAAGGGGAGGATGGAGAGCACGTCGCGCACGGTCAGGTCTCCGGCGGGCAGCACGTCGTCGGCGCGGATCGAGCCGCCGTTGATGAGCGCCACGTCCGCGCCTGAGGCTTTACGGAACGAGTCGGCGATGAAGTCGGCGACGTTGGTCTCCTCGCTCCGGCTGGTCGCGCTGCGCGCGTCGAGCGGGACGGAGGTCGCCCCGACGGGCTGCGCAAGCTCGTTCGTCAGCCGTGCGTACTTCGCGACGACGGGCGCGAAGGCGGGGTCGTCGGCGACGGAGGCATCGACGGGAATGACCTCCCAGTCGATGGACTCGACCCTGCCCGCCGAGGGGTCTATGTTGAGGTCGATGCGCCCCAGCTCGCGCGCGTCGGCCGTCATCTTGAAGATGGGGACGCCCGCGGACGAGGACTGAAGCAGCGAGTGCTCGTGCCCGCCGATGATGACGTCGATGCCGGGCGCGCAGCGCGCCAGCGCCTTGTCCTGCTCAAGCGAGAGGTGGGTGAGCGCGACGACGGCCTGCGCGCCGGCCGCGCGCATCTGCGGGATGACAACTTTCGCAGTCTCACAGGGGTCGCGGAACTCGGTCGTGGGGCCGGGCTTCGAGGTCGTCTTCGTCTCGGGCAGGGCGATGCCGAAGATGCCGACCTTCACGCCGCCCATCTCGCGCACGTCGAAGAGCGGCGTGCCGGCGAAGGTCTTGCCCGTCTTCGAGTCCACGACGTTCGCGCCGAGCCACTTGAACTTCGACTCCTTCACCCGCTTCAACAGCTCCTCGTCGCCGTAGTCGAACTCGTGGTTGCCGAAGACCGAGTAGTCGAGCCCGACCTGGTTCCACGCGTCGATCATCTGCGCGCCCTTGTAGGTGATCGACTCGACCGACGGCGAGATGGTGTCGCCCGCGAGCAGGAAGAGCGTGTTGGGCGACTCCTGCATCACGCGCTTGCGCAGCGCCGAGACGCGGGCGAGGCCGCCGCGCGCGCCGCGGTCGGCGGGCGTGAAGCGGTACACGTCGTTGACCTGGAGGAGCGTGACGCGCACCGTGCAGGCGCGCTGCTGCGCCTGCCGCGCGAGGGTCGCGTGCTGCGCGAAGAGGAGTGCGGCGGCGAGCGCGAGTGCCAGTGCCCGCCCGCGCGTTCGGATGAATGCCATCGGGTCGAAAATCCTTCCTCGAAGATGTCCGGGAGTTATGTCGTCCGGCGCACTGTCTGCGCCGCAGTCAGGCCGAGCCAGTGGCTTGAATTATAAACCCTCGACACCCAGCTGTTCGAGTGTCCGACGATGTCGCCCACTGTAGCAACGCCGCGCCGCGGTGGAGCAGCGAGTGTCTACTTAGGAAGACTGCCTACTAAGAACTGTAGCCAAGAGTACATATAGTTGCCCGCGGCGTTAGACAACGCTCCCGAGAGCAGGATGTCGGACACGCGGCTGAAGACGCCGGGGTCTTCGCGCCGGATGGTCGTGAGGTTCTGGATGACCTCTTCCCGATCTTCTTCGCGTACGCCGCGCTCGACCACCTTATAGAGATTTTCGAGGGCGCCCGCGAGGGCACTGTTATGAGCTTGCTGCGCTTGCTGCGCTAGCTCCTTGAACCCGGCGGAGAGGTCTGTATTTTGCGAAACCAGACCCTCTATGAGCGCCATGAAGCGCGCCCTGTCTTCGTCGAACCGCTGCTCCACACGTCTGACTGAGGCTTTCGCCTTCGCTCCAGCACTTTAGTAGAGTATCTTTCTAATGAAATCAATAAGATACGGACTGTTCTAATTATTTTTCCCCAAATAAGTAATTATCTCCGTCTCTCACGGCGAGAAACCATCCATTCTGAGAAATCAATACAACTGTCTTCGTTGTGCTCAACTTCCCGGCACAATCAGCACCCTACGACGCTGGGGACTTAATACTCACCTAGTGTGCCAGCAAGTCGTGCCGGCAATTTGACGGACGCTCTATGAGCCGGTACGGGAGAGCCTTATAATCATTCTTTACAAGAAAATATTAGTATTCACGCCTGTGCCGGCTTGCTGTACCAGCGTCTTCCAATTTGTACCAGCAGCACCGTGCCGGCAATTTACGCGGTCGCCCAGACGGGACCGTGGTGGCACAAACGCCCTTCCCCGAAAACGCTGCGCGAAAGTGGCTGCGGCGCATCCTTTGTGCCGGCATCCGCTGCCGTGCCACGAGTTAATCTTCTACCCCCCTGAAATTTTCTCCTGCCGTAAATCTTTCGGGTCTAAATTTTTTATCTTTGCTTAGTACCATATCTTGTGGTATAAGCCGCGAACATGGGTATTAGTTCCAGGCGACCCGATCCCGATCAGGCGCGCGGCGCCGTCCTTGAGGACGCCCTGCGGGGCCTGCCTCCGCTCACCGACAAACAGGCCGAGTGCCTGCGCTACGTGCTCGACTACTTCCTTGAGCGGAGGTACTACCCGACACAGCGCGAGGTGGCCGCGGCGATGAGCCTCAACAGCTCGACCGCCGAGTCCTACCTCAAGCCGTTGATCCAGAAAGGCTACCTGGAGCGGGAGCCACGCCGGCGGCGCAATGTCAGGCTGACGGCGGCCGCGGTCAGGAAATTCGAGCTGATGGGGGTGAGCGTCAGGGAGCAACTACTCGCGGTAGCTTAGAAGAAGTTTTTACGCGGCAGAAAAGCAAACGACTCGTGATGTCTTGGCAGGACATCCGAGTCGTCGCGGAATCGGTCTCACTTGCTGTGGCGGCAAAGTGCGAGCCGATTTTGCGCGCTTTCTCCGTGTTTGTCAACCTCTATCTACACGGAGGACGCGCGAATGTCTACTACACCTACCTCTACCTCTGCCTTAGCGACTGAGCGCCAGAACCTTCTTCCCGACGGCGGTGCCGCACCCCCGGTGAGTCTTACTTACGCCGAACTGATGGCCCGTCATAATGCGCGGCTCGATCATTATTTCGAGTCGGAGGGCTTCACCGGGGGGAAGGCGGAGCAGATAAAACGCAACCATCGGACGGCGCTCAACGACTGGATGAGCCGCCGAGGGGTTTCCCCGCTCGACGTCGTAGGGCGGGAGTTCGGCGAGGATTTCGCCGCCGAGCTGGAGCGCCACCAATCATACCTCAGGGCCAAGCCTCACAACCGGAAGGGTAAGGTCGTCAAGGGGCTCGCCGACAAGACAGTCGAAAACCGCATCTCCATATTGGGTCAGTGGCGTGATTCGTGGTTGGCCTCAGTCAATTTCGTGGGCGGTGCGGCATCATGGAAAACCATTTCTGAAGCGTTAAAGGACTTAGCCGGCTCCCGCAGCATGACGGCATACGCGTTCTCCAAGGCGGTCGGCGTCGACGACTGTACTTTTCTCCATTGGTTTTTAGGGGAGAGCAACCCCTCCAACAGGGAGAAGACTGTTAAGGCTTTTAGGAGTATAGAGCGGTATTGCGGCCTCAAAGAAGGCGAACTGATTTCCCTCATCAGAACGGTTTCTAGGCCGCGGAGGGGCGTAGGTACGGGAGGGCCGCGCTCGCAGCATAGCCTGCGACAGGAGAGGGCGACCTCGGAGAGATACAAGATGAACGTATTCCCGCCCCGCCTTCAGGCCGAATTCGACGGGTGGTTCGACCTCATGACTCCCATGCTCGAACCCGAAGGTGGGTTGAGGAGGAACGGCCACTGGTTCATCGATCCCGAAACCCGCGAGTGTCCGACGGCCGTGCGGAATAAGTCGCTGCTGGCCGGCTTTTTCGGTTACCTCTGTCTGCCCGTAAATGGGCGTCGGTTTCCCATCCCTAAGTGGAAGAGGGAGGCACAGGCCGGGGTGGAGGAAGGCGAAGACGCCGAGGTTGGATACACGGTCGTCTGCGGCGAGGGCTTCAATCAGAACAGCCTGACGCTGGCCCTAGTAAGCGATGTGTCCCTGGTCAAGCGCTTCTTGGAATTCGGGCGGGTACGCGCGGGCGGTCACTTCAACGGCGACACAGTGCACTTCCTGAACATGTGCTGCACCTTGTTGCGTGAGGGAACCGGCTACATCAGGCAGCACCCCGAGTACGGGCAGAGACTGCCTCAGCCGGTTTCGGCCGAGGAGTGGGACGGGCGGTGCGCCTCGGCCCACCGGCGGTTCAGGGACGTGCTGCTGGACCTGAATAAAAACCATCTGGTCCGACAGTCGAGAGACGTGTCGGAGCCAATCGATTTCATTCTCAACGACGCCCACCCGATACATTATCTCTACGAGCTGGCGGACTTGATGGAGGGCGATCTACCCGGGCCTCCGGCGAAGTACAAGCGAGCGATGTCCTACCGGGACATGTTCCTGGTCCGGTTCCTCACCGCCAACCCGCTGCGCATCAAACACTTCTCGAAGATGACCTGGAAGGCCGACAACACCGGCAACCTTTACCAAGAGAGAGACGGGTCGTGGTGGCTGCGGTTCCCCAAAGAGACATTCAAAAACCGGAAGGTCCTCCGCAAGGACATTTTCGCTAAGGAATACCGGGCGGCCCTCCCTCCCTCGCTCTGGCCGTACGTCGAAACTTACCTCTTTGAGCACAGGCCGCTGCTGCTCGGGGCCGACCGCTGCGACTACGTCTTCAGGCCCGGGCCGAGGGGTGGGACGTTAAGGCACAAGACCGGCGACACCAACCCGATGAGGAAGGAGTCCCTGTCCGACATCCTTCACTGGCACGCGAAACATTACCTGCGCTGCATGGGCTTCGGGGCGCACGCCTACCGGCACATCATCGCCACCGACTTCCTGAAGAACAACCCCGACGGGCTCATGATCGCGGCCAGCCTCCTGCACGACAGGCCCGAGACGATTCTCAGGTACTACGGCCACGTGCAGCACGGCGACTACTTCAGGCACTGGCTTGACTACCACGAGGCGCAACTAGCTGAAAGCCGGTCGCAGAGGGCGGGGAGGGTTGCCGCGTAATGGCGAGCGAAACCGCCTCCATCCTGAACGAGCCGGCCTCCTCGGTCCTGAGCAGGCACGGCGTCAGGTTCCGGGTCAAACACGACGGGCCCGTCACCTGGTACAACCTGGAGAAGTGCCCGGCCTGCGGGCACACGGGCTACCAGTGCGGCGTCTCTGAGTCGGTTGGCACGGACGGCAAGCTCTACCACGGCGTCAAATGCTGGCACGTGGCCGACAACGGCTTCGGCACCGACACGCCCCGCTACCAGGACTTCCTCGGCACGATGGGCGTGGACCCCTACCCCCTCCGTAAGCTGATGCTGAGGGAACTCGGGCACGGCCGGATGGGGCAGAGTAACTGGAAGTGCCCCTTCCACGAGGAGGCGGAGGAGAAGCCGGAGGAGCCGCAGCGGCCCCTCAACCGCGAGGAACTCGCGGTGCTCAGGAAGCGGCTGCGCGAGAACGGGGACGCACTCCAGTACCTGGCCGGGCGCGGCATCACGGCGGAGACCGCCGCCCGCTTTGAGCTGGGCCTCTCGACGCCGTACAAGAACAAGGCCGGCAGGGTGCAGGAGAACGCGCTCGTCTACCCCGTCCGCGCGGCCGACGGGCAGCTCTACGGCAAGTACGGCTACTACAACATCCCCGGCGTCACCCAAAACCCGACTGACAAGAACGGGTGGATGAGCGGGCGGCCGCGCACCTACTACGCCGCGGCCGCCGCCGGGCGCGAGAGTATTTTCGTATGCGAGGGGGCGAAGGACGTGTGGCGGCACTGGCAGGCGCTCGACGGCTCGCCCCTGGGCTCCGGCCTGCTCCTCGTCACCTCGACGCACGGCTCCTCGTTCCCCAAGGAGTGGAAGGACCCGGCCTTCTGGTCTCGCTGGAAGCACGTCTACCTAGCCCAGGACAACGACGAGGCCGGCGACTTCATGGCCGGCAAGCTGGTGCCTTACATCGGGCGGGAGGCCCGCCGCGTGCTCGTCCCGCGCTGGTACGGGAAGGACTGGACCGACTTCTGGCAGTCGGGCGGCACGCTCGACGAGTTCGGGGGCTGCTCGAAGAGGCCCTCCCCCTCTCCCCGCCGGTCCGGCCCGAAGAGGAGGCGGACGCGGGCGGGCCGGGGCGCTTCGCCTACGCGCCCGTCGACATCAACGGGGCCTTCCACAACGGCCACCTCTACTACACGGCGCAGACCTTGAGGCGCGAGGTCGAGCTGACGAAGAACGACTTCGACGAGGAGGTCGTCGCCGTCTTCGAGGAGCTGGAGACGGTCGTCATCCGCAGCGACCGCACGGTGCACACGGCCGTCTGGTCCAGGTCGCGCAAGGGCACGAAGCAGCAGAACCAGGTGCTCAGACTCTCCGACGGCACCCTGATCAGCGACGAGCCCAGGGCCAACAAGTACGGCACCTGGTCGTGGGGCTCGGTCAACGCCTACCTGCAAGGAAAGTCCCGCGCGCGGCCGCTCGGCGAGATGCTGCGGGAGGTCGAGGAGTACCTCCGCTCCAGCGTCTGGCTGCCCTACGACGAGGACTACGCCCTCCTGGCGCTGACCGTCCCCGTCACCTACGCGCAGGCCGTTTTTGACGCGGTCCCGCTCATCTTCCTGAACGGGCCCGCCGGCTCCGGCAAGAGCCAGACGGGCCGGGCGATGGCGCGCGTCTCGGCCAACGCCTACGTCTGCGGCCAGTCGTCGGCCGCCTCCATCGCCCGCTTCATCGACGAGTCGCGCGGGTTCGTCGTCCTCGACGACCTGGAGGCCGTCGGGAACAAGGGGGGCGAGTTCAGCGAGTTGGTGCAGGCCCTCAAGCAGAGCTACAGCAAGGCGACGGCGACCAAGCTCTAGACGGACGTCAAGACGATGCGCACCGAGCGCCTGAACTTCTTCGGCGTCAAGATGATCAACAACACGACCGGCGTCGACCAGATCTTGGGCAGCCGCATGCTGCGCGTGCAGACCAAGAAGATCCCCGACCACCTGAAGCGCGAATTCGAGCAGACGAGCCTGGTCAGCGACCCGAAGCTGGACGCGCTGCGCGACGAGCTGCACACGTGGGCCTTCGAGCAGGTCTCGGAGGTGGCCTCCCGCTACCGCCAGCTCTTCCCGAAAAGCTCCGACCGCGCCGACGAGATCGCCGCGCCGCTCGTCGTCATGGCCGACCTCGCCGGCGACCCCGACCTCAAGTCGCGGCTGGAGGTCGCGCTGACCCGGCAGAAGCACCGCGGGCTGGAGACCGAGGACCCCGTCCAGGTGATGATCGACGCGCTCAGGAACCTGGTGGCCCAGGGGTACGAGATGATCTCGATCACGCACCTGGTGCTGGAGATGCGCAGCCTCATCCACGAGAACTACGGCAAGAGTTTCACCACCGAGATCCCCGAGTGGGCGCGGCCCGACTGGGTCGGCAAGCAGCTCAGGACGCACGACCTGATCGAGGTCGACCCCGGGCAGCAGGAGCGGCGGCGTCTCTTCGGCGCGCACCTGCGCTTCTACCCCGTGAGCCGCTCCTTCGTCGAGCAGGTGCGCTCGGCCTTCGCCGAGCAGGGCGTCGAGGTCCGCGCCGGCGGCACCGAGCCGACGGCCTTCTGCCAGGGCTGCGAGGGCTGCGTCTACAGCCTGCACAACTGCGAGATCATGCCGAAGAGGCTGCGGGTGGAAGGCCGGGAGGACACAGGGCTCCCCCGCGCGCGTCTTTGAGTACGGCGTTAGAGATACAGCAGGGTAATACCGTAATACCGTATTACTTACACATGTCTGCCCCTATAATATCGCCGTCCTTGAGTAGCGTGCCCGGGGAGAACCCTCGGACGCGGCGCACGATAGATTCGTATGGGAACGCAGTGATAAACTTACGTCCGAGGAGCAAACGGCCATGACGACCACAGCGCTCGGAGCGCCGGAGCAGCGGGTGGTTCTGACGGGTGTCAGTTGGGCGACTTACGAGCGCCTGCTGCACGACCTGAAGGACAGCAGCTCGCCGCGTCTCACTTTCGACAGGGGGGTGCTGGAGGTCATGAGTCCGTCCGCCGAACACGAAGAAAGCAACCGCACCATCTCGCTCCTCGTGGAGGTCTTAGCCGAGGAGTTCGGCCTCGACGTCAGGAATCTCGGCTCGACCACGTTCCGCCGTGAGGACCTGGAGCAGGGTTTCGAGCCCGACTCGTGCTTCTACGTCCAGAACGAGGGCCGCATGCGCGGCAAGAGAGAGATCGATCTGACGGCCGACCCGCCGCCCGACCTCATCATCGAGGTCGACATCACTAGCCCCTCGCTCAATAAGTTCCCCATCTACGCCGCGCTGGGCGTCCCCGAAATCTGGCGCTACGACGGCCGGGCCGCGACGATCTTCAGGCTGGAGGGGGGCGGCTACGTCGAGGCGGGAGAGAGCGCCGCCCTGCCCCGGCTGACGAGCGGCGACCTGTCCCGTTTCGTCGCGGAGGGCACGACGGCCGGCCGCCGTGAGTGGCTGCGCGGCGTGCGCGAGTGGGCGCGCGGGCGGTAGGTGGCCGGCTCCTGGCTCTACTCCCTCTCGCAGTCCACAATCCTCCCGGTCGCCACGTCGACTCTACACGTTTTCTTACTCCGGTAGTATTCGCACTGGACGGCGCGCAGCGCCTCCGCGACCGCCTCGATGACCGGGCGCTCCCGCGTGCTCCCGTCATCCAGCCGCAGGTCGGGATTCGCCAGCGCGAACCGCATCAACTTCTCGCCCCAGATTTTCCCCTTGTTGAACTTCGCGAGGGCGGGGACGGCCCGCCTCGCCGTCTCGAAAAGCTGCTTGCCCGACTTAGCGCCCGCCGTCTGTTCCAGCAGCTTCTGTTTGTCCTCGGGCGGCGCGCCGTTCTCCTCGGCGACGCCCCAGAGGACCTCGACCAACTCGCCCGGCGTGAAGTTGGCAAACTCGAAATCCGGGTCGCTAACGAAGAACATCCCGAACATCTCGTCTTTCTCCGCCGCCTTCTTTAACACCCTCAAGTTGTCCTCGGCGTCCCCGTCCAGCGAGACCCAGCTAAAGACGGAGCGCCGGATGTCGTTCAGCAGGTTGTCCCTGAAGGACAGCCCCTTCCCCCGGCTGGCGATCACGTCCCCCTTGAGGTTGATGACCTCGATCTCTTCGTGCCGGCCGATGGCGGTCTCGACCGCGCCCAGCTCGGTCTCGCCCTCGACGTACCACCGCAGCCGGACACCGTGGTCGAGCCGCAGGTCCCGGACGAACGCGCCCCGCGCCGCGTGGTCGTCGATTAACCTCTGCGAGCCGTAGAAGAATTCCTTGAAGCTGCCGGAGCCGGAGCCGAAGCCGAATTCGTCCTCCTCCGGCAGCTCGGTCTCGAAGACAGCCTCGGCGGAGCGGCGGATCATCTCGGCCATCGCCAGCAGGTGCATCGCGCCGCCGAGTCTTCCTTTCACCTGCTCCAGCCTGTATTCCTTTCTGGTGAGCCTGAGAATGCGGTGGACGTCCTTGTTCGGGTCGAGCGTCTGGGCCTCCCGGCACAGCTCGGAGATGATTCGTTTCACCTCATCGAGTCCGATGTTTTGCATGACCTCCTTGTGCTCGTCGAAGTGGCTGTCGACCGCGAGGTCGAATTCCTCCTCGTTCTCGACGTAGTTGTACGGGAGCCGGTTGTAGCCGAAGAGCTTGCCGAAGGTGAAAGGCTCCGCGTCGACCGCCAGCGACGTGACCTCGTTCCAGCGGCGGACGCGCGACCGGAAGCTTTCGCCCGAGGACGACTTGTTGAAATGCTCGATGAGGTAGTCGAGGACTCTCCGGTAGCCGTCCGTGGAGAGCAGCATCTGCATCGTGACGACGCGGGGTTCGAGCAGTTGTTCGATGCGGCGAAGGACGTAGTACCTGAAGCGGTGGAACATGAAGTACACGTCCGCAGGGAGGTCTCCGAGGTCTTTGACGACCCCGCCCAGCCCCTCACTACGGTCGACGGGGTCCCTCGCGTCGGCGTAAAGGTACTCCCCCGCGTCATTCCGCCGGATGAAGACCAAGCCCTCGATGTCTAGTTGGTCTTTGCTGATGAGCATGTCCGCCCGGAGCAGGCCGATCCGCCAGAGGCGCTGCATGTCGTCGCCCGAGGCCGAGAAGCCTAAGCCCCTTTCGGCGGCCAACTGGCGCAGATCGGCGACGGTTAAAAACTTCATCTGCCGGATGAACTGGCGCTCGATGATCCGCTTCGTGACCGAGGAGGGGTCTATCAGAGTTTTGTCGGGTGTCGTAATCATACCTTTGTTCCTTACCTCACCGCCCTGCCCGTCGGGGAGAGTATAAAAGGTCGCCGGGTCGTCGGACAGTGTCGTCAGAAGGGATTTAACAGGTCAACGACTTTTGCTAGCAGCTCGAACTTCCCGGTCGAGAGGAACAGGCGTCAGAACGTCGGCCGGTGGTGGTATGATTACCGCATGAGTGACGAAATTATTGAGATCGAAGAGTCGGAAGCCACCACCGCCGATCTGCGCGACGGGTCGGACACCCTGTACATTCGGATGCGGCCGTCACCCAAGGCCGAGCGGATTCAACGGGAGAGCCGGGTCACTTTTAAGGGGGTGCTCTACGCGGTCTCGTCCAGGGCACAATTCGGGGACGGCGGGGGCGGACCCGTCGAGTTCCACCTCTTGAAAGTGAATAAGGCCGTGGGGGGCGTGGCGGGCCGCGGCTGAGCGCGTTGGCTAGCGCCGACCACCTCTTGGTCGGGGGCTGAATCTTGGGTATCTATCGCGGGCCGGCGGGCGCGTAAAAGCGAAAGGGTATGCCAGCCTTGGGGGCGGCATACCCTTTCTGATTCGGTCACTGTCCTCTGGGCAGAAGGGTTCACCGACTGCCCGGTTGTGGCGCATGGTAGACGAGCGCCGGGCGCGCCGCAAGCGACGCCGGCGGGACAAGGGGGTACGGCGTCATAAAGCCTTCTCGACCCGTCTCGCGGGCTGAGTGCAGTGCCGTAAGACCCTCCCAGAGGAATATGGAACCGGCGGATCGCAAAGATTACATCTCCGCGCAGGAGCAGAACCGCGAGTCCGTGCTCATCAGGCGGTTCTTCGCCGACCGCGGGTCGCATTTAACCCACTGGTTCTGGCCGGCGCTCAGGTGGAGCCTGCCCGTCGTGTGGCTCGGGCTGCGCATCCCGCACGAGCGCCTGCTGCGCGGGTACGCCCGCCCGCCTAAGAAGTTTCTGGGGGACGTCGACGTGCTCGGCGCGTCCCTCCGGGCATCGTCCCAGGACGAGTACCGGAGCTACGTTACCAGGGTCAGAGAGCTTGCCCCGGAAGCACACCCGACTCAGGTGGAGTGGTTTGCCACCTTGGACATGATCGCCGAAAGGAAGGCCCGGTGGCCGCCTGACTTGTCCTACATCGCCGCGGCCGAGGTGAAGGCGGCCTATTACAACGCCGCCGGCGACTTGAAAGCGGCAGGTGATAAGTACAACGGGCGTGCCCAGGCCGCCGAATTGTGCAAGATGGGGTTCGACCGGGTGGCGCTGGCGAGATTCGTTGTCACCGAGCCAGTGGACCCTCAAAATCACCACCCCTGGATGGTGGCTTCGTCCCGCAGCAGCAGGGCGATGGACGATTACCTTGACGAGACGAAAGGGATCTCCGTCACGAAGGATGACCCGTTCGGCACCGTCTTGATTTCCAGCGGGGCCGTCTTAGGGAAGCTCGAACACATGGCGGGCAGTACGGGCGGGGAGTGGCTGCGGGAACCGCCCGAGAACCCTCACAGGGCACAGGCGGCGGAACTCCGCCAGGCGGTTGAGGCGAACCTGCTGGAGGTGATGAGCCGGCACCCTTTTCCCCGGACGTTCCCCGTGCTGATCTTGGCCTGCTCGGACGACAGGTGCGGCCTACTCTACGTCTCTGGGGCGGACCCCGCCGCAGTCTGCCCCGACTGCCGGAAGCCACCCAGGTAAAAGACCACGTCTGGCACACATGTCCGCGCGTAAAAGCGTTATAATCCGGCCGAGGCACCCGCCCGCGTTCTTACGGGCGGAGTAAAGAGGGGATCAACACTTTGGCCACCGAGGTGCTTTCGCCGGAAGCGCCGACCGTCAGGGTCGACGCCCATTCGCTCGGCCTGACCGACGAGCAGTTCTTCCAGCTCTGTCAGGACAACCGTGATCTGCGTTTCGAGATGACCGCGCGGGGTGAACTGATCATCATGGCACCTACGGGGTCGGAGATGGGGAGGCGTAACGCCCGCATCAACCAGCGGCTGCTGAACTGGGCCGACGCCGACTCGACGGGCGTCGTCTTCGACTCCTCGGCGGGCTTCCGGCTGCCGAACGGGGCGCGGGTCTCGCCCGACGCCTCTTGGGTCAGCAGGGAGCGCTACGAGGCCGTTCCGCCAGAGGAGCGCGAGAAGTTCGCCCCCGTCTGCCCGGACTTCGTGGTGGAGCTGAGGAGCCCGTCCGACAACTTGCAGGAGCTGCAAGGGAGGATGGCCGAGTACGTCGAGAACGGGGCGCAGCTCGGGTGGCTACTCGACCCGTCGAACAGGAGGGTGTACGTCTACCGCCCCGGCCGCGAGGTAGAAATCCTGGAGGGGCCGGAAACCGTGAGCGGCGACCCCGTCCTGCCGGGCTTCGTGCTGAGCTTGCAGGAGATCTGGTAGGGCCCTCACCCTGCCCACAACTTATCCTGCGCTCGGCGGCCTCTCACACGGCGATTAAGCAAAACCCACACGCCCGCGCGCCTCGGCCGGCCTGCGGGCATTAATTTTTCCGGCCCCGGTCTCGGCTAGCGACTCCAACCTGTCGGTCCCGCGGGCGTCCGCCCGGAGGCCCGCGGCAAGGCCCGTGTGGTAATATCGTATTACTGTATTACGCGGGCGTCGCGCGCGTGCGACCGGCGGCGGTGGGCGGGGACTTTCGGGAGCGGGGCGGTTATGAATAAGCAGTTGGTTGCGGCCCTCAAGCGGCGGTACAAGTCGTCACTTTTCAGCCCGCAACAGGACGGGGACGAGCGCGGGCTGGCCGGCTACCTGTCCGGCAGAGTGCCGGACGACCTCCTGACCCAGGAGATGAAGGACGCCGGGCACAACTCGCTGCTCCTCACGGGCGAGGACGTCCCACGCTACTACGAAACCATCGACCTGCTACGCCGCCAGCCCGAACTCGAATACTTGAAGGACAAGGAGCTGAAGGACCTGCTGTGGCGGCTCGAATGCGAGGTCCTCGTTCACAAGGAGGAGTACAAGAGGGACCTCTCGAAGCTCGGGGCGAAGCTCGAAGAGTTCGCGGCCGCGCTCGTCAGGCCCCTGACCGATTTCGAGGTGCTGATACCGCTCCAGAATTTCAAAGTCGGGGGGCACGAAATCGCCCTCGGCGACTGCACGCTCCGGCACTTCAGCCGGGAGGACTTGCTGGAGTGGGGCTTCGGGCGGCACGAGAGTTGGGAGCGCTCGCTTAGAGATTTCGCCGACAGGACGGCCGTCGTCATCACGGAGCGCGGCAACAACACGAACCTAGTCGCGGAGAGGGCCCGGCGCAGGGCCGACCTCCGGCTGCACACGCTGCGGGTGGCGCTTGCCCAGAGGGACTTCACGCCGGACGCGCAGCTCAGGTTCCGGCTCTCGCCGCACACCGTGATGCGGGACGCCGGCGAGCCCCGCATCAGGTCGTGCCAGCACGTCTCGCCCGGCCCGTGGACTTTCGAGTACGTCGACGCGCACGACAGGGGGTACGTGGAATACGCGGCGGGCGTGCTGGGGCGGTCGGCCGGCTTCCCCAAAGAGTTCAGGGAGAGGGTCGAGCGCGCCCTCTACTGGCTCGGCAGGGCGGTCGAGGGCGAGGAGCTTGACCAGAGGGTGGCCCTCCTGTGCACGGCGATGGAGTCTCTTCTGTCCGATAGGTCGGAGGTTCGGAAGGGCGAGCGGATAGCTTACAGGATGGTGCTGTTGGAGTCCCTGCGGGGCAACTCGTTCGTGCACCCGGCGCAGCTCCTGTGGATTTACACCCTGCGCTCAAGCGTCGTCCACGGCTCCGGCGTGGAGATCGTCACCAAGGCCGAGTACCGCACGATGGTTCACGCGGCGAGGCGGACGCTGAAAAACTACGTCGACTTCGTGGGCGACAACAACTTCAGGAGGTACTCCGACCTCATCAGGCACATCGAGACGTCGGGGGAAGCCGGGCAACTGTCGGAGTGGCTCGGCGGGCACCCCGCCGACGAGAACGTCCGGGAACTCAAAGAGGCCCTGGACGGGTCTATCTCGCGCCACGGGGGGGCGGAGGTCTCACCCGCTGTCGGGCGGGCCGGTGATTGACCTGACGAGGCCCCAGTTGATGCCGAAGAGCGACCGCCGGTTGATCCCGCTGAGGAATTGCGGGTTGAAATCCACGACCGTCTGAAACACGCCCTCCCGCCCGCCGCGGCCCGCGACCTCCTGCTCAAGGTCGTAGCCCGCTATCAGGCGCTGCTCGACGACGCACCCAAGCGCCTCGCCGGCCGTCGGCGACTCGCGCCGCCTCACCTCGCAGTAAGACGTCCTGTAGTACCTCGCGAGCGCCCCTTCGACGGCCACGACGCTCTCGGCGGACGCGCGCCAGCCGAGCGCCCTTAATAGCTCCGGCAGCCTAAGTGCCAAGCGGCTGGCCGTGCCGCGCCCGGCGAGCAGTTCGAGCAGCGCCGCCAGCACGAGGGGGTCGGGGCCGTGCGGCAGGACGCCCGCGTCCGCCCGCGCCTCCAGAAACCGCACCCGCCTGCCCGCGCCAGCGTCCGCCACGACGACCATGAAGGAGCGCATCCGGTCTCCCGCCTCCGCCCCGTGGCCGGCGAGCAGAAGCGCGCCCAGACCCTCGCCGAACTCTTCCATGATGAAGGTGACCAGTCGCCGTTCGGCCTTTCCCCGCCTGGTCACCCCGTCACCTGTGACGGTTCAGCGTGAAGCGCGCCGGCCGCGCCTGATTGTCGTCGCGGTAGTAGATCTGACCGGAGGCGGCGTCCGCGGCGAGGGGCGCGAAGTCGACCGTGAACGTGATGGCGCGCCCGCCGGAGACGGCCGCCTGACGCTCGCGCGCCCCGCGCCGGACGTCCGCAGGGAGGGCGCTCGCTTCCAGCATCGGGTGGAAGCGCCCGGCGGCGTCGACCAGCACCAGCGGGGAGCTGTCGAACGGGCGGAAGTAGCAGTCACCGCCGTCCTCGCGCCGGCAGGCGACCTCGACCGTCAGCCGCGTCCTGTCCGGCTGTGGGTCGACGGAGGCGACCCTCCACTCCGGCGCGTCGCGCAGGAACGACTCCCCCATCCTGACCCACTCGGGCAGGGCCGCGGAGGCGCTCAGGCCCCTGAGCGCGGCGAGCTGCCGCCGGGCCGTCGCGGCCCTATCGCCTTCGGGTGCCCGGCGGAGGTAAGCCTCAAGCTGCTGGATCGCGGCCTCGATGTTGCGCTGCGCCGCCCAATACTGGTCGGCCTCGGGGCGAGGCGGCGGGTTCGGTCGCGGTGTCGCCTGGGCGGGTCTGCGCGCGGGCGCGCGGCGCGCCCCGCGCCCCTGCCCGTGGGTGGGCGGAACGCCCGCCGCTAATAGTAGGAGGATGGCGGCGGGGATGATCAGTGTGCGGGACATGTCTCTCTACTCCTTATGCGTGAGGAGCAGGTGTGGCTTGCTCTGCCGATCCTGTTGGGGCTCGAATGTTTGTGGGAGCTGGTCGCGCGGGGCCTTACTACTGCGCCGCCAGAATTCGCCAGCCGTCGTCGTAGAGCCGGAAGACGGCCGCCCCCCGTTTCACTTGGCTGAAATCCTTCGTCTGGTTACGCCCGGCCAGGGTCTGACGGAGGGGGGCGGGCAGGGCTTGGTACTCGGGGCTGCCGGGGACGAACGCACGCCCGGCTTCAGTCGGGACTTCCCTCCACCTGTACTCCACCCGCGCTTCAGCGCCGCCGGCTTCAGTGATACCCGCTACCTCGATGAATTCCTTGGCGGCGATGGCGACGGCCGGCCCACCCCTGCCCTCCCGGCCGCCGCCGCCCGCCACCCGCGCGCCCTTCTCCGTCAGCAGCGGCTCCACGTCGAAGACCCACGTGAGGTAATCGGTCTCCGGCCGCCGCCGCACCGTGGCGCGCACGCCCATCAGCCCCAGTCGCCTGAGCACGTCCATCTGCGAATGGACCTGGTAATACTTCTCGACGGCCCGCGCCTCCGCCTCCGCTTCTGTCTCGCCTTCGGACTGCGCCCGCACGATCCAGTCGACCTCACGTTTGAGGGGGAGCGAGACGGGCCGCCGGAAGTCCTCGGAGTCACTGATCATCTCGGCGGCGCGGATGCGCGTCAGCTCCCGCGTGCCGGCGCAGCCCGCCGCCGCGACGGACAGTAGAAGCGCCAGCGTCGTGAGGGACGGCCTGCCGCGCTGTTTGTTGACCTTACGGGCGTGGGAAGCGGGTTCGGACATCCGGGGTCACCTGACCGGCGGGGTGTTAAATGTCGGCCGTCATTACCCGTGCCACGCCCGCCTCTTATCGCGCGGGTAATGACGGCCTGCCCCCCACTCTGCTATCTTTTAGCGCCTTATTACTTTGACAACTGGTCGGCCTATGCCTACAGCGGCGGAGCATGACGGCTGATGGGTGCCGCCCCGGGGTCGAGAGCTTTCGGACTACCGGCGGGCCAGGACCAGAATCGGAGTGTAGAACTAAATAGCTACCGGGCGCAAGTTCGTGCGCGCCGGGGGGCAATCATCCGTTCGGGAGGTAGATCCTGAATGGGAAGAGCGCCCCGCCCGAAGCCGGCCCGCCTCGCCGAGAAATTGGCCCACGTCAGAAACGCCCTCGGCCTCTCACAGGATGAAATGCTCGCGCGCCTCGGCCTGAGCGAGGCCGAAGGGCTCTTCCGCAGCAGCATCTCGGGCTACGAGCGGGGGACGCGCGAGCCGCCCCTCCCGGTCCTGCTGGAGTACGCCCGCGCGGCACACGTCTCGGTCGAAGCCCTGATAGACGACGGGCTGGACCTCCCCGCCAGGCTGCCCGCGAGCCCCAAGAGCGAGGGCATCCGCCGGGAGCGCGGGGGTAAGAAACCTTCCGGCGGGCGTAAGCGGCGTTAATAAAATTCTTCCCGGGCGGGCCGGTAATACGATATTATGGTATTACCGTATGAGGGTTTAACGTGACGGCGAAAATCATAGCGGTCTGTAACCAGAAGGGCGGGACGGGCAAGACCACCGTCAGCATGCAACTCGCCGGGTCGCTCGCGCGGCGCGGCGGGCGCGTGATGGTGGTGGACGCCGACCCGCAGGGCACGGCCACCAGGTGGGCGGCCACGGCCCCCGACGACCGCGCCTTCCCGGCCGTGGTGATGGGGCTTTCGGCCGCCGGCGGCAAGCTCCACCGCGAGGTGAGGAAGCTCGTCGGCGACTACGACTACATCGTCATCGACTGCCCGCCGGCCGCCGACTCGCCGGTGCCGCAGAGCGCGCTCCTCGTCGCTGACCTGGCCCTCGTCCCGATCATCCCCTCCCCGCCCGACCTGTGGGCCGCCGTCGGCATCCGGCATATCATCGAGAACGCGGGCGACATCAACGAGGGGCTGCGCTCCCGCCTCGTCGTCAACATGTGCCAGTCCACCGCGATTGCGAAGGACGCCCTGGAGATACTGCCGGAGTTCGGCGCCGAGGTCTGCGAGGCGAAGCTGCGGCTGCGGACGGCCTACCGCCAGTCGGCCATCGACGGGCAGTCCGTCCACGCCGGGGGGGCGCGCGCGTCGGCGGCGGTCGAGGAGGTAGAGGCCCTCACGTCCGAGGTACTGACGATCTTGAACCCGGCCGCGGGCCGCCGCAGAGGTGCCTCCGGGCCGAGAGGGTAGCCGTGTCCAGAAAAGACCGAAAGTCCACGTTCCTGTCGTCAATCAAGGCCGAGGAGCAGGCCGTGCGCAGCCGTTTCGAGAAGGCCGACACGGCGCTGGCGAGGGACACGCAGAAGGGCCCGAAGGGCGGCCCGGCCGTTAAGGCTCCCGAGCCGGTCGAGCCGGTCGAAAGGGTCGTGCGGGACAGCTACACGATGCCGCCCGCCGAATACGAGACGCTCTCGAAGGTTCAGAAGCGGTGCCTCAAGCGCGGGGTGGTGGTCAGCAAGAGTGAGGTGGTGCGCGCCGGGTTCGCGGCGCTCGCCCGGATGCCCGACGGGGAGCTGTTCGAGCTGATCGAGACGCTGGTCAAGGTGAAAACGGGAAGGCCCACCGAGGCTTGAAGGTTCTTCGCGGGTAAGGTGGGGCGCGCGCGGCCGCGGCCGGGTTATAGGAGATTAGTAGTTACATGCCGGTCGAGGTAAGGGTCGGACAGTTACTCGCGGGTTATAACCTTTACACGATAAGGGAGGGGGAGGAGGCGACACTCGTGACGCGCGAGCTGGTGTCCTCCGAAGACTCGGAGCTGTATCAAGCGCGGGTCGAGGGCATCCCGGTGGCGCTACTCTCATCACTGCCGGAGGACAGGGCCAAAGAACTGCTCCCGGTTAGGTACATGGTAGCCCTTCTGAGGCCGGACACGACCGCCACCCTGTACCTCGACACAATCCCGGACGACCTCAAGCCGGTCCTCCACGTCACCCTGAAACGGGTTCGGGGCGCCGGCGAGCCCGTTACTCCCGACGACATAGCCGATGTTGATAAGCTGGAATATCAGGGCATTAACTTCCCCCCCGACGCCGGGATCGTGATCATTTTCAACGCCGGACGCCGGAACGGCTTCTTCTACGACCTGACCCCCTGGTCGAAGACCGGAGCCCGCGCGAGTTCGACGTGGAGACGTCGTTAGGCTACTTCTTCTGTTACCTCAGCCAGCAACACCTATTCGAGATCGACGACGCGGACTGGCAGTTTATGTTCGCCGGCCGGTGGTTCCCGTTCGCTACGCTGAAGGTGGACACCCGCCGTCGGCTCGTGGAGCGGGCGAAGGCCAGGCTCCCGTTAGACGACCTGCTGCCGGACGTGGCGGCGGAGGTGCATGCCGGTTGTGAGAACCTGAAGGCGAGGATTAAGGCCCACTCGGTCTTCTCCGCCCACTCCGCGCTACTCGAACGCGCGGTGGACAGGTACGCGCAAGGGGACTACATCAGCTCGACCGCCATCCTCTACCCGCGCATCGAGGGGATCATGCGCTCACTTCATAAACTCGGCGGGCCCGCCACGCAGAAGGCGACTCAACCCGTCTTGGCCGCCGCGGCGGTTCAGTCGCTGAGCGTCGATAAGTCCGGCTTCCTCTTATTGCCGGAAAAATTCCGCGACTACCTGGATAAAGTTTATTTCGCGAAGTTTGATCCCAACTCTCCTGCCGTCCTGTCGCGGAACTCCGTAGGACACGGCGTGGCGGAACAGGCGGAATACGATCAAAAGGCGGCGACGATAGGGTTGCTAATCGTTGAGCAGATTTCATACTTTCTGCCGGATGAGAATGCGAATGCGTAGCGCGGGGCAGCGCTGATAAACAGTATGAAGCAAACTACCGTAGCGGCCACCACCCATCTTGATAGCCATTTCTCCAGCTTCACTAAAGAGGCGCTGGAGCAGGCCGCCGCGCAGATCAACCGCGGGGGCAGGCCGGCCGTCACCGTCGAACACGACCCGACTTTGCCGCCTCTGGGGAAACAGACGAGGGCATGGGTCGAACAACGCGAAGATGGCGAATACCAGTTGGTCGTCGAGCATGAGATCTTCGACGATGTGTCTTGGGCCGAATTCTCGAACGGGGTCAGGCTGTTCAAGCAAGAGAGTGCCACCGACCGGAACCCTTTCGTGGACCGTTACGAGAGGGCGGCCGACGACACGTTCCTCTACTTCGACCCTGTAAATTTCGACTCCAAAGAGGCTTTAAGGTCATTCATCGAGGACATAAAGGGTGACTCGGGCGAGGAATTCGCGGCCCAACCGTTCGCCCGCAAATCGGCGCTCCCGGACCCGGAATTCCTGATCGGGATCGCAAAAGTCGTCGCCGCGTATCTGATCACTAGGAGCGTCCTGAATAAGGTCGGCGACAAGCTCATCAACCTCGCGGCGGAGGACGTCGCTAAGTTCTATTCCTTTGTCAGAGCGGCTGTCATCTCGGCGGCTAAATACAGCAGGCCGAAAGGCAGGCCCGTCACGTACGTGTTCGTCGCGCGAGGTAACCCGACTCTGGAGTTTATCGCCCGCTCGGCAGACCCCGACGTGGTCATATCGGCGGTGAAGTTGGAAAGACTTGAGGGCGCCCTGGCCGACGCAGACTTCTTCCACCGCACGCTCGGGGCGGTAAAGATTCAATACCTGCTGGATGCCGCGGGCGGGTGGAAGTTTAACTACCTGCTGACCGATTCGGGTGCGGTCATCGGGACAGAGGAGAGCATATCCAGAAGGGCCAGAGTCTTAGAGCTGCTGACACAGCATCACGTGTCTCTGAACGAGAGCGACCCGGAACAAGGTGCTACGACTTCGGGGAGAGAACTTACGGAAGATTGAACTTAGTAAGGAAACATCATTTCAATACATTGTTTTTGTCGCCGGTTCAGGCTTACTTTTCTCGCTGCTCGTGTGCCTCTCATGTTGGGGCAAGGTTTTGTATGGGTCCGTCGATAAGCGTCCAATAAACAGTATTCATGTTTATGACTGTTGTGCCTGACCGCCGGAACCTCCACTTTCAGCTTTAGATTCTCCTAACTTATCGTCGGCATTTGGTGGCTTGTCCGCCACGTCATTCTCGGTTGTTTGTGATGCCGACTCCCGTAGGACGAAGATTCGATCTTTAGGGATGATCACTCTCCTAGCGTCAACATTAAGGATAGTAAATCCGTTAAGGTCGAGGTGTACGAGGACGCCCTCTAGAGCCTCAACCTGATCGTATTCGTTCTTATACAGAACGGCATAATTCCTTTTTATTACGGGGAGCATACCGTCTTGCATGTTTCCCATGATTCCTCCTCCGTTTGATAATGCAGTGCCATCTGAGCAGGACACGTCAACGAAGAGGGCTTCGTTATGTAAGGGTGCTCAGACTCAGAACATCCCCAGCCGCCATAAGACTAGCAGGATTAGCGATATAATAAATGTCAGCAGGTGTGGCAGAACTACCAGTAACTTTCCCCAGAATTTAGGGGGAAGCTCTTCGTAGGTGGGCGGCAGCTTGTTTTCAACCTCAAATTGCTTCACGTCTTTCAAGTGTTGTTCCTGCCCCCTTTGGCGTCTAGTTATAACTTCTATAACCCAGCCGCACACGCTGACCAACAATGCCGCCCACAAGAGCTGGTAGCCCCAAGACGAGCCAAGGCCGATTGCAGTTACACCAATGCTCAGCGCAACTACGCTGAGGGTGAAGCTCGTCGCTTTTATGAGAAGTACGTAACGACCATCTTCATAAGCTGACCGAAGAGCGGAATAGTAGGAGTGCCCTGCGGGAGGCTCCTTCACGATGTCCTTCTTAATGTCCCTGTACATTCCCCCTTCAGTACCTTTCTCTTACTGCCTCTCCCACGTTGTCTCCAACGCTGTCTCCTTTGTACCCGTTACCTGTATTTCTGTCACCGGATTATTTATGATTTATTTATGACGAATAGGAGTGGAAGAGCTTTCGACGGTTTACTAACGAGGGATACGGCGGCGCTCGAACGGCCTGTCGCGGTCCAGCCCTATTACTCCCTCAATAAATTCAGGCTCGAAGACGGAAAGATAAAAATCAGTCCGAAGGCGGAGAAGAGCGTTTTGATCACCCCCTCCAAAGGAATGCTGGAAGAATTTGTCGCCCTGGC
Source organism: Pyrinomonadaceae bacterium (assembly GCA_035563535.1). GTDB lineage: Bacteria > Acidobacteriota > Blastocatellia > Pyrinomonadales > Pyrinomonadaceae > QHXN01. The sequence continues at coordinate 150,725 of DATMVD010000014.1, read as the reverse complement.
CGAAGCCGACGAGGGTAAGTACCTGGAGTACGCTTACAGGTGGGGGCTTTTAGACCTTTGTAAGGAACACCGCAAGGCGACGAACCATAACTACAACTGTGAGCCGATGGTTCCGCACCGGATGGTCGTCATGGGGCCGACGGATAGAGCCTTTAAGGAACACCGTAAAAAGCTACTCTCCGAAGGGGAGCCCATCTCCGCCTGGAGACGCTATGCGCGATTCGCAAAGGCGCTTCTGAATATCGCCGCCAAGTTACATGAGGGGAAACTGGGAAGCGACGAAGACTGGCGAACCCTGCACTTCGACAGGGCGGGTTTTCTGGGATGGAATCACGTCGAAAAACGTAAGGAGGCGAATTTCTCCGACATAGATTTCGAGAAATCCCTGGTCGTCGACGGGGTGAATACTTATTGGCTCGGAAGCGGCGGCGTTCAACCCAGAATCTACTGGAAAGCGTCAAGGCCGACCATCACCTTCGAGTGCCCCAAACCTTATGGAAAGCTGTTCGCGAACCTTGCGATTCAACTGATGATGGCGGTAAGCCAGCTCGACTCGGTAGCAATATGTTCGGCCTGCGGGCAATCTTATGAGCCCAAACGCCGGCCTAAAAGCAATCAGAGGAGGTATTGCCCGGACTGCAAAAAGGTCGCCTGGCGCGCCGCCTCCGCCGCTTACCGCCGGCGCAAAAGCATGGCCGGTTGAGTTGTCAGGCTTGTTTAGGCTCGGACCTGCGGGCCAGCAACCGGGCGCGAAGTTCGGCGGACGTCTTTTGGTACTGAGGGTTGGACTCTATGCCCTCCCGAACCTTATCACCTTTAGCTCCCTGCCGTCGCAGGTACTCCTCGACGGTCTCCTCGTTGCCGAGGTAGTAGGTGATCGCCGCGTACACGTCCGCCAGGTCGAGCGCCGGAAACTTTTGGGCGATCTGCTCGGCGGAAGCCCCCAGCTTGTAATGGTGCACGACCGAGTCGAGGCTTACGCGCGAATCCGCGACGCGAATCGTCCCATCTTCCGTCAACCGCAAAGGCAGGGCTTGAGTTGTTTCTAAGGTTGTCATACCTCGTCAGTTCCCAATGCAGTTTAATACTGTAAAGTATTTTTTTCTAGCCACTACTGAAGTTAGAGGCGACAGCGACTTGCCACGAGCTAAATGTATGAGCGTTAAAATAGACGACCTTAGCACTTGGCCGGGCGACATCCTTGAAGGGCTGAAATCCCCGCATGTGAGGAGGTATTTCGCCGAGTCCCAGTCCGCGGAGGACGTGTATGACATAGCCGAAGTTCAGGCCATCGGCTCCGCTTTAGTGGGTCACTGCTACCACGCGGGGCTGATTGGCTACCACTGCACGAAAGAAAAGCGACCGGGTTTCTTCAAAGGGCACGGGCTGGAGGTGACAGAGCCCGAAAGAAAAATCGAAGCCTTCCTGAACGAATTCGGCACCCACTTATCGGAGGGTAAACTGGGTGAAGTGAGGCGGAAATTCGCCGAGTGGCTGAACAATAAGGGGCAGATGAAGGGCAGGAGGGGTAAGGTCTGGTTCTGCCTCACGAGAAATCTCGTCGTGAGTTCCGGCACCGGCCGGTTCTTCAAATACTACGGCGGGGAGATCATCTACTGGCCGTTCGCCGGGAGGGACCCGGAGGTCGAGGCGCTCCTGGAGCGGATCGGCTCGCCGGTGGTGGTAGAGCTGTCACTCGATCCCGCAGAGATGGTGTACTTCGGCGACGATAACTTAGCGAAGTCGATGCTCAGTTACTACGGGGCATCGGTAAATCCTTCCTTTGACCTCTATGACATCGAGGGGTACTCCAAGATCCCTTTGCCCCCGAAGCGCATCGTCGAAGTCCACCCTCAGCCCGCTTTTTTCAGGACCGGCGGGCAGTACAGGAGCTGAATGTAATGGGTGAACCGGATCAAACCCTGAGTGATCGCTGGGCGCGCTTTCGGACGGCCGAGAGTATTCTGGTCGGTTTAGGGCGTGGGGAGCGGGCCAGGTATCACCTGGAGCTGCGCGACTACGTGAGGTGGCTCCTCGGGAGGCGGGGAAAGGCGGACCGCCTTAAAACGTTCGAGGAAAGGGTGAGGGCGTCCGACGCCGCACTCGAAGCGAAGGTCGAGGCGGGGGAGCTGTCGGAGGCTGAGGCCGCCCGAATTAAAGGCGACCGGATCTGGTGGAGGGCCATGGAGGAGACGCGCGGAGCCTCCTTGCGCATAGCGCTCGGGAAGATGCTCCACGAAGAGATCGTCGCGCGCCTCGAAAATAGGCCGTCGGAAATTGAGGAAACCCTCGACGAACTACAGAATGAGATCGAGCGCGAAATAACGGAGAAGCTGCAATCCCTCCTGGGTGGAAGCGGAAGCTGACGGCGGGCGCGAAGTAGGGCATGTCACAAGATACCTGTTAAATTTTGAGGCGTCCCTGACTTGCGATTCCTGCGGGCACACCACCGCCCTGGATCCGGGCCGGCTCGAAAGGATCGCGAAAATACTGTCGATCAAAGTGTCCGAGGTTAACGAATACGTGCTATCCGCCCTCCTGCCCCGGTTCAGGTGCTCGGAGTGCGGCGAGCAGGACGTGAGCCTTAACGTCAGCAAAGAGGTCGAGGTCGTCAGGAACAATAAGCCCGAGAAGGTCAAGCAGTCTTATTCGGAGAAGCTGTGCCCTGGAGGGGAGGAGGAGGAAGAAAAGTTCGCCGACGCCAGGCCGTCAGAGACGACCGAGGTCTACTGGATCACGGCGAGGCGAAAACAGGGAAATATCCGCGGGGCTCGATCAGGAAAGGCAAGTGGCTCGTCTTCGCCCCCAGAGAAAAGATAGACGACGTGTGGCAGCAGATTAAGCGGGCCACGGAAGAGGGTGAGCTGGGGGGCAGCTCGAAAGTGGCGACCGCCAAGCCCAGCCCGCTCTCAAAAAACAAGGACGAGTTCGTAATCTGCGTTTACACTTACGACTGGAAGGACGCCGCGGACGCGAGGCGCGTCAGGCAGCGGCTCAGGGAACTGGGGGTGACCCAGAGGATAGCCTACAAGTCGGACGAGGACACGCACATGGGTAAGTACAGGGTGCGTGGCCACGGCAGGATCAGCAAGTATTACGAATGACGGCCCCGCGCACCGCGGCGGCGAGACCAGACGCCGGGTCGCCGTCACCTTACGGCGGGAGTGATGATAGAACCCTCGGCCTCCAGCCGCCAATCAAACATACTATAATACCGTATTATTAAAGCTGACGTTCCCGCCGTTGCGCGTTTTCTCAGACGCACAGCCCACGCTAATTCCACCCGAACCGAATCACTTCACGAGGTAAAGCATGTTCATTCGTTTCGTTAAGCGGTACATCAAAAGAATCTTTGACGCCTTGGGTCAAAGCAGCACCAACTTGGCGGCGGGGCTGTTGATCTACGCCGTCTGCAAGGGCATGGTCGCGGCGGGCTACCACGCCGACTTCTTCAAGTCCGTCCTGTACGAGCACCTGACTCCCCGGTCGCTGTTTCTCTTCTTAGGCGTCTCGCTGCTGCTGTGGACGGGGTGGACGCTTCTGACCGTGGTCCGGGAGCCGCGCTATGAAACTTCAGGGATGTTCCTGGCGGCCAACTGGGTGGGGCGGTACGACCAGTTCGTTTTCTCCCTGTATTGCACGGCCGTCGCGGTATACGCCGCAGCCTTCCTGTCCAGCCTGGCCGGCGTGTTAGCAGGAAACGGCCCCAGGTTCAGGTACGCCGGGGCCGCGGCGGCGCTCTTGCTGCTGAGCCTCTTCCTGCCGACGTTCTGGCTCCGGCCGGATCGGGAGGAGCTGCCTTCGCGGTACGAGCGCAGGGTCAATTTCAGTAAGGGGGCGGCCTTCGCCAAGCTCACGCTCGCCATCCTCCTACTCGGCTCCGGCGTGTGGTTGGTGGGCAACGTCATATTAGACCCCGTCCAGTTCGTCATCGAATAGAATGTCGGGGGTTGGGTGGTCAGGGGCTTATCCCTCCGGCGGGTCACGCGCCCGGGCGCGTGACCCACACCGGCGTTGGCGTCGCATGGGCTCTCACAAGAAACAGCACTACGTCCCGAGAAGCTACCTGAAGGCGTGGTCGCCTGACGGCCGCCAGATCTGGATGTTCGACAAACAGAGCGGCGCTTCCCGCAAGGTGGGGATCGGCTCCGTCGCCCAAGGGACGTACTTTAACGACGCGTTCCGCAGGATCGACGGGCGGGTGACGGACGGCGAGTCGCCTGACCTGTTTGAGCGCCAGTTCCAGGTCTGGGAGGACCAGTTCCTGACGATGCGGCGGGTCGCGCTCGACGTGGTGGCAGACAGGCGGGCGGGCACCCTTGAGGAGCGGCAGACGATGGCCACCTGCGCCGCGCTCCAGTTACTGCGGACCTCGAAGATTAGGAGCGCCATCCTCCGGGAGGCGGCCGAATACCAACCGGGTCGACCGTGCGTCCTGCTCGACCGGCTCCACGAAGGGTGGCGGGAGCGAATCGCCCGGGAGCCGGGCTTCGCCGAGAAACATATCTCGCTGATGCAGGCGGACCTGATGTGGACCACGGACATCGTCCCCGACATCGCCACGGAACTCTACTTCTACCTGTGGGTCGTCGCCAAAAACCCGACGCCGTTCCCGTTCTACACCTCCGACGCCCCCGTCGCGGCGCTGACCCACGGGCCGGGGCGGCCGCCCTTCTACCCGGCCCCGCGCGCGGACTCCCGGGTGGGCGGCAGGCCGTCTTTCCTCAAGCGGCTTTTCTACGAGGATCCGCTGAAGGGCGGGCTAGAGCTGATCTTCCCCGTGTCGCCGGACTGCGCGCTGCTGATGTTCCACCCATCCGATTTCGAGAGGGAACTCGGGGAGAAGCAGGGCAAGGTGCTCGTGCTCGGCGCGCAGAGCGTCCAGGTCCGCAACGTCGTGATCGCGGCGTCGGCCGTCCGCCAGGTGTTAAGCTCGACCGACGATTTCGGGGTGGCCGAGGCGGCTCGCGGCTTGGGAGGCGGCCTGTAGGATGGAGAGTTTTGCCCCGGTGCCTGCGACGTGGGGCCGTACTATAATACGGTAATACAGTATTAGCCATATTCGATTGGGGCACTGGCTTCGTAATTACATGAGAGACAAAAACACTCTTTGGGAGGTGAGGGGGGCCGGCGCGAGCCACCACCTGCTGGGCTCCGTCCATTCCCTGAAGGAAGAGGATTACCCCTTAGCCCGGCCATCGAAAGGGCCTACGACTCCGCACGGGTCGTCGTTGTGGAGGCTGACCTGGGCGGCATACCGGAAGAAGAGCTTGGGCAAATGTTCGTGAACAGGGGCCGGTACGGGGAGGGTGATTCGCTGCGCGCGAACGTGTCCGGCGAAACTTACGGCCTGCTGAGGGAGAGGGCGGCGGAACTCGGCCTGGACATGGGGGAGTTGGATCGAATCAGGCCGTGGTTTTTGACGATCATCTTCACCACCCTGGTGGGCGCCCGGATGGGGCTGGACGCCAAGCACGGCGTCGATAAGTTCTTCCTGCGCAGAGCCAGGGAGCACGGGAAGGAGCTGCTGTGTCTGGAGTCAGTCGAAGACCAGGTGAATTTTCTAGGCGACGTGCCGCCAGAGGTTCAGGAGCTGACCCTCTTAAACGCCCTGAAGTCGTTCGACGAGATACCCGGCAAGCTTGAGCGGATCAACCGGGCCTGGGAGCGCGGCGACGTGGCGGAGTTGGAGGCACTGCTGGTGGAGAGTTCGGACGAGTATCCCGAGATTAACGAGAGCCTGATCCACGCGCGGACCGCGAACTGGCAGCCCCGGGTCGAGGCATGCCTCAATAGTGACAGGAGTCACCTGGTGGTAGTCGGGGCCGCGCACCTTGTGGGCGAGCGCGGGATCCTTCACACGCTCAAGGAGAAAGGGTACGCCGTCGAACAACTGTAGCCCGCTAAATCGGGGTCGGGTAATAGATGAAGATTTCAGAGATCACCGAGCAGTCCCTCGCCCCCTTGGTCGACATCTTTAACGTCTGCCAGTCGTGCGGTGTGGTGGACGCAGACCGCGAGCGCGGGAGGGTAGGCCACCCCTGCGCCTGCTGCGGGGCGAAGAGCGAGGGCGCACTCTCCTACTTCGGGTTGCCGGCCGACTCGCTGATCGACCTGATGCAGGAGAGTTTTCACCAGAAGCCACGCCAGACGAGGGGCGGGCGCTCTCTGGCTAAGGACGACGCCCACCGGCTGGCCGTAATCATCTATTTTTGCACCCTAGGGGAGGTCCTCCTCGACCACTTCCTGCGAGAACTGATGCGCGCCCTGCAAATTCCCCCAGGCGCTCAGGAGCGCATCCTGAGCGACAACCTGTTCTCCAAGGACCGGGTCGAGAAGGTGTTCCCGAGTTTAGTGAGCGAGAAGTGGAACGCTGTCATCAGAGAGCTGAGCCAGGGCTCGAAGCTGGACTACGAGAAGACGGTGAAGTTCTACCTCGAAGTCGTGAAGGCCCGGAATCACTTCCTCCACCGGGGTAACAGGTGGGCGGTGCCCAAGACCATGCCCGAGGGCTGTATGGAGGGGATATGGCCGCTCATGAACCTCTACGTCGCCTTACACAACCGCTACGTGCCAGCGCTTTACGCCGGCCAGAAGCGCAAGTACCGGGAGTACCCTAACGGAGGTGCGTGACCGCGGTTAGTCGCCCGTGTGCCCCGGCGCTATACTCTCGCGGGGGAATAATCAGCATGAGAGTCACGGAATACACTATCGAAATCTACCAGCCCAGCGAGCCGGGCAGCGTCTGGGCCTCGTTCACCTCCGAGACGCCGTTTATGCCGATCCGGGAAGGCGATTTCATCAGCCCGGCGTTTACCTACGACCGCGAGCCTGGGGAGCCGGAATTTGAGTCGAAGGGCAGCGGGCTGCGCGTCAGCCGGGTCGAGCACGCCATCCGCAGCACCGACGGCGAGACAATCTCGCACAAGCTCTTGGTCTTCACTGAGGAGGCCGAGAACCCCTGGACCGAGGGCAGTTAGTGTCTACGCGTATTGGAATAGAGATCCTCAAGCTTTCGCCAAGCGTGAGACCCGGGGGCGCGGTCAGGGCTGAGCTACGGTTCATGCACCACCAGCGCGGCGGAGAGGAATTCACGCTCAAGGTCCGGGTACTCGGACCCAGCTACGAGCAGGAGGTCCACTCCGACACGGTCGAAGTCGCATACCGCGAGATATACACAGAGACGGTGGCCTTCACTGCGCCACAATCGCCTCAAGTTTACCGAGTCGTCGCGACGGCAGCCTCCCCCGCCGGCGAAGAACTGGGTTCGCACGAGGCTCCGCTCGTAGTCGCGTAAACACCCGCTCAGCAGGCACGCCGGCCTCAGCCGCTCAGCGTCTTGAGGCGCTCCGCCAGCTTATCCTGCATCGAGGCCAGCCCCTCCCCGTTCGGGTAGTACCTCAACACCCGGTGGTGGCGAAGGTCGAAGGGCACGTCGTCGTACGACTGTGAGATGGGGACGACCGGCCGCCCGAGGGTGTGCGCGATGCCCGTCTCGTACATCACGTTCGGGTTCCTGCCCGTGAAGTCCACCACCACGATCCGGCTGCGGAGCAGCAGGTTGAATACGTCCTGTATTACGGCGCTCTCCTGCCAGATGTCGTCGGCGCGCCAGCAGCGCAGGCCCGCCTCCTCGCAGGCGCGCCGGATTGCGTCGTAAACGGGGGTGAAGCTCGCGTCGAATGGCATCATGACCGACACGAGGTCGGCCTCGCGAGGCTGGTCGGGGATGCTGAACACGGTGGGGGCCACCAGCATCTGGCTCGGCGCCCCGGCGCTGTCGACCCTGATGAGGTGTTCAGGAAGTTGCGCCACCTGCTCGCGGGTCATCAGCCCGGCCTCGACCAAGGTCGGTAACAGGTCCACGTTCTTTACAGCCCAGTGGGTGCGATTCAACTCCCACTTGTCGATGTCTAATTCCCAGGTCAGTTTGGCGAGTTCCGCCGCCGGTATCGGGGGCAGGTCCGGGTAGAATTCGTACTCGATCCGCACGCTGTTAGAACGGACTCCGACGCGCTTGAGGAAGCCCACCCGGGCGTCGGCGTTATGCCCCTGCTCGTAGGCGAACAGGGCGGGGAAGGACTGTAACTCGCTAAGCACGGCCGCGTCCAAGTTCTTATACTTCTCGATTATCTCGGCCTCAGTATGCTCCCGGACGGCCCTGCCCTTCTCCAGTTCGTAAGGTTTTCCGCCCCACGCCCCGGCCTGCCCCGCCACGATCAGGTTGTACACCCCGCCCCTCCTCGTCCGCGCGTATTTCTGAACTGCATGAAGCCCAGATAAGCCGCCGCCAGCTAACAGGGCCTGTTATGCGTCACCAACACGCCTGCGCATGATGATACTGCCGCCTTTGGAAAGTTAGCCAGATTACGACGACCTAACACATTCATACCTAGATGAAACATGAGAAATATAGGTTTTGGCCAAGCCCGACTAATAATTTTCTGAGTAATTATTTTGAGAAAAAGCTCCACTTGGAATGCTAATTACCAACCTAATAAAATCAATCAGTTAGAAGATTGGGACAGGAAGAAATAATTAGAAATTGACGCCGAGTGTTCGCCCCCTGGACTTCAGCTCGCAGGTCTGAAACTTCGGAATTTTTGGCCGCGAGCAAAGCGCGCTGAGTCTCTATCTGCACGTTGGCCAGACTTAGCTGGCTCTTCAGTTCCGCCACCTCGTATGGGTCGGTGGTGAGTGTCTCGATGGGTTGCCTGCCTGTCACAACGAGGGCGTAGGCTTCTAGCGTGCGCTCCACCATCTCACGCTCGCCTGTCGGGCTTTCGATGACGAGGCTCACGTTGAGCCCGCTCTGCTCGATGGAAACTCTTACGTCCTCGGCTAGGTTCTTATGGCGGAGCACATCGGCAAAATAGCTGAGGATGGTGATGCCGGAGCGGTGGTACTCCGGGGGGAACTCTATACTGCGGATGATCCGCTCGACTCTAGGGTTTTGGACTTTTGACTGAAGGGACGCTTCCGTCAACTCGTGGAGTGCGCGTAACTTATTTGTGTAGCTTGATACCACCCTCCCTATTACCTGAGTGGCGTCCTCCACAGTGGTAAGGCGCAGCGTAAAGGTTGGGCCAAAAGGGAAATTTGCAGGTTCGTTGCGCCACCCTATCTCTGATGATTTACTTTTGTCCACACTCCGCCCGAACTCTTCGACGTATTCTTTAGCACTCCAAAGGTGCTTCCAGTTAGCGGTGTCGGGACTACACCGCAACAGCACGGTGAATCGCCGGTTATCTTCCCTTTGAATTGTAAAAGAGTTGTTGACATCGGAGGTAAATAGCGGCTGGGAAGTAAGCCTCAACTGGCCTATCTGATTAGATAAATCAGAGAAGCGATGCGCCATTACTTTGGGGGTGGAGTCGCGATAAATAATTACCTCAAATTCTTGGGGATTCGCCAGACTAGCGGAAACGTAAGCATCATTCGGCGAAAGTGTTTTGCCATTGATGGATACTCTATAGGGGTTAGTGGATTCACGTGCCTTTATTTTTTTTACTTCAATCATACTCTCCCCCGCCGCCAGTTTTTATTACTTCTTATCACTTCTCTCTGTTGCCTCCTTCGGGGCCTGCCGGGCTTGCGGTCCTTCATCAGCTTTAGATCATCCCCATTAACAACATAAGTGCGCCCAATCTGTTGTATCGACAAAAGCTCCTCTCAGATGAGCACCTGTCGCCCCCTCCGAGAGTTTCGGTGATGCCGAACCAGTGGGCTATCTCAACGGAAGGGTCATGTCGAAGTGGTATTTAAGCGTCAGTATCTTTCGGTCGTGTATCGGGAGCATCATGTAGATGTCTTGGATATCCCGCTTCAACTCCTTGCTGAATAGTCCATAGCCGGAAGGAGTAAAGGGCTTTCCTTTTCGACCGCCATGCTTGTGAATTATACTCGTCGCGCGATAAGCGAGACAATCAGGGACTTCGAGAAGAGACTCACGAATGAGCAGAGAGACGAGCCTTGCGGTGGAACTCGGGGGGGCGTTGCCCGCCGCGGACGGGGCGGACGGGGCGGTGGCCGTCGGCGTCTTTACGGACGAGCCGCGCCTGCCGGAGGCGCTGGACGGGAGCTTGCGCGAGCTGTGCGAGCGCGTCACGTCGGAGGGGGAGTTCAAGGGCGAGGGGGAGACGACGCTCCTCATCCGCGCGCCCGCGGGCGACGGCCGAGGCGTGAGGCGCGTGCTCCTCGTCGGCCTCGGCGCGCGCGCGGACTTCGACGCTCCGACGCTCAGGCGGGCGGCGGGCGCGGCCGTGCGCGCGGCGCGTGCGGGACGGACGAGCACGCTGCACTTCGTCGTACCCGCGTCTGCGGACGTGCGCGCGCTGGCCGAAGGCGCGCACCTCGGCCTCTACGAGAACGGGTTCTATCAGAAGAAGGAGGAGGACGAGTCGCCGCGGCTCGAACGCCTGACGGTCGTCGGCGCGGGCGGGGGCGCGGGCGAAGAGTTGGAGCGGGCGCGCGTCGTCGCGGAGTCTGTGAACTGGGCGCGCCGGCTCGCGGACGAGCCGGGCCTCACCCTGCCGCCGCGCGAGTTCGCGCGCCGCGCGGCCGAGATGGCGGAAGAGTTCGGTCTGCGCGTCGAGTCGCTCGGCGTCGAGGAGATACGCGCGAAGGGGATGGGCGGGCTGCTCGGCGTCGGGCAGGGGTCGGAGGAGGAGCCCGCGCTCATCGTCCTGCGCTACGAGCCCGGAGGCGCTTCCGAAGAGGACGAGCTGTGGGCCTTCGTCGGCAAGGGCATCACGTTCGACACGGGCGGCATCTCGATCAAGCACGGCCTCGACATGTACGAGATGAAGTCCGACATGGCGGGCGGGGCCGCCGCCCTCGGCGCTCTGCGCGCGATTGCGCAGCTCAAGCCCGCTCGCCGCGTCGCGGCCGTCGTGCCCTCGGCCGAGAACATGCCGTCGGGCAGGTCGCTCAAGCCCGGCGACATCGTCCGCACCTTCGCCGGTTTGAACGTCGAATGCGTGGACACGGACGCCGAAGGCCGCCTCGTTCTCATCGACGGCATCGCCTACGCCAAACACCTCGGCGCGACGCGCGTCGTAGACCTCGCGACCCTCACCGGCTCCATCATCGTCGCGCTCGGCGCGCAGCGCACGGGGCTCTTCTCGAACGACGACGGGTGGGCGGACGAGGTGCTCGCGGCCGCACTGCGCGCGGGCGAGCCCGCGTGGCGGATGCCGGTCTCGGACGACTACAAGAAGCTCATCGAGAGCATGATCGCCGACTACAAGAACTACGGCGGCAGGCCGGACGCGACGGGGGCGGCGCTGCTGCTCTCGAAGTTCGCGGGCGACACGCCGTGGGTGCACCTCGACATCGCCGGCACGGCCTGGTACGACAACGCGACCCCGTACGCGCCCAAGGGCGCGAGCGGCGCGGGCCTCCGCACGCTGGTCGAGCTGGTCTGCGGCTGAGGCCCCCGAGCCATGAAGATGAAAAGTCACAGGCGCCGCGCGCCGCTCTTACTACTGCTCTTGACTGCGTCCCTCCTGACGGCCGTTTCCGCGCGCGCCGAAGAGACGCTCAGGGTCGAGAACGCTTCCAGGAAGTACGCGCTCGAAGTGAAGGTCGCGGGCTGCGGCGGGGCCGAGCGCTCCGACGACGACAACAACTGCGACGGCCCGGCGCGCGTCCAAATCTACCGCAAGGGCGCGAAGACGCCTTTCCAGGTCTTGCGCCTCGGCAACCTCCAGCTCTACAAGGACACGGCCGCCTACGGCCCCGCGACGAGCGAGAAGCCGCGCGGCCTCTACGCGGAGGAGTACACCTTCGTCTTCGAGGACTTCGACTTCGACGGCGAGGAAGACCTCGCGGTCTGCAACGGCCGCGACGGCGGCTACGGCGGCCCCTCCTACAACGTCTACCTCTTCGACAGAAGGTCGAAAAGGTTCGTCGAGAACCGGAGGCTTTCGGAACTCACCGACGCCCCCTACCTCGGCCTCTTCTTCCCCGACCCCAAGAGGAAGCGGCTCACCGTCCACTCCAAGTCCGGCTGCTGCTACCACGAGACGCAGGTCTACCGGGTGGTGCGCGGCCGCCCCGTGCTGGTCGAGAAGGTGACCGAGGAGGCGAGGGGCGAGGGCGAAGGGGACGACGATCTGATCGTGACGACGACGACGACGAGGCGCGTGGGCCGCCGCTGGGTCGTGCGGACGAAGAGGGAGAGGGTCAAGCGGGAGAACCGGGAGTAGCGCGGCGCGTGTCGCCGGGACGTTTGCGATGAAGCGACTTGACAGGTGGGCGGGCGGCGCGGCGGGCCTCGCGCTCGTTTACGCCTCCTGGCGCGGCTGGGCGCCGTTCGGTTGGACGCCCCCGAGCCTGACCGAGGCACTCGGCTTCGTGACCGGCGCGCTCTGCGTCTACCTCGTCGTCAGGGAGAACGTCTGGAACTTCCCCGTCGGCATCGCCAACAGCGCCTTCTTCCTCGTCCTCTTCGCGGGCGCGCGCCTCTACGGCGACGCCGCTCTCCAAATCGTCTACATCGCGCTCGGGTTTCAGGGCTGGCACCTGTGGCTGCGCGGGGGCCGAGACCGCACGCCGCTGAAGGTCGGGCGCGCTTCGCGCAGACTCCTCGTCGGCGTGGCCGCGTTCGTCGTCGCGGGCACGGTCGCGCTGACTCTGGTCTTTCGCTCCATCAATGATTCTGCCCCGTTCCTCGACGCCTTCACGACCGTTTTGAGCTTGGGCGCGCAGTACCTCCTCAACCGCAAGGCCGTCGAGAACTGGCTGCTCTGGATGACGGCGGATGTCTGTTACATCTACCTCTACTTCGACAAAGGGCTGCGCCTGACGGCCGTGCTCTACTTCGTCTTCCTCTGCCTGTGCGTCGCGGGTCTGAGGGCCTGGCTCAGCACTATGTCGGGGCGCGGGAGGGCGACGGAAGTCCCGGCGGCCGTCATCGGAGCGGGAGGCGGGGCCGTCCGTGGCTAGGCGCGGTCTGATCGTCGGCAAGTTCTACCCGCCGCACCGCGGGCACAAGCACCTCATCGACACGGCGCGCGCGCAGGTGGACGAGCTGTTCGTCCTGTGCTGCGGCAGGGAAGGTGAAGTGCCGGAGGGCAAGCTACGCGCCGAGTGGCTGCAAGAGATTCACCCAGACGTGCGTGTCCTCTACCTTGACGACATCTACGACGCGCAGGACTCGCGCGTGTGGGCCGAGAACTCAATACGCTTGCTCGGCAGCGCGCCCGACGTGGTCTTCACCTCCGAGGACTACGGCGACGATTTCGCTCGACACTTGGGGTGTCAGCACGTGCAGGTGGACAGGGCGCGCGCGGCCGTCCCCGTCTCGGGCACGCGCGTGCGCGCCGACCCGCTCGGCTGCTGGGAGTTCCTTGAGCCGCCCGTGCGCGCCTTCTACGCCGCGCGCGTCTGCGTCGTCGGCGCGGAGTCCACGGGCAAGACGACCCTCGCCGCAGACCTCGCGCGACACTTCGAGACCGTCTGGGTTCCCGAGTACGGGCGCGAGTATTCCGAGCGGAAGCTCGCCGCGGAGGGCGGCTACCGTTTCCGCTCCGAAGAGTTCGCGCACATCGCCGCGCGCCAGTGCGAGCTGGAGGACGAGGCCGCGCGTCGCGCCAACAGGATTCTCGTCTGCGACACCGACGCCTTCGCGACGAGCGTCTGGCACCGCCGCTACATGGGCGCGCGCTCGCCCGAGGTCGAAGAGATCGCCGCGCGACACACACGCCCCGACTTATATCTTCTGACGGACATCGACACGCCCTTCGAGCAGGACGGCACGCGCGACGGCGAGCACGTGCGCGGGTGGATGCACGAGGTCTTCGTCGAAGAGCTGCGCGCGCGGGGCCGACACTTCCGGCCCGTCGAGGGCGCGCGCGGGGAGCGCTTGAGGCAGGCGGTCGGTTATATTGAGGAGCTGCTCGCGGGATTCAGGAGGGGTTAAAGGTTTGGCGCTCGACGAGACAATCTTTCTGACGGGCTTCCCCGGCTTCATCGCCGGGCGGCTGGTCGAGCGCCTTGCGCGTGAGGGCGCGAGCTTCCTCCTGCTCGTGCAGCCCGCCTTCAAGGAGCGCGCGCGCGCGGAGATCGCGCAGCTCTCGGAGAAGACCGGCGCGCCGCCGCGTAGCTTCCGCGTGCTGGAGGGCGACATCACGCGCGAGGAGTTAGGGCTCTCCGCGCCAGACCTTGAGGCGGCGCAGGCCGAGGCGACCGTGCTCTTCCACCTCGCGGCCGTCTACGACCTCGCGGTCGCGCGCGAGGTCGGCCTGCGCGTCAACGTCGAGGGCACGCGCAACGTCAACCGCTTCGCCCTGAGTCTGCCGAAGCTCAAGCGCTACCACTACGTCTCGACCTGCTACGTCGCGGGCCGCCGCACCGGGCTCATCCTCGAAACGGAGCTGCGCCACGACGCGGGCTTCCGCAACTTCTACGAGGAGACGAAGTACCTCGCCGAGCTGGAAGTCGAGGCGCTGAAGAATGATCTGCCCGTGACCGTCCACCGCCCCTCGGTCGTCTGCGGCGACTCGCGCACGGGCGAGACGGCGAAGTACGACGGCGTCTACTACCTCATCAACTACCTGCGCATGTGGCCGGGCGCGCTCTCGCTCGCCAACATCGGCAACCCTGAAGTGCGCCTCAACGTCGTCCCCGTTGACTTCGTCGTCGAGGCGATGGCCGCCCTCGCCTCTGACGACGCCTCCGCGGGCGAGACCGTCCAGATCGCCGACCCCGACCCGCTCACGACCGAAGAACTCTTCGACATCATCTCGCGCAACCTCGCCGGGCGCGAGTCGCTCGTCACGCTCCCCGCGCCGGTCGTCCGCACGACGCTCAGGATCCCCCTCAACGAGAAGGTGACGGGACTGCCGCGCGTCGGCGTCCCCTACTTCTTCCTCAAGCAGACCTACGACACCGCGCGCGCCACCGCTTTGCTGGAGCCCCGCGGCGTCCGCTGCCCGCGCTTCCCCGACTACGTCTCGGCTCTCATCGACTTCGTCGAGCGGAATCCTAAACTACAGTGAGCGGTGAGCGGTGAGCAGTAAGCAGTTTTAAGTTAAAGCCGGCGCGGCAACATTACTTTTAACTGCTCACTGCTCACCGCTCACCGCTCACTATCCTTCAGTACGGGTCGCCGCTGAGCGCGCCGTTCGTGACGCTGACGAGGTAGAAGCCGGTGGTCGGGCGGTTGGCGAGGTCGAAGGTGCCGCCGGCCGGAACCTTCCAGATTTTGTAGTTGGAGTAGGTGAGCGGCGTGCGCGGCTCGCAGACCTCCGGCGGGTGGTCGGCGAGGATGAAGTAGGCGGGGCCGCCGCCCATGACGGTCGCCAGCCCGTTCTTATCGACGACGACCGAGGTCGCCTCGTTGATCGCCATCGACAGCGCGCTCGTGGCGCGGCCGTCCCTGATCTGGCGGGCGAGGAACGCCAGCGTCCGCCCCATGCGGTCGCGGGCTACGAAGTGCTGGTCGGTGATGACCCGCTCCATGTGCGCCCAGTTGAAGAAGTCGTAGGTGAAGGTGATGTCGCGGCGGTAAGGGTCTAAGAGCGCCTGGCTCGAAACGGAGCTGCCCGCGCAAGCGTCGTAGGTGAACTCGCCCTGGATGGCGGCGCCGGCGCTCGTCCCGCCGACGCCCCCGCCGCGCGCGTAGACCGACTCGACCGCCGTCTCGACCCGCGTGCCTTTAAAATTCTTCACGTAGTCGCACTGGTCGCCGCCCGCGAAGAAGACGACCTCGGCGCCTCTCACGGTCGCCTCGACCGCCGCCGTGTTCGCGTCCCGCGCGCTGGTGATGACCAGCGTCTCGACCGAGTCCACGCCGTTCATCGCGTAGATGTAGTCGTTGTAGCCGTTCGACCCCGACGAGCGCAGGATGACCACGTCCACCTTCGTCGCGCAGGAGGTGCAGCCGCGCACCTGGTCGATGATCCACTGGAGCGCCGCGTCCACGTCCGTGCCCCCGCCGCCGAAGTCGTGCGCGGGGCCGAAGAGGGCGGGCGACACGTCCGCCGCGCTGCCCGTCAGGTACCTCGTCACTTTCGCCTGCGCCTCGCGCGCGGGCAGCAGGAGGAGCGCGAGCAGGAGCAGCGCGCCGCCGCAAACTTTCATCCTCGAACGTCCGTCCATGGTGAGCCTCCCTCGTCTGTGTCTGCACTTTCGGAGCGGTAAGGTTTGTGAAAACGGGGCGGACGGGTTTCTACCCGAAGTGGGGCGCGAAAGCAAGTGTTTTCCGGCGGCGCTTGACAGATTGCCGGTTTAGAATTATTCTAATTCCACTTTCAACGGCGGGAAAAATTATGGCGGGTAAGGGAGATCAGGGTGGCGCCCCGCGGGGGGCGCTGACGCCGCAGCGGCGGGCCGTGCTCCGTGTCATCACGGAGTCGCCGGAGCACCCGACGGCGAACGAGATTTTCGAGGCGGCGCGCAGGGAACTCCCCTCCATCAGCTTCGCCACCGTCTACAACTCTCTGAAGTACCTGACGGGGGCGGGGCTCGTCCGCGAGATACACTTCGGCAAGGGGTCGAGCCGCTACGACAGCGAGACCGCGCGCCACGACCACGCCGTCTGCTCGAGCTGCGGCAAGCTCGTGGACTTCGACCTCGCCGAGACGCCGCAGCTCATCCGCGCCGCCGCGCGCCGCTCGCGCTTCAAGCCCGAGTCGATCCACCTGACGCTCGTGGGCCTGTGCCCCGACTGTCAGGGCAAGGGCTGACGGGTTCACGCGGGCGCGGCCGTCGCCACGCCGTCGCCCGCCGTCTGAAGGCTCTTTTTCAAATTCAACGGAGGATTTCACAAGCACCATGGCAGAAGCAAAAGTGGGCCAACCGGCTCCGGCATTCGACATGCCGTCCACGAAGAACATCGAGAAGCTGAACGAGAACGTCCGGCTCGACGACTACAAGGGCCGCTGGCTCGTGCTGCTCTTCTACCCTCTCGACTTCACCTTCGTCTGCCCGACGGAGCTGACCTCTTTCAGCGACCGCTACGAAGACTTCGAGGGCATCGGGGCGGCGGTCGTCGGCGTCTCGACCGACTCGGTGCACTCGCACCGCGCGTGGCTCAAGACCCCGCGCGACAAGGGCGGCGTCGAGGGGCTGCGCTACCCGCTCGCGTCCGACATCACGAAGTCCGTGGCGCGCGACTACGGCGTGCTCATCGAGGAGAAGGGCGTGGCGCTGCGCGGCCTCTTCGTCATCGACCCCGAGGGGACGCTGCGCTACGCGGTCATCCACGACCTCAACGTCGGGCGCTCGGCCGACGAGACGCTGCGCGTCATCCAGGCGCTCCAGACCGGCGGCCTCTGCCAGGCCGACTGGCGTCCGGGCCAGGAGACGCTGAAAGTCGCGTAAACCGTGAACCGTAAACCGTGACAGGAGCGTGAACCGTGAACCGTGAACCGTGACAAGTGTGAAGGCAGTTCTTTCTTGTTACGGTTTACGGTTCACGGTTCACGGTATTTCATATGCCAATGAGAATCGGGACGGAGATGCCTTCGCTGGAGGGGGCGACCGAGTGGTTCAACGCGACGGGGGCGGCCGCCGAGGCGGAGGCGAAGGGGCACCCGACGCTCGTCCACTTCTGGTCGGTGAGCTGCGGGATGTGTAAGGAGAACCTGCCGCGCGTCGCCGAGTGGCGCGAGAACCGGGCCGCGGAGGGCCTGCGCGTCATCGCCGTCCACATGCCGCGCTACGAGGCCGACACCGACGTGGAGGCCGTGCGCGAGGCCGTCGCCACCTACGACATCACGGAGCCGTGCGCGGTGGACAACGGCCACCGCCTGCGAGACGCCTTCCAGAACGAGCAGGGCTACGTGCCCGCCTACTACCTGTTCGACGCTGAGGGCAAGCTCCGCGGCTTCGCGGCCGGCGAGTTCGGCGTGAAGGTCATCGGCCCGGCTCTCGACCGTGTGCTCGCCGCCAACAAGACGGCCGCGGGCTAAGAGACGGCGGAACAAAAAGTTCACCGCAGAGACAGAGAGGCGCGGCTAAGTCTATTAGCCGCGCCTCTCTGTCTCTGCGGTGAAAAGTTTTTACCTGAACAGGCCGACGAGCTGCGTGAGCAGCCAGAGGCTCGTGGCGACCGAGGCCAGGAGGAGCACGAGCAGGCCGAGCACGATGACGGCGAGGAAGAGCCAGTCGCTCAGACGCCCCTGCCTAGCCTCCTCGGGCGAGACCGAGGCGCGCTGCCTCAGCAGCTCGACGTTCATCTGGTTCGACTTCCACGCCACGTCGAAGATGTCGCCGACGAAGGGCACCGCGCCGAGCAGGTAGTCCACCGCGACGTTCGAGGCCATCCGCAGCAGCGTCACCTTCGGCACGCGGTAGCGCACGCCCGCCGCGAGGATGTAGATCGAGACGGCCGTCGTCGCCAGGTCGCCGACGCCGGGGACGAGCCCGACCAGCGCGTCCAGGCCGACGCGCCAGCCCGTGCCCGGGATGCGGAAGAGCCCGTCCATCGCGCGGCTCAACTGGTCGAGGCTCCGCTCCACGTCCGCGCGCTCGTGCTGCTTCGTCAACACCGCGCGCGCCCCGCGCTCCGCCATGCTCTTGCTCAAAGCCATCGGCAGGCCCTCCTCACGCAAACCGCCCTCAAAAAATCGCGGCCGCCATTCTCGGCCGCGGCGCCCTCTCGCGGCAAATTAGATGCGCACGCCCACGCCACAGTAGTACGAAAAATCCGGCCCCGCGGCACGTGAAACTTCCGCCCTGGCCTTACGCATTTCAAGAGAGTCGTCCGGCCTCTGATCCTTTTTGCCGGCGTACTCCGCGTGTACGGGCGAAGGGCGAGGGAAGTCCGCCCGCGTGTTCGATTGCGGCCGTGCCGAGGAGGTCTCAGATGTCTTTCAAAACCAAGCACGTCTTCTTCGCCGCCTTCGGCCTGATGACGCTCTTCGTCTTCTACTTCTACGAGACGGCGTTCCTCGATTCAAGCTCGCCCGTGTGGCAGCGCGTCGAGCCGGTGAAGTGGCTGCTGCTGTTCCACGGCGTCGCGGGCGCGGTCGCGCTCCTCGTCGCGCCGTTCCAGTTCTCGGCGCGGCTGCGACGCCGCTACCCGCGCCTGCACCGCCTCCTCGGCCGTCTCTACGTCGCGGGGGCGTTCATCTCCGCGCCGCTCGCCATTCCCGTCGCGTTCCGGCTGGGGCCGCCCTCGCTTTACATGGCCGCGACCATCCAGTCCTGCGGCTGGCTCGTAACAACGGCCATCGCCCTGTACGCCATTCGCAAGGGCGACGTGCGTCAGCACCAGGAGTGGATGACGCGCAGCTACCCTTTCGCGATGGTCTTCGTCGTCGCGCGTGTCCTGCTGGCCGTGCCGGCGATCAGGGAGATGGGCGAGCCCGGCTTCGTCTCGGTCGTCTGGGGCTGCATCGCTTTAGCCTGCTTCGTCCCCTCGCTCGTGATTAGCTGGCGCTCCATCTTCGGCCGCCGCGCGGCCGCCGCGGGGCGCGCCGCCGTGCCGTCGAAGGCCGCCCGCGCCGCGGTCTAGAGCGGTTTGCGGTTGAGTGGGAACTAACCACAGAGACACGGAGGCACGGCTTGTTGAGTTATAGACAACAAGTCGTGCCTCCGTGTCTCTGTGGTTAAAGTCGGCGCTTCGGGGTCACGGGTTGCGCGCGCACAGGGGCTGCTCGTGTTCTGGCGCGCCGCCTTGAACGCTTCGAGCACCTCGCGGGGCTTGCCCCAGGACTGCGGCGCGTCCTTGTTGTACCTGTCGAGCCAGCCCGGGTCGTACTCGTTGAACATCGTGTTGCCCTTGTGGTTGAACGAGCCGCGGCAGCCGCCGCCCACGTCGAGCGCCGCCCGCACCCACGTCCTCACTCTCTCCAACTCGCGCGCGCCGCCGTCGTCGGCGGCGATGAGGTGCTTGTTGCCGTAGTTGCCGGCGCGGGCGCAGGCCGCGCCGATGTTCTGCGTCCACTGATCCTGGTGGAACGCGCAATACTGTAGGAGCGGGATGGAGTTGATGAGCGACTCGTTGGCGGAGCCCGTGCTCGTGCCGATGAGGTGTAGCGCGTCGTTGGCGCGGATGCGCCCGGCGACCCATTCGACCCAGGCCCTGAGGTGCGTCTCGTCGTAACCGGCGTCGGGCTGCGGCACGCGCAGCTCGTTGCCGATCTCGTAGATCACGTTCCAGTGCGGCTTGAGCTTCCTCACGACGGCGTCGATGAAGTTGCCCTGCGTCGGGAGGTAGGCGCTCGCCGTGTTGAGGAACGTCTTGTAGCGCTGTTGAGGCGTGCCGCCCAGAATGATCGGCTTCGGCATGTCGCACTCGTTCGACCCCGCCACGGCGTGGTGCATGAAGAGGCAGACCTGCACGACTACCCCCCGCGCCTTCGCCGCGGTCACGTAGCGGTCGAGGTTCGCGAGGTACTGCGGGTTGACCGTGGTGTTTCTGGGGTCGCCGTCGAGCAGGAGGCGGTGGCAGTTCTCCGGGTGCTCCTTGTTCGCGTACGACTCCTTGAGGAAGAGCATCGCGCGGTTGAGGTTGACGCCGTAGGAGGCCACGTCGTCGAAGAACCTGCCGAACAGGTTCGTGTTCTTCGGGTCTTTCTCGAAGCTCATGCAGTAGCCGCTGTAGCCCGTGAACTGGATGCCGAAGTCGTACCGGGTGCGGTAGTAGACGCCGCCCTCGCTCCACACCTCCAGAACCTGCTTCATGATGCGCTGGTTAGTCCCGGCGAACAGCCGGATGGTCAGTTGTTCGGGGTCGTGGACGAGCGCCTGCGCCTCCGTCTCGATGCCGACGAGGCCGGGCATTCTGAGGCTCTTCCTGAGCTTGTCGAGGTGCTCGTGGGGTTTTGCGCCCGCGGCCGCGATTTCGCGGCGGCGCGCGGCCTTGTCGGCGTGTGCGAACTCGGGGACTTCGTTGGGCCGTCTGTCTGTCATTACGGATTCTCCTCTCCTGAGTCGGGGTGGGGCCGGGTCGCAGACTGAGGCCCGGCGCGCGGTCGCCGCGAGTGATTCGCGGCGTTCGTCGTTCGCGGGGCCGACGGAGCGACTCCCCGGCCCCGTCGGTTAACGCGGGGCCGCGCGGCGAAATCCGGCACGCGGGGAAAATATTTCTCGGAGGCGGGCGGCGGCGCGGCCCGCCCTCGAATGTGATATGCTCCGGCCGCCTTTCGCACGCCAACCCATCCGGAGGTTCAAGCCGATGAAACGGACGGCCGCGCTCCTCGCGCTGTGTCTCGTCTCGACCCTTCTGCCCTCGTGCGGCCGGGAGGGGGCCGACCCGTTCGCGGGCCGGCTGGTTGACCTCTCGCACGCGTACGACGAGCAGACCGTCTTCTGGCCGACGGCCGAGGGCTTCAGGCTGGAGAAGGTGGCGGACGGCGTGACGCCCGGGGGGTACTACTACGCCGCCAACAACTTCTCGACGGCCGAGCACGGGGGCACGCACCTCGACGCGCCCGTCCACTTCGCGGAGGGGCGCAACACGGCCGACCGGATTCCGTTGGAGCAGTTGATGGGCGCGGGCGTCCTTGTGGACGTGTCGGAGAAGTGCGCGCGCGACGCGGACTATCAGGTCTCGGCGGAAGACTTCGCGGCGTGGGAGCGCGAGCACGGGCGTCTGCCCGACGGCTCGATCGTCCTCCTGCGGACGGGCTTCGGCAAGCGCTGGCCCGACCGGCGCAGCTACATGGGCACGGACGAGCGCGGCGCGGACGCGGTCGCCAAGCTGCACTTCCCCGGCCTCCACCCGGACGCCGCGCGCTGGCTCGTGCGCGAGCGCTCGATTAAAGCGATCGGGCTCGACACGCCGAGCATCGATTACGGCCAGTCGAAGCTCTTCGAGTCGCACCGCGTCCTCTTCGAGCGCAACGTCCCCGCCTTCGAGAACCTCGCCAACCTCGAACAGCTCCCGGCCGAAGGCTTCCGCGTCGTCGCCCTGCCGATGAAGATCAGGGGCGGCAGCGGCGGCCCCCTCCGCGCCGTCGCGATAGTCGGGGGCGAGTGACGGCCTGGAACTTCAGGTCAGCCGCGGCCGGAGACCCAGCGGCGCGCCGCCGCCAGGTCGTAGAAGAAACCGACCTCGACTTCGGCCATGCCCGCGCGGCTCGTCACGGCGCGCGCGGCCTCGTCGGTCGCGGGGTCGGGGACGACCGCAGCCCAGCGGCAGCGGCCCAGCTCCGGCTCGTGCTCGCGGATGAAGACGATCTGGCGTTCGACGAACTCCGCGCCCGGGGCGGCCGAGCGCCTGCGGTCGCTGATGAAGTTGAAGCCGGTCTCGAAGGCCGGGTCGGAGAAGACTTTGAGGAGAGCCTCCCGCCACTCCTCGAAGGAGGGGTCGCCGAAGGTCGTCAGGTAGACGAGGCGCGCGGGTCTATCGATTGTGTAGATAACAGGCATAGGCGTGACGGCCGTAATCATAAGCCGTCCGGCCCGAAAGTCAACGCCGCGCCACCGCCCACTCCCTCCGCAGCACGGCGTAGAGGTACTCAGACCCCCACGCGCCCTTGAACCAGATGTTCTCGACGAAGTGCCCCTCGCGCCTCATCCCGAGCCTTTCGAGGAGCGCCGCCGAGCGCGCGTTCTCGCAGTCGGTGACGGCCACCACGCGGTGCAGCCCCAACACGCCGAAGGCGTAGTCGAGCACGGCTTCGGCCGCCTCCCGCGCCAGTCCCCGCCCCTGCTGCCCGCGCGCGAAGGTAAACCCGATCTCCGCCTGCCTCGGGTCGTCCGCCTTCACGCTGAGCGCGACGTGCCCGATCATCTCCCCCGTCTCCTTCAACTCCGCCGCGAACGTGAACCACTGCCCCGGCGTCCCCGGCTCGGCGCTCTTTCCACGCTCAATCACCGCCCGCGCCTGCTCATCCGTATACGACTCCCACGACTGATACCGCGCCACCTCCGGGTCGTTCAGATAAGCCATGAACGGCGCGAGGTCTTCTTCACCTAGACGGCGCAGCGCCAGCCTCTCGGTCTCAATCTTCGTGAAAGACATCTCGCCCATACGAGTCGTCAACGGGTGCGCGCCGTCGGGCTCCGCCTACAGCCCGAGCCTCTTGAGGAAGTCTCCGAAGCGCGGGTCGTCGCGGAGGCAGTTGAGCCGGTGTTCGACCCGCAGTGTGAAGAGGTACTGGTCGCGGTCTTCGTACGCCTTGTCCAGCGCCTTGAAGGCGCGGTTCACCTTCCCGGCCGCGGCGTAGAACATCGCCTTGTGAAACTGCGAGACGTAATTCCCGGCGCGCCGCCGCCGGTACGCCGCCTTAAGCAGCTTGAGCGCCGTCTCCGTCCGCCCCCACGACAGGTTGATGCGGGCGCGGTTTAAGAGCTTCATCGGGTGGCGGTCTGAGAGGGTGCCCGCCAGCCTCGCCTCGCCCTCGGCCTTCCTGAAGAGCCGCTCGCGCTCCGCGCCCGCGGCCGCCAGCGCCAACTGCTCAAGGGCGATGGAACTGCCGTAGTGCGACAGGTCAGACTTGAGGTTGAAGCGGAGGTTCAACTCCTGCGTCCGCTCGAACTGCGCGAGCGCCTGCTCGTAGCGGCGGGCGTGGAAGGAGACCATCCCGCGCACGAAGTTTGTGAAGAACGAGTAGGGGTCGAGCGAGAGCGCGAGGTCGATCTCGGCCTCGGCCTCGGCCTCGTGCCCGCGGGCCGCGTGCCAGTGGGCGAGCCCCATGTGCGCGACGGGGTAGTTCGGGTTGATCTCTACCGCCCGCTCGAAGCCGGCGCGCGCCTCCTCCCATTCCCACTCGAAGAAGAGCTTGACGAAGGCCCACGCCGAGTGGGCGCTCGCCATCCGCTCGTCCTTCTCGCGCGCCTTGCGCGCCGCGTCGCGCGCGCCCAGGTAGCTCTCCTGCGGGCCGACGAGGTTCAGCATCCCCATGAAGACGTACGTGTCGGCGATGTTGGCGTGGGCGCGGGCGAAGTCGGGGTCTTCGGCGACCGCGTGCTCGAAGTATTTGATGGCCTTCTTGAGCGAGGGCTCCGTCACGTCGAACCGCTGGAGTCGCCCCTTCTTGTAGCTCTCGCTCGCCTTCCGGTTCTTCGTGTACTGCTTCTTCGACTGCGCGGCCTCGACCTCGGTCGGGGTCAGCTTGAGCGCCGACTCCATCCACCCGTGGATGCGCTTGTCCAGCTCGAAGCTCTCGGCGTGGTCGCCCTCGAAGGAGGATGACTCGGTGACTTCGTTCGCGCGCACGTTGAGGAGATCGACGTTGACGTGAATCCGGTCGCGCTCGCGCCAGATGCGGCCGCTAAACACGTAGTCAACCACCAGCCGGTGGCCGAAGATGAGGGGGCTCTGCTCCGGGTGCAGGTTGTACTCTTTGTAGACCGTGGGCGACGGCGTGACGAGCACCGACATGTTCTTATTCAACATCGTCGTCAGCGTGTCGGCCATCTCCTGCCCGATGTGGCCCGAAGCCTTCAGGCTGCCTTCGAGCCTGAAGGGCAGGACGGCGGCCGTCATCTGGATTCCGTGCTCCTCGACCGGCGCCATGAAGCGGTAGCCGACCCTCGGGTAGTTCTTGATCAACTTCGCCCCCCCCTCGCACGCCTCGTTCAACGCCTTCCTGATCTCGGTGATGTTGACGTTGAGGTTGCTCTTCTCGACCGACTCGTCGGCCCAGATGGCGTCGCGCAGCTCCTCGGTGCCGACCACGCGCGCCGCACACCGCAGGAGTATGAGAAGGATGTCGTAGCGTTTATGGGTCAGCTTAGCCACCGTGTCGCCGCACACCAGCACCCTCGCCGCCGGATAGAGGCGGTACGGCCCGGCCTGGTAATACATCTTCTCGCCTTCTTCACTCATGGCGTTCCTTTAATACTTTCTTAAGGGCTTCTTAAATGGTTTCTAAATACTTCTTCCCTCCACGCCCCTTACCATGCACACGTTCGCACGGAGCAGGAGACGGGCCGAGGGGGGAAGCGGAATGACGACCTTTCTCAGGCAGGCGGTCGGGGCGGGAAGCGGGCCGTGGACGGGTCACGGTTGAAGTCCCTTCGCCCCCGGTCGGAGCCGAGAGGATGAGGCCGCAGAGTGCCGCGAATCATAGCTCATCCCGGCCGCGTTGCATAGCCCTTCGGGGCGGCGGCGCGCGGGGCGTGCGGAGCGGCCCGGGCGGGGGCGAGCCCGCCCGGGCCAAACCTCAACCAGGGGAGCCCTCCGGGGATTCCCGCAACTGTACAAGGAGAGGGAACATGAAGAACAAGGGAACGCTCATTCGCACGTTTTTCGCGCTCAGCCTGATTCTCGCGCTGGGCGTCGCGCCGGGGCTCAGCGCCTACGCGCAGCAGGCCGCGCAGAAGCCGCAGCCCGCGCCGCGCGCGGAGGTCGCCGCCGAGCAGGCGATGAAGGCTTCTGAAGAGAAGCCGCCGCAGCCCTCCGACGAGGACGAACTGATCCCGCTCTCCGACGAGGAGATGCAGCAGGTCGAGGGCGGCGCCAACTGGGGAAAGGCCCTCGGCAAAGCGGTCGGCTGGCTCGGCGGCCTTCTGGGCGGCGGCGGCAAAGCTCCCGCTCCCGCTTACCGCAATACGGTGATCGTTAACTGCGGGCGGCGCTAGCGGGGTCTTGCGCGCGGGTTAAGTCGCAGACCGCGCGACGGTATCAACCTTAGAACGGGTCGGTGGTACGGGCGTCGGCCGCGCCCGCGCCGCCGGCCCGAAAGAATCTTGAGCGAGGGAGGCCGGGCTTCAGATGAACTTGAGTAGCGAGCAGACGCGGGCGCGTCCGAACGTGCGCGGGGTCTTCGCCGCCGCTCTCCTCCTGGCGTGCGCAGCCCTCGCGGCGCTCGCGCAGGACGCGCGGCGGCCGACGCCCCGCAAGCCCGTCATCCGACAGACCAGTCAGGCCACGTGCGGGCCGGCGGCGCTCGCCACGCTGCTCACCTTCTACCTCGACGACCCGGTCACAGAGGCGGAGCTGGTCGCGCAGATAGGCAAGGACGGGAAGACCATGACGAATCTGGACGAGCTGGTCAAAGCGTGCAAAGCGAGGGGGCACAAGGCCGAAGGCTACTGCCTGGGGGAGAAGAAAGAGGATAAGGACAAGCGCACCCTCTGCCGCCTGACCGACGGCTACCGTGTGGAACTGCCGAAGCTCCTGAGAGTGGTCGGGAGGCGCGGCGTGCCCGTGCTCGTCCGCTTCAAGGAGCCGATACTGCATTTCGTGCTGGCCGTGGGCGGCGTGGACGACTTCGTCCTCATCGCCGACCCGGCGCAGGGCGAGGTGGCGATACACCGTTCAGACTTCCTGCGTCGCTGGGACGGCTTCGCGCTCGTCGTCACCCCGGCGCGGCCCGTAAAGAACGACCTCGCGGAGCGCCGCCGACGCGCGGCCGAGACGAGGCTCGAAACGCTCAGGCGCGCCGGCTCGCGGGCGTCCGCGCCGCGCTTTTAGTGAAAGGGGGAAAGGTTCGGATGTGCAAGACAATCATTGTTCTCTCGCTCGTCCTGCTGGCGGGCTCCGCGCTCGGCGTCGCCGCGCAGCCGCCCGGCGAGGGCGGCATTCTCATCCCGCAGGGGCGCGCGCAGTCCGTCCCGTTCAAGGGCCTCGGCGGCGCTTCCGTCGGCAACATCCTGGTCGCCTACATCCAACGCAAGGGTCTCGACGAAGTCGCCATCCACGGCGCCGCGCCCGGCGAGACCTGGCTCGAACTGGTCGGGCGCGACGGCCGCCGGAAGCGCCTCTCCGTGCGCGTCACGCCCGCCGCGCAGGCGGAGGCGCGCACGCCGGACGGAGTCATCGCCCCGCAGCAGGCCGCGCAGGCCGCGCCCTCCGCCGCGAACGCGACCCGCACCCTTTCGGACGTAGCCAAGCCTTCGGACGCCGTGAAGCCCGCGGGCGTCGCCGCGCCCGCAGGCCGCGCCGCCGCGCCGCAGAGGGCCGCGCCGCCGCCCGTCGAAGTGTCGCGCGCGCGCCGCTCGTCGAAGTCACGCGTAGAGGTGTCGGTGAGAACAGAGCTTGGCTCCGACAAGGAGGTCGAGCGTGTGTGGAGCCCGGAGATACCGAAGCCCGGGAAGCTTCAGGAGGCCGCCTCCGAAGACATCGGGGCGAAGCTCGCCAGGAGTGCGGAGAGCGAGCCGTCAGAGACGATTACGAGGCGCAGCTCGTCCCGCGTCACGACCGTCTCGGTCGGCGTCGATATCGGCGAGCGCAACACGCTGACCGCGGAGATGCCTTTCATCCAGCGCGAGGACGAGGTGACGGCCGGGGGCGGCTCCGTCAAGACGCGCGGGCAGGGCATAGGCGACATGCTGGTGAGCTTCCAGAGGGAGCAGCCGCGCCTGTGGAAGACGGCGTGGGACGGGACGGCGGTGTTGAGCGTGGGGCTGCCGACGGGCAAGAGCGTCTACAACGTCGGCGAGAATGAGGCCCCGCTCGGCAGCGGCCACTACGAGGTCGCTGCCTTCTTCGGCGTGAGCCGCGTCTTCGACCCGTTCGTCGTCAAGGCGGGCGGCGGCCCCATCTACACCGTCCCGCGGACGGTGCACGGCACGCGCATCGCGCCCGGCCTCGGCATCATGATGCAGACGGGCTTCAGCCTCGGCCTGAGCGACAGGTGGGTTCTCTCCGAGGAGATGGGCTTCATGCGCCGCCCGAACGTGCTCCTCAGCGCGCCGACCGACGCGGGGACGGCGACGGCCGACCAGTCGTACCTGAAACATACCCTGACCTACAGTCCCAGGTGCGGGCACACGTTCGAGGCGACATTTAAGGTCGGCCTCAACTCCGCCGCCGCCGACCGCAACGTCGGTGCCGGTTGGGCCTACCGCCGTTGCGGCCGCGACCGCGAGCGGTAGCCGCGCGCGCGCTCAGCGGATGCGGGTCATCTGCCGCCAGAAGAAGCGGCCGAGGCGGGAGAAGGCGTTGCGGTCGCGGGTGGCCTGCTGCTCGGGGGTGAAGCCGATGGCGGCGAGGAGTTCAGGGTTGGGCGGGGCGATGTCTTCGTCGCCGTGGCGCTCGGAGAGCCAGCGGTTGAAGGTGCGCGTCAGCGCTCGGCGCTGCGGGACTTCGGCGACCGCCGCGAAGGCCGCGCGGAGGTCTTCCGTCTCGGCGACCTCCAGGCGGTTCGCCTCGTAGTAGCCGCGCAGCGCTTTGAAGAAACGCTCCTCGCCCAGAAGCCTCCGCAGCTCGACGAACATGAGCGCGCCCTTGCCAGCGACGACCGCGGCGTACTGGAAGGAGTTGCGGTAGTCGCGCGCGGGGCGGTCGGCCGTCACGTCCTCGCCGCCGAACGTTCGGTAGACCTGGTAGACGCCGCGCAGTTGGTCGTCCTGCACCTGCTGCGCGGCGTCGGGGCCGCGCACGTCCTGCACGTAGAGCAGGGCGGAGAACTGCGCGAGCGCCTCGTGCAGGACGGGCTGGCGCGCGGGGTCGTTGCCGACCGCGCCGCCCCACCACTGGCGGGCGACGCCCTGCGCGGCGGCGAACTCAAGGTTGTCTTCGACGCTCGCGCGCTGCTCGCGCACGAACTCGGGCAGGGCGCGCATCGCGGGCGAGTCGAAATCGACGTAGAAGGCCCCGGCGATGACGGCGAGCCCCGCGAACTCGGCGGAGCCGAAGCCCGCGACGAGCGGCACCTCGGTGACGGTGACGAGCTTGAGGGGCAGCGGGCCGAAGCGCGCGGCGTAGGTGCGCGCCGCGTCGGCCGCGACGTTGAGGACGCGGCGGCCGACCTTCTCGTGCTCGGGCGTGAAGACCGAGCGCACGCGGACGCCGCCGGCCGCGCGCTCCTCCGCGCGCAGCGTGCGCCCCGCGACGAGCGCGAAGCCCCGCAGGTCTTGGCCCGCGAAGCTCAGGCGGCGCTTGCGCCCCGCGGCCGAGTCCTGCCTCTGCTCGCCGGAGGCGAAGAGGTTGACGCCCTCGGCGGCCTCGACCTCGACCTCGTAGTCGGCCACGTCCGTGAAGTACGTCTCGCCGACGCTCGGCTCGACCTTGCGCTGCCAGTCGTCGCCCTGGCGCGCGGCGAGCACGGGGTGGAAGCCGCCGAGGAGCATCACGCCGCGCGAGACGAAGTTGGTGTCGCGCGCGCGACGTATCTCGCGCGTGTCGCGCATGGCCGCGCCGACCTGCTGGACGACGTGCGCCGTGAGGCTCGTCTCGTCGGGGTCGATCTCGGGGACGTGGCCTTTGAAGGAGAGTTCGAGTTCGGCCGAAGCGCCGGGCGCGACCGCCTCGCGCAAGGTGACGCGCAGCGTGACGCCGTCGCCGTCTTCGGCCGCGAAGGGGAGCGGCTGGCTGCTCCCGGCGGCGCGCACCGCGGTCACTTCGAGCCGCGGCTCTTCGGGCGCGTCCGCCTGCCCCTGCGCGCCGGGCCGCTCGTCCTCCGCGCGCAGGTTCGGGTAGAGGTGGAAGTAGACGGCCGACGCCGGGCGGTCGTCGCGGTTCACCCAGCGCACGCGCTCGCGGCCCGAGAAGGTGCGCGCGTCGAAGTCCAGCTCAAGGTTTATGCGGTAGAGCGTGCGCGGCGGCGGCTCGCCCTTCGCCTTTCCGTCCGCGCCCTCCTGTCGCGCGAGCGCCTCTGAGCCTGAAGCCAGAAGCAGTACGACGGAGATTAAGCACAGAGACGCGGAGACACGGCCTGTCGAGTATTGACTCCGAGCCGTGTCTCCGTGTCCCTGTGGTGAATAAGTTCTTAGCCGCACGACCGTTTACGATAAAGTTGCTGTTACTTACCGCGAGTCTCGTTGATGGTGACGGAGCGGATGCGGTCGCCGCGCACGATGCGGTCGATGACCTCCATCCCTTCGACGACGCGGCCGAAGACCGTGTAGCCGCCGTCGAGGTGCGGCTGCGGCGAGTGCGTGACGAACCACTGCGAGCCGCCCGTGTCCTTGCCCGAGAGCGCCATCCCGACCGCGCCGCGGTTGTAGGGCACCTCGTTGATCTCGCACCGTATCTGGTAGCCGGGCCCGCCGTTGCCGTCGCCGCGCGGGTCGCCGCCCTGCACGACGAAGTTGGGCACGACGCGGTGGAAGAGGACGTTGTTGAAGTAGTTCCTGCGCGCCAGCCCGACGAAGTTGTCCACCGTGAGCGGGGCCTCCTCCGGCAAAAGCTCCATCGTGAACGGGCCCTTGTCCGTCATAACCAACGCCCGCACGCTCCTGCCGACGCGCGCCAGCGCGCGCTCGTAGTCCTCGCGGTGGTTGCGCGTGTTGACGGTCTCGACGCGCCGCTCGCCGGCCGGCCCGCCCGCGCGCTCGCGCAGGATGTCGGCCGCGCGCCGCCGCACGAGGTAGTCGGTCGTCGTCTCAAGCGCAGACTTGATGGCGGGCTCGACCTCCGCCCCCTGCTGCTTGGCGAGCGCGCCGAGGATGGAGAGCGTCGCGTCGTTTATGTCGTCTTGCAGCGCGCGCGGCAGGGCCTCGGCGAGCGCGCGCGCCGTGTCGGGCTCGGGCGGAAGCTCCGAGAGGATGTCCGCGGCCGTGGCGCGCGCGATGACGTCTGAGTTGGAGAGCGCCGCGCGCGCGACCGCGCCCAGGTCAATCGGCTTGAAGGCCGCGAGCGAGCGGAGCAGGTCGGGCAGAGACGAAGGCGGCGTCGAGGGGCTCTGCACGAGCGCGCGCAGCGCGATCTGCGCGTCGGCCTGAAGACTCACGACGCTGTTGCCGACCTGCGCGCTCGTCACGCCGGCCAACTCGCCCAGGCCCTGCGCCAGGGCCGAGACCTTCTGCCACGTCACGCCCGCCGCGCCGCGCCGCGAGGCTTGCGCGACGAAGTCCGCCACGCCCTTGTCGCGCAGGTACTGCGTCGGCGCGACGCGCGCCAGGGCCGTCTCGACCTCGGGCGCGACCACGCCGGCCTCGCGCGCCGCGCGCAGCAGCGTCAGCGTGCGCTCGTCGTTCGAGTTCGCGAGCACGCGCCCCAGCGCGGTCACGACCTCCAGAAGCTCGTTCACCTCCGGCGGGTTCAAGGCCCCGCCCACGCGCGCCGACTTGTATGCGGCGAACAGCTCGCCGCCGCGGCGGACGAGCGGGTCTGCGGCGCGCGGCTCCTTGATCTGCGCGAGCGCGCGGACGGCGCTCACCCGCACGCGCGCGTCCGCGTCCCCCCCGGCGTGCCGCGCGAGCACCTCAAAGGCCCCCGCGTCCTCGGCCGCGCCGAGAGCGCGCGCGGCGTTGGCCCGCGCCACGGCGTCGGCGTCGGCCGCCAGCATCACGCGCAGACGTTCGAGCGACTCCTTCGAGCGCAGGCGCGCCAGCGTGTTGGCCGCGTCGGCGCGCACGCGCGCGTCCGAAGAGGCGAGCGAGAGCGCGACCGTGCGGGCGCCGTTCTCGGGGCGCGCGCGCAGCACCGCTGTCAAGGCCAGGAGGACGAGCGCGCGGTTCGGCCTCGTAAGTCTCTGCTCGGCGGCGAGCGTCGTCGTGATGGTGTTAGCGATCTGCCTCTTCGCGTCGGCGCGCGCCTCGGGGAGCGCGGCGGCGATCTTGCCGAGCGCCTCGACGCAGCGCGCGCGCAGCCCCGGCGACTTCGACAGCCGCAGCGCCTCCGTGAGGGCCGCGACGCCCGCCTCGGCCTCGACCTCGCCGAGCGCGAAGGCGGCGGCCGCGCGCACCGTCTCGTCGCGGTCAGCTTTGAGCAGCATGCTGAGCGGCGCGACCGCGCCCTCGTCGCCGATGCGCCCGGCCGCGAGCGCCGCGCGCGCGCGCACCGCCGCGTTGGGGTCAGAGAGCAGCTTGCCCAGGTCCGAGTCCTCCCAGCGCCGCTCGTCCTCCGCCTGCACGATCTGCAACAGAGTCTCCTGCGGCACGCGCGCGCTCGCACGACTCCTCTGCGGGGCGGGCTTCGCCGCCGGCTTCGCCGAGGCGTTCCTCTGCGCCAGCGCCGACGGCGCCGACGCGAGCAGCGCGCTGAGTGAAAGCAGGGCGGCCCGCGCGCACGCGCGGCCCTTCTCGGAAACTGTGGGTCTGTTCGGCATGGGGCTCAACGAGTACGAAGGACAGTTTCAAGGGGAAGACCAGAGCTATGCTATCAAAAGGCAAGCGTGAACCGTAAACCGTGACGGGAGCGTAAACCTTGAACCGTGAACCGTGACAAGATAAAACCTGCTTTCACTTGTCACGGTTTACGGTTCACGGTTCACGGCCGCCTAAAGGCGACCGTAGAAGACCTTCGTGTCGTAGGTGACAACGACGCGGCCGCCGCGCTCGTGACGGCGGAAGAGGTCTCCGAGTTCGCGCGTCATGGGGTCGTAGTCGGGGTGGCCGGGCTGCGGCACGTAGGAGGATGACATGAGGCGGCCGCGCAGGCCGTCGAAGTCGAAGACCTGCTCGTTGTCGAACGTCTTTGTCCGCATCTCGCTCGGGCCGTAGAGCGCCGCGAGCATGGACTCCTCGGCGTACTTGCCGCTCACGGCCTTGTAGTCCGTGCCGTACCGGTTGAGGAGCCGCTCGTACTCTTCGAGGAAGGGCGTGCCGCCCGTGCGCCGGTCGTTCCAGACGAGGACGACCCAGCCGCCGGGCCGCAGGATGCGCTTGAACTCGACGCGCGCGCGCGGCGGGTCGAACCAGTGGAACGCCTGGCCGGCGGTGACGAAGTCAACGCTCGCGTCGTCGAGCGCCGTCGCCTCGGCGCGGCCGTCAACGCTCGTGAAGTTCTTGTAAGAGGCCAGCAGTCGCTCGCCCGCCTCGCGCATCTCGCGGTTCGGCTCGACGCCGTAGACGCGGTTGCCGTTCTTGAGGAACAGCTCCGACAGCAGCCCCGTCCCCGAGCCCACGTCGGCCACGATTGAGGTCGGGCTGAGCCCGCACTCATCTTCGAGCAGGCGGAGGACGCTGCCGGGGTAGCCGGGCCGGTACTTGACGTAGTCGGCCACCCGCGTCGAGAAGCGCCCGGTGGGGTCGTCGGTCATAGGCTAAAGCCGCCTGAAAATAGAGCGAATTTCTTATTTAGCAACCGCTCGGTTGACAAAATGGCTACCCAAAAGTAGCATGAAAGTCTCGTGGTAGCCACTCTTAAAATCGGGCTCGGGGCCTCGCGCGAGGAGATCGTGCAGCAGTTGCGCGCGCGCGGCGGCGTGAGCGCCGACGAGCTGGCCGAGGCGCTCGGGCTTACGAAGCAGTGCGTGCGCAAGCACCTCGACGTGCTGGAGCGCGAGGGCTACGTCGAGCACGCGGCGGCGCGCGGCGACCGCGGGCGGCCCGCACACGTTTTCCGCCTGACGCCGAAGGCCGAGGAGCTGTTCCCGAAGCGCTACGACCTCTTCGCCAAGTCCGTGCTCAGGCAGATCGGCGAGGTCTGGGGCGAGCGCGGGCTGAATACGATCTTCTGCGGCTGCGCGACCGAGATGGTGGCGGGACTCAAGCCGCACCTCGAAGGGCTGAATTTCGACGCGCGCATCAGGCGTCTGACGGAGCTTCTGCGCGAGACCGGCTACGAGGCGGAGGCCGAGCGCCTGCAAGACGGCTCGTACCTCCTGACCGAGTGGAACTGCCCGCAGGCGGAGCTGGCGCGCGAGTACCGGCAGCTCTGCGACCAGGAGCTGGTCGTCTACCGCGAGCTGCTCGGCACCGAAGTCTTCCGCGAGTCGCGCATCGCTGGCGGCGCCTCGCGCTGCGCCTACAGGGTGATGAGACCGAAGGATGGTAAATAGTGAATAGTAAATAGCGAATGGAAAAGACGGCTCTCACCATTCACTATTTACTATTCACCATTCACGACTTATGGCACAAGTGACAGAGGCAGACGTTTACGGGGCGTTGGCGCAGGTGAAGGATCCTGACCTGCACAAGGATATCGTGCGCCTCGGGTTCATTAAGGACTTGAAGATCGAGGGCGGGGCGGTGAGCTTCCGGGTCGTTCTGACGACCCCGGCGTGCCCGGTGCGCGAGCAGTTGCAGGAGCAGTCGCGTGCGGTGGTGGCACAGCTTCCCGGCGTGACTTCGGTGGACGTGACGATGGACGCGGAGGTTCCGAAAGGCCGGGGCCTGGGCGAGAAGCTGACGGTGCCGGGCGTGCGCAACATCGTGGCGGTCAGCTCGGGGAAGGGCGGCGTGGGCAAGTCCACGGTGGCCGTCAACCTCGCCGTGAGCCTCGCGCGCGACGGGGCGCGGGTCGGGCTGCTGGACGCCGACGTGTACGGGCCGAACGTGCCCTTGATGCTCGGCGCGTCGCGCGAGCGCCCCACGGTCAACGTCAACAAGCTCGTCCCCATCGAGGCGCACGGCGTGCGCCTGATGTCGATGGCGGTCTTGAAGCCGGGCGACGAGCCGATGATCGTGCGCGGGCCGATCCTGCACGGGCTCGTCCGCCAGTTCCTTCAGGACGTGGAGTGGGGCGAGTTGGACTACCTCATCGTTGACATGCCGCCGGGGACGGGTGACGTGCAGCTCTCGCTCGCACAACTCGTGCCCGTGCAGGGCGCGGTCTTGGTGACGACGCCGCAGGAGGTGGCGCTCGCCGACGTGAGGCGGGCGCTGCGCATGTTCGAGACGGTGAACGTGCCCGTCCTCGGCGTGGTCGAGAACATGAGCTACTTCGTCGCGCCCGACACGGGCACGCGCTACAACATCTTCGGCGAGGGCGGCGGGCTGAGACTTTCCGAGGAGTACGGCGTGCCCTACCTCGGCGCGGTGCCGCTCGGGATGGGCGTGCGCGAGGGCGGGGACTCGGGCGTCCCCATCGTCGTCGGCGACCCCGACTCCCCGCAGGCGGAGGCGTTCCGCCGGGTGGCCGAGGAGGTCGCGCGGCAGATTTCCATCGAGGCGATGAAGCCCGAACTCGTCGTCTTAGGCAAGAAGGCGTAGGGCTGTTAGCTTTTGGCTTTTAGCTGTTAGCCGGAAGGCGCAGTCGGTGTCCGGCTAAGAGCTAATAGCCAACAGCTAAAAGCTAACAAGAACAACTCAGAAGTAATACTTAAGGAGATAGACGATGGCAGCAACACAGATTCCGACGATGACGCTTAACGTCAGCGAGCCGGCGGCCGAGGAGATCAGGAAGTTCATGGCGGGCGAGGAGGGGCTGCCCCAGACGGCGGGCCTCCGCGTGCGCGTGGTGCCGGGCGGCTGCTCGGGCTTCCAGTACAGCCTCAACATCGAGGAGGAGTCCAAGCCCAACGACCACGTCATCGAGTCGAACGGCGTCCGCATGTTCGTAGACATGTTCAGCGCGCAGTACCTGAACGGCGTCGAGATCGACTACGTGACGAACGTGATGGGCTCGGGCTTCACCTTCAAGAACCCGAACGCGACGGGCGGCTGCGGCTGCGGCTCGTCCTTCACGGCCTAAGTCAGACCTTCCGACTAAATACAAAAGGGCGCGGCCCGCGGGCCGGAGGCTTGTCGAGTCTTTTCCGAAGGACAACCCGGCACGCCTTTCGGCCCGGCGGGCCGCGCCTTCGCTTTCCATGACCCACAGACCACAGGAGCCACAAGGATGCCCAAGGTAACAGCGGAGACTGCGGAGGGGACGCGGGAGTTGGCGGCCGAGGCGGGCCGGAAGCTCGTGCTCGTCATCGAGGACGGCGGCGTAGACATTCTGCACCGCTGCGGCGGGAAGGCGAAGTGCACGACCTGCCGCGTCGAGGTGCTCGGCGGCGACCCCGGCGAGATGCAGGAGGCCGAGCGCAACCGCCTGGCGGCGGAGACGGGCCTCGCCGAGAACGTCCGCCTCTCGTGCCAGGTGCACGTCTCTGACGACCTGCACGTCCGCGTCATCAACCAGTCGAGCGTGCGCGGCCTCGACCCCGGCCCGCGACCCGAGGAAGGGTAGGCGGAAGGATGAGGGCGGAAGGCGGAAGGATGGAGGATGAGAGGGAGGCGCGACTGCTATCCCTTCATCCTTCATCCTTCCGCCTTCATCCTTCCATCTTGTGTGTCGCGCTGCTCCTGTTGATGGGGGCGCAGATGCTCTCGGTCATCAGGCAGAAGAGCATCACGGTGGACGAGTGGGTCTTGATACCCGCGGGCTTCTACCACCTGACCGAGGGCGACTACCGGCCCGTGAACGAGCACCCGCCGGCCGCCAAAGTCCTGGGGGCCGCGCCGCTCGTCGCGCTGGGCGCGGAGGCCCCGGCCGTCGAGGGAGGCGAGCGCGACTACGAATACTTCCTCGGCAAGTTCGAGCAGTTCTGGCGGATGAACGCGGGGCGTCTGGACTACCTCTGCTTCTGGGCGCGCGTGCCCGCGGTCGTGCTGACTCTGACGTTGGGGGCGCTCGTCTTCGTCTGCGCGCGGCGGCACTGGGGCGAGCGCGCCGCGCTGTTCGCCGTCGCGCTCTTCACCTTGGAGCCGACGCTCCTCGCGCACGGCCGCGTCGTGCAGACGGACGTGCCTTCGGCCCTCGCCCTCCTGCTCTTCTCGTTCGCGCTCTACGAATACCTGAAGGCCCCGGACGCGCGGCGCGCGGCCTACGTCGGCGCGGCGGCGGGCTTCGCGGCGGTGACGAAGTTCTCGATGGTCGCGCTCGGGCCGGTGCTCTGCGCGGCGTTCGCGGCGCTGTTCGTGCTCGCGCCGCGCAGGAGGATGACGCGCGCGCGCGTCGCGGGGCAGGCGGCCGTCGCCGTCTTGGCGGCGGTCGTCGCGGTCAACGCCGGCTACTTCTTTCAACGCTCGCCGCCCGAGCCCTTCGAGGAGGCGCTCGCGCGCTCGGTCGTCACCTTCGACGCGGGGGAGGGGACTCTGCGCTCCGCGCTCGCGGCGGGCTACCAACTGCTTCAGGTCGTCTTCCCGCCGGACTTCGTGCAGGGCGTCGGCTGGCAGCTCGGCCACGCGAGGCTGGGCCACCCGGCGGGGCTTTTGGGCGACTACAGCCGGTACGGGTGGTGGTACTACTTCCCCGTGGCCTTCGCCCTGAAGACGCCTCTGCCCGTCCTCCTGCTCACGCTCGGCGGGCTGGCTTGGGGGCTGGCGCGTTTGAAGAGGGGGAGGGAGGGGCGCGTACTCTTTTTGCTCCTGCCGCCCGCGCTCTTCACCCTGATGCTCGCGTTCTCGACCATCAACATCGGGGTGCGTTATTACATCCCGGCCTTCCCCTTCTTCTTCATCCTCGCGGGCGCGATGCTGGACGACCTGCTGCGCAACGGCGCCGCGCGGGTTCGCGCGCTCGCCCTGGCCGCCGCCGTCTTCGCCTTCGGCTGGCTCGCCGCCGAGGCGGCGCGCGCCTACCCCGACCACATGACCTACATGAACCAGCTCGCGGCGGGCGCGCCGCGCTGGTGGTATCTTTCGGACTCGAACGTCGAGTGGGGCGACGACGTGCGCGGCCTCGCGCTATACTTGCGCGGCCGCGGCGAGACGCGGGTGGGCGGGGCGCTCCTGGGCTGGCAGTTGTTGGAACTCTACGGCGTCGAGCAGACGGCCGTCTTCGTGCCGCCGGGCGAGGAGATTGAGGAGACGCGCTACGTCGCCGTCGGCGCGAGCCTCCTGAACGGCTCGACCGTCCCCTCGGAGTTCGAGGAGGGCTGGGAGCTGAACGAGTACGAGCGCGTCAACTACTTCGAGGACTACCGCCGCCGCACGCCCGAGAAAGTCTTCGGCGGCTCGATCTACCTCTACAGGGTGAAGGAGTGACGGCCGCCGAGGCGCGCAGGATGAACGACGAACGCACGCTCATCGTCGTCCCGACCTACAACGAGCGCGAGAACGTCGCGCGGCTCGTCGCGGAGCTGTTCGGGGTCGCGCCCCGGGCGGACGTGTGCCTCATCGACGACGCCTCGCCGGACGGGACGGCCGACTGTGCCGAAGAGTTGTACGGCTCAGACCCGCGCTTCTCCGTGCTCAGGCGCAAGGGCGCGCGCGGCTACGGGCGGAGCCTCGTGGACGGCTACCGGAAAGCTTTAGAGGGGGGCTACGCGCGCTTGGTGCAGCTCGACGCGGACTTCTCGCACGACCCGCGCCGCATCCCCGCGCTCGTCGAGGCGAGTCGCGCGGCGGACGTCGTCATCGGGTCGCGCTACTGCGAAGGGGGCGGGGTCGAGAACTGGCCGGTGCGCCGCCGGCTCCTGAGCCGCTTCGCCAACCGTTACGTCGCGCGCATCACGGGGATGGGCGTGCGCGACGCGACGAGCGGCTTCCGCTGCTACACGCGCCGGGCGCTGCGCGCGCTCTTGGAAGGGCGCGTCGCGGGCGAGGGCTACGCCTTCCTCGTCGAGGCCACCTACCGCGCGAGCCGCGCCGGCCTCCGCATCAGTGAGGTGCCCATCACCTTCACCGACCGCCGCGAGGGTCAGTCGAAGATGTCCCGCAAGGTCATCCTCGAATCAGTGCTCATGCCCTGGCGGCTGCGCTTCGGCAGGAGGAAGGATGAAGGCGGAAGGATGAAGGAAGGGATGAAGGCGGAAGGATGAGTAATGCACTTCAGTCCCTCTTGTCTTCATCCATAGTCCTTCCGGCTTCGTCCTTTCTTCTTGACTCCGTGCGGCGTTTGGCGTAAGAAGCCTGACGTTCTACCACCCTTCCGGCGGAGTTCCTGCCATGAAGAGACTGCTCCTGCTGGCCGCGCTGGCTCTGGCGGCGTCGGCCTGCACCACTACCACCAACACGAACACGGGTGCGGGGAACGCGAACGCCAACACGGCCGCCGCCACTCCGACGCCCGCGGCCGGCCCGACGCAGGCCGACCTCGAAGCCAAAGAGCGGCAGGTTTACGAAGCGATCAAGGCCAAGAACTGGGACGCCTTCGGCGCGCTGCTGGCCGACGACTTTAACCTCGTCGTCTCCGACGGCGTGCACGACAAGGCGCAGACGCTCGAAGGCGTCAAGCAGTACAACCTGATGGAGTACACGCTCTCCGACGTGCGCCTGGTCAAGGTTGACGCCGACCTCGCCGTCCTCACCTACACGATGAACGAGAAGACCGGCTCCGAGGGGAAGGAGACGCAGGCCAAGCCGTACCGCGCCTCCTCGGCCTGGGCCAGGCGCGGCGACAAGTGGCTGAACGTCTACCACCAGGAGTCCGAGGTGGTAGAGACGCCCGCGGCCTCGCCGAGCCCGGCCGCCGCGGCGAGCCCCGCCGCCTCCCCTGCGACCGCCGCCTCGCCCGCGGCCAGCCCCGCGACAATCGCCTCGGCCACCGACGCGGAGAAGGCCGTCTGGGACGCGATCAAGGCGAAGAACCCCGACGCCTTCGCCGGCTACCTTCTGCCGGACGCCGTCGAGGTCGCGCCGGAGGGCGTCATGGACAAGGCCGCCTCCGTCAAGATGATCACCATGTTCGACGCCTCGAAGTGGACGCTCTCCGATTTCAAGGAGACGAAGATCGACGCCGACGCCGCGCTCGTCACCTACAAGGCCGCCGGCCCCGACCGCGGCAAGAACGTCGAGATGTACCACGCGACCGTCTGGACGAACCGCGGCGGGCAGTGGCGGGCCGCCTTCCACCAGGGCACCATGGCCGCGAAGCAGTAGTCAGTAGTCAGTAGCCAGTAGTCAGTAGGAAGACAAAGCGGCGCGCCCGACTTACAACCGGGCGCGCCGCCTCTGTTTTCTACTGACTACTGACTACTGGCTACTGTCTACTCCTCAACTCCACACGCCCGGAATCCTCTCCCCGCAAGCGGGGCAGAGGCCGTCGGGGCCGAGCTTCATCCGTCTTATCTGATAGCCGTAGCGCTCGACCAGCAGCTCGCCGCAGGCCGGGCAGTAGGTGTTCTCCCAGCGGCCGACGCGGCCGGGCAGGTTGCCCGCGTAGACGAACTTGAGCCCCGCCGCCCGCCCGATCTCGCACGCGCGCACGAGCTGCGCGGCCGTCGTGTTCGCGTTCTCCGTCATCCGGTAGTCCCGGTGGAACGCCGTCACGTGCCAGGGGATGTCGGGCGAGACGGAGGCGATGAACTCCGCCGCGCTCCGCAACTCCTCTTCCGAGTCGTTGAAGCCCGGCACGACGAGCGTCACGATCTCCTCCCAGAACCCGCGCTCGTGCACCATCCGCACGGTCTCAAGGATGTTGCCCACCACGCCG
Source organism: Pyrinomonadaceae bacterium (assembly GCA_035563535.1). Lineage (GTDB taxonomy): Bacteria > Acidobacteriota > Blastocatellia > Pyrinomonadales > Pyrinomonadaceae > QHXN01. The sequence goes on along the minus strand of DATMVD010000014.1, from coordinate 110,905 downwards.
CCCAACTGCCTGTACGCGCGGTCGCTCATCGACTTCAGATCGATCTTGTAACAGTCCGTCAGCGGCCGCAGGTAGTCCAACACCTGCGGCGTCGCGTTCCCGTTCGAGATGAAGGCCGTCCTGAACCCCGACTCCTTCGCCCTCTTAAAAACCTCGGCCGCCCACTCCGCCGTAATCAAAGGCTCGTTATAACTCGACCCCACCACCCGCGCCCCGCACTCCCCCGCCATCTCCACCAGCCGCTCCGCCGACACCGCCCGCGGCGCCGTCCCCGCCGCGTCGTCACGCAGGGCTTGGCTCGTCAACCAATTCTGGCAGTAACTGCAATGTAGGTCGCAGCCGAGCATGCCGAAGGTGAGGGTGTCGGAGCCGGGGAGGAGGTGGAAGAAGGGCTTCTTCTCGGTGGGGTCGCAGGCGAGGGCGGCGACGTAACCGGCGGGCACGAGCAGGCGACCCCGCTCGTTGAAGCGCACCTTGCAGATGCCGCGCTTGCCCTCGCGGACGAGGCAGCGGTGGCCGCAGGCGTAGCAGCGCACGTCCGCCCCCCCGAGGCGCTCGGTCAACTCCTCGGCCGCTTCCCGCGTCAGCCCGTCCAAAACCTCCGCGAGGCTCGCGGAGCGCGCGCCCAAAGGCATCTCTGTCAGACCTCCGTTGGCGGCTCGCGGGGGAGTCTGTTTATACTCGGGGTCGGAACTTATTCTAACTCTTCTCCGAGAGGTTTGGCAGCCGTCATGATCATCGAGCAGATAACCCTCACCGCCTTCCAGCAGCACACGCGCGTCGTCGGCTGTGAGAGGACGCGCCGCGCCCTCTGCATCGACCCGGGCGAGGCGACCGGCGAGATCGTCGAAGCCCTGGACGGGCTGGGGCTGGAGTTGCAGGCCATCGCGCTCACGCACGCGCACATGGATCACGTCGGCGGCGTGGCGGCGCTGAAGCGGGCGAGGCCCGAGGCGGAGGTCGTGCTGCACGAACGGGACGAGCCGCTCTACTTCGCCCTGCCTGAGCAGCCCGCGCTGCTCGGCATCCCGCGCGAGCAGTGGCGACACTACGGCTTCGAGTACGAGCCGCCACCGCCGGTCGAGCGCCACTGGCAGGACGGCGAGGTTTACAAGGTGGGCGAGCTCGAGTTCAAAGTGCTCCACTGCCCCGGCCACACGCCCGGCCACGTCGTTCTGTTCGAGCCCAACGAGCGCAAGGTCTTCGTCGGCGACTGCCTCTTCGCGGGGTCTGTGGGTAGGACGGATTTGCCGGGCGGCTCAACAAAACAATTGATGGACTCCATCCACGACAAGATTCTCACGCTCGGCGACGACGTCACCGTCTACTCCGGCCACGGCCCCGAGACGACCATCGGCCGCGAGCGCCGCACCAACCCCTTCCTGACGGGAAGATACGTGTAGGCGTGAACCGTGAACCGTAAACCGTGACAAGTAAAAGACTGTTCCTACTTGTCACGGTTTACGGTTCACGGTTCACGCTCCTGTCACGGTTCACGATTCTTCTGCGGGCTTGTGCAGGCGCTCGTTCTTGAGCTTCTCCCAACGCTCTTTGTGTTCGCCGGTGAGGTCGCTGGGGAGGGTCTCCACGGCGATGCCGTGCTCGTCGCAGAACCTGCGCCAGAGGACGAAGCGGGAGTCGAACTGCCCCGTCCCTTCCGAAATCTCGTTCGCCACCTTCGGTTTATCCGCCACTTACGCCTTGCTCCTTCGGGTCAACTTTTGCCCGACAGTGTAGCAAAGAAAGGATGAACTATGAACGATGGACGATGAACTGACAATACAGATTACCTTTCAATTCATCGTCCATCGTTCATAGTTCATCCTTTCGGAGCGCCTATCAGGAAGATGTCGCCTTCGGGTTTGGGGACACCGCCTTCGCGTTCGAGGGTGACGGCGAAGGTGGGGGCGGTGTGGTTGGGCGGCAGGCGGTCGCTCATTCGCGCCCGCCCCTGCGCGTCCGTCTTGAAGGTGCCGCCGGGCAGGGGCTTGTTGTCGGCGATGAGCCAGAGCTGGTAGGCGTGGCCCTCGGGGCAGGGCGGGAGCCCGGTCGCCATGACGACGGCGCGGCCCGTGTTGCCGTCGTAGGCGAGCATGGCGTGCGCCTGCGGCGCGGGCTGCTTCCCCGAAAGCTCCGCGACGCGCACGGCCGGCGAGGCGAGCAGCTCCTCCACGTTGCGCGCGCCGGCGAGCTGTTCGCGCTGGCCGGCGAGGTCGGTCTCCGCCTCGCGCAGGCGGTCGGAGAGCCTCGCCACTTCGTTGCCCAAAGAGCGGTTCCGGTTCCAGAGCGAGAGGGTCGAGAGGCCCAGCAGCACGACGGCCAAGGCCGCGACAGCCGCGCCGAAGCCGAGCGCGGGCCGCCACGCGAAGAGTTTCCAGAGGCTTATACGGCCGAGGAGCGCGCGCGGGTCGCTCGGGCCTGCGGGAGCTTGCGCCCGGCCGAGAGCCTCGGAAGGGTCAACGGCCTTCGGGGGGGCCGCGACCTCCGAAGGGTCTACGAAGACTTCCGAAGGGTCTACGGCGCGGACGCGCGCGAGGACGTTCGCGCGCAACTCCGCCGAGGGCCGGACGGGCGCGACCGTGTAGAGGAGCGACGCGGCGGCGTCCGACATCTCGCGCAGCTCCTCGCGGCACTCGGCGCAGGAGGGCAGGTGCCCCTCCAGCCGCGCGCGCTCCTCCTCGTCGAGCGCGCCCACGGCTTCGAGCGCCAGCAACTGTTTGTAGTCTTCGTGCCGCATCAGACTTGAATCTTCACAACGAAAGTTTGCGCCGTCGGTTCCCGCGCTCAGGCGAACTGCTCGCCGAGCCGCGAGCGTAGCGCCTCGCTCAGACGCTTGAGCCCCGTGCGTGTCCGCGTCTTGACCGTGCCGAGCGGCTGGTTCTTCGCCGCCGCGATCTCCGACTGCGACATGCCGTCGAGGTAGGCCAGCACGAGCACCTGCCTCTGCTCCTCTGGCAGCTCCGCGAGCGCGGCGCGGACCGCCTCGGCGCGCTCGGCGCGGATGGCCTCCTCGTCGGCCCACCCTTCGGCCTCGGCGGCGACGGGCTGCCCGTCTTCGGCCGAGCGCTGCGCGGCCCGCTCGCGCGAGTCCACGGCGCGCAGCCGGTCGATGGCGCGGCTGCGCGCGAGCGTCGCCAGCCACGTGAAGGCGCGGCCGCGCGCCGGGTCAAACGAGCGCGCCTGCTGCCAGACCTGGAGGAAGACCTCCTGCAGAACGTCCTCCGCCTCGGGGCGGCTGCGTAATATACGGAGCATGAGCCCCAGGAGGATGGCGCCGTAGCGGTCGTAGACGCGCGCGAACGCCGCCTCGTCGCCGCGCGCCACCGCGCGCAGCAGCGCCACGTCCTCCGCGTCCGTCTGTGGGTTCGCCAGTGACAAGCCCTTAGTCCTACTCCGAGAGATTCACGTCGTGCACGCTCATACCTACGACGCCGCGCCGGAGTTCAGATTTTAGAAGCGTTCAGCATTCAGCGGTCAGCTTTCGGCTTCTGGATTGGCTGAAAGCTGACCGCTGAATGCTGAACGCCCTAAGCTCTTAAGCGACGGTAATCTCTTCGGCCAGGTACACGTCCTGGATGGCGTTGAGGAGTTGGACGCCCTCGTCCATCGGGCGCTGGAACGCCTTGCGCCCCGAGATGAGGCCCATGCCGCCGCCGCGCTTGTTGATGACGGCGGTGCGGACGGCGTCGGCCATGTCGCTCGCGCCCTTCGACTCGCCGCCCGAGTTGATGAGCCCCGCGCGCCCCATGAAGCAGTTCGCCACCTGGTAGCGGACGAGGTCGATCGGGTTGTCGCTCGTGAGGTCGGTGTAAATCTTCGGGTTGGTCTTGCCGTAGGCGCTCTCGACGTTGAGCTGGTTGTAGCCGCCGTTCCGCTCGGGCAGCTTCTGCTTGATGATGTCGGCCTCGATGGTGACGCCGAGGTGGTTGGCCTGGCCCGTGAGGTCGGCCGCCGTGTGCATGTCGCCCTCCTTGGTCTTGAACTTCGGGTTGCGGAGGTAGCACCAGAGGATGGTCGCCATGCCCAGCTCGTGCGCCATCGCGAACGCCTTGGCGATCTCGACGATCTGGCGGCCCGACTCTTCGGAGCCGAAGTAGATGGTCGCGCCGACGGCGGTCGCGCCCATCTCGTGCGACTGCTTGACGGTGCCGAAGAGGATCTGGTCGAACTTGTTCGGGTAGGTCAGCAGCTCGTTGTGGTTGATCTTGACGATGAAGGGAATCTTGTGCGAGTACTTGCGCGCGACGATGCCGAGGACGCCGAAGGTGGAGGCGACGGCGTTGCAGCCGCCCTCGATGGCGAGCTTGACGATGTTCTCCGGGTCGAAGTAGACGGGGTTCGGCGCGAACGACGCCCCGGCCGAGTGCTCGATGCCCTGGTCGACGGGGAGGATCGAGAGGTAGCCCGTGCCCGCGAGGCGGCCGTGGTCATAGAGGCTCTGGAGCGAGCGCAAGACCTGCGGGTTGCGGTCGGAGTGCGCGAAGACGCGGTCGACGAAGTCGGGGCCGGGCGTGTGCAGCACGTCCCTGGAAATCTTCGGCGAGTTGAATTCGAGAAGGGCGCGCCCGTCGTCGCCGAGGAGTTCTTCGATGCGGGAGAGGGCCGAGCCCTCGCGTTTGAGTTCGGTAGCCATTGCGTCTGAAATCCTCCAGAAAAAGTTTCGCTACGGACGGCCTGTAGGGGTTACGGTCGAAGGCGGATTATAACGCGCGCCGTGCGGCGGCGGAAGCGCGCGGGCGGTTCGTCCGTGTGTCGGGAGTTTGGCGTAAAAGAATTAACACAGAGACACAGAGGCACGGAGACACAGCTTGAAGCAATATGACTTCAAAGCAGTGTCTCCGTGCCTCTTTGTTGAAATATCTTACCAGGTGCGCCTGTTACAGATGACCGGCGTGCGGCTCGATGGGCTCGTAGCGCTCGGGCGAGACGAGGAGGAGGAGCGCGCCCCCGTCCGAGACGAGCTCTTCGTGGACGCTGCCCGGCAGCGAGCAGTTGAAGTCGCCCGCCGTCATCGCGATCTCCCCGGAGCGCACGTCGCCTTCGAGGACGAGGCACTGCTCGACGCCGAGGTGGCGGTGCGAGCGGATGCGCGAGCCCGGCTCCATCCGCACGAGCGTCGTCACCGTGCCGCGCTCCTGGTCGGCGAAGAGGAGCTTGAAAGTGACGCCCGCGTCGTCCGTCGGCCGCCACTTGCCTTCGCCCGAGCGCACGACGAGGAAGCCCGGCAGGATGTCCCTCGAAAGGTTCGGCCCGCCGCCGCGCGCCGCGCCGCCCTCCTCCGAGGCGAGCGCGAGCAGGCGGGCGCGCACGCCCGCCGGGGGCTCCGCCTCGGGCGCGGCCAGACTCAAGTCGTCGGCGACCTTCTCGAACTCGCGCAGCTCCGCGGCGCACGCCGCGCAGCCCGCCAGCAGGTGCTCCTCGAACTCGCGCGCCTCTACGCTGTCGAGCGCGCCCAGGGCGTAGAGCGCGGCCCGCCCGGCCTGCTCTTCGTCAACGGTCGTGTGGCTCATAGCATCCCTTCCCATGCCGGTTTGAGCATCTCGCGCAGGCGCATCATCCCCAGGCGCGTGCGCGTCTTGACGGTGCCGAGCGGCAGGTTCCGCGCGGCGGCGATCTCGCTGTGGCTCATCCCGCCGTAGTAAGCCAGCTCGATCACGTCGCGCTGCTCGGGCGCGAGCGAATCCAAAGCCGCGCGGACGACCGCGCCCACCTCGCCCGCCAGCACGCCGTCCTCGACCGATTCGCCGCGCGCGGCGCGCGAGGCCTCTTCGAGCGGGACGTTCAGTTGGTGCTCCTGCCTGCCCCGCCGCAGGCGGTCGATGGCGCGGCTGCGCGCGATGGTCGTCAGCCAGGCCAGGGGCTTCCCGCGCTCGGCGCTGTAGGTCTTGGCCTGCCGCCAGACCTGCGTGTACACGTCGAGCAGCACCTCTTCGGCCGCCGAAGGGTCGGAGAGGATGCGCAGCAGGAGGCCGTAGACCGTCCGGCTGGTCGCGTCGTAGAGCGAGGCGAGCGCCTGGTTGTCCCCCTCGGCGACGCCCCGGATCATCTCGGCCTGCAACGACTCGGGTTCGGTCGGCGGCCGTGCTGGGGGTGATGACACTTTTGGCACCCCTCCCCTCAAAAGATTACGTAATCTTTACCACCGGCGGATTCATTTGGGAAGCAGTAAAGAGTAGACAGTAGACAGTAGTCAGTAGTCAGTAGAAATACATTCTTATTACGAATCGTCCAAATTCTCATCGTCAGGCACCCGGCGCGCGGAGCGCTACTGACTACTGACTACTTCAATTTAAAGTTCGCGGGCACGAACTCCAGGGCGACGAGGGGGCCGTCGGTCTTGGCGCGCGCGTCCCGTTCGGCGCGGAAGGTGACGACCGAGGGCGTCTCGGACTTGCGCGCGCCGCAGGTGAGCTGCGGGTCGGTCTGCTGGTTGAAGTTGACGAGGTGGAGGCCGCCGAAGCCCGCGGCCGTCAGGCGCAGCGTGCGGTCGCCCGCCTTGAGGACGAAGACCAGACCCTTCGGGCCGCACTCGATGCTCGTGAGGACGGCGCTCAGGCGCGTCTCGCCTGCCTGCGGCTTGCGCAGCGCGTCGTTGATGGCCTGCGCGAGCGCCTCGGCCACGCGCTCGTCTTCGGACTTCCCCGACCCCGCGCCCTCTTCGGCCTGCTTAGCGTCAACCTCCTCGCGCAAGACGACCCGCGGCTCGCCGCCGCGCGCGTACTCCTCCTGCGCCGCCCTGTACCTCTTCAACTGCCCCTCGTAGTTGTTAATCGACCCGAGCACCTGCTGCGCCGTCGCGCGCAATCCCGGGTCCGTGCCCTCGCGCGCGAGCAGCTCGGCCGTCCGGCGCGCCTCGTCGAACTTCTCCTGCCGCAGGTAGAGCTGCGCGAGCACGAGCGCGTAGTGCTGGTTGCCGGGCGCGAGCGAGAGGGCCTGCCGGATGAGCCGCACGCCCTCGGCCGGGTCGCCGCCGTTGACTAACGTAACCCACGCGAGCAGGTGGTAGCTCTCGGGGAAGTCCGGGCGCAGGGAGATGGCCTTGCGCAGCGCCGCGCGCATCTCGGCCGCGCGGTCGGGCGGGTAGCCGGTCGGCATGTAGCCGCCCTCGCCCAGCCCGACGCGGCTCAGCGCGTAGGCGTAGGAGTAGTGCGGGAGGTAGTTGGTCGCGGCCGCGGCCGCGGCCTCGCGCAGGTGGACGATGGCCTCCGCCTCGCGCTTCTGCCTGAGCCGCGCCATGCCGAGCGAGGTGCGCGCCATCACGTTCTTCGGGTCGAGGTCGAGCGCGCGTTGGAGGCGCGCGGCCGCCTCTTCGGGGCGGCGGATGTGGAGCAGCAGGTCGCCGAGGTAGGCTTCGGCCTCGGCCTCCGTGAGCGGCGCGGAGGTCATCTGCGCGTCGAACTCGAGCTTGCGGGGGAAGGTCGTGGTCGTGGTCATGAAGGTGTTGGCGCGGACGTACCTGTGCAACTCCTTCTCCATCGTCGCCGTGTCGGTCTGGAAGGCGCGCCGGAACCCCTCGTCGGTCGGCACGCCCTTCTTCGACAGGTCGAGGAAGACGCCGAGCTGCGGCACGCGCTTCCCCCCGTCGCCCTGGATGAGGTAGTGCATGAGCGCCCACGACTGCGCGTAGAAGAGGCTCCGCACGTCGTGCCTGTTCCGTTCGAGCGAGTAGTGCGTGACGGCGAAGAGCTGCGCGAGCGGGATCATCTTCTGCTCGCGCAGCAGGTAGATGTGGTGGTCGATGAGGCGGCCGAGGTGGACTTTGCGGTCGTCCTCGACGGCGAAGGTGCTGTAGTACTCGGCCAGCCCCTCGTTGAACCACGCGGGGGCCGCGCCCGGCCCCAGAGAGTTGTTGACGAGCAGGTGCGTGTACTCGTGATAGATCGTGCCGTAGGGGTTCGGCGCGCCGCCCGCGCGCTCGGGCGTGAGCGTGATGTAGTTCACGTCCTCGCCCGACTGGAAGTAGCCGCCGACCTCGACCGTTTTGCCGTCGGCCACGGGCTTGAACGGCTTGTAGGCCGAGTCGCTCTTGAAGACGACGACCGTGGTCGGCACCGGCGTGTTGAAGTTGACCTTCGGGAAGAGCTTCGTGAAGACCTCGCGGAACTGCTCCAGCCGCGTGGCGACCTGCCTGATCTCCTTCTCCGAGGCGCTGCCGACGAGGAAGAAGTTCTGCGAACGGACGCTCGTCCAGGTCTCCTTGGCGGCGGCGGCCTGCGCCGCGAGCAGCACGGCGAGCGCGGCGACGAGGGAGCGTATGACGAGGGGGCGTGCGACGAGGAGGGGACGCGTGTGTTGAGTCTTCATTGCTCTGCTTCGGGGGTCGTGGCCGGCGCTAGCGGCGCTCCGACAGCTCGAACGTCCTGACGACCGGCGCGCTGTAGCCGTTCGCGCCGCGGTTCTCGACGGTCACGCGGACGGTGCCCGCGCGGAAGCCCTTCGGCGCGCGGACGATGAGCGCGTTCGAGGAGTAGACCGCGAAGTCGCGCCGTTCCAGCGTGACGGGGTCGCGCCCCTCCTGCTCCATGCGGACGCGTAAGAATGCCGGGTTCGGGTCGAGCCCCGCCGCGCGGATGGAGACGTAGCGCGCCGAGGGGTCGTAGATGGGGCGCAGGCGCGGGTCTGCGGGCTGCGCCGCCGTGAGCCGCCGGAGCTGGGAGATTTCGGCCTCGCCCGCCTCGGCCACTTCCGAGACCGCGGGCGCGACGGGCTCGCTCAATATCTCGACCTGCGCCGGCTCGCTCGCCGCGCCCGCGTACTCCTCGCGCGCGGGGTTGAGGAGCCTGACGCGCACCTCGCCGGTGAACTGCTTCGGCGCGCGCGCGAGGAGGAGGACGGGCGCGTCGGGCGGGCCGTTGGGCTCGCGCACCGCGCTGTTCATTTCGGGCTTGACCTTGACGCTCCACGCGCCGTCCAGAGACTCGAAGACGACCGAGACCTTCGACGGGTCCGGTTCGAGCGCGCGGCGGCGGTCTACGGAGATCATCAGGGCCTGGCCCGCGCCCACGCGGCGCGGCGTGACCATGAGCATCCGCGGCGCGGCCTCCTTCGGCGACTCGAAGGCGCGCTCGGCGTCGGTGACGGTGACGGGGACGAGCGCGGCCTCGCCCGTCTGCCCGGCGGCGCGCAGGGCGACCTCCAGCTCGGCCTCGCCCGGCGCGAGCATCTCGGGCACGTCCAGCAGGAGCACGTCGCGCGGCGGCATCAGGCGGAACCCGCCGTTGGGCAAGTCCTCGCGCCCGCCCTCGCGGTGGACGACGCGCGCGTTCGCGTCGTAGAAGGCCCCGCCCTGCTTGAAGCGCACCGCGACGCCCGCCTCCGCATCGTCGGGGTCTGCGAGCGGGCGGACGTGAATCTCGACGCCCTTCGCGCCGCGCTCGAACCTGAGCCCGGGGTTGGCGCGCCGGCCGGGGGCGGCCGCCGGCACGGGCGCCGGCAGGGCGGCGGGCGACAGGGTTCTGATGGCCGTGCCCCCGACCAGGGGGCGCAGGGGCCGCTCGACCACGTTGAGCTTGAAGGGTGCGCTCTCGCGGCCGCGGAAGGAGACGACGACCTCCGCCTCTCCCGCGCGCAGGCCCTTCGGGACGACGAAGGTCATCGCCTGGTACGACTTCATCGAGAAGCCGTCGGGGGCCGACGCCCCGGCGTTCTCCCGCAGCCTCACCGACCCGACCGCGCGCGCGCGCGCGGCCTTTGTCGCGCCGTCCTGCGTGACGAGGATGCGAAGGGCGTCGCCGGGCGGCGGCGCGTAGAGATGCTCCCCGACGCCTTCGACGCGCAGCTCGACGATCTGGCCGGGCGCGACGTTCGGGTAAGGGCCGACCCCGGCGATGCGCAGCGCGCCCTCGGCCTGCGCGAGGCAGTCGGGCGCAAAGAGGGCCAGCAGAAGGGTCGCGAGGGTTATGAATTTCATCGAAGGTACTCCGTAAAGTCGTAGAGGGGAGGAGGAACGGAAACGGCGAGATTATAGGTTCCGGCCCGCCCGACTTCAAGAAGCGCGGCCGTCAAAGAGAGAGCCCCCGGCCGACGCGGCCGGGGGCTCTCTACCATGTCCCGACGGTCGCGCCTACTTCAGGCGGCGCAGCAGCGACCACCCCGCGGGGAGCGCCGCGGCCGCCAGCGCGATCTTGACCACGTCGCCCGGCAGGAACGGCGCGACGCCGAGCCGGAACGCCTCCGCCGGAGTCCTGAGCATCAGCGCGAGCCACGCCCAACCGCACGCGAGTATGACGAGAGAGCCCAGCGCCATCGCCGCCGCCGCCGACAGAAAGCGCCTGTCCCAACCGCGCTCGGCCAGGGCTCCCGTGACGTAAGCCGCCGCCGGGAAGGCGAGCAGGTACCCGGCTGTCGGCCCCGCCAGGTGCCCGACGCCGCCCGCGCCCCCGCGGAAGAAGGGCAGCCCCGCCGCCCCCTCCAACAGGTACGCGAGCATCGCCAGCCCGCCGAGCCGCGGCCCCAAAAGCGCCCCCGTCAAAAGCACCGCGAACGTCTGCCCCGTCAGGGGCACCGGCGTCCACGGCAGAGGGATGACGACCTGCGCGGCGAGCGCCACGAACAGACTGAACGCGGCCACCAGCGCCGCCGACTTCAACCAACCCACCGGCGCGGCGACCGCCCCCACCAGCGTTTCCGCTTTCGCGTATGCCATGTGCTCACTCCGTTCGCTCGTGAACCGTGAACCGTGAACCGTGACAAGATAAAAACAGCTTTTCACTTGTCACGGTTTACGGTTTACGGTTCACGGCTTTTTCCTGTTAGCGCGCGCGGTCTACCGGGGCGCGGCGCACGGACTCGGTGTCGGTGCCCATCGTGCCGGCGGCGAGGTCGCCGACGGGAACCTGGCCGGGGTGCAGGGCGCGCACCTCGGTGCCGATGCGCATCCCGTAGAACGAGCGGTAGACGAAGTAGGCCGAGACGAAGAAGAAGAGGGCGGCCAAAAGGTAGTTGAGCGCGTGGTCGCCGCGGCTGCGGTAGACCGACAGCGCCAGCTCGACCGCCAGCAGGCCGAAGAGCGTCGTGAACTTGATGACCGGGTTCATCGCCACCGACGAGGTGTCCTTGAACGGGTCGCCCACGGTGTCGCCCACCACGCAGGCGTCGTGCAGCGGCGTGCCCTTCTCCTTCAGCTCGACCTCGACGATCTTCTTCGCGTTGTCCCACGCGCCGCCCGCGTTGGCCATGAAGATGGCCTGGTAGAGGCCGAAGAGCGCGATGGAGATCAGGTAGCCGATGAAGAAGTACGGGTCTACGAAGGCGAACGCGAGCGAGGCGAAGAAGACGGTCAGGAAGATGTTGAACATCCCCTTCTGCGCGTACTGCGTGCAGATTTCGACGACCTTCTTCGAGTCCTCGACCGAAGCCTTCTCGACCTCCGCGCCGAGCTTGATGTTCGCCTTGATGAACTCGACGGCGCGGTAAGCGCCCGTCGTCACGGCCTGCGTCGAAGCGCCGGTGAACCAGTAGATGATCGCGCCGCCCGTGATGAGCCCGAGCAGGAAGAGCGGGTTCAGGAGCGACAGGTTCTCGTAGAAGGTGGCGAGCCCTTGCGCCTCCGAAAGACTCGCGCGGGTCGCGCCGGCGACGGCCTCGCCGCGCAGGACCTGGATGATCGAGAAGATCATCGTCGTCGCGCCCACCACGGCCGTGCCGATGAGCACCGGCTTGGCGGTCGCCTTGAAGGTGTTGCCCGCGCCGTCGTTCTCTTCGAGGAGGTGCTTGGCGCGGTCGAAGTTGACCACGACGTTGTGGTCGCGCTTGACCTCCTCCTCGACGTTCGGCACCTGCTCGATGAGCGACAGCTCATAGACCGACTGCGCGTTGTCGGTGACGGGGCCGTAGGAGTCAACGGCGATCGTCACCGGCCCCATACCGAGGAAGCCGAAGGCGACGAGGCCGAAGGCGAAGACGGCGGGCGCGGCCATCAGCGCGCCGAGGCCCATCACGCTGAAGACGTAGGCGATGGCCATCAGGGCGGTGATGGCGAGGCCGATCCAGTAGGCCGAGAAGTTGCCGGCGACGAGCCCCGACAGGATGTTCAGGGACGCCCCGCCCTCGCGCGAGGAGGTGACGACCTCCCTGACGTGGCGCGACTCGGTCGAGGTGAAGACCTTGACCAGCTCGGGGATGATCGCGCCCGCGAGCGTGCCGCAGGTAATGATGGTCGAGAGCTTCCACCAGAGCGACGCGTCGCCGCCGAGGTTCGGGATCATCAGGTAGGAGACGACGTAGGTCAGCACGACCGAGATGATCGACGTGACCCACACCAGCGACGTGAGCGGCGCCTCGAAGTTCATCGTCGCGGCGTTGGCGTAGCGCGACTTGGCGACGCCCTCGTTGACGAAGTAGGCGACGGCCGAGGCCACGATCATCATCACGCGCATGACGAAAATCCAGACGAGCAGCTGCACCTGCACGGCGGCCGACGGCACCGCCAGCAGGATGAAGGTGATGAGCGCCACGCCCGTCACGCCGTAGGTCTCGAAGCCGTCGGCGCTCGGCCCCACGGAGTCGCCCGCGTTGTCGCCCGTGCAGTCGGCGATGACGCCGGGGTTGCGCGCGTCGTCCTCCTTGATGCCGAAGACGATCTTCATCAAATCCGACCCGATGTCGGCGATCTTCGTGAAGATGCCGCCCGCGATTCTCAGCGCCGCCGCGCCCAGACTTTCGCCGATGGCGAAGCCGATGAAGCAGGGGCCGGCGTAATCCCTCGGGATGAAGAGCAGGATGCAGAGCATGATGAGCAGCTCGACCGAGATGAGCATCATGCCGATGGACATGCCCGCCTTCAGGGGGATGGCGTAGATCGGGTACGGCCGCCCTTCGAGGGAGGCGAAGGCCGTGCGCGAGTTGGCGAAGGTGTTGACGCGGATGCCGAACCACGCGACGCCGTAGCTGCCCGCGATGCCGACGAGGCTGAAGAGCAGGATGACGATGACCTTGAAGGCCGGGAAGCCGTGCTCGACGCCGCCCGCGTCGTTGACCGTCTCGGCGAGGAAGCCGAAGTAGAGCCCGGCGATGGCCCCGATGAAGAGCCAGAGGATCATGATGAACTTGCCCTGCGTGACGAGGTAGGTCTTGCAGGTCTCGTAGATCAGCTCCGAGATTTCGCGCATCGAGCGGTGGACGGGCAGGTTCTTCAACTGCGTGAAGATGATGAGGCCGAAGGCCAGACCCAAAACGCAGACGGCGAGCCCGATGAGCAGCAGCGTGTGGCCGTCCACGCCGAGGAAGCTCTGCGTGGAGAGGTCGGGCAGCAGCAGGTTGGCCTCGCCGCCGGGGCGGGGGCCGGTCTGCGCGCCGCTGCCGGCGCCCTGGCCCTGCGGCGGCTGCGCCAGCACGGCGGCCGAAGACGCGGCGAGCGCGAAGAGAACGGTTAACAAGCGGAGCAGCCCCTTCCGGACACTCGGCGATAACATCTTAGACAAGTTGAACGATTCCTTTCTCTCTCAGTTGTTCGTCTGAAATATGGCGAGTGAAACGCCCCCGGGGGCGGGGGCCGCCCGTGCAGCACGCGCGCGTTCGACCACCGCAGTCGCACGGGAGGACGTGCTCCTTGTTCGCACAGACCCTTTTTTTGGTCTCGCTAAAAGAGGGGCATTATCCCTGATTGCGGCCGAAAATTCAAAGCACCGGAGGCGTCACCCGCGGCCGGCGGGCACGTTTCTGGACAAGGGTTTAAAACCAACGTACCCTCGACGTGCTATTCTTTCAAACCTGTTCGAGCTTACCCTGATGAGCGACATCTTCCTCAGCTACGCGACGGACGACATGATGACGGCGGCGAAACTGGCCGCCGTTTTTCAACGACAGGGCTTGGGGGTTTGGTGGGATGTGTCAACAATCAGGCCCGGAGCGAACTACCTCGAAGCGGTCGTCGAGGAGCTTGAGCACTCGAAGGTCGTCGTCCTGCTCTGGTCGCGCGCGTCAGGCGAATCGCGGCTCGTACGGGAGGTGCTCAACCGCGAGCCGGTTCCCATCGTCGTAGTGCTGCTAGAAAAGGCCGCGAAGGTCGAGATGCCTATCAGGCTCCTGTTCCGTGAAACCTTCGACTTTTCTGACTGGGATGGGTCGGCGTCACACGCCGAACTGCAACGCATCTTGACTCACCTCTATACTCTACTTGATATATCGTTGCCCCCGGTCAAGCCGCGCGCCTCTCCGGCTGAACTGACAAAATCGGTGCTCAGCAAATTCTTACCGCCGCAAAATGAACGCGCGGATTCGCCGCCCGAAAAGAAGCGTGCGGACTCAGCGCCAGACAGCGACAAGCAGTTCAGCGGCGTCTTCATCAGCTATCGGCGCAATGAGGCTGCGGCGTACGCGGGAAGGCTATACGACCGTTTGGTCGCGCGCTTCGGCAAGGAAAGGGTCTTCATCGACACGGAGAACGTCGGGTGGGGCGAGGACTTCATCGAGGTCATCACAAAGGCGGCGGAGTCGTGCGCGGTGATGATTGTGCTCATCAGCCCGCGCTGGTCGAGGGGCGGGCAGGAGGAGGTGGACGACTACGTCCAGCTCGAAGTGGCGAAGGCTTTGGGGCGGAAGATTCGGGTGATACCGATTCTGATTCAGGGCGCTTCGATGCCCGGGCCGAAGGAGTTGCCCGAAGACCTCGCGCCGCTCGCCCGCCGCAACGCCCTCGCGCTCAGCGACACGCGCTGGGAGCGCGACGTGGAAGATTTGATGAGAACCCTGGAAAGTCTCCTGAAAGATTAGAGCGGTGTGCGCATGGGCATCCCGCCATCCGTTTAGAGGCGGTCTCCGACCGCCGGCCCGACTCACATCGCGGCACGCGGCGGCGGGCACAGCCCGCCTCTAAACGGCAGGGAAACTCATGCGCACATCGCTCTAGAGCGGTCTTCACCCGGATGAGGCTGAGCCAAGAGCGCGCGCGAGCGTTTCGGTCGAACGCGCGGCCGTTCCGACGCCGCAGGAACTCGTTCCGACGCCGCAGAAACGTGTTCCGACACCGCGGAAACCTGTGCCGGTGTCACCGAAACGTGTTCCGACGCCGCCGAAGTCTGTTCCGACGCCGCAGAAACGTGTTCCGGTACCGTCGAAACGTGTTCCGGTGCCGTCGAAACGTGTTCCGACGCCGCTGAAGTCTGTTCCGACAGCACTGAAACGTGTTCCGGTGCTGCGGAAACGTGTTCCGACGCCGCAGAAATGTGTTCCGACGCCGTTGAAGTGTGCTCCGGTGCCGCGGAAACGTGTTCCGATGCCGCGGGAACGTGTACAGGAGCCGGCGAAGTGCGTACAAACGCCACCGGAACGTGCGCAGACGCCGCGGAAATGTGTGCAGACGCCG
This sequence comes from Pyrinomonadaceae bacterium, assembly GCA_035563535.1. GTDB lineage: Bacteria > Acidobacteriota > Blastocatellia > Pyrinomonadales > Pyrinomonadaceae > QHXN01. The sequence continues at coordinate 95,601 of DATMVD010000014.1, read as the reverse complement.
CCGAAACGCGTACAGATGTCACCGGAACGCGTGCAGATGAGACCGAAACGTGTGCAGATGTCGCCGGAGCGTGTGCAGACGCCGCGGGGACGTGTTCCGGTGAGGCCGAAACGCGTGCAGACGAGACGGGAACGTGCTCACTTCAAAAGAAGCTCGTAAAGATACGCGGTCTTGTCGGTGCCACCGGTGACGAGGAGGCGGGAGTCGGGGCTGAAGCGCGCGGGCGCGCGCGAGCGGTCGAGCTTCGTGACGAGCGAGCCGTTCGAGGCGTCCCAGAGCCAAACCCCCTTGTCGTTCGTCGTGACGAGGTGGCGGCCGTCGGGGCTGAAGAGTAGAGCGCGCGCTCTCTCTTCGGTCTTAGCGAGGGAGAGCTTGAGTTGGCCCGTCGAGGCGTCGAAGAACTGCGCCGTCGCCGTCTTGTCGCCGCCCGCAGAGGCGAGCGTGCGCCCGTCGGGGCTGAAGGCGAAGAGGCGCGACTTGTTCTTCGAGACGGTCGCCAGGACGCGGCCGTCCGCGGCGTCCCAGATTTTGAACTCGTCCTTGCGCTCGTCCTCGACGTGCGCGGCGACCAGACGACCGTCGCGGCTGAAGGCGACGGGGCCGCCGTCGCCCCCGAAGGTGAGGACGAAGTTGCGCTTGCCGCGCTTGCGCGCGAGCCGCGCGCGGTGCGCGCCCGTCGAGGCGTCCCAGAGATCGACTTCGCTGAAGAAGTCCGCGGTCAGGACGGCCCCCGCTGCCGGGAGGAAGGCCGCGGCGTAGACGCGCCCGCCCCCGCCCACGAGCGCGGCGACGAGCCGGCCCGTCGCGGCGTCGAACAGCTTCGGGGTCTTGTCGCCGTTCGCGGTGACGACGCGCGAGCCGTCGGGGCTGTAGGCGGCCGACATCAACAGCGGCAGCGGCATGCCGAAGAGCATCGCGAGCGCGTCCTTCGCCATGTTCGTCTCGGTCACGTGCTCGAAGGTCAGAAGCTCTTTGCCCGAGGCCGCGTCCCACGCGACGAGCACGTCGTCCTCGCGCTCGGTCAGGAGCGTCCGGCCGTCGGGGCTGAAGGGCACGACGACGAAGTCCTGCGAGGGTACGCTCGTCGCCTTGAGCTTCGTCTCAAGGTCGCGCTCGCGCCCCGCGAACTTCGAGAGCGCCTTGCCCGTCGTCAAGTCCCAGACGGTGACGGAGCGGTCTAGGAAGTTGCGCGTCGCGCCCGCGCGCGAGTCCGGCAGGAAGGCGAAGCCGTTGAAGCCCTCGCCCTTCTTCTCGGCCGCGAGCGTCAGGAGCAGCCTGCCCGTCGCGGCCTCGTAGAGCCTGACCGTGCGGTTCTCGCCGCTCAGCGCGAGCAGGCGGCCGTCGGGGCTGAAGGCGGCGAGCGCGGGCCGACCCGCAAAGAGCGAAGGCCCTTCGTAGCCTTCGAGCGCCGCGACGAGGCGCACGGGCGGCAGCGCCACCGACTCCTGCGCCCGCGGCTCGGGCGCGAACGCGGCGAGAAGGCAGAGGGCGAGAGCGAGGCGGGGCGCGAGCCCGCGACGTGTTGACTTCATCCTTCGAGTCCTCATTCGAGCCCGGCGGCCGTGTGCGCGGGCGTGAGCGTGTCCTTGCGCCGGTCGGAGCGGAGCTTCAAGAGCGCGGTGACGGCGAGGTAGAGCGCGAGCGTGACGAGCGCGGCCGAGGCGGCGGCGTTGACGAGCGGGATGTCGAACCCCCGCGTCTCGCGCAGGTTGCCGAAGACCATCGAGACGAGCGCCCAGAGCGTGATGACGAGGACGAAGAGCATCGGGACGAGCGTGTAGGCGATCCGCCGCCGCGCCCTGTAGAGCCAGGCCGTGATGGTCAGAAGCGTCAGCGCCGCGAGCAGTTGGTTAGACGCGCCGAAGAGCGTCCAGAACTTCGACCAGGAGTTCGGCGGCGCGAACGCGATGAAGTAGACCGGCAGCGCGATGGTCAAAAACGTCCCGGCCAGAGCGCCCGCCCGACCCTTCCAGCCGAACAACTCCTGCACGATGTAGCGGCCGAGGCGCGTGCACACGTCGAGCGTGTCGAAGACGAAGGTCGAGAAGGCCATCGCGCCGAAGGTCGTCGCCACCGCGCGGTTCTCCTCGCCGACGAACGGGAGCAGCGTCAGGAACCGCCCGATGCCGTTGCCGTAGATGGTGCCGGCCGCCGTGTTCGGCCTGACCTCCGAAGGCGCGAGAATCATGATCGTCACGAGCGCGATTAAGGCGACGAACCCTTCGGCCAGCATCGCGCCGTAGCCGACGGGCCGGATGTGCGACTCCTTCTCGACCTGCTTCGAGGTCGTGCCCGAGCAGACCAGCCCGTGGAAGCCCGAGCACGCGCCGCACGCAATGGTCACGAAGAGGAAGGGGAAGAGCGCGCCCGTCATGCCGGGCACCGTCCACCCTTTGAAGGCCGGCTGCTGAATCTCGTAGCCGCCGAAGAAGACGCCGATGACGCCGAGCGCAATCGCCGCGTAGAGGATGAACCCGCCCAGATACCCGCGCGGCTGCAACAGCGACCAGACGGGCACGACCGACGCGACGCAGCAGTAGGCGAGGATGAGCAGGCCCCAGCCCTTGTGCGACAGCACGAACGTGTTCGACATCAGCGTCCCCGCCCACGAGAGCGCGAAGGCCGCCGGCACGAAGATGACGGTGACGAGCCACAGCGGCGGTTGGAAGAACCTCTGCACGAGCCCGAGCACGACCGAGAGTCCCAGGTAGAGCACGCTCGCCGCCGCGACCGCGCCGCCGGGGTTGAAGGCGACCGACGAGGCCCTCAACTCCTCCGACCCCGCGACGAACGTCCCGGCCGTGATGTCGGCGAAGGCGACGATGACGTAGACGAGCGCGATCCAGATGAAGGCCATCATCGCCCGCCCCGCCTTCGACCCCAGGTGCTCGCGCGTGATCTCGGCCACCGAGGTCGCGCCGTGCCGGACAGAGGCGGCCAAGCTCGTGAAGTCGTGCACCGCCCCGATGAGGACGACGCCGACGCCTATCCACAGCAGGCACGGCAGCCACCCGAACGCCTGGCACGCCAGTATCGGCCCGGCGATGGGCCCGGCCGCCGCGATGGCCGAGAAGTGCTGGCCGAACAGGTAGAACGGCCGCGTCGGCACGAAGTCCACGCCGTCGTTCACCTCGTGCGCGGGCGTGCGCCGAGAGTCGTCCAGCTTAAACTGCCGCGCGACCCACCCGCCGTACAGGTGGTACGCGGCGACCAGCACCAGCAGGAAACCGATTGCGAGCAACGTCAGGCTCAAGGCAGGAACCTCCGTCCGAATCAACGGCGGGCACGAGCGCCGAGATTATAAACATGAATCGGGCCGGCGGAAACTTTCTCACACACAACTGATCCTTTCGCGCGCGCGGCCCCGCGTATAGGTTCGGGGAGGCGGACGGTGCCTCCCCGCGAGTCAGTCCGCTGGGAGGCCGGGAGGGAGGCGGGCTGAAGCAATCATACATAGACGGCGGCGGCGGTCATCCGCCCCGGATTATAGAAGGAGAAGTTTTATGAAGAAGATTCAGCGCATCGCCCTCGGCCTCGCACTGCTCGCCGCGCTCGCCGGCGGCGGCGCGAGCGCCTCGGCCAAGAGCAGCAGCAAGCCGCGCGCCTTGAAAGGCGTCGTCCAGAGGATCGACCTGCGTTCGCGCACCGTCGTCGTGCGCGAGCAGGAGACGGGGCGCGTCGTCGAGGTGCGCGTGCCCGAGGGCGCGCTGCTGCGCACCAACATCACCAACCAGCCGCTCGTGCAGATCGAGCGGCTGCTGCCGGGCATCATACTGACCGCCGTCGTCGAGTAGGCGCGGCCACGAGCCGGGGGGCGAAGAGGGGCGGGAGGTCAGTTACCTCCCGCCCCTCTTCCGTCTTGCGCTAGGGCGGATTACGGTTGGGTTTACCTCACTACCGTTTAGAGGCGGGCTCCGCCCGCCGCCGCCTGCTGCGATGAGACTCGGGCCGGCGGGCAGAGCCCGCCTCTAAACGACTGCTCAACTGATTCGCTAAACGCTCTAGCCGGGGAAAGATTCGTCGATGGTGATGCCGCGCGCGGCGAGTGCGGCGACGAAGGGTTCGGGCGGGATGCAGCGCTCCTGTGGGACTGCGCCGCGGCGGGTCGTCTCGCCGCGCGCCATCATCTGCGCGACGAGCGAGGCGGGGAAGGCCGTCGTGCGCTGCATGGCGGAGAGGCCGGTGCGCGGGTCGAAGCGGTCGATGATGTCGTAGCGCAGACGCCGCGCGCCGCCCCCGCCCGCGGGCTCCCCGACGAACTCCAGCCGGATGAAGACGAGGTCGGGCTCGTCCGCGGGCAGGTGCCGGTTGAGCAGCTCGCCGAGGAGGCGGCGCGGCGCGACCGTAGTGCCGCCGACTTCGACCGCCTCGCTCGAAGCGAGGCCGAGGTCAACGAGGAGCTTGAAGCGCTCGCAGTGGCCGGGGTAGCGGATGGTCTTGTAGTCGAGTTCCTTGACGCGGCCCGCGAAGGTCTCGGGCAGGGTCGAAGTGCCGCCCGAAGTCTGGAACGCCTCCATGCGCCCGAAGGGCTCGGGGAAGTCGAGCGACTCGACCTCGGTCAGAGACTCCACTTCTACCAACTCGCCGCCGCGTATGACGCGCGCGCGCTCGACGTACTCGTTGATGAGACCTTCGACCGAGAAGACGATCTGGTAGTCGAGCGGCGGGCGTGGTTGTTGCGGGAGGCCGCCGACGCGTATGTGTATCTCGTCCAGCCGCGCGAAGCGCGCCGCCCCGTGCGCGGCGAGAACGGAGACCATGCCGGGCGCGAGCCCGCAGTCGGGGACGACGTTGACGCCGGCCGCGCTCGCCTCCTCGTCTAAGGCAAGCTCCGCGTCCACGACCGCGTTGTTGCCTCCGAGGTCGCAGAAGTGCGTCCGCGCCTCGACGGCCGCGCGCGCGAGCCGAAGGTTGTGGAAGTACGTCACGCAGCTCAGCGCCGCGTCGTGGCCGCGCATCAGCTCGACGACGCGGGACTGGTCTTCAACGTCAACTTGGACGGGACGGACGCGCCCGTCGCGCAGGGTCTCGGCGACGGCGCGCGCGCGGCCCTCGTCAACGTCGGCCACGGTCACAAGCTCGACGCCCTCCGAGTTGTGCGCGAGGTCGTAGGCCGCCCCGAGCCCCATCCGCCCCGCGCCGAGCACCAGAATCTTCATAGGTAAGTAGACAGTAGTCAGTAGCCAGTAGAAGAACCTTCGTGAGCCGGACGGTTCGTTTGTCAGCATCAACATCAGCGGCGCGACGCGCTACTGGCTACTGACTACTGTCTACTGGCTACTGGTTTCTCAGCCCTCGACCGGCTCGCCCTCCTCGCGCTTGTGCAGGTTGCTGTGCCTGTAGCCGTAGAAGAAGTAGATGACGAGGCCGGCGGCCAGCCAGAGGCCGAAGCGAATCCAGTTGACGATGCCCAGCTCCGTCATCAGGTAGCCGCAGGTCAGCAGCCCGAGCACGGGGATGAGCGACAGGCGCTTGACGAAGCAGAGCACCGTGAGCGCGGCCGAGAGGATGATGAAGACCCAGTAGGGAATCTTGTGGCTGAAGGCGGAGAGCGCGCCCTCGCCCTCGACCGTCGGCGCGGTGCTCGTCAGGTACTCGAAGGCTTCCGGCCGGTAGAGGATGATGAAGCCCCAGACGAGGACGAAGGCGGCGGGGATGACGTAGCGCGAGCTGAAGTAGGGGACGAAGCGCCCGCCCTCGTTGCCCGTCAGAATCAGCACGCCGCCCGAGACGAGGACGAAGGCGAAGAGCGTCCCGATGCTCGTCAGGTCTGTGACCTCGGTCAGGTTCATGAAGAGCGAGGGGATGGCGACGACCAGGCCCGTGACGATGGTCGCGAACCACGGCGTCTTGAAGCGCGGGTGGATGGCCGAGAAGATTTTCGGCAGCAGCCCGTCCCTCGACATCGCCATCCAGATGCGCGGCTGACCCAGTTGGAAGACGAGCAGCACCGTGGCGATGGCGACGACGGCGCTGACGGCGACTATCCCCGCCATCCAGTCAACGCCCGCGGCCGAGAAGGCGTGCGCCAGAGGGTCGCCCACGCCCTCGTAGGACTTGTAGCTGACGACGCCGGTCAGCACGAGCGCGATGGCGATGTAGAGCACCGTGCAGATGATGAGCGAGAAGATCATCCCGCGCGGCAGGTCGCGCCGCGGGTTCTTGCACTCCTCTGCCGTGGTCGTGATGGCGTCGAAGCCGATGTAGGCGAAGAAGACGGCCGAGACCCCGCGCAGCACGCCCGTCACGCCGTTGGGCGCGAACGGCGACCAGTTGGCCGGGTTGACGTAGAACGCGCCGACCACGATGACCAGGAGCACGACGCCGACCTTGATCGCCACCATGATGTTCGACGCGCGCTTCGACTCGCGGATGCCGATGTAGACGAGCAGCGTGATGATGAAGGTGATGAGCAGGGCGGGCAGGTCGCAGATGATGCGTAAAGGCCCGATGCTCGGCGCACCCTGCCACGCCTCGGCCGCCGCCCGCATCGAGTCGGTTATTTCTGAGACCTTGCCCGAGGCCGTCAGCTCCGTGAGCGCCGTAAAGCCCTTCGAGGCCGAGCGGTAGTCCATCGCGAAGTGCTCGGGGATGTGGATGTTGTACCCGGCGAGCAGCCCCGTGAAGTAGTCGCTCCAGGAGATGGCGACGGCGATGTTGCCGATGGCGTACTCGATGAGCAGGTCCCAGCCGATGATCCAGGCCATCAGCTCGCCGAAGGAGGCGTAGGCGTAGGTGTAGGCCGACCCCGCGACGGGGATGCGCGAGGCGAACTCGGCGTAGCAGAGCGCGGAGAAGGCGCAGGCGATGGCCGTGAAGACGAAGAGGAAGGCGACGGCCGGGCCGCCGTTGAAGGCGGCGCTGCCGATGGTCGAGAAGATGCCCGCGCCGATGACGGCGGCGATGCCGAGGGCGGTGAGGTCTACGACGCCGAGCGCCTGGCGCAGGTGCGGGTGCTCGCGCTCCAGCTCGCCGTGATCGCCGTAGCCCAGCTCCGCGTCCTTCTGAATCAGCGCGACGGGTTTCCTGCGGAAGAGGTTCGAGAAGCTCATGTCTCTGGGTTCGCTCGCTGCGGGGTTGTTAGAGCTTTAATCGAGGTCGGCCGCGTCGGCGGAGTTTTACACAGCCCGCGCGGCAAGGCAACAGGAAAGAGTAGACAGTAGACAGTAGTCGGTAGTCAGTAGGGAAAACAAGTCGGCGGGCGTCGGGTATCTGACCCGCAACGCCCGCCGAGCATTTCTACTGACTACCGACTACTGTCTACTGTCTACCTGTTTTTACCGCCTACTGACTCTTCTCCGTCGGCAGACCCGCATTCTTCCACGCCTGCATCCCGCCGACGAGGGCGGCCGTGTCTTCGATGCCTTTCGACTTGAGTATGCGCGCCGCACCGGCGCTCGAATTTTCGTTCGGTCAAGTGCAGTAGAAGACGAGCGTCTTGTCGCGGGGCAGTTCGGCGGCGCGCGCCTCGGCCTCGCCCTCCGGCAGCGAGAGCGCGCCCTTGATGTGCTCGGCGTCGTAGGACATCTTCGAGCGCGTGTCGTAGATGGCGACCGTCCCGGCCTCGACCATCTGCCGCAACTCCGCGACGCTTACCCGGCGGATGCCGTCGGCGTGGACTGTGGTCGTCCCCGTGGGCGGCTTGGGCGACTCGGCCCCGTTCGGCTTCGCGCCGGCCTTCGGCGCGACCACGCCGGCGCTCACGTTCCCCGCCGTGTCGTTCGCCTTGCACGCGCCGAGCAGCGCGGCGGCCGCGAGCGCCAGCGCCGCCGGGATGAAAACTCTTCTCCTCATCGTTAACTCTCCGTAAATTGATTACGCCGACGGCCCGCGGGCCGTCCCCCCGACGCCGATAGCATCGCACACAACACTTCTCTTCGGCCAGTCTCCCGCGCCGTCGTCGGAATAAAGGGCAGAACCGCCCGCGGTAGCGGGTGGGTTTGCCGGTGACGGCTGGTTGACTGGTGAGAGCCGCGCTGTCGTCAATCGCCCTGCCTGAGCCGCGCCCGCTACCGCGGCGGTTCTGACCGCTATCGCCCGCGGGTCGGGCTTTCCCCGCGGGCACGAAGTGTGCTATAGATGCGCAAATTTTAAAGTTCGGAACGGGACGAGCCCCCGGAACCAGGCGCGGGAGTGTTGATGATGAGAGACACCGTACGGGGAAGTCTATTCTCAAAACAGGCGGCGCGCCCTCTATGCGCCCTGCTCGCGGCGGGGCTGCTGCTGCTCAGCGCGTGCCTGCCGAAGTCCGGGAGTAGCACCCGCAAGGGGGGCGCGCGCGTCATCACGCTCTACGGCTTCTCCGTGATGAAGGAGGTGATGGACAAGGCCGTCATCCCCGCCTTCACCGAGAAGTGGAAGCGCGAGCAGGGCGAGGACGTGCGCTTCGTCGCCTCCTACGCCGGCTCCGAGACGATCACGAACCAAATCCTTCAGGGCGTCGGAGCCGACCTCGGCATCTTCTCCATCGAGCGCGACGTGCACCGCCTCGTCGAGAAGGGGCTGGTCAAAAGCGACTGGAAGACGGCCGCGCCCAACGGCGGCATCGTCAACAAGACGCCCTTCGTCATCCTCGTCCGCAGGGGGAACCCGAAGGCCGTCCGCGACTACGCAGACCTCGGCAAGCCGGGCGTCAAACTCATCCACCCCGACCCGGACAGCTCGGGCGGCGCGCAGTGGTCGATCCTCGCCATCTACGGCTCGGAGCTGAAGAAGTCGCAGTCGGAGTCGGGCGCGCCCGACCAGGCGCGCGCGCTCAACCTTTTAAAGTCGGTCTGGAAGAACGTCATCTCGACGCCCGGCTCGGCGCGCGAGGCGCGCACGCAGTTCGAGACAGGCTACGGCGACGCGCTCATCACCTACGAGCTGGAGGGGCTCCTGATGAAGCAGGCGGGCGCGCCCTTCGAGATCGTCGTCCCGCGCTCGACCATCTTCAGCGAGCACCCGGCCGTCCTCATCGACAGGAACGTGAACGACGACGAGCGGCCCGTCCTCGAAGCCTTCATGCAGTACCTCTGGAGCGACGAGGCGCAGCAGGCGTCGGTCAAGTACCACTTCCGCGCCGTCACCGACGACGCCTTCAACGACGCCAACCAAGAGTTCGCGCGCATCGAGCTGCCCTTCACCGTCGGCGACCTCTTCCAGGGCTGGGAGCGCGCCTACCCGGACGTGATAGACGGCGTCTGGCGCAAACAGGTCAAGCAGAAGTGAGGAACGTATGAGCGCAGCCTTGTCGGCGATGAAGCACGTGCGCGGTTTCGACCCGGCGAAGCCGTTCGGGCTGGGGCTGGTCATCCTGTTGATGCTGCCGCTGGTGCTTCTGCCGCTGGCGTCCATCTTCATCTTCGGGACGAGCAGCGGGCTGCGGAGCTTCTGGGCGGCTTTGATGGCGCCGGACGCCATCTTCGCGCTGAAGCTGTCGGTGGTGACGAGCTTCTACGCGACCGTCTTCAACGTCGTCTTCGGGTTGCTGGCCGCCTACGTGCTGTCGCGCTACACGTTCTTCGGGCGGACGGCCATCATCGTCACCATCTCTCTGCCGACCGCCATCCCGACGGCGGTCGCGGGCTTCGCGCTGCTCCTGCTGTGGGGCAAGTACGGCATGATCGGGCAGTACGTCTCGGAAGAGCACCAGATCATGTTCACGCCCTACGCCATCATCCTCGCCAACATCTTCGTCACCTTCCCGCTCGCCTTCGGCGTGCTGATGTCGGTCTTCGAGACGATGGACAAGTCGCTCGAAGAGGCTTCGGCCACCATCGGCGCGACGCGCTGGCAGACCTTCTGGCACGTCACGCTGCCCTCCCTGCGCGGGGCCATCGTGACCGGGGCGCTCCTGACCTTCGCGCGCGCCATCGGCGAGTTCGGCTCGACGATCTTAGTTTCGGGGAACCTCGCCGGGAGCACGCAGACCGCGCCGCTCTACATCTTCGCCAAGTTCAACGAGGGGCAGGTCGAGGCGGCCAACGCCGTCGCCGTCGTGCTCGCGCTCTTCTCCTTCGCCATCTTCAGCTTCCTCTTCTTCGCGCGCGACTGGATCGAAGCCAAGTGAGGTGAACCGCCCATGCTCCCCGAAAAGCTTCCCGAAGACTCCGACACGGCGCGCGCGGCGTCGCCGCCGGCCGCGGCGAGCGTGAGCGGTTTGAGCAAGAGCTTCAAGGGCGTGCGCGTGCTCGAAGACGTGAGCTTCGACGTGGGCGAGGGCGAGGCGCTCGTGCTGCTCGGCGCTTCCGGGTCGGGGAAGACGACCATCCTGCGCATTATCGCGGGGCTCGAACTGCCGGACGCGGGGCGTGTCTTCATTCACGGCCGCGACGTGACGGACACGCCCGCGCGCGAGCGCGGCGTCGGCATCATCTTCCAGTCCTACGCGCTCTTCCCGCGCATGACCGTCGAAGAGAACGTCGGCTACGGCCTCCGCATCCGCGGACGCCCCCGGCGCGAGAGGCGGGAGAAGGTCGAGAGCCTGCTCGAACTCGTCCACCTCACAGACCAGCGCAAGAAGCTCCCCTCGCAGCTCTCCGGCGGGCAGCAGCAGCGCGTGGCGATTGCGCGCACGCTCGCCTACGAGCCGCAGATGCTCCTCTTCGACGAGCCCTTCGGCGCGCTCGACGCGCAGATCCGCGTGCGCCTCCGGCGCGAGATACGCGCGCTCCTGCGCGACATCAACGTGCCCGCCCTCTTCATCACGCACGACCAGGAGGAGGCGCTCGAACTCGGCGACCGCATCGCCGTCCTGCACGCCGGGCACCTCGAACAGATCGGCACGCCCGAGGAGGTCTACAACCGGCCCGAGACCGAGTACGTGGCGACGTTCCTCGGCGCGGCCAACCTCCTGCTCGGCGTCGTCGCCCCCGGCCGACGCGTCGAGCTGGGCGCGGTCGCGCTCGAAGCCGGCGCGGAGGCCGCGCGCTTCCGCGAGGGGCAGTCGGTCAAGCTCGTCTTCCGCCCAGAGGACGTGCGCGTAAGTAAGTCCGGCGAGCTGCCCGCCGACTGCAACCCGCTGGCGAACGGCGTCGTCGAGGAGAAGCACTTCGTCGGGGCCTACGAGCGCCTGAGCGTCCGCCTCGACCTCGTCGCGCGCGCCCCACGGCCCGGCGAGCCGCCGCTCTATGAAATCTCCGAGGCCCCCGAGCGCCGCCTCGGCGTCCCCGTCATCGTCACCCGCGCCAAGCCCGAGGCGGCGGCCACGCCGCTGCGCGTCGGCGAGCGCGTCACCCTCTGCCTCGCCTCCTTCCGCGTCCTCCCCAACTTCCCCCTCGCCTCCGAGCGCGGCGGGCGCGTCCATTAAAAAGTACTGAGTACTGAGTACTGAGGACTGAGCGGAAGACCAAGCCCGTTCTTCACTCAGTCCTCAGTCCTCAGTACTCAGTACTTTCCGCCGGAGCAACCCCGCGTGCTATCATCGCCTCAAAATTGCTGTCAGTAACGGGCAGGCAAGAGGGAAGTGTTGAGGGACGGTTCCCGCCTACGGCCGGCGCGGCGGACGGTGCCGGCGTCCCCGGTGAAAATTAGTGAAGGTCTTATGAAGTCAAACACGCTCAGACGCAACCTTTCCGTCTTCGCGCTCGCGGCGGCGCTGCTCTGCGGCTCGCTCGTCGCGCCCGCGTCGGCGGCCATCCGGCAGCGCAACGCGGCCCGGCCCGCGCGCCCGGCGCAGCAGAGGCCACAGCCCTCCCCGACGCCCGCCGCCGGGCCGCTCGCCGAGGCCGCGCCCTTCGTCAACAAGGTGCTGCCGAACGGGCTCGAAGTCATCGTCCTCGAAGACCACTCGGTGCCGCTCGTCACGGTCGAGCTGGCCGTGCGCAACGGCTCGTTCACCGAGCCGCCCGAGCTGAACGGGCTGTCGCACCTCTTCGAGCACATGTTCTTCAAGGTGAGCCCGTCGCGCGGCCGCATCACCGACTACATGCGCGACATCGACTCGCTCGGCATCGTCTACAACGGCGAGACGCACGAGGAGGTCGTCAACTACTACTTCACCACCACGACGCCGAACTTCCCCGTCGCCATGCGCTACATGCGCGACCAGGCCGTCTACCCCGGCTTCAGCGACGAGTACCTCGCGCGCGTGCGCAGCTTGAGCCCGCAGGCCGCCGACATTATCCGCAACGAGGTCGAGCAGCAGTTCGCGCAGGAGCGCGAGGTCGTCGTCGGCGAGCTCGACCGCCACGAGTCGAACCCCTACGGCGAGCTGAACGTGCAGATGAACAACCGGCTCTTCTACAAGTACCCGAGCCGCAAAGACCCGGGCGGCAGCCGCCAGACCGTGCGCGCCGCCACGCTCGACGTGATGCGCACCATCCAGGCGCGCTACTACGTCCCGAACAACTCGGCCATCGTCGTCACCGGCGACGTGACTCCGGCGGAGGCGTTCCGCGTCGTCGAGGAGCTGTTCGGCGAGTGGAAGCGGCGCGAGCGGAACCCGTTCGAGGACTTCCCGCTCGTCGAGCACCCGCCGCTCGCCAAGAGCGAGGCGGGCATCATCACCAAGCCCGTCTCGAACGTCGTTATCCAACTGGGCTGGCACGGCCCCTCCATCGGCAAGGACGACGCGGCGACCTACGCGGCCGACGTCTTCTCCTTCATCCTGCGCCAGCCCAACTCGCGCTTCCAGCGCGCGCTGACCGACTCGGGGCTGGCGGCCGTCGCCGGCTTCGGCTACTACACGCAGCGCAACGTCGGCCCCATCACGTTGATACTTCAGACGACGCCCGAGAAGGCGAAGGCCGCCGCGGCCGCGGCCTACAAAGAGATCGAGCACTTCAACGACCCCGACTACTTCACCGACGAGGAGCTGGAGAGCGCGAAGGCGCTCCTGGAGGCCGACGACCTCTACTCGCGCGAGAAGCTCTCGGAGTATTCGCACACGCTCAGCTTCTGGTGGGCCTCGACGGGGACGGACTACTTCCGCGGCTACCTCAAGCGCCTGCGCGCCACCTCGCGCGCCGACATCAGCCGTTACCTGACGACCTACGTCCAGGGTAAGCCGCACGTCGGCCTCGCCCTGATGTCGGAAGAGGCGCTGAAGGCTTCGGGGCTCACCGAGGCCGACCTGCTCGGCGCGCCCCCCGCGCCGAAGGCTTCGACGGCCACCGCCGGCAAGTAGAGGGCCCGAGCCTCGGGCGAAGTTAAGAGGGACTTGAGATGAAGACGACTTTCGAGAACATCCGCAGAGCGGCCTGGGCGCTGGCCCTCACATTCCTACTCGTAACCGCCGCCGCCCCGGCGCGCGCGCAGACCGCGGCCCCGGCGGCGGCCCCGGCCCCCGCGCCCGCGCCCTCGAAGGAGGCGGCCGACACCTTGCGGCTCGTCACCGAGTTCGAGGTCAACGGGCTGAAGGTTCTGGTCAAGCGGCGCGAGGGCAGCCAGTCGGTCGTCGCCGGGCTCTTCCTGCGCGGCGGCGCGCGCAACGTGACGGCCGAGAACGCGGGCGTCGAGGCGCTCATGCTGGACGTGGCGACCGAGGCCAGCCAGAAGTTCCCGCTCGCCGTCATGCGCCGCGAGCTGGCGCGCACGGGCACGGGCCTGAGCTACGGCATCAACTACGACTACTCGGTCCTGTCGCTCGCCAGCACCCGCCGCCACTTCGACCGCTCGTGGGACATCTTCACGGACGCGGCGCTCAGCCCGAGCTTCCGGCCCGAGGACTTCGAGCGCGTCAAGAGCCGCATCCTCGTCGGACTCTCCGACAACGAGGACACGCCCGACTCGTTCCTCCAGGAGTTGCAGTCGCGCGTCGCCTACGCGGGCCACCCGTACCTGAACCACCCGCGCGGCACGACGGCCTCGGTAGGCAAGCTCACGCTCGACGCCGTGAAGAAGTATCACCAGCAGATGATGCAGACCTCGAGGATGCTGCTCGTCGTCGTCGGCGACGTAGACCCGCAGGACATCCGCCGGAAGGTCGAGTCGTCGCTCGGCAAGCTCCCGAAGGGCGACTACAGGGCGGAGCCCTTGCCGCAGCTCTCCTTCCGCACGCCGACCGTGGCCGTCACCGAGCGCGCGCTCCCGACCAACTACGTGCAGGGCGTCTTCGCCGCGCCGCCGCTCACCTCCGACGACATCTACCCGATGCGCGTCGCGTCCTCCATATTGCAGGGGCGCGTCTACTCGGAGGTGCGCGTCAGGCGCAACCTCTCCTACGCACCCGACGCCTTCCTCTGGAGCCAGGGCGCGAACGCCGGAGGCATCTACGTTACCTCGGTGGACGCCAACACGGCCGTGCGCGTGATGCTCGACGAGATACGCCGCCTTCAGACGCAGGAGATCAGCCCCGACGAGATCAAGGCGACGGCGCAGCAGTTCCTGACGCGCTACTACATGGGGCAGGAGACGAACGCCGCGCAGGCGGGGGAGCTTGCGCAGTACGAGCTGATCGGCGGCGGCTGGCGCAACTCGGCCGTCGTCATCGACCGCCTCCGCGCCGTCACGCCCGCCGAGGTCAAGCGGGTCGCCAACGCCTACATGCGCAACCTCCAGTTCGTCGTCATCGGCGACCCCCGCCAGATCGACAAGGGCATCTTCACGGGTCAGACGGGGGAGTAGGAAAGGCTAGTAGACAGTAGACAGTAGCCGGTAGGAATACAAAGCGGCGCGTCCGGCCCGAAGGCTAAGACGCGCCGCCTCTGTTTTTTCTACTGACTACCGTCTACCGTCTACTCCCTCTCACACCACGGGCGCGGGCGGCGCCTGCTTGTCGAGTTCGAGGGCCGAGGACGCCTTGTAGCCGCCGTAGATGCTGTAGAGCGCGAAGGCGTGGAAGGCGAGCCCGAGCCAGAAGCCTATGAGCAGGCAGACCAGCGCGTCGAGCAGGTAGAGAACCATCCCGACGATGAAGGCCCACGTCTGGCGCTTGTTCGCGAACATGCCGAGGAGGGCGAAGAGCCCCGCGGCGATGAGGTCGAAGACCAGCGCGAAGAGCTTCACGCCCCACCCGATCCTGTCCGCGCCCACGTTGGCTATGGCGTCCGCCAACTGCGTGACGCCGAGGCTGACGAGGAAGCCCCAGTCGCCGCCCGCCAGCGAGATGATTGAGGTGACGAGCGAGAGCGCCGCGATCCAGTAGAGCCAGTTCGCCCCCGACTTCATGCGCTGTTCGAGCTGCTGGCGCTCGACGGAGTCGTACGGTGTCATTTGCGGAAGAGTCCCTTCGGGTGAGGTTGTCCGGCGCGGTCGGGCTTCAGCGGCCGATCTCGCGCAGCAGCTTCTGGTGGAGCGCGGCGTCGAGCGGCTTGAGGAGGTTGGCCTGCGCCAACGCCTCGGCGCGCTCGCCGAGTTCGAGGTGGACAGCGCCGAGGTTGTAGTGCCCCTCGGCCAGGTCGGGCCGCAGGGAGACGGCGCGCTTGTAGGCGTCGAGCGCCTTGTAGTAGTTGCCCGCGTAGTAGTAGGCGTCGCCGAGCTTGTTCAGGGCCTCGTAGGAGTTAGGCCTCAGCTTCAGGGCCTGCTCGAAGGCGCGGATGGCGTCCTGGTTCTTGCCCTGCTTGACCTTGCAGAAGCCGACCTGAATCCACGCGTCGGCGCGCTGCGGGTTCTTGTTCACCGCCGTCTCGAAGTAGCCGAGCGCGCTGTCGTAGTTGCCGAGCCAGAGCGAGTTCAGGCCGTTGCGATACCACCAGTCGGAGAGGGTGTCGGGCCGCTGCTCGTCGCCGGATTTGCGCGCAAGCTCCTCGAAGCCGACGAGGCGGCCGGAGGGCTTCAGGCTTTGGAATCGCGGCGCGCCGAGCGCGAGGTTGATGTTCTGCCCGTTCATCACGCGGATGGTCACGACGCCGACCACCTGCCCGCGCATGTTGAAGACGGGGCTGCCCGAGTTGCCGTGCGAGATGGGCGCGGTGATCTGCACGATGCGGCCGAGGCCCGGCACCTCGCGCACGGCCGAGACGATGCCGTCGGCCACGGACCCTTCGAGCCTCAGGGGGTTGCCGATGACGAAGACGCGCTCGCCCTCCTCGGGCACGGCCGTCGTGGTCTCGACGACGCTCGCGCGCTCCGCGGGCATCTCGATGTTGAGCACGGCGAGGTCGCCGTCCTCGTCCACGCTGGTGAGCCCCGCGACCTGGTAGGTCTTCCCCTTGCCCTCGAACGTGCGCACCTCGGCGCGGTGCGCGCCCTCGACGACGTGCAGGTTCGTCAGGACCTGGCCGGGCTTGATGAAGAAGCCGCTGCCCGTGAGCGCGACCTCGCCCTTCGCGTTGTAGGTGATGACGGAGACGACCGAGGGCTTGACGCGGCGGATGAGTTCGGGGAGCGACTCACTCTGCGCGCGCGCCGTCGCGGCGAAAAAGAAGAATACGGCGACGAGCGCCAGCCACGGGGGAAGCTTGCGGTTCAACATCTCGGGGGCTTTCTTCTCAAGGAAAAGGGAATGTGGAGCCCGGGACTTTATCGGCTCCGTCGGGGAGGCGTCGAACGGGCGAGACCCAACTGCTCTCGGCCGCAGCCTGTCCGCGCGGCCTTCGGCCATTATGCCGGGATTCACGCAGATGTCAACCGCTTTATGTCGAAACTGTGTCGGGCGCGATTTTGTGAGGGTTTTCGCAGGAAGTAGGAACGAGGAACGCCGAACGATGAACTGAAGGCACAGGGCTTTCAGTTCATCGTTCAGCGTCCTGAGTTCAGCGTTCCGGTTACTTGATGACGGTGCCGACCACGTCTCCGGCGATGGCGTCACCCTCGGGCTGGAGCGTGATGAGGAGGCCGAAGTCGGCGAGCGTCGTCTCCGACTTGATCTCGGCCTCGTTGCGCTGGCCGGTGTTCACGACCTGGCCGAGCTTCGTGTACTTGTTGTCGGGCGAGACGGCCCAGAGCACGTAGACCTGTCCGGCGGGCGCCTCCTTCAGCTCGTGGAAGCGCGCGACGACCTGCGTGGGGCCGTCCCTGCGCGGCGTGATGTTGAAGTTGACGCGCGCGCCGGTCAGCGCGCCGGCCAGGTTGACCTTGACCTGGGTCGTGTCCCCGCGGTCGAAGCTCGGGATGCCGAGCATCGGCGCGGTGAAGGCCGTCGTCGCGCCCGCGGTCGAAGTCGCCGCGACGCGCTCGCCCTCCGCGCTCGTCATCGGCACGACGGCGAAGCCCTGCGGGACGGCGCTGCGGAAGGCGTAAGTCCCGGTCGGCGTGTAGCTCGTCAGGTTCGCCTCGGGCGAGAGCACGAGCATGAAGCGGTCGAGCGGCGTGTGGAAGCTCGCCGTCGAGACGCCGTTGTTGAAGGTGACGGGGCCGAGCATCGTGACCTTGCCGAGCGGGTCAACGGCGTACAGGTTCATCGCCGCGGCGTCGGCCGGCAGGCCCGAGAGGTCGAGCGAGACCATCGTCTGGTCGTTCATGCGCATGATCTTCGCGCGCCCCTTGGCGGTCGAGAAGGTCGGCGCGGGCGTGAAGTCTACGACGACCTCCTTGCCCGCCGGGTAATGGACGACCGTCCACGAGCCGTCAGGGTTCTGCACGGCCTGCGCGGTCTGCGTCGTGGTCGTCACCGTCGTCGTCTGGGTCTGAGTCTGCGGTTGTTGAGGCTGGGGCTGTGTCTGCGGCTGCGGTTGCGGCTGCGGCTGCGTCTCCTGCGCGAAGGCCGCGGGCGCGAGTCCGAGCGCCAGCGCGCCGGCGGCGGCAAAATTAAGCAAACGTCTACTCATTCGTCTATCCCTCCTCTGTCCGTTGGTAACCATTTTTCCCCTTGATGAATGTCCGCCCCGAAGGGCCGAACCAGGGGAAAGTGGCAACGCCCGTGCCGCCGGAGGGAAGTCTATCAGGGGTAAAAAGTTAAACGCCCGGGGGCTCTTTTCGCGAGCCCGCCGGGCGGAAGGATACGGTACGAATTTGTGTATTACCGTACGCCGGAAAGGCCGTGAGCCGTGAACCGTAAACCGTGACAGGAAGAAACCAGTTCTTACCTGTCACGGTTTACGGTTCACGGCTCACGGCCTTCTTCAGTACGCGCAAATCTCCGTGACGGCGCGGTACACGTCGTCCGCCTGCGGGAGGATGGCGTCCTCGACCTGCGGGGCGTAGGCGACGAAGGTGTCGAGGGCGGCGACGCGGCGGACGGGCGCGTCGAGGTGCTCGAACAGCTCCTCGGAGACGCGCGCGGCTATTTCGGCGCCGAAGCCGTGCGTGCGCGTGTCCTCGTGCGCGACGACGAGGCGGTTGGTCTTGCGCACGCTCGCGGCGATGGCCTCCCAGTCGTAGGGCGCGAGCGTGCGCAGGTCGATGACCTCGACGCTGACGCCGCCCTGCTGCTCGGCCTGCTTGGCGGCGACGAGCGAGCGCTGGACGAGCGCGCCGAAGGTGACGACTGTCACGTCGCTCCCCTCGCGCACCGTCTTCGCCTTGCCGAAGGGGATCATGAAGCCGTCCGGGGGGTACTGCGACTTGTTGTAAGCCTGCCGGTAGAGGTGCTTGTGTTCGAGGAAGAGCACGGGGTCGTCGCACCTGATCGCCGTGCGCAGCAGGCCGTTGGCGTCGAGCGCGTTCGAGGGGTAGACGACGCGCAGGCCCGGGATGTGCGTGAACAGGGTGTCCCCCGACTGCGAGTGGTAGACCGCGCCGCCCTTCAGGTAGCCGCCGACGGGGCAGCGGATGACCACGGGGCACTTCCACTCGTTGCCCGAGCGCCAGCGCATCAGCGCCAACTCGTTCCGAATCTGGTGGTAGGCGGGCCAGATGTAGTCGAAGAACTGTATCTCGACGACGGGCTTCAGGCCGCGCGTCGCCATCCCTATCGCGCGGCCGACGATGTTGGCCTCGGCGAGCGGCGAGTTGAAGACGCGCGCCGCGCCGAACTTGCGCTGGAGGTTGGCCGTGACCTTGAAGACGCCGCCCTTGCCCTTGACCTTGTCCAGATTCTGCTCGCGCGAGCAGTCGGCCACGTCCTCGCCGAAGACGACGACGGACGCGTCGCGCGCCATCTCCTCGTGCAGGCAGCGGTTGATGAGGTCAACCATCGTGCCAGGGTTGCCGGACAGCTCGACGCCCCCCTCGTTGTCGAACTCCGAGGAGGTCGGGTCTACGTCGGGCGAGTAGACGTAGAGCGCGGCCGTGTCGGGCGCGGGCTGCGGGCTGGCGAGCGCCCGGTCGGCCGCCTCGTTCACCTCGCGGTCAGCCTCGTCCTTGAGCTTCTGCAACTCGTCCTGCGTGACGAAGCCCTCTTCGACGAGCAGCGCGCCGAAGCGCTTGACGGGGTCGCGCTCGGCGTCGGAGGTGCGCTCCTCGTCCGGCCGGTAGAGCCGCTCGTCGTCCGAGAGCGAGTGCGAGTAGGGGCGGATGACTTTGGCGTGGACGAGCGCCGGGCCTTTCCTCCGGCGGCAGTGCTCGACGGCCCTCTTCAAAGTCTCCAACGACTCGACCGGGTCTGTCCCGTCACAACGTTCGACGAGTAAATCCGGAAAACCTTCGACCAGGCGCGACACGTCGCCGCCCGCGGTCTGCACCTCGACGGGGACGCTGATGGCGTAGCCGTTGTCTTCGATGAGGAAGACGACCGGGAGCTTCAGATTGCTCGCGGTGTTCAGGGCCTCCCAGAACTCGCCCTCGCTCGTCGTGCCGTCGCCGGCCGAGCAGTAGGCGACCTCGTCGCCCTTGAACCCCTTGACCTTCTCCCTGATCTCATCGCTCAGCCCGCCGCGGTAGCTCGCCTCGGCACAGCCGACGGCCTGTAGGAACTGCGTGCCCGTGGGCGAAGAGGAGGAGACGATGTTGAACTTCGTGTGCCCCCAGTGCGAGGGCATCTGGCGGCCGTGCGAGCTGGGGTCGGCCTCGGCGCCGACCGCGGCGAGCAGCATCTCAAGCGGGGTGACGCCGAGCTGCAAACACAACGCGCGGTCGCGGTAGTAGGGGAAGAACCAGTCGTAGCCGCCCTTGAACGCGAGCCCCGCGGCGGTGAGGACGGCCTCGTGCCCCGCGCCCGAAATCTGGAAGAAGATTCTGTTCTGCCCCTTGAGTTGTATCTCCTTGTCGTCGATGCGCCGCGACAGGTACATCGTCCGGTAGATGCCCACCATCTCCTCGCGGCCCAGGCCCCGATACTCTTTCTCTCTAATCTCGGTCGCCATATCTAAGTCCTTCTATCAAAGTAACCGACTCTTAATCTTCGTCGAACTCCGTCTCAAGGGCGAAGCGGTAGTCCTGCGCCATCGAGGGGTGGCCGTGGGCCTGCGCGACCTGTGCGCCTTTTTCGTAGGCGAGGCGGGCGGCGTCGCGCCGGCCCGTCTTGAGGTAGGCCGCGGCCAGCATGCCGTAGGCGTTGCCCTCGTCGTCGGCGCGCTGGAGGTAGTCGGTCAGCACCTCGATCATCTCGTCGAAGCGCCCGGCCTTCTCGTACTCCTTCGCCAGCCCGAACATGACCGCCGTGTTGTCGGGGTCGCCTTCGAGCATCATGCGGAAGATGTCGATTCTGGATGCGCCCATAGTTCGTGAGTGGTGAGTGGTGAATAGTGAATGGCGAATGGATAAAACCACCATTCACTATTCACCATTCACTATTTACCGATAATCAGCTTGGCAATCGTCTGCAACTGCATGTTCGACGTGCCCTCGTAGATGGCGCCGATCTTGGAGTCGCGCCAGAGCTTCTCGACGGGGTAGTCCTTGACGAAGCCGTAGCCGCCGAAGAGTTCGATGGCCCTGCTCGAGACCTTCTCGGCGACGCGCGAGGAGTAGAGCTTGGCCATCGCCGCCTCCTTGACGAAGTTGAGTCCCGCGTCCTTCATCCGCGCGGCGTTGTAGACCATCAGGCGCGCGGCTTCGATCTCGGTCGCCATCTCGGCCAGTTGGAACTGGACGCCCTGGAACTGGTTGACGGCCTTGCCGAACTGCTCGCGCTCGGCCGTGTAGCGCAAGGCGTGTTCGAGCGCGCCGCGGGCCAGCCCGATCATCTGCGCCCCGATGCCGATGCGCCCCTCGTTCAAAGTCTCGATGGAGACCTTGTAGCCCTTGCCGAACTCGCCGAGCACGTTCTCCTTCGGGACCTTGCAGCCGTCGAGGATGATTTCGGTCGTCGAAGAGGCGCGGATGCCGAGCTTATTCTCCTTCTTGCCGACCGCGAAGCCCTCGAAGCCCTTCTCGACGATGAAGGCGGTGATGCCCTTGTAACCCTCCTCCGGCTTCGCGTTGGCGAAGACGATGAAGAGGCCGGCCTCGTTGCCGTTCGTGATCCAGAGCTTCCGGCCGGTCAGCTCGTAGTGGTCACCCTTATCGACCGCGCGCGTCGCCATCGCGAAGGCGTCGGAGCCGGAGCCCGCTTCGCTCAGCGCGTAGGCCCCGACGGTGTCCGAGGCGAGCCGCGGCAGGTACTTCCTCTTCTGCTCCGGCGAGGCGTAGCGGATGAAGGCGTTGTTGACGAGCGTGTTCTGCACGTCCATCAGGACGCCGACCGAGGGGTCAACCCGCGACAGCTCCTCGACGCCGATGATGGCTATGAAGAACGACGCGCCCGTGCCGCCGTACTCCTCGGGCGTCTCGACGCCCATCAGCCCCAGCTCGAAGAGCTGCTTGAGGACGTCGGGCGACATCTCCGCGTGCTCGTCCATCTCCTCGACGCGGGGCCGTATCTCGCCCTCGGCGAACTCGCGCACCGAGTCGCGGAACATCTGCTCGTCTTCTGAGTACGAGGTCAGCGGCGCTGCCCCGTAAGCTTCGGTTGCTGCTTTACTCATGGCTTAGTTCTCACAGGGATGAAGTTTGACTTTAACGACACAGCATCGCTCAGACGCGCGCCTTTGGTCAAATGGAGAGTTATTGATAATTTTTTGGTTGATTCGCCCATCCATTAATTAATTGGGGCGCGGAACAAATGGGTAGATAAATCGGCCCCTCAATCCTCGCTGAGGATGCCGGTCGAGCGCAGCTCGTCGTGGCCGGGGATGTCGGCGGCCTCGACCGTGGAGAGGATTTCGCGGTCAACCTTCGGGAGCGTGACGAGGCGGTTGGCCTGCTTGCTGAGCGTGGCCTCGAAGAGGTTGCGGGCGGCGCGCGCGTTGCCGAACGTCTCGTCGCGCGAGGCGCAGAGCACGCCGAAGACCGAGGCGAGTTCCTTCTCCGCGGCTTCGGTCAGCTTGAAGTCGGCCCTCTGGCAGAAGGTCTTGAATATTTTGACGAGCTGCTCGACGCCGTAGTCGTCGAAGTGTACGTGCTTGTTGAAGCGCGAGCGCAGGCCGGGGTTGGAGTCGAGGAAGTCCTGCATCTTCCCCGTGTAGCCGGCGACGATGACGACGAGGTCGTCGCGGTGGTCTTCCATCATCTTGAGGAGCGTCTCGACGGCCTCGCGGCCGAAGTCGTTCTCGCCGCCGGTGGCGAGCGTGTAAGCCTCGTCGATGAAGAGGACGCCCCCCAAAGCCTTCGTCGTCACGTCGCGCACCTTCATCGCCGTCTGGCCGACGTAGCCGGCGACGAGCCCGGCGCGGTCGGTCTCGACCAGGTGGCCGCGCCGCAGCACGCCGAGCGTGCGGTAAATCTGCGAGACGAGCCGCGCCACGGTCGTCTTGCCGGTGCCCGGGTTGCCGTAGAAGACGAGGTGGCGCGAGGCCGGAAGGCTCTTGAGTCCCTGCTCCTCGCGCAGCTTCTGCACCTTGAGGAAGTTGATGAGCTGGCGCACGTCGGCCTTCACGCGGTCGAGCCCCACGAGCGCGTCCAGCTCCGCCAGCAGCTCTTCGAGCGGGCGCGGCGGCGGCAGCTCCTCTTCGGGGACTTCGGGCTCGGCCGCGGCGGCCGCCTTCTCCGCCCGGCCCTTCTTCAGTTCCCCGTCGGGCGTCTCCTGAGGGCCGCCGGGGTAGAGCGTCCGCTTCAGCTCCGCCAGCGCGGCGGCCTCCTCCGCGGTGACCGCGCCGTCGAACTTGACGACGAGGTTGGCGAACTGGAAGAGCGCGCGGCGCGCGCGGTCGGCGAGGTTCGTCCCGTGGCGCGAGTCGTAGGTCTCAAGGTAGGAGACGCTGACCGGCGTGCGGTCGAGCCGCTTGAGCAGGTGCGGCGGCAAGTCCGTGGAGTCGCGCAAAGGGAACGTGTCGGGCGCGGGCGCGAGGTCGAAGAGGCGGCAGAGCTCTTCGTAGTAGCGCTGCTTGGTCTCCTCGGAGGTCTCGCGCAGGTCGATGAAGCGCTGCGCGGTCAGCTTGAGGTGGTTGTCGAGCACCCCGCGCGCGTCCGGCGCGCCCGCGCCGCGCCAGACCATGCGGATGCTCTCGCCGAGCGGCGCGACCAGCGCGTCGAACGTCCGACGCAAGGCCGCCGCCAGCCTCCTGTTCTCCTCGTTCAGCAGCACTCTTCCGCGCCTTCCCCCGCAAACTTTCTCGAACGAACGGCGCGCGATTATAGCACCCGGCCCGCGTTCCGACTCGCGGCCGCGGCGGGGCGTCGGCGCGGCGGCGCGCCTCGTCAAAACCTTGGGGGCGACAAAGACGTAACCACAGTCGGGCGCGGGCGTCATTCACGTTCGGAAGTCTCCCCGCGTTGTTCCGCCAGCTTAGGCCGTCGAGGTACATTGTGTCTGTGAAGCCTGTTCAGGTCGGTCGGGAGGTCGGGCGGCTCTCCGCGCGCGGCGGGGGTGAGATTGAGGCGCGATACCGGATGCTGCTCGAATACACGTCAGACGCCGTGGTCGTCTTCGAGGATGGGGGGCGCTTCCTCGAAGTCAACGAGCGCTTCTGCCGCCTGCTCGGCTACGGGCGCGAGGAGCTGCTGAGCATGAACGTGCTCGACCTCCTGCCCGAGGAGGAGCTGGCGCGCCAGCCCGTCAGCTACGAAGACCTGCGCGCGGGCAAGACCATCCGGCGCGAGCGGCGCCTGCTGCGCGGGGACGGCACGCGCGTGCGCGTCGAGATCGTCGGCTCGATGGTGGCCGAGGGCACGATGCAGTCGGTCTTGCGGGAGCTGCCGCAGGAGGCGGACGAGCCTCCCGCGGGCGGCCGGGTGGAGTTCTACGAAGAGGTCAGGCGCTTCGAGTCGGGGCTCATCCGCCGCGCGCTCGCGCGGACGGGCGGCAACCAGAAGGCGGCCGCCGCGCTGCTCGGCGTCAACCACACGACGCTCCACACGATGGTCAGGCGTTACGGCATAGACCCTTCCGAGTTCAAGCCCGCACCCTTCCCGCGCCTCATCCCCAATCCCCGCCCGCGCCGCAAGTAGCCGCGCACGATGGACGCACTCTTTTCATTAACTGAAAAGGCGCTCTTTCGAGCGCCTCGGCGGAAGGTCTGAATTGTTAACCGAATAGCGCGTACGGGACTCGAACCCGTGGTCTCCGCCTTGAGAGGGCGGCGTGTTAGCCGACTACACCAACGCGCCAAAAGCGGAGCGATTATAAAGGCGCGGCGGTGACAATGGCAAGCGCGCTACGGGTAAAGTCGGGGCGCGGCGCGTCTCTTTCGGGGGGCGGCGCGGGCGGTGTTATACTCGGGCCGGCGCGCCTCAAACGGTCTCCCGCGCTCGTTTGAGAGTCGCCCCCCGTCATCAAAGTCTTTGCAGAGGGTCGGACACTTCTAAATGGTACAAGACCTCTTCGTCGAGTCGAACGACGCCGCGCAAGAACCCTTCAGCGAACAGCAGCAGTTACCCGCGGACTTCCCCCTCGGCATCGAAGGCTTCACCTACGGAGACCTCTACCGCCCCGCGCGCCTGCGCGCGCTGGCCGGGGCGTTCTACGCCGAGGTCGGGAGGGCGGACGCGGCGCTGGGCGCGCGGCTGACTGAATACGTCAATTCGCGCGGCGGGAATTTGAAGGGGACGCGGGCGGAGTCTGAGCTTCTGATCGAGGCCGCGCCGCACCTTTCGAGGTTCGTCGCGCGGCTGTTCCGCGTCGAGGCGGAGCGCGGGCGGCTGGCCGAAAGCATCAGGGCGCAAGACCCCGTCTTCCAGTTCAAGCAGTTCGTGCAGCGGCGCGCGACGAAGAGTTTCCCGGCGGAGCGGGCGGCCGCGCTGGACGCGGAGGCGTTGGACGCGGCGCTCGAAGCTTTGCGGCACGCGGCGTTCGAGGAGACTTTGGGCGAAGACCGCGAGTTGGGCGTGGCGCGGACGGCCGCGCGGCTTCTGGAGTGGGAGAAGAACTACCCGAAGGAGGGCGTGCGGCAGGAGGAGGCGTGGTCGGACGCGCGCGCGCGTGAGACGGCGTCGGCCGCCGCGGCGTTGAAGGGGACTGAAGCGGAGGCGGCGCTCGCGGCGTGGCGGGTCGAGACGGATGAGAGTGGCGGGGACGAGAACCGGGCCTTCGTCCGTTCGGCATTGAGGCTCCTCGAAGCATGGTCGGCGGCGCACGCGCTGAGGCCGGAGGCGCGCGAGAGGGTGAAGGGCTGGGTAAGTTTCCGCTTCCCGCACCCGCTCAACTACGAGCACCTGGTGCAGCTCGAACGGCCCGAGGCGGACTTGCCGGAGCTGATGCGGGGGCTCGATAAGAACCTGCGCCGCCGCGACGGCTTCAAGCTCACGGACAAGCGTTACACGGGGCGCGAGGTTCTGGAGGAGGTCAACTACTGCCTCTACTGCCACGAGCGCGACAAGGACTCCTGCTCGAAGGGCCTGAAGGAGCGCGACGGGACTTTGAAGAAGAACCCGCTCGGCATCACTCTGCAAGGCTGCCCGCTCGACGAGAAGATTTCGGAGATGCACGTCCTCCAGCGCGACGGCGACCCCATCGGCGCGCTCGCCGTCGTCTGCATCGACAACCCGATGTGCCCGGGCACGGGCCACCGCATCTGCAACGACTGCATGAAGTCGTGCATCTTCCAGAAGCAGGAGCCGGTCAACATCCCGCAGGCCGAGACCGGCGTGCTGACGGACGTGCTCGGGCTGCCCTTCGGCGTCGAAATCTACGGCCTGCTCACGCGCTGGAACCCGCTGAACGCGAAGCGCCCTTACGCGCTCCCCTACAACGGCAAGAACGTCCTCGTCGTCGGCCTCGGCCCCGCCGGGTACACGCTCGCGCACTTCCTCCTCAACGAAGGCTTCGGCGTCGTCGGCATCGACGGGTTGAAGATCGAGCCGCTCGAAGAGGCTTTGACGGGCGGCGGCGGCCGTCGCGTCCCGCGCGCGGTGCGCGAGTACGCGGAGATCACGGCGGAGCTGGACGAGCGCGTGCTGGCGGGCTTCGGCGGCGTGTCGGAGTACGGCATCACCGTGCGCTGGGACAAGAACTTTCTGACGCTCATGCACCTCAGCTTAGCGCGGCGCGACCGCTTCCGCTTCTACGGCGGCGTGCGCTTCGGCGGGACGCTCTCGATTGAGGACGCGTGGGAGTTGGGCTTCGACCACATCGCGGTGGCGACGGGCGCGGGCAAGCCGACGCTGGTCTCGATGAAGAACAACCTCATCCGGGGCGTGCGCAAGGCTTCGGACTTCCTGATGGCCTTGCAGCTCACGGGCGCGGCCAAGCACGACTCGATGGCGAACCTACAGGTGCGCCTGCCCGCGGTCGTCATCGGCGGGGGCCTGACGGCCATCGACACGGCGACGGAGCTGTTCGCCTACTACCCCGTGCAGGTCGAGAAGATGCTGGAGCGCTTCGAGGCGCTGGCCGGGGAGTTCGGCGCAGAGGAGGTCTGGAAGCGCTTCGACGCGGAGGAGCGCGCGGTGCTCGAAGAGTACGTCGCGCACGGGCGCGCGGTGCGCGCGGAGCGTGAGCGCGCGGCCCGCGCGGGCGAGGAGCCGGACTTCATCCCGCTCGTGCGCGCGTGGGGCGGCGTCAGCATCGTCTACCGGAAGCGTCTCATCGACTCGCCGGCCTACAGGCTCAACCACGAGGAGGTCTCGAAGGCGCTCGAAGAGGGCATCCATTTCATCGAGAACATGTCGCCGGCCGAGGCCGTGCCCGACGAGCACGGCGCGGTCTCGGCCGTCCTCTTCGAGCGCGTGACGCGCGACCCGGCGACGGGCAAGTGGCACGTCAACTGTGAGGACACCCTGCGCGTCCCCGCCCGCACGGTCTGCGTCGCGGCGGGCACGAGCCCGAACACCATCTACGAGCGCGAGCGGCCGGGGACGTTCGCGCTCGACGACTGGAAAGAGTTCTTCGCGCCGCATAGGGTCGAGAGGGACGGGGGCGGCGAATTCAAACTCGTCCCCGCGGAGAAGGGCGAGCGCGGCTTCTTCACGTCGTACGAGGACGGGGGGCGCTTCATCTCTTACTACGGCGACAACCACCCTACTTACGCCGGCAACGTCGTCAAGGCGATGGCTTCGGCGAAGGACGGCTTCCCCGAAGTCGTCGCTCTGTTCGAGGAAGAGCTGGCGGCACTCAAAGAAGAGGAGCAGCCCGCGCGCGACGAAGCCTTCGGACGGCTGGTCGAGACGCTGGACGAGAACCTTATCGCGCGCGTCGAGCGCGTCGAGCGTCTGACCGACACCATCGTCGAGGTCGTCGTGCGCGCGCCGATGCAGGCGCGCAAGTTCTACCCGGGGCAGTTCTACCGCTTACAGAACTACGAGACGGACGCGCCGCTCGTCGAAGGGACGCGGCTGACGATGGAGGGGCTGGCGCTGACGGGCGCGTGGGTGGACAAGGGGGTGGGACTCTTAAGCCTCATCGTGCTTGAGATGGGCGCGTCGTCGCGGCAGTGCGCGCTGCTTCGGCCGGGTCAGGAGGTCGTCGTGATGGGGCCGACCGGGACGCCGACCGAGATTCCGAAGGGCGAGACGGTGCTGCTCGCGGGCGGCGGGCTCGGCAACGCCGTGCTCTTCTCCATCGCGAAGGCCCTGAAGGCGGCGGGCAACCGCGTCGTCTACTTCGCGGGCTACAAGGATGGCAAAGACCTCTTCAAGCGCGAGGAGATCGAGGAGGCGACCGACCAGGTCATCTGGTCTACGGACACCGGCCGCGAGGTCGAGCCGCGCCGCCCGCAGGACAGGCACTTCCGCGGCAACATCGTGCAGGCCATGCTCGCCTACGCGGAAGGGAAGTTCGGCGAGCCGGTGTTCGACCTGCGCGACGTAGACCGCATCATCGCCATCGGCTCCGACCGCATGATGGCCGCGGTGAAGGCGGCGCGCCACGGCGTGCTCGCCGAGCATCTGAAGAAAGAGCACGTCGGCGTCGGCTCCATCAACAGCCCGATGCAGTGCATGATGAAGGAGGTCTGCGCGCAGTGCCTCTGCAAACACGTCGATCCCGAGACGGGGGCCGAGAGCTTCGTCTTCTCCTGCTTCAACCAGGATCAGCCGCTCGACCACGTTGACTTCCCGCACCTCAACGCGCGCCTGCGCGCCAACACCGTCCAGGAGAAGCTCGCCAACCTCTGGCTGGATAGACTGCTCCGCGCGGGCGCGTGAGCGAAGACAATTAACCACAGAGGCACAGAGGCACGGCCTGAAGACGATAAGTCAACAAGCCGTGCCTCCGTGCCTCCGCGGTTAAAAATCCCTCCCCTACTCGTCGCGCTGCTTCGATAGGGCGCGCTCGGAGGTGAGGCGGCGGTAGGCTTCGTCGCGGGTGAGGCCGAGGTCGCGGGCGGCGCGCTTGAGGGCGGCGCGCGGATCGAGCCCTTCGGCTTCGAGCGCGGCGACGCGCGCGGCGACGCTCGCCGTCTGTTGAGTTACTTCAACCCCTTCCTCTTCGATCACGTCGCGGTCGATGACGAGCACCATCTCGCCGCGGGCGGAGCCCTCCGCGCCGAACCGCGCGGCGAGTTCCGAGAGGCGGCCGCGGACGATCTCCTCGTGCACCTTCGTCAGCTCGCGCGCGACCGCCGCCTCGCGCTCGCCGAGGACTTCGAGCGCGTCGGCGAGCGCGTGCGCGAGGCGGTGCGGCGTCTCGTAGAAGACGAGCGTGGCGCGCAGCGACTTGACCGCGGCCAGCCGCTCGCGGCGCGCGTGGCCGCGCGCGGGCAGGAAGCCGCCGAAGTAGAACTCGTCGGTCGGGAGGCCCGACGCGGTGAGCGCCGCGACGAAGGCGGTCGGGCCCGGAACCGGCACGACGCTCAAGCCCCGCTCGACGCAGGCGCGCACCAGGCGATACCCGGGGTCGTTGACGCCGGGCGTGCCCGCGTCCGAGACGAGCGCCACCGTCCGGCCCTCCTCGATCAGCCCGGCCAGCTCCACGGCGCGCTCGCGCTCGTTGTGCTCGTGGTAGCTCACGGTGCGCGCGCGTATCTGGAAGTGTTCGAGCAGCGTCCGCGTCCGCCGCGTGTCCTCGCACGCGACCACGTCCGCCTCCGCGAGCACGCGCAGCGCGCGCCGCGTCACGTCCTCCAGATTCCCGATGGGCGTGGCGACGAGGTAGAGCGTCCCCCGTTCGTGCGACATGGGGGTAGGATACAGTAGGCAGTAGGCAGATGGCAGTAGGCAGCCGAAGGCAAGAAGCCTCTTAACAAATCGCCCTGAATGAATCGGGGGCGGCGAGCTTCACGACTCGCCGCCCCCGATTCGTTCGACCACTTCTGTAACCGGCTAACTGCCTACTGCCATCTGCCTACTGCCTACTGCTTTACTCCCAGCGGCGGTTGCGGCCCCAGTCGTCGCTGCCGCGGTAGCCGCGGTCGTCGTTGAAGCGGAGGTTGTAGATGTCGGCGACGGTGCGCAGGTCGCCGCGGAGCTGGTTCCAGTCGTTGGCGGTGCGCGAGTCGAGGCGGGTGCGGCGGCCGAGCGCGCGGCTGAGCTGCGAAGCCTGCTGGAGCAGGCGGCTCGCCTCGTCGCGGCTGCGGTAGAGTTCGTCGCTGTCGCCGGCCACGTTGCGGAAGCGGCCGGCGGCGTTGCGGAAGTCGCGCGCCTCGTCGTTGATGCGGTCTTCGCGGTTCGTGCCGTCGATGCGGCTGTTGTCGAGCAGGCGGTCGATGTCGCGCTGGAGTTCGCGGCTGCGGTCGTCGATGCGGCGCGCGAGGTCGCGCAGTTGGCGGCGCTCCCAGTCGCTCATGCGGCCGTTCCGGCCGTAGCGGTCGTCGCCGCGGCGGTTGCGCCGCCAGTCATCGTCGTCGCGCCGGCGTTCCTGCTCGGCGCGGTCGCGGATGCGATCCCAGATGGACTGTGCGGAAGCGCCGGCGGGCGCGAGGAAGGTCGCGAGCGCGACGGCGGCGAAGGTCAGGACGGTGAAACGTCGGTTAAGCATCTCTCGTGTCTCCTTTATCTCGGGGGCTACTGCCGCCGGGGCGACGGCGGGAGCGTCGTGCTCTGTTCGGCTTCGCCTCTCAAATCCTCTGCCGCGTCCGCCCGGGGAAACCGTGGCCCGCGGCAAGCATTCCGCCGCGCCATTTCGCAACCGCCGTGCCGTTAAAGATGAAACAGGGGAGGCACGCGACGGAGTGCTTGAAAACAGTGCTCTTGCGTCAGAGTGATGAGGCGAGCGTCAGGCGTTACGCGATGCACGAACACGAAAGCCGTCGTCCCAAAACGTGCAGGCCGCGCCGCAAATGGTAAATCAGTAGGCAGTAGGCAGATGGCAGTAGGCAGTTAAGGCAAGAGGGCTCTTGAACTGCCTACTGCCATCTGCCTACTGCCTACTTTCAATCCAGCAGGCGCGCGAGGTGGCGGCGGAGGTGTGCGGGTTGGAGTTCGGTGCGGATGCCGGTCTCCTCGACGACGAACCAGCGGGCCTCCGTGTGTGCGTCGGGGATGAGGAGGAGTTCGGAGCCGGCGCGGGCGTCGCCGAAGTGGCTGACGGCGGCGGAGGCGAGGCCGCCGCCGCGGACGATGCCGTCGCGCGGGGCGCGCGGCCAGCCGGCCTCGACGGTGAGCGCGCGCACGCCGCGGCGCAGGACGAGCCGCGTGCCGACCATCGTCGAGTTGCCGACGCGGAAGCGGTGCGCCTCCGTGCGCGCGAGCGATAGCCCCGCGCCCGCGCGGTTCATCTCGCCCGCGGCCGCCGTGAAGAGTTCGAGCAGCCACTCGACGGCGCGCGTGCGCACGGCGTCGTTGGCGGCCTTGAGGTCGAGGTAGTCGAGCACCTCGTTGCGGCCGCGGCCGCTCGCGCGCTCGCGCGCCTCGTACATCATGCGCTCGTACTCTTCGTCGATGCCGCCCACGCCCCGCCACCTTCGTGAATGAAATTTTTGACCGCGCCGCCGAGTGCGCGCGCTCGGGCGGCGATGTTATCATGCCCGCTCACAAGTCGTTAAAACCCGACGGACGAGCACGTCTCCCCGACCCCGTACGTAAAGGCTCAGAGTCCAAGAAGCAGACCCGGATGAGACTAAAGAAGAGACTTCGCAGAACTGTGGCCGCGCTCCTGCTCGCGCTGCTCGCGCTGACCACCACAGCCGTCCCCGCGCGGCAGCGACGCGGCGGAGCTGAGCGCCCGCCGGCCGCCTCTCAGACAAAGCGCCCGCGCCTCGTGCTCTTCATCGCCGTAGACCAGTTCCGCTACGACTACCTCGAACGCTTCGGCGACCTGTTCGGCCCGGGCGGCCTGCGGAGGATGCTCGGCTCCGGCGCTTCGTGGGCCGAGTGTCACTACGACCACGTGCCGACCGAGACCGCGCCCGGCCACGCGACGATGCTGACGGGCGCGTGGCCTTCGGAGACGGGCATCATCGCCAACCAGTGGTTCGACCGCGCCGAGGGCAAGTCGGTCGAGAACGTGCGCGACGACTCCGTCCGCCTGCTCGGCGGCGCGGGGGGCGAGCAGCCTTCGAGCCCGCGTAACCTCCTGGCCTCGACGCTCGGCGACCAGCTGAAGCTGGCGACCGCGGGTCGCGCGCGCGTCGTCGGCGTCTCCTCGAAGAACCGCGGGGCCATCCTGCCCGCCGGCCGCATGGCCGACGGCGCTTACTGGTACAGCACGCAGACCGGCGCGTTCGTCTCTTCGACTTACTACTTCGACGGGCTGCCCGACTGGGCCGCGCGCTTCAACGCCGCGCGGCCGGCCGACAAGTTCTTCGGCGCGAAGTGGGAGCGCCTGCTGCCCGCGGCCGAGTACGAGCGGCGCGCCGGGCGCGACGACGCGCCGTGGGAGAAGGGGACGGACAAACGCTCTTACGTCTTCCCACACGTCATCGACGGCGGGCTGAAGGAGCCGGGGCCGGCCTTCTACGGCTCGCTCGACTACTCGCCCTACTCGAACGACCTCGTGCTCTCGTTCGCCGAGGCCGCGCTGGTGAACGAACGCCTGGGCGCGGACGAGGACACGGACGTGCTCACCGTCAGCTTCTCGGCCAACGACATCGTCGGCCACCGCTACGGCCCCTACAGCCACGAGGCGATGGACATGACGCTGCGCGTAGACCAGCAGATAGCGCGGCTCCTGGAGGTCGTTGACGCGCGCGTCGGTCTCGCGAACACGGTCGTCGCCTTCACCGCGGATCACGGCGTCGCGCCGTCGCCCGAGGAGGCGGCCGAGAGGGGGCTGCCGGGCGGGCGCGTGAAGCCTTCGGACATCCTGGCGGCCGTGCGCAACCGCATCCGCGCGCGCTGGGGTAAGCCCGGCGACAAGGACACGACGGCCGACTACGTCCAGACCTTCTCGAACTACCAGATATACTTCAACCGCGCGGCGCTCGAACGCGACGGCGTGAGTCAGGAGGAGGCCGAGCGCGTCGCGGGCGAGGCGCTGCTCACGGTGCCCGGCGTCTCGCGCTACTTCACGCGGACGCAACTCCTCTCGGGCTCCGTCTCGCCGGCCGACGCGCTCGCCCGCCGCGTGCTGCACGGCTTCAGCCAGAAGCGCAGCGGCGACGTGGTCGTCGTCCAGGAGGCTTTCAAGTACATCACGAGCGGCACGAGCGGGGCCACGCATGGCACGCCCTACGCGTACGACACGCACGTCCCGCTCGTCATCATGGGCGGCGGCGTCGAGCCCGGGCGCTACCTCGCGCCCGCGTCCCCCGCCGACATCGCCCCCACGCTCGCGCGCATCCTGAACGTCGAGCCGCCGAGCAACGCCACGGGGCGCGTGCTCGCCGAAGCTTTCAAGTGAGGACTTATGAAACGCATTCTTAGCAGCGTCTCCTTCGCGGCCTGCCTTCTGATGACGGCCGCGCTGTCCGACCCCTTCGACTCTTTCGCGCAGCAGGGGAAGCAGAAGCCCGCGGCGTCGAAGTCGAAGACGCCCGCCGCCAAGCCCGCGGCCAGGCCCGGGGACGAGGACGCCCTGAAGGCGGAACTCGACGAGATTCTGAAGCTGGACGCGGCGGCGCGCGTCGAGCGCCTGACGGCCTTCGTCAGGGCGAACCCGGACACGCCGCAGACCTTGCGCGCGCAGGAGCTTCTGGCGAGCGCGCGCGCGGCGCTCGGCGACGAGAAGCTGCGGGCCGGCGACCGCGCCGCGGGCATCGAACTCTTCCGCACGGCCGTCAACGAAGCGCCCGCCGCGATGTCGGACAAGCTCTTCGCCGAAGTCATCTCGCAACTGCCGGGGAACCTCTACCTGCTCGGCGAGCGCGGGGCGGGGCTGGAGCTGGCGCGCGCCATCGAGAAGCGCGCCGAGGGGAACGCGGTGCGCCTGATCGCGCTCGCCTCCTTCTACCTCGGCATCGAGCAGCCCGAAGAGGCCGCGCGGCTGGGGAAGGCCGCCGCCGAGTTGAAGCCCGACATGGCGGCCGCGCACCAGGTGCTCGGCGTCGCGCACCGCTTCCAGCTCAAGCTCGACGACGCGGCCGCGGAGTTCGCGCGCGCCGCCGAGCTCGACCCGCAGAACGCCTCGTCGCGCCACGCGCTGGCCGAGCTGAAGCGTGCGACGGGGAAGGCCGAGGAGGCCGCCGCGCTCTACAGGGAGCTGCTCGCGGCCAACGAGCAGGACGGGGGCGCGCGCGCCGGGCTGGTGCTCGCGCTCTTCGACGCGGGGCGGCGCGCGGAGGCCGAGCGCGAGTTGCAGTCGGCGCTGACGGGCGGGGCGAAGGACTTGCCGCTGCTGGTCGGGGCCTCCTACTGGTACTCGGCGCACGGCGAAGGGGCGAAGGCGCTTGAGCTGGCCGAGAAGGCGCTCGCCTTCGAGCCGCGCTTCCGCTGGGCCTGGGCGCGCGTCGCGCAGGGGCGCGCGCTGCTCGCGCTCAAGCGGCCGCTCGAAGCCGAGCGCGCCTTCCGCACGGCGCGCAGCTTCGGCAGCTTCGCCACGCTCGACTACGAGCAGGCGGCGGCGCTCGCGGCCGCGGGCCTCTACGACGAGGCGGCCGAGGCGCTCGCGCGCTCCTTCGCGCTGCGCGACGGCAAGCTCGTGGCGCGGCTCGCCGGGCGCGTCGAGGCGAGCGCCGACAACTTCAACGAACTGCTCGCGCCCGAGCGGCGCGCGAGCCTCGCGCAGTTCGAGGGCGCTGCGTCGGCCGACGAGGCGCGGAGCCTGAAGGCGCTGCTCGCGCTCAACTACGCGACCGCGCCCGGCGCGAAGGACGAGCGCGCCGCCGCCGAGGCCGCGCGCGAGTTCGCCGCGGGCGACGACCCGATGCGCGCCTACCGCAACGTCTACGCCGCGAACCGCCTCGAATTGATGGGCGCGGCGGCGGGCGAGGCGCTGGCG
Source organism: Pyrinomonadaceae bacterium (assembly GCA_035563535.1). GTDB lineage: Bacteria > Acidobacteriota > Blastocatellia > Pyrinomonadales > Pyrinomonadaceae > QHXN01. The sequence continues at coordinate 61,253 of DATMVD010000014.1, read as the reverse complement.
CGCGCCGAGGCGGCCATCGGCGGCGTCGAGCCCGCGCTCTCCGTCGCGCACGCGCCCGTCGCGCTCTTCGCCGAGACGCCGGAGATGAGGGAGATGCGCAGGCAGGTCGTCGAGCAGGACGTGCCGCTCAACACGCTGGCCGTTGACCGCGACACGCTCTCGAGGGTCTTGCGCGGGAGGATCGAGGGGCTGGCGGGCTGGGCGCTCTACAACCAGGGGCAGACGGCCGAGGCGGTCGTGCGCCTGCGGCGCGCGGTGAGCGTGCTGCCCGAAGCCTCCGCCTGGTGGCGGACGGCCGAGTGGCGTCTGGGCGCGGCGCTCGAAGCGAGCGGGAGCGCGCGCGACGCGCTGGCCGCCTACGTCGCCAGCTACCGCGCGCTGCCCGACCCGAACCGCCTGCCCGTCATCGAGGCGCTCTACAAGAAGCTCAACAACGGCTCGACGAGCGGGCTCGAAAAACTTATCGGGCCGCCGCCCGCCGCCGCGTCGGCCGCGACGCCCTCGCCCGCCGAAGCGGCGGCGACGACCACACAACCCGCGCCCGCAGACGCGGCCGCGCCGACTGCGACCGGCACCGGCACGCCGACGGCGACGCCCACGCCCGAACCGACTCCCGCCGCGACCCCGACGCCCGAGCCGGAGCCGACGCCGAGCCCCGCCGCGCCGCCCGCGTCGGAAGCGACGCCCGACCCTTCGCCTTCGCCTTCACCCGAGCCCGTCAAGGAGGAGACGGCAACGCCCGAACCCACACCGGCCGAGCCCGCGGCGACCCCCACGCCCGAGCCTACGCCCTCGCCGACCCCTTCGCCCGAGCCTTCGACTCCTGCGGCCGAGCCTTCGCCCACGCCGGCCCCCGCTTCCGGCGGCGCGTGCGTGTTGACGGTCGGCGAGTCTTCGCTCAACCTCAAAGCAAACGGCGGCTCGGCCACCGTCGCCGCGACGCTCGAGAACTACGCGGGCCGCACCCCGCCGCGCATCGAGCCCTCGACCGCCAACTGGGCCGACATCATCATCCTCGCCGAGCCCCGCCGGCCCGAGGACGGCAACGGCGGGCGCTTCACCATCACCTCCACCAGCGCCAAGACCGGCGCCTTCGTCGTCACCTTCGCCTCCCCCTGCGGCAAGCGCGAGGTGACGGTCAACGTTCAATAGTGAATAGTGAATAGTAAATGGTGAATGGTTAAGACAGGCTCTTACCATTCACCATTTACTATTCACTATTCACTCCTTATTACAGATGCGCCGCGAGGCGTGCGGCGAGGACGTGCTTGGGCTGGGCTCCGACGATGCGCTCGACGGGCTGGCCGCCTTTGTAGACGAAGAGGGTCGGGATAGACTGGATGCGGAGGGCCCCGGCGGTGCGCGGGTTCTCGTCCACGTTGAGCTTGGCGACGCGGTAGCGACCGGCCGACTCGGCGGCCAGCTCTTCGAGCGCGGGCGCGATCATGCGGCACGGGCCGCACCAGGCGGCCCAGCAGTCGAGCAGCACGGGGCGCGCCGCCGAAGCCTCCAAGACCTCGCGCGCGAACGTCGCGTCCGTTACCGTCACGGTCTTCCCCCCGCCCTCCGTCGTATCACGCCCCGCGTCCCCCCCGGCCTCGCCGCCGCCCTGGAGGCTCGCGCCGCAGCGGCCGCACACCGGCTGCTTGCCGACGACGGTCACGCGCTCGTCCACGCGGTTCTTCGCGCCGCACTTCGCACACGCCACAATCGCCATCGTCCCTTACTCCTTGAAGGTCTGTTTAGAGCAGTTAGCCGATTAGTCTACCTCCCGTTTAGAGGCGGGCTGTGCCCGCCGGCGCTCGCTGCGGTGTATCACGCCCCGGCGGGCGGAGCCCGCCTCTAAACGGTCGTCGGTATGCTCATGCGAATAACGCTCCAGGTGAAAGTTTGACACAACTCCGCGCGCAGTTGGAAGCACCGCGAGGGGGGCGGCGTTCGCGCGCGCGGCGGGTTTCGTTGTAAGATTCTTCCGACCCTTTCTCCCATACAATTCGGACTGATAGAAGGAAGTGTCAGGCACGATGCTACACACTCGCGCGAAGTCGTTCGTTTTAGCGACGGCCCTGTTTCTGTTCTTACTCGGCGTCGTACGAGCGCAGGTCTCCGACCAGCGCTCGCGCGCCGTCCCCGAGGACGCGCCCGAAATCTCTTACACGGTCTCGATGCCGCGGCCGCATACGCACCTCTTCGACGTGGAGGCGCGGGTGCGCTACCGCGCGTCGGCGCCCGCCGCGCTCGACCTGCTCATGCCGGTCTGGACGCCGGGCTCCTACCTCGTGCGCGAGTTCGAGCGGCACGTGCAGGGGTTCGAGGCGCGCGACGGCGGGGGGCGCGCCCTCAACTGGGCGAAGACAAACAAGAACACCTGGCGCGTCGAGGCGGCGGGCGCGCGCGAGGTGCGCGTGCGCTACTCGGTCTACGCCAACGAGCTGGGCGTGCGCACGAGCGAGCTGAACGACCGCCGCGCCTTCTGGAACAACGCCAACCTCCTCATGTACCCGGACGGCCTGCTCGGCGCGCCCTCGACGCTCAAGGTCGAGCCCTTCGGCGGCTGGAAGATAGCGACGGGCCTGCCCGCCGTCCCCGGCGCGCCGAACACCTTCCGCGCCGAGGACTTCGACGTGCTCTACGACTCGCCCTTCCTCGCCGGCAACTTCAAGACGCTCACGTTCGACGTCCGCGGCGTGCCGCACCGCCTCGTCATCGACGGCGAGGGCAACTACGACCCGGAGCGCCTGCGGAGCGACTCGCAGCGCATCATCGAGACCGCGGCCGAGATGATGGGCGGCCTGCCTTACCGCGACTACACCATCCTGCTGCTGCTGGCCGCGGCGCGCGGCGGCGGGCTCGAACACCTCAACTCGACGGCGCTCATCCTCCCGCGCTTCGGCTTCGGGACGGAGGAGGGGCGGCGCGCCTTCGACACGCTCGTCGCGCACGAGGTCTTCCACGTCTGGAACGTCAAGCTCATCCGCCCCGACGCGCTCGGCCCCTTCGACTACACGCGGGAGAACTACACGCGGCTGCTCTGGGTCGCCGAGGGGGTGACGAACTACTACGAGACGCTGCTCGTCCGCCGCGCGGGGCTCATGCCCGACCGGCAGTTCCTCCAGCTCATGGCGCAGGAGATACAGAAGTTGCAGCAGACGCCCGGCCGCCTGAAGCAGAGCCTTGAGGAGGCGAGCTTCGACGCGTGGATCGAGTACTACCGGCCGGACGAGAACACGGTCAACACCAACGTCTCCTACTACGACAAGGGCGCCATCGTCTCGATGCTCCTCGACCTCGAAATCCGCCGCCGCTCGAACGGCGCTCGCTCGCTCGACGACGTGATGCGCTCCCTCTACAACGACTTCTCCAGGCGGAATCGGAACTACACGCCCGAAGACTTCCAGCGCGCGGCCGAGCAGGCGGCGGGCGCGAGCCTCGAAGAGTTCTTCCGCCGCTACGTCCGCGGGCGCGAGGAGCTGGACTACAACGCTTCGCTCGCGTGGGCGGGGCTGCGCCTCGACACGTCGAGCGACCCGGGCGCACGGCCCGCGCCCATCGTCGCCGACCTCGGCGCGGCGCTCGAAGAGAAGGACGGGCGGCTTTCGGTCAAGAACGTGCCCGCGGGCACGGCCGCCTACGAGCAGGGCCTTTCGGCCGCCGACCAGATCGTCGCCGTGGACGGCTACCGCGCCACGCTCGCCTCCTTGAACGAGCGACTCTCCGAAAAACGGCCCGGCGAACGGCTCGCCCTCACCGTCTTCCGCGACGACGAGCTGCGCACGCTCGACATCAAGCTCGGCTCGCGCGCCGCCGCCACCTACCGCATCGTGCCCGACGCCTCCGCCACCGAACAGCAGAAGCGCAACTACCAGGCGTGGCTCGGCGCGCCGTTCCCACAAGGCAGTAGGCAGTAGGCAATAGGCAGTAGGCAGTTCGGACATCCCCGGAGGGGATGCAGACAATAGCCGGGGGTCAGCGAGGGAGCCATAGGCGACCGAGCGCCACCCCCGGTTTACGCGTCAACATGAATCCGATCCCGAAGGGGTCGCACCTGCGTAACACTGTGCGACCCCTTCGGGGTCGGAAAATTTTTATCGCCGTCTACCGGGGGCGGCGCTCACTTCGTTCGCTCTGCCCCCGGCTATTGTCTGCATCCCCTTCGGGGATAAAACTGCCTGCTGCCATCTGCCTACCGCCTACTTCCTGTTAATATTCTCGCGCTCAACAAGTATCGTGGGAGAAGAGCCGTGACGTTGGAGTTCGAGGGCAGGGCGGCGCTGGTGACGGGCGGGGCTTCGGGCATCGGGCGCGCGTGCGCGTGGGAACTGGCGCGGGCGGGCGCAGACCTCGTCGTGGTGGACGCGGCCCCGGAGTCGCAGCTCGCGCAGGTCGAGAATTTGTTGAAGGCCGCGGGCGGGCGCGTGGTATCTTTCCGCGCGGACGTGCGCGAGCACGCGCGCGCCGCCGCGCTCTTTGAGGAGGCGCTCCAGCGTCTGGGCCGGCTCGACATCCTCGTCAACGCCGCGGGCACGACCTCGGACGCGCCGCTGTGGGAGATGTCGGAGGAGCAGTGGCAGGCCGTCCTCGACACGAACCTGAAGGGGGCCTTCAGCTACACGCAGGCGGCCGCGCGCCACTTCCGGCGCGTGCGCGGCGGGAGAATCGTCAACGTCACTTCCATCGAGGCCGGGCGCGGACGGTTCGGGCTGGCGAACTACGCGGCGTCGAAGGCGGGGCTCGTGGCGCTGACGCGTTCGGCCGCGGCCGAGCTGGGCCGCTACGGCGTCTGCGTCAACGCCGTCTCGCCGGGCTTCGTCCGCACGCCCCTGGTCGAGCGCCTGCCGGACGCCGTGCGCGAGCGCGCCGCGCGCGAGACCGTCCTGGGCCGCATGGGCGAGCCCGAGGACGTGGCGCACGCCGTCCTCTTCCTCTGCTCCGAACGCGCGCGCCACATCACCGGCGCCGTCCTCAACGTTGACGGCGGCCAGTCGCTTTAAGAGTTTCAAACTGAGTTCTTAAACGGAAGGAGACGGATGAGGAGACTGTGCGCGGTGTTTCTATTCGTTCTGTCGGTCGGCGCGGGCGTCGGGGCGGCCCCGGTGCGGCAGGTGCACTGGCAGTGGTCTGAGGCCCCGAGCGTGCGCCTCGGCGTGCGCGACAAGAACGACGACCTCAAAGGCTTCGAGGCGAACTTCGTCGTGACGGCCGCCCGCACCGGCAGGCAGTGGCGGAAGACCGTCAAGGTCGAGGGCGACAACTTCGGCTACGTCAACTTCCCCGACGAGTTCGCCGCCTTCGACTGGGCCACGCACGCGACGCGCTTCGACTGGACGTGCGCGGTGGGGGGCAAGGTCGTCGTGAAGGGGAAGTTCGTGATGGCGACGACGGACGAGCTGGATTCGGAGGCGCAGCGCGCGACGAAGCGCGGGCGCAGGTGAGGGGATGCGGGACGTACTCGAAGAGTTCGTGCGGACGGTCGAGGAGGCCGCGGCGCGCCTGCTGTCTCTGACCGAAGGTGAGGCGCGCGCGCCGCTCGCCGAAGGGAAGTGGTCGGCGAAGGAGGTGGTCGGCCACCTGATCGACTCCGCGTCGAACAACCACCAGCGCTTCGTCCGCGCGCAGCTCAAGGAAGACCTCGTCTTCCAGGGGTACGCGCAGGACGACTGGGTGCGCGTGCAGGGTTACCAGGAAGAGCCGTGGCCGCTGCTCGTCAACCTCTGGAAGTTCTACAACCTGCACCTCGCGCACGTCTGCCGTACCGCGCCGGAGCAGGAGCGTCTGCGCCCGCGGCGCGAGCACAACCTGCACGAGATCGGCTGGGCTCCCGTCTCTCGGGAAGAGCCCGCCACGCTCGAACACCTCATGCGCGACTACGTCGGCCACCTCAAGAACCACCTCGGTCAAATCTTCGCCGAGAACCCAGGTCAGAACCACCCGCGGTAGCGGGCGGCCCTCTGTCATACGTCTGCATCGGTTAACAAAGGGCCACCCGCTACCGCGGCTGGTTCTGACCGCTACCAAGGAGCACGCTGCGCATGGCGACAGTCGAGAAGGCAGCCGTCGAAGCCGTCCCGCTGGAAGGACGCGGGCGGCTGCTGCGCGTGCTCGGGGTTTTGTTCGGGCTGGCGGTGACCGTCGGGATCACCGTCGGCATGGGCATCCTGCGGACGCCGGGCGAGGTGGCGCAGCAGCTTCCCAACCGCTGGCTCTTCTTGGGCGCGTGGGCGTTGGGCGGCGTCTACGCGCTGTTTGGGGCCGTGTCGGTGGCGGAGTTGGGGACGATGATCCCGCGCTCCGGCGGCTTCTACGTCTTCGTGCGGCGCGCTCTGGGCGAGTACCCGGGCTTCGTCGTCGGGTGGAGCGACTGGCTCTCGACGTGCGGGACGGTCTCGGCCGTCGCGCTGGTGATGGGAGAGTACGCGGGGATGCTCGTCCCTACGCTCGCGGGGCGGGAGGCGCTGGTCGCGTCGGGCGCGGCGCTCGCCTTCGCGCTCGTTCAGTGGCGCGGCGTGCGCTGGGGCGGCCGCACGCAGGAGTTGACGAGCCTCTTGAAGACGCTCGCCTTCGCCGCTCTCATCGCCGCCTGCTTCGCCTACGGCGGGGGCGGGGCGACCGAGACCCGGCCGGCGCAAGCGCTGTCCGTGCCGGAGGGGCTCGGGCTTCTGACGGCCGCGGTGCTGGCGCTGCAAGGCATCATCTACACTTACGACGGCTGGTACAGCACGGTCTACTTCGGCGAGGAGGTGCGTGACACGGCGCGCAGCGTCCCGCGCGCGATGGTGGGGAGCGTGCTGCTCGTCATCGTCGTCTACCTGCTCTTCAACGCGGCGCTGCTCTACGTGCTGCCGGTCGAACGGCTCGCGGGGCAGAAGCTCGCGGCGGGCGCGGCGGCCGAGGCCGTCTTCGGGCCGCGCGGCGCGACTGTCATCGGCGTCGTGGCGATAGTCTCGCTGCTCGCGTCGGTGAACGGGAACACGCTGACGGCGCCGCGCGTCGTCTACGCGATGAGCCGCGACCGGCTCTTCTGGCGCGGGGCCTCGTACGTGAACAGGGGGGGCACGCCGACGGTCTCGCTCGCGCTCTCGACGGCGACCGCCGTGCTGCTCATCCTCTTCAGCGGGACGTTCGCGAAGCTGCTCGCGGCGCTCGCCTTCTTCTTCGTGACAGACCTCGCGCTCGTCTTCCTCTCGGTCTTCGTGCTGCGGCGGCGCGAGCCCGACACGCCGCGCCCGTACCGCGCCTGGGGTTACCCTTTCACGACGGCCTTCGCGCTCGCGGTCTCCGTCGCCTTCCTGGCCGGCGCCGTCTGGAGCGACACGGAGAACAGCCTCTACGCGCTCGCGCTGCTCGCGCTGAGCCTCCCCGTCTACCTCCTCTTCCGCCGGCTCGGCGGCAAAGGAGAAAACCTGTGAACCGTGAACCGTAAACCGTGACAAGATAAAAACCGCCTTCTTCTTGTCACGCTTTACGGTTCACGGTTCACGCTCTGGAGCTATGCCTGACCTTTACCAGCACATACGTTTCCGCGTGGAGGAGCGGGTGGCGCGCGTGACGTTCGCGCGGCCCCCGCTGAACATCTTCACCATCGCGATGATGCGCGAGGTGGAGGCGGCGCTCACCGAGTGCATGGGGATGCGCGACGTGGTGGCCGTCGTCTTCGACGCCGTCGAGGGCTCGCGCGCCTTCAGCGCGGGCGTCTCGGTCGAGGAGCACCAGCCGGAGACGGTCTACCAGATGCTCGAATCCTTCCACAACGTCTTCCGCACGTTGGAGCAGATGGGGAAGCCCGCGCTGGCGCTCGTTGACGGCGCGGCGCTCGGCGGCGGGTGCGAGCTGGTGGCCGGGTGCGACATCGTCCTCGCGGCCTCTAACGCGAAGTTCGGCCAGCCCGAGATCAAGCTCGGCGTCTTCCCGCCGGTGGCGGCGGTGCTTCTGCCGCGCATCATGGGCGAGCGGCGCGCGCGCGAACTCCTCCTGACGGGCGAAATCTTCGACGCGCAGGAGGCCCTGCGCACGGGGCTCGTCAGCTACGTCGTCGAGCCCGAGCAGTTGGAGCCGAAGCTGCAAGAGATTCTCGCGCGCCTGCGCGAGCTGTCCGCCCCGGCGCTGGAGATGGCGCGCCGCGCGCTGGACGCCGCGCGCGGACGGCCCTTCCTCGAAGCCCTCGAACGCACCGAGGACATCTACCTCAACGAGCTGATGAAGACCGAGGACGCGCGCGAGGGCGTCCGGGCCTTCATGGAGAAGCGCAGGCCCGAGTGGCGTAATAAGTAGGCGAAAGCAAGTAGACAGTAGACAGTAGACAGTAGACAGTAGAAATACATTCGCCGCTCGAACCCTCCGGCTGTCATCATCGACGCCCAACACGCGGAGCGCTACCGGCTACTGACTACTGCCTACTGTCTACTTGCTTTTGACACCGCCGCGCGGGCGTCCCTATCATCGTCCGTTCAGGCAGACTAAAGGGGGCGGGCGAGAGGGAAGAGATGGGCGTTTGCTTTCGGAGAAGGCGGAGTCGCGTGCGCGCGGCGGCGCTGCTGCTGCTGCTGGCCGCGTTGCTCACGGCCCCCGCGTGCAAGAGCATACGGGAGTCGGCGGGGCTCTCCGTCGCGCCGAAGAGCCTGCGCGACGTGCCCGCCGAGCGCCTGGCGTTCCGCTTCGAGACCGACCTGCCCGAAGAGAGGCTGCCGGAACACCTCCGCCGCGACGAGCCCGAGGAGCCGGCCGCCGCCATCCGCACCGCCTTCGAGACGCAGCGCACGGCCGACGCGCTCATCCGCACCGTCGTAGACCCCTCGGGGCAGAGGGCGCTCGTCCTCTACGGCACGAGCGAGACCGACACGGACTTCCGCATCGACCTCTACAGCACGGCGGGCGTCTTCCTCAGCAACGTCCTGCCGCCCGACCTGACGGGCGTCTTCCCCGAAGAGGTGGCCTGGTCGCCCGACGGTTCGCGCATCGTCTTCAGCGGCGTCCGTACGCCCGCGCCCCAGGCCACCCCGACGCCGGTCGAGGCCCCCGTCCCGCCCGACCTCTCGCAGCCGCCCGCGGGGGCCGAGGGCGCGCAGCCGACGCCGACGGCCGCGCCCATCATCCCCCCGACGCAAGTATTCCGCACGGAGCAGGTCTACGTCGGCGACCGCGACGGACGCGACCTGCGCCCGCTCACCGCGCGCGAGGGTCTCATCTACTTTAAGCTGGCGTGGTCGCCCGACGGGCAGGCCGTCGCCGCGCTCGCCTGCCGGGAGGACGAGTGGGAGGCGCAGCGGCGCGAGGGGAACCCGCACGCGGGCCGTCCCCGCCTCATCACGCTCGACGGGCAGGAGCGCCTGCTCGACGACCGCGTGACGCAGGTCGAGCCGGCCTGGTCGCCCGACGGCTCGAAGCTCGCCACGGCCTTCGAGTACGACGTGGCCGTCTACGACGCGGGGGGCGGGCGGCCGACCGGCGCGGGGCTCTCCCTGCGCGAGCCCCTGCGCGCCGCCTCGGTCGAGTACGACGCGCGCGTCTTCAAGAAGGCCGAGCCCGCCGCGCAGCCCGCGCAGCCGCAGCAACCGCAGCAGCAGTCGAGCGAGGCGGTGCTCATCTCGATGAACCCCTTCGTCCGGCTCGAATGGGTCGAGCCCGAGACGATCTACGCGCAGACGGCCTACATGCACATCTACCAGAGCGGGCCGGAGTTCAAGTACCCGCGCTGGCACGTCCTGCGCGTCTCGCCGCAGGCGGCCGTGCTCGGCCGGCTCGAACTCCCGACAGAGACGAGGAGCGAACCCCCTCCATGGACTTCAGCAGCGTCCCCGAAATCTACGAACACATCGACCGCACGCGCGCGCGCCTGACGGCCGCCGTCGAAGGTCTGAGCGAGGAGCAGCAATCTTTCAGCCCCGCGCCCGACCGCTGGTCCGTCGCGGAGCTTGTCGAGCACCTCTCCATCGTCGAGGCGGGCGTCGTCCGCCTGCTCGAAAAACTTCTGGGCAAGGCCGCGGAGGCGGGCGCGGCGGAGGCCGCGGCCCCCGGCCTCTTCGCCGACCCCGTCTCCATCGAGGAGTTCGTCGAGCGCTCGCGCGGCGTCAGGCTCGAAGCGCCCGAGCGCATCCGCCCGACGGGGCTGCGGCTCGCCGACTCGCTCGCGCGCCTGAAGGAGTCGCGCGCCGCGCTCCACGCGCTGCGGCCTCGGGTCGAGCGCGCCGACGGCCGCGCCCTCCGCTTCCCGCACCCCGCCTGGGGCCCCCTCGACCTCTACCAATGGCTCCTCTTCGTCGGCGCGCACGAAGACCGCCACCTCGCCCAGATCGAAGCCCTCAAACAGACGATGAAGTAGGCTCGCTTGCGACGCCTACGGGCGGTCTCTATAATCGCGCGCAGCACACATGCCCTCTTAGCTCAACGGTCAGAGCAGCGGACTCATAATCCGTTGGTTGTAGGTTCGAATCCTACAGAGGGCATTCACATATTCAGACCTTCGGCCGAGGGTGACGGCATCCGCCTCGACTCACAGCGTCGTTCCTCGTGTCTTCATCTTCTAAGGGCGACTTCACCCTCTCCCGAATAGCCGTGTACTTTCCGTGTGAGGTGTGTTTGAATGCGTCGCCATCTCACGCGGAGGAGCGGCCATGAGCGGACACGTCTTCATCTCTCACAGCAGCAGGGATGACGGCTTCGTGAAGGAGCTGCGCGAGGCGCTGGAAGGGCTCGGGCTCGAAGTGTGGGCCGACTCCCGCGAGCTGGCCGGCGGGGCGAAGCTCGCGCCGGAGATCGAGAAGGCGCTCGAGAGTGCGCGGCAGTTCGTCGCCGTCCTCAGCACAAACGCATTCAACTCGCCGTGGGTGCGCAGGGAGATTCAGAAGGCGCTGGAGGTGGAGGCGGAGCGCGGGGGCGAGGGCTACAAGGTGATACCGCTGCTGCTCCCCGGCGTCGAGCCCTCGTCGCTGCCGCTCTTCTTCGGAGAAGAGCCGGTCGGCGTGCGCGTCGAGGTGAGAACCGGCGGCCTGAGCGAGGCGCTGCCCGCGCTGCTCGCCGCGCTCGGCGAGCGGCTGCCCCACGACCCGCGGCCCGCCGCGGCGCGCGCCTCTCAACCGGTCGAAGAACTGATCCTGAAACTGGACGACCTGAAGGTCTTGACCGAGGACGGCAAGCGGCGCGCGCGCGCCGTCGCGCAGTTGGTCTACGACCCCGCCGACGCGGCCGCGCGCGCCGTCGAGAGCCGGCGCTTCAACTTCACCGCGCCCCTCGGCGTCCTTGAGGCGGAAGAGCTGCGCTGGTATTTGGAAGAGTTTTACGTCTGGCCCATCGGCGTCTTTCAGGAGCGCGCCGCGCGTGTCGAGGCGCGGCTGCCCGAATGGGGCAGGGCTTTATACGATGCCGCGCTCGCGCCGCAGGCCGCGCAGGAGACTCTCCGGGCATGGCAGCAGGCGGGCGCCGAAGGGGAACGGCGGTTCTCGGTCTTTGTCGAAAGGGAGTTGCCGGAGGGCGCGTCCCCCGAGGAGCAGGCCGCGGCCGACGAAGCCGCCGCCGAACTGCTCGCGCTGCCGTGGGAGCTTTTGCACGACGGGCGCGGCTTCCTCTTCCACGGCGAGCATGCGGCGCGCGTGCGCCGCCGCCTGCCGAACCGCCACACGCGGAAGGTTACGCCGACGCGCCTGCCCATCCGCATCCTCCTCGTGAGCCCGCGCCCCGAAGACGAGCGCACGCCCTACCTCGACCACCGCATCAGCGCGCGCCCGTTGATCGAGGCGTTGGAGAGTCTGGGCGAGCTGGCGAAGCTCTCCATCCTCACGCCGCCCACGTTCCCCGCGCTGGAAAAGACTTTACGGAAGGCCGCCGACGCGGGCGAGCCGTTCGACGTGGTGCACTTCGACGGCCACGGCGTCTACGACCGGAGGGTGGGCCTGGGCGCGCTCTGCTTTGAAGACCCGAAGGACGCCGAGGAGTTGGGGCGGCGCGCCGTGCAGTTGATTCACGCCGAGAAGTTGGCCGAGGTCATACGCGACCGGGGCATCCCGCTCGTCTTCCTCGAAGCCTGCCAGACGGCGAAAACGGAAGACGACCCGACCGCTTCGGTCGCCGCGAAACTTTTAGAGGAGGGCGTCGCCTCCGTCGTGGCGATGAGCCACACCGTTCTCGTGGAGACGGCGCGCCGCTTCGTCAAAGCCTTCTACGGCGAGCTGGCCGCGGGCCGCCGGGTGGGGACGGCGATGATCGAAGGCCAGCGCGAGCTGCACCGCGACGACTACCGCGGCAAGCTCATGGGCGCGGGAGACCTCCGCCTGCAAGACTGGTTCGTCCCCGTGCTCTATCAGGAGGAGCAGGACGCGCAGCTCTTTACGCGCCTCCCGTCCGAAGACGTGCGACAGCTTCAGGCCGCGCAGCGCCGCCTGAGCCTCGGGCACCTGCCCGAACTGCCGCACGAATTTCAGGGGCGAAGCCGCGAGCTGCTGAAGCTGGAGCGCCTGCTCGCGCGCGAGCCTTACGCGGTCATCCGCGGGCGCGGCGGCGAGGGCAAGACCACGCTCGCCGTCGAACTCGCGCGCTGGCTCGTCCGCACCGCGCGCCACGCCCGCGCCGCCTTCGTCAGCTTCGAGCAGTACACGGACGCGCGCCAGATGCTCATCGGCATCGGCCGCCAACTCCTGCCCGAAGGCGACAAGTGGCACGTCGGCCAGGATGAGGATTTGAAGGCCGCGCTGCAACCCGTCGAGCGCGCGCTGCGCGACCGCCCGACCGTCATCGTCCTCGACAATTTGGAGAGCGTCCTGCCCGACCACACCGGACAACAGCCGCCCGGAGCCGCGCCCCTCCCGGAACTCTTCGGCCTCTGCCGTCGGCTGCTCGACGCGAGCCCCTCGACGCGCATCATCTTCACCACGCGCGAGCCCCTGCCCGCGCCCTTCGACCGGCGCGGCAACGAGATCGCCCTCGGCGCGCTCGCGCGCGAAGACGCCGTCGCGCTCGTCGGCGAGGTGTTGAAGCAGGAAGGGCTCACGCCCAAGGCGGACGACCCCGGCGGCGACCCCAAAGAGATCACAGACCTCGTCGAAGCCGTAGACCGCCACGCGCGCGCCCTTGTCCTGCTCGCCCGCGAGCTTGCGCGCGGCGGCGTCCGCGCGACGACCGACAACCTCCGCCGCCTCATGGCCGACCTCGACCGCAAGCACCCCGGCGACCGCGAGAACTCGCTCTACGCCAGCCTGGAACTCTCTTTGCGCCGCCTCCCGCCCGCGACGCGCGAGCAGCTTAAACCCCTCGCCGTCTTCCACGGCGGCGCGCACCTCGGCGTGCTAATGCAAATGCTCGGCGCGGAGCAGGAGGCCGTGGAGAGCCTCGCACGTCAACTCATCGAGGTGGGGCTGGCCGCGTACATGGGCGACAACCACCTGCGTCTCGACCCGGCCCTGCCTGCGTACCTGCTCAGGGAAGTGAGCGAGGCGGAGCAGGAAGAACTGAGGGCAGTCTGGGCCGAAGGGATGTTTGCGTTGACAAACTTTCTTTACGCGCAGCGGTTCAAGGATGTCGAGTTGTCCTCGCGCCTGACGTTGCTGGAGCTGCCGAACCTGCTGTCGCTGCTCACATGGGCACAGGATAAGGCCGCCCCCGAGGCGGTAATTGATCTGGCAAACAGGTGTGAAACTCTGTTCTCGTTTTTAGGGCTTCGACAGGCGCTCGCGCAGGCGACGAAAGTGCGAGAGCAGGCGGCGGAGAAGTTGGGGGAGTGGAACCACGCGCAGTTTTTGACGGAGAGCGCAGACATCGACCGGCTGCTGGAACGCGGGGAGGTGCGGGCGGCCTACGCCGCCGCCGATGGACTTCTCAAGCGTTGCTTGTCCGAGGGGGAAGGGGCCTATGCGAACGCCGGTTATGACATCGCATATGTGCAGGCGCAGCTCGGGCGGGTGTTGCGAAGTGGAGGGGCTGCTGAAGCCGCACTTGCACAGTTGAGCGAAGCTGGGCGGCGCTTTCAGGCGCTGGCGGATGCGGGCAACACGAGCGCTTCTGGGATGGCCTCGGCGGTGATTAAGGAGAGCGGCGATTGTCTTGTAGCTCTGGGGCGCTTGGACGAAGCGGCGGCGGCTTACGAGGAGGCCATCAAGCGACATGGGGCGCTCGATGACAAAAGGGGGGTGGCCGTCGGCAAAGCCCAGCTTGGCACGACCCGCATGCTACAGCAGCGTTACGACGAAGCGCTGGAAATATACGACGAGGTGCGACGCATCTTTGAAAGCCTGAACGAGCCGACAACCGTCGCCATCGCCCTGCATCAGGTCGGGATGATCTACAAGAGGATGGAGCAATTTGAACAGGCGGAGCGCGCCTACCGGCAATCGTTGGCTATAGAAGTTCAGCAGAAAGACCTCGCGGGCGAGGCCGCCAGTTTGAGCGAATTGGGGGTTCTTTATGGCATGTGGGGGCGATTGGAGGAGGCGGCGAAGTGCTTCCGGCAGGCCGCGGACATTTACGTCAGGCTGAAAGATGAGAACCATGAGGGGGTAGTTCGCAACAATCTGGCCTTCGCCCTCTTCCAGATGCAGCAGTACGACGAGGCGCGCCGCCAACTGCTCCGCGCCATCGAGTGCAAGGGGCCTTATGGGCATGCTGCCACAATTTGGAATGCGTGGAATATCCTCCACGACTTGGAGCAAGTCACCAATAATGCGGAGGCCGCGGCGCAGGCGCGGGCGCGGGCCGTCGAGAGCTATCTGGCCTACCGGCGTGCCGGCGGGCAGAGCATGGACTTCGGCGCGCAACTCTGCGCGGCGGCGGCTCAGGCGATAGAGCAGGGAGAGACGGCCGAGCTAGAACAGCAACTTGCCAGACTCTCGGGAGCGGATGTCGCGCCGTCGGCCAAAGTGCTGTTCGCCAAAGTGCAAGCCGTCCTGCGCGGTGAACGCGACGGCACGCTCGCCGACGACCCGGAGTTGAATTACGCCGATGCCGTGGAGCTGCAACTGATGTTGGAGGCGTTAGGGCCGGGGTGATGCGCGCCGTCTCGCTTCATAAACGACGGCGCGCGTGATAAAAAGCCGGGAAGGCTTTGAAGAGTTACAGGGCGAGAGCGGGGCGGCGCGTGGCGGGCCGTTCGTGTGGCGTGAGCAGGTGTGGAGGGGCGTTGTGAGTAGCAGAGGGGTGGTCGGCGTTGGCATCGTCGGGACGGGGTTCGCGCGGACGACGCAGTTGCCCGCGTGGGCGGCGTGTGAGGAGGCGCGTGTTGTCGCCGTGGCGAGCGGGCGGAGGGAGAACGCGGAGAGGGTCGCGCGGGAGTTTGATATTCCGTTCGTGGCGTCAGATTGGCGGGAGGTGGTCGCTCACGACGAGGTTGATCTGGTGAGCATCGTGACGCCGCCGGTGACGCACGCGGAGATGGCGGTGGGGGCGCTCGAAGCGGGTAAGGCCGTGCTGTGCGAGAAGCCGATGGCGATGAACGCGGAGGAGACCGCGCGGATGTGCGAGGCCGCGCGGGCCGCGGGCGTGCTGGCGCTCATCGACCATGAGTTGAGGTTCCTGCCGGCGCGGCGGCGGATGAGGGAGTCGATTCAGGGGGGCGAGCTGGGGCGCGTGCGCCACGCGAAGTTTCTGTTCCGGGGGGGCTCGCGCGCGTCGGCCGACGCGCCTTGGAGCTGGTGGTCGGACGAGCGCGCGGGCGGGGGCGCTCTCGGGGCCATCGGGTCGCACGCGCTGGACGCCCTGCACTGGCTTCTGGGGACGCGCGTGTCGCACGTGTCGGCGTCGCTCGCGGCGCACGTCTCGGAGCGGCGCGACCCCGCGTCGGGCGGGACGCGGCGCGTGACGGCCGACGACGAGGCGAGCCTCCTCGTCAACTTCGAGGACGGCGGCGCGGCCGAAGGCGCGACGGGCGTCGTCGCTATCTCGCTGGCGGAGCCCGGCGCGCCCGAGCACACGGTCGAGGTCTTCGGCTCAGAAGGCTCGCTGCGGCTCGACGGCGCGGGGCGTCTCTGGCGCGCGCGCGTCGGCGAGAGCGCCTGGGCGGCAATCGAGACGGACGACGCGCCGCTGGCCGAGGGCTTGCGCGACAACGAGTGGGCGCGCGGCTTTACCGTCTTCGCGCGCGAGATCATCGACGCGCTGCACGGAGGGCGCACGGAGATCGAGGGCGCGGCCACCTTCGACGATGGACACCGCACACAGCTCGTCCTCGACGCGGCGCGCGCCGCACACGCCTCCGGCTGCCGCGTAACGGTGGGAGAGTAGGCAGTAGGCAAACGCCAGCAGGCAGTCGCACAGCGTCAGTCCGCCGCGTCGGCGGCGCTTGAATTTAGCCCGGCCTTTCAAGGCCGGGTCGGCGATATGTCGAAGACTGTCGCGTCGCGTCCGTCGTCGCCTGAACCGCCACGCAAGCTCAGGCGACGACGGACGCGACGCACCGGCGTTTGGCCCCGACCTTACCCGGCCTTGAAAGGCCGGGCTAAATTCAGACGCCGCTGACGCGGCGTCTGCCTACTGCCTACTGTTCATGAAGAGAAAGCTCGCCGTTGTCCTCCTCCTGCTGCTCGCCGTGCTGGGCGTGCTGGCGTTCTTTACGGTGGCCCCGGCGGTGGCGGAGTGGCTGCTGAACGGGACGCGCGTGCGCGGGCCGTACAGGGCTTCGGAGCGCGGGCGGGCGCTGCACTCGCGGCTGCTCGTGGCCGACATGCACGCCGACACGCTCCTGTGGGACAGGGACGTGCTCGCGCGCTCGGGGCGCGGCCACGTGGACGTGCCGCGCCTCGTGGAGGGAGGCGTCGCTCTACAGTTCTTCACCGTCGTCACCCACACGCCCTACTTCAGCAACTACGACAGCAACCCGGAGGGGCTCGACGGCGTGACGGCGCTGGCCTTCGCCGAGCGCTGGCCGCTCGGCGCGGTGCGGAGCCTGCGCGAGCGCGCGCTCTACCAGGCGCGCAAGCTCCACGAGGCGGCCGCGCGTTCGGGCGGGCGTCTGGTCGTCATCAAGACGGCCGACGACCTCGCGCGCTTCGTCGGGCGGCGCGAGGGCAGCCCGCGGCCGGTCGCGGGTCTGTTGGGGTTGGAGGGCGCGTACCCGCTCGAAGGTGACGTTGATAACGTGGACGTGCTCTTCGACGCGGGCTTCCGCATGCTGGCCCCGGCGCACTTCTACGACAACGAGTGGGGGGGCTCCGCCCACGGCGTGGAGAAGGGGGGGCTGACCGAGAGGGGGCGCGAGATGGTGCGCCGCGCGGAGGCGCGCGGGATGCTCGTCGATCTGGCGCACGCCTCCGCGCAGACGATCGAAGACGTGGTCGCGGTGGCGACCAGACCCCTGGTCGTCTCGCACACGGGCGTGCGGGGGACGTGCGACAACAACCGGAACCTGAGCGACGAGCAGTTGCGTAAGATAGCCTCGAAGGGCGGCGTCATCGGCATCGGCTACTGGGACGCGGCCACGTGCGGCCGCGACGCGCGCGCGGTGGCCAAGGCGATACGCCACGCGGCGCAGGTCGTCGGCGTCGAGCACGTCGCGCTCGGCTCGGACTTCGACGGCGCGGTCACGGAGCCTTTCGACACGACGGGCGTCGTGCTTATCACCGACGCCCTGCTCGAAGAGGGCTTCACGGAGGAGGAGGTCGGCCTGCTCATGGGCGGGAACGTCTTCCGCCTGCTGGCGGAGACCTTGCCGCGTTGAGAGACGAAAGGACGCCAGGGTTGAGTAAGTGGGGACATCTTTTTAAGGACGGCGAGTTCGCCCCGCGCGAGCGCATCGTGGCGGGCCTGACGCTCGAACAGGTGACGCGCAGGCCGTCGGCGCAGTCGCACACCATCTACGAGGAGCTGTGGCACACGAACCGCTGGCAGTCGATCATCGTCAACCGCGACGAGGCGCTCTACGAGGAGTGGCAGAAAGGGCGCGTCTACCCCGACGCGCCGCCCGCGAGCCAGGAGGAGTGGGAAGCGCTCGTCGCCGAGTTCCTCGCCGGGATAGAGAAGGCGCTGTGGTGGACCGAGTCGCCCGAGCGCCTCAGGCACGAGACCGACCCCGGCCACACGATGGCGGACGCGCTCGTCAGCCTCGCCGCGCACACCGCGCACCACCTCGGCAAGATCGTCGCCCTCCGCCAGTTCATGGACGCCTGGGAGCGTGAACCGTAAACCGTAAACCGTGACAAGAGAAGAACGAGGTTTCTTCTTGTCACGGTTCACGGTTTACGGTTCACGGCTTTTTCTTGTCACCGTTTACGGTTTACGGTTTACGAGCGAACGGAGTGAGCTATGGACGAGATCATCTACGCTTCGGCGTCGGAGTTGGCGCGGGCGATACGCGGCGGCGAGGTCTCTTCGGCGGAGGTCGTCGAGGCGCACCTGGCGCGCATCGAGGAGGTGAACCCGAAGCTCAACGCAGTCGTGCACGTGACGGCCGACGCCGCCCGCGAGCGCGCGCGCGCGGCCGACGAGGCGCGTGCGCGCGGCGAGGCGTGGGGGCCTCTGCACGGCGTGCCCGTCACCATCAAGGACGCGTTCGAGGCCGAAGGGATAGTCTCGGCGGGCGGCACCGTCGGGCGCGCCTCTTACGTGCCCGAAGAGGACGCGGCGGGCGTCGCGCGTCTGAAGGCCGCGGGCGCGGTCGTCCTCGGCAAGACGAACGTCCCCGAAATCTCGCTCGCCTTCGAGAGCGACAACCTCGTCTACGGCCGCACGCACAACCCTTACGACCTGTCGCGCACGCCCGGCGGCAGCAGCGGCGGCGAGGGCGCGGCGATAGCCTCCGGGATGTCGCCGCTCGGGATCGGGAGTGACGCGGGCGGCAGCATCCGCGTGCCCGCGCACTTCTGCGGCGTCGCCGGAATCAAGCCCACGTCGGGGCGCACGCCGCGCACCGGACACTTCCCGCCGATGGGCGGACTGCTCGACTCCATCTGGCAGATCGGCCCGCTCGCGCGCCGCGTCGAAGACCTCGCCCTCGCGCTCCCGCTGCTCTGCGGCACGGACTGGCGCGACCCCACGGTCGCACCCGTCCCGCTCGGCGACCACAGGGAAGTTGACTTGAAGAAGCTGCGCGTCGCCTTCCACACGGACAACGGCATCGTCGCGCCGTCCGATGACGTAGCCGCGGTCGTGCGCGACGCGGCGCGCGTGCTCGCCGACGCAGGGGCCGAGGTGGTCGAGGCGCGGCCGCCCGTGCCTTCGGACGCCTATCAGCTTCTGCTAGGGCTCTACGGCGCGGACTCCGGTGCGGGGCTGCGGATGCTCTTGATGATGTCTGGCACGTCGGAGCCGAGCCCGCTCATGAATCGCCTGCTCGAAGTGCTGGGCACGGTAAGCCTGACGGCGGGCGAGCTGACGATGCTCATCTACCAACTCGACGCGTGGCGGTCGCAGATGTTGTCGTTCATGCGCGACTACGACCTCATCCTGTGCCCGCCCTGCGCGCGCGAGGCGATGCCGCACGGGACGACCTTCGACGAGGAGAACCAGCTCCTCTTCAGTTACACGATGATCTACAACATGACGGGCTGGCCGGGCGCGGTCGTCCGCGCGGGCACCTCCGCGGAAGGTCTGCCGCTCGGCGCGCAGCTCGTCGCGCGGCCCTGGCGCGAGGACGTGGCGTTGGCCTCCGCCGCGGAAGTCGAACGCGCGCTGGGCGGCTGGCGGCGGCCGCCTCTTTAAGAGCGTAAACCGTGAACCGTAAACCGTGACAGGATAAACCCCGTTCTTCTCTTGTCACGGTTTACGGTTCACGGTTCACGGCACTTTCTTATGTCTGACGTTTACGTGGCAGAGTCCGGGATTCACGGCGTGGGCGTCTTCGCGGCGCGCGACTTCGCGGCGGGCGAGACGCTGATGGTGTTGGACGACTCGCGCGTGGTGGACGCGGGGCACCCCCTGCGCCCCGAACTGGGCGAGTACGAGTATCATTGCGACTACCTCGAAGGGGGGAAGGTCGTGCTGCAAGGTTTCCCCGAGCGCCACGTCAATTCGAGCTGCGACCCGAACGCCTACGCGCGCCGCGGCGGCGGCGGGGGCGTCGTCGTCGCGCGGCGCCGAATCAAGGCGGGCGAAGAGATCACCTGCGACTACATCATCGACTGCCACGGCGGGCTGGTCTGGCGCTGCAACTGCCGCAGCCCGCGCTGCCGCCGCGTCGTGCCTTCGAGCTTCTTCGAGCTGCCCGTCGAGACGCAGCTTGAATACCTGCCGCTGCTCAACGAATGGTTCGTCGCCGAGCACGCCGAAGAGGTCGGGGCGCTGCGGAGACTCGCGGAAGGGGGCGCGCGTGCTTCGGAAGGTTAAGACGGCGGGCGCGGCGTCCGCCCTGCTCCTTCTCTTAGCGTCGGGCCTTGCGGCGCAGACGCCGCGCGTGAAGAAAAGCGTAACGCGCGCCGAGCGCGCCGGGTGGCGCGAGGTGCTCCGCTGGCCGGAGTCGTGCGAGGAGGGTTACGAGGCGTCGTACCCGGAAAGCGAGACGCACGGCGGGCTCGAATTCCACCGGCTGGGGCGCGGGCGTTATCTGGTCGAGGTCACGTGCGACGGCGGCGGCATCCAGCCGAGTACGGTCTTCATGCTCTACGACTCACAACACCCGCGCCGCGCCCGCGCGCTCAAGCTCAAGGGCTTTGAAAGCGAGACGGAAGTCCTCGCGCTCACGAGGTTCATTCCGCGCACGCGCGAGCTGCTGCTGATGTCGAAGGCCGACGCGATGGGCACGTGCGGCCTCTTCGTCCGTTACAGCTTCCGCGGCGCAAGCCCCCTGGTCGTCGAGGCGCGGCGGCAGGACGACTGCGGCGGGCCCGACGGCACGCCCGACACAGACCGCTGGCCGCGCGTGAGGTTGAAGGAATGACGAAGGGCCGGAGGGTGCGCGTCGGCGTGGACACGGGCGGGACGTTCACCGACTTCGTCTACCACGCGGGCGGGCGCGCGCGAATCTTCAAAGTGCCTTCGACGCCCGACGACCCCTCGCGCGCCATCGTCGAGGGGCTCAGGCGCGCGGCGCGCGAGGCGGGCGTCAGCTTGCGTGATTTAGAGGTCGTCCACGGGACGACCGTGGGGACGAACGCGCTGCTCGAACGCAAGGGCGCGCGCGCGGCCCTCGTGACGACCGAGGGCTTCGAGGACGTGCTCGTCATCGGCCGTCAGGCGCGCGGGAGTTTGTACGACCTGAACTGGACGCGCCCCGCGCCGCTTGTCGAAGACGCCCTGCGCTTCGGCGTGCGCGAGCGCGTGGCGGCCGACGGCGCGGTCGTCGAGGAGTTGACCGACGAAGAGGTCGCGGCACTCGTTAAAAAGTTGAAGCGCGCGCGTCCCGCGTCGGTGGCGGTCTGCCTGCTCTTCTCGTTCGCGCGCCCCGAGCACGAGCGCCGCATCGAGCGCGGGTTGAAGGAGGCGCTCGGGGGCGTGCCGCTCTCCGTCTCGCACAGAATCCTCCCCGAGTACCGAGAGTTCGAGCGCACCTCGACCGTCACCATCAACGCCTACCTGCAACCCTTGATGGGCTCGTACCTCGGCCGCCTCGGCGCGCACGTGGCGGGGCGGGCCCTGCGCGTGATGCAGTCTTCGGGCGGGAGCATCTCGGCGCGCGCGGCCGCCGCCGAGCCCGTGCGGACGATACTGTCGGGCCCGGCGGGCGGCGTCGTGGGCGCGGCACACGCGGCGCGCGCCGCCGGGTTTGAAGACGCCATCACGTTCGACATGGGCGGCACCTCGACCGACGTGGCGCTGGTCGCGGGCGGGCGCTTGAAGTTGACGAACGAGGCGAGCGTGGCGGGGCTGCCCGTGGCCGTGCCCGTGCTCGACATACACACGGTGGGCGCGGGCGGCGGCTCGATTGCGCGCGTGGACGCGGGCGGGAGCCTCCGCGTCGGGCCGGAGTCGGCGGGGGCCGTGCCGGGGCCGGCGTGCTACGGGCGTTCGGAGCTGCCGACGGTGACGGACGCGAACCTGGTCTTAGGAAGGTTCGGCGGCGCGGACTTGCTGGGCGGCGAGTTCGGGTTGGATGAGAGTCGCGCTGTCCGAGCGCTCGCGGGGCTCGCGCGCGAGATGTCGGCGGCGGGCGGGCGGGAGGTCTCAGTCACGGAGGCGGGGCTCGGGGTCGTGCGCGTGGTCAACGCGGGGATGGAGCGGGCCTTGCGCGCGGTGTCGGTCGAGCGCGGCTTCGACCCGCGCGGCTGCACGCTCGTCACGTTCGGCGGCGCGGGCGGACTGCACGCGGTCGAACTCGCGCGCGCGCTGCGCGTGCCGCGCGTGCTCGTTCCCGTTGCGCCGGGCGCGCTCTCGGCTTTGGGCTGTCTGCGCGCCGACGTGTTGAAGAGTTCGAGCCGCACGCTCATGCTCGAAGTCGGGAGTGACTCGAAGGCTCAGGCGGCAAGCGTCGAGCGCGCTTTCGCCGAGATGGAGCGCGAGGCGCGGGCGGCGCTCAAACGTGAAGGGTTCGACGAAGGGCGGCAGAGGCACGAGCGGACAATCGCGGCGCGCTACGCGGGGCAGTCCTTCGAGCTTGAAGTGCCCTGGGACGGCGGCCGTCGCGTGGTCGAGCGCTTCCACCGTGAGCACGAGGCGCGCTACGGCTACGCGCAGTCGGCCGACTCGGTCGAGGTGGTGAGCGCGCGCCTGCGCTCGGCGGGACTCGTCGAAGAGTTGAAGGACGAGAGGCCGCGCCGCGCGAAGACCTCGGACTTAAACGTCGAGCCGCACGGCACGGCGCGCGTCCACTTCGACGAAGGCGCGCGGGACGTGGCCGTCTACCGGCGCGAGGAACTGGCGGCGGGCGCGCGGCTCAAGTCGCCGTGCGTCGTCACCGAATACTCTTCGACGACGCTCGTGCCCGCGGGCTCTCAAGCGTCCGTTGACGGGCTCGGGAATCTCATCATCGAGTTATGAAGAAGCGCTTCGACCCGACGACGCTGGAAATCTACCGCGCGCTCTACACGTCGGTCGCCGAGGAGATGGGGCTGACGCTCAGGCGCACGGCGCACTCGCCGAACATCAAGGAGCGGCGCGACTACTCTTGCGCCGTCTTCGACTCGGCGGGGCGCGTCATCGCGCAGGGCGACCACATGCCGGTTCATTTGGGCTCGATGCCGATGGCGGTCGCCGCGGCGCTGCGCGAGACGACGCTCGGCCCCGGCGACGTGGTCGTCCTCAACGACCCCTTCGCGGGCGGCACGCACCTGCCCGACGTGACGCTCGTCGCGGGCGTCTTCGACGCGGTAGGCAGTAGGCAGATGGCAGTAGGCAGTAAGAAGAGGACGGCGAAGGGACGGCGTCTTGATAAAGGTGAAGGGGCGGCGGCAAATAACTCAAGCTCTTCAACTGCCTACTGCCATCTGCCTACTGCCTACTCTCCTCTGTTCTTCGTCGCCAACCGCGCGCACCACGCAGACATCGGGGGGGCGACGCCGGGCTCGATGGGGATGGCGACGGACGTGTACGGCGAGGGGCTGAGGATTCCGCCCGTCAAGCTCGTCGTGGGCGGGCGCGTCAACGAGGACGTGATGCGTCTGCTGATGGCGAACGTGCGGGTGGAGCGCGAGCGGCGCGCCGACTTCGAGGCGCAGGTCGGCTCTTTGAAGACGGGCGCGGCGCGCCTGCTGGAGATCGTCGGGCGCGCGGGCAGGGAAGAGGCGGCGGAGTACGCCAAGCACCTGATCGAATACTCGGCGCGCATGATGCGCGCGACCCTGCGCGACGTGCCGGACGGCGTGTACGAGGCCGAGGACGCGCTCGACTCGGACGGAATCGTCGAAGGCGAAGTCGCCTTGCGCGTGCGCGTCGAAGTCAGAGGCGAGCGCGCCGTGGTCGATTTCAAAGGGAGCGCGCCGCAGGTCTCGGGGCCGGTCAACGCGGTCGAGGCCATCACGGTCTCGGCCGTGGCCTACGTCTTCCGCTGCCTGATCGGCGCGGAGGAGGTGCCCGCGAGCGCGGGGCTGATGGAGCCGATTGAAGTCCTGGCCCCGGCGGGCACGGTCGTCAACGCCGCGCACCCCGCGCCGGTCGCGGGCGGGAACGTCGAGACCTCGCAGCGCATCGTGGACGTGCTCTTCAAGGCCCTGTCGAAAGCCCTGCCCGGGCGCGTCCCCGCGGCGAGTCAGGGCTCGATGAACAACCTGACCGTCGGGGGCACAGACCCGCGCACGGGGCGCGAGTTCGCCTACTACGAGACGGTGGCGGGCGGCATGGGCGCGCGCCCCGGGGCGGCCGGCGTCTCGGGCGTCCACACGCACATGACCAACAGCCTGAACACGCCGGCCGAGGCGCTCGAATACGCCTACCCCCTGCGCGTGCGTGCTTATCGTTTGCGCCGCGGCTCCGGCGGCCGCGGCAAGCACCGGGGCGGCGACGGCGTGGTGAGGGAGATAGAGACGCTCGTCCCCGCGCGCATGTCCCTCCTCGCAGACCGCCGCGCGCGCGCGCCCTACGGCCTCGACGGGGGCGGCGACGCGCGCCCCGGCCTCGACTCCCTTGTCCGCGGAAACAGAAAATTGAAGCTCGACGCCAAGGGCTCCCGCGACCTCAAACCCGGAGACCGCGTCCGCATCGAGACGCCCGGCGGCGGCGGACACGGCAAAGAGGAAGGGTAGACGTGGAGACTCGGATACGCGACTAAAACAATCTCAAATTTGGGTAATAATATAGCGGGTTGCAATTGAGTGTGACCGTTTAGAGGCGGGCTCCGCCCGCCGACTCCAGCCGCGGTGCTCGCGACGGCGGGCGGAGCCCGCCTCTAAACGGAAGCTGAATCGGTCATACTCAAATGCAAACAGCTATATTTTAGGGTCATACCGCTTAACCTCATCGGCCGTTGCCAGCGTAATCCGCCCCGGCCGCTTTTCCTCTTCAAGCTTCTCAATCTCTAACCTTACCTTCTTCGTCTCATACATATCCTTCTGGATGTCGGACAGGCCACGAATCCGGCCGATGAAGTTCATAGTGAGACTCCCGTGAGAGACTAGGGTTTACTTTGGCGGCGCTTCACCCCTTCGTGCTTCTTCGCGGCGGGCAGCGTGGCGGGAAGGTCTAGCTTATCGTCAATCAACACGTCAACCCACACGTTGGCAATCCGCGCGTACTCCAACAGCACCGGCAGCGGCGGCTCGCTCGTCCCCACCTCGTAGGCGGACACGCTAGTACGCGAAAGCCTCTCGTCAAGACCTAACCGGCGCAGCATCCCGTCTTGCGATAGTTCAAGCGCGAGCCTGATCTTTAAAAGCTTCTCCGGCAACCGCGCCGGTCGGGGACGGGGCGAGCGCGCCATCAGGAGTTTCCTCCTGACAGCTTGCTCTTAGCCAGAAATGTGGCTACAATGTCCCGGTGCTTGTCCGCCGCCAAAAATCCCTGTGGTTTTCTGGCGACGCCCTTCACCCGGTAGTGAGAGAGTCAAGCATCCGAACGCAGCCAATTTCAAAGACTCAAGCGCGCGGAATATATCACATGAACCTCATCCTAAAGGGCATTTTAGTTAGCGATTAGTGCTGGCACGTCTCCGGCCGGGACTGTGCCGCCGCCCCGGCGATCCACGCCGGGGCTAGGGGCCGCGCACGCCGGGCACGTGCGCGGCCCCGTCTATGTTCGGCGGCCCGCCGCAGCGCAATCAGCCAAACCGGAAGCTGAAGCTGACTGCCGAGCGCTGACAGCTTCTTATCACTCGTCACTTCTTTTTATTCCTTTCTCTCACCTTCCGATTTAGAATGTGCGCCGCTCGTCCGATACCCGGGGCTGAGGGCGTATGACACTCGAAGCGGGGACACGCGTCGGACGTTACGAGATTAAAGAGCTGCTCGGGGCGGGCGGCATGGGCGAGGTTTACCTGGCGCAGGACACGGAGCTGAGGCGGCCGGTCGCCTTGAAGTTCCTGCCCGCCGAGGTGGCCGCCGACCCGCGCCGTCTGGAGCGCTTCGGGCGCGAGGCGCTGGCCGCGTCGGCTTTGAACCACCCGCACATCGTCACCGTCTACGACATCGGGCAGACGGCGGACGGCCGGCGCTTCTTCGCCACCGAGTTCGTGGACGGCTCGACGCTGCGCGCGCACATGAAGGAGCACCGCCTGAAGCTGGGCGAGGCGCTCGACCTCGTCGCGCAGGTCGCCGCCGCGCTCGTCGAGGCGCACGGGCAGGGGATAGTCCACCGCGACATCAAGCCCGAGAACGTGATGGTCAGGCGCGACGGCTACGTGAAGGTGCTGGACTTCGGCCTCGCCAAGCTCACGGGCGGGACGGCCGCGGGCGGCGTGGACACGGAGGCGGCGACGCGCGCGCTCGCCCCGACCGGCGCGGGCACGGTGATGGGCACGGTCTCCTACATGAGCCCCGAGCAGTCGCGCGGCGAGGAGGTGGACGCGCGGACGGATGTCTGGTCGCTGGGCGTCGTCCTCTACGAGATGCTGACCGGGCACGTGCCCTTCCGCGGCAAGTCCACGAGCCACACCATCGTCGCCATCCAGGACGAGGAGCCGCCGCCGCTCTCGCAGTACCTGCCCGAGGTGCCCGACCTCTTGCAGGAGATCGTCTCCGACGCGCTCGCCAAAGACCGCGAGGCGCGGCTGACGACGCGCCAGATGCTCGCCAAGCTCCAGCGCCTCAAGCGGCGCGTGGACGCGGGCGCGCTCCTCGACCACTCCGTCCCGCCCGCCTCGACGAGCCCCGGCCTCGAAGTCACGGGCGGCCGCCCCTCGACCGCCTCGCACGCGGGCACGACCGCGACCGGCGCTCACTCGTCGCAGGCCGGCGCGAACGCGACGCAGGCGACCCGAGCGACACAGCCCAGCTCGCCGGCCGTCGCGGCGGCCCCGCGCGCGCGTCGCCTGTGGCCCTTCGTCGCGCTCGGCGGCCTTGTGCTCGCCGGACTCGTCTTCGTCGCTTACAGGTTCGTCCGGCCGCAGGCGGTCGCGCCGGGCGCGCGCGCGCCGATGAGGGTCAAGGTCTTGACCGACTCGGGGCGCGCGAGCGAGGCGGTCATCTCGCCGGGCGGGCGGCTGGTCGCCTACGTCTTCGCCGAAGGCGCGCGCCGGAGCATACACCTGCGGCAGGTGGTCGAGCCGAGCGACAAGGAGATCGTGCCGGCCGCGCCCGACACGCACTACCACGGCCTGACCTTCTCGCCCGACGGCAACTACCTCTACTACCTCGCGCGCCCGGGCACCTCGCCCGTCACCGTCAACGACCTTTACCGCGTGCCGCTGCTCGGCGGGGCCACCCGCCGCCTCAACCACGACGTGGGCGGCGCCGTCACCCCCGCGCCCGACGGCCGCCGCCTCGCCTTCGTGCGCTACGACGTGAAGACTAACGAGTCGGCCCTCATCGTCTCCGAGGCCGACGGCACGGGCGAGCGGCCGCTCGCACGGCGCAAGCCGCCCCAGTTCTTCCGCGAACTCGCCTGGTCGCCCGACGGCGAATCAATCGCCTACGCCTTCTTCGGGGAAGACCGGGAGGGCTACTACACGCACGTCGGCGAGGCGCGCGTCTCCGACGGGCGGGAGTCGTTCATCTCCGCGGCGCGCTGGCGCTCCATCATGGGGCTGGCGTGGCTGCCCGACCGCAGCGGGCTCCTCATCGCCGCGCGCGACCGCGCGTCTGCGCCCGGCACCCCCGCGCAGATCTGGGAGGTCGCCTACCCCTCGGGCGAGCCGCGCCAGCTCACACACGATTCGAGCCAGTTCGACAGCCTGAGCCTGACGGCCGACGGCAAGACCCTCGTCGCCACGCGGAGCGAGCTGCGCTCGAACGTCTGGGTCGTGACGGGCGGCGACTACGCGGGCGCGCGGCAGGTCACGGCGGGGCGCGAGAACGGGAACAACGGGCTCTCCTGGACGCCGGACGGGCGCATCGTCTACTCGTCGAGCGCGGGCGGCTACCTCGGCATCTGGGTGATGAACGCCGACGGCGGCTCGCCGCGGCAACTGACCTCCGGCACCGACGCCAACAACTTCCCCTCGGTCTCGCCGGACGGGCGCTACGTCGTCTTCGAGACCAACCGCGGGGTGGGGTGGAGCGTCTGGCGCATGAACGCCGACGGCAGCGCGCCGAAGGAGCTGACGCGCAACTCGGGCCAGTTCAGCTTCCCGCAGGTCTCGGCCGACGGCCGCTGGGTCTTCTACGCGTCGCCCGACCCGTCCGGCAAGTATGTCGTGTGGCGCGTCTCAATCGACGGCGGCGCGCCCGAGCAGTTGACGCGGAAGGAGACCGGCCCCGTAGTCCTCTCGCCCGACCGCAGTCTGCTGCTCTACTACTACCGCGAGAGTCCGGACACGCCCGCGAAGATCGAGCTGATGCCGGCCGCGGGCGGCGAGCCCGTGCGCGCGCTCGACTCGCCCGCGGACACGCACGACGCGGGCTGGTCGGCGGACGGCCGCGCGCTCGTCGTCGTGAAGGACGCGGAGAACGTCTCGAACCTCTGGACGCTGCCGCTCGACGGCGGCCGCGGGCGGCCGCTCACCGACTGGAAGTCCGACCGCATTTTCTGGTTCGCCGTCGCGCGCGACGGCCGCCAACTCGCCGTCGCGCGCGGCGACACCTTTCACGACGTGATGCTCATCCAGGACTTCCGTTGAGCCCGGCCGCCCCGCTGAGGAGGCCGGGACATCGGTGGTAGAATTCAGCCATGCGAGTCACCATCGGGCAGATCAACACGACGAACGGGGATTACGAGGGGAACACGGAGCGCATCCTGCGCGCCATCGAGCAGGCGAGGGCGGAGAAGTCGGATTTGATCGTCTTCCCCGAGGCGTGCGTCCAGGGGTACACGTCGCTCGACTGGTTCCTCGACCGCGACATCGTCGAGTCTTCCTTGAAGCCGCTCGAAAGAATCATCCCCGCGACCAAAGGGCTGACGGCGGTCGTCGGAACTGTCCGTCCGACGGGCGCGGTGCACGGCCGCAAGCTCTTCAACTCGGCGGCCGTCATCCGCGACGGCGAGCTTCTGGGCTTCGCGGACAAGACGCTGCTCCCCGAGTACGACGTGTTCGACGACCCGCGCTACTTCCAGTCGGGCGAGCGGCGCAGCCTCTTCGGGGTGGGGAAGGAGCGTCTGGGCGTCGTCGTCTGCGAGGACTTCTGGAACGACAAGACGTTCTGGAAGGAGCGGCTCTACACGCACGACCCGACCGACGAGGTGGTCGAGCTGGGCGCGACCGTCATCGTCTCGCCCAACGCGTCGCCCTTCAACAAGGGGAAGATGGGGCAGCGGTGCGCGATGGTCGCGCACCGCTCGAAGCTCTCGGGGCTTCCGGTCGTCTACGTCAACCTCGTCGGCGGCAACGACGGCGTCCTCTTCGACGGCGCGTCGCTCGTCACCGACTGCCGCGGCGAGACGATTCTGCAAGCGCCGCCCTTCGAGGAGTTCGTCGCCACCATCGACCTCGACTGCGGCACACGCGACGAGCGCTGCCTGCCCGGCGACGACATGGAGACCGTCCGCGAGGCGCTCGTCCTGGGCATCCGCGACTACGCGCGCAAGAACGGGTTCAGGCGCGCCGTGCTCGGACTCTCCGGCGGGATAGACTCGGCCGTCGTCGCGGCGCTCGCGTGCGAGGCCCTCGGCGCGGAGAACGTCCTCGGCGTGATGATGCCCTCGCCCTTCTCCTCGCGCGGGAGCATCGACGACTCGGTCGCGCTGGGGAAGAACTACGGGATGCCCGTCGTCGAGCGCCCCATCACCTCGGCGTTTGAAGTGCTGACGAAAGAGATGGGGTTGACGAAGCCTTCGCGCGGCGGCGAGAGCCTAGCGGCCGAGAACCTGCAATCCCGCCTGCGTGGCAACATCCTGATGACCGTCTCGAACGCCGAGGGGCGGCTGGTGCTGGCGACGGGGAACAAGTCGGAGCTGGCGCTCGGCTACTGCACGCTCTACGGCGACACGAACGGCGGCCTCGCCGTCATCGGCGACGTGCTCAAGACCGAAGTTTATGACCTCGCGCGCCACATCAACCGCGGGGGCGAGTTGATACCCGCGGCCATCATCGACAAGCGCCCCTCGGCCGAGCTCGCGCCCGACCAGTTCGACGACCAGAGCCTGCCGCCCTACGACGTGCTCGACCCCATCCTGCGCCTCTACTTCGAGCGGAAGTATTCGCCCGAGCAGATCGTCGCCGAGGGGCACGACCGGGCGCTCGTCTACGACATCCTCAACCGCGTCGAGTCGCCGGCCAACGAGTTCAAGCGCCGCCAACTCCCGCCGACGCTCATCATCTCGCGCCACGCCATCGGCATCGGCCGCCGCCGCCCCGTCACGCACCGCTACAAGCGCCGCCCGCCCGAGGCTTCCCAACCGGCCGTCACCTCGCGCCCGCCCGACCCCACCGACGAGGGCCGCGCACGCGAGGCGAAAAAGCAGTAGGCGGTAGGCAGATGGCAGTACGCAGTTGTCGCTGCTCGCCGTCGCGCCGGTAGCGGCAGCGATTTCGACACGGAGGCACAGAGGCACAGAGACACAGCCCGTTGCGTTATCGTCAACGGGCTGTGTCTCTGTGCCTCTGTGCCTCCGTGTCAAACTGTTGCCCTATAAAACTCCGCCCGCAAGTTCCCCGCCTCCCGCGCGTTCACACCTCGTAACAGCCGGGCGCGAGACGGCCGTCGGCCCCGGAACGGCCGCACGCGCAGTGCCCCGAGACTTAAGACAGACCAGACTTCTGAGGAGGCGAAAGATGACTCTCAATCCGGGTTCGAGGACTTTGGCGGCGGCGGCGGTCGCGTGCGCGCTCATGCTGGGCGTGCTCATGCTGCCCGCGGGGCCGCGCGTCGCGCGCGCGAAGGGGAACAGGAACAACCACGGGTTGCAGGTGCTCGGGCCGGTCTTCTACAAGAACCTGACGATCTTCCCCGTGGCGGGGGGCGACGCGCCGGGCTCCGACGCCTACATCACGCTCGACGAGGGGATCAAGGCCGGCACGGTCGTCATCACCGAGCGCGGCGGAGGCCAGGCGGCGCAGGCCCCGCTCCGCCACCCGCGCTCGGCGGGCGCGCGCCGGCAGAACGCGTCCTACGGCGGCGGCGCCGCGGCGGTGAACGAGCTGGCGCTCGTCAACCGCTCGGGCAGGAAGCTTCTGCTGCTGGCGGGCGAGGTCATCGTCGGCGGCAAGCAGGATCGGATCGTGCAGGAGGATCGCATCATCCCGCCCGTCAGCGTCCCCGTCGCCCTGAGCGTCTTCTGCGTCGAGCACGGCCGCTGGTCCGCGCGAGAGGCGAGCCACGGCGGCCCGGCCCGCGCGCCCGGCACGCGCGGCCCCGTCGTGGCGGCCCGGCCCGACGACGCGAACTTCTCGAGCCTCGGCGCGGTCGCCCACCCGAAGCTGCGCGCCGCGGCTCAGGACAAGAAGGTGCAGGCGGAAGTCTGGAACGAGGTCAGCGCCAACAACGCCAAGCTCGGCACGGCCAACTCGACCGACACCTATCAGGAGGTCTACAAGAGCGGGCGCGTCGGCGCGCAGATGGAGGACTACGTGCGCGCGCTCGAAGGCGCGGTCCTGCGGCGGGGCGTCGTCGGCGTCGTCGTCGCGCGCAACGGCAGGGTCGTCTGGGCGGACGTGTTCGCCAGCCACCGCCTCTTCGCCTCCTACTGGCCGAAGCTTTTGAAGTCCTACGTGGTGGACGCGCTCGCCGACGACACGAGCCGGGCCCACCTGACGGCCGACCAGGCTCACCACTTCCTGTTCGCCCGGGACGGCACCCTCTCGACGACCACGCAGGCGGGCGTCTACCAGCTCGTCAAGGTCGAGCAGCCGTCCTACGCCGTCTTCGACCTGCGCGACATCTCTCTCGCCACGCCGCTGCGCGTGCACTGGAACAAGATGAGCAGGTAGGGAAGTAAGGAACGAGGAACGCCGAACGGTGAACTGAAAGCAAGTGTCTTCAGTTCACCGCTCGGCGTTCCTACCTCATCGTTTCAGTCGCCCTGTCGAGGAGTTCGCGGCGGTCGGTGATGAAGTGGAGGCGGGCGGGGGCGTCGCCGCCGGTGAGGTGTTCGACGAGCTGTTCGAGCACGTCGAAGCGGTCGCGCTCTGTGATGCCCTGCGCGTCGAGGTGGCCGCCGCGGCGCATGCGGCCGACGAGGTCGGGCAGCGTCAGACGCCCCTCGAAGGTGCGCCCGCCGTGGCGGTGCGAGCGGCTGACGAGGTACTGCACGAGCAGCACGTCGTTGTAGAGCGCGGGCGCGAGGAAGAGGCGCGCCCCGTCGCGCTCCCAGCCCTCTTCCAGCCTCTGCGAGCGGCGCACCTGCCGCGCGCCGTCGAAGGCCGCCGCCCAGTCCGCCTTCGGCTCGCGCCGTTCAAGGTAGGCGCGCGCGGCCTGAAGCATCCAGGCCGCGTCGTCCTCGAAGTCGAGCGCCTGCCCGAGCCGCTCCAGCCACTCGAAGAAGACCTGCCGCGCCGTCTTCTTCTCTTCCGTGACGATGAACTGCTCGTCCTTCGTCGGGAGCCTTTTGACGAGCGCGCGGCGCGCGGCATCCGAAGCCTTGCCTCCCTCGACGCGGTAGACGCTCAAGTTAGCGTGCCAGCGCTTCGGCGCGTCACAGTAAGGGCAGTGCGGGTTCTTCCCGCCCGCCGGCTTGAAGAACGGACGCGCGGGCGCGCGCGAAGTCAACTCCGCCACGGTCGGCGCGTAACGGCGTATCTCGTTATAGGCGGTGCGCGGCGCGAGCCCCAACTGGTTCGTGAAGAGCTTGTAGATGCACGATAGGCACAGGGTCACCTCGTGCCGCGTCACGGAACCCGCCGGGAACTCGCCGAAGTCCAGAACGTCCTTCGCCGCCTTCGCCTTCGTCGTCTTCGCCGCCTTCGCCGCCGCCTTCTTAGCCGCCTTCGGCTTCGCCGTGGCCTTCTTCGGCGCGGCCTTCTTACCCGCCGCCGCGCCCTTCCTCGCCTTCGCCGCGGGCTTCGCCTTCTTAGCGGCGGTCTTCGATTTGCTCTTGGTCGCGGCCATCACTAACCGATGGAGACGAGGGCGGGCGCGTCGTCGGGCTCGGCGTGGCCGAGCGCGGCGTCGAGTTCGGCCTCGACGTTGCCGGCGGCGGCGCGCAGGGACTTGAAGTCGAAGAGCGAAGGGTCGAGCAGGTGCGAGGGCACGGCGTTGGTGAGCGCCGTCAGCATCGAGGCGCGCACGTTGGGAATCTCCTTCTCCAACTCTTCGACCAGCCGCTTGACGCGCGCGCGCTTGAGGTTCGTCTGCGAGCCGCAGAGGTCGCAGGGGATGATGGGGAACTCCTTCTGCGCCGCGTACTCCGCGATGTCCCGCTCGCGGCAGTAGGCGAGCGGGCGGATGACCGTGTTGCGCCCGTCGTCGGAGCGCAGGACGGGCGGCATCGCCTTGAGCTGGCCGACGTAGAGGAGGTTGAGGAGGAACGTCGCCGTGATGTCGTCGGCGTGGTGGCCGAGCGCGATCTTCGTGCAGCCCTCCTCGACCGCCGTGTTGTAGAGGATGCCGCGGCGCAGGCGCGAGCAGACCGAGCAGAAGGTCTTGCCCTCGGGCACGAGCCGCTTGACGACCGAGTAGGTGTCGCGCTCGACGATGCGGAAGGGCACGCCGCGCTCCGCCAGGTAGTTCGGCAGCACGTCCGCCGGGAAGTTCGGCTGCTTCTGGTCGAGGTTGACGGCGAGGAGGTCGAAACGGACGGGGGCGCGCTTGCGCACGTCGAGCAGCAGGTCGAGCATCGTGTAGCTGTCCTTGCCGCCCGAGAGGCAGACCATCACGCGGTCGCCGTCCTCGATCATCCCGAAGTCCTTGATCGCCTCGCCCATCTGGCGCAGCAGCTTCGTCTTAACCTTGCTCTCGACGAACATCCGTTACCCTAACCTCTTCCGCAACCCCTCAAGCTTCCCGACCGCCTCGTCCGCCTCCCGCGCGCCCCAGCCCGTCCGCTCGCGCACGAGCGCGACCGCCTCGGGCCTGCGCCCCGTCTCCAACAGGCGCGCGATCTCACGGCCCAGCGCCACGTCTATGCGGCGCGCCCCCGCCGAGGCGTCGAGCGAGCCCTTCAACTCGGGGAGCGGCCGCGCCTGCGTCAGCATCGGCCTCGCGCGCCGCCTCTTCCTCAACGCCGCCCACGCGCCGGCCAACATCAAGGCGACCAAGACGATTAGAAGAATTCTCAGGCCCGGCACGTTCAAATGTTTTAAGCCATCTACCACCGCGATGCAACCGGCGTGGAGTAGGGAGTAGGTAGTTCATCCCCGAAGGTGATGCAGGTAATAGCCGGGGGTCAGCGAGGGCGCGCCGGCGACCGATGCGCCACCTCCGGTATACGCCGCAAGACGAATCCGACCCCGAAGGGGTCGCACACCGTGACGCAGGTGCGACCCCTTCGGGGTCGGAACGTTTTATCTCCGCTTTCCGGGGGCGGCGCTCACGCGCTTGCCTGTCGGCTCGCTTCGTTCCCTCTGCCCCCGGCTATTATCCGAGTCCCCTTCGGGGACTAACTGCCTACTGCCGTCTGCCTGCTGCCTACTTCCCCAGGTGCTCGCGGAAGAACTCTATCGTCCGCCGCCAGGCGTCGGCGGCCGCCTCGGCGTCGTAGACCTCGGGGCGCGTGTCGTTGAAGAAGGCGTGGTCGGTGCCGGGGTAGATGTGCGTCTCGACCTCCTTGCCGTGCTCGCGCAGCTTCTCTTCGAGCTTGTGGACGACTTCGGGCGTCACGAACGAGTCCTTCTCGGCGAAGAGGCCGAGGACGGGCGCGCGTAAGTTATCGAAGTCCGGCTCGACCTTCGGGTGGATGCCGTAGAAGACGACGCACGCGCCGATCCGCTCGTTCTTCGAGGCGGCGTAGAGCGAGAGCTGGCCGCCCATGCAGAAGCCGACCGTGCCCACGCGGTCGCCTTCGGTCGCCTCGTGGTCGAGGAGGTGTTGGACGGCCCCGCGCAGGTCTCTCTCCGTCTGCGCGATGTTGAGCGCCATCATCATCTTGCCGGCCTCGTCGGGCGAGCGCGCCACGTCGCCGTGGTAGAGGTCGGGCGCGAGCGCGACGAAGCCCGCGGCGGCGAAGCGGTCGGCCACGTCCTTGATGTGCGGGACGAGCCCCCACCACTCCTGTATGACGACGACGCCGGGGCCGCGGCCCCCCTCGGGCACAGACAGGTAGCCCCGCGCCGTCCCGCCGTCGCTCTGAAACTCGATCATCTGGCCGGCCATCTCGTTTGCGTCCCTCCTGAAGGTGAAGGTTCCCGCGCGATTCGGGGAGCCCCGCGGGAATAGGTTACTTTTGATTTAAAGGGTCGGCAGACGTTTTATCGGCGCGCGCGGCGGAAGTCAAGAGGCGTGAACCGTAAACCGTGAACCGTGACCCGTGACAAGTGAAAGACGCCGCTTCTTCCCGTCACGGTTCACGGTTTACGGTTCACGGCTCTTTACTGTATCATCGCCCTCGCTCTCGGAGAGTTTTGAAGGTCTGTTCAAAAGCCCGGCGGTGGAGCCGCCCGTGGCCTCTCCTGACCCGACTCCTTTTCCAGCAACGGCGACGCGCGCGAGGGGCCCCCGAGTCCCGGCGGGACGCGTCCCACACCAACTTCGAGCGAGTTCTCAAACAGGGAGAATGCGAAATGTTTAGACCGGGAAGAAATCCGAAGGACACGCACACCGCAGACGACACCGCCGACCACACGCCGCCGCAGTCCGCGGCCAACGCCGGCGCGGGCTCCTACGGCTCCGCCTCGACCCCACAGCAGACGCCGACCGACGCCTACCAGCAGCAGGTCTACACGCAGACCACCTCGCGCGCCGTCACCGAGAGCGAGTCGCTGGCCCGAGACATCAAGGAGGGCACGCTCACGGGCTTCGTCGGCAACGGCACGACGCTGACGGGCGAGGCCAACTTCAAGGGCATGCTGCGGGTGGACGGCGCGCTCTCCGGGCGCGTCGCCTCCTCCGACGGCACGCTGATCGTCTCGACCAACGGCCGCGTGGACGCCAACGTCGAGGTCGCGGTGGCCCAGATTTACGGCACGGTCAACGGCGACATCACCGCCACCAAGCGCATCGAGATGGGGCGCACCGCCAAGGTCACCGGCAACATCCAGACCCCGACGCTCGCCATCGAGCAGGGCGCCCTCTTCGAGGGGGGCTGCCGCATGGCGCAGATCAAGGAGCAGTCTGAGAAGGCGAGCGGCTCGGCCGCCTCCGCGTCCTCTTCCTCGACGGCGACCTCGGGCACGTCCTCGTCCTCCCCCTCTTCGTCGCCTTCTTCTTCCTCCAAGTCCGGCTCCTCTTCGTCCAAGTCCGACGGCTCCGTCTCGGACGTGACGGAGGCGGCGACCGACGTGGCGAGTTAAGACGTTAACCGCGGAGACGCAGAGACACGGCTCGTCGAGGGTTACTCGACGAGCCGTGTCTCTGCGTCTCCGCGGTTAATTTAGCTTTACGGGGCGGTGAAGCCCGTGAGCGGGTTGCCGTAGAAGGCGTCGGTCTTCCAGGCCGTCTTGTCCCACGCACCGTCCTGCTCGCCGAGGATGGCGACGGGGACGATGAGGCGGTCGGTGCCGAGCTTGTTCGAGGCGGCGAGGCTGGTGTCGAGCTTGCCGCCGGCCGGGACCGTGAACTTGACCGAGCGCGCCAGCTTGTTGTTCCACAGCACCTTCATCTCGTACTCGCCGGGGTTCTTGTCGAGCTGGTAGAGCGCCCCGAACATGCCCGGCGCTTCGCCCGTCCTGTCCCAGGCGCGCACGTTTCCGAAGGTGCAGCGCACCCGCGACCACTTCGCCTTCTGCGGGGCCTCCGTCTCGTTGACGTAGTGCGTCGTGTTGTTATCCACGTCCGACTCGCAGCTCGCCTTCCCGACCTCCGTGCCGTCGTAGAAGATCTTGCCCACCTCCTTGCCCTGGTAGAAGAGGTGCGGCTTGAAGTTGTGCGGCTCGCCGCGCACCCAGAACGAGACGTTGAGGATGGGCCGCTCCCAGCCCTTCAGGTCGTCGGCCGTGTAGTAGACGTAGCCGATGGGCAGGTTCCAGTCGTGGTTGACGAAGTAGACCCACTTGTTGACCGCCTTCGGCCCGTGCTCGTTCGAGTGCACCTTGGCGACCTTCGCCGTGCCCTTGAAGAGGGTCGCGTCGGAGCCCGCCAGCTCGTTGCGGAGCTTGATGGCGAAGTTGACGGGCCCCGTGGCCGTGCTCCCCTTGTCCTCGGGGATGTCGCGCCCGCCGCACTTCGTCCGCCACCAGCGGTCGGGGGCCGTCTCCTCGGTCGCGCAGTCGAACTTCACCCAGGGCGCGGCGCCGCCCGGCTGCGAGACCTCGACGTAGAGCTGGCCGCCGCTCGGGATGGGGCCGTTGACGCGGAAGTCGATGTACGGCACCCAGCTCCAGTTGTCGTAGTTCCCCTTGTGGACGTTGAGGGTGAAGGCCGTCAGTTGGACGGAGTCTTTGGCGACGGTCGGCTGGTCTTGCGCGGCCGCCGCGGGAACGAAAACCGTGAGGGCTAGAAACAACAGGAATGGAATCGAACTGCCCTTGTAACCCTTCATTGCTCGTCCTCTCCTTTCAGGTCTGCTCGCGTCCGGGGGTTGACGGGACAGCCCCCGGGCCGGTGTGTCTTGCGCAGGCGTTTGAATGCTGTTGGCGAATGCTTCGGGGCGGCGGCAGTATCTTTCGGCCGCGCGCCCGTGTCAACGTCCGCGGCGGGTCTCCTTGAGTTTGCCGCGCGCGGGTGTGTAGAATGAATCGAACGTTAGACCGCCTCGGGGCTCCCCCGTCACGGAAATTCTTAAACCTGATGAAGTCACTTCCGGCAATCTCCATCCCAACCCATCCCACTCCACAAAGGACTACAGGTAAAGTATGAGCGCCATCATCGAGAACCCGCCCGCCGACGTGCGGGAGCGAGACGTTGAAGAGGTCGAGACCGTGACCATCCGATTCGCCGGCGACTCCGGCGACGGCATGCAGCTCACGGGCACGCAGTTCACCAACACCTCGGCCATCGTCGGGAACGACATCTCGACCCTGCCCGACTTCCCGGCCGAGATCCGCGCCCCCGCCGGTTCCTTGCCCGGCGTCTCCGGCTTCCAGCTCAACTTCTCCAGCCGCGACATCCGCACGCCCGGCGACCAGCCGAACGTGCTCGTCGCCATGAACCCGGCGGCGCTCAAGGTCAACCTCCCCGACCTCGAAGAGGGCGGCACGCTCCTCATCAACACCGACGAGTTCAACAAGGAGAACCTGAAGAAGGCCGACTACCAGTCGAACCCGCTCGAAGACGGCACGCTGAAAGGCTACCGCCTCCACAAGCTCCCCATCACCACGGTCAACATCCGCGCCTTGCAGGAGGCGGGCGTGCAGCTCTCGCGCAAGGAGATGGACAGGTGCAAGAACTTCTTCGCGCTCGGCATCCTCTACTGGCTCTATGACCGCCCGATGGAGCCGACGCTCGAATGGGTTCAGTCGCGCTTCAAGGGCAAGCCCGAGGTGATGCGCGCCAACGAGATCGCCCTCAAGACCGGCTACAACTTCGCCGACACGACCGAGGTCTTCACCACGCACTACAAGGTGAAGAAGGCCGTCATCGCGCCGGGCAAGTACCGCAAGATCACGGGCAACGAGGCGACCGCCATCGGCTTCGTCACCGCCGCCGAGCTGGCGGGCCGGCCGCTCTTCTACGGCTCCTACCCCATCACGCCTGCCTCCGACATCCTCCACGAGCTGGCGCGCCACAAGAACTTCGGCGTGAAGACCTTCCAGGCCGAGGACGAGATCGCCGCCGTCTGCGCCGCCATCGGCGCGAGCTTCGCGGGCCACGTCGGCCTAACGGGCACCAGCGGCCCCGGCGTCGCGCTCAAGCAGGAGGCGATCGGGTTGGCCGTGATGACGGAACTCCCGCTCGTCATCGTCAACGTCCAGCGCGGCGGCCCCTCGACGGGCCTGCCGACGAAGACCGAGCAGGCCGACCTCTTCCAGGCCGTCTGGGGGCGCAACGGCGAGTGCCCGGCCATCGTCATCGCGCCCGCCACCCCGGCCGAGTGCTTCTCGGTGGCGATCGAGGCCGTGCGCCTCGCCTACCGCTACATGACGCCGGTCTTCTACCTCTCCGACGGCTACCTCGCCAACGGCGCGGAGCCCTGGCTCGTCCCCGAGATAGACGACCTGCCGAAGATCGAGGTCGAGTTCGCAACAGACCCCGCGGACTTCATGCCCTACGCCCGCGACGAGGAGACGCTCGCCCGTCCGTACGCGCTGCCCGGCACGCCGGGCCTCGAACACCGCATCGGCGGCATCGAGAAGCAGCACCTGACGGGCAACGTCAACTACGACCCCGAGAACCACCACTTCATGGTCCTGATGCGCCAGGCCAAGGTTGACCGCGCCGCGCAGGACATCCCCCCCGTCGAGGTCTACGGCGACCCCTCGGGCAAGGTGCTCGTCCTCGGGTGGGGCTCGACCTACGGCTCGATCACGTCGGCCGTCGAGAAGCTTCGGGCGGAAGGGAAGTCGGTCTCGTCGGCGCACCTGCGCCACCTCAACCCCTTCCCCGCGAACCTCGGCGACGTGCTCCGCAGCTTCGACCGCGTCATCATCCCCGAGATGAACCTCGGCCAGCTCTGCACCATGATCCGCGCGAAGTACCTCGTGGACGCCGTCCCCTTCTCCAAGGTCAAGGGGCGCCCCTTCCAGATTCGCGAGATCGTCAAGAAGGTCGAGGAGTACCTGTAACGCTTGAGGCAAAGATGAAGACCGGCGCCGCCACGCCCGAACAGACTCCCGTCCGCGAGCTTTACGCGGAGGGGCTGAGGTACTTTATGGGCGAAGGCGGACTCAACAACGCGCTCGCGCGTCTCTGCGAAGACCTTGAGCGGCACGGCATCGACTACATGGTCGTCGGCGCGGTCGCCCTGTTGGCGCACGGCTACCCGCGCTTCACCGAGGACATAGACCTCGTGATGACGCGCGAGGGGCTCGAAGCCTTCCACCGCGAGCTGGTCGGGCTCGGCTACCTGCCCGCGTTCGAGGGCGCGTGCAAGCGCCTGCGCGTGACGCAGGGCGGCGTGCCCGTCGAAGTCATCCTCGCGGGCGAGTACCCCGGCGACGGCCGTCCGAAGCCGGTCGTCTTCCCCGAGCCCGCCAAGGCTTCAATCGAGCTGGACGGCGTGCGCGTCGTCACGCTCGAAAAGCTAATCGAGCTGAAACTGGCCTCGGGGATGACGGCGGCCGACCGCCTCAAAGACCTGGCCGACGTGCAGGAGCTAATCAAGGCGCGCGGCCTCGGCCCCGAGTTCGCCGAAAGGCTCGACCCTTACGTGCGCGAACAGTACCTGCGTCTGCTTGAGGGCGTCGAGCGGAGTCGCCGCCGGGACGTTGAAGAGTAACCGGCCCGAATAACATTCACGGCAATCATTCGAGAGGAACCGAACATGAGCACGAACAAGAACGGAAACAGCGGCGAGGTTTTGAAGGACGGCCCGAACGAGACGGGCGCGAAGGGCATCGGCGGGAACGTCTCGGGCGGGGGGCCTTCGCCCGAGAGCGAGCCGGGGTCGGTGACGGCGGGCAAGCCCGCGCCCCCGCCGGGCAAGCTGACCAAGGCCGACTTCTCCTCCGACCAGGAGGTGCGCTGGTGCCCGGGCTGCGGCGACTACGCGATCCTCAACAGCGTCCAGAAGGTGATGCCCGACCTCGGCATCCCGCGCGAGAAGATCGTCTTCGTCTCCGGGATCGGCTGCTCCAGCCGCTTCCCCTACTACATGAACACCTACGGCTTCCACTCGATCCACGGGCGCGCGCCGGCGGTGGCGACCGGCATCAAGGCTTCCAACCCGGAGCTCTCGGTGTGGGTCGTGACGGGCGACGGCGACGGCCTCTCCATCGGCGGCAACCACTTCATGCACGCCATCCGCCGCAACCTCGACCTCAACATCGTCCTCTTCAACAACCGCATCTACGGGCTGACGAAGGGGCAGTACAGCCCCACCTCCGAGTTCGGCAAGAAGACGAAGTCCACGCCGATGGGCGTCATCGACTACCCCGTCACGCCGCTCTCGCTGGCGATCGCGTCCGAGGCGACCTTCGTCGCGCGCGCCATCGACATCGACGTGAAGCACCTCTCCTCGATGGTCGAGTCGGCCGCCCGGCACAAGGGCGTCAGCTTCGTCGAGGTCTACCAGAACTGCAACATCTTCAACGACGGCGCGTTCGACTCCTTCGCCGAGCGGAGCGTGCGCCCCGAGCGCGTGCTTTATCTTGAGCACGGCAAGCCGATGGTCTTCGGCAAGAACCGCGACCGCGGCGTCCGCATGAACGGCACGCGCCCCGAGGTCATCCGGTTGGGCTCGGAGACGGGCCTGAACGAGAACGACTGCCTCGTCCACGACGTGCACATCGAAGACCCCTCGGTCGCCTTCATGCTCGCGCGCATGGAGCAGCCCGAGTTCCCGCAGCCGGTCGGCATCTTCCGCGACGTGCGGCGCGAGACCTACGAAGACCTCCTCGCCCACCAGATCGAGCAGGCGGTCGCGCGCGGGGGCCGCGGCGACCTCCGCAAGCTCATCCACAGCGGCGACATGTGGGTGGTAGAATAGGCGCACCCGATCACCACTTCAGAAAGGAGTGGGAAGGCCGCCAACTTCCCTTGCTGAGCATGAGTCAACGGCAACCGGAAGATAACGAGAATCTGCTTAGATTCATCGCCTCTACGGTCGAGATGATTCGCGACCGTCTAGAATCGACTGCGACGAAGGAAGACGTAGCGCGCGTTGTGACTAAGGAAGAATTCGGGCCTGTGCGCGAGCAGGTCGAATTCCTCGGCGGTCAAGTCGAAGACCTGCGCGACCGGATGGCAACGAAGAGCGACCTCACGAGGCTTGAAGATAGACTCATGGTCGAAACCACAGCCATCCGCGGTGATATTGAACAAGTCCACCTGCGGATAGATGGAATCGACCGTGCTTTAGCGTTGCGGCTCGACCACGTGGAGTCCGAGATGAGCCGCATGCGCAGCGTCCTTTACCTTTTGGTGAAGGACAGGCCCGACATGCTGCGCCTGCTCGGGCAGCCGCAGCCGCCGGCGGGCGGCTGAGTCGGTAAAGAGTTTAAGGCCGCGCGCCCCTCCGAGGCCCCGGGGGCGCGCGGGGCGTGGCTCTCCCACCCACCCACTGAAAGGAAGAGCGTCATGACCAGGAAGTCGTACGCCCGCCCCGCGGCGGCGCTTGTCTTCGTGTTCCTCCTCTCGGCCGCGGCCGCGGCGCAGACCCCGGCGCCCGCGCAGCAGCCCTTCGGCCTCCGGCAGGGGCAGTCGGTCTACATCGTCGCCTTCACCCGCGCGCTCATCACCGTCGGCACCGACGCCGAGGGCAACGGCGGCTACCAGAAGGACTACTTCGACTTCCAGCTCGACGTGGAGAAGAAGGTGCGCAACGAGATCGAGAAGTGGAAGTACTTCCGCGTCGCCGACAAGCCGAGCGACGCCGACTTCGTCTTCCTCGTCAGCTACCACTACAGCACGATGGAGGGGCTCGCCATCTCCTTCGACGCCTACGACAGGCACTTCAAGGAGAAGTTCGACCTCGACGCCCTGCGCGACGCCGCCTACGGCCGCGCCATCTCCGGCCCGCTCAAACTCGCCACCCTCAGCCGCCTCTCCAGCCGCCTCGTCAAGGACTTCCGCCAGAAGCTCCCGGCCGCAGTAAAGAAGTAGGCAGTAGGCAGAAGGCAGTAGGCGGTTGAAGGCTCCGGTTCCGAGAACTCGGATTTAATCCCTCGACATGCCTAGCGCGGGGCGACTGCCTACTGCCTTCTGCCTACTGCCTACTTCTTTTTCCGTGTCTGCTTTTGACAAAGCGCGCACGGGGTTTTAGTTTGAAGGTATAGTCCTCAAACTTTCATGAAGGAGACAAGCATCGGCAGTCACATGGCAAAATCCGGTCATAAGGGAATCAGCCGCATCGACAGCGAGCAGAAGAAGATGCACGGCTGGTACGTCCGAGTGAGGTTCAACAACGAGACGCGGTCGAAGTTCGTCACCGACCGCCAGCACGGGGGCAAGGAGGCCGCGCTCAAGGCGGCCGTCGAAGTCCGCGACGAGCTGGAGCGCGGGCTGGGCAAGCCGCGCACCGACTGGGTCGTGGTCGGCAGCAACCCGCGCAACCGCGTCGGCGTCGCCGGCGTGCGCCGCGCGGTCAAGAAGTACAAGGGCAAGGACGGGCGCGTCTACGAGAACGAGGTCTACGAGGTCTCGTGGAACGCCGGCCGCGAGAAGAAGGGGCGCACGAGCGTCTCGATCCGCAAGTACGGCGAGGCGCGCGCCTTCCGCATGGCCTGCGCCATCCGCCGCGAGAAGGAGCGGCAGATGTACGGCGAGCCGGTCGCCGCCAAGTGGGCGGGCGCGCTCTCGAAAGTCTGCGCCGCCTGACAAACCTTTGCCGCGCGCGAGCGCGCCGAGGCAAAGCACAGCGCACTCTTCCCAAGCGCCCCGCCGGACTGAGACCGCGCGGGGCGCTTCTTTTCCGAACAACGCGCGCCCGAGGGGATGTATCATGCCCTGGTTCAAAGCGTCGGACTCGAAGCCCGCCGAGGGCGAGCGGGTCTTGATTCACGACGGCGAAAACGACAGGATGGTGGCGGGGCTCTACGCCGGCGGCCGCTGGTACGTGGAAGGCCCGGGGGACGGGACCCTGACCGAGGCCGCGGCCGTCACCCACTGGGCCCCCCTGCTGGAGGCGGAGGAGTACGACCCCGCGGACGACTGAGCAGAGATGAAGCAGAAGAGCGGCGACTGCTACATAGACGTCTGGCGCGACGCGGACTTCCGCGGCGAGTCGAAACGCCTCTACGGCCCGGCCGAATACCGCTCGCTCGAATTCACCGAAGGCAACTGGTGCGACGACATCGGCAGCCTCCGCGTCGGCCCCAACGCCTTCGTCATGGCCTACCACCGCCGCGACTTCCAGGACGAGCTGATCACCTTCGGCCCCAA
Organism: Pyrinomonadaceae bacterium; assembly: GCA_035563535.1. Classification (GTDB taxonomy): domain Bacteria; phylum Acidobacteriota; class Blastocatellia; order Pyrinomonadales; family Pyrinomonadaceae; genus QHXN01. The sequence goes on along the minus strand of DATMVD010000014.1, from coordinate 17,445 downwards.
CGAAGAGGTCGCCGACCTCGGCCGGTTCAAATTCGACGACGACATCGAGTCGATGAAGGTCATCGACTCGCTCAAAATCTTCAACCACCTCGAATACAACTCCGCCCTCGCCCCCGAAGCCCCCGAGCCCGCGGGGGCGGAGCCGGCGGGCGGCGGCAAGCCTCAACCCAACCCCCACAAGGGCAAACGTTGGAAGGGCCGGAGGCGCTAGGGAGCGCGTCCCGCGGGAGAGGGGTTTTTAGCAAGATCGGAGGTTGACGTGAAAAACTTTCAAGACCGGGGCGGCCGCGGCGTCGTGCTCTGCTTCGCGGCGTCAATATTCCTTTCGGCGGCGTGGCCGTGCCCGTCCCTCGCGCAGCGCGGCGGCCCAGGGGCGACGGCCGTCGGGCGGCGCACGGACACCCTGAACCGGCAGGGCGAGCAGTACGAGCGCGACCGGCTCAGCCGGGAGAGTAAGGGTAAGGGCGCGGCGGACGAGCCGGGCGAACGGAGGCCCTCCCGGGAGACGGCGGGGCAGGTCAGGCGCGACTTCGAGGGCTTGCAGGCCGCCTACAACCGGATCGTGCTCGCCATGGCCCCCGAAGGCAGCCGCGACCTCGATTCGATCCTGGACGCGGTAGGCGAAGTGAAGAAGTGCGCCGCAGGGCTCAGGGCCCACCTCGCGCTCCCCAGGGCGGAAGACGATGAGCGCAAGACGCGGGACGACGCGGCCGAGCCGCAGATGGAAGAAGCGCTGCTGATGCTCCGCAAGCACATCTACAGCTTCGTCACCAACCCCCTCTTCGAGTCCGCGCCCGTCCTCAACGTGGAGCAGGCGGGGAAGGCCGGACGCGACCTCGACATGATTCTCGAACTGAGCGAGGGCATCAGGCGCAACGGCAGGCCGAAGGGGCAGCACCGTTAAAGAGAGATGAGAAAGAACTACCGCGAAGGGGCCATCGGGGCGCTGATGGACGAGTACGAGCGCGCCGTGTGGGAGCTGCGCCGCCTGGCCGGGCAGATAGAGGAGGCGGACGCGGTGCGCGTCGTTGACCCGGCGACCGAGGACGAAGACTGCCGCTCGGTGCAGGCCATCATGTCGCACGTGGTGAACGCCGGGTACGGCTACGCAGACCTCCTGCGGAGGGCGTTCTCCATCCCCTCGGCCCGGCCGCCGAAGGCGCTGCTCACGCCCGCGGAGTATTTAGAGCAGCTCGACGCCGTGCTCGCCTACACCGCCGAGACCCTCGAAGGCCGCTGGCGGATGACGGACGAGGAGATTACGGGCACGGTCATCAAGGCGGGCTGGGGGCCCACCTACGACGCCGAGCAGCTCCTCGAACACGCCGTCGTCCACGTGCTGCGCCACCGGCGGCAGATCGAGAAGTTCATCCACCGGGGCCTCATCCCCACACCCCGGGGCATCGGCCGGCCGTAACGTGGCCGCCGGCCGCCCGAGGACACCGCGATGGAACCCGCACCCGAAATGTCTGCGGAAGCGCTGGCGGAACTGCTCGAACTGTTCGAGCGCGAAGGCATACCGGTCTGGCTCGACGGCGGCTGGGGCGTGGACGCGCTGCTCCGTACGCAGACGCGGGCGCACAAGGACGTTGACATCGTCCTGCCCGTGAAGGACGTGCCGAGGCTCCGGGAGATTCTGGCGGCCAGGGGGTTCGAGGTGCTCGGGGGCAAGCCGCCGGACTCGTTCGTGCTCGCCGACGGCGCGGGGCTGGAAGTCGATGTCCACGCCGTCACCTTCGTCGAGAGCGGCGACGGAGTCTACCGGATGCAGAACGGTGAGGACTGGGTCTACACGGCGGCCGACCTCGGCGGCGAGGGGGTGGTGGGCGGCCGGCGCGTCAGGTGCCTGACGCCGGAGGCGCAGGTCGTCTGTCACGCGTACGGCTACGCGCCCAAGGAGAAGGATTACCGGGACATGGAACTCCTCGCGGAGCGCTTCCGGCTGGAGTTGCCGCCCCAACTGCGCAGAGGCGATGCTTAACATACGCAGGGCCAGGCAGGAGGACAGCGAGGCCATCTGGCGCGCACACGGGAGCGCCATCAGGGGGACGTGCGCGAGCCATTACCCGCCGGAGGTGATCGAAGTGTGGGCGGGGCGTCTGCGGCCGGAGAAGTACGCGGAGGCCATCGACCGTTACGACTTCTTCGTCGCCGAAGAGGACGGCCGCGTCGTCGGCTTCGGCGAGCTGGGGCAGGAGACGGGGGAGGTTCAGGGGCTCTACGTGAGCGCCGACGCGAAGGGGCGCGGGGTCGGCCGCAGACTCCTGGGCACGCTGGAGGAGAGGGCGCGGGCCCACGGTCTGAAGTCGCTGAGCCTCACGTCGTCGCTCAACGCCGTCCCGTTTTATGAGCGCGCGGGCTTCAGGGCCGTCGGTGAGTTAACGGAGACCATCGCCCCCGGCGTCGAGCGCGCGAGCGTCAGGATGTTCAAGGAGCTGGCAGGTTAACGATGGACGTTATCTGGGATGAGTTGTTGTCGGGGCTGCCGGACTCTCGGCGTATGATTCAGGTGTTGATACGCCTGCTGGCGGCGACGGTGCTCGGCGCCGTGATAGGCTTTCAGCGCGAGCGGGCGGGGAAGCCGGCGGGGCTGCGGACGCACATGCTGGTCACGCTGGGGACGGCCGTCTTCGTGCTCGCGTGCTCGGGCGTCGGGATGGGGCAGGACGCCCTGTCGCGCGTCATACAGGGCATCGTCACGGGGATAGGCTTCATCGGCGCCGGCTCGATCCTCAAGCTCGACCGCGAGCGCGACATACAGGGTCTGACGACCGCCGCGGGCGTCTGGATGACGGCGGCTATCGGCGTGGCGGTCGGCTTAGGGAGCCTCGGCGTCGCGCTCCTCAGCACGGTCTTCGCGCTCGCCATCCTCTCCTTCGCGCAACGCTTCGAGCCGCGCGACGACCGCGAGCGCCCCGCGCGCGTCGAGGGTGCGGACGATTGATATGGGTTCCCAGCCCGCCGCTTTACGAATATAATCTGCGCCGCCCGAACCCCCCTCGCCGAAAACACACGGCCGCCGCCCGGGGGCGCAAAGGAGAACCCGCATGTTGAGACGGAAGACCCTCGTTCTGTGTCTCACCCTGCTCTGCTGTCTGTGCGCGGACGCCGCCGCGCGCCCGCGGCAATCGACCGAGCCGTCGCTCCTGAAGCGCACGATCAACGTCACGCTCAAGCGCTACCTGCGCCACTGGAAGAACCCCGCGGCGGCCGAGCCCGTCTACGACACCTGGAGCTGGGTGCCGCTCGTCAGCTTCGCCGTCAACGGCCCCGTGCCCGGCGGGAGCCAGGTCTACGTCGAGTTCGACACGCCCGACGGCAAGCCCTGGCTGCGCCACAACATGCGCACGCCGACGCTGGAGCCGGACTTCTGGGAGATGCTCGAAATCGAAGACCTCAACTACGACGCGCTGGAGAAGAAGGCCATCACGACGCCCGCCGGACTCTTCCCCTTCCGCATCAAGATCAGGAACGCGCTGGCGGGCACGGACACGACGCTCTTCAGCGGCAAGTATAAGGTGGCGACCTACGTGCCCGACCAGAAGATTCCCGAGCACAAGGGCAAGCGCGAGTTCTACGTGGACGAGGACTGGCGGCTGCCGATGGCGTGGCTCTGGCTCGACCCGACCAAGAACGAGGACGCGCCCGTCCTCAAGACCCAAATCTGGTTCCGCAACACGGACGACTCCGACAAGGTCGAAGCCTTCCTCTTCCACAACGGCAAGCAGATCGCTTCGAGCCTCGCCGGGAGCGACCCCGAGACGACGCTTACGAACGGCGTGGACGAGCAGCCCTACCGCTGGCTCCTCCACACCTTCTACTTCTACAAGGCGCGCGGCACGACCGCCGAGACCGACCCGAAGCGCTACCCGGAAGCGCACTTCCTCGACAAGAACCCCGGCGAGTACGAGATTAAAGTTTTGCGCAAGGGCGACCTCGCGCGCACGCTTAAGTTCACGGTCGGCGCGGACGGGAAGATGGTGGACAACGGCGTCGTCAAGCAGAACAGGATCGGCGGCATACGGATGCTCGTCCCCGTCAAGGTCGTCGGCGCGGGCGACGGCCAGTGGGACGCGAACGCCTGGAAGGACGGCGCGTTCTACGGCAACCCGCTGGCGGGATTCACGGCCGCCCCTTAAACAAGAACATGAGTTTTAAAAGCCTCGCACGGGTCTGCGCGGCGCTGCTGCTGCTGCCGCTCGCCGCGCACGCGCGCGCCGACGACAAGGTCTCGAAGGAGAGGATCGAGTCGGGCGGGCGCAGGCGGACTTACTACCTCTTCGCGCCTTCGTCTTTGAAGCCGGGGGCCCCGCTCGTCGTGCTCTTCCACGGCTCGGACCGCAACGGCCTCTCGCTGGTCGAGCGCTGGAAGGCCCTCGCCGCGCGCGAGGGTTTCGTCATCGCCGGGCCGGACTCGCGCGACTCGAAGGGCTGGCGCACGCCCGACGACGGGCCGGAGTTCATACACGACCTCGTCGAAGCGCTCAAGGCGAAGTACCCGCTCGACGCGCGGCGCGTCTACCTCTTCGGCCACTCGGCGGGCGCGGTCTTCGCGCTGCACCTCGCCATGAAGGAGTCGGAGTACTTCGCCGCCGCGGCCGTCCACGCGGGCGCGTGGCGCGAGGAGGGCGAGTTCAAGTCCCTCGAACAGGCGAAGCGCAAGACCCCCGTGGCGATCTTCGTCGGAGACCGCGACCAGTTCTTCCCCCTCGGCGCGGTGCGCGCCACCGAGGCCGCGCTCAAAGGGCGCGGCCACCAGGTCGAGGTGACGGTCATGAAGGGGCACGACCACTGGTATTACGACCGCGCGCCCGACATCAACGCCGCCGCCTGGGACTTCCTCAAAACAAGGTCGCTCGACGCCGACCCGAAGTACAGGCCCGAGGTCACCGACACGACCGCGCGCGACCTCAACGCGGCGCTCGCGGAGATAAACGCGCTGCGCGCGAAGGCGTCCGAGGCCCTGCGCCGCTTCGACGCGGGCGACGAGGAGCTGCGCGCGAAGAGGGCCGCGGGCGACGCGCAGGGCGCGGCCGTCCTCCTCCGCGCGCAGTTGGAGACGGCCTCAGGCATAGCGAGCGCCTTCCGCGACGCGGCGGCGGCAGCCGAGCGCGCGGGCGCGTCGAAGCTTCCCGACAACCTCCGCCAGTTCCTCACGCTCCTCGCGCGCGCCGACGCCAGGCGCGCCGAAGGCTACGACGTGCTGAAGGGGCGCGTGGAGCTGCAACTCGCGGGCGAGACGCAGGCGAAGGTCAACGAGGCCGTCCGCAGGTTCGAGAAACTCCTCGACGAGGCGGACGAGCTGGAGCGTCAGGCCAACCTCGCCCGTTCCGCACAGGGCCCTTAATTAGCGTCGGCCGTCCGCGTTTCCGCATTTAAGTCGCACCGCTCGTAACGTAAACTTTCCCGCCGCCGAGCCCGTAACACAATCGCATCAGGTCAGAAACGCCCGCGGTAGCGGGCGGCCCTTGATTATTCGGCACGTCCGTCTCACGAAGGGCCGCCCGCCACCGCGGGCGTTTCTGACCGCCATCGTTGTCACACCCGTAGGAGAAACGAAACATGCACGTTTGGAGACGCTCCCTCAACCTCGCGCTGTCGGCCGCGATGCTGTTCTCGACCGCGTCGGCGCTCGCGCCGCGCGCACGCGCGCAGGAGGCGGCGAAGGCGCAGGCCGCATCCGCGGCCCCGTCAGACCTCGACGCGAAGCTCGCCGCCATCGAGAAGGCGGTCGAGGAGAGGCGGCAGGCGCTCGGCATCCCCGGCCTCTCGCTCGTCATCGTCAAGGACGACCGTGTCGTCTACATGAAGGGGCTCGGGCACAAGGATTTCGAGAAGAAGGTGCCGGTGACGCCCGACACGCTCTTCGCCATCGGCTCCTCGTCGAAGGCTTTCACGGCGATGCTCGTTGCGATGGCCGCCGACGAGGGGAAGCTCTCGCTCGACGACTCGCCGAAGAAGTTCATCCCTTATTTCAAGCTGCAAGACCCGGAGGCCGACGCGAAGATCACGGTGCGCGACCTGCTCTCGCACAGCTCGGGCCTCAACCGCACGGACCTCGCGTGGGTCTCGGGCGTGCTCAACCGCGAGGAGGTCATCCGCGTCGCCGCGCAGGCCAAGCCGACCGCGAAGCTGCGCGAGAAGTTCCAGTACCAGAACGTCATGTACGCCGCCGCGGGCGAGATCGTCGGCCGCGTCGAGAACTCCACCTGGGAGAGGCTCATCGCGGAGCGCATCTTCAAGCCGCTCGGCATGAAGTCGTCCGACACCTCCGTCGCCGAGATGCAGAAGGCGAGCGACTACTCCTACGGCTACGTCTACGAGGAGGCGACGAAGGAGACGCGGCGCGTGCCCACGCGCGACCTGCCCGCCATCGCGCCGGCCGGGGCCATCAACTCCAGCGCGCGCGACATGGCGCAGTGGCTGCGCCTGATGCTCGGCGGCGGGGTCTTCGAGGGCAAGCGGCTCGTCTCGGAGAAGAGCTTCGCGGAACTGGTTAAGCCTCAGATGAAGATCGCCGGGCCGGTCAGCTACGGGCTGGGCTGGTTCCTGCGCGAGTGGAAGGGGCACAAGGTCGCCGAGCACGGCGGCAACATCGACGGCTTCAACGCGCAGGTGGCGCTGATGCCCGACCAGCGGCTCGGCTTCGCGTTGCTGACGAACGTCTCGGCCTCGCCGCTCCCCGCCTCGGCGATGAACATGGTCTGGTCGAACCTCGTCGGCGACCCCGGGGCGTCCGCGCAGACTCCCGCCGCGGTGGCGTCGGCAGACCCGGCCGCGAAGATCGAGAACGAGGTCGGCGACTACCGCTTCGAGGAGGCCGGCTTCACGGTCTCGGTCGCGGTCAAGGACGGGAAGCTCACGATGGCCGTGCCGAACCAGCCGACCTACACGCTCGTGCCCGCGGGCGGGCGGCGCTACAAGTTCGCGGAGATCGAGGGCTTCTACGCCAACTTCCGCCCGGCGAAGGAGAACCCGCAGGAGACGGAGATTTACCTCGAACAGCCGCACGGCAACTACACCCTGAAGAAGGTGAAGAAGGCCGACGCGACGACCGCGGGTGCGTCGGGCGCGTCGGCCGAGTACGCGGGGCCGCTCAAGGAGGTCGTCGGCTCCTACGAGCCCGAGAAGGACGGCGGGCCGGACGTGGAGGTCTCCGTGCAGGACGGCCGAGTTGTCCTCGTCGTGCCGGGGCAGCCCGCCTACCCGCTCGTCGAGCGCTCGAAGGACGTGCTCGGCGCGACCAACCTGCCCGAGAGCTACCAGATCGTCGTCCGCCGCGACGCGGCCGGCCGCGTCGCCGGCATCACCCTGAAGCAGCCCGGCAACGAGAGCGCCTTCAACCGCGCCGCGGAGTTCAAGGCGGCGATGACCGTGGACGAGCTGATGCGGAAGGTGGCCGAGGCCATGGGGGGCGAGGCGGCGCTACGCAGGCACAGGACGCTGCGCATCGTGGCCGACGCGGACCTCCTCCACCAGGGCGTGAGCGGCGAGGCCGTCATCTACGCGCGCGCGCCGAACTCGTTCGCGCAGGAGGTGACGCTCACGGCGCTGGGGAAGAGGATCGGCTCCTTCCACGAGTTCTTCGACGGCGCGGAGGGCGGGGTGGAGGGCAGCTTCATGCCCTTCGACCCGAAGACGGGCAAGGAGCTGGAGGAGACGCGCATCGGCGCGGACTTCTACGCGCCGCTCAACTGGAAGACGCTCTTCCAAAAGGCCGAGATCAAGAAGATGTCGAAGGTGGAGGGCGAGGACGCCTACGTCGTCGTCTTCACGCCCGAGAAGGCGAGCCCCGTCACGCAGTACATCTCGGCGAAGACGTTCCTCCCGCTCCGGCAGGACTCGATTGCGACGAGCGACACCATCTCGATGCCGGTGACCGAGGTCTACTCGGACTACCGCAGCGTGGACGGGGTGATGATCGCGTTCCGGCGGGTGCAGAACTCCTTGGCGATGGGCGACACGGTGCTGAAGCTCCGCGAGGTCAAGTTCGACGTGCCCGTCCCCGAAGAGGCTTTCCGGCGGAGGGCGGGCGGGAAGTGAGGCGGCGCGGCCTGTCTCGAACTCGTCACGCGAGCGCAACGTGTTTGCAACCAAAGGGGGCCCGCCCGCGGGTACTATGTATTCACCTAACGGGCGTTCCTTCTGAGAACGAGTGAAACTTTGGGGCAGGCCACGCGAGTGGCCATCGGGGTCGGGCTTGGGGGAGTCCGACCCCATCTCTTTTAAGACGAAAGCTAAGACGGCGGAACGGCGCGGCCTCGTCAACGGTTGACGAGGCCGCGCCGTTCGCGCGTCAGGTGCGTGTTGTGGTTAGCGCCGGCCCACGTCGGACGCGGCCGTAATACGTCTTCCTTTCTACAGGCGGCAGCGCTCGCCAGATTCAGGGAGTGCCTGACTGCTGCCCGCCCCCGACAGACTCGTCGTTCTCGACAGACACATCGTCCGCGATAGAGGCATCGTCTTGGGCGAATTGTTCGTTCCCGTCGCCCTGATCGCCCTCGCCGGTTACTCCTCCTTCTCCGGCCTGCTCGCCTGCCATGCTGTTTGCGCTGTCTATAGTCTCTCCGCCTCCGGACTGTTGCTGCCCGCCGCCTTCACCTCCGGGCTGCTGTTCCCCGACGCCTCCGGGTTGCTCTCCTTCGGGCTGGCTGGCCGGTTTGTAAGTGAACAGGCTCTTCTGACCGCCGCTCGTCAAAGTCAAGACGTGCGGCTCACTCGTCCACGCCTTATCGACCTGCGCGGTGAAGACGTTCGGGTCGTTCTGATCCTGTTCGGGCTTGACCCCGGCGGCCCCGGCCAGCTCTAAGGTCGCCCCTCGCGATACGCGGGCACCTGTTATCGTCAGAGTCACCTTGCCTTTGTCGTCGGGCTCGCCCGCCGTGACCTCGACTATCTCGGGCCCGGTTCGCCAGTCGGCGCGCTGCGCGTCGGCGTTGACGAAAGTTATGGCGTGGTCTTTGGCGCGCCAGTCGGCCAGCGTGATGTCCAGCTTCACCTCAATCTCTTTGGCGAATTGCAGCGGGCTGTCGATGTCGTCGGCTATGACGCTGATGTTGTCCTTGGGTTGCTTCACGCCGTCGATCCAGACGAAGCCGTCCTTCGAGAGGTGCTTGCCCTTGATGTTCAGGACGACGCTCCCCTCGCGGACGCTCACCTGTTCGACGATCGGCCCCGCGCCGCGGACGAGCTTGCCGCCGAGGTAGCCGGCCGAACTCAGCCCCATCAGGACTAACATCTCCTGCGGGATGTCGGGCAGCGCCGTCGCGGTGTCGTAAGTCCTGACGGTGATGACGAGGAACATTCCCACGGCGAGCGCAGTCCAGACGACCTGCTGCACGCGGTCGAGGGCCAGCACCCCGCCGTGCACGACGAGGTCGGAGAGAGACGGGTGCACCTCGCCCGCCCCTTTGGCCCCCTGCCCCGCGGTGGCCGCGCTCGACGCGACCAGTGTGCCCAGGCTGATGAGGAAGGTGTAGACGGTGTTGCCGAGGCTCGGGAAGCCCCAGTCGTTTTTGACGAACCCGTGCCCGAAGTAGAGGAAGAGGTAGGCCCAGATGATGGCGAGAAGCCAGACGAGGAACTGTGCGCGCGAGAGGCTGTAGGTCATGTTCTCCTGTTCCAGGAGGAGCACCTCCGCGAAGTTGTAGCGCTTCTGCCCGGCCAGCGCCGGGGCGCGGCGGCGGAAGCGCAATTTGTAAAGCACGTAGACGAGGGCGATAAGGCCGAGGAGGAAGAGCGACGACCGCCAGTACATCTTACTCTCCTGCACGACCCAGAGCGTGGGCTGCCTCCACGGCAGAGGGGTTTTGCCGACGGACAAGTGAACCGGATACGCGCCCTCCGGCTTCGCCTCAAGATTCTCCGGCACTCGCACCACCAGATAGTTATTCTGCCTGCTCACGACTTCGGCCGGCGTGTCGCCGATCTTTACGGTGATGTCATCTCTTATCTCCGGGGGGATGTTGTCGCCGAACTGGACGACGGCCTCGCCGCCCGCCACCACCCCGCGGCTCGCCACCGTCTTCTCGTCGGACTTCAGGCCGGTGATGACGGGCGCCACCTTCATGAAGGTGTTGAGCGTGGCGGACGTGCCATCCGCCGAAGCCAGGGTCACGGCCACGCCCTGCTTCCCCGCGGGCACGTTCTGCGCCACCTTAACCTCGACCTTCTCGACGTCGGCCGAAACGGAGACGAGGGGCGCGTCCGTGTTCGCGATCTTCACGGAGGAGACCGCGACCTTCTGGCTGAAGCTTATCGTCACGACGCTCTCCGGCTGGGCGACTTCGGGTACGACGCCGGTGATCGTCGGCGGGGTGGGGGTCGGCTTGGGAGTGCCGGTCGTGTCGGGGGTGGTCGGCGTGGGCGGGGGTTGTTCCGCCCGGACGCTCTGCGACCCGCCGAAGAGGCAGGTCAGTAGCACGGCCGCCGACAAGACCTTCGAGATGATTCTTCGCCGACTCGGTTTACGGGGCGTGCGCGAGACTTCCGCGGGGGCTCCGGCCGCGTTGTCGGACGTGGGGCGCGTCCCTTTAGCGGCCACGGTGACTGCTTTAACAGTCTCTCCGACTCGTGTCATACGGGATCTCCTTCGGTGTTGGTGAAGCGGCTGACCCCTTGGGCTTGACTTGCCGGCCAACAATCTCTCATCTCCACCTTCGGAGTCAAGATGTGTTATGAGGCACGGCGTGATTATGAAAGAAGACGCGTGCGGGGTCGCGTCCGTGAGGCCGAACTCAGACCATTGACACGGAGGCGCGGAGATGCAGAGACACAGCCCGAAGACTTACCGTCTTCGGGCTGTGTCTCTGCATCTCCGCGCCTCCGTGTCACGCTCCCCTTGGCTACGCGCGACCGCCGTTGCGAAAACCGAGTCCTAGCTCGTCGCCCCCTTGGAGCAGTTCGAGTTGACCCACTTCTCGCAGTCGCGCTGGCTCGCCGGGCCGTAGACCTGCCTGTAGATGGCTGGGTAAAGGTCGCCGTACGGGATCACCTTGCAGCCCTCGTACTTCTTCGCCTCCTCCAGCGTCGTCGAGATGACGACGTAGCCTCGCTCCCTCTGTTCGTCGGGCTTGCCGGCCATGAGGTTCCTCCTTCCGTTACTTGGGTGTCGGTCAGGTTTCCCCTTGGTTCGTCAAAATCTACTTCCGCCCTTTGCGCGCGGCCTTCGGCGCGGACTTCTGCCGCGCCTTGAACTCGGCCTCGCCGTCGGACTCGCCCTGTTTGACGCCGGTCGGGATGGCGGCGGGGACCGAAGGGCTGTTGTCGCGCTTGGTCTCGCCGCGCGTGCCGACGCTCTGGAAGGAGTCGTCGGCGAAGAACTTGCTGACGGCCTTGCGGCGGCCGCGCAGCGCGGGCGTCTGCTGTTGCGCCTCGTCCACCTTGGAGGATTGGCTGCGCTCGTCGCCCATCTGCTGGCCGCGCCGCCTCTCGGCTATGCCGGCCTTCGCCTGCGTCTTCCTGCTCGTCGCCATCCTTTTCTAGTCCCCCCTAGTTTTGAGTGAAAGCCTTTCAGCGCTCCCGCGCGCGGACGGGCTCGGGCTCCGCCTGCTTCGGCTGCTGTGCGTTCGCGTGCGACTCTTCCGCCTGCGGGTTGGCGGGCGGCGGGGGCTGCGCCACGAGCTTTTCGAGCGTCTGGTCGAGCGCCTCGCCGATGCGCGAGGCGTAGACGATCTCAAGCTCCTTGCGCACGTCCTCGGGGATGTCCTCGGTGTCGGGCTCGTTGCGCGCGGGCAGCACCACCCGGCGCAGCCCCGCGCGGTGCGCCGCCAAAACCTTCTCCTTGATGCCGCCGACGGGGAAGACCAGGCCGGAGAGCGTGATCTCGCCCGTCATCGCCGTGTCGTTGCGCACGCGCCGCCCCGTCATCAGGGAGGCGAAGGCCGAGGTGATGGCGACGCCCGCCGACGGGCCGTCCTTCGGGATGGCCCCGGCGGGGACGTGGACGTGCACGCCGTAGTTCTTGAACATCTGCGGCTCGATGCCGAACTCCGAGGCGTGCGACCAGAGGTAGGAGCGCGCCGCGCGCGCCGACTCCTGCATCACCTCGCCGAGCTGTCCCGTCAGTTGCAGCCCCGAACTTCCCGGAAGCAGGGTCGCCTCGATGAAGAGGAGCTGCCCGCCGGTCTCCGTCCAGGCCATGCCGGTCGCGACGCCGGTCGGCAGCTCCTTGCGCGCCTCTTCGGGGTAGAAGCGCGGCGCGCCGAGCAGCTCCTTCAGGTCGTCGGCGTCTACGACTATTCTCTCCGACTGGCCCTCGGCGATGCGGAGCGCGGCCTTGCGCGCGACGCGGCCGACGGTGCGCTCGAGCTGGCGCACGCCCGCCTCGCGCGTGTAGCGCGCGCTGATGAGCGCGAGCGCCGCGTCGGTGATTTCGAGCTGGCCCTCGGTGAGCCCGTTCTCGCGCGTCTGGCGCGGGACGAGGTACTGCCGCGCGATGTGCAGCTTCTCCTGGTCGCTGTAGCCGGCGAGCCCGACGATCTCCATGCGGTCGCGCAGCGGCCCCGGGATCGGGGCGAGCTGGTTGGCCGTCGCGATGAAGAAGACCTTCGACAGGTCGAACGGCAGGTCAAGGTAGTGGTCGCGGAACGTGTGGTTCTGCTGCGGGTCTAGAATCTCGAGCAGCGCGGAGGCCGGGTCGCCCCGAAAATCGTTCCCGAGCTTGTCTATCTCGTCGAGCATCATCACGGGGTTGTTGACGCCCGCGCGCCGCAAAGCCTGGATGATGCGCCCCGGCATCGCGCCGATGTACGTGCGGCGGTGTCCGCGCAGCTCGGCCTCGTCGCGCACGCCGCCTAAGGAGAGACGCTCGAACTGGCGGCCGAGGGCGCGCGCGATGGACATGCCGAGAGAAGTCTTGCCGACGCCCGGCGGGCCGACGAAGCAGAGGATCGGGCTTTTGGAGTCGCGGCGGAGTTTGACGACGGCGAGGAATTCGAGGATGCGCTCCTTGATGTCCTCAAGCCCGTAGTGGTCTTCGTCGAGGACGCGGCGCGCCTCCGTCAAATCGAGCATGTCCTCGGAGGACTTGTTCCACGGCAGCTCGATGATGAACTCGAGCCACGTGCGGATGACGTGGTAGTCGGGCGCGGCCTGCGGGAGCCTCTCCAGGCGGCGCAGCTCGCGGTCGGCCTCCTTGCGCACCTCCTCGGGGAGGTCGGCCGCCCCGAGTCGCTCGCGCAGCATCTCGGCCTCGGCGCGCTCGCCGCCCTCCTCGTCCTCGCCCAGCTCCTTCTGGATGGCCTTCATCTGCTGGCGCAGGAAGTAGTCGCGCTGCGCCTTCGTCATCTCGCCCTGCGCCTCGGCCGCGATCTTCGTGCGCAGCTCCATGATGTCGATCTCGTGCGCGAGCCGGCCGTAGGCGATCTGGAGGAGGTCGTCCACGAAGTCGGCTTCGAGCATGTCCTGCTCCTGCTGGACGCCGAGGTTGAGGATGGAGCCGAGGAAGTAGGAGAGCTGCACGGGGTCGTTGGCCGAGAGCACGGCCTGTCGCACCTCGGGCGGGATTTCGGGGAGCATCGCGAGCGCGCGCTGGACGAGCGCCTGCACGTTGCGCGTCAGGGCCTCGACGGCGTCGGGGTCGCGCACCGTGGGCGCGGGGATGATGCGGACGCGGGCGCGGAGGTGCGGGTCTGTCTGCGTCCATTTGACGACGCGGACGCGCTCGGTGCCGTGGACGATGAGTTGCAGGCCCTCGGGCGTGCGCATCATGCGCTTGACCATGACGAGCGTGCCCGCCTCGTAGAGGTCGGCGGGCGGCGTGGCCTCGGCCTCGACCGCGGCGCGCTCCTCGCGCACGGTGACGCAGGCGAGCAGCTTCTCCTCGGTGGCGAGCGCGGCCTCGACCGCGGCGACCGAGCGCGGGCGGCCCGCGGCCAGGGGGATGACGGTGCCGGGGAACATCGTCGTCTGCTGAAGCGGCAGCACGGCGATCTCGAAGACCTCGGAAGCCTTCCCCTCAGACTCCGCGCCGCCGGGCGCGGCGTAGGCGCCGCCCGTGCCCGCCTCCTTCGACTCGTTGAGCGCCTCCTGCGGCGTGGTCTCCGGCCCGCCTGAGTTCGGCTGCGGCTGCGGCGTCTTGGCCGTCGGCGTCTGCTCCTGTTCGCCTCTCGCGGTCTTGTCAGCCATAAGGGATGATTGTCCTCTTCAAATATGAAAGGGAGAGTTCGGGCTTCTCACTTTTCAGTCGCACTCGGCGGGGCTGCGGATGTGCAGGATGAGGAGGCCGTCGCGGTAGCGGCGCTCGACCGCCGCGCCCTCGACGGGGCAGGGGAAGCGGATGGTCTTCTCGAAGCGGCTGTAGGTTATCTCAAGCTGGTGGTACGAGACCGTCTCGGTCAGCGTCTCGTCGCGCCGCACGCCCGCGACGCGCAGCGTGTCGCCCGAGATTTCGACCTCCAGCTCGTCGGGCACGACGCCCGCCAGCTCCAACTTCACGACCCACCCCGCCCCCGTCTTGTACACGTCGGCCGCCGGGTACCAGAAGTTCTCCGAACAACGCAGGCCGCGGCTGCTAGCCTTCGGCATCATCCGCAGGTATCGCTCGATTGATCGCGCCATTGATTAGTAAATGGTAAATGGTAAATGGTAAATGGTGGTTTAGTGCTCGCCGTCGTGCGTGTGCCTCGTGCGCCTCACAGGGCGCGAGCACTATTCACTATTTACCATTTACCATTCACGAAAAGATTCTGTTCCAGAACGACGAGCCGCTCGAAATCTCTTCGAGGGCCTCGCCGAGTTCGCGGTCGGCCTCGGTTTCGAGGGCGATGTCGGCCATCGAGATGATGCCGCGCAGGTTGCCCTCCCTATCGACGACGGGGAGGCGGCGCACCTGCTTGTCGCCCATCTTGCGGATGGCCTCGATGACGCGGTCGTTGGGGCGGACGGTGTGCAACTCCGTGGACATGACGCTCTCGGCCGTCACCTGCCGCGCGTCCTGACCTTCGGCCAGGGCGCGGACGACGATGTCGCGGTCGGTGATGAGCCCGACGAGGCGGCCGTTGGCCTGCGTCCGCGCGGGCACGCGCTGGACTTCCGTGACCGAGTCGGAGGGGGTCTCGCCCGGCTCGACGACGGGGATGACGCCCGTGTCCTCGTCGCGCATCATGCGCGCGACCTCTTCGAGCGTGGTCGCGCGCGCGGCGACCGTCACGTCGCGCGTCATGATGTCGCGGCAGCGCAGGTGCGAGCGCGTCGCGCCGCGCCGCCGCCCGCGCCCGTACTCTTCGCGCGGGGGAGGAGGCGGGGGTGGAGGGAGGGGACGCCCGTACTCACGGCCCTCGCGGCCGGAGTCGCGGGGCCGGTCGTAGTAGTCGTCGCGGTAGAAGTCGCCGCGCCCGTAGGCCCTGTCGTCGTAGTCGCCGCGCACGCCCAGGGGGCGCCCGCCGCGCGGCACGTCGCGCTCGTCGTACTCGTACCTCGGCCCCGGCGGCCCGCCCGCGCCCGGCCCGCGGCGCGGCCGCGGCTCGCCCTCGTAAAAGTCGTCGTCCCAGTCTCCGCGGTGTCTCGACATCGAAAGCCTCCCAAGCCTCCCCGACGGCGACGAACCCCGGAACCGCACACGTCTGCGCCGGCCGGGGTCACGTCGAATCTGCGTCGAGGGGAACTTGAGGCCGATTATACTCGCTTCGGTTGAGATTGCCAGCAAGGGAACAGGAGCGTGAACCGTAAACCGTAAACCGTGACAAGGGAAAGCAAGTCGCCTTTCTCTCGTCACGGTTTACGGTTTACGGTTCACGCTCCTGTTACTGCCTTGTCTCGACCTCCGCGACTAACTGCACCTGGGCGCGGATGTCGAGGGAGCCGGGTTCGACGGGCGTGGGCGCGGCCGACTGGCGCGTCATGGCGAAGTTGCCGGCCTCGCGTTCGTGGAGGGGGACGGGCGGGCGGAAGGCTCCGGCCTCTTGGACTTCGACGACGCGGACGAAGCTGCCGCCGAGCGTCGTGGCGACGGCGCGCGCCTTCGACAACGCCTCGCGCGTGGCCTCGGAGAGCGCGCGCTGGCGGGCCTGCGCGTCGTCGCGCAGCGTGAAGGCGAGGCCGTCCACGGTGTTCGCGCCCGCGCGCGAGGCGGCGTCGATGACGGCCCCGACGCGGTTCAGTTCGCCCGTCGTCACCGTGACTGAGTTGCGCGCGATGTAGCTCGTGATCGTGGGCGGCGCGCCCTCCTTGTACGCGTACTGCGGCTGGAGGCTGTAGCCGCTCGTCTTCACCTCCGCGCCCGCGCCCGCGGCCGCGCGGACGGCGCGCACCACCGCTTCCGTCTTCGCGGCGTTCTCGGCCTGCGCCTCCGAGGCGCTCGCGTTCTGCGTGACGACGGCGAGCGTGAGGACGGCCGTGTCGGGCTGCGCCTGCACGGACGACTCGCCGGTGACGACGACGCGCACGAGCGAGCGCGCGCCCGTCCCGGCGACGGCCTGACCGCCCGCGTTCTGCGCGGCGTTGTTTTGCGAGCCGGCGCGCGCGCGCATCGTGCGCGCCTGGAACGGGACGCCCTCCATGTGGATCGACATCACGTCGTCGCGGACGTGCCCCGTCGCCTCGACCGCGGCTCCCTCGCGGAACCAGGGCTGGCGGCGGAACTGGTTCGCGTTCGTCAGGAGGTACTTGCCGTATTCGGCGACGACGACCCACCCGCCCGCCTCAACCGTCGGCGTGAGCCTCCCCACGACCGTCAACTCCCTCGTCTCCTGCGCCCACGCGCCCCGCGCCGCGAACAGAATCAACAGCGCGACGGACGCCGCGCGCACCACCGACAAACTCCTACGCATGATTGCTGTGCCCCTTTCTGCCTTTCAGAAATTATTCTAGTTGAAAACGGGAGAGGCTTCTACACGTAGAGGAACGCCCGGGGCGTGGAGACTTGCGGGGCGTTTTGTTACGATGCCGTGAAGTTATGATGCCGCCGGGAAGAAGATTCGAGAACCCCAAGATACCGCCGCGCGAGGGCAAGCTCGTCACGGTCGGGCGCGTCGAGGACGTGCCCGAGGGGCGCGGCGCGACGGTCGAGCTGCACGGGGGCAAGGAGCTGGCGCTCTACCACATCGAGGGCCGCTTCCACGCCATCGAGAACTTCTGCCCGCACAAGGGGGCCCCGCTCGCCGACGGCAATCTCACGGGCCACGCGGTCGAATGCGACTGGCACGGCTGGCGCTTCGACGTGCGCACGGGCTCCTGCCTCAACCGCCCCTCCGAACCCGTCGAGACCTACGAGGTCGTCGTCGAAGACGGGTGGATAAAGATAAGGATTTAGTGAATGGTAAATAGTAAATCGTGAATAGTAGAACCTCCTTCTTACCATTCACGATTTACGAAAAAGGCTCTTAATGCCCCACCGCTTGCGGTGGGGATGGATGAGCCAGCTTGAGGGCAGGCTCGATGCCTGCCCGCGAGCTAACTGACGTTGCTAGAATGCGCGGATGGCCTGGAGACGCACCGCGCACGCCG